>CAVTBA010000001.1:0-32060 GCA_963732835.1 uncultured Actinomycetota bacterium
GGAGCTGCCGGGAATCGAACCCGGGTCCTACGGCATTCCCTCAAGACTTCTCCGTGCGCAGTTCGCTATGCCTCTGCTCGGATCTCCCGGTCACGCGAACCAGCCAGGATGACGATCCCAGTCGCTGTTGATGTCCCGATGAGTCCCGCGACCGGACTCATCGGTGGATCCCTCTAGCTGACGCCAGGCTCCGGGTCGAGGGCGTTCCCGGTCTGACGGACTAGCTGTCGCTTAGGCAGCGAGAGCGTAGTCGCGCTGATGTGAATCGGCGCTTAAATGGTTGCAACGACGCTTACGGTGGTCTCTTGCCTGCACCGGCACGCTTCCCTTGATTCGATGCGCGAAGTCGAAACCGTTCAGCCCCTCGCATCCCCGCCGATTTTCGGCAGGACAATTCATGATACGCCGCTATCAACGCGCGGCAACGGGCTTATGTTCCGGGCCTGCGCTGCGATCAGATCACGAAATTCAGATGCTCGACGACCTGGGCGGCAACGTCCTCGTCGCCGCCGAGGTCGATGTCCTGCGAGCGCGAGGCGCACATGGGTCGCCCGCCGGCGAGCCTGGTGAACTGCAGGCCGTCCAGCCGGATCGTCACGGTCGGCTCTTGGCCGCCGAAGTCGTCGACCAGCCGGGCCCGGCCATCGACGCTGACACGGATGCTGCGGCTCAGCGGGCCGGTCAGCTCGAACAGGACCCGCGAACCCTCGGGCGCTTTGGCCCGCTTGCCCACCACGTAACCCATCGTGGCGGCGATCTCGTCGAGGGAGAGTTCCGACGCCGGCCCGCCAAGCTGATCATCGGACGACGGCCAGCGCAGCGCCTCGCGGATGTCCTGCTCGTGCATCCAGCAGTCGAACACGCGGACCCGCATGAACCGCCCGTAGCTCTCCGGACCCACCGGCGTCAGCGTCACCGCGTCCCACTCCTCGTCGGACATGCCCGTCAGCGCCTTGCGTCGATCGGCGGTGATGTCGCTGAACCGGGCGAGCACGTCCCCGCCGGTTTCCCCGCGGAGATAGCGCACCCAGCATTCGTTCATCACGCCGATGTCGTTGCGCACATGCTCGAGCGTCGAGACGTCGATATCGGGCTGGGGGGCGGGGACGCCGGCGAGGAAGGACTCGGTGCCGATCATGTGCGCTACCAGCGCCTTGACGTCCCAGCCGGGCAGCGGACTGGCCGCCTGCCATTCCGCTTCCGGCAACCCGTCCAGCAGTGCGGTGATGTCGTCCCACACTGTGAACAGACCAGCGAGCACGTCGGACTTATCAAGCTTCGTGACGGGGCGATCGGCCATGGTCGGATAGTAGGCCGATCAGCTACCTAGTCGACAGGCGCCGCCGTCAGCTGGCGGCAATCATCGCCACGGATCCCATGGCCATCACCATGCCGAACCCCTGCCAGCGGGTCAGCCGCTCGCGCAGCACGACCATCGCCAGCACGACCGTGGCCGCCGGGTACAGCGAGATCAGGATGCTGGCCAGCGAGAGCAACCACGTGTGCAGCGCCAGCAGCATGGTCACGTTGGCGCAGATGTCCAGCACCGCCACGGCCCAGGCCAGCTTCATCGGCTTCCCGCGCGGCGCCCGCAAGTTCTTGCTGGCCGCGGCCATCACGAAGATCACCACGGTGGCCGAGAGCCGGGCGAAGACCAGCGGCCACAGTTTGCACGCGTGCGGCGCCTGATGGAGAAACACCAGGTTCAGCCCCATCGCCGAGCCGGCCAGGAGCGTGAGCCACGCCACCTTCGGGGTGAATCGATACGGAGTGACCCCTTCGGCAGTGGCCTCTCGGCTCACCAGCATGACCGCGATGAGAGCCAGTACGACGCCCACCGACGCCGCTTGCCCCGGCCGCTCCCCCAACGCCACTCCGACCGCGACCGGCACGGCCGCGTTGAGGACTGCCGCCAACGGTGAGACGACTGAGATCGGCCCGGCACCCAGCGCCGCGAAGAACGCCCACATGCCGACCGCCATTCCGACGCCATAGAGGCTGCCCCAGAAGATGGCACCGCGCGAAATCGGCCCACCCACGGCGAGGGCCATCGCGCCCAGCAACAGTGTCTCGATCGGGTAGACCACCAGCATCACGCGCAGCGCGGCTACCCGTCGAGCGGCTACACCGCCCACGAAGTCGCTGACGCCGTACGTAACGGCCGACAGCTGGGCGTAAGCGGCCCCGATCAGTTCATGCCCTTGGCTCGGCGGCCCAATTCACGGACCACTTCGCGCTGGGCGTCGCGGCGGGCCATGTCCTGGCGTTTGTCGTGCGCTCGCTTGCCGCGCGCTAACGCGAGCTCGACCTTGACCTTTCCTTCGGAGAAATACAGAGACATTGGCACGAGGGCGAGGTTACCATCTCGTATCTTTCCGACCAGACGGTCGATTTGTTGCCTATGTAACAACAACTTTCGATTGCGACGGGGCTCATGGTTGGTCCAGCTACCGTGCTGATACTCCGGAATGTACAAGTTGCGCAACCACACTTCGCCGTCGTCGACGGTTGCGAACGCGTCGGCCAGCGATGCATGGCCCTGGCGCAGGCTTTTCACCTCTGTGCCTTGTAAAGCCACTCCAGCCTCGAACTCCTCGAGGATCGAATAGTTGTGCCGCGCTTTGCGATTGGTGGCCACAATCTGTTTGCTGCCACGCTTGCCGCCCGCCCCCTTGGCCCGGCCGGGATCTTTGGCCACAGCTACCGCCGTATGTAGAGGCGCAACGTCGCGTAGGCGGTCAGGCCGGCCATCGACACGCCGAGCAGGAACAACCACGGCGAGATGTAGAGGATGTCGGCATAGTCGACCTTCGCGATCAAATGGGCTTGGTAGAACTGGCTTAACGCGTTGTCCAGGAACCACGCCCGCACCAAAACCAAGCCGGCGACCGCGATGGCCACACCGATGGCCGCGGCCAGCATCGCCTCCACCAGGAAGGGCAGCTGGGTGTACCAGCGGCTGGCGCCGACCGACCGCATGATGCCGATTTCGGTGCGTCGCGTGTACGCCGCGACTTGGACCATGTTGGCAATCAGCAAGATCGCCCCGACGGCCTGCACCAGGGCGACGGCGAACGCGGCGTCGCGTAAACCGTCCAGAACGGCGAACAGCCGGTCGATCAAATCCTTTTCGTTGAGGATGCTGCGCACCCCGGGCTGGCCCTGCATCGCGGCATCGAACTCCGCGTGCTGTTCGGGGTTGTTCAGCTTGACGATGAAGGACGCGGGAAACGATTCCTTGCCGGCCACGTCCTTGAACTCCGGGAACTTCTTGATCGCGTCGTTGTAGGCGTCCTGCCGGTTGACGAAGCGCACCGATTTGACGTCTTGTCGCGCATCGATCTTGTCCCGCAGCGCTTTACACGGACCGGACGCGCACGTCGCGTCGTTGGCGGAGATGTCGTCGGTGAGGAACACCTGCGTCTCGACGCGGTCGAGATAGATCTCGCGCGAGTTGTCGGCCAACCGGACCACCAGCAGACCGCCACCGAACAGGCCGATGGAGATGGCCGTCGTGAGGATCATCGCGGCCGTCATCGTGACGTTGCGACGAAGACCGGTCAGGACCTCGTTGAACAGGAAGCCAAAGCGCACTTAGCGGTCCATCCCATAGATGCCGCGCTGCTCGTCGCGAACCAACCGCCCCAGGGACAGCTCCACGACGCGCTGACGCATCGAGTCGACGATGTGATGGTCGTGCGTCGCCATCAGCACCGTCGTCCCCGTGCGGTTGATCCGCTCCAACAAATCCATGATGTCCTTACTGGTGTCTGGGTCGAGATTGCCAGTCGGCTCGTCGGCCAGCAGAACCAGGGGCCGGTTGACGAAGGCGCGCGCGATCGCCACGCGTTGCTGCTCGCCACCGGACAACTCGTGAGGCAGCCGGTTCGCTTTGCCGGACAGGCCGACGGTTTCCAGCACCTCGGGCACCACCCGGTTGATCGCGTCGGTGCGTCGGCCGATCACTTCCAGCGCGAAGGCGACGTTCTCGTACACGGTCTTCTGCTGCAGCAGCCGAAAGTCCTGAAAGACGGTTCCGATCACCTGACGCAGCTTCGGTATGTGACGACCGCGCAGCTTGTTGACGTGGAACTTCGACACCCGGATGTCGCCGGCGCTCGGATTCTCCTCGCCGAGCAGCAGCCGCATGAACGTCGACTTACCGGAACCCGACGGGCCGATCAGGAAGACGAATTCACCCTTGTCGATTTTGACGTTGACGTCCTCCAACGCCGGACGGGCCGACGCTTTGTACTTCTTGCTGACATGGTCCAGGGTGATCATCACGGCACGCCAGTGTAGCCGTGACTTTCGCTGGCAGGCCAAGTCAACTGGCTGGCGGCGGCGAACTGGGCGCCGGGCCGGGCCCCGGCTGCGGTAGCTGGGGCGGCGGTGCGGTCGGGCTGGTGCTGGGCGGGCAGAACGGCGCCGGCAGCAGGCACGGCAGCTGCGGCAGCTGCAACGGCGGCGTCGTCGTGTCGTCGTCACCGGCGGTGGCGGCGGTGGTGGCGGCGTGCTCGTCGGGGTCGGCGTATACGTCGCGGTGGCCGGCGGCTGCTGCACGCGACTGCGCGGCACCCAGGTGTAGTTGGGATCGGGCACGAAACCCGGCGGCACCACTTGCTGCGCCGGCGGCTTGGGCGCCGTTTCCGGGCGGTAGGTGTCGTAGACCCACCACACGGCGAAAAAGGCGATGATCAACACGATGGTCGACGTGCGGACTCGCCCGCCGAACATGTAGTGCGGCCAGCGACGATCCGCATTCGAGTCTTCGCTGCGCTTCTCGAAGATGCTCAGGGTGAACTTCAACGCTTCTGCACCGCACCTTGCACGTCATCGTCGGCTCGGTCTTCGGCGGCCTGGGCGGCCGGCACGGACGGGTCTTCCACCAGGCCCACCGTCGCGTCCGCCGCGGTCACGATGCCGACGCGGGCCAGCGCCCGAATGACCAGCACACGCAACTGCCGGCCGGCCTCGAACTGCTTGCCGGGCAGGGTGCGGGCCACCAGCCGCAGGGTGACGGTGTCGACTTCGATGCTCTCCACGCCCATGACGGTGGGCGCATCCAGCAGCAATTCCCCCAGCACCGGGTTGTCCATGGCGCGGTCGCATTCCTGGTGCAAGACCTCGTTGACCCGGTTCAGGTCGGCGTTCGTGGACACCGGGATGTCCACCACCGCGCGCGCCCAGTCCTTGGACAGGTTGACCACCTTGACGATCTGCCCGTTGGGGATGGTCAACACCTCGCCATCCGGCGAGCGCAGCCGGGTCACTCGTAACGTCACGTTCTCGACGGTGCCGCTGGCTTCCGTCGCGGAGACGACGGTGAGGGTGACCAGGTCTCCGAAGCCGTACTGCCTCTCCGCCAGGATGAAGAAGCCGGACAGCAGGTCTCTCACCAGCTGCTGTGCGCCGAAACCCAGCGCGGCGCCGACCACGGTGGCCGGCGCGACCAGTCCCCCCACCGAAAACTGCAGCACGTCGGCGATCTGCATCATGACCCAGATGCCGATGAGGACCACCGACACCCAGGAGATCACCGAGGCCAGGGCCTGGCGGTGCTTGGACGCTTCCGAGCGCACCAACGCGTCGCTTTCGGCGAAGCCCAAGTTGAGCCGACGGGTCACCTGCTGCGCCACCCAGTTCACGAACCGGGCCGCCAGCACCGCCGCGATCAGCACCATGACGATCCGCAGACCGCGGGTGATGATCCATTGCCCGATTTCGCCGCGCCAAAAGTCGTGCCAGCCCAGCGCCTTTGTCAAGGCGGTCGAGGCGAGAAGAGTTGTGTTAGTCGTCATCTTTTCGGTTGCGCCACCGGATTCCCGCTTCCAGGAACCCGTCGATGTCCCCGTCCAGGACGGCCGCCGGATTGCCGACCTCGTACTCGGTCCGCAGATCCTTGACCATCTGATACGGGTGCAGGACGTAGGAGCGCATCTGGTTGCCCCACGAACTGCCGCCTTCGCCTTTCAATGCGTCGAGCTCCGCGCGTTCTTCGGAACGCTTGCGCTCCAACAACTTTGCCTGAAGTACGCGCATCGCCGAAATCTTGTTCTGCAGTTGCGATTTTTCGTTCTGGCAAGTCACGACGATACCCGTTGGGATGTGGGTTAAACGAACCGCCGAGTCGGTGGTGTTCACCGATTGGCCGCCGGGCCCGCTGGAACGGTAAACATCAACGCGCACATCGCCTTCCGGGATGTCGATGTGATCGGTGGTGTCCACCACCGGGAGGACCTCGACTTCGGCGAACGACGTCTGACGTCGACTTTGGTTGTCAAACGGGCTGATCCTCACCAACCGATGGGTGCCCTGCTCGACGGACAACGTGCCGTAGGCGAACGGAGCGTGCACCGCGAACGTCGCGCTCTTGATGCCCGCCTCCTCGGCATAGGAGGTGTCGAACACTTCGACGGGGTATTTGTGCTGCTCGGCCCACCGGATATACATCCGCATCAGCATCTCGGCCCAGTCGGCGGCGTCCACCCCGCCGGCGCCGGAACGGATGGTGACCAGCGCCTCGCGCTCGTCGTACTCACCCGAGAGCAGGGTGCGCACCTCGGTGGCCTCTATGTCGGCGCGCAGCGCCTTCAGCTCGGCGTCCGCCTCGGCGAGC
This sequence comes from uncultured Actinomycetota bacterium, assembly GCA_963732835.1. Taxonomy (GTDB): domain Bacteria; phylum Actinomycetota; class Actinomycetes; order Mycobacteriales; family Mycobacteriaceae; genus Mycobacterium. Next base: position 6,620 of record CAVTBA010000001.1, read on the forward strand.
GCTTCGATTTTGCCGGCCGCGCCTTCGGTTTCTTCGGCCGCCAGCTCGTAGAGCACCGGCAGGTCGTCGAGGCGCCCGCGCAACTCCTCGATCCGGCGCAGCTCCCCTTGAGCGTGGGATAACTCACTGGTCACCCGCTGCGCGCGGGTCTGGTCATCCCACAATTGGGGATCGGACGCCTCATGTTCGAGCTTCTCGATGCGGCTGCGCAGACCGTCCACATCGAGCACCCGCTCCACCGTGGTCAGGGTGGAGTCAAGGGCGGCGATGTCGGCTTGACGGTCGGGTTCCACAGCCGACAACGTTACCGGGACCCGCCGAGCGCCCCGGCTCCCGGCGAGTGCTCGGGCCACGACCAGGGGTCATGCGTTTAGCATCGAGTCACGATCATGTGCGCCCCGCGCCGCGCGCCGGCCCAGTTGGGAAAGCCCCCTGCGCGCTAACCGGGCACGAATAGAAGGTCGAGTATGCGCCCCTACCACGTTGCAATCGTCGGCTCCGGACCGTCGGGGTTCTTCGCCGCGTCGTCCCTGCTCAAGGCGGCCGACGCGGCCGAGGACATGGATATGGCCGTCGACATGCTGGAAATGCTGCCGACCCCGTGGGGGCTGGTGCGCTCCGGCGTCGCGCCCGACCATCCGAAGATCAAGTCGATCAGCAAGCAGTTCGAAAAGACCGCCGAAGATCCCCGCTTCCGATTCTTCGGCAATGTGGTGGTCGGTGAACACGTGCAGTCCAGCGAGCTGGCGGAACGCTACGACGCCGTCGTCTACGCCGTCGGGGCGCAGTCCGACCGCGCACTCAACATTCCCGGTGAGGACCTGCCGGGCAGTGTCGCCGCCGTCGACTTCGTCGGTTGGTACAACGCGCATCCCAATTTCGAGGAGGCGACGCCCGACCTCTCGGGCGCCCGCGCCGTGGTCGTCGGCAACGGCAACGTGGCACTCGACGTGGCACGCATCCTGGTCACCGATCCCGACGTGCTGGGGGTCACCGACATCGCCGATCACGCGCTGGAGTCGCTGCGGCCATGCGGGGTCGAGGAAGTGGTGGTCCTCGGCCGCCGTGGGCCCCTGCAGACCGCCTTCACCACGCTCGAACTGCGTGAGCTGGGAGACCTCGAAGGGGTCGACGTGATCGTCGACCCCGCCCAGCTCGAGGGCGTCACCGACGAGGATGCCGCCGCGGCCGGAAAGACGGCCAAGCAGAACATCAACGCGCTGCGGGGTTACGCACAGCGCGACGCGCGCCCCGGTCACCGTCGAATCGTGCTGCGGTTCATGACGTCTCCCATCGAGATCAAGGGCGAGGGCAGGGTGGAGCGGATCGTGCTGGGCCGCAACGAACTGGTCACCGACGAGAACGGGCGGGTGTCCGCCAAGGACACCGGCGAGCGCGAGGAGCTGCCGGTTCAGCTGGTGGTGCGGTCGGTCGGCTACCGCGGTGTGCCCACCCCCGGGCTGCCGTTCGACGAGAAGTCGGCGACGATCCCCAACACCGCCGGCCGGGTGGACGGCAGCCGCAACGAATACGTCGTCGGCTGGATCAAGCGCGGACCGACCGGTGTCATCGGTACCAATAAAAAGGACTCCCAGGAAACCGTCGATACCCTGCTGGCCGACCTGGACCGCGCGACAGAAGGCGGTCTGGCGGACTTCCCCGATGACCACGCCGACAAGCTGGCCGACTGGCTCGCCTCACGCCAGCCCAAGCTGGTCACCTCCGCGCACTGGGAGATCATCGACCGTCATGAGCGCGCCGCCGGTGAGCCGCACGGACGCCCCCGCGTCAAGCTGCCCAACCTGACCGAGCTGCTGCGGATCAGCCACGGCTGATCACGGCCATCACAGGTTGCTGCACCGTATCGCCAACACGGAATGCCCGGCGTTGCAAACCTGCTCAGCGGTATGGCAGTCGGTAACCAGCAACTGACCCGCCTCGGGGTGCGCGCGTAGGTACTGCTCCACACTGTCGCGCACGATCGCGGGCTCCGCCCGCACATCGGGATACAGCCGCGTCCACCGCGCGAGCCGTCGACTCAATTGCGCTTGCGCCGAGCGCGTTCCGTCGTCGGCACCGTCAGCGTCCGCGCCCCGGCACACCCACAGCGCGCGCAGCGTGGCTCCGCGCAGCCTCGCCTCCTCGAACGCATGCCGCAGCACCATGCCGTTGTCGACTTCTGCCAGGATCGTGTCGACCTTCGGGGCTACCGACCGACCGGCCGGCTCATGGATCACCGCCACCGGGCATTGGGCCGAGCGGGCCAGGGAAGTCGCGACGGAGGTCCCGCCATGGCGGGCATGGTTGAGTCCGATCGAACCGATACACATCATGGCCGCCGACCTCGACTCCTCCATCAGCTTGGTGAGCGGCCTTCCGGAGAGAATGTCGGTTTCGACCTTGACCGCGGCGCCGGTGGCGTCCACGAACCGATGGGCGTCGGCCAGCGCCGTCCTTGCGGCGGCGAGGCGCGCCTCGCAGGCATGCGCGGTGGGAGCGTCCCGCGGATCGATGACGTAGACCAACCGCATCGGGATGTCCCGGCTGACCGACTCGTCGATCGCCCACAGCGCCGCCTGCTCCGCCGCCCTCGACCCGTCGACCCCGACGACGACCGCCGGGGCTGGATGGCTATTGCTCATCGCCGCCTCCTCTGCTGAGCTGTAGACGCCCAACTTTCACGTCACTCAGCCACGACGTTATGGCCGGGAATGGCCTCCCCCCAGGGGCATTGGTCCCGAAATAGAGACCATTGGCCCCTAGGGACCGGCGACGAAAAATTGGCGTTTCGGCCGGGACGACAACCGAATACAAACTGTTTGCGCAGATGGACAGCGGGCACCACCACCCATCATAAGACGGGAGACTCGCATATGGCCGCTCAACAGACCGCTCAATCCTCGCAGCCCCTGGTAGGCAAAGGCTGGATTCAGGGCGTCGCCCTGGTGATGATCTTCGGCTTCCTGGTCATGGGCATCCTGGCCTATCGCACGTACTCGGCATCGATGCCGATGCCGGACAAAGTCGTCAACGAATCGGGCCAGCTGCTGTTCACCGGCGACGACATCACCCGGGGGCAGGAGCTCTACCAGGCTCGGGGCCTCATGGAATACGGCTCGGTGCTGGGCCATGGCGCATACCTGGGACCTGACTACACCGCCGAATACCTGCGGATGGCGACCGACGACGTCGCCGACCAGCTGCGTGCGCAGGGGATGACCGACCCGCGCGATCGAGTGGTCACCGAATTCCGCACCAACCGCTACAACCCCGAACACCAAGACGTTGGTGTTCACCGCCCGGCAGGCCGCCGCGTTCGACCGCATTCAAAGCCACTACGCCGCCTACTTCGGCGAGAACTCGACTAAATATGGGTTCCTGCCCCGGATGATCACCGACAAGGCGCAGATCCGCGACCTGACGGCGTTCTTCGCCTGGACGGCCTGGGCAGGCGCGGCCGAACGCCCCGGCCACAAGTACAGCTACACCAACAATTGGCCGGCCGAGCCGCGGGTCGACAACGGTCCGACCGCACCGGTGATCGTGTGGTCGGCGCTGTCGCTGATCGCGTTGCTGGGTGGCATCGGCGTCATGTTCGCGATTTACGGGCGTTGGAGCCAGAAGGTCGGCTGGCACAGCGCCGAATCGTCCACGCTGTCCTTCCGCCAACCCGGCGAGGTGAGCCTGACGCCGGCGCAGCGGGCCACGATCTGGTTCTTCGCGATCGTGTCGGTGTTGTTCCTGGCGCAGACGCTCCTGGGTGCGGCGGCCGAGCACTACCGGGCCGACCTGTCGAACTTCTTCGGTTTGGATTTGGCTCGAGTGCTCCCCTACAACCTGGCCCGGACCTGGCATGTCCAGCTGGCGCTGTTCTGGACCGCGGCGGCCTTTCTGGCCGGTGGCATCTTCCTGGTGCCGTTCATCGCCCGCCGCGAGCCGCGACGTCAAGGCTTGCTGGCGTACGTGCTGCTGGGCGCGGTCGCGGTGGTGGTGTTCGGCTCGCTGATCTGCGAGGCGCTGTCGATCTACGGGGTGATTCCGCACGGGCTGTTCTCCCAGCAATGGGAGTATCTCGACCTGCCGCGGCTGTTCCAGATTCTGCTGATCGTCGGCTTGTTCGTGTGGATCGCCATCATCTTCCGCGGCATGCGCGCCCGGCTCAAGGGTGAGTCGAAGATGAACATGCCGTGGTTGTTCTTCTTCTCCGGACTGGCGATCCCCGCGTTCTACACCGTCGGGCTGTTGGCCGGCAGCGACACCCACTACACCGTCGCCGAATTCTGGCGGTTCTGGGTGGTGCACCTGTGGGTCGAGGACTTCCTCGAACTGTTCACCACCGTGATGGTGGCCTACATGTTCGTATTGCTGGGCGTGGTGCGCGAACGAATCGCGTTGGGCGTGATCTTCCTCGACGTCATCCTGTACTCCGCCGGCGGCGTCATCGGCACCATGCATCACCTGTACTTCTCGGGCACCCCAGTCGAGCACATGGCGCTGGGCGCGTTCTTCTCGGCGGCCGAGGTCATTCCCTTGACCTTCCTGACCGTGGAGGCGTGGGCGTTTCTGCAGCTGGGTTCGCGCCAGCAGTCGGGCGACACCAAGCCTTTCCCGCATCGCTGGGCGGTCATGTTCCTCGTCGCGGTGGGATTCTGGAACTTCTTGGGCGCCGGCATCTTCGGGTTCCTGATCAACCTGCCGATCGTGTCCTACTACCAGATCGGCACCGCACTGACGGCCAACCACGCGCACGCGGCGATGATGGGCGTTTACGGCATGCTCGCCGTCGGACTGGCGATGTTCGCGTTTCGCTACGTCATCCCGGCCGACAAGTGGCCCGAGAAGTTGGCGCGAACCTCCTTCTGGTGCATGAACATCGGCCTGGCATGGATGGTGTTCGTCACCCTCTTGCCGCTGGGCATTCTGCAGCTCTACCACTCGGTCAACGACGGCTACTTCGAGGCGCGCTCACTGGGCTACATCACCAGGCCCGGCAATGCCGTCCTGGAATGGCTCCGGCTGCCGGGCGACGTCATCCTGATCGTCGGCGGCGTGCTGCCGTTCGTCTGGATCGCCTGGACCGCGTTACGGCATTTCCGCACGGGCACAACGGTTCAGGAGCTGCCCGAACATCCGCTGTACGTCGAAGCCCCAACCGAGCCGGAGGCCGGTGCCACGGTGTCGGCGAAGGACTGACCGGTGGCTCAACCGGCCGCCTCGGTATGGCTCATTGCCGGGTATTCGCTTGCCCTACTGGCCATCGGCTGGAGTTTCGACTCGATGGCCCGGCGCGCGTCGGCGCGCGCGGCACGTTGGCGCACAGGTCAATTCACCTACCGGCCCGATCACGACGCCTGGGTGTGTCCACAGGACCACTGGCTATGGCCGACTTCGTTCGATCCGCGGCACCGGGTCATGCGATATCGCGCCCTACCTGTGGTGTGCAACAGCTGTCCCGTCAAGTCCCGCTGTACGACATCCGATCACGGTCGGGAGATCAGCCGCGAGGTCGACCCGTGGCCGCATTCGGACGCCGGGCGTTTTCACCGCGGGATCGCCTGTTGCGTGGCCGCCTTCGGAATCGTGCTGCCCCTGGCCACGTTGGTCGCCAACCACTCGGGGGGTGACGTGTTGGTTCTGACGGGCACCATCGTGGTTGTCGCGCTGCTCGGCCTGCCGCTGGTCCGCCACCTGTGGAACACCCCATCCAACGCCCCGGAGCACCTCCCGCACCGCACCGCGCTCGAGGACCAGGCGGCCGCGGCGATAGACAGGTATTCCACTCGCTGGGGCAGCTGGGAAAGCAAGGAGCACAAGACAACATGACTGCAGTTGTGATCGTCGTCGTCATCGCCGGGATTGTCGCGCTTGCCGTGCTCGCGGTGTGGTCACTGGCCGTGCTGCGCGAGTACGAACGCGGAGTCGTCTTCCGGATGGGGCATGTGCGCCCGCTGTACGGTCCCGGGCTTCGTTTCCTTATCCCCCTGCTGGACAAGATGATCCGCGTTGACCAGCGGCTGGTGACGCTGACCATCCCGCCGCAGGAGGTGATCACTCGCGATAACGTGCCGGCCAGGGTCAACGCCGTCGTCATGTTCCAGGTGATGGAACCGCTGAAAGCGATTCTCGCGGTGGAGAACTACGCGGTGGCCACCTCGCAGATCGCCCAGACGACGCTGCGTTCGCTGCTGGGGCGGGCCGACTTGGACACCCTGCTGGCACACCGGGAGGACCTCAACAGCGATCTGCGCACGATCATCGAAAAACAGACCGAACCGTGGGGCGTGCAGGTCCGCGTCGTGGAGATCAAAGACGTCGAGATTCCCGAGTCGATGCAGCGGGCGATGGCCCGCGAAGCCGAAGCCGAACGCGAACGTCGCGCGAAAGTCATCAACGCCCGCGGGGAATTGCAGGCTTCCGAAGAACTGCGCCAGGCAGCGGAAACCCTCTCGAAGAGCCCCGCCTCGCTGCAATTGCGTTATCTGCAAACACTGTTGGAATTGGGGGCGGACCAGAATTCGACCGTCGTCTTCCCGTTGCCCGTGGACATCATCACGCCCTTCTTGCGCCATCCAGAGGCACTGCAGGGCGTCGTCGACAACTTCACCAATCGCCGATGATTGCGCTACGCCGGGGGCGGCTCGGGCGGTGCCAACCGCCAGTTGTCCGGATTCTTCGGCGAATACACCACCGGAAACAGCTGGCCCATCGTCGGCCAGTGCTCGACATCGACCGCCATACGCTGATACACCGCGTGCTCGCTGACGGTGGGCCCGTTGATCACACCGGCGATGGTGACGAACTGTTCACCGGTGGCCTCCGGTCGCGGGCTCACCCCGGTGACCAGCAGCGTGCCGTTCAACAGCTCGCCGCGAGGGCCGCGAGGAAGAAACCGCTGGGCGAGGGCGACCGCCAAGACGGCCACCAGGAGGAGCAGCACACCGAATTCCCACACGCCGCCATCGTAGGGCCGTGATAGGACTGCGTCATGAGTCAGGACGATCTGGCGTTGGCGCTGACGCTGGCCGACCGCGCGGACGCGCTGACCTCTGCCCGGTTCGGGGCGCTCGACCTGCGCGTTGACACCAAACCCGACCTGACACCGGTCACGGACGCCGACCGCGCGGTGGAAACCGACCTGCGCGAGGTGCTGGGCGGCGAACGGCCGGGCGACAGCATCGTCGGCGAGGAGTTCGGCGGAACCACCGCATTCACCGGACGGCAGTGGATCATCGACCCCATCGACGGCACCAAGAACTTCGTGCGCGGCGTGCCGGTGTGGGCCAGTCTGATCGCGTTGCTCGAGGACGGCGTTCCCGCGGTCGGCGTCGTCAGCGCGCCCGCGCTGCAGCGTAGGTGGTGGGCGGCGCGCGGCCGCGGCGCCTTCGTCGCGGTTGCCGGGGCTCCTCCGCGTCGGCTGTCGGTTTCCTCTGTGGCACAACTCGATTCGGCCAGCCTCTCGTTCTCCAGCCTGTCCGGCTGGGCGCAGCGCGGCTTGCGGGAGCGCTTCATCGCGCTGACCGACGCCGTCTGGCGCGTGCGCGCCTTCGGCGATTTCCTCTCCTATTGCCTGCTGGCCGAGGGGGCCGTCGACATCGCCGCCGAACCCGAGGTGTCGGTATGGGACCTCGCCGCCCTCGACATCCTGGTGCGCGAGGCCGGCGGTCGCCTGACCGGCCTGGACGGCGTCGCGGGACCGCACGGCGGCAGCGCCGTGGCGACCAACGGGCCGCTGCACGACCGCGTTCTGCACAGCCTCGATGGCGCTGTGAATTAGTTAACAAGTGTTCTCTGTGATCTTACTCCGGAGTAAGATAGGCTCATCCGCATCGCCCCGACTACTACAGGCTGCCGACATGACCGACACTCGTTCCGGTTCAACGAAGACGTCACAATCCGCCCGCTCCCGCCGCAAACGGAAAGATCGCCAGAGCGGGGTCGGGCTGCAACCGCACAAGCGCACGGGCATCGACATCGCCATCGCGCTACTCACCCCGCTCATCGGCCAGGAGTTCCTGGACAAATACCAGCTGCGCGATCCGGTCAACCGCGGGCTGCAATACGGCGCGAAGACCATCTTCTCCACGTCCGCCGCCGCCTCCCGGCAGTTCAAACGGCTGCAGAATCTGCGCAGCGGACCGACCCGGCTCAAGTCGAGCGGCCAGGACTACTTCGACCTGACGCCCGACGACGACCAGAAGATGATCGTCGAGACCCTCAACGAATTCGCCGAGGAGGTGCTGCGTCCCGCGGCTCACGACGCCGACGAGGCGGCCACCTACCCCCCCGACCTGATCGCCAAGGCCGCCGAGTTGGGCATCACCGCGATCAACATCCCCGAGGACTTCGACGGCATCGCCGCACACCGCTCCAGCGTGACCAACGTGCTGGTGGCCGAGGCGTTGGCCTACGGCGACATGGGTCTGGCGTTGCCGATCCTGGCGCCCGGGGGCGTGGCCGCCGCGCTGACCCACTGGGGCAGCGCGGACCAGCAGGCGACCTATCTGCACGAGTTCGCCGGCGAGAACGTTCCCCAGGCCTGCGTCGCCATCGCCGAGCCGCAGCCGCTGTTCGACCCGACCCGCCTGAAGACCACCGCGGTGCGCACCCCGAGCGGCTACCGCCTCGACGGCGTGAAGTCGCTGGTCCCGGCGGCGGCCGACGCCGAACTGTTCATCGTCGCTGCGCAACTGGACGGCAAACCGGCCCTGTTCATCGTCGAGTCGTCGACGAAAGGCCTTACCGTCAAGGCGGATCCGAGCATGGGCATCCGCGCGGCGGCGCTCGGCCACGTGGAACTCTCCGGCGTCACGGTCCCGCTGAGCGCGCGGCTCGGCGAGGACGAAGCAACCGATGAGGACTACTCGGAGGCGATCGCGCTGGCCCGGCTGGGCTGGGCGGCGCTGGCGGTGGGCACCTCGCACGCGGTGCTCGACTACGTCGTCCCCTACGTGAAGGAGCGCGAAGCCTTCGGCGAGCCGATCGCCCATCGTCAGGCCGTCGCGTTCATGTGCGCCAACATCGCCATCGAGCTGGACGGGCTGCGGTTGATCACCTGGCGCGGCGCGGCCCGCGCCGAGCAGGGCCTGCCCTTCATCCGGGAAGCGGCGCTGGCCAAGCGGCTGGGCGCCGACAAGGGCATGCAGATCGGCCTGGACGGCGTGCAGCTGCTCGGCGGGCACGGCTTCACCAAAGAACACCCGGTCGAGCGTTGGTATCGCGACCTGCGGGCCATCGGCGTGGCCGAGGGCGTCGTCGTCATCTAGGCCCTCATCCGACCCGGACTACCGAAAGACCCATCATGGCAATCAATCTGGAACTGCCCCGCAAGCTGCAAGCGGTCGTCGTGAAGACCCATCAGGGCGCCGCGGAGCTGATGCGGCCGATCGCCCGCAAGTACGACCTGAAGGAACACGCCTATCCGGTCGAACTCGACACGTTGTACAACCTGTTCGCGGGCGCCTCGGAATCGATCGAATTCGCCGGAGCCGACAACCTGGGCGACGAAAACAAGGCCAGGGACCAAAACCACAACGGCGCCAACATGGCCGCGCTGCTGCAGACCCTGGAGGCCTGCTGGGGCGACGTCGCGATGATGTTGTCGGTCCCCTATCAGGGCCTGGGCAACGCGGCCATCTCCGCGGTCGCCACCGACGAACAGCTGGAACGCCTGGGCAAGGTGTGGGCGGCGATGGCCATCACCGAACCGGGCTTCGGCTCCGACTCGGCGGCGGTGTCGACCACCGCCAAGCTGGACGGCGACGAGTACGTGATCAACGGCGAGAAGATCTATGTCACCGCCGGCTCGCGCGCCACCCACATCGTGGTGTGGGCCACGCTGGACAAGTCGGCGGGCCGCGCGGCGATCAAGTCGTTCATCGTGCCGCGCGAACATCCCGGCGTGACGGTCGAGCGGCTCGAGCACAAGCTCGGCATCAAGGGCTCCGACACCGCCGCGATCCGGTTCGACAACGTCCGGATCCCCAAGGAAAACCTGCTCGGCAACCCGGAAATCGAAGTCGGCAAAGGCTTTTCCGGCGTGATGGAGACCTTCGACAACACCCGGCCCATCGTGGCCGCCATGGCCATCGGCGTCGGCCGCGCCGCCCTGGAGGAAATCCGCAAGATCCTCACCGAGGCCGGCGTGGAGATCTCATACGACAAACCGTCGCATGCCCAGAGCGCCGCGGCGGCCGAGTTCCTGCGGATGGAGGCCGACTGGGAGTCCGCCTATCTTCTCGCGCTGCGCGCGGCGTGGCAGGCCGACAACAAGATCCCCAACTCCAAAGAGGCGTCGATGAGCAAGGCCAAGGCCGGCCGCATGGCCAGCGACGTCACGCTCAAGACCGTCGAATTGGCCGGCACCGCAGGCTATTCCGAGCAGTCAATGCTGGAAAAATGGGCTCGCGACTCCAAGATCCTGGACATCTTCGAGGGCACGCAGCAGATCCAGCAGTTGGTGGTAGCCCGCCGCTTGCTGGGCCTGTCGTCGGCCGAGCTCAAATAGCCACCGCGTTCAGCTGCGCGCGAACCTCGTCGTCCAGCTCGATGGACGCGACTTCCACGTTCTCCTCCAGGTGCCGCACCGAGGACGTGCCGGGAATCAACAGCACGTTGGGCGCCACATTCAGCGTCCACGCCAACGCGACCTGCGCGGGTGTACGCCCGAGCCGATCGGCGACGTCGGCCACCAGTTGATGGGTGAGCACGGGGTTCGGCTGGATGAAGGCGGCCCCCAACGGGAAGAACGGAACGAACGCGATCCCACGCGCCGTGCACTCCTGCAGCACGGGTGCCGACTCGCGGTGCATGAGATTGAACGCGTTTTGGACACAGGCGATTTCGGTGCGCTCGCACGCATGCAGTAGGTGTTCACGGTCGACGTTGCTCAGGCCGATGCCGCCGATCAGCCCCTCGTCGCGGGCTTCGATCATGACCGAAAGCTGGTCGTCGAAGAGCTGATCCGGACCGTCGCTTTCGAACACGCGCAGGTTGACCGCGGCCAATTGGTCGACGCCGAGGGCGCGCAGGTTGGTCTCGATGTCGCGGCGCAAGTCGGCCGGCCCGTCGACCGGCAGCCAACCGCCGCTGTCGTCGCGGCGGCCGCCCACCTTGCTCACCAGCGCCAGATTCTCCGGGTAGGGGTGCAGCGCCTCGCGGATGAGCTCGTTGGCGACGTCGGGACCGTAGAACTGGGCGGTGTCGATGTGGTCGACGCCGAGTTCGACCGCCCTCCGCAGCACGGCCAGCGCCTCGTCGCGGTCCCGGGCGGGCCGAACGCGTTCGGGCCCGGTAACTGCATGGCGCCGAAGCCCACCCTGGAGACCGAAAAGCGACCGAGTGGAAAGGAATCCATACGGTGAGGTTAGCGTCGAGGCATGGACACGTTTCAAGCGCTCGTCGCCCGCGAAGATGGTGACCGGATAACCGCGTCGGTCGAGACTTTGCGCCACTCGGACCTGCCGCCCGGTGAGGTGACGATCCGGGTGCTCTATTCGAGCGTGAACTACAAGGACGCGCTGGCGCTGACCCCGCGCGGCGGCGTGGTGCGCAGCTACCCGGTGGTGCCGGGCATCGACTTGACCGGCGAGGTCGTCGAGTCGCAATCACCCGACTTCACCGTCGGCGAGAAGGTACTGGGCCACGGGTACCAGATCGGCACCGGCCACCACGGCGGGTACGCCGAATACGCGCGGCTGCCGGCCGACCAGGTCGTCGCGCTCGGCGCGTTGAGCCCGCACGACGGCGCCGCGATCGGGACCGCCGGCTTCACCGCCGCGATGAGCGTGCAGGCGCTGATCGACTGGGGCCTGAGCCCTGGGGAGCCAGGCGCCGGGTCGGTGGTCGTCACCGGCGCCTCCGGCGGTGTCGGCTCGGTCAGCGTGGACCTGTTGGCCTCCGCGGGCTATCGGGTGGTCGCGTCGACCGGCAAGGAGGGGGCCGCCGGCCTGTTGAAAGAGCTTGGCGCGGCCGAGGTTATCGGCCGGCTGCCCGAAGATCCCGACGCCAAGCCGCGACCGTTGGCGAAGGCGCGCTGGGCGGCCGCGGTGGATTGCGTCGGCGGCGCGACGCTGGCCGACGTGCTCAGCGCCGTCGACTACGGCGGGGCGGTGGCCTGTAGCGGCCTGACCGGTGGCCCGGCGTTGCACACCACGGTGATGCCCTTCATCCTGCGCGGCATCGCGCTGCTCGGGATGGACTCGGTGCAGATGCCGATCGACCGACGCCGCAAACTGTGGACGCTGCTGGGTGATTCGTTGCGGCCGCGTCATCTCGACGCACTCACCAGCGACGTCGACGTCAGCGACGTCCTCGACGTGGTGGACCAGGTGCGCGCCGGCAAGTTCACCGGGCGGGCGGTGGTCCGGGTCGGCGACGGATTTTGAGTCGGCAGTAGGCTGTCCGACCATGCGAGCTGCACGGGTGACTCGGCTGGACGGTCCGGACGCGATCGAGGTGGCGGAGGTCGACGAACCGTCGGGTGATGGCGTGGTCGTCGAGGTGCACGCCGCCGGTGCCGCGTTCCCCGACGCGCTACTGACCCGGGGCCTCTATCAGTACCGCCCCGAGCCGCCGTTCGTGCTGGGAGCCGAAATCGCCGGCGTGGTGCGCTCGGCGCCGGGCGACGCGCACGTGCAGGCCGGGGACCGGGTCGTCGGACTGACGATGCTGGCCGGCGGCATGGCCGAAGTCGCGATCCTGCAGCCCGACCGGGTGTTCAAGCTCCCCGACAACGTGAGTTTCGAGGCGGGCGCCGGTCTGCTGTTCAACGACCTGACGGTGTACTTCGCCCTCACGGTGCGCGGCCGGCTGGCCCAGGGCGAGACGGTGCTGGTGCACGGCGCCGCCGGCGGCATCGGGACATCGACGCTGCGGCTGGCGGCGCTGCTCGGGGCGTCGCGCACCATCGCGGTCGTCAGCACCGAAGAGAAGGCGGACGTCGCGACGGCCGCCGGGGCCACCGACGTGGTGTTGGCCGACGGCTTCAAGGACGCGGTCAAGGAGCTGACCGGCGGCCGCGGCGTCGACGTGGTGCTCGACCCGGTCGGCGGTGACCGGTTCACCGATTCGCTGCGCTCGCTCGCCCCGGGTGGACGGCTGCTGGTCGTCGGCTTCACCGGTGGAGACATCCCGACGGTGAAGGTGAACCGGTTGCTGCTCAACAACATTGACGTCGTCGGCGTGGGCTGGGGGGCCTGGACCGCGACGCATCCGAACGCGTTGGCCGAGCAGTGGGCCGGGCTCGAGAGGCTGCTCAGCTCCGGCCGACTGGCCGCCCCCAACCCGGAGGTCTATCCCCTGGAGCAGGCCGGCGCGGCGGTCGCATCCTTGGAGAACCGCACCGCCAAAGGCAAGGTCGTGGTGCGCGTCCGCGACTGAGGCCGCCCCGCGGCCCCCGTTGATCGGCGGCACATGAACGTCAGCGACGACACGCCGCGAAGCGGTTCGCAACGGATTATGTCTCGTGGGCAGACTGGCCGGACCCTTGTGCACGGGAAAACAAAAAGTAATGTCACTTTTAGTTTTATTCGCCGCCCGAACCGGGGGAACCGATGGAATCCTTCGTCCACTTGCGAAAAGGCAAGACACCGCGGCGCCTGCACGCCGACCTCGACGGCCTCAAGGACGACGAGCTGGGCCGCGGCGGATTCACCGGCCGCACCGCGAACATCTACCGCCGCCACGACCCCACCGCCTACCGGGCGGTCGGCCCGCTGCGCCCCGTCGACGTGCTGGCCAGCGAGCTCAAGCCCAGTGACGCCACCGACGCCAACGGCGGCCCCCTGCTGATGTTCAGCAACGCCGACTGCCGGATCCTGCTGAGCCGCCGCCACGAGCCGATGCCGTTCTACACCCGCCACGTCGACGGCGACCTGCTGTGCTTCGTCCACCAGGGCGCCGGTCTGCTGGAAACCGAGTTCGGCCCGCTGCGCTACCGCGAAGGCGACTGGGTCTACATCCCGAAAGCGTGCACCTGGCGCCAGGTGCCCGACGGCGAGACGACGCTGCTGATGATCGAGGCCACCGACGAGTTCCGGGTGCCGCCGCCCGGGCCGCTGGGCCGCCACTTCCCCTTCGACCCGTCGCAGGCGTCATCCCCGAGCCGGCGCCCATCGAGGACGACGGGCGGGACGAGTACGAGGTCCGGCTCGTCCACCGGCCTCTCGGATGGCGGCCCGACAACACTGTTCTACCAACACAATCCGATCGACGTCGAAGGCTGGCGCGGCGACAACTTCGCGTTCACCTTCAACATCGCCGACTACAACGTCGTCACCTCCGACAGCGTCCACCTGCCGCCGACGGTGCACCTGTTCATGCAGGCGACCGGCGTCTACGTGATGAACTTCCTGCCCAAACCCGCCGAAGGCGTGCCGGGCACCGAGCGCACACCGTGGTATCACCGCAACGTCGACTACGACGAGATCGCGTTCTTCCACGGCGGCTCGCTCTACGGCATCCCGATGCCGCCCGGTCTGATCTCCCATGCGCCGCAAGGGGTTCACCACGGCGCACCGGAGAAGGCGCGGGAACGGGCGCGCCGCAAGTTCGACGAGTACTCCCGCGTCGATTGGCAGGTGATCGCCATCGACACCCGCCGCCGGCTGATTCCGTCGGCCGAGGTGCTGGCGCACGACCTGGGACAACACTGAGCATGACGACCCGCCACGAATACGAACGAATCCCCTATCTCGTTGCCTTCCAGAACAATTCCGGCGTCCGCGACGTCTACGGCGGGCTGGCCGAGATCACCGTGCTGGAGAGCTATCTGCTCAAGCCGAAGGACAAGCCGTCGGACACCGTGCTGGTGTTCATGCACCCGATCGGCGGCGGCGCCTACCTGCCGATGATCAACGCGCTGGCCCGGGCCGGCCATCACGTCATCTACTGCAACAGCCGGTTCCGCGGCACCGACTCGGCGCTGCTGATGGAGAAGGTGGTCGAGGATCTCGGCGAATGCATCAAGGACGCCAAGAACCGGCTGGGCTACTCCAAGGTGGTGCTGGCCGGCTGGAGCGGCGGCGGCTCGCTGTCGGTGTTCTACCAGCAGCAGGCCCAGCACCCGACCATCACGTCCAGCCCGTCCGGCGACGGCCCCGACCTGACCACGCTGGACCTGCCCCCCGCCGACGGCATCATGCTGCTGGCCGCGCACATCAGCCGGCACGGCACGCTGACCGAATGGCTGGACGCGTCGATCCTCGACGAATCCGACCCGACCAAGCGCGATCCCGAACTGGACCTGTACAACCCGGACAACCCCAACCAGCCGCCCTACAGCCGAGTTCCTGGCCCGCTACCGCCAGGCACAGATCGACCGCAACCGGCGCATCACCGCGTGGGTCAAGGACAAGCTGGCCGAGTTGAAGGCGGCCGGGCGCGCCGCGACGACGAGTTCGGCTTCGTCGTGCACGGCACCATGGCCGACCCGCGCTGGCTGGACCCGACCGTCGATCCCAACGAACGCACCCCGGGAACCTGCTACCTGGGCGATCCTCAAGTGGTGAACATGAGCCCGGTCGGGTTGGCCCGCTTCTCCACGCTGCGCAGCTGGCTGTCGCAGTGGAGCTACGACGACGCCCACGGCGACGGCGTGGCCTGCGGAGCCGACATCGCGATCCCGGCGCTGGTGATCGGCAACCTGGCCGACGACGCCTGCACGCCCAGCCACACCCGACGGCTCTTCGAGGCGATCGGGCATCCGGACAAGGAGATGCACGAAATCCCCGGCGCCACCCACTATTACGCGGGCCCCGACCAGCGCGACAAGCTGCGCGCGGCCGTCGACATCGTCACCGACTGGCTGGTGCGCCACGACTTCGCGGGCAAAGAATGACCGCTCCCGGTGTGGCGGGACCGCTGGACGGCATCCGGGTGCTCGAGCTCGGCACGCTGATCGCGGGCCCGTTCGCCGGCCGGCTGCTGGGCGACATGGGCGCCGACGTCATCAAGGTGGAGCCCCCCGGCGCCCCGGATCCGTTGCGCACCTGGGGCCAGGCCGAGGTCGACGGGCAGCACGTCTTCTGGACGGTGCACGCGCGCAACAAGAGGGCCATCACCCTCGACCTGCGCCGACCACGCGGCCGCGAACTGTTCTGTGACCTCGTCGAGCAGTCCGACATCGTCGTGGAGAACTTCCGCCCGGGGACGCTGGAGAAGTGGGACCTGGGTTACGACGTGCTCAGCGCCCGCAACCCGGGCATCATCCTGGTCCGGGTGTCCGGCTACGGGCAGACCGGGCCCGACGCCCACAAGGCCGGCTACGCCTCGGTGGCCGAGGCGGCCAGCGGCCTGCGGCACCTCAACGGTTTCCCCGGCGGCCCGCCGCCGCGGCTCGCGCTCTCGCTGGGCGACAGCCTGGCCGGCATGTTCGGCGCCCAGGGCGCGCTGGCGGCCCTGTACCGCCGCGGCGTCACCGGGCGGGCCAGGTGGTCGACGTCGCGCTGACCGAATCCTGTTTGGCCGTACAGGAATCCACCATCCCCGACTACGACGTCGGCGGCGTGGTGCGCGGACCGTCGGGCACCCGGCTGGAAGGCATCGCGCCGTCCAACATCTACCGCAGCGCCGACGGCTAGCTGGGTGGTGATCGCCGCCAACCAGGACACCGTCTTCGCCCGGCTGTGCAAGGCGATGGGCCGCCCGGAGCTGGCCGCCGACGACCGGTTCGCCACCCACGGCGCCCGCGGCCGCAACCAGGACGAGCTCGACGAGATCATCGGCGCCTGGGCCGCCGAGCGCCAACCCGGTGACATCATCGAAACCCTCAGTGCCGCAGGAGTGATCGCCGGGCCGATCAACACCGTCGCGGAGGTGGTCAACGACCCGCAGCTGCGGGCCCGCGGCATGCTGGTCGAACACTTCGACGAGAGGATCGGGCGCAACGTTCTGGGGCCGGGCATCGTGCCGGTGCTCTCGGAAACCCCGGGCCGCCTGCGCAACGCCGGGCCCGCGCGTCCGGGCCAGCACAACGACGACGTCTACATCGGGCTGCTGGGCAAGACCGCCGAGGAGCTCGCGGAGCTGCGCGCCGAGGGGGTGCTGTGAACTCACACGTGACCATCCGCGAGGTGGCGCTGCGCGACGGCCTGCAGATCGAGCAGCCAATCCCGTTGTCGGCCAAGCTCGAACTGCTGGCCGCGATCGCCGCCACCGGGGTCCGCGAGGTGGAGGCGACGGCTTTCGTCTCCCCGTCGAAGGTGCCGTCGATGGCCGACGCCGCCGAGCTCGCCGCCGCAACTGCACGACTACCCCGACATCGAGTTCTCCGCCCTGGTGGCCAGCCCTAACGGCGCCAAGCGGGCCGTCGCGGCGGGGCTGCGCTCGATCGAGTACGTGGTGGCCGCCGACGACACGTTCAGCAAGGCCAATGTCGGGCGCACCAGCGCGCAGGCCACCGAGGCGATCGACGAGATCGTCGCCATCGCCCACGACGGCGACGTCACCGTCGAAGTGGTCATCGCCACCGCGTGGGACTGCCCGTTCGAAGGCCCCACCCCGCCCGCGGCGGGTGCTCGACATCGCCGCGGCCGCCCGCGACCGCGGCGCCGACCGCCTGTCGATCGCCGACACCATCGGCACCACCACCCCGGGGCGGGTGAGTTCGCTGATCGCACAACTGCGTCCGGTGATCGGCGACCTGCCGCTGGGCGGGCATTTCCACAACACCCGCGGCTCCGGGCTGGCCAGCGCCTACGCCGCGGTCAGTGCCGGGGTGACCCGGCTGGACTCCTCGGTCGGCGGCTTGGGCGGCTGCCCGTTCGCGCCGGGCGCCACCGGCAACATCGCCACCGAGGATTTGGTCTACCTGCTGCGCGACAGCGGCATCGACGTCGACGTCGACCTGCAGGCCGCCATCGCCGCGGCCGAAGTCGCGAAATCCGTTGTCGGCCATGACCTGCCGAGCGCGCTGCTGCGTGCCGGCGACCGGATCCGGACCTGATGGCCACCCCGGATGCGCTCGACCGCCAAGGGGCGCCAGACCCGGCAGGCCATCGAGCAGGCCGCCCGAAAGCTGTTCGCCGAGCGGGGTTTTCACGGCACCACGCTGGCCGACATCACGTCGGCGGCGGGCAAGTCGCCCGCGGTGTTCTACCGGTATTTCGCCGACAAGGAAGACCTGCTCGCCGCCCTGGCCGAATCGTTCCTGCACGATGTCGTGACACCGTCCGGGTTGAGCCTCGAGCTGCCGGAATCGCCGGACGACGACGCCTTCTTCACCTCGGTGGTCACCGGGTACTGGAACATGTTCAAGCAGAACATCGGCATCATGATCGCCGTGGCCCAGCTGGCCGCCACCCAGCGACGCTTCGCGGCCGTGCAGAACGAATTCCGCCGATTCGGCATGGACATCGTCGCCGCCTCGGTGCGCCGCGCCCAGGAACAGGGCTACGGAACCGAGCTCGACCCGCAACACACCGCCGCGGCCATCGCCCTGCTGTTCGAGAACTTCACCACCGTCTTCGTCGGCCCGTCCAACCTGGGCTGCAAGATCAGCGATGAGGACGCCATCGCCACCCTGTCGACGATCTGGAAGAAAACCCTCTACGGCGCGCAAGTAGAAAGGAGATCAACTGTGGATTTCACACTCCCCGAACACCTTCCGGGCCTGCTCGCCGAGATGGACGAGTTCATCGAGGCCGAGATCAAACCGCTGGAACGCGAGCACATCCAGTATTTCGACAAACGTCGCGAGCACGCCCGCACCGACTGGGACAACGACGGCATCCCGACCCGCGAGTGGGAGGACCTGCTCGCCGAGATGCGCAGGCGAGCCGATAAGGCGGGCTGGCTGCGGTACGGGCTGCCGGCCGCGCTGGGCGGCCGGGACGGCACCAACGTCGACATGGCCGTCATCCGGGAGCACTTGGCGCACAAGGGCCTCGGCCTGCACAACGACCTGCAGAACGAGTCGTCGATCGTCGGGAATTTCCCGCAGGTGATCATGATGGAGCGCTTCGGCACCGACGAGCAACGGCGGCTCTGGTCCGAAGCGCTGATCACCGGGGAACGTTCCATGGCGTTCGGACTGACCGAGCCGCAGCACGGCTCGGACGCGACCTGGCTGGAGACGCGCGCGCAACCCGACGGCGACGGCTGGGTGATCAACGGCTCCAAGCGGTTCAACACCGGCGTCCACCGCGCGACCCATGACCTGGTCTTCGCCCGCACCTCCGGGGAGCCGGGCCAGGCGCGCGGCATCACGGCGTTTCTGGTGCCGACGGACGCGCCAGGGTTCGAAGTCCCCTATTACTGGTGGACGTTCAACATGCCGACCGATCACGGCGAAGTTCAGTTGACCGACGTCCGGGTATCCACCGACGCGGTGCTGGGTGAGGTGGACCGCGGACTGGAGGTCGCGCAGACGTTCTTGCACGAGAACAGGATTCGGCAGGCCGCCAGCAGCCTGGGCGCGGCCCAATACTGCATCGACCGCGCCGCCGAATACGCCGGCAAGCGGACCGTCTTCGGCAAGCCGCTGTCGGTCAACCAGGCCGTGCAATGGCCGCTGGCCGAACTGCAGACCGAAGCCCAGATGGTGCGGCTGCTGGTGGACTACGCCGCCTGGCATCTGGACCGCGACCACCACATGGAGGTCTCGGACAAGGTGTCGATGGCGAACTATCGGGCCAACCGACTCGTCTGCGACGCAGCCGACCGGGCCATGCAGATCTTCGGTGGCCTCGGCTACAGCCGGCACGAGCCGTTCGAGCACATCTATCGCCACCACCGTCGCTACCGGATCACCGAGGGGGCCGAGGAGATCCAGATTCGCCGGGTGGCGCAGCGGCTGTTTAAGTTTGGCAAGTGACGCCCACCGGGGAGCTGGCGCCGAACTCGGCAACTGGCCACCGTGCTGGCGCCGGTGGTCGGCACCGAGGTCGCAGTTGAGAACCTGCGCGCGTTGACCGGGGGCGCCAGCCGCTCCACGTGGGCGTTCGACGCGGTCACCGGCGATAGGCGCCAAGCGCTCATCCTGCGCACCGGCGCACCCGACGACGTGCACGCCGGAATGGAGCTGGAGGCACGCGCCCAGGCCGCCGCCGCTGCCGCCGGCGCACCGGTCCCCCACGTCCTCATCGCCGACGATTCGCCTGCCGCACTGGGCAATCCGTTCCTGATCTGCGAGGAGATCGCCGGCGAGACCATCGTCCGGCGCATCCAGCGTCAGCTCGACGCCGCGGGCGGGCAGACGGCCCGCGCGGGGCTGCTGCGGCAATGCGCTCAGGCTCTGGCGGCCATCCACCGCGCCGACCCGTGCATCTCCGGTCTGGCCGGCGAGGATCCGCTCGCGCAGTGGCGCGAGCGGCTCGACGCCATGGGCGACACCACGGCCACCTTCGAATGGGCCTTTCGCTGGCTCGAGGCCCGCCGGCCGGAACCGATCGGCGCGACGTGCTGGTGCACGGGGACTACCGGATGGGCAACCTCATCGTCGACGGATCCCGCCTCGCCGCCGTCCTCGACTGGGAGCTGGTACACCGCGGCGACCCGTACGACGACCTGGCCTGGTTCTGCATCCGAGCCTGGCGGTTCGGCGCTCCGGCCAGCCTGGGCGCCGGCGGCCTCGGCAGCATCGAGAGCTTCGTGCGCGCCTACGAGCACGCCAGCGGGACTAGCGTCGACCGGGTGGCGTTTCACTGGTGGCTGGTGCTGGCCACGCTGCGCTGGGGCGTCATCTGCCGCTATCAGGCCGAGCGGCATCTGACCGGTCAATTCCGCTCGGTGGAGCTGGCCGCGATCGGTCGCCGCGTGTGCGAGACCGAGTGGGACCTGCTCGACCTGCTCGAAGGGGCCGCCTGATGATCGGCGCGTACGGCCGCCCGCTCGCGGCCGAGCTGGTAGCCGCTGTGGCCGAATTCCTGGAGACCGACGTGCGTGCGGCCACCAGCGGGCAGGTCAACTTCCACGCGAGGGTGGGTGCCAACGCGTTGCGCATAGTCGAGCGCGAACTGCTCGACGAGAGCGATGCCGAATCCCGCGCCGCGCTGGCCGACCTGGGGTTCGCCGACGAGGAAGAGCTGGCCGCCGCAATACGCGCCGGCGAGATGGACGCGCGAGCCCACGACGTCACCGCCTGCCTGCGCGCGTTGGTGCGCCGCCGGGTGGCGGTCGCCCACCCCGGATACGACATCGAATAGGAGCCAGACGCATGCCCGCTGCGAGTGCGGAAATAGTTGCCGATGCGGCCGACCGCCTGTTCACCGCGATCGAAAAGGGCGACTTCGCAACGGTTGACCGGATGTGGAGCGACGACATCGCGGTCTGGCGCGTCGGCGCGCGGCGCGATGACGGCAAGGCCCGCGCGTTGCGGGTCATCGACTGGTTCATCACCGCGACGACCGAGCGCCGCTATGAACTTCTGGACCGGCGATTCTTCGCGGGTGGCTTCGTCCAGCAGCACGTCCTGCACGCCACGGGCCATGCCGGCCAGTCGATTTCGATGCGGGTCTGCATTGTCATCAGGGTGGGCAGCGACGGCCGGCTCGACCGGATCGACGAGTACTTCGACCCGGCCGAGATCGCGCCGTTGCTGGGTTAGGGGTTAGATTCCCCACAGATTCGCCACAGATTCGCCACGACAGATGGGGGTGACGATGACGACTCTGGAAACGCTTCTGAACGATCCGGACCTGGCCGGCGTGTGGAACCTCGTCCCGGACCGCTCGACCGTCACGTTCAGGATCAGAAACATGTGGGGCCTGCTGAACGTCAAGGGCCGCTTCACCGAGTTCAGCGGCGACGGCCAACTGACGGGCAAGGGAGCGGTATTCGGCCGCCTCGACATCCGCGCCGCCTCCCTGGACACCGGCATCGCCCGCCGCGATAAGCATCTGCGCTCGGCCGATTTCTTCGACGTCGAGCGCTTCGGTGAGATCAGCGTCGTCGTCACCGCGGTGCACCCGACGAAAGGCAAGGCCGCCGACCTCCGGGCGGCCTTCACCATCAAAGGCATCACCGCGCCGCTGCCGCTGTCCGCCACGATCACCGAGCTCGAGGACGGCTCGATCCGAATCGCCGGGACCACCAAGGTGGATCGCACCCAATTCGACCTGGGCTGGAACCGGCTCGGCATGATGGGCTCGACGGCGACGGCGGCGGCCGAAGCCGTCTTCTCGCGGGCTGCCCAGTGAAGCCGGTGCGGCACCAGTAGCATCTGCACCGTGCCCGATTCCAGCCCCGAATCCAGCGTTGCCCTGCGGATCCTGGTCTACAGCGATAACGCCGAAACCCGCGAACAGGTGATGCGGGCACTGGGCAAGCGTCTGCATCCGGACCTCCCCGAGCTGACGTACCTGGAGGTGGCGACCGCCCCGATGGTGGTGCGGCAGATGGACCAGGGCGGCATCGACTTGGCCATTCTCGACGGGGAAGCCACGCCCACCGGCGGCATGGGAATCGCCAAGCAACTCAAAGACGAACTCACGACGTGCCCGCCGATCGTGGTGCTCACCGGCCGCTCGGACGACGCCTGGCTGGCCAACTGGTCGCGGGCCGAGGCCGCGGTGCCGCATCCCCTCGATCCCATCGTGCTGGGCCGCACCGTGCTCGGACTGCTCCGCACCCCCACTCGCTAGGCCGGGCTACCGCGCTCACCTGCGCTGATAGCACCCCGCTAGGCAGTGGCACCAATGGCCGCGGCGCGGACCCGTGAGCCCCCCGGTTGCGGCGGCACAAAAACGAGACGAATAGCCCCACCCCGGCAAAACACGCCCGCCTTCACGACGCTATGTTGTGGAGGTCACTGTGACCGCCCGCAGCCCGGGCGCGTCACAGCAGCCCGGCCCCCGCCCGGCCGCCGCACCGGCGACCCGTACGAGGAGATCTTGGAGCGAGTTGAACGTCTACATACCCATCCTGGTGCTCGGAGCGATAGCCGCGGCCTTCGCCGTGGGATCGGTGGCGATCGCGAGCCTCGCCGGACCCTCGCGGTACAACCGCTCGAAGCAGGCGGCCTACGAATGCGGGATCGAACCGACCGAGAGTCCGGTCAGCGGCCCGCACGCGGCGAGCGGCCAGCGGTTCCCGGTGAAGTATTACCTGACCGCAATGCTTTTTATCGTCTTCGACATCGAAATCGTGTTCTTGTATCCCTGGGCGGTCAGTTACGACGCGCTGGGAACGTTCGCATTGGTCGAGATGGTGGTGTTCATGCTCACGGTTTTCGTGGCGTACGCCTATGTGTGGCGCCGCGGCGGCCTGACCTGGGATTGAGGTAGACGTGGGTCTCGAGGAACAGCTGCCCGGTGGGATTCTGCTGTCGACGGTCGAGAAGGTGGCCGGCTATGTCCGCAAGAACTCGTTGTGGCCGGCGACGTTCGGGCTGGCCTGCTGTGCGATCGAGATGATGGCAACCGCCGGGCCAAGATTCGACATCGCGCGGTTCGGCATGGAGCGGTTCTCGGCGACGCCGCGGCAGGCCGACCTGATGATCGTGGCCGGGCGGGTGAGCCAGAAGATGGCGCCGGTGCTGCGCCAGATCTACGACCAGATGGGCGAGCCGAAGTGGGTGCTGGCCATGGGCGTGTGCGCGTCGTCCGGCGGGATGTTCAACAACTACGCGATCGTGCAGGGCGTGGACCACGTGGTCCCGGTGGACATCTACCTGCCCGGCTGCCCGCCGCGGCCGGAGATGCTGCTGCACGCAATCCTCAAGCTGCACGAGAAGATTCAAGAAATGCCGCTGGGCGTCAACCGCGAAGCAGCCATCGCCGAAGCCGAGCAGGCGGCGCTATCGGTCCGGCCCACGATCGAGATGCGCGGGCTGCTGCGATGAGTTCGCCGGATCAAGACCCGAAAGAGGCAGTCAGCCACGCCGACGAAGAAGTGATCGACGTGCGCCGCGGCATGTTCGGCGCCAAGGGCTCTGGGGACACCTCCGGCTACGGGCGCCTGGTGCGGGAGGTCGTGCTCCCCGGCAGCAGCCCCCGCCCCTACGGCCGCTACTTCGACGATGTGGTCGACAAACTCTCCCAGGCCCTGCAAAGCGCCGACGTCGAATTCTCCGACGCGATAGAAAAAGTCGTGGTCTACCGCGACGAGCTGACCCTGCACGTGCGCCGCGAGGCGCTGCCCCAAGTGGCCCAGCGCCTTCGCGACGAGCCGGAGCTGCGGTTCGAGATGTGCCTGGGCGTCAGCGGGGTGCACTACCCGCATGAGACGGGCCGCGAACTGCACGCGGTGTACCCGCTGCAGTCGATCACACACAATCGCCGCATCCGGCTGGAAGTGGCTGCGCCGGATGATGATCCGCACATACCCTCGCTGTACGGGGTCTACCCGACCAGCGATTGGCACGAGCGCGAAACCTACGACTTCTTCGGCATCATCTTCGACGGACACCCGTCGCTGACCCGCATCGAGATGCCCGACGACTGGCATGGACACCCGCAACGCAAGGACTATCCCCTCGGCGGCATCCCGGTGGAATACAAGGGAGCGCAGATACCCCCGCCCGACGAGCGGAGAGCGTACAACTGATGGGCACAACCACTGACTCGACGCACGATGGTGGCGCCGGCGAGACCGTCTTGGTCGCCGGGGGCCAGGACTGGGAACAGATCGTCGAGGCCGCCCGCAACGCGGACCCCGGCGAACGGATCGTCGTCAACATGGGCCCCCAGCACCCCTCCACCCACGGGGTGCTGCGGCTGATCCTCGAGATCGAGGGCGAGACGGTCACCGACGTCCGCTGCGGAATCGGCTACCTGCACACCGGGATCGAGAAGAACCTCGAATACCGCTACTGGACCCAGGGCGTCACCTTCGTGACCCGAATGGATTACCTGGCACCGTTTTTCAACGAGACCGCCTACTGCCTGGGCGTGGAGAAACTGCTCGACATCGCCGATCAGATACCGGAGCGGGTCAACGTCATCCGGGTGATGATGATGGAGCTCAACCGGATCTCCTCGCATCTGGTCGCGCTGGCCACCGGCGGCATGGAACTGGGCGCCATGACCCCGATGTTCGTCGGATTCCGCGGCCGCGAAATCGTCCTGAACCTGTTCGAAAAGATCTCCGGGTTGCGGATGAACAGCGCCTACATCCGGCCGGGCGGCGTGGCGCAGGACCTGCCGCCCAATGCGGAGACCGACATCGCCGAAGCCCTCAAGCCGCTGCGCCAGGTGCTGCGCGAGATGGGCGATCTGCTCAACGAAAACGCCATCTGGAAGGCCCGCACCTGCGACGTCGGCTACCTGGATCTGACCGGTTGCATGGCCCTGGGCATCACCGGGCCGATCCTGCGTGCCACCGGGTTGCCCCACGACCTGCGCAAGAGCGAACCCTACTGCGGTTACGAAAACTACGAATTCGACGTGATCACCGCTGACACGTGTGATGCTTACGGGCGCTACATGATTCGTGTCAACGAAATGTGGGAGTCGATCAAGATCGTCGAGCAGTGTCTGGACAAGTTGAAGCCGGGCCCGACCATGAT
>CAVTBA010000002.1:0-116324 GCA_963732835.1 uncultured Actinomycetota bacterium
ATCGAAACGGCTTCGGGGAAGCGGACGTAGATCTTGCCGTAGTTGCGTTCGCCCTGCGCCCTGATGAAGTTGTACAGCCAGCCGACGCCTTCGGGCGTCTTCTCGCCGCCGCGGGCGTAGGCCGCGTACTCGGCGGTCTCGTGCAACTGATCGAAGCTGATCGACACAGGCTGCAGCAGGATGTCCTCGCTGCGGCCGTCCAGGTAGGCGTCGGCGACGTAGGCTAGCAGGCCGAGTTTGGGGGGCAGCATCTTGCCGGTGCGCGAGCGGGTGCCCTCGATGGACCAACTCAGGTTGAACCGCTTTTCCACGATGTAGCCGACGTATTCGCGCAGGACGTACTTGTAGAGCGGGTTTTCGCCGATGTTGCGGCGGATGAAGATGACGCCGGACCGGCGCAACAGCGGACCCATCGCGCCGAACGACAGGTTGATACCGGCGAACACGTGCACGGGCGGTAGCCGGTTTTCCTGCATCGCCACCGGCACCACCGCGCCGTCGATGTAGGACCGGTGCGAGAACAACAGCACCGCCGGGTGGGTTTCCAGGGCGGCCCGCATCGCCGCGACCTGATAACCGTCGTAGTCGATCTCCGGATCGAATCCCCGGCTGATCATCCTGCTGAGGACCGAAACGAGGTCGACGGACACCCTGCTCCAGCCGGTGGAGAGTTCGTCGAGCATCTCGCCCGCCTCATCGACGGTCGCGCCGGGGATCTTCTTCAGCCCGGCGCGAAACCGGCTGGACTCCAAGATTTCCGGTTTCACCAGTCGCGGGGACTTGTACTGCGGCCCCAGGATTCGGTACTCGACGCGTTCCAGCGCCAGTAGCGCACGGCGGATGACGAATCGCGCGAAATCGCTTTCGTTCTCACCGACGGTGATGTCGCGCCACTGCTGGCGCAGTTCGGAAACCTTCGCCGGTTCGCCGGCCACCACCCGCGCCCGCTGGGGGGCGTGGCGCATGATGTGCAATTGCTGACGTTCGTTGGGGTGGTAGGGATCCCGCCCCGGGAGCAGGCCGGCCAGCTTGGCGATCCTGCCGCGATCCGGGGGCGGCAGCCAGAACACCCGCACCGGCACGATGGAACGGTCGTCGGTGGCGTCGTCGCCGGACTCGAGCTGCTCGATCAGCGCGGTCAGCGCGCCGGGCGGCGCGTTGGGCGGTGGCAGTTCCAGGACATCGAATTTCGCCTCGGGCTTGTCGGCGCGCTGCTGAGCCATCCACGCGGTCACCAACTCCCGCTCGACCGGCGAGGCCATGGACGCCAACACCAGCGAGTCTTGGCCGGTGAGGACCGCGGTGGTATCCGCGGCCGGTTCGGTCACGGCCGCCCTTCGGGCGGGGATTGCGGCGGTTCGGCGCCGACGGCCGAGTCGGCGGGCCGTTGCGCCTCACCGTCTTTGAGAGCGGCCTGGGACTCGGGGGGATTCGCCTTGGCAGGCTTGAGTTTCGAGGCGGCCTTCTTCGCCGGGGCCTTCTTTGCCGGGGCCTTCTTTGCCGGGGCCTTCGAAACGGCTTTAGCCGCAGTCCTTTTCGCCGGGACCTTGGCCTTGGCCTTGGCCGGCGCCTCCGCGTACAGGTCGGTCTGGGGCAGCTGGTCGGCGGGCCAGTTGGCCAGCGTGTCCAGATACAGCTGCCGGACCTCGGCGATGCGCTCGGGCAGGTTCTCGACGGTCCAGTCCTGCAACGAAATCGGCGGAAAGACCGCGACATCGACCGTGCCGGGATTGATGACGGTGGAGTTTCGGGCGGCGACGATTTCCGCGTTGCGGATCACGATCGGGACGATCGGGATTCCGGCCGCCATGGCCAGACGGAACGGCCCCTTCTTGAACGGCCCGACCTCGGTCGTGTCGACCCGGGTGCCTTCCGGGGCGATCACGATCGAAAGGCCCCTCCTGGCCCGGTCTTCGACCGCGTGCATCGTCTCCACCGCGGCGACGGGATTGTCCCGGTCGATGAACACGCCGTCGAGCAGCTTGCCGAGCGTGCCCATGATCGGGTCCTTCTCCAGCTCCTTCTTGCCCACGCCGATCCAGTTGTCGCGCACCAGCGCGCCGGCGATGACCGGGTCAACCTGGTTGCGGTGATTGAAGATAAACACCGCCGGCCGCTGCGCGGTCAGGTTCTCCTGGCCGATGACGTTGAGCTGCACGCCGGTGATCGCCAGCGACAGCTGGGAGAAGGTCGAGGTGAAGAAGTTGACCCCGCGCCGCCGATTGCGGGTCAGCAGGCCGATGCCCACGGCCCCGGCGGCGACCGGGAACATCGAGCCGAAGCCGGCGAGGGTGCGCAGCTGGCGCCGCAGACCCACCGGACCCCGGCTGCTGAATCGCAGGATCGGCCAACCGCGGCGCTTGGCCACGGCGGCCATCTTGCCCTCGGGATTCGTCGGGCGCGGGTTGCCGACCAGGTACATCAGCGCGACGTCCTCGTCCCCGTCGGCGTAGAAGTAGCTGTCCTTCAGATCGATGCCGTTCTCGGCCGCAAACCGTTGCACCGCAGCGGCTTTACCCGGTCCCCACAGGATCGGCTTCTGCACCCCGCCGGTGAGTATTCCGTCTTCGGTGGTCTCGAACTTGTTGGTGAGCATGTTCGAGATGCCCAGAAACCGCGCCACCGGGTTGACCTGGATGGTGAGCGCCGAGGAGCTGAGCACCACGGTGTGCCCGCGCGCCACGTGCGCCCGCACCAGCTCGCGCATCTCCGGGTAGATCCGCGACTCGATTCGCTGCACGAACAGCCGCTCGCCGATCTCCTCCAGGTCGTCCAGCAGGCGGCCGGCCAACGCGGCGGCGGCCTTGCCGATGAGGTCCTCGAACTCGATGCGCCCCAGCGTGTGGCTCAGGCCGGCCTGGACCATGCCGAGCAGCTCACCCACGCCCATGTCACGGCGCAGCAGCCGCTCCTGGGTGAGGATCACCGCGGTGAAGCCGGCCACCAGCGTCCCGTCGAGATCGAAGAACGCCCCGATCTTGGGACCCGGTGGGCTGGCCATGATTTCGGCGACCGAGCCCGGCAACCGCATGTCCGCCCCGGGTGTCCCGTGCTCGTCGCCCCGGTCTTTGGCGGCGCTCATGAGCCCGACACCGTCCGTGCCGAAGTCGCCGGTTCGGTGAAGGAGGCCGGCACCGCGCGCGCTGCCCCCTCACCGGCAAGCGCCAGGATTTCGTCGAAGCCCTCCAGCAGGCATTGGGCGAACAACGGCTCGTTGCGCACCGCCGCCCTGTCGTAGCGGACGGTGATGGTGCACCACCCGCCCCGCGAGATCAGCACCACCATCATGGCCACGCCGGGCAGTGGACCGATACCGTACTGCCGCAACACCTTTGCACCGGCGATGTAGGTGTCCCCGGGGTACACCGGGACATTGCTGGCCTGCACGTCGGAGCCGATCACCGAGCCGGTGATCCCCTCTAGCACCGCGGTCGGCAGGACGCTGAGCACTGGCGCGACGGAACCGATGATGTTCATCGCGGGCTCGTCGCGGCGCTGCGTCATCTGCGCGCGGATCTTCTTCATCCGCGAAACCGGATCGACGGTACCGACGGGCGCGGCCAGGTTGACGCCGGTGAATCGGTTGCCGCCGGCCGTATCGGCTTCGGCCCGCAGGTTCACCGGCACCGCCATCGGCAGCGTGCTGATCGGCATGCCGAGCGCCTCGTGGTAGCGCCGCAAGGCACCGCACAGGCCGGCGAGATAGGCGTCGTTGATCGATCCCCCGCCGGCCTTGGCGGCCCGGTGCAGATCGGACAGGGGGATGTCGATCGCCTCGGTGCGGGTGGCCAGGCTGCGCCGCCGCAGCAGCGGCGACGGCTCGGCCGCCCGGTTGAGCACCCGCATCCCGGAGAGGGCGTAACCGACGATCCCGGACACGGTGCTCCCAGGTTCCAGGACCGCCCGTCCGGCCGCCGATACCGCCCCGGACACCGCGTTCAGGACGCCGCCGACCACGGCGGTGGGCAGGTGGTTAATGCCTTGGCGCATCAGGTCATTGGGCGTGAGGTCCTGCGGAATCGGCAGCGGGGGCGTCGGCTTGGCCGGCGGGTTGCGCTCGAGGTCATAGATTTCGGCGAACATCTGCACCCCGCCGACGCCGTCGGTGACCGCATGGCTGACGTGCAGCAGCGTCGCGGCTTTTCCGTCGGCCAGACCCTCGACCAGGGTGGCCGTCCACAGCGGCCGGGAGATGTCCATCGGCGACTGCAGGATCACCTCGGCGAGGTTGAAAACGTCGCGCAGTGTGCCGGGTTCGGCCACCCGCATCCGGCGCACATGGAATTCGAGGTTGAAATCGGGGTCGACGACCCAGCGCGGTGACGCCGTCGGCAGGGTCGGCACCACCACCTTCTGCCGCAGCCGCGACACCCGTCGGGAGGCGTTTTCGAATCGGGTCAGGAACTTATCCCAGTCGGGTGTGGTGTCGAGAAGTTCCAGCGCCATGATCCCCGACCGCGTCCGGGGATTCGCCTCGCCCCGATGCATCAGATAGTCGACCGGTCCAAGCTGGTCGGACAATTTCACGGCCTCGACGGACTCAGTCATGGTCCTCCGCCCGACGCGCCAACCCTGTCACCGAAGATCAAGCCTCCTGCCTCGGACCCGCCGCCAACCCCATCGCCCACCCAACGCTAGTCGGGTTGCCGCGCTGGTGAAAGGAGCGGTCAGGCCCGAGCGGCGGTTACCGGGGGCGCGGGCTCAGCCGGCCGACGTGGCCGCCAGCGGGACGAAGTCCAGCAGCGAGCTGACGCGCCGGCCGTACATCACACCCAGGAAATCCGCGACGGCGTCGGCGGCCAGCCGCGAGCGAACGGTCGAGAGGATGTCGAAGGCGTGGTGCGCATTGCCGAGCTCGGCGTGGGCCACCGTGGCAGCGCCGGCCGCACGCAGCGCGGCGCAGAAGACCCGGGCCTGGCCGCTGGGAACCAATTCGTCCTTCTCGCCGTGCAGCACGAAGAAGGGCGGCGCTTCGCTGTGCACGTAGGAGACCGGCGACGCCGCCCGGAACCGCTCGGGCTCATCGGCGTAGCGGGCCTTCATCACGAACTGCTCCAGGAACGGCAGCATCAGGTCGTGCATGTTGTCGAAGTCGGTGAAGTCGTACACGCCGTAATAGGGCGCGACGGCCTGCACCGTCGTGTCGGCGCCCTCGAATCCGGGCTGGAACGTCGGGTCATTCGGGGTGAGCGCGGCCAGGGAGGCCAGGTGTCCGCCCGCCGACCCTCCGGTGATCGCGATGAAGTCGGGATCGCCGCCGTAGTCGGCGATGTTCTGGCGGACCCATGCGATCGCCCTCTTCACGTCGATGAGGTGCGCGGGAAACGTGGAACGCGGGCTCTTGCAGTAGTTGATCGCGACGCAGATCCAGCCGAGGTCGGCCATGCGGCTCATGAGCGTGTAGGCCTGCGCTCGTTTGTCCCCGACGGTCCACGCCCCGCCGGGGACCTGGATCAGGACCGGCGCCCGTTGCCCTGGTGCGAGGTCGTGGCGCCGCCAGATGTCGAGCAGGTGGTCGCGTCCACCCGGACCGTAGGAGATGTTGGACGTCTGCGCCGCGTACCGGCGATGCGGCCCCGTCCGATTCAACATGCCACCGCGCGGGGAACAGACGGGCTTGATGCCGGCCGGGTGGCACACCCGCTCGCGGAAGTCCGCACCGAGGGACTCCTCCAACGCGGTGGTGAGGGCCTGATCCGCGCGCTGCGCCGCCCAGGTTGTGCCGACGCGGCCGATGGACGGGTGCGAAACGCGCGACAACGCGTGCCCGGTCAAGACGTGCGGGGGAAATTCGGTGGAGATCCAGCCGGCGAGGCAGCCCAGGGCGAACGGCGAGCCGCGCAGCAACAGCGTCCCAGCCCGATAAGCGTCCATCGCATCGCCCGCCAGGCGTACTGCCTGGGTGCCAGCCCAGGAGCACCGTGAAGTCAGGTGCATGGTCACGCCCATAGCAACGCCACCCCTCGACGGTTTGCACACGCCTCGTTGCGGTAAACGGCCGATTACCGGCCGATGATGTACGTGTGTCGAGGTTGCCAACCATAGCCGATACTTTCGGAGCGCGAACGCTTTTCGCGCGCGTGGCGGCGGCGAGTCGGCTTACGACACGCCGTTGGATAGACTGACCAGCACATTGCCTCCGTAGCTCAGGTGGATAGAGCAAGGGCCTTCTAATCCCTAGGTCGCACGTTCGAGTCGTGCCGGGGGCACCAACAGTTTTGTATGACGTCGGTTGATGCTTGACATTTCAGTTCCGGGTGATGTCCGACGGTGTTCGGTTGATCCTTCGCGCAGGCGCCTACACGCTTACTCACACATCGATTTGTGAGAATTACTTCGGGTGGGTCGCAGCTCGCTCGGCAAGCCTCTGGTGCTAGCCCGCTAGTGACGAAGGCAGAGGGGACTCTAGGGGCGGTCCCCACGGCTGGGGCTGTGGTGATGGCCCCAACATCTCAGGCAGTGGCGAGCCAGGCCCCAACATGTCATGCGCTGGCGAGCCAGGCGCCAACATCTCAGGCAGTGGCGACCCGGGCCCCAGCAGCGCAGGCAATAACGACCCAGCCTCCCAGGGCGGTGCCGCCAACCCGGGTTCCCCCGGTAGTGGCGGCGGAGCTGGCGGGTCCGCCTGTGCCACGCCGCCGCCACTACCGAGCGCGGCCGTGCACAGCGCACCGGCGAGGGCGGATCCTGCTAGCAGGTGCCTGATACGCATCCGCAGAGTTTAGCGTCGAGCTACGTCAGCAGGAGGGCCAAAGAGTTAGCGCGCGCGACTCCCGGTCAGCGCGCAGCGTTCATCCAGCAGCGCATCCGCATCCTCGATGGACGGCAGCGGCGCACCCCGCTCCCGAGCCGCACGACGGAGAGCCGCCACCAACCGCAGCTCGGCATCTATGGTCTCGAGGTCGCGTACGCGGGCTGGTGCGGCCTTTCGCCCGCCCACCGAGAGATCCTCGCGCCTCATTGCATCGGATTACCCGGCCATTGGCGTCTTAAGCACGTGCCGCCCCCGAGGAGAGAAGGGCTTGTCCGCTGCACCGATGGCTCTTGGATGACGCGCGTTTTCGTGCGGCAGCGCTGCGGGTAACCAACCGGGGTGCGCGCGAAATCTGTCATTGCTGCAGCCGCGGTCGCGGTGGCCGTTGCCGCATGCGCGTGTCCCACCGGTTCGGCTGACCCCACGTCCGACAACCCACCGTTCCCGATCGGACAGATGGGCGTGCCCGTGCATGCGCGGGCGGCCGGCGGCGCCACCGCCGACATCACGGTCAACAGTGCAACGTGGTTACCGCCGGGGTGCGCCTCTCATTTTGCGACTCCGACGTATGGCTCCGCATGCGACGTGGTGGAACTGACTATCACCGCAACGTCCCACCGGTTCTTCCAGTTCGACCAGAACTACATATTCGCCGGATACGGCGGCGGCAATCAGCCATGGGCCCATCCCGACGATGCGCCCCGACCGGCAACGTTGGCGGTCGACTACCAGAGGCTCGCCAAGATGCCCCCGCTGCAATCGGGCGGCCTTCAGGACGGGCAGACCGCACATGGATTCGTCGGCTTCGCTATGCCGACGGGAGGCGACCTGTACATCACGATCAACGATCCCGCGCAACCCGCTCCCTACACCGAAGCGGGCTGGATCGTCCACACCTGACGCCGCCACCGCCGCGGTGCCCGCACGGTCATCTCTTGCTCCGGGCGCAATTTGGGCGGTGCGCCCGGGTCACGATGTGTCAGCATTGGGACGTGGAAGCACGCCAGTTTCGTCGCTTGTTGGGTGCTGCGGTGGTGATAGCGTGCGCGACGCTGCTGAGCGCACCGATCCTCATGGCCCCCGCGTCCGCTGCCCCCTGCCCTGACGTCGAGGTGACGTTCGCCCGGGGCACCAACGAGCCGGCTGGTGTTGGTGGGGTCGGGCAGGCCTTCGTCGATTCGCTCCGGTCGCAGGTTGGCGGCCGGTCGCTCGGGGTGTATGCCGTCAACTACCCGGCGACCGAAGATTGGCCCCCGTCTGCATCCGCCGGCGCCAGCGATGCGAACGCTCACGTTCGATCCATGGTCGCGAACTGTCCCAACACCAAGCTGGTGCTCGGGGGATATTCCCAAGGCGCGATGGTCATAGATCTGATCACCATCGCCCGAGCATCGGTTGCCGGCTTTAACGCCGCCACCCTATCGGCAGACGAGGCTGAGCACGTTGCCGCCGTCGCCGTCTTCGGGAATCCGACGGACAGATATCTGGGTGGGCCGATAAGCGAGATCAGCCCCTGGTACGGGGCGAAAGCGATTGACTTGTGTGCGCCCGGCGATCCGATTTGCTCACCGGGCGGTCTGACGCTGCCGACGCATGACGAGATGTTCTCCCCCGCGCACCTGTCCTATGAGCACTCCGGAATGCCCAGTCAGGCCGCGACTTTCGTGGTGAGCCATCTCTAACCCACGCGTCGGAGACGACTCGCAACCAAAAACGGGCGGGCTGCCGCGGGCTAACCGGTGATTCCAGCCAGTTCGTGTGCCACCGCATCGAATGCGCGCAGCGTGTCCAGCATGTGCGGCTCGTGGGAGTGCGGCTGGGTGGACAACTTGGCGGCGACCATCTCCGCGGCGCGGTTGACGTAGATCATCTGACCGCACATGCCCAGGCACAACACGACGTCGCTGCCCGGGTAGGGGAACCACATCTGGTTGCGGTACATCCCGCCGGGCAGGTCGGTGTCGTGGTCGGGGCTGGCGGCGAAGGCCTGACGAGAGTCGGGGCCGCCGTCGAGGGTGTCGGCGATCCACGCCGCCGGCACCACTTGTCGGCCGGTCAGCGACACACCGTCGCGCAGGAACAGCGACCCGAATCGGATCGTGTCGGTGAGGCAGGCGCTGATACCGCCGTCGAAGAATCCGGTGCCGACGGGGTCGACCCCGATGGTGGCGTCGCATTGCGCGCCAATGCGACTCCACAGCAATTCGGACATCAACGCGGGCATGCGCTGGCCGGCGGCGGCCTCGCAGATCCAGCCGAGTACGTCGGTTTCACACGAGCGATATTCGAACGGGCCGCCGTGAGCCCTCGTCTGCCGCAGGGTCAGCAGGAAGTCGCGCACGGTTGCGGGGCCCTCCGAATTGCTCCTGGGCGCCCACCCCATCGCCTGGTCGAGCAGGTGTATCTCCGCGGCCGGGTCGTCGTAATCTTCCGAGAAGGCGATACCGGATCTCATGTCCAGCAGGTGGCGCACCGTCGCACCGGCGTAGCCGCAGTTCGCCAGGGCGGGAACGAATTTCGTGACCGGGGCGTCCAGGTCGAGCACACCGGAGCCGTGCAGCGCGCCGACGACGGCCGCCACCATCGACTTGCTGACCGAGAACAGCAGGTGCCGGGTGTCGGGCGTCATGCCGTTGAGGTACTCCTCGGCCACCACCGAACCGCGGTGGGCGACGGCCCACCCGTCGGCGGCAGTGGACGCCATCACCGCGCCGACGGTCGTCGCCCCACCGTTGGTGCTGGTCAACCGGATCTCGGCCACCGGCGCACCGGCCGCCGGCAATGCCGGCGCCGGCCCGGTCCCCCGCGAGATCACCGCGGTCGGCACCATGTCTTCGACGTGCTGGAACGACCACTGCGAATACGGCACCGACAGCCAGTTGTCCAGCGCGATTCCCGCCGGGACGCTCACGCTCGTGCGACGAGCCGCGAGACGATCGGCGTGGCCGGCGCCAGAGGTGTTGAGGCGAACTTCGCCTTCATGCCCTTGACCCAGCGCTGGCAGCGCTCGGTGAGCCGGTAGTCGTCGCTCTGCAGGTGTCCGCGGGTGACGAGCACGCCGAGTTGCGCGCCCTCGGAACGTAAATCGCCCGGCGCCGCGACGCGCATGTAAAAGGCCTCGGACCCGTCGAGCAGCGTGGCCCAGTCGTTCGCGGAGCGCGCAAACGAGACCCGCCCGTCGTCGTCGATGCGCCACACACCGGTGCGTGGCGTCGCGGTGAAGAGCTCGACGTCCGGCGAAGTCTCCGTCAATATCACTTGGCCCCAGACCTCGTCCTCGCCATAGCCGCGTTCCCAGCGCGCGTTGATCTCCTCGATGTCGAGCTCGTAGTCCACGTCCATGTATTCGAGCAGGTGAAAGAGAAACAGCGGCATGTCGGCGTAGGCCTCGGTAGTGAGGTTGGTCATCGGGCTGGCGCCGCTCAGGCGCGGATTCACCTCGCCGAGGTAGAGCTCGTCGGAATCCAGATCGTGCAACAGGTCCACCTCGAAGTAGCCGCGGTATCCCTCGCGGCTCAAGATGTCGCCCAGCTTCCGGACCATTTCTCGCGCGGCGTGGGTCTGTGCGGGCGGCAGCACCTCGCGCCAGATGTCGTTGCCACACCACGCGCCCTTGTGCGGCGTCAGCTCCGAATAACCGACGAGACTCGTCATCGCGGGGCCGATCACGGTGCCGTGGCGGGTCACGGCGCCCTCGATGCACACCTCGACGTTGCGGATCCGCCTCATGACTTTGACTTCCGGCTGCCCGGACAGGGCGTCGGCGTGCTCGTCCCAGTCGCCCTGACCGCGGACAAAGAACGTCCCGCTGCCGGCGTTGCCATAAGGGACCGAGATGACGAGGTCATCTCCCAATCCGGCATTCTGCGCGAGCGTCAGCAGTTCGTCGTAGGAGCCCGCCCGCCCGATCGCGTGCGGCACACTCGGTACGCCCGCCTCGTCGGCCAGGCGCGTCATGACGGTCTTGGAGCCCAGGCGATTGCGCAGCTCTACGGGGGGATGCATGACCTCGAGGCCCGCCTGGCGCGCAAGGGCCTGCGTCTCCTCGTCCATCATCACGAAGCAGGCCTTGCCGCCGGGCCCTCGGCCCGCGATGAACTCGAGCGTCTCGGGATCACGCAGGAGGTGGTTGCACACATCGCCCATGGACTCGAAATCGATGCGGTCACGACGCCGGGGCACGAACACGCGCGAATGTATGCCTTCGAACGAGTCAAAGTAGGTCAGGTAGAAGAAGTTCCGTATCCACCGGTCGATCCCGAGCAGGTTGAACGGGGTCGGTGAGATGAAGTACAGCGGCACGGTATTGGTGTGAAAGAACGCGCGGACGTCCGAGAGTCCGTTCAGCGAACGGCGCGGGTCTGGCCCGGGGCCGCCGCCGGGCGCGATCACGCCACCCGCGCTGATGTCGATGCCTGGGGACGTAGCTGGCACCGCGGCGGCGGGGGCACCGCGATCGGCGCGTCGGCGGTGAAATCAGAAACCTTCATCGCACAAGTGTGGCCCCGCCCATGGCCGTGCGAAAGTGTCGAGGGTCCCAACCTCGCCGTAGCTCGTACCGGCTCTGGACCCGCCCGCGCAGCACTCAGCACCGGTGCCGCCCCATCCGTAACGTCGAAGACGCGCGGTGTGAATGGTTCTCAACAACGGCTGCGCCGTTGTTCGTCGACACAGCTTGCGTATTAGAGCGTTGGGGAACCACAATTGGCGTGTCGTGCGAGCAGATGACGCTAGCAGGGGGATTATGGCTTAGGGCGTCTCTATTCGAGGGGTGGTCGATAATGACGTCGGACGACTGGCAACCGGTGGTGCGAGTTGGGGAACCAAAGTTCGTAGCCGGCCTTGGGAACAGGATCAAAGTTGAGGTCAAGACACGGGGGTGGCTAAGCCGAGACTGGCGTGGCTACTTCGGTTGGCAGGTATCGCAGCAACGGCTTGATGCCTGGTACTCCTCCTATCCCTGTTGGGATGAAGTCCAGCGCATCGAAGGCACCTGCGCCCTCGATGACGCCGAGCGTTACATCGAAATGCTCGATGCCGCAATCCATTACGCGAATACAAGGATGCGACACGACCCGTTGTCGACCACATCGCTTCAGGGGACCCAGCGCGACCAACCAGCGTGTGCGGTGCGACGGCGCCAAGCGGCGCTCGATCAGCTCGCGAAGAAGTTGGCACGACCCGAATTTGAGTGCGAGCAAAATCCCGGAGATCGCGGCTTGACGCATGATGATGCCGTCGGCCTCGAGTTTGACCGCAGCGTCCGTTGACTTGCTGCATTATCTGCCTGTGATTAGCGCTCGTGTGGTCGCACGCTTACTACGGACGAATGCCTAGCGCTCTCGGGGTGTCGGCTCAAGCGCCTAACCTTTCACGCATTCGCGTGCGCACAACCATTGTTTGGGAAAT
Organism: uncultured Actinomycetota bacterium; assembly: GCA_963732835.1. Taxonomy (GTDB): domain Bacteria; phylum Actinomycetota; class Actinomycetes; order Mycobacteriales; family Mycobacteriaceae; genus Mycobacterium. The sequence goes on from CAVTBA010000002.1 coordinate 12,164, forward strand.
GCTTTAGTCGTCGGCGGCAGCTGCTGTTGGCGACTGGGCGAAAGGCGTGAGCACGCGCGCAGTACCCTTACCCTGCCCCGGAATCGCAGCCGACGGCACAGTGATCGCGCGTCGCCCGGACCCGCCAAACCCCAAGCCGCGGAGGTGCCCGATGGCCCAATCCGACCTCGTCTTGTTCACCGTCGACCACCGCGTCGCGCTCATCACCGTCAACGACCCCGACCGGCGCAACGCCGTGACCGCCGAGATGTCGGCGCTTCTACGCGCCGCCGTCGAGCGGGCCGAGGCCGATCCCGGCGTGCACGCCGTCGTGGTCACCGGTGCCGGCAAAGCTTTTTGCGCCGGCGCGGACCTCAGCGCGCTCGGCGCCGCGGGCGGCGACAAAGCCGAGACGGGTCTGCAGCAGCTCTACGACGGCTTCATGGCCGTCGGCGGTTGCCGGCTGCCCACCATCGCCGCGGTCAACGGCGCCGCCGTCGGCGCGGGCCTGAATCTCGCATTGGCGGCCGACGTGCGGATCGCCGGGCCGGCGGCGTTGTTCGACGCCCGATTCCAGAAACTGGGGCTGCATCCCGGTGGTGGTGCGACATGGATGCTGCAGCGGACGGTGGGCCCCCAGGTCGCCCGCGCGGCGCTGCTGTTCGGCATGCGTTTCGACGCCGAATCCGCCGTGCACCACGGCTTGGCGCTCTCGGTCGCCGACGATCCGGTCGCCGCGGCGCTGGAGTTGGCCGCGGGACCCGCCGCCGCCCCCCGCGAGGTCGTGCTGGCGACGAAGGCCACCATGCGCGCCACCGTCAGCCCGGGCTCGCTGGATGTCGAGCAACACGTCGTCGCCATGCGCACCGAGCTCGGGCCGCAGGCCTACTCGATCCAGTCGCCGGAATTCGCCAAGCGGCTGGCCGCGGCACAACGCCGGTAGCGCCGGTCGTGGTGCCCCTTACACCCCCGCGTCCCTGGGCCGGACCCGTTACAGGTCCAGCAACGTGGTCACGGGTGACTCGATCAAATCCCTCAGCTCGGTGACGAATTGGGCCGCCTGGGCGCCGTCGGCGACGCGGTGGTCGAACACGCACGTCAGCGTCATCGTCGGGCGCACCACGACCTGATCGCCGACGGCCACCGGGCGCGCTTTGATCGCTCCCATCCCCAGGATGGCCGCTTCGGGATGGTTGATCACCGGCACGCCGTCGTCGGCGCCAAGCGCCCCGAAGTTCGACACGGTGAATGTGGAGCCGCGCAACTCCCCCGGCGCGAGTGTGCCCTCCCGCGCGCCCGCGATCAATTCGGCTGCCCGACTTGCCAGTTCGCGCGTCGTCTTGTTGTGCGCGTCGGTAATCACCGGGACCAGCAGCCCGCGTGCGGTGGCCACTCCGAATCCCAGGTGCACCCGATGCTCGACCCGGACCCGCGGGCCGTCGGGCGAGTCAACCCATGTCGAGTTGAGAATCTCGTTGTGGCGCAGCGCAATTACCAGCAGGCGCATTGTCAGGACGAACGGCGTGATCTTCTGATCCGTCGACGCTCGGTCGGATAGCCGCAACAATTCGGTGCAGTCGACGGCGACGCTGACCTTGGCAGCCGGGATCTCCCTGTGCGACATCGTCATTTTCTCGGCCATTCGGGCCTGCACGCCGCGGACCGGTCGAACGTCGGCACCGTCCCGGTCGGCCGCCGCCAGCACGTCCGCGCGGGTGATGATGCTGTCGGGGTCGCGCTGCAGCGAACGCAGGTCGACCATCAACTCCTTGGCCAATTTGCGCACCGGAGGGGCGGCGAGCGGGCGGCTCGTCCGTCGGCTGGCATCGACGCCGGCGTCCGCGCCATAGCCGACGAGCGTGGGCACCACCCCGGCGTTCGCGGGCTCGTCGCCGTTGACCGGCGCCGTGTCGATGCGCACCAGCACGGCCCCCACGGCGAGCACATCGCCTTCGCGGCCGTGCGTTTCGACGATCCGCCCCGCGTACGGGCTGGGAAGCTCCACCTCCGCCTTGGCCGTTTCCACCGAGCACAACACCTGGTTGAGCTCGACGTCGTCGCCCGCGGCGACGTTCCAGTGCGTCACCGTCACTTCCTGTAATCCCTCGCCGAGATCGGGCACCCGGAATGACTTGACCCGCTCGTCGGCGCTCATGGCTGCCCCAACGCTCGCTCGACGCAGTCCAGCAGCCGGTCGGGGCCCGGTAGCCACAGTCGCTCCAGCCGGGCCGGCGGGTAGGGGGTGTCAAAGCCGCAGGCGCGCAACACCGGCGCCTCCAGCTCGTAGAACATCTCCTCTTGAATCCGGGCGGCCAAACCGGCGCCATATCCCAGGCTGCGGGGCCCCTCGTGCATCACCACGCAACGTCCGGTTCGATGAATCGACTCCGCCACGGTGTCGAAGTCCAACGGGACCAGTGACCGCAGGTCGATGACCTCAAGGCTCCAACCACGTTGCCGCTGCGCCTCTTCGGCGGCACCAACGGCGGTGCCGACCAGGCTGCCGTAGGTCACCACGGTGACGTCGGAGCCGGGCCGGCGCACCATCGCCCGCCCGATCGGCGGTTCGGGCCGCTCGGTGTCGACCGTGCCGCGGACCTGATAGCGCCGCTTGGGCTCGAGGTACATCACCGGGTCCGGGCAGGCGATCGCGTGGCGAAGCAGCCAGTATGCGTCGGCCGGGCTGGATGGAACCACCACCTTCAGGCCCGCGGTATGGGCCCAATAAGACTCGGTGGAGTCCGAATGATGTTCGGCCGCACCGATTCCGCCGAAGGACGGAATCCGCACCGTCACCGGCATGTTGATCTCGCCGCGGGTGCGGGTGCGGTACTTCGCCAGATGACTGACCACCTGATCGAAAGCCGGGTAGGAAAACCCGTCGAACTGAATCTCCGGTACCGGCACGAAGCCACGTAACGCCAGTCCCACCGCGATACCGATGATGGCGGATTCCGCCAGCGGCGTGTCGAAGCAGCGTTGCTCGCCGAACGTCTCGGCCAGCCCTTCGGTTACCCGGAACACCCCGCCCTCGACCGAGACGTCCTCGCCGAACACCAGCACCCGATCGTCGAGTGCCATGGCGTCATGCAAGCCGCGGTTGAGCGCCTGCACCATGGTCAGCGACTGCGCGCCGAGCGCGACGTTCTGCGCTGCGGCGGTAAGGGTTTCGTCGGGACTGGCCGGACGGTCAGCGAGCTGAGTCACTCACGCCTCCACATCGCTTCGGTCGAGTTCGGCTCGCAGCGCTTGGCGCTGCGCCTGCAACCCGGGCGTCATCTCGGCGTACACCGTGGTGAACACCTCGTCGATGTCGAAATCGGGTGCGTCGAACACCGCGTCGCGCAATTCGGCGCGCATCCGCTTCGAGCGGGCAGCGACCCGGTCCTCCAAGCGGTTCGACCACAGGCCCTGCCCCTGCAGGTAGGTGCGGTAGCGCGGGATCGGGTCCAGCGCCGCCCAGCGGTCCACCTCCTCCTGGGTCCGGTAGCGGCTGGGGTCATCGGAGGTGGTGTGCGGCCCAAGCCGGTAGGTGACCGCCTCGATCAGGGTGGGCCCACCGCCGGCGCGGGCGCGGGCGGCGGCCTCGGCCATCACCGCGTAGCAGGCCAGCACATCGTTGCCGTCCACCCGAATCCCGGGCATGCCGTACCCGATCGCCTTGTGCGCGATGGACGGTGCCGCGGTCTGTTTGTGGAGCGGCACCGAGATCGCCCACTGATTGTTCTGCACGAAGAACACGCACGGCGTGGTGAACACGGCCGCGAAGTTCAGCGCCTCGTGTACGTCCCCCACGCTGGTGGCGCCGTCGCCGAGGAAGGCCACCGTCACCGAATCCTCGCCGAGACGCTGCGCGGCCATCGCCGCGCCGACGGCGTGCAGGGTCTGGGTGCCGATCGGAATCGCGGTCGGCGCGCAGCATTTCTTGGTGAATTCCAGTCCGCCGTGCCAGGTTCCGCGCCACACCGCGCCGACATGCCCGGGCGGGATGCCGCGCACCAGATACGCACCAAGCTCCCGGTATTGGGGAAACAGCCAGTCCGTCTTGCGCAGGCAGGCCGCCGCGCCCACCTGAGCGGCTTCCTGACCGCGGCAGGACGCGTACAACGCCAACTCTCCCTGGCGCTTCAGGTTGACGAACTCGGTGTCCAGCTCGCGGGTGACCACCATCATTTCGTAGAGCCAGCACAGTGTCTCCGCGGGAAGGTCGCGGCCATAGCGGAATTCGGGCGTCGGCGTGCCATCCGCGGCAACGAGTTGCACGGGCTCGAGGTCGACGGTCATCGGCAGTTGAGCCACCTTCGCCATACCGTCTCCCTACTTCGGTGCCGCAGGGGTCACAGCAAAAGCTCAGCCGGGACCCACCGCGAGCCGAAGTCGATCGCCAGCTACACGAAAGGCTCCGCTCGCCGCGACACTGGCGTACTCACCATTATGCGCTCAAATGAGAAGAGACCGTGGTGATCGCGAACGTGTCGCACCCACCGGCGACCCCGTTCCGGCCGAGGTTTCGAGCTTCACCCGGCGGCGGACTGCCCCGCCCTGCGCACCACCATCTGCGCGTGCTTGAGCACCGGCGAGTCCACCATCTGGCCTTCGAACGCGAAAACGCCGCGTTCGGTCCGCGCCGCGGCCAATACCCTTTGCGCCCAGTCGAGTTTGTCCTCGCTGGGGCGATAGGCGTCGCGCACGACCGGAATCTGGCTCGGGTGGATGCAGACTGTCGCGTGGAAACCCACCGCGACGGCGTCGTAGGCCTCCGCCCGCAAGCCGTCGATGTCACGGATGTCCAAATGCACCGCGTCGAGGGCGATCCGGCCGAAGGTGGACGCCGCCAGCAGGACCGTTGACCGCACGTGGCGGGCGACGTCGCGGTAGGTGCCGTCGGCCAGTCGGCTGGAGCTGCCGCCCAGCGTGGCGACCAGGTCCTCGGCGCCCCACATCATCGCGACGGTCGCATCGGCGGCGGCGATCTCGGTGGTGAAGACCGCCCCGCGGGGCGTCTCGATCAGCGCGATGACGGCGTGCGGTGCCAGCGCGGACACCTGCGCGGCCGATTCGGTCTTCGAGAGCATCACCGTCGTGTAGGGGGTCTCGGCCAGGGCGTCCAAGTCGCGGCCGTGTTCCTCGGTGCCCGCCGCGTTGACGCGCACCACGGTGCGCTCGGGATCCAGCGGGGTCTCCCGCAGCGCCTTTCGGGCGGCGGGCTTGTCCGCTTCGGCCACGCCGTCCTCGAGGTCGAGGATCACCACGTCCGCCGAGGCGGCCGCTTTCGCGAAACGCTCGGGACGGTCGGCCGGGCAGAACAGCCAGCCCGGGCCGGCGGTTTGCAGGTTCACTGGCCCTCGCGGTCGCTCGGGCGCTTCTGGACCAGGGTGGTCCGCACCGCGCGCGCGATGACGTCGCCGTGCTGGTTGCGTCCGGTGTGCTCGAGGGTGACGATCCCTTCGCCGGGCCGGCTCTTCGACTCGCGCTTGCCGGTGCACACCGTCTCCGCGTACAGGGTGTCGCCGTGGAAGACCGGCTTGGGGAACGACACCTCGGAGAAACCCAGGTTGGCGACGATGGTGCCCAGCGTCAGCTGCGAGACCGACAGCCCGACCAGCGTGGACAGCGTGAACATCGAGTTCACCAACCGCTCGCCCCGAAAGCCCGGCTGCTCGGCGGCCCACGCCGCATCGAGGTGCAGTGATTGGGTGTTCATCGTCAGCGTGGTGAATAGGACGTTGTCGGCCTCGGTGACGGTGCGGCCCGGCCGGTGCAGGTAGGTTGTGCCGATCTCGAACTCCTCGAACCACAAGCCCCGCTGGATGATCGACTTGCCTTCGGTCGCTGCCCCTGTCACGACAGCCCCAGGGACCGCGCGATGAGCATCAACTGGACCTCGGTGGTGCCCTCACCGATCTCGAGGATCTTGCTGTCGCGGTAGTGACGCGCCACCGGATACTCGTTCATGAAGCCGTACCCGCCGTGGATTTGGGTTGCGTCGCGCGCGTTGTCCATGGCCGCTTCCGACGCGATCATCTTCGCGATGGCCGCCTCCTTCTTGAATGGCTTGCCGGCCAGCATCTTTGCGGCCGCGTCGTAATACGCCGTGCGCGCGACATGCGCGCGTGCTTCCATCCGCGCGATCTTGAAGCTGATGGCCTGGTAGGAGCCTATCGGCTGACCGAACGACTGGCGTTCCTTGGCGTACTTGACGCTCTCATCGACGCAGCCCTGCGCGGCGCCGGTCGCCAACGCGGCGATCGCGATGCGGCCCTCGTCCAGGATGGCCAAGAAGTTCGCGTAGCCAGTGCCGCGGGGGCCCAGCAGGTTCTCCTCGGGTACGCGGGCGTCGGCGAAGCTCAACGGGTGGGTGTCCGAGGCGTTCCAGCCGACCTTGCTGTAGACCGGTTCGACGGTGAAACCCGGTGTGCCGCTGGGCACGATTACCGTCGAGATCTCTTTCTTGCCGTCACCGACGGTCCCGGTGACCGCGGTGACGGTGACCAATTTCGTGATGTCGGTGCCGGAGTTGGTGATGAATTGCTTGCTGCCGTTGATCACCCACTCGCCGTTGTCGAGCCGGGCGGTGGTTCGGGTGGCGCCCGCGTCGGAGCCGGCGCCCGGCTCGGTGAGCCCGAAGGCCGCCAGCGCCCGCCCGCCCGTCAGGTCCGGCAGCCACTTGGCTTGCTGTTCCTCGGAGCCGAACCGGTAGATGGGCATCGCGCCGAGGCTGACGCCGGCCTCCAGCGTGATGGCCACCGACTGGTCGACCTTGCCGAGTTCCTCGAGCGCCAGCGACAGCGCGAAGTAGTCACCGCCCATGCCGCCGTATTCCTCCGGGAACGGCAGGCCGAACAATCCCATCTCGCCCATCTTGGCGACGATCTCGTACGGGAAGGTGTGCTCTTCATCGTGTTTGGCCGATACCGGCGCGACCACGGTGCGCGCGAACTCCGCCACCGTGTCGCGCAGATCCTCGTATTCCTTGGGTAGCGTTCCCGCGGTGATGGATGTCGTCATGTCGCGTCCTTACTCGAATCGGCTGCTGTATCGGGCACTTCGGGCACCAGCCGGGCCAGCACCTGGTCGACCGTGACCTGATCGCCGACGGACACCAAGAGCTCCACTCGTCCCGAAACCGGCGCGGATAGCGAGTGCTCCATCTTCATCGCTTCCACGACCACCACCACGTCGCCCTCGGACACCTCGGCGCCGGAGTCGGCCTGGACCGCGATCACGCTGCCCGGCATGGGGCTGAGGATCTCGGCCTGCTGCGCACCGGCCGCGCGGTGGATCTTGTGCTCCTCGGCCTCGCGCAGGTGCCAGGCTCCCCGCTCGTCGGCGATCCACAGGTGACGGTCGGCCTCCGCCCATCGGTATTCGCGGCGCACCCCGTCCAGTGTGACATCCATGCGGTCGCCTTCGACTTGCGCACTCGCCGAAAGGATCTCACCCGCGCCGACCTGCACCCACGCGGCGGCCGGTGGCCCCCATACCGACACGGTGTCGCTGCGCAGCGGGGTTTGCATCTCGGTGCGCACGGGCGCCGGCGCGCCCCCGACGCGCCATCCGGTCGGCACGGCCCACGGGTCGCCCGCGGCGCGACGGTCCAGGGCCCACTGCCGGTAGAGGCCGCCGGCGGCGAGGACGTCGTCGGGCGCCGGCAGCGGCGCGAATTCCGCCACCCGCTCGTCCAGCAGCGCCGTGTCCAGGTCGCCGGCGCGCACGCGCTCGTCGGCCAGCAGGAACCGGAGGAATTCGATGTTGGTCTGCACACCCAGGATTGCGGTCTGCGCCAGCGCCCCCTCGAGTTTCGCCAGCGCCTCGTCGCGGTCCGCCCCGTAGGCGATCACCTTGCTCAGCATCGGGTCGTAATCGCTGCCGACCACCGTGCCCGCCAGCAGCGACGAGTCGACCCGCACGCCGGCGCCGCAGGGTTCGGCCACCCGCAGCACCCGGCCGCCGGTGGGTAGGAATCCGCGGGCGGGATCCTCGGCGTACACCCGGGCCTCGATCGCGTGGCCGTGCAATTCGATGTCGTCCTGCGCGAACCCCAGCTTCTCTCCGGCGGCCACCCGCAGCTGCCACTCCACCAGGTCCAGGCCGGTAATCGCTTCGGTGACCGGATGTTCCACCTGCAGCCGGGTGTTCATCTCCATGAAGAAGAACTCGTCGGGCCGGTCGGCGGAGACGATGAACTCCACGGTGCCCGCGCCGACGTAATCGACGCTGCGGGCGGTGTTGCAGGCCGCCGCGCCGATGCGGGCGCGCGTCTGCGGGTCGAGTAATGGCGAGGGCGCCTCCTCGATCACCTTCTGGTGGCGCCGCTGCAGGCTGCACTCGCGCTCACCGAGGTGCACCACGCCGCCATGGGTGTCGGCGAGGACCTGCACTTCGATGTGCCTGGGGCGCAACACGAATCGCTCCAGAAACAGGGTGTCGTCGCCGAACGACGAGGCGGCCTCCCGCCGGGCACCCAGCAGGGCGTCGCGCAGCCGGGCCGGGTCATCCACCAGGCGCATGCCTTTACCGCCGCCGCCCGCCGACGGCTTGATCAACACCGGATACCCGACGTCTTCGGCGGCCGCGACCAGCTCGTCGTCGCTCAGTCCCGGCCTGGCCACACCGGGCACGACCGGCACGTCGAAGGCGGCGACCGCGTTCTTGGCGGTGATCTTGTCGCCCATCACCTGAATCGCGCGTGCCGGTGGGCCCAGGAACACCACCCCGGCACCCTCGCAGGCGGCGGCGAATTCCGCGTTCTCGGAGAGGAATCCGTAGCCCGGATGGATCGCCTGAGCTCCGGTGCGAGTCGCGGCATTGAGCACCTTGCCGATGTCGAGGTAGCTCTCGCGCGCCGCAGCGGGCCCGAGGCGGACGGCCGTGTCGGCCTCCAGGACATGGCGGGCGTGGGCGTCGGGGTCGCTGTAGACCGCGACCGACCGGATACCCAGCCGGCGCAGCGTCCGCATCACCCGCACCGCGATCTCGCCGCGGTTGGCCACCAATACTGTCTCGAACATGGTCATCACATCCGGAAGACGCCGTAGGAGACGGGTTCCAATGGGGCGTGGGCACATACCGAAAGGGCCAGCCCGACAGCCGTTCTGGTGTCGGCCGGATCGATGATGCCGTCGTCCCACAGGCGGGCGGTCGAATAGTACGGGTTGCCCTGGTCCTCGTACTGCTCGCGGATGGGAGCCTTGAACGCCTCCTCCTCGTCGGGCGACCATGGCTTGCCCGACGCGGTGAGCTGCTCGCCGCGCACCGTCGCGAGCACCGACGCAGCCTGCTCGCCGCCCATGACCGAGATGCGCGCATTGGGCCACATCCACAGGAAGCGCGGCGAGTACGCCCGGCCGCACATCGAATAATTGCCCGCGCCATAAGATCCGCCGATCACGACGGTCAGCTTGGGCACCCTGGCGCAGGCCACGGCGGTGACCATCTTGGCGCCGTGCTTGGCGATACCGCCCGCCTCGTAGTCGCGGCCCACCATGAACCCGGCGATGTTCTGCAGGAACAGCAGCGGGATCTTGCGCTTGTCGCACAGCTCGATGAAATGCGCGCCCTTCAAGGCGGATTCGCTGAAGAGCACGCCGTTGTTGGCGACGATCCCGACCGGATGGCCGTGGATGCGGCCGAAGGCGGTCATCAGCGTCTTGCCGTAATTGGCCTTGAATTCGCTGAACTCGCCACCGTCGACCAACCGCACGACGACCTCGTGGACGTCGTAGGGCACCCGCGGGTCCGGCGGCACCACATCGTAGAGCTCGGTCTGCGCACGGCTGGGCTCCACGGCGGGCTGGACGTCCCACTGGCGGGGCTCGCGCGGGCCGAAGGTGGCCGCGATGGCGCGCACGATGCGCAGGGCGTGCTCGTCGTCGTCGGCGAGGTGGTCGGTGACACCCGAGACCCGCGAGTGCAGGTCGCCGCCGCCGAGGTCCTCGGCGGAGACGATCTCGCCGGTGGCCGCCTTCACCAGGGGCGGGCCGCCGAGAAAGATCGTGCCCTGCTCGCGGACGATGACGGCCTCGTCGCTCATGGCCGGCACGTAGGCGCCGCCCGCCGTGCACGACCCGAGCACGGCGGCCACCTGCGGGATTTCCTTGGCGCTCATGGTCGCCTGGTTGTAGAAGATCCGGCCGAAGTGTTCGCGGTCGGGGAACACCTCGTCCTGGCGTGGCAGGAAGGCGCCGCCGGAGTCGACCAGGTAGATGCAGGGCAGGCGATTCTGCAGCGCGATCTCCTGGGCGCGCAGATGCTTTTTGACCGTCATCGGGTAGTAGGTGCCGCCCTTGACCGTGGCGTCGTTGGCGACGATCACGCACTCGCGCCCGGACACCCGGCCGATGCCGGTGATGATCCCGGCCCCCGGGGACTCGTCGTCGTACATGCCGTTGGCGGCCAGCGGGGCCAGCTCCAAGAACGGGCTGCCCGGGTCGAGCAGGCGATCGACCCGCTCGCGCGGCAGCAGCTTGCCGCGGCTGACGTGGCGTTCGCGCGCGCGTTCGTTGCCGCCCAGTGCCGCGGCCGCCAGCTTCGCGTTCAACTCGGCGACCAGCCGGCGGTGCTCGTCGGCGAACGATGGCGCGGTCATCATCGACGAACTCACGAATGCCTCCCGGTTGTCGCCAGCACAAGTGGCGGCTCGGTCTTGTCGAGCACCTCGTCGGCCGAGACGCCGGGGGCGGTCTCGACCAAATGCAAACCGTCGTCGCGGACATCGATGACGGCCAGGTCGGTGATGATGCGGTCGACACAGCCCACGCCGGTCAACGGAAGAGCGCACCGCGCAACAATTTTCGGGCTGCCGTCGCGAGCGGTGTGCTCCATCATCGCGATCACCTTGCGGGCGCCGTGGACCAGGTCCATCGCACCGCCCATGCCCTTCACCATCTTTCCCGGAATCATCCAGTTGGCGAGGTCGCCCTTGGCCGAGACCTGCATCGCCCCAAGCACGGCGACGTCGAGGTGTCCGCCGCGAATGATCCCGAACGAGGCCGACGACCCGAAGAATGCCGCGCCCGGCATCGTGGTGACCGTTTCCTTGCCCGCGTTGATCAGATCGGCGTCGACGTCCTCGGGCCGGGGATACGGTCCCACGCCCAGGATTCCGTTTTCCGAGTGCACGACGACGGTGACGCCGGCCGGAATGTGATTGGGGACAAGGGTGGGCATCCCGATGCCGAGGTTGACGTATTGGCCGTCCTCGAATTCGGCGGCCACCCGCGCGGCCAAACCCTCTCTGCTCCATGACATCAGGCGCCACTTTCCCCCGCGAGCGGGTGGGGGTCCCTCCCACTTGTGGGGGCGGCGCCCCCACTGCAGCGTCGTGGCGCGCTCACCGGACCGTCAGCTTCTCGATCGGCTTGACGGGGTCGGGCGCGTGCACGACCCGATGCACGTAGACGCCCGGAGTGTGCACGGCGGCGGGGTCGATCGCGCCCGGCTCGACGAGGTGTTCCACCTCGGCGATGGTGATCCGGCCGGCCGGGGCGCAGTCCGGGTTGAAGTTGGCGGCGGCCCCGCGGTAGACCAGGTTGCCGTGCCGGTCACCCTTCCAGGCGTGCACCAGCGCGAAGTCCGTGCGGATCGCCCGCTCGAGAACGTAGGTGACACCGTCGAACTCGCGGGTCTCCTTGGGCGGCGACACCACCGCGACCGCACCGGAGGCGTCGTAGCGCCACGGCAAGCCACCGTCGGCGACGGCGGTCCCCACCCCCGCCGGGGTGTAGAAGGCCGGGATTCCCATCCCGCCGGCGCGCAGCCGTTCCGCGAGCGTGCCCTGCGGGGTGAGCTCCACCTCGAGTTCGCCGGCGAGGAACTGGCGGGCGAACTCCTTGTTGTCGCCCACATACGAGGCGATGGTTCGGCGAATCCGCTTGTGCTCCAAAAGGTGAACCAGTCCGACACCGTTTCCGCCGCAGTTGTTGGACACGGTCTCCAAGTCGCGCACGCCGGTGGCCACCAGCGCGGCGATCAAAGCCTCAGGGACACCGCAGAACCCGAATCCCCCGACCGCCAGGGAAGACCCGTCGGTTATGTCGGCAACCGCCTCCGCGGCCGTCGCCACCACCTTGTCCATCGCCGCAGCAGCCTCCTTGCCGTCGGGCGGGCGTTTTGAGTTAATGCTCATTAACTCATCGCCGAGAATACCATCGTCGATCCCGCCGGTCCAGGGACGAGGGCGCCGGGCCAGCACCCTCCGTCAGGGAAAGTTAATCGTGAATAACTCGTGTTAAGTTAGTGGCGATTAACCAACTGGACGGGGGTTCGTCATGACAGCGTCCACCGCCGGCGGCCGGCCCGGAACCCGGGATGCCGCAAACCGTCGCAGCCAGTTGAAATCCGACCGGCGCCAGCAGCTGCTGGCGGCCGCCGAGCGGCTGTTCGCCGAGCGCGGCTTCCTCGCCGTGCGGCTGGAAGACATCGGCGCCGCCGCCGGTGTCAGCGGTCCCGCGATCTACCGGCACTTCCCCAACAAGGAGTCGCTGCTGGTCGAGTTGCTGGTGGGCATCAGCGCGCGGCTGCTCGCCGGCGCCCGCGACGTGCGGGCCCGCAACTCCGACGCGGGCGCGGCGCTGGACGGCCTGATCGACTTTCATCTCGACTTCGCGCTGGGCGAGCCGGACCTGATCCGCATTCAGGACCGCGACCTCGCGCACCTCCCCGGGGCGGCCGAGAAGCAGGTGCGCAAAGCGCAACGCCAATACGTCGAGGTGTGGGTCGGGGTGCTGCGCGAGCTGAACCCCGACCTGGCCGAGGCCGATGCCCGGCTGACCGCCCACGCGGTGTTCGGCCTGCTGAATTCGACACCGCACAGCATGAAATCCCCCGACACCTCGCGCAGCAAGTCCGCCCGCGCCGCACGGTCCCGCGACGTCATGCGGGCGATGACGGTCGCCGCGCTGGCAGCCGGCAACGAGTGCCCCTGAGTCGACGCTGGTGAGGTGATTCGCCGTTCGGGCGCCCGGCGCAGGTACTCTGCAAACCATGAGGTGGACATGAACGATTCACGTCCCACCGAGCGGTTCAGTCCCTCCCTGCCGGGATCGGGGCAGCAGGGCCCGTGGTACCCGCCCGCCGACCCGGCATACGCCGAGCAGGCGCCCTACTACTCGCCTGCCTATGGCGGGCAAGTTCCGCCGTGGTCGCCCAACATGAGCGGCACCAACACGACCGAACAGCTGCCGGCGTACTGGCAGCACGAGCTTCCGCCATCGGGCCAACTGCATTCCCCGGGCTCGGCTCCCCCGCCGCCCGGGGGCCCCAAACCACCCCCGCGGTGGTTATGGATCGTCGCCGGGGCGGCCGTGCTGCTGGTGGTTGCCCTGGTCATCGCCCTGGTGCTGGTGAACGACGCGATCAAGACCCAGACCGCCGTCCCGCCGCTGCCCGCCATGCCGGAGACGACGCCGACCATGCCGAGCCCGTCGACGCGCACATCCCAGCCGCGCATCCCTGCCCCGGTGCCGCCCACCGGCGGCTCGCCAACGCCGAGCGAGTCGCCCGGCCCGGCCGCGATGCAAGACATCGTCTACAGCGTGGGCGGCGAAGGCCGAGCGATCAGCATCATGTACATCGACACCGGGGGTCTGATCCAAACCGAATTCAACGTCGCGTTGCCCTGGAGTAGAGAGGTCAGCCTGGCCAACACGGCCGCCCACCCGGCCAACGTGACGATCGTCAACATCGGTCACAACGTCACCTGCTCGGTCACCGTCAACGGCGTCCAGATGAGCAAGCGCGTCGGGGTGGGCCTGACGATCTGCGACGCCAGGGGCTAGGCGCTTTACGACGGTTCGGCGGCGAGGGCGCCGCGCGCCGGGACCCGCACCGCCAGCATGGCGAGCAGCCCGGCGATCAGCACCAGCGAGATGCCGCCCAGACCGGCGCGCACCGCGCCGAATACGTCCACGAAGACGGAGAACAGCCAGGGCGCGACGAACGCCACCGCCCGCCCGGTCATCGTGTACAGGCCGAACGCCACACCTTCCCTGCCGTGCTTCGCCATCTGCAGCAGCAGGGCCCGCGAAGACGACTGCGAGGGCCCGATGAACATGCACAGCAGCAGTCCGCATATCCAGAAGGCCACCGAACCGGACAGCACCATCAGCGTGAGTCCCAACACCACGATCGCGGCCAACGACCCCACGATGACGGGTTTCGACCCGATGCGGTGATCGACGAACCCACCCAGCACCGCGCCCACCGCCGCGACCACGCTGGCCACGACACCGAAGATGAGCACGTCACCCTGCGAGATGCCGTACACGTTGACGCCGAGCACGGCGCCGAAGGCGAAGACCGCCGCGAGCCCATCCCGGAAAAGCGCGCTCGCGAACAGGAAATAGACGAGATTGCGGTCGCGGCGCCACTCGGCGGAGACCTCCGTCCACAGCTTGCGGTAGCCGCCGAGCATGCTCGTCGGCTCGTGCACCTCGGTCGAGTCGGGGAGCCGGTGCGCGACGAACAGTAGCGGCAAAGCGAGAATCGCCAGCCACGCCGCCGCGACCAGCATCGCCTCCCGGACGTAGAGGCCGTCGTGCACAGGCACCCGCAAGAGCCCACGGGTCGCATCGGGCCCGGCTCCGGACCCCGAAATGAATCCGCCGTAGACGACGAGCAGGAGCAGCACGCTGCCGACGTAACCGGCCGCCCAGCCCAAACCGGAAATCCGGCCGGCGGTCTGCGGCGTCGAAAGTTGGCGCAGCATAGCGTTATACGGGACGCTGGCCAGGTCGCCGCAAGCCGCCGTTGCTCCCAACAGGATCAGCCCGGCCCAAAGATAGCCGGGGCGGTCGTGAATGAAGAACATCCCGCATGTCAGCGCCACGGCCAGAGCGGTCAACACGATCAGGGCCAGCCGCCTGCGATGCGGGGACTCCACCCAGACGCCCACGGCCGGCGCCAGCAGCGCGACGGTCAACCCGGCGATGGCCGCGGCACGCCCCAACCAACTCGCCGGTGTGGTGCCGCCGGAGATGCCCACCCCCACGCTGCTGGTCAGGTACACGGAAAAGACGAAGGTCGCGACGATGGCGTTCAGGCCGGTGGAGCCGGAGTCCCAGAGCGCCCACGCCACCACCCGGGATGGCGCGGGCGTGAGCGGACGCGGCGACGGCTGGCCCATGCCCGGCACTCTATTTGTTTCGCAGCCGACCCGCCGCGCCCGGCTTCGCCGCGCTTGCGATCGCTGCGGGTTTGTTTCGCAGCCGACCCGCCGCATGCATTCGACAGCCGACCTGCCGCGCCCGGCTTCGCCGCGGCGGCTGTCTACGATTGGCTCATGCCGATCCCCGCTCCCAGCCCGGACGCGCGCGCCGTCGTCACCGGGGCTTCGCAAAACATCGGTGAAGCCCTGGCCACCGAACTGGCCGCACGCGGCCACAACCTGATCGTCACCGCCCGACGCGAAGACCTGCTCAACGCGCTGGCCGCCCGCCTGAGCGACAAGTACCGCGTGGCGGTCGACGTGCGACCCGCCGACCTGGCCGATCCCGGGGAACGGGCCAAACTGTGCGACGAGCTGGCCGCTCGGCCCATCTCGATCCTGTGCGCCAACGCCGGTACCGCGACCTTCGGTCCGGTGGCGACGCTGGACCCGGCGACCGAAAAAGCTCAGCTGCAGCTGAATGTGCTGGGCGTGCACGACCTTACGTTGGCGGTGCTGCCCGGCATGGTCGAGCGCATGGCCGGCGGTATCCTGATCTCCGGCTCGGCGGCGGGCAATTCGCCCATTCCCTACAACGCGACGTATGCGGCGACCAAAGCGTTCGCGAACACCTTCAGCGAGTCGCTGCGCGGTGAACTGCGTAACTCGGGCGTGCACGTCACGCTGCTGGCGCCGGGACCGGTGCGCACCGACCTTCCCGATGACGCCGAACGGTCGCTGGTGGAACGGCTGGTGCCGGACTTCCTGTGGATCTCCACCGAGCACACCGCCCAGCTATCGCTGGATGCGTTGGCGCGCAACAAGATGCGGGTCGTCCCCGGCTTGACGTCGAAGGCGATGTCGGTGGCCAGCGGGTACGCCCCGCGCGCAATCGTCGCGCCCATCGTGGGCAGCTTCTACAAGAAGCTCGGGGGCGGCTAACCCTTACTTTCGGCGGCCACGGCCGGTGCCGAAGATGCCTTTCACCGCTTCGCGTATTGCCGTATTGATGCCGCTTTTCACCGTTGGATCACTCAGCACGTCTTTCCACAACGGGGTGCCTTTTGGTTCCGCCGGCGCCGGCATCGGCGGCACCGGCTCATTCGGCGGGACCGGTGGGTAGTCGGACTGGACTTGCGGCGGCCGCGGCCCGGGTTGGGCGCGTGCGTCGTGCGGGCCGGCCTGAGGTTGCGCCGGTCGTTGAATCGTTTGGCCGTACTTCGCCTGCAGTGGGCTGTCTTTCGCCGCTTGCGCGATCGCGTCGGTGCCGATCGAGGCCATCAACGACCGCGGCACCCGCATGCGGGTCCACGCGACGGGTGTGGGTGCGCCCTTCTCGGACAGCACGGTGACGACGGCCTCACCGATCCCCAGCGACGTCAACGCCGATTCCAGGTCGTAGACATCGGTTTTCGGATACGTCCGGACGGTCCTGCTCAACGCCTGCTGATCGTCGGGGGTGAATGCCCGCAGCGCGTGCTGGATCCGGGCGCCGAGCTGGGAGAGCACGTCGTTGGGCAGGTCCGTGGGCAACTGCGTGCAGAAGAACACCCCGACACCCTTGGAGCGAATCAACTTGACGGTCTGCTCGACCTGCTCGAGAAAGGCCTTCGAAGCGTCGGCGAACAGCAAATGCGCCTCGTCGAAAAAGAAGACCAACTTGGGCTTGTCGACGTCACCGACTTCGGGCAGCACCGCGAACAGATCCGCGAGCACCCACATCAGGAACGTGGAGAAGATGACCGGGCGCAGCGACTGACCGCTGAACTCGAGCAGGGAAATGATGCCGTGGCCCTGGCTGTCGACGCGCAGCAGATCCTGGGGATCGAGCTTCGGCTCGCCGAAAAACGTGTCGCCGCCCTCGGCGGCGAGGTTCACCAGCGCCCGCAGGATGACGCCCGCCGTCGTCGACGACACCCCGCCCAGGTCTTTCAGGTCGGCTTTGCCTTCCTCGCTGGTCAGATGGCTGATGACGCCGCGCAGATCGTCCAGCGTCACCAGCGGGCGATTGTTTTCTTTGGCCCAGTGGAAGATCAGTCCCAGCGTTGATTCTTGAGTAGCGTTGAGCCCCAGCACTTTCGACAGCAGAACCGGACCGAAGCTGGCAACGGTCGCGCGTACCGGCACGCCCAGGCCCCCGGTGCCCAGCGACAAGAACTCGACCGGGAATCCGGTTCCCGCCCAATCGTCGCCCGTGTCTTTGGCACGCGCGGCGGTCTTGTCGTTGGCCTCCCCCGGCCGGGTCAGACCCGAAAGGTCGCCCTTGACGTCGGCCATCATCACCGCAACGCCTGCCGCGCTGAGTTGTTCGGCGATCAGCTGCAGCGTCTTGGTCTTGCCGGTTCCGGTCGCACCGGCCACCAGACCGTGCCTGTTGACCGTGGACAGCGGGATGCGTATCTGGGCCGCCGGGTCGGCCACGCCGTCGACGACGACCGTGCCCAATTCCAGCGCCCGCCCGTCGACGGCGTAGCCGTTGGCGATCCGGCGCGCGGGTGTCTCGGTGGATTCGGTGCTCATCGTGCTGCGCCCCCGGTTCTCCAGTGGTTCGGCATGCGGTCCGGCAACGCTCACCCTACTTCTCGGGCGGAGCCGGGGGCGACGGGCAGCGCGAGCGCCACGTGGGCCTAGTCTGGGCGCTGTGCGAGACGCGTTGGTGTGGATCGACTGCGAGATGACCGGGCTGGATCTCGGCTCGGACAAGTTGATCGAGATCGCGGCCCTGGTCACCGACGCCGATCTGAACATTCTGGGTGATGGCGTCGACGTGGTGATCCACGCCGACGACGCGGTGCTGTCGTCGATGATCGACGTGGTCGCCGAAATGCACTCGCGTTCAGGGCTGGTCGACGAGGTGCGGGCGTCCACCGTGGACCTGGCGACCGCCGAGGCCATGGTGCTCGACTACGTCGGCAAGCACGTCAAGCAACCCAAGACGGCGCCGTTGGCGGGCAATTCCATCGCCACCGACCGGGCGTTCATCGTCCGCGACATGCCCGCGCTGGACTCGTTCCTGCATTACCGGATGATCGATGTGAGCTCGATCAAGGAGCTCTGCCGGCGCTGGTATCCGCGGATTTACTTCGGCCAGCCGGTCAAGGGACTCGCCCACCGGGCGCTGGCCGACATTCACGAATCCGTTCGCGAGCTGCGGTTTTACCGCCGGACCGCGTTCGTCGCCCCGCCGGGGCCGCCTACCAGCGAGATCGAGGCAGTGGTCGCCGATCTGGAGGGCGGGCAGGACACCCGGCGAACAAACGATTCGGCAGTCGAGCCGCCAACCGGTTAGTATCGACGTCGCCGCTCGTTGGCCCGCATTCCGGGGGCCGGCTCGCGGCCATGGTGGGTGTAGTTCAGTTGGTAGAGCGTCAGGTTGTGATCCTGAATGTCGCGGGTTCGAGTCCCGTCACTCACCCCAATCGGCGGGAAGGCATTGCCGCTTCCTGACCGCCTGGGTCGTAACCGACTCTGGCAACGCGATCGCACCCGTGAACGGAAGGGACAGCGCGCCGTGCCGCCGAACCATCGCCGGATGCGTCACCCTTTTGCCCTGAAGGTGGCCATCGGGGGCTGCGCCGTCCTCCTCGCGGGCTGTGGGGGGTCGAGCCACACCGCGACCACCGTCACCTCGACCGTGCCGGCAGTGACCAAGACGGTGACCGCCACCTTCACCCCGCCACCGCCGCCCGGGCCGAAAACGACCATCGAGGCGAATGGCACGTTCATCGTCGGCAGCGACATCGCACCGGGCACCTACCGCAGCGCCGGCAAATACGGCTGCTATTGGGCGAGGCTGCGGAGCTTCGACACCGGCGACGTCATCGACAACAACGTCAACGACGGTCCCCAGGTGGTGCAGATCCTGCCGACCGATCGCGCGTTCCTGACCAGAAACTGCGCGGAGTGGCAGAAGGTCGGCTGACCGCGGGTCACGTGTCGGCATTGCCCGCTTTCCACTGCGGCCAGGGGATGTTCCAGTCGCCCAGCCCCTCGGTGCCGGGCAGCGTCGGCCCCACGGTGTTGATGACCTCGACGATGTCGCCGCTCTTGCTGTGGTCGTAGAACCACTCCGCGTTGCTGGGGCTCACGTTCAGGCACCCGTGGCTGGTGTTGGTATGCCCCTGGGCACCGACCGACCAGGGCGCGGAGTGCACGAAGACGCCGCTGTAGGACATCTGGGTGGCCCAGTCCACTTCGGTTCGATATCCGTTGGGGGAGTTCACCGGAACGCCGTAAGTCGACGAGTCCATGATGATGTGCTTGAACCGGCCGCCAATGATGTAGAAGCCGTTGGCGGTCGGCGTGCTGTCCTTGCCCATCGACGTCGGCATCGTCTTGACCACTTCGCCGTTGACGCGCACGGTCACCGTCTTGGTGGTGTCGTCGGCCGTCGAAATGACCTCGTCGCCAATGGTGAAATGCGTCTTGACGTTGTCCTCGCCGAACATCCCGTCGCCCAGGTCGACGCCGTAGGTGTTGACCGCCACATCGATGGCCGTTCCCGATTTCCAGAAATGCTCTGGGCGCCAGCGCACTTCGCGATTGTTGAGCCAGTAGAACGCGCCCTCGACGGGCGGGTTGGTGGTGATGGTGATGGCTTTCTGCGCCGCTGCCCGGTTGGCGATGTTCTCGTCGAAGCGGATCGCCACCGGCTCGCCGATGCCGACGACGTCTCCGTCACCCGGATTGACGTAGGGCATGGTCAGGTGAGCGGGCGAACTCGTCTGGAAGGTCATCTGCCGACTCGCCGCGCCACCCATGCCCAGCGCCTTGGCGGTCAAGGTGTAGCGCCTGTTGTAACCGAGTTGCTCGGTGGTCGACCAGCGCAGTCCGTCGGGGCTGGGCCGGCCGCTGATCGACCTACCGTTCTCGTTGACCATGGTGACCGACGCCAGGACGCCGTCGGCGACGCCCACCGTCACCGGTGAATCCACGGTGACGCCGACGGCGCCGTCGGTCACCGAGGCGGTGAGCTTCGGGACGAGCAGGTCGGCAAACGGGGTGCCCTTGTCGAAGATGACCTTCGCGGGTGCCGCGGTGTGGCCGCCGCCGCAGGCAACGACGAACACAGCAACCGAAGCGATCGCGGCAGCCAGCCACGATCGTCGTCTGCGCAAAGGCGTCATCGAGTGACCTTCCATGAAATTCGATGTAGTTGGTCACCGCTGACCAGAAACGGTTCATGCATTGTAATGGGTTTTCGGGCCCCTGCATGCCGACCTCGGCCGGTCCGCGATTTGGGTGTCGCGGGCGCGTGACGGAGGCGCCGATTACACCGGTTGGGCGGCCCCGCGACCGCAGATTCGGCCGGCCACGGCGCAGGCGACGAACAGCCGCATGCGGGCGATCACCGCTGGCGCACACGCCCGTGGTGCCTATCCTGGAGAGGATCCGGGATTTCACTCCGCGGCAGGACGCCTGTTATTGTCGCGTACGCGGTCTCGGCCGTCGAAAGCGCCGTTAGCTCAGTTGGTAGAGCAGCTGACTCTTAATCAGCGGGTCCGGGGTTCGAAACCCTGACGGCGCACAGGTAGAAGCGTTTCCACGCTCTGACTGTACACATAGGTGTACACATTTGGGGCCTACTTTCGCTGCGTATGTCTCTACGCTGATAGCCCTCTGTTCGCCCCCGAGCCTGTGGGCGGGGCCGTGGCAAACACCGGAAGCGCCATGCGTCGCTTCGAACTCAAAACCCTAGTGGTTCAATGGATCACCTGCAGCTGGGCGCCACATCCCCCGATCACGTTCGGTAGTACCGGCACTCGCACAACCCCCAAGGGAAGTAGGAAAGACACGAGGGCGCAAGTTCTCTTTCATGGCGCCAGCGGGGACTGCGTCGTCACGATTGAGCCGCAATAGCCGTCCGCGACGACCAGCGCAGCGAAAGCCTGCTTTTGCGCCTGTGTCCATGACAGCAGCAGTGACCACGCCGCGGGTGCGGTGTCGCGCAGCGTCGCGTCCACGTCTACTTTTGTCATCGAGCCGGACGTGAGGGTGCATGTGGCTTCGGCGAGGGTGCCAATCTGCGTTGTGCCGCCGGGGATTCTTTTGGCGTGCGCGTCAGCGGCCAGACGGCCATACATGACTTCATCGTCGGGGTCCGCGTGCGCAATGCCTGCAGCGCACACGCCAGCAACAACTGCGCTCGCAGCGAGCGCACGTACAGCGGCGCTGGGGCTTCTCCACACGCCTGGTTCCTCGCTCGGTGGTGGGCACTTAGGCTTTGGCTTCATGAGGGCCAGAGGAGCCATGATAATCGTGGTCTCCGTTGTGATTGCTTTCGTCGGAGCGTGTAGCGCAAAACCGCCGCCGCCCGCACCAACGGTGACCCAAACAGTCACCGTCGGTACATCCGCGCCGTCGGCCGCGCCGACGACAACCGTTGCGACAACGGCTCCGCCATTAGGCGCTGAGGGCCAAGAGGTCCGAGACGGCAACCTCGGGTTCACGGTCACTAAAGCCGTGGAGCTCAATGGTGATGAACCTCCGCGCCTGGTTGTAGAGATGTGGATAAGGAATGTCGGGGACCAATCCGCAGTGTTCAATGGCGCCTATCAGAAGCTCATTGACCAACAGGGTCGAGAATTTTCTGTGGAGACAGTAATTAGATTTAATAGCGGTGAAGCATCATCTGCACCGGTGTTGGATCTCAACCCGGGACTGAACGCGGATATCATGCTGCGGTTTGAGGTGCCTCGAAATCTTGAGCCTGCCCGGGTCGTTCTTCGCGAATCGGCTTCTTCGCCTGGGGTCAGAATAGCAATCACCTTGGCAGGTAAGGCGAACTAGGTAGCCATCTGGCAAGACACCCCTAAGTCGCAACCCCAAACCATTCGCAGAGGTGAAGTGCCGCCCGCGCCGCCTGGACCTACGCTCGGCGTGCGCGCGACTTCGAGGCCTCCCCCGCCCGACCAGCTGCCTCGGCTGGCACTAGGGTGCATTACTGCGAACATCGCCCGACTTCTCGACACGTCCGAGGAGACCGGCCTCGCGCTTCGGGAACAGACCGGGTTTACCCGTGGGCGGTTGGGCTAAGCGGGTACAAACCCTTTAGCCGCCAGCCAGAAAGTGGGGCCGTTTGCCGCAGGGACGGCTTTACACCTGAGTCGTCCAGCAGATCTCCAACTCCTTCTTCAACAGCCTCTCCGGCTGCTCTCCAGGAGTCCCGGTTGCGCGAGTCCTCGGCGCGTAGGCGACGTAATTGATGCCAGTGGCCAGCTTTGTTCTTATCGTCGTCCGGTGATGAGTGCTTCGCCGGTAATCCACTCCGACCTTGAAAGGAACCGCTCCACTCATCGCGAGCCCGATGGATAGCTTTCCGCAAGTTTCGTTCTCGAACGCAACATCCCAGTTGTAGTCGTCCCCTTTTGGCGCGTTACCCAATCTTTTAGGAAATTGAACAAGTCCGTCGAGACCGTTAAGGGATCGCTCGCAGTCATCATCTGCCACGGGAATTTCGCGTATCTCCTTTTTGTCCGGTTCGGCGTCGAACAGCTTCACGCGAAAACCGGTTGACACCTCGGTGCCGTTGGCCATCGTCTTGCCGGGTAGGAGTTGATACTTGGCAGGGATAACTGTCTCGACACAATCCTTACGCGCGACGTATCCCTCCGTAATACGCATGCCTATCTTGAAACCGCCGCCTGCGCCGACTCCAAGTACCTCGAGCGTCATGTCGGCGCCCTGATCGTTTGCTCTCTCGATGATGTAGCTCGCCTCGCAGCCCTTCGACCTTGGGCGATGCAGGCGCATGACTGGCACCATAATTGGGATTGGGGCGGGTGGATCAGGGTCGGGCACAAACTCAACCTTGACCCTCCCGAACTTTAGAACTCCTCCGCCCGCCCATAGCAAGTCGGTCCCCATGATGGTGTCTCCGGACTTCACACCTTCCAACGCCCCGCTCGCCAGCCTGATCCCCATCTCGTGGAGGCCACGGCGCCCGAAAGTAACCCGCGTTTGTCCCTCGGGCGCTTGAGCGATGTCGGTTACCTTCCACTGATCTGCCACCCGCACCAGCGACGATGGCGGCTTGTAACCCTGACTAAGCGCCCTCCGTAAGTCGTCAGCACCCACTCCCAGCTCTTCGGTGAGCTGCTCGGCCAGGGCGGGCATCACCTCGACATCGGCGCCTACTTCAACTTGGCCCGGTTCGCCTGCCCAGTCCCCTTCAAGCATTGGGACAAGCACCGAGAGCGGCTCGTCCTGGCCCGGTACCTCCACCAAATCGTCGATCTCGATTGAACCGCCGTCGGCCATCACCGCTTGGACGGTACTCGCGCGCTTGCGTCGTCACCAGATCCGCAGCGGCCAGGTGCCCGGGAAATCACTAACTGGGACGATCCGGCCCCGCTACACGGGCGATCTCGTAGGCAAACGATGTCGCCGTTAGCTTCCGCCCGGGCTTTGATGAATCACCCTAGGGAACGGGATGTCGTCTTTGCGTAGGTTGCCGGGGAAGCATGGAGAGATGACCGTCAGGGTCGGTGAGTAGTTCGCGGGGTAGGCGGCCTCGATTTGGAGGCGGTACCCGTCCGGCGCGTAGGCGAAGCGGTTGGGTTTCTCGAAGCCGTCGCGCTCCATCACGGTGAGATTCCAGCTCTGCCAGAGCTGCCCGGTGCGGGTGATCAGATCCGCTGGCGGAATGCCCTGGGGACCAACGACGTGCAGGGCGGCGGTGTATTCGGTGGGTCCTGGGCCCGGGCCGGTGTAGTTGTCGTCGCAACCGAGGTTGCTTCCGCCTTGGGCGTCGCTGCTGTCGAGCACGGTTCCTGGCGGTAACCCGTTGACCGTCTTCTGGAGGTAGTGAAGGACGGTGTCTTGGGCCTCTTGCTGGCTGTTCGGGACCTTGGGTGACTGGGCGACGGGGGTGTGGTCCATCGGGCCTCCTGGGATGGGTGTGGCGCCGGAAGGGGTCTTCGGGCCGAGCGGTGCCGCTGGCTTGGTGGACGAGCACGCGACCACCAGCGCCATTACCGCGGCGAGGGCTGCGAGGGATCGAGACGCTCGGGTCATGGTGGTCATGGCGTGAAGGAGGGTGGGGTGACATCGACCCTGCCTGCGATGATACGGCCCATGTTGTTCAGGGCGGGGTTACCCGGGTCCCAGTAGCTGCTGTGGGCCGCTACCGTCGGCAGGCCCAGCGGCCAGCCGGGTCCGGGCGATGCTTCGAACGGGATGCCCCCGAATCGTGAGCTCATGGGGTCGGGTCCGAGCGTCATGCCGGTGACCACGCCGATGACGTCGTTTTCGGCCCGGGTGGCGAATACGTGCGCGCCGGGGTCGAGGTTGAGGTCGCTGGCGTGTCCGGCCAGTACCCCGGGGCTGCCCACGGCGACGACGTTGTTGGCGTCGAGGTGGTGGCCGCCGAGCGCGGCTGCTCCGACTTCGGTCGACCCGTAGCTGTGTCCGATGACGGTGTTGATGGACGGGCCACCTGCCACGGCGTCGTTGTGGGAGGCGCGGATCCCGGCTTGGAAGTCGTCGAGCGCGGTGGCCCCGTTGCGCGCGTAGCCGGGGTCGGCGGCCTCGAGGAGGTTCATGGGCCGGTCATACCCCATCCAGGTGGTGACCGAGACGTCGCCGGGCTGCAGCGTTCGATCCGCGTTCCGGGCGGCCCAGTACATCCTCTGGGATTTGTCGGCGCTTCCGCTGTACCGGGTGGTGTCCTGGCCGGTCCCGGGGACGAACGTGGCGTTGCGTTTCGCCGTGTCGGGGTTGTTGATCGACGACGCGGCGTGGCCCTTGTCGTCGACGACGAGGAGGTATTGGGGCAGCTTGCCCGAGGACGGGTCGATTTCGCCTGGCGGCGTTCCGATCGTCTTCCTCACATCGGCGTAGCCGTCGTGGGCCCGGTTGGCCGCGTCCCATTGCTGTTGCCAGTCCCGGTACTCCTTGCCCTGCAAGAAGGGCGTGTCTCCGTTGGCCCAGTCCGGGTGTTGAGCACGCAGGCGGTCCAGGTCGGCTTGGTTGGCGGCCTGCAGCTCGTCGAGGTGCATCCGGTTGTAGTGGTCGCGGTCCACGGCGGGCATCCCACCGTGGTTGCCGATAAACGGATCGTGGTCGTACGCGGCGTCTTTCTGCTCCTTGGTGAGCGAGTTCCACGCTTGCGCGAACTGTTTGGGGTCATCGGGCAGCGGCGGCACCGGCGGCAGCGGGCCCTCTTGCGCCCGGATGCCCGCGGGGTCATAGCCCTCGGCGCGCAGGGCGCCTAGCGCGTTCTGCAACGTGTATGAGTAGCCGTCGCGCGTTGCCTTCACGCTGCCCAGCGCGGCCTTGGTGTCGTTGATGGCGTCGTCTTCACGGGCGGTGATAAAGGCGTCCACTTGTTGTCGTTCCGCCGCGGTGAGGGACGGGTTCTTCTCCAACTCCACGGCCTCGCCGATCTCTTCGTCGAGCTGCTGTAGCTGGACCTCGAGGGCGGAGATTTGCCCGGCGGCAGCCTTTTGCGCCTGGGCCAGGGAGGCGGCGACGTTCTCTAAAGTGACGCCGATCTTGGGCAACTGCAGCGACTGCGCGCCGAGGGACTTCGTGACCTTCTGGACTTCGGCAGAGTCGTTGATCGGGTGCTCCCCGCTGTCCTCCCTGTTCCACGATTCCGCAAAGCGCTGACGGGCTTGCGCGAAGGCGTTGTTGGATTCGGCGGTGCACCGGCCCGCGGCGTGGAAGGCCTCGGCCAAATCCGAGATCTGGGCCGGACGCCCGGCTTGGAGGCTTTGGTTGATCTCCCACGGATCGCCACCGGCCTCGCCGACCAGCAGCGGGACGCTTATGTAGCGGAGCTGCACCGCACAGCCTGGAGTTTGGCGGCGTTGCGTTCCTCCATGCCGGTGAACCCGGAGGCGGCCCGATGCGCCTTGCCGCCGACCGCCGTCGGCACCTCGTCATGGGTCCGCAAGGTCCTCAGGTGGTCACCGTGGGCCACGCCGACCGCCTCGTGGAACTCCTCCGCGGCCGGGAACTGACCGAACATCCCCGACAGCAAGGGCCCGCGTGACAGCCGGTCGGCACCCTCCCGGGCGTGCCCCCCGGCGCGGCGAGACTGGTCGCCCCCCGAGTGCAGCAAGCCAGGATTAACGAACATCGCCACCCCTCCCCGTGCTGGTGGAGAGCCAGCCGCCGCGGACTTGGGCGTCAATTCCCCCGAACTCGCGATCTGCCGTGGCTGGAATCCAGCGCATTCAACCGAAAGTCAACTAGGGCATCAATTCCCGCAAAACAAACTGCGTCGCAAATACCACCGTCTGGACCCCGCTAACGCAGGCGGCGCATCGCCCGTCTGTCTGTGACGAGGCCTTTTATGTCGGAACTGGGCGGAAATCATCAAATCTCTGTCAAATGTGTGGCCACCAAGTACGACGCAATGCCGAGCTGGGTATTCGCACTTCGAATGGGGCGGCCGGAGCTCGTCACCCGACCTGGGCACGCATCTCTTGGCGTTATAAGCGCTATCGAGCTGGGGCGACGACAGGGGTACCGGCTGATCCCGAACGACTGAACTCGATCTTCACCGATGGTCTGCTCACGAGGTGGGTTGACCCCGCCGCCGAGCGGCGGTTGGCCCGCCTGGTGGAGGAAGCGCGACTGGCGATGGGTCTGTCTGATCTGAAGTCGGTCGCTGCGGTTCGAAAAGGGATTTACGAAACCACCTTTCACCACACGACGACGGGGCTCCGCCGCAACCAGGTGTCTGTCGTCAATTGCTCAACCACGAACTGAGCGACATCGGCGCGCGCTATCTTGCCGCCGTTGACGCCTGCGAGGTCGGTGGTGGCCCTGACGCGGCCACGCGGTGGATCGTTGGTGAGCATGGCGGGTCGGACGACAACCCAGTCGAGCGAACTGGCGCGGATCGCGGTTTCCTGGCGGTCCTTGTCCTTGTAGGCGGGGCCAAGCAGCAACGGCTGGAACAGCCGGTCGAAGACGAAGCCGCCGTGGCCGCGACTGTCGCCGACTCCGAGCGCGGAGATGCAGATCAGACGGCGGACGCTGGTGCGGGTCATCGCCGTGACGAGGGCGCGGGTCGCGACGGTCAGCAGGTCGACCTCGCGCAATCCCATACCGGTGCCCAGTGCGCTGACGACGGCATCGCAGCCGTCCAAAGCGCGCGCGAGGGTCCCCTCGTCGCGCACATCGCCTTCGATCAGCTCGGCTCCTGGCAGATTCGCGCGCGCTTTGGCACGAACCAGCGCCACGACGTAGTGGCCGCTCGCCGTGGCGTCGCGGACGATGAGCTGACCGGTTGCCCCGGTCGCGCCTAAAATCAGTATCTTCATGCACTTGCTCCTCACGCTAAGTCGTCTATGTTTTAGACGTGGTCTCTGTTGTAGACCAGGTCTAATATATGGACCGTGCGACTGCGCCGTAAGGAGGCAGTTATTAGTAACCAGGTGAGAGCGAGAGAACCCATATGAACTCGGTGAGCTCCGCAGAGGGCGCGATCGAACGTTTCAGCCGATACCAATCCGACGACGCTCAGTCGGTAGGGCCTATGTACTGCCCGGTGCGCGACGTGCTCGACAGCATCGGCGACAAATGGAGCATCCTCATGATCATGACCCTCGCGGCGCGACCACAACGCTTCAGCGAGCTTCACCGAGCTGTTCGCGACATCTCCAAGCGCATGCTCACCCAGACCCTGCGCGATTTGGAGCGCGACGGACTGATCACCCGCCATGTCTTTGCGACCAAGCCGCCGAGCGTTGAATATCGCCTGTCCCCGCTGGGCCAATCCCTGCTGGACCCGATGGCGAGCCTCATCGATTGGGCCGACACCCGTTATTCCGATATCCACGCTGCACGTGCGCGCTTTGACGGCGCCCCCCGCTAGGCGAGCGTAGTTACTAGACGGCGGTATAAGGGTCTGAGGCGCAGCGGTACCGCGCCAGCGGGCTGAATTTGGTTACAGCCGCCGTCATCCTCTGGAACACCGTGAACATCGATCGTGCGAAGGCCGGTCCTAGTCCAGGCGTTCGACAATCGCCTCGGGGATGAGGGCAACGCCAAGCGAATTCAGTCGGACGGCATTCCCATGCATCGTCTCCAATCGGGGTTGTGGGGGTCCCCGTTGTACAGGCTCGCGCAGTTTCGTGGGGCGTTGCTGGTGGGGGTCGGGTCGGGGCTGGCCTTGGATTCGCTATGGCACCCGCCGGCTACCGTCGCCACCGCCGCGAGAGCGACCAGCGCGAACGCGGCGCGCTGGGTTGACCGCAGAATGGACATGCATACCTCCCGGGAGCGATGTCGACATCCGGTCGACGCGGTGACGGACTGACCTAGAGGGAACCCGACCAAACGGGCTTGCTTGCCGCGCTTCTTGCCGATGACGAGATTTGGGCGCGTGGAAGATAATTAGCGCGCCGATAACTTGCAGCATGCCACGGCGGCGGAACCCTGTGGCGGTATCCGCATCGGTCGCGGCAATACGGGTGGGCATGTCGACCTTCGCCCCATCCATTGCATGGCGACTACGTCGGTGAGGCCGAGAGGGCCTGGATGACCGCGTTCAGCGGCTCAGGCGACGTCGCAGTGTCGCCGATATACGGGTGGGCGAGTTCCAAGACGAGGAACAGGTCGGTGGCCAGCAGCACGCCCACGGTCGCGACCAACGCGTAGTGAATGGTGGCGTTCTCGACGCTGTAAACGATGACGCAGCCAAGAACCAGCCCGCTGAGCAGGAACAAAACTATCCACATCGACGAGGGCAGCCCGTTTGCGGTGCGGGCCCGGATTAACCGGTCTGTGCGGGCCTGACTGATCTTGTTAAGGGAATCGAAAGACGTAGCGAGAGACGCCTTTTGGGCATCGGTGCGCGGCTGAACTACCTCATATGCGGCGCGAAGACGCTGCAGCGCCTGGCCGGCCGCGGGGTAGGCGTGGCCGTTGGCGGCCATCGGCCACTCGGTTACGGCCGCGCGTTCGTAGTCCAGCAGCGTCTGGCGGACTCGGTCGCTGTCGGCCTTGTCGAACACGGTGAGGTCGTTGGCCATCTGTACCCCGGTCGTGCCCTCGGCCCGCATCGCGTCGTCCGCGGTATTGGTCTGACCCCACATCGCGCTGACGATGAAACCCGTGAAGAACGCGTACACGAAGCCGACCAACAAGAAGGCGAACTGTGTCACCTCGCTGCGCTCGTCCCCCCTCAGCCCGGGGAACCGATGCCGGACATATGCCAGGGCGGGCACTGCTGCGCCCGCGATGAGGACGTTGAGCCCGAGTAACAGCAACCACGACGGGACATTGCTCACGATCCAACCACTCACAAGCCACTCTCCTCGAGAGCGTCGCGCCAGCAGCCCCGGGCGAGGGATGCAAATTGGGCCGGCGGTGAATACGCGCCCGGCCGTTCGACTCTAGGCGCATGTCCCCGGCGTGACGCCACTTCGGCCACATTCTGCCCGGTTTCGGGAGTTTGCTGAAAACAATCCGACGAGGCGTCTAGGGTCCGTAGTGCCCCTTCAATGGAAGGTGCGACGGCGAACGTGGCGAAACCTTCGACGGCGCCCGGAGAGGCACGCGTCCCAACGTGATCGGCGCCGGCTTGATCGTCGCGGCGCGACGTACTTCCCAAGAATGCTGATCTTCAACCGCGGCGTGCCGGAGACCGAGCCCTCAGACGCCGATCTCTTCGCAGCGAGTTCAAGGAGTGACCGAATGACTAGCAAGCTGACGGGCGAGGTGGTGCGTGCGGGCGATCCCGGCTACGAGGCGGCGCGGGTGGGCTGGAATCGCCTGTATTCGCGCTATCCCGAGGCAATCGTGTTCTGCGCCAACACACAGGACGTGGTCAACGCGGTCGGGTGGGCGCGCGAGGAGGGCATCGCCCTGCGTGCCCGCAGCGGGCGCCACAGCCTTGATGGCTGGTCCTCGATCGACGGCGGCCTCGTTGTCGACGTCAGTCGCATGAAGAGCGTCACGATCGACGAGACGGCGCGCACGGCGACGGTCGGCACCGGGCTTACGCAGAAGGAGACCGTCGCGGCGCTGGGGCAGCGCGGCTTTGTCATTCCGACCGGCTCGGAGGGGGGCGTTGGGCTCGGCGGTGTGGTTCTCGGCGGCGGCTTCGGATTACTCACGCGCAGTTTGGGATTGGCGTCCGACAACCTGCTCGCGGCCGAAATGGTGGTAGCCGACGGCCCGCGCTCGGCGAAGGTTGTCGAGGCGTCCGAGCACAGCAACGCCGACCTGCTGTGGGCGTGCCGCGGCGGAGGCGGCGGCAACTTCGGGATCGCCACGTCCTACACGCTGAAGCTGCACGAGCTCTCGCGGGTCGACTTCGCGATTGTCAGGTGGACCGGTCTCGACGATCTGGGCGCGATACTTCGCACGTGGCAGCGTGAGGCGCCGGTCGCCGACGAGCGCCTGACCAGTGCGCTCGAGGCAGGCTCCGCCGCGGTCGAGCTCTCGGCGGTGCTGCACGGTGGCTCACGCGACGAACTGGACGCCGAGCTGCGTTCCCTACTGGCGATCGGCAAGCCCGAGGTGACCTACACAAACGAGGCCTGGCCGACCATCTACGGAAATATCGACAGGGCGGCGGATCTCCCGTTCTGGAAGTTCTACTCTCAGTTCGTCACTCGCCCATTCCCCGACGAGGCGATCGATCTGGTCGTTCGCTTCATGGCGAACACACCCAGCGCGCCGAGCAATTTCTTCTGTTCGAGCTTCGGCGGGGCGGTGCGCCACGCCCCGCCGGGCGGGTCGGCGTTCCCGCACCGTGACGCGCTGTTCTACTGCGAGCCCGGCGCGGCCTGGGACGACCCCGCCCTGAACTCGAAGGCTCTGGGCTGGGCGGTCGACTTCTGGCGCGCACTGCGCCCCTTCGGCGACGGCGCCTACGTCAACGTGCCCAATGCTCCCGCATCCGACTGGGAGCGTGAGTATTACGGCTCCAACTACGAACGGCTTCGCGAGGTTAAGGCCAAATACGACCCGGCGAACGTTTTCTGCTTCGAGCAAAGCGTGCCTCCCGCCGGCTGACCCGGTTGTCGCGCCGGAGCTGGCTCGAGCAGCAGCCACACCGCCACCGCCGACGCGAGCAGCAGCGCCGAGCCGACCCCCGCGGCGATGGCCAGCCCGTCGGTGAATGCGGCCTTCGCGGCGGCCAACAAGCCTCGCGCCTTCTCGGCGGGCAGGCTGCTCGCCGCCACGGTCGCAGCGGCAAGCGAATTCCGCGCTTGCGACGCCACGGCATCCGGGGTGCCGAACGGAATTTCCAGGCCGCGGTAGACCGCGGTGACGATGGAACCAAGTGCCGCGATGCCGAGCGCCGCGCCGAGCTCGTAGGCGGTCTCCGAGACCGCCGCTGCCGCGCCGGCTCGCTCCGGCATGACGCTGGCGATGACGGCGTCACTCGCCGCGGTGAAGGCCAGTCCGAGGCCGACGCCGACGCCGAAGAGTGCGACGCCGAGCTGCGGGTAGCCGGTGGATGGGCCGATCAGTGTCAGCGACGCCATCGCGCCACCGACCAGCGCCAGCCCGGTCGCGAGGACCACGCGCTGCGACCAGTGGCGCACGGCGACACCGGCCAACAGGCCGAACACGGTCGCGGCGACCGCGGCGGGCAGTTCGGCCATCCCGGCCCTCAGCGGACTGTATCCCTGAACCAGTTGAAAGAATTGCGACAGGAAGAACACCAGGCCCGAAAGGCCAAGCACGGAAAGCAGATTAGCGGCGACGACACCCGAGAACGCGCGATTGGCGAAAAGCCGTATGTCGATCAACGGTGCGCTCAGCCTGAGCTGCCGCCGGACGAACGCCGTCAGTGCCGCGGCGCCGACGACACCGACCGCTGCCGCCTCGACCCGAAGCCCGTTGGTGGCAGCTTCCTTGCCGGCGTAGACGAGGCCGAGCATGCCGACGAGCGCCAGCGCGGCGCTGGGTAGGTCCCACGGCCCCGGCGTCGGGTCGCGCTGTTCCGGCAACAAGGCGATGCCGCCGACAAGGAGCATTAGCATCACCGGGATGTTGATCAAAAACACTGAGCCCCACCAGAAGTGCTCCAGGAGCAGCCCACCCATCACGGGGCCCATTGCGGTACCCGCCGAGAACATGGCGGCCCAGACGCCCACGGCCACGCTGCGTTGCCGTGGCTGGGGAAACAGGCCGCGGATCAACGCCAGGGTCGAAGGTGCCAACGCTGCCCCCGCCACGCCCAGCAGCGCCCGCGCGCCGATCAGCAGCGTGGCGGTCGGGGTATATGCCGTCGCCGCCGACATGCAAGCGAATGCCGTTGCGCTGCAGAGCAACAGTTTCTTGTGACCGATCCGGTCGCCGAGGCTGCCCATCGTGACAAGCAGACCCGCCAGCACGAAGGAGTAAATGTCGCCGATCCACAAGACCTGCGTCGCCGTCGCACCGAGATCGCTGATTATCAGTGGGGTGGCGACGGCCAGTGCGGTGCCATCGACGCCGATCACCAGCACTCCGAGGCTGAGCACCCACAGCGCTAACCAGCCCCGCGTCATGACCGGCTCACCCCGTGCAGCAGCAGGTCGGTGATCATCGGGGTGAAGTCGCGGCGCGCGGCCCGTCCGGCCTGGATGACCCACGCCGCGCCGGCGACAAGGTCGTAGAACGCCTCGGTCAACCAGACGGCACTGAGATCGGGACGGAATTCGCCGTCGCGCTGGCCACGCTCGAACAGCGCCCTGATGTCGGCGTCGATCTCCGCCCAGCCTTCCTGCGCCTGATCGGCGTCGAAACCCTGGCTCTGGGTACACAAAAAGGTGAGGTATCCGGACACGGGTTCGCACGCGGTTACCAAGCGCTGCAACGCTTCCGTGGCCGACCCCTCCTGCCAGCGGGCGGTCCTCAGGGCCTCACGCATCTGCGTCACCGCGAGTTGGTCGAGTGCCTCGAGGAGCGCGGCCCGCCCGGCGAAGTAACGATGCAGGGTCGCCCGGCTGACGCCGACGGCCGCGGCGATCTCGTCCTGCGTTGCGTTGGGACGCCGACCGAGGAAATCCGCGGCGGCGCGCAACATCTGTTCACGATCCGGTGCCATGAGACAAATATATCTTATATGAGACGATTATGTCTTACTCGTTTAAGCCCGCCCGATAACGGCGCCGCGGTGACGATGGCAAACCCCCGTGCGCCACGGTCCAGTCAGGCAGACTGAGCCTCGTGGGAATGAGCACGTCCGGGCGCACCCTCGGAGAAGCGCGTCGGCGCAAGCGCCGCGAAGACCGGCGGTAGTGCCATGAGTTGGGAGACCTTGCTCACGACCACTCTCGTGCCGGTCGTGTCCGTTGTGTCGACCGCGACGGTGGCGGTCTGGACCAAGCGCATCGACGCCAGAACCAAGCGCGAGGATCGAGACCACGCGCTGGTGCTCGACTACGAGAAGCGGGCCGGCGAGGACAAGAAGGCGGTGCTGAAGCGTCTCATCTCGGCAACCCTTTACCTCAAGCGCGGGGCGGAACCCCTCGCGGGCACCGAAGTCACCGAAGAGAGCACCAGCCGGAGGCGGGCTGCGGCCACCAGAGAGTTGTACGAATTCCGCGCACGGCTGGGCCTGGACGACGGAGTCGCCGAGCTGATGATCTATGCCGCAGAGGCGGTTCGTGACCTCACCGAATTGATCCTCGACGAATGGGACCGCCAATTCCGGGAGCACGGCTACTCGCTGACGCAGCTGGATGCGTGCAAGGAGCAACTCCAGACCGCCGTCGACGTCCCGCAAAACAGCGATGAGGCGATGATCGAACGGAAGCGAAAGTGGACTGCGCTGAAGGACGAAGAAGCATCGTTTCTCAAGCAACTCGGCGATGAGTCGGACCTTGACGTCGACGCGCTGGTGGTGCTGTGCAACCGGTTGTTGAAAGCCGCCCACACGGATCTCCGCGGTGGCTACGGCATAGAGACGTGACGCACGGCGTGCCCGGGGTTTGGACCCCGACCGCGCACGGGTTCATGTGGCGGGTGTCACGATGCGGCGCGCGGCCTCCACGGCCGCTGCGCGCCGGGCGACGTTGATCGCGAGATCGGTGGTGACGGCGTGGTGCGGTGACTGCGCCCACGCCAGGCCGACGCCGAACAAGAGCACCAGCAGATCCATGGGATGCCAGGTCGCGTCGACGTGACCGGCGGCCTGGGCGGACTCGATCACGCCAATGTCACGGGCCAGAACGGATTCCCAGTCGTCAACGGGGGGCGGGTCGAGGGCGAGCCCCTCGAGGCTCGCCCAGGTGATCATGCGCAGATGCTCGGGTCGGCGGCAGGCCAAGTCGTAGACGTCGCCGACGAACTCTGGCACGGCGTCTGGGCGCAGCGTGACCGCGGCGAAGAACTCCGCCGAGTCGGCGGCTACCACGCTTCGGAACAAGGTCTCTTTGTCCTTGAAGTGCGCGTAGAGCCGCTCCTTGCTGGCCTCGGCGGCGCGGGCTATGCGGTCGATGCGGGCGCCGGCGAGCCCGTATTGGGCGAACTCCGACCGCGCGGCGCCCAGGATTGTCTCGCGCAGTTCGGTGGTGGTGCGCACAGCATGATCATACTCCAGACGAACTAGTTCGTCTGGTAGAGTGGTTGCATCACTTCCGCCGGACGAGTCAGGGGATGCCGTGAAGGAGTTAGTCGACATCGATGTGGCGACGGACCACCCGCGCCGTGTCCAGATCTTGAGCGGTGCGCTGGACAGAATTCAGGACGGCATCGCGCCGCTCATCGATCTTGGCCGCCCGTATGTGAGTGGCCTCGAGACGTTGCCGGCCGATGGCCGATTCCTGTTGGTGGGCAATCACACTCAGTTCGTCGGTGGCGAAGTGCTGCTGATTCCGCACTTTGTGCGGCGCGCGCTCGGCCGCCGGGTCCGGACGCTGGCTGATCGCAGGTTCGGGCAGCAGCCCGGCTTCGGCCGCGACCTGATGACCGCCTACGGCGGGGTCGTCGGCGCCCCCGAGGCGGCACGAGAGCTGATGCGGCACAACGAGACCATCCTCGTGTTTCCCGGCGGTGGCCGCGAGATCGCGAAGTTCAAGGGCGAGGAATACGCCCTGAACTGGCTGGGCCGTTCCGGATTCGCCCGCATCGCCGTGGAAAACGGCTATCCGATCGTCCCCGTTGGCCTGGTCGGTGGCGACGACGTCTACAAGAGCCTGGTGAGCCGTGACAGCGCGATGGGCCGACTCGCCCAGCGCGTCAGCAAGAGGCTAATCGGCCGTGACGACATGGCGATGCCCTTGCTCCGCGGTGTGGGCCCCACCCTCATCCCGCGCCCGCAACGGATGTATCTACGCTTCGGGGAACCGATCGATACCACCAAGCCAAGCCGTGCGAAACCGGAGGATTGGAGCGGGTCGGTCAGAGAGAACACCCGACAGTCGCTCGAAGCGATACTGACCGAGCTGTTGGCCGTCCGCGCGCACGACCCATTCCGCGAACTCAACCCGCTGGCATGGTCCAGAGCGGTCGCGCCGGGTGAATCGCGTATATCCGCTTGAATCCCCTTCGCCGCAACGCCTTCTGCACGACCCCGGCGGAACGTGATGGCGCGGCTGGTGGAATCCGGCAAACCGGATGCCGCCATTTCCTGCTGTTCGAAGTAATCGTCCTGGTTGCTGCTTCGGGCCGCTGGCCGGCCGCGACTTCCCACCGATGGCCTCATCCTGTACTGGCTGCGGCCTGGCATACGCCTTTCCGCAGATGCCCGCCGCCGGGTGCTTGTTTATCGCGCTGCCGTCGCGGTACGTGAGCGGGCAGTCCGCGACGCAGAGACGCCCGGTGTGGCCCAGCTCAAAGCCAGCGACTTGAGTGCAAAACTCTTCGAAGGGAACTTGATCTCCGGCACGTACCCCTGCGGCAGCTCGAAGTCGGGGATCTGCTTGAGCCACTCGTCGACGACGATCGTCAGTTCGAAGCGTGCCATATGTGAGCCTATGCAGCGGTGCGGCCCGCCGCCGAATCCCCAGTGTCGGTGCACCTTTCCGTCCATGACCAGGTCATCGGTCGATATTTCGTCGCTCCCGTCGCGGTTGATGGCAGCGGTGCACAGCCGTACCGGCGTCCCTGGGGGAAGGGTCATGCCCCCCACATTGACGAAGTCGGTGGTGACCCGCGCCGCCAACGGGGCTGCCGGCTCGAGTCGGACGATTTCCTCGATGAAAACCTTCACCTGCTCCGGTTCATCGCGAAGTTGCGTGCGCAGCTGCGGTCTGCGGGCCAATTCGAACAGCGAGAACCCGATCGCCGCGGCCACAGTGTCCAGTCCGGATAACACCAGCAGGTGGCTCATGCCGAGTAGCTCGAGGTCACTCAGTTCGCCCGGATCGGTCATCACTTGTGACAGCATGTCCGAACCCGGGTTCTGCCGGCGTCGCAAGATGGCGTCGGTGAGATAAGCGAACAGCTCATTCCCCTCAGGCCTGCCGTCCACCGCGGCGTCCTTCCAGCCGATAACGCGATCTCGGTCTTCCAGCGGCAGCCCGTAGAGGTCCATGAACACCTGGTAGGGATAGAGCCGCGCGAAATCAGCCATCACCTCGCATTCACCACGGCCGGCGAGGTCAGCGATCATCTCGACGGCATGGCGTTGCATCACCGGCCGGGATTTGGACAAGGCATGCGGGCTGAAGTGCGGCTGCAGAATTTTTCGGTAGCGGGTGTGTTCAGGGGGGTCGAACGCCGAGGGCAGCACCGGAACCGGGCTGCCGGGAGGCTGAAGCGCCAAATGCGCCGAGAAGAGGTTGGGTTGGCATAGCGCTGCCAGCACGTCCTCGCGACGGGTCAGGTAATAGGCGCCGTTCATGTACACGACAGGTCCGGCGTCCCGCAACGTCTTCCATCCGACACCACGATCGGCCGCCATCGGCAGCGTCGAATGCTCCAGCCGCGGTAGGTGGAACGCCTCTGGCCGGCTTACATCAAGCGGACAGCCCGAGTGAACATATCGCGAATTGGGCTCGTGCGTAGTCGGATTCATTGCCATCCCGCCTCACACGCGGGGCAGGGATGAGTGGTGCGTGCAAACATGACTGTTCCTCGAGATGGGAAGGTGAACGGTCGACGCTCACGGCGTCGCAATGACCGGACGGCATGAGCCATCGTGTGATTGCCTTCGCCGCGTCAGGGCGCAGCATCAAGGCAAGTTGTTGTGCGCGTTGGCCCTACGGGCTCGTCAGAACGGCACGACGAAAGCCCGGCGGCCGACGTCTCAGCAGCGGATGATGCAGAGCCGGGTCAAGACGTCCCGGTCGGGAGCGACCGTGGGCGCAGACGGCCGGGCGGGGTTCGGCCGGAGTTGTGGCGCGGCGAACGAAGTCGGCAGCGCCAACCAGCCAGATTGTGGTGACATGGGAGGCACACTCGCCGGTCGGTCCCGCGTCATCCACATGCTGTGGAACGGCTTTTTGTCCGTCGGTGTCGAGCCCGCTGATCGGCCATGGTCCAGACGGCTCATGATTTGGGCTGTATCGGGCTGCACCTGGCGGGCATGCGCTTGGACACTGTGGGTTTCGTGGGTCCAGGCCGCGGGCTCCGGGAGTGCGCTCGCCGAGAGTTGTGGGCGCAGAGAGGAGCCCGCGATCAGGGCGATGAACAGGCTCAGCGCGGTGATGACTGCGACGATCGACTGCCGCCGTCGAGTCTCAAGAGCGCTCTCAAGGCCCACAGTGGCAGGACTGTACAAGAGGAGACTTGGGCGGTAGCCCACAGACAGCTGTGAAAACGATCAAAGTTGGGTGCGTGTTGCCAGGTTGTTCGGGTTGGTTGCCTACCCGCACCGGGCCGCGGTAGTCCGGCGCGAAACCCAAGCTGCACAGGAATTTTGGCAGCTCATAGCCGCAAGCGTCCAGCGTCGTTTGCCAGGCCCCCGGCCGGATTCCAGCGCTGGCAAACGACCGTGCCGCCGGAATCCCCTTGCGCGGTCTGACATTCGACCAACTGATTCCGCCGCCGGGACGGTGCATCACGAAGTCACTGCCTTTGACATGGACTGCGCTGCAGTGGATTCGGACATGCCGTAGGAACCGGCGACACCAGCGCCGCAAACCGTGACACGCGATATCGGCGCGGTGAACGGAGGCCAGCGGCCGGGCAAGAGGAAACCGAAGAAATTCTTGACGTCGTATCCTCACGCGGTAGCTGCTCCTCCAGGTACTTTTTGCTGGCACCGGTTGGTGCCAAGGGCGCTACCGGCGCCCCTGGAACGAGCTGCGCCGAAGGAGCCGCAATGGGGTTCATCCAGCCGAATCTGCCCGTCGTCGACGTGGCCGAATGGAGCAAGCAGAGCCGCGCGCAGCGGATCGTGCCGATGGTGCGCCACATCGCCGAGAACGGCTTCGGCACGCCGCTGGTGATGCATGTCATGTACGGCGTGAAGATTGCGCTGTACATCCTCGGCGGGTGGGTGTTCGGATGGTGCACGACCGGAATCGGCGGCTTCACGGATGTGGCCGCGTGGTGGTCGGAACCGATCGTGTTCGAGAAGGCCGTGCTGTACACGATGCTGTTCGAAGTCATCGGCCTGGGCTGCTGCTTCGGGCCACTGGCCGGCCGTTACTTCCCACCGATGGGCTCCATCCTGTACTGGCTGCGGCCCGGCACCATCCGATTGCCGCCGTGGCCCGAGCGGGTGCCGCTGACCAAGGGCAGCGTTCGAAGCCCGATCGACGCGGCGCTCTACGGCGCGCTGCTGGTGTTGCTCGGAATCGCGCTGGTCTCCGACGGCGCCGGCCCAATCCCTGCCCTGCACACGGAGATCGGCGTGCTGGCGCCCTGGCATACCGTTGCGGTCCTGGCGGTCCTGGCCGTCGTCGGCCTGCGCGACAAGGTGATCTTCCTCGCCGCTCGCGGTGAGGTCTACGCGCCGCTGGCGCTGGTCTTCCTGTTCTCCGGCGCGGACTCCATCATCGGTGCCAAGGTGGTCTTCATGGTGATCTGGCTCGGCGCCGCCACCTCAAAACTCAACAGGCACTTCCCCTTCGTGATCTCGACGATGCTGGCGAACAACCCGTTCATCCCGTCCGGGACGCTCAAGCGCTCGATGTTCAAGCGCTACCCGGACGACCTGCGGCCCAGCGCACTGGCGGGTTTAATCGCGCACTTCTCCACCGCCGTGGAAGGCCTGGTGCCGCTGGCGCTGCTGTTCTCCCATGGCGGCTGGCCGACGGCCATCGCTGCGTTCGTGATGATCGTCTTCCACCTGAACATCCTGCTGGCTTTCCCGATGGGTGTGCCGTTGGAGTGGAACGTGTTCATGGTCTTCGGGGTGCTGTCGCTGTTCGTCGCGCATGCCCGCCTCGGATTGACCGATCTGGCCGACCCGTTGCCGGTGGCGATCCTGTTCGTCGTCATCGCCGGAATCGTCGTCGTCGGCAACCTCTACCCACGCAAGGTGTCCTTCCTGCCGGGCATGCGGTACTACGCGGGTAACTGGGACACCACGGTGTGGTGCGTCAAGCCATCGGTCGACGAGAAGTTCCGCACCGGCTCCCGCGCGCTCGGGCCGATGCAACACCTGCAGCTCGAGCGCCTCTACGGCTCCAAAGAGGAGACCCTGGTCCCGCTTCACCTCGCCATGGCGTTTCGCGGGATGAACACCCACGGCCGCGCGCTGTTCACCCTGGTGCACCGCGCGCTGGCCGGCTACGACGAGGACGACTACAACCTCTGCGAGGGCGAGGTGCTGTGCTCGATGGTGCTGGGGTGGAACTTCGGCGACGGGCACATGCACAACGAATGCCTCATCGAGGCGCTACAGCAGCGCTGCGGTTTCCAGCCCGGCGACGTGCGGGTGGTGATTCTGGACGCGCAGCCCATCCACATCCAGCGCCAGGAGTACCGGCTCGTCGACGCGGCGACCGGGGAATTCGAACGCGGCTACGTCGACGTCGGCGACATGGTCACGACGCAGCCCTGGGCCGACGACATCCCGGTGCACGTGCAGAGCGGCACGGGTGCCGGCATGACCTGACGCCTCAGCGGTTGCGCACCCGGTGCACCACCACTACGACGACGAGGACACCGACGCCGGCCAGGGACACCGTCACCGCGGGCTTCTTGACGAAGTCGACCACCTTCGCCTTCAGGTCGTCGGCGAGGCGGCGCGGGTTGGCCCGCACGGTAAGTGTGTCGACGGTGGCCGCCAGCTGGTCGCGGGCCACGTCGATGTCCCGCTTGATGGCCTCGGGGTCCCGGTCCGCCACGTGTCTGTCCTCCCAATCGGCCTGATGCACCTGACCCACTACCCTAGATCAGCTGGCGATAACCCCAACGCGCCGGTGAACAGAAAGGGGCCCAGAAATTGGCCGAGACCACGCGGCTTGCGCCCGGCGATAAAGCGCCCTCCTTCAGCCTGCCCGACGCCGACGGCAACACGGTGTCGCTGGCCGACTACAAGGGGCGGCGCGTCATCGTGTACTTCTACCCGGCGGCCTCGACGCCGGGCTGCACCAAGCAGGCCTGCGACTTCCGCGACAACCTGCACGAACTCAGCGACGCCGGCCTCGACGTCATCGGCATCTCCCCGGACAAGCCGGAGAAGCTGGCCAAGTTCCGCGACGCCGAGAAGCTGACGTTCCCGCTGCTGTCGGATCCCGACCGCAAGGTGCTGGCGGCCTGGGGCGCCTACGGCGAGAAGCAGATGTATGGCAAGACGGTCACGGGCGTCATTCGCTCGACGTTCGTCGTCGACGAAAAGGGCAAGATCGCGGTCGCGCAGTACAACGTGAAGGCCGCACATACGACAACAAAGATCAAGCAGATCATTGCTCAGGTAGCAACGGCTACCGAGTGAATCCAACGGCTACGGCTGGAGCGCGTTTACACCACTGGCGTGCCGATACGCAATGCGCGTTATTCTCGACATCCGACATTGAAGTCACCCAACTGACCCACTCCGGAGGAAGTTGGTGCTCCCGCCGACAAACGAAGAGGGGTGACTCATGAGTATGGCGTACCTGGCGCAACCGGAGCAGCAGCAACAACTGGAATGGCTCGACGGCGGCACACTGGCAATCCTGCTCGACGGCAAGGCCACAGACGGCCAGTTGATGATCGGACGCTTCGATGTGAGCGAAGGCGAAGCCCCGCCGTACCACAAGCACACGCGGGAAGATGAAGTGTTCATGTTGATCAAAGGAACCGCGCTGGTCTGGGTAGACGACCAGCAGACGGAGTTGGCGGAAGGCGGGATTGTGTTCTTGCCCAAGAACATTCCACACGCCTACCGCATCACGTCAAAGACAGCAGATCTACTGATGATCAACACACCGGCAGGAATTGAAGGAATGTTCCGCTACTCCGGTCGCGACAAGGCGACGCCACGTCCGGAAGGCTTTGAAATTCCGCCCTCGCGTTTGGTCGAGGGAGCGGACAAGTTCGGACAGGTCATTCTTGGCCCCCCGCGCTGACCGCCCCCTCATGGCGATCGCGGGTAGCTAGCGCCGCTCTATCACGTAATCCACATGAGCCGCGCGATCCGTCGCGCAGTACAACGTCAAGGCCACCGGACACGTCGCCAAACTGCGCCGCGACCTCTCCGTGTAGGCCCAACGCCCGCAAGGAGGGCGCCTCCCGCGGCCGAAATCGACGCTGGCGCGCAGCCCACTCGCACTTTGCCGCAGCAGCGTCGATCTCGACACGTCACTGAGACAGGTTGGCCAGCAGCAGCGCCTCGGCGACAGCGGCGCGTTCCAGCACGCCGAGGTGCAGGCTCTCGTTGATGCTGTGCGCCTGGGTGCCGGGATCCTCGACGCCGGTGACCAGGATCTTGGCCTGCGGAAAGGCGTCGGCGAACTCGGCGATGAACGGGATGGAGCCACCCATGCCCATGTCGATCGGCTCGGTGCCCCACGCCTGCCGGAACGCCGCCCGCGCGGCGTCGTACACCGGGCCGCTGGCCTCGATGGCGTAGGGCTCGCCCTTCTCGCCGCGGGTGACGGTCACCCGCGCGCCCCACGGAACATGCTTGTGCAGATGTGAAGTCAGCGCGTCCAGATGAGCGTCGGCGTCCCCGCCGGGTGCGACCCGCATGCTGATCTTCGCCCGGGCCCGCGGAATCAGCGTGTTCGACGCCGCCGCAACCGAGGTGGTGTCGATGCCGATGACGGTGATGGCCGGTTTGGCCCACAGCCGCTGGGGCACCGAGCCCGAGCCGATCTCGGAAACACCGTCCAGCACGCCGGAGTCGGCGCGGACCCGGTCGGCCGGGTAATCGGGAAAATTCAGCGAAGCGACGTCGGGTTCGTGCAGGCCGGCCACGGCCACGTTGCCGTCGTCGTCGTGCAGGCTCGCCAGCAGCCGCACCAGGACGCTGAGCGCGTCGGGCACCACGCCGCCCCACAGGCCGGAGTGCAGCCCGTGGTCGAGCGTGGCGACCTCGACCACGCAGTCGACCAGGCCCCGCAGCGAAACCGTCAGCGCCGGAACGTCGGTGCTCCAGTTGTCCGAGTCGGCGATGACGATCACGTCGGCGGCGAGCGCGTCGCGGTGCGCGGCCAGCAGCCGGCCCAGTGACGGCGAGCCGGATTCCTCCTCGCCTTCGACGAAAACCGTCACGCCCACCGGGGGCTGGCCGCCGTGCGCCTTGAAGGCCGCCAAATGCGTTGCGATGCCGGCCTTGTCGTCGGCGCTGCCGCGGCCGTAGAGCCGCCCGCCGCGTTCCGTGGGCTCGAAGGGTGGCGACGCCCACTGGCCGACATCGCCTTCGGGCTGGACGTCATGGTGGGCGTACAGCAGCACGGTCGGCGCACCCGGGGGCGCGGGATGGCGCGCGATGACCGCCGGGGCACCGCCCTCGCTGACGATCTCCACATCACCAAAACCGGCCTGCGACAACAGATCCGCCACCGCTCGCGCGCTGCGGTGCACCTCGTCGCGCCGGCCCGGGTCGGCCCACACCGATTCGATGCGCACCAGGTCCTCGAGATCGCGGCGCACCGACGGCAATACCTCGCGGACGCGCTCGACAAGATCGCTCAT
The DNA here is from genome assembly GCA_963732835.1 of uncultured Actinomycetota bacterium. GTDB lineage: Bacteria > Actinomycetota > Actinomycetes > Mycobacteriales > Mycobacteriaceae > Mycobacterium. The sequence goes on from CAVTBA010000002.1 coordinate 55,206, forward strand.
GACCTCGAGGCTAGTCCCCCAGTTTCCTTCGCGAGCAGACACAAAGTCGCATGAATGCCCCAAGCCGTAATGCGACTTTGCGTCTGCTCGCGGTTAGGAGGTTTCCAGGATCGCCACGGCGGCCGCGGTATCGCCCTCGTGCGTCAGCGACACGTGAATGGTCACGTCGGCCAGGTGTTTGGCGATGTCACCGCTCAGCCGCACTCGGGGCCGCCCCCACATGTCGGTGACCACCTCGATGTCGCGGTGGATGTCCTCCGGCAGCACCGGCCGCTGCGCGAACCGGGATCCCGACCAGGCCTTGATGACCGCCTCCTTCGCCGCCCACCGGGCGGCGAGATGGCGCGCCGCCGACGAGCTCTTGTCCGAGGCGTCGCGGCGCTCACCCGGTGTGAACGTCTCGGAGAAGACGGTTCCGGGCTGGTCGACCTGCTCGGCGAAATCAGGGATGGAGACGACGTCGATCCCCACACCGACAATTCCCATGGGTGGCCAGGCTAACGGACGGCCGAGCCCGGCGATGATGCGGTCCGCGTAGCGGACCGATGAGAAGCCGGGCAATAAACGGACGTCATCCGGCCGGGACCTCATAGGCCTCGCCCTCACCCAGCCGGGACGCCGGGTCAAGCAGCATCGCCGCCTCCTGGCGCTTCTCCGACCCGTCATGCTCGAAGCGACGGTCCGGTGGCCGCTCATACATCGGCGCACCGCCCGCGATCGCCGAGACCAACCGGCGCTGACCGGCCAGCAGCCGCGCGTCCGCGCGCCGCTGGTAGTCCGCGCGCTGACCGGCGCCCAGCGTGGCGATGAACGCCTGCGGGTGGACCAGGGCCACCAGTCCGGACACGTGGCCGAAGCCCAGGCTGGTCAGCAGGCCGGCCTTGAGCGGGAACCTCTCACCGAACCGCAGCGTCTCGCGCACCCAGACGAAGTGGGCCGACCCGGCCAGTTCGTCGTCGACACAATCGAGGCTGCGGTTGGGCGGGATCACGCCGTCGCGCAGCATCTGGCACAAGCCCATCATCTGGAAGACCGCCGCGCCGCCCTTGGCGTGCCCGGTGAGGCTCTTCTGCGACACCACGAACAGCGGGGCGCCCGCGGAGCGACCCAGCGAGTCCGCCAGCCGCTCGTGCAGCTCGGTCTCGTTGGGATCGTTGGCCAGCGTGGACGTGTCGTGCTTGGAGATCACCGCGATGTCGTCGGCGCCGACGCCCAGCTTGGCCAGCGAGCGCGCCAGTGCCGATTCCCTGCCGCCGCGGCCGGCGCCCAGTGCGCCCAAACCTGGGGCCGGGATCGAGGTGTGCACGCCGTCGGCGAACGACTGCGCATAGGCCACCACGGCCAGCACCGGTAGGCCCATGTTGAGCGCCAGGTCACCGCGGGCGAGCAGGATGGTGCCGCCGCCCTGCGCCTCGACGAACCCGAGCCGGCGCCGGTCGTTGGGCCGGGAGAACTTCGAATCGTGAATGCCCCGGCCCCGCATCATGCTGGTGTCCGCCGTGGCCGCCATGTCACCGAACCCGATGATGGCTTCCAGCGTCAGGTCGTCGAATCCACCGGCCACGACCAGTTCGGCCTTGCCGAGGCGGATCTTGTCGACGCCCTCCTCGACCGACACCGCCGCGGTCGCGCACGCACCGACCGGGTGGATCATCGCGCCGTAACTGCCGACGTAGCTCTGAATGACGTGCGCGGCAACGACGTTCGGCAGCACTTCCTGCAGGATGTCGTTCGGCTTGTTCCGGCCGAGCAGGTTGCCGTGATACATGGTCTGCATCGACGTCATCCCGCCCATGCCGGTGCCCTGGGTGCTGGCCACCAGACCGGGGTGCACCCACCGCATCAACTCGGTCGGGGTGAATCCCGAAGACAAGAACGCGTCGACGGTTGCGACGATGTTCCACAGCGCCACCCGGTCGGTGGAGCTGGCCATGTCCTGACTGATGCCGTACACGGTCGGGTCGAACCCGGTGGGGATCTGCGCGCCGACGGTGCGCGACAGCTTGGTCTTGCGCGGCACCCGGATCTCGGTGCCCGCCTTGCGCGTGACTTGCCAGTCGCTGGAATCGGGGATCGGCCGCACCACCGTGTGCTCCGGATCGAACTCGACGAAACCGCGGGCGTCGGCCTCCGAGGAGACGACGAAGGTGAAGTCCTTGTCCAGGAACACCGACACCAGCAACGGCGACGCGTGATCGGGGTCGATGGCGCCGTCGTCGACGAACTCGCGGATGCCCACCCGCTCCACCACAGTGTCGTGGTAGCGCTCGACGAGCTCGGTTTCATCGACCAGATCGCCGGATTCCGTGTCGTACCAACCGGGTTGCGGGTCGTCCTCCCAGCGGATCAGTCCCGTGGTCCAGGCCAGCTCGAGGACGCCCGCCGCCGAGAGTTCGTTGTCGACCTCCATCTCGAAGCGGGTCCGCGACGAACCGTACGGGCCGATCTCGGCGCCACCGACGATCACCACCAGGTCGGCCGGGTCGACGTCGAGGTCGGCCCATTGCGGCGGGGGCGCCGGGGCGAAGCCGCGCGGCGGCGACGGCAGCGCGGCGATGGTGCCTTCGGCCGCGACGTCGTCGGTGGTCGCCTCGCCCGAGGTGGCTTGCTCGCGGGCTTTGGCGGCCAGTTCGGCCATGTCGAGGTTGGCCTCGGCGAGGCCGCCGGTCAGGTCCGCCTTGATCGGCGCGCCGGCGGCCGCGACCTTGGACTCGACATCGCAGAGGCCCAGCAGCATGGCCGCCATCTCGTCGGTGGAGTACGTCGTGACACCGGCCTCCTCGACGGCGTCGACGATGGCGTCGTTGTGGCCCATCAGCCCGGTGCCGCGGGTCCAGCCGATCAGCGCGTGCGCCAGGCTGACCCGCGAGGCCCACGATGATTCGGCGTGCCAACGCGTCACCAACGCGTCCAGCGCCGACTTGGCCTCGCCGTATGCGCCGTCACCGCCGAACATCCCGCGGTTGGGCGAGCCGGGCAACACGACGTGCAGCCGCGACGCGATGTCGCGCTCGGCGCCGATCTTGGACAGCCCGCCGATCAACCGCTGCACCGCCCAGAGCAGAACCTTCATCTCCATCTCGGAGCGCGAACCGGCCTCCGACAGGTCGCCCGCGACGCGGGGCGCCGCGAACGGGAACAGCAGGGTGGGCGTCTGCGCGTCTTTGATGTGAATGGATTGCGGCCCAAGGCTTTCGGTTTGCTCGGTACCGATCCATTCGGCCAATGCGTCGATATCGGAGTAGGACGCCATGTTGGCGGCGACGACCCACAGCGCCGCGCCGTACCGGGCGTGGTCACGATACAGCCCGCGGTAGAACGCCAGCCGCTCGTCGTCGAGCTTCGACGTCGTGGCGATGACGGTGGCTCCGCCGTCGAGCAGGCGCGCGACGACCGACGCCGCGATCGAGCCCTTCGACGCGCCCGTCACCACGGCAACTTCGTTGCTGTAGCAACCGGGATCGGGATTCTCGGCGCCGGCGGCGATGCGGCCGTATAGCGACGCGTGAATCTGGCGGCCCGCGGCCAGCGATCGGCCCTGCCACCAGGTGGCCTGGGTGGCGACGACATGGCCTGTGCCCTCGAACCTTTCGGACAGACTCTGCCACTGCGCGTCGATGTCACCCTCGTCGGTCAGCCAGAGCTTGACCAAGTCCTCCCGGGCGCTGGCCCACCGGTCGTCGAATACGACGGCCTTCTTGGCGTCGAAAGCCGGCGCCACCAAACGCGGCCAGTCCGCGCCGAGCTCGGCGGTGACCAGGTCGATGAGCTCGGCATCCGTGGCCGCCGGCGACGCGCTGACCGGGTCGTCCAACCCCAGTTGGTTCAGCACCAGACGGGCCGCCGAGGCGAGCACACCGTCGCGACCCGTGATCTGGTCGGTGAATTCGCTCAAGGCGGCCGCGTCGACGGTCGCTCCGCCGCCGCCACCCGAGGACGGCAGCGCCACCGCGATTCCGCGGCGCGCGGCGACGGACGTGACGGCGGCGTCGATGACCTTGTCGACCGAGGCGGCGTCGCCCAGCGCACCCTCGTGCAGATGGCCCATGGCGCCCCCGCGCACGCTGGTGCCCTCGCGGGTGCCCAGCGCCACTTCGACCGTGACGTGTCTGGCCCAACCCTCGCCCAGCTCCCACGTCTTCTTGACCCGCTCGGCGATGGCGCCGGGCCGCTTGCCCGAGGGCCCCAGCACCGTGCGCAGCTGGTCGTTGATCGCGTCGGAAAGCACTGGGCCGAAAGGCTTGTACGTACGCGCCAGTTTCGTCACCTGTGACCGCAGCCCGGCCAGGTCGGCCTCGGCGGCGCCGTCAATGGCGCCCAGGTTCAACTCCGAACCGAGGTCCACCAGCAACTGGTTGCGCCGCGACGAGGCGCCGTCGGTGATGGACTCGATGGAGTCCAGCTCCTCGATCTGGTCGATGCGCATCTTGGCCGACAGCGCGATCAACGCCAGGGTGGCGTCGGCGGCGTCGAACCCGATGTCGTCGGGGCGCGGGCCAGAGGAAGCGGCGGCCGGCGCCGGCGCGGCCTCCACGGCGGCGGCTCCCTCGGCCACCTCGGCTGCCGACTCGTCGGCCTCCGGCTCCGGCTCGGGGTCGGTGTCGGTGGCGAACAGCACCGGGGCGTCGCGCTCGGCGTTGAGCACTTCCACTGTGCTGTGGGCATATTCGGGCAGCTTGAGGGTGTTGGTGGCCAGTCCGGCGACCGTCGGCGCCGACTTCACACCGATTTCGACGAACCGCTCCACACCCAGACCGCCCGCGGCCTCCTCGGTGAACAGCAGGTCCTGGGTTTCGATCCAGCGCACCGGGCTGGCGAACTGCCACGCCAGCAGCTCGATCAAGACGATGCGCGCCATCTCGTTTCGGCGCTCGGTGAGCCAGGTGTCGTAGTCGGCGAGGATCTCGTCGAGCGGCTCGGCGGGCACCAAATCCCGGATCTCCCGGATGAAGTCGCGGTCCAGGGTGAATGGGCGCGGCACCAGGTTGGGGATGTAGCGCCCGATGATGACGTCCGGGTCCTTGTCGCGCGGCATGACGCGTTCCAGCGAGCGGCGGAACTCCGCCACGCCGACGCGCAGCACCCGCGAGTGGAACGGCACGTCGATGCCCGGCACGAGAATGAACGAGCGCTTGCCGCCGGTGAGCTCGCGACGCCGCTCCACCTCGACTTCCAGTTCCTCCAGACCGCGGACCGTGCCGGCGATCGCATACTGCGAACCGCGCAGGTTGAAGTTCACAATTTCCAGGAACTCGCCGGTGCGGTCGGCGATTTCGGCGACGAACCCGGGCACCTCGTCGTCGGGCAGGTCGATCTGCGAGGGCCGGATCGCCGCCAACCGGTAGTTGGAGCGGCCCAGCTCGTCGCGCGGCACGATGTCGTGCATTTTGGAGCCGCGGTGAAACACCGTCTCCAGCAACGCTTCCAGCTCGTAGATGCCGGTGACGCAGGCCAGCGCGGTGTACTCACCGACGGAGTGGCCGCAGGCGATGGCGCCTTCGACGAAGGCGCCCTGCTCGCGCATTTCGGCTACCTGCGCCGCCGCCACCGTCGCCATCGCGACCTGGGTGAACTGCGTCAGGTACAGCACGCCCTCGGGGTGGTTGTAGTGCACGCCGCTGGCGATGATGCTGGTCGGGTTGTCTCGCACCACGTGTAGCACCGAGAAGCCCAGCGTGTCGCGGGTGAACTTGTCCGCTTTGTCCCACACCTTGCGGGCGGCCTTGGACCGGGCGCGAACGTCCATGCCCATGCCCTTGTGCTGAATTCCTTGACCGGGGAAGGCATACACCGTGTTCGGGGCGGCCAGGCGCGCCGTCGCCGACATCACCAGATCGGACCCGATGCGGGCGGCCACGTCCAGAACCTCTGCGCCCTGATCGATTCCGACGCGCTCGACGCGGAAGTCGACCTCGTCGCCCGGACGCACCATGCCCAGGAACCGCGCGGTCCAGCCGACCAGCCTGGCCGGGGGCCGAGCCTGGCCGTCGGTCGCGGTCACCGCGTGCTGGGCGGCGGCCGACAGCCACATGCCATGCACGATGGGCGATTCCAGGCCGGCCAGCAGGGCAGCGGCCCGGTCGGTGTGGATCGGGTTGTGGTCACCGGACACCACGGCGAACGGCCTCATGTCGACCGGGGCGGTCAGCCGGACGTCGCGGCGGCGGCGGCGCGGGGTGTCGGTCGCATTCTCCGACACCGCACCGCCGGCCCGTACCGGGTCCACGAGCTCGGCGGCACCCGTGCGTCCAAGGATCGCGAACCGCTCATCGAGGGTGGCGATCGTCGCGCCATCGGCGTCGGCGATCGCCACCGAGACCCGGACGACGCGGCCCAAGTCCGTGTCGATCGCCGGCGAAGCCGTTGCGGCGATTGCCAATTCGGCCGGGAGTGTGGGCAGCACGCCGAGCACATGGGCGGCGTGGTCGAGGTGAACGAGACTCAGCAGACCCTCGACGACGGGGGTGCCGGCGTCGGTAACCGCCGAGCCGATCGCCGCAAAAACCGCGGGCCAGCACAGGCCGACCAACGCGTCGGGCACGGTGGTGAGGCCGGGCGCCAGCGGCTCACCGAAGGTGGCCGTGACCCCGGTGTGGTCGGCGACCCGCTCGGGATCCCAGTCCACCGTCACGGTGGCCGTTCCGTCGACGACTGCCGGCAGGAATTCTGGCCCGTCGACGCCGGCGGCGATGGCCAGCACCGCGCGCATGGCGGTGGCGGCGTCTTCGGTGGACACCACCGGAGTTCCGCCATCGATTGTGTTGGCGGGCAGGGTGAATGGGATGTCGATCCAGGTTCCCGACACCGGGACGCTCAGCACCACTCGGTCACCGTCGACCTCGAGCCGCGCCCCGGTGAACGAGTGTGTGGCGCGGCGGCTTTCGGGACCGTCGTGCACGAGCCAATCGCTCGGATCGGCGATCCGGTGGACCGGGTTGATCGCGGTGCGACCGGCCCACTGCACGTCGGGAGCGTCGAGCACGACGGCCAGCGGTCCGGTCACGTCGAGGCGACCCATCCGACGCGACGCGACGGCCCGGGGCTGCCCGTTGGAAGACAGCACCTCGTCGATGGCGGCCTGCTCGAAGCGGTCCAGCAATTCACCCACGGGTTCGTCCATCCGGGTGATGCCGGCCACCGCCGCGGTGCCCGGGATGATGCACACCTGGTCGGCGTCGTAGCGGGCATCGTGCGCCTGCCACAGCGAGTCACTGCGCCACCAGCGTCGCACGTCCTTGTCGATGACCGGCACGAAGTTGACCGGCTTACCCAGCGTCTTGCACAGCGTGACGAAGAACGGAACGTCGGCCGGGTGCAACTGCACGGTTTCGGCGTCCGGGCACTCCGCGACCAGCGTGGCGATGGCCTGCTGGGGGCTTTCCAGCAGCGCAGCATCATCGAACGCCGTGGCGATCGGGCCGGAATCGTTTGGGTGCAAACGTGCTTCGGCGCGCTGCAGCATCTGCTGGAAACGGTCACGCCAGGTGTCGGCCAGCCACGGGCTGCCCGGTGCGGCGGTGTCGGCGGTGGAGTTGCCCTCACCGATCGTCAGCTCGACGTAGCGCTGCAACCACTGCAGGTAGGTCATGTCGGCGACGTCGCCGAAGTACGGCTTGGCGGTGTTGGCCATCGCCGCGATGATCTCCTCGCGACGCTCGGCCACGGCCTCGGCGTCACCGGCGACCTCGTCGAGGAGCCGGCCGCACCGCGAAGCGCTGTTGTCGATCTCGTGGATGTCGGCACCCAGCTGGCTGCGGCTGGACGCCATGCCGCCCGCGGCTTTTCCGGCGCCGACCCACTGGTCGGTACCCTGCGTCTCGACCAGCATCCGCTTGACCGACGGCGATGTGGTGGCCTCTTTGGCCGCCATCGCCGCGGTGCCGACGAGGATGCCGTCGATCGGCATCAGCGGGAAACCGTACGCCTGCGCCCAACGGCCGGACAGGTATTCGGCCGCCCGCTCGGGCGCGCCGATGCCGCCGCCCACGCAGACGGTGATGTTGGGGCGCGAGCGCAACTCCGAATACGTTGCCAGCAACAGGTCGTCGAGGTCTTCCCACGAGTGGTGGCCGCCGGCGCGCCCACCCTCGATGTGCATGATGACCGGCTTGGTGGGCACCTCGGTCGCGATGCGGATGACCGAGCGGATCTGCTCGACCGTGCCGGGCTTGAATACGACGTGACTGATGCCGACGTCGTTCAGCTCCCCGATCAGCTCGACGGCGTCCTCGAGGTCCGGGATGCCGGCACTGATCACCAGGCCGTCGATCGCCGCACCGGACTGACGCGCCTTCTGCACCAAGCGCTTTCCACCGACCTGCAGCTTCCACAGATACGGGTCGAGGAACAACGCGTTGAACTGATAGGTGCGGCCCGGCTCGAGCAGCGTGGAGACCTCGTCGATGCGGCCCGCGAAGATCTCCTCGGTGACCTGCCCGCCGCCGGCCAGCTCGGCCCAGTGCCCGGCGTTGGCCGCGGCGGCGACGATCTTGGCGTCGACGGTGGTCGGGGTCATGCCCGCGAGCAGGATCGGCGAACGCCCGGTCAACCGGGTGAACTTCGTCGAGAGCTTGACCCTGCCGTCGGGAAGGCGAACGACCGTCGGGGCGTACGTCGACCACGCCCGCGCCACCTCGGGCACGGCCCCGACGGTGAAGAGGTTGCGCTGCCCGCCGCGGGTGGCGGCGGGCACGATGCCGACGCCCAGCCCACGGATCACCGGCGCGGTCAACCGGGTCAGGATGTCGCCGGGGCCCAGGTCCAGAATCCAGCGCGCGCCGGACTCGTGCACACGGGTGATCTCCTCGACCCAGTCGACACGTCGCACCAGGATGGCTTCGGTCAGCTCCCGGGCCAGCGCGACATCGAGACCGACCTTCTCGGCCCAGCCGCCGACGATGTCGATGCCGTCGGCCAACCGGGGCGTGTGGAAGCCGACCTCCACCTGCACCGGATCGAAGACCGGCGAGAAGACGTCCCCGCCGCGAAGCTTGTTCTTGCGGTCGGCCTCTTCCTTTTCCGAGATCTGCCGGCAGTAGAGCTCGAACCGGGACAGCTGTTCGGGGGTGCCGGTGATGACGACCGAACGCCGGCCGTTGCGAATGGACAGCACCGGCGGCAGCACCGTGCGGACATCCTGCGCGAACTCGTCGAGCAGCCGGCTGATGCGCTCGGGGTCGGCGTTGGTCACCGACACCATCGGGGGGCGGTCGCCGAGCACGGAGATCCCGCGCCGGCGGGCCACCAGCGTCCCGGCCGCCCCGATCAGCTGGGCCATCGCCAGCAGTTCGGCGTCGCGGTCACCCGCCGCTTTGAGCGCCTCGACCGCGAGCACCCCTTGCGAGTGCCCGGCGACGGCCACCGGCGGGGTGGCTTTCAGGTCCATGCCTTGGCGCGCCAGCGCGCGCACGGCCGCGATCTGGGTGAGTAATACGCCGGGGATCGACACCGCGGCCGACGTCAGGTGTTTGGCCGACGGGATCGGGTCCTCGGCCGCCAGCGCACGCACCCAAGACAGCGGCTCGAAACCGATCGGGCGCACCACCACCAGTTCTTTGGCCACCGGCTCGAGCAGCAGCTCCACCTCACCGACCAGCGTTGCCAGCTCGGATTCGACCCCGGCCGACGACACCAGTTCTTCGAGGGTTTCCAGCCAGGCGCTGCCCTGGCCGCCAAACGCAACGGCGTACGGCTCGCCGGCCGTCAGTCGGTCGACCAGAGCGTGGGTCTCCCCGGCTGCCGCGTGGGGCTTTTTTCCATCGCGATCAGCGGATACCCGGTCGTGCTCGTGGATCGTCACCTTCTTTGTCTCCCTGTATGCGTCTTTACGTATCGGTTCGTTCGGCCGGTCATCACCGGCGGGCGGGTTCGGCGATTCCGCGTCGAATCAAAGCCGGGAAACGGCTGACCGGTGTGTTGTCGCGGACCGCCCATCTGGGCTGAGCGGCGCGGCGGACTGCATCGGCTGTACTAAGAGTGTCATAAGGATCGACCCCCCTTTTGCGTGGTGATCGGTTACTGATGAGTTCTACGCACGGGTAACCGTGTCGCGGGTAACACCGGGCCGAATCGGCGGCGCGGGCGCGGCGAACAAACCTGCTGCATGCAGGTGGTTACGGTCGAGTAGCTATAACTGCGCTGATCAAAGCAGTTTTGTTATGTAATCGTTATGTAAAAATTTCAAGCCCTGGAGTCGCGTCGAACCGGCTTTCGGCGCGCCGTCCGAGCCGGGTTCCCGCCCGCCGCGCCGAAATATGAGCGAACGAGTGTTTGCTGGGATCTCTCAGAGTCGCGGCGCACCGGCGAGTGGTGAAGAAGCCGGAAGGCTAGGCCCACTGCCCGAATTGCGGCTTGAGGATTTCGTTGATGTCCACCCCGACCCCGCCGACGCTGCGTTTGTCGATCTCGACCTGATGCAAATGGGCAGCTGGGTGAGCGAACCCCTTGGGCGAGCCCCAGTTGTGCTGCCAGAAGTAAGAGCCCAAACCGTCGTGCAGCGCCCAGTCGATGGTCTTCGAATTGGCGTACACACCTGTGCGCTGATGACCGATCACCGACTCCCAGGACCGCAGGTAGGGCGCTACCTGCTGTTTGTACTGGTCGTAGGACGGGTCGTCGTCGATCGAGGCGTAGATCGGTGCGCTGGCGGGGCCGCCTGCGGCGGCGTGCAGTTGCATTCCGCGCTGCGCGTGCTGGAGTCCGGCATTGGCTCCGCCGAGCCAGTCGGCGGTATTCCCCTTGCCGTATTGGTAGCAGGACACGATTTTCAGCCCATTGCTGTTGAGGTCACGCGCCTCGGCAACCTGGATCGGCTTGCCCAGCATCCAGTTGCCCCCGGGGCGCCGGTCCGACACGTACCTGATCGAGCCCACGGCGCCGGCGGCCCTGATCTGGCTGGCCGGGATGACCCCGGCCGCGTAGTCCAGCAGGGTGCCCAGCGACGCCGACGCGGGTGCGGGTCGCAGCGACGTACCCGCGACGCCCAGGCCCAGCAGGGCAGGGGTCGCCGCGGCCAATTTCAGTAGGTCACGTCGCGAAACCGATGACACAAGCGACAGAGTACGACAGGAACACCATCTGACACATTGGCCACACTGGTCACATCTGCGTCACAGTGCCGCATCGTCGGTTTGAGTCCGCATCGCCGCGGGCAGCACGATGACGCTCACGGCCTCCAGCCCGCGGCGCGCGGTCTGACGGGCGATCTCGTCGAGGAAGTGGGCGGCCGCCGGGTTGATCGATCCCGCCCAGGCCCGGAATCCCTGCACGATCACGGGGTCGCGCTCCAGCGACGGCCGCACGCCCCGAAGCACGGCCACCACGTCGTCGGGTAGTGGGTCGGCCAGCTGCTTGTCGATCCAGCCGCGCGCGAGTTCGGTTGCCGCCCGCTCGTCACCCAACCCGATCACGTCGCCGGCGAGGTTGCGCAACCGGTCGAACAGCACCTGGTGCCCCGGCGTCTCGGCCAGTTGCGCCAGCAGGGTGCTCGCCGCCGGCGGCAGCACCATCTGCCCGAACAACACCGGAACCGGCAAGTCCCACTCGTCGAACAGGTCGGCGTACATGGTGGCGACGGGCGCAGAAAGCGGCGCACTGAGCCGCCCGATGACCCCGATGCTGTCGCGGTGCGTGGTTGCCAGCCTGCGCAGGATGTCCTCGTTGACGTCGGCGTCGGCGCAATCGGTGGCGGCGCGGGATTCGGCTCGGGATCGGTCAATGGCCGCGATCAACTGATCCAGCCGGTCGCGCTGACGCATCAACAACGTCCGGTGCTCGTCGAGAACACCCGCCAACGTCGTGCGCCCACCCGCGATCAAGCGCTGGATGTCGTTGATGCTGACGCCGAGACTTCGCATCAAATCGATGCGCAGCAGGTCGAGCACCTGTTCCACGTCGAACACCCGATAGCCGTTGGACAGGTGCTCGGCGCGCAGCAGACCGATTTTCTCGTAGTGGCGGATGCGACCGGAAGCGATCCCGGTCAGGGCCGTGACGTCGCCGATCAGCAACTGCTCAGCCACTCCTTGACCTTACAACTGTGGCAAGGTCTGTACTGGGCGCATGGAACGCGACCAACTGATCGACCTCACCCGCCGTGCCCTGAAGCTGGCGCGCGACAAGACCACCGATCTCGCCCCGACCGAGCACCGGGTCGAGGCGCGGGCGTACACATCGGCCGAGCGTCATGACCGGGATCGGGCCATGGTGATGGCCAGCCCACAGTTGGTCGGCTACGTCTCGGAGCTGCCCGGCCCCGGCGCGTACTGCACCAAGACGGTGATGGGCCGGTCGATCCTGCTGACCAGAACGGCCGATGGGTCGGTCAAAGCGTTCGACAATGTCTGCCTGCACCGCCAGTCGCGGGTGGCGACGGGCTGCGGCAGCGCGAAGCGGTTCACGTGCCCGTATCACGCGTGGACGTACGACAACACCGGGCGGTTGGTCGGCCTGCCCGGGCGCGAGGGCTTTCCCGCCGCGGCGATCGCAAGCGCGGCGAAGCCGGGCGTAGCGGGTCGCCGCCAAAGCGCCGCGGCGATCGCAAGCGCGGCGAAGCCGGGCGTAGCGGGTCGCCGCCAAAGCGCCGCGGCGATCAAGGCCGACGGCCTGACCGAGCTTCCGGCCGCCGAGTTCGCCGGATTCCTCTGGGTCGCATTGGATCCCGGAGCCAGCCTGGACGTCGCCGCGCACCTCGGCCCCCTGGCCGACGAGCTCGATTCGTGGGGCATCGGGCGCTGGTCACCGCTGGGCGAGAAGGTGCTCGACTGCCCGATCAACTGGAAGCTCGCGGTCGACACCTTTGCGGAGAACTACCATTTCGCCACCGTGCACCAGCAGACCTTCGCCACCATCGCCCGCAGCAACTGCACGGTCTTCGACGCGTTCGGTCCGCACCACCGGTTGATCTTCCCGCTCAACACGATCCTGGCACTGGACGAGGTCCCCGAAGAGCAGTGGGATCCGTTCCAGAACATGGTCGTGATCTACGCGCTGTTCCCCAACATCGTGTTGTCGGTGACCATCGCCAACGGCGAGCTGTTCCGGATCTACCCCGGCGACCGACCGGGCAGATCGATCACGGTGCACCAGAATTCGACACCGCTGGACCTGTCCGACGAATCGGTGGCCGCCGGCGCGCAGGCCGTCTTCGAGTACGCCCACGCCACGGTGCGCGACGAGGACTACCGGCTGGTGGAAGGCCTCCAGGCCAACCTCGAGTCGGGCGCCCGCGACCACCTGCTGTTTGGTCGCAACGAGCCCGGGCTGCAGCATCGCCACACCGCCTGGGCCCGGGCGCTTGCCGGGGACCGTGCCGCGTCGAGGCTGTAACTTTGCGGCGAAAGTTCGAGTAGACGCCCGCTGAGTTTCAGTGTGGGCGAGCTGCATTGGCCGTCAATCGGCCGACGACAGCACCGACACCAGGTCGTCCAACAGTGTTGCCAGCGCGTCGCTTTGGCCGGGGCGCACCGTGGTCAACAGCCCGATCGCTTCGCGTCGTCGGCCCCGGGCCAGCAGCTGCACCAGCCGACCCGCTGCCATCTGCAGGTCCCGATCGGCCGGCTCCATGTTGGCGACCGTGGTAGTGAGCACCTCGACCAACTCCCAGTCCCGGTAGAGGGCGAGGGAGCGCTCGTTGAAGGCGAAGCCGGTCACGGGATTGCCCCACAGGGTTCCGTGGTAACGGTACGGACCCTCCATGTATTCAATCGGCAGGCCGTGCGCGGGGGCCGGCACCAGCGGCTCCCCGACGATGTCGAGTTCCATGGTGCGGCAGGTGATCCGGTGACGGTCCGGCATGTAGCGCGCCGCAGCGTACGGCCGCACGAGCGGTTGCACCGCATCCGGCCATCGCACGTAGCTGCTGACCGTCACCTCGACGTCTTCGGCGCATTCCGGTGCGATGGCCGGATCGGGATGGCTCGTGGTCACGCCGGTAAACGGTTGCAGCGCATTGCCGTTGGTGCGGTCGAACTGCCGCCAGATGCTCAGGTCCACGCCGTTGTCGAAGTTGATCGTGCGCCATTCGTGGGACCGGGCCCGCGGGTCTCCCCCGGTGCCTCCGCCGCCGGCGTATTTGGGGAACCACTGCCGGTCGATATGCCCGCTGCTGCCGGAAACCTGGTGGACCTCGTCGCCCCAGCGCAGGGTGCCGGTCATCGCCATGCCGGTCTGGAAATACGAATAGGTTTCGGTCTGGCCGAAGCAGCAGATCTTCCCGTTGTACGTCGACGCACCCACCGGTGTCGGTGGACGCGTCGGCGTGACGGCCAGGTCGAGCCGCATGGGCCGGCCAGTGTGGTCCTCGCCGACCACGCTGACGCGGTAGGTGTAGGCCAGCAGCCCTCCGTCGTCGTCGCGGCACGTGGTCCAGGAGGCGGTGCCGGCCCCGCTCGAGTAGTGGATGTCAAGGTATCCCGGGGCCGACGTCAGCTTGCGCTGCGCTCCCGGCTCCAGGTTGGCCGGCGGCATGTCGTAATCCGTATAGGTGCCGTAATCGCCGGAATCCAGATCGAACAGCGCCATCGTGTAGAAGTCGGCGACCATCGTGCCGCCGGGCCGGTTCTTGTTGAAGATGGTCAGGAAGGCAAATGACCGGTCGGCGTCGGCGGCGTCCAGCTGCCCGGCGATGAACCAGGTATCCGACTCCTGATCCGAGTGTTCGCCCTCGGCGGCGGGAAAGTCCAGCTGGCTGTCGCCGGGCACCAACTGGAAGGGGTAACTGCGCCAATTGCTGGTCATATCGAGCCTCGCTGCTTTTTTCGCTATGTTAGCGTCAATAGCGAAATCCCGGTCGCGGCCCCGAGGAAGTGCCCGATGTCAGAAAACTCCGCCCATCGCTCCTATGACGAACTCTTTATCGGGGGGCAGTGGCGCAAACCCGCCAATCCGCAGCAGCTCGCCGTGATCTCCCCCCACTCCGAAGAACCGGTCGGCCACGTCCAGGTGGCCGGGCCCGAGGACGTCGACGCCGCCGTCGCCGCTGCGCGGCAGGCTTTCGACCACGGCCCCTGGCCACGCATGACCCACGCCGAGCGGATGGCCAAGGTCGAACAGCTCGCCGCGATCTACGCCGGCCACATGGACGAGATGGCCGACCTGATCACCGACGAGATGGGGTCGCCACGCAGCTTCAGCCGGCTGGGCCAAGGGGCGGCCGCGGCGTCGCTGATACACCTCTCGCTCGCGGCCGCGCGCGACTTCCCGTGGACCGAACGCCGCCAGGGCGTGCTCGGCGAGGTGCACCTGAGCAGGGCCCCGGTCGGGGTGGTCGGCGCGATCGTGCCGTGGAACGTGCCGCAATTCCTGATCATGCCCAAGCTGATCCCGGCGCTGATCGCGGGCTGCACGGTCATCGTCAAACCCGCGCCCGAAACACCCTTGGACGCTTTGTGGTTGGCGGAGATGATCGAGGAGATCGATCTCCCCGAGGGGGTGGTGTCCGTACTCCCCGGCGGCACCGACATCGGCGAGGCGCTGGTGCGCCATCCGGGCGTGGACAAGATCGCGTTCACCGGTTCCAGCGCCGTCGGCCGCCGCATCGCCACCCTGTGCGGGGAGCAGCTGAAACGCTACAGCCTGGAACTGGGCGGCAAGTCCGCGGCGATCATTCTCGACGACGCCGACATCGGCAAGACGGCGGCCGGGCTGAAAACCGCCGGCCTGATGAACAACGGCCAGGCCTGCGTCGCCCAGACCCGCATCCTGGTCAGCGACCGGCGGCACGACGAGGTCGTCGACGCGCTGGCCGACATGATGTCGGCCCTCAACGTCGGCGATCCGGCCGACGACGCCACCGACATCGGACCCCTTGTCGCCCAACGGCAACAGCGCCGGGTCCAGGATTACATCAAGTCCGGCCAGGCCGAGGGCGCCCGCGTCGTGCTCGGCGGCGACGACAGCCCGTCCGAGCGGGGCTGGTACGTGCGGCCGACGCTGTTCGCCGATGCCACCAACGACATGCGCATCGCCCGGGAAGAAATCTTCGGTCCGGTCTTGACCGTGCTGCGCTACCGCGACGAGGACGACGCGATCCGGATCGCCAACGAGAGCGACTACGGTCTGGCCGGTTCGGTGTGGACTTCCGACATCGCGCACGGCTTGGAGATCGCCGCCGGTGTGCGCACCGGCACCTACGGCATCAACATGTACATCCTTGACATCGGCGCCCCGTTCGGTGGCTTCAAGCAGTCGGGCATCGGCCGCGAGTTCGGCCCGGAGGGTCTTCACGAATACGTCGAGCTCCAGACGCTGGTATGCAAGGGGCAGTTGCCCCCGTTATGAGACGTCCGGCCGCCATGAAGGATTGCGGCCAAGCCGCGCGAGAAGCTCCGCCTGCGCATCGTTTTCGCCATCCAGCTGGATAGGCGCGCTGAACATTCCCGACGCACTCAACGCATGAGGATCCGAAGGCAACGCCGCCAGGAAGAACTCACACCACCTGGGATCCAACCGATCGTCGGTCCCCACCGCACGAGCGAGGTCCCAGGTGTGCGCTAAGACATCGCGTGTCAGATTGGGTATCAGCTTGCCCGCGTCCAACTTTTTCACACCGCCGGTTTCGAAAGCCGCAGTCAGCGATTCGTAGGTCAATTCCCACCGCACCCGCGGATCGTTGCGTGGTCGGTCGGGCTTCAGTCCCAACGGACGCAACAACAGCACGTCATGAAAACCGATAACGTGCTCGAGCACCTGCCGGGCATCCCACTCGTCGCAGGGGGATTGACGATCCCACCTGCCATGCGCCGACCGAACGGCCTCGCCGAACCGCCGGCAGACCGCGAGATGCCGGGCGGCTACCCGATCATCGGTCACTCGCGGGATCCGGCATCTGCAAGGTGAGCTCGACCGGGCAGCACAGGACGCCGTGCTGATTGGTCACTTGGATCTCGATGTCGACGAGGCAGCGCGGCGGGTCCACCGAGGTGTCCCGCCGCTTGGCCACCGCGCGTCCGCGACCGATCATGGTGTCGCCGGCGTACACCGAGCCCGCCAGCCGCAGGGAGCGCCGCACCACGCGGCTGCTCGGGCCGGCCCAGTCGGTCGCGACGCGGTCGGCGAACCCGGCGAGGTGCATGGTGTTGACGTAGATCGTCGGATTGCCTTGGCGTCGCGCGTATTCGGGGTCGAAATGGCCAGGGAAGTAGTCCCACGTCGCCCCGGCGTTCTCCACCACCCGCTGGTAGCTGATGTGGTCGACCACCTCAGGCAGGTCGACCGGAACGGTGATCTCGTCGAAACCCGGTTCGTCTCCGGTCACGGGGACGCCCCGGGCGTGAAGCGGAACAAGGTGTTCCGGCAGGTGGCGACCACCGTCCCGTCCTGGCGGCGATAGGTCTCCAGCGTCTCGACGAAGTGACCGACCCCCAGCCGCGTCCGCTTCTCCGGTGACACCGACACCAGTTCCTCGACGACGGAGAGGACGTCGCCTTCGACGATGGGCGCCACGAACTCGACATCGTTGGCCGCGTTGATGAATGTGGTGCCCGGCAGCGGCACTCGCAGCACCAGCGATGCCACCGGCGGCCTGCCCTGTGGCTCCCACGGTGGCGGGATCAGCCACCCCATCAGCAAGGCCGGGGGCGCGAGCAGACCGCCCCATTTCCGGCGGGCGAACTCGGCGTCCCAGTAGGAGCGATTGCCGTCGTGGACCATCGCGGCGAACAACTGGATGCGCGCCCCGCTGACCGGGGTGGCCGCGGTGCGCGGCTCGCTCGTCGCGCCGACCATCCGCAGCGCGTCTTCGTAGGTGCCGAAGGCCAGCTGGTAGCTGAGGTCGGGGTCCACGCCGCTCACATAACGAGCGGGTGCCGGCTGGGCACCGAATCCCACTGCAGCGCGCGGGAAGTGAAGTACCAACCGCCGCGCTCGTAGATCAGGGTGTCCCGGAATGTTCCGGTGGCCCGCAGCGTGGTGTCACCGTACATCGCGGCGAAAAGCACTGCGACGCAACGCTGCGTCGCGTTGACCCCGTCCACGCGGATCTCGTGGTCGACCGTGACCAGCCGTTGTCCGTCGCCGCCGTCGAAGGCCGCGCGCAAATCGTCGAACCTGTCGCCATCACGCTGGTAGGTGGCGCCGGCGTGGCGGAACGTGGCGATCCAGCGGTCGCGATCGCCCTCGGAGTAGGCCCGATTGTGCCGGGCGTTCAGGTTGAGGATGGCGGCACGACCGGTGGCGGCCTGCAGCATCTGCTGTTCCTGATAGGACATGGTCATCGTGGTCTCCAGGCTCTCTCGGATGGCCGCCAGCGAGGGAAATGATGTAACGGTAAAGTGCCTAGCCGAAGATTACGTAACATTATCGTAACTTACCGGCTAACGATATAACCCTGAGTTTCACGATCCCACGCCTCCCGAGTCACCCCCCGCTCGCGCAATGAGTCTTTGCGTATCCGCCCGATGGCGTTCTTCGGAAGTTCGCTGACGGTCTCCACGAAGCGCGGCACACAGAAGTAGGGCATCCGGGCCGCGCAGAAATCCAGGAGCTCCGTGTAATCCAGTGTGGCCCCGGGCCGCAACGTCACGATCAGAAGGATGTCGTCTTCGCCCAGCGCGCTGGGCACCCCGACCGCGGCGGCCTCGGCCACGGCCGGATGGCTCATGACAACCGTCTCCACTTCGACCGAGGAGACGTTTTCGCCGCGGCGGCGTAGCGAATCTTTCCTGCGGTCGACGTATGTCAGGTTTCCCTCGGCGTCGAGCCGGCCGAGGTCGCCGGTGCGAAACCATTCCTGGTGGGGAACCACCCGCAAACCTTGACCGACATAGCCTTCGCTCATCACGCGCGGGTAGCGGGCCCGGCAGGCGATCTCCCCGACCGCGCCGGCGGGCACCGGGTCGCCGCCGTCATCGACGATGCGCACATCGAAATTTGGATTCGGCCGGCCCGACGTTCCGGGCACCCCGTCGTCGGCCAGGGCCTTGACGGCGATCGGAAACGCCTCGGTCATCCCGTACATCGTGACAATGCGGCAGCCGTAACGCTTTTCGATGGCCCGATAGGCCGTCGCGTCGATCGGAGCCGCGGAGATGAACCGCAATGGCAGCTGGGCGTCACGCGGATCCGCGGGCAGGTTCTGCAGCATCGACACCATCGCGCCGGCGCCGGCGAAGCCGATGGCGTTGCGGGCGCGTACATCGTCCCACACCTCGCCGGGGTGAAACGCCTGCGCCAGCACCGTCGTCGCGCCGAGCAGCATCGGGGCCAGCACGCTGGGCGCCGCGCTGAGGTGAAACAGCGGCATCGCCGTCCACAGCACCTCCCCCGCGCGCAATTCCCACGCCGACGCGACCGTCGCGGCCACCGTGAACAGGTAATGCCAGGTCGTGGCAACCGCTTTCGAGGGCCCCGTGGTGCCCGATGTGTAGAACAAACAACCCACGTCCCCCGAGGCCGGGTCAACGTCGGCACCCGGTCGGCCGGCGTCCGAGCTCAACGCCGCCTCGAGTGAATCGCCTTGCAGCACAACGCTCGGCACCGTATCCAACGCGCCGACAACCTCGTCGACCCGGGGCCGGCGCGCGGCATCGGTCAGCACCACCTTCGCTTGGGACAGCCGCAGGGCGTGTAGCAGAAAGTCCCCTTTGTTCGCGGCATTGACGGCGGCGCTCACCGCGCCGATGCGCGCCGCACCCAGCCAGAAGTAGACCCACTCCGGGCAGGTGCCGGTGAACAAGGCCACGCCATCGCCGCGGCCGACGCCCAACTCCGCGAGCATGTTCGCCGCGGCACACGACCGCTGCCGCATCTGCCCGAAAGTTACGTCGACCCCGGCGATCGACATCATCACCCCATCGGGATGCTGTTCGGCGCGCCGATCGAGAACGGCCGGCACGGTGAAACTTTCGACGCCGAAGTCGGCGGGCCCGAGAGGTCCGCTCCGGTCGGGGCACATGAGACTTCCAGCGGCTTCCGATTAGGCTTTCGCGGCCGCCGGGTCGGGCGCACCGTCGGCGGTGTAGCCGAAGTCGGACGGCGAGGGCTGGGTGCCCGGGTAGAAGCGGTGCGCCCAGCGCCGAAGGGCGGCGTAGTCGTGTGCCTCTTCGGGAGCCAGGTTCGGCTTCTCGAGGTACTTCATGTTCTCCCACGTGAAGAAGTCCTGCTTGATGACCTCTTGCTGCAACGCCAGGAATTTGGCCGCGCGACCGGTCGGCACGTCGCCGGTGTCGCCCGGCTCGCGGACGGATGCCTGCGTGTAGAAGTAATCGGTGTAGTCCTCGTCGACCGGCGTCTGCCCGGTGACCTGGACCGTGGCCACCAACTCGCTGGGAAAGCGGACGACCCCCAGGCCCAGCGAGTAGTTGTCGTAGATGATCTTGGCGTCGACCGGCCCATTGGGGGTCAGCCAGGTCGAGGCGCGGCCGCCGCCGAAATGGGCGTTGACGGTCGCGTGCAAGTGGTAACCGGACAGCTCGAACGACGCGGTGGTCGCGGGGTTGGCGGCCTTGTGCACGTACTGCACGTGGTACGGGTCGGCGGCGTTCTCGATGATCATCTGCGGGTGCACCTTCACCCGGTTGAGCATCTGGGTGTGCGGGTGCAGCGGGTAGTACTCGTTGGTTTCCAGTTCGGGCAGCACGGGCGGCTGCCAGTACGGCGCCCGGCCGTGACGCTCGTGCCACGCGAGGACGAAGCCGTACCATTCCACGCTCGGGTACGTGCGGATGCGGACGTTGTTCTTGCACCCGATCTTGCTGTAAGGGATCAGCGCGTTGCTGCCGTCACCCCGCCAACGCCAGCCGTGCCAGGGGCAGACGATGTTCTCGCCCTCCACGGTGCCGCCGACGCCCAGGTTGGCGCCAAGGTGCTGGCAGTAGGCGTCCATCACGTGCACCTGTCCGGTTTCGGTGCGGAAGATGACGAGTTCCTCACCGAAGTAGTGGGCCCGCTTGACCTCGCCCGCGGCCAGGTCGGAGCCGAAGGCGACGATGAACCAGCCCGTCGGGAACCGGTAGGTCGACAGCGCGATGCCCGCCTGACCGAACTCGCGTTCCGAGGGATCCCCGGCCGAATCCGACGCCGGGTCAGAAATTGTATGCGTCACGAACTCTCCATATCCCGCGCAGACCAAGGCGAGCCGAGCGGAAACTGGGCCGCCCTTTACTCACCGCGGTTCGACGACAAGGTCTATTTTTACTATTTTAAGCATTGAACGTCAACGCGGCACAGACGTGCCTGGGCAGAGCGGGGTATCAGATGACGGCTGCGGCAGTGGATCTTTCCGACTTCGCCCTGTGGCGCAACGGGTTTCCCGACGAGCTGTTCGCGGAATTGCGGCGCAGCCGGCCGATTTTCCGCCACGAGGTGACCCCGGGTGTCGCCGCGCTGTTTCCCGGGGGCGTCGAGCGCGAGTTCTGGGTGACCACCAAACACCGGCACACGGTCCGGCTGCACCGTGATGTCGACTCCTTCACCGCGGTCGACGGCCCGCTCATCCAGCCGGTCGGGATGTTCGCCTCGTATCCGACCATCATCAACATGGACCCGCCCGCGCTGAACAAGCGCCGCAAGCTCATCTCGAACGCGTTCAACCCGCGGGCGATCGCCAAACTCAAGGACGGCATCCGGGCGCGGGCCGCGCGGATGATCGACCGCCTGCTCGCCGAGGGCGGCGGGGATTGGATCGACGACGTCGCCGACGCCCTGCCGATGACGGTCATCGGCGACATCATCGGCATACCGGAGGATGACCGGCCGCGGATCTTCGACTGCCTGGACGGCATCCTGAAGGCCAACTCCCCAGGGGCTCGGCCGAGCAGGCAGGACTACACCGATCTCTACGCCACCATCTTCGGGTACGCGATGGAGCTCACCGCGGACAAGCGGCGCCACCCAACCGACGACATCTGGAGCACGCTGGCGACCGCGGTGATCACCGGCGAAGACGGCGAGGAATTCAGCCTGCCCGCCAACGAGCTCGAGTTCTTCTTCTTCGTGCTGGCGTTCGCCGGCAGCGACACCACCAAGAACGCGCTGGCCATCGGGGTGCAGGCGTTCGTCGAGAATCGGGAGCAGATCGAACGGTACCGCGAGCAGGAAGCGCTGCGGCCCAGCGCCGTCGAGGAGGTGTTGCGCTGGGCGTCACCGGTGGCGTACTGGACGCGCACCGCCAAGGTCGACGTCGAGATGGACGGCCAGCACATCGCGAAGGGCGAGCGGGTGGTGTCGATGCTGCGTTCGGCCAACCGCGACGAGGAGGTCTTCGAGTCGCCGTTCACCTTCGACATCGGGCGGCAGCCCAACCCGCAGGTGGCCTTCGGGGGCGGCGGGCCACATCACTGCCTGGGCGCCATGCTGGCTCGCGCGGAGCTGCGCGCGGTGTTCGACGAACTGTTGCTGCGCTGCGATGACATCGAACTCGGCCCGGCCAAGGTTGCGTATCCGAACCTGACCACGAACATGTCGATCTACGACGAAATGTCGATCTCGCTGACCGGGCGATCGGTCTGATCGCCCGGCTTCTTACTCGCGCCGTCCGGCGCTCGCCGTCCTCGGGAGGCTCAGTCGATCAGCCGCAGTGCGGCCTTGGGGCACTGGTCCACCGCCGCGCGCACGTCGATCTCCAGCCGCGGCGGCACGGGGCCGTCCGCGATCTGCACCACGTCCTCGTCCCCCAGTTCGAATACTTCCGGCGCCAACGATTCGCAGAAGCCGTTGGCCTCACAAAGGTTTTCGTCAACCGTCACGCGCATCAGATGCCCTCCACTTCTCACAGGCCCCTGGGTCGGGTCCCGATCACCCCACTGGTTGCGAGGCGCTTCAGTTCTTGGTCGGTCAGCCCGCACCGGTCGCGCAGTATGTCCTCATTGTGCTCCCCCAGCCGCGGCGGTGGCCGCAGCAGCCACCTGTCCTGGCCGGCCAGCCGGGCGAACGGTGGGCAGGGATAAAGGCCCGCGCCGGTGCTGGGGTGGTGCAGGGTCTCCAAGAATCCGCGGTGCCGCAGTTGGGGATTGTCGATGACCAACGACGGCGACACCACCGGCGCGGCGGGAATGCCGGCGGCCGCCAATCGCTCCACCGTCGAATCACGGGGTTGGCGCGCGAACCACTCCGCGAGCCGGCGATCGATGTCATCGGCCCGCTGCCGCCGCGCCGCGACGGTGGACAGCTCCTCGTCGCACCACGCCGGACGATCCATCAGCTCGATTAGGGCACACCATTGCCGGTCGTCGCGCACGGTGACCGCGATCCAGTCGTCGTCACCGGCACACCGGTAGATGTTCTGGATCTCATCGCCGTGACCGCGATTGCCCCGCCGGGTCAGCGTCGTCCCGAAGACCTCGGATTCGATCGCCTGTATCGCGGTGGCGTTCAGCACGGTTTCGAGCATCGGCAGCTCGACCAGCTGCCCCGACCCGGTGCGTTCGGCGAAGTCCAGCGCCGCCAGCACGGCGAATGCGGCGTGCACGCCGGCCAGCGGATCGCAAGCCCCGCGCGGCGTGACCGGCGGCGTGTCGGGCAACCCGGTCACCCAGGCCAGGCCGGCGATCTGCTCCATGGTCGGGGCGAATCCCACTCGATCCCGCCACGGCCCGTCCAGCCCGAACGCGGGCATCCGGGCAACGACAAGTTTGGGGTTGACGTTCAGCAGCACGTCGGCGGTCAGGCCGAACTGCTCCATCACCCGCGGTGAGAAGTTCTCGATCACCACGTCGGCGCCGGCGGCCAGCTCGGTGAACAGGCGGCGCCCGTCGTCGGAGCCCAAATCCAATGTGACGGAACGCTTATTGGTGTTCATGGCATGGAAGACCCAGCCGTACTCCCACCAATCGTCGACGTCGGTACGCATGCCCCCCGAGTATCGAATGCCATCGGGTCGCTGTATCGACTCCACCTTGACGACGTCGGCGCCGAACGCGGCCAGCAGGTGGGTTGCCGCGGGACCGGCCCAGAACGCCGTCAGGTCGACGATGCGCACACCGGCCAGGGGCAACGCTTGCGGCGCCGAGGCTGCTGGGGATTCGCCTCGGGGCCAAGGGGTCTCGTCATTGGCCTCGCCGGCAGCGGGGGTGGCCCGCGGCGGCGCGGGCGCGCACGCCGACATCAGCCACGGCGGCCGGGGCTGGTGAAAGCCGGCGGGGTTGCGGACGAATACCCCGCGCTGGCTGACGTACTCCATATTCCGGATCGTGGCGCCATTGCCCAGCGCCGCGATCGGCAGCCGGAACAGTTGGCCGAGCTCGACGATCTCCCCGACGG
The DNA here is from genome assembly GCA_963732835.1 of uncultured Actinomycetota bacterium. Lineage (GTDB taxonomy): Bacteria > Actinomycetota > Actinomycetes > Mycobacteriales > Mycobacteriaceae > Mycobacterium. The sequence continues at coordinate 79,401 of CAVTBA010000002.1, forward strand.
TCCGTTCGGCGAGCCATGGACCGATCTGTTCGCGGATCAGGTCACGGTAGGCCCACCGGCCGATCTGGAAGCGCAGCTGCTCGATCTCCTCGAGCTGCGGGCATTCGACCATCGCGACGAAGTCGAGCCATTGCTGGCCGGTGACCATGGTGATTCCGACGTAGCCGTCCTTGGCGGGCTCGATGGACGGCACTTCGAGGGTGCGGGCGATCGGCGGGACCCGCAACAGCTGGGAGTGCAGCCATTCGCTGCTCTGCATGGCGGTCAGCGCCTCGAGCATGGACAGATCCAGATGCTCGCCGGGGCCGCCCCGCTCGACGCGGCGGCGGACCGCCAGCGCTCCGAATGCGGCGTACACGCCTCCCATGTACTCCCCCAGGTCGCCGCCGATGGAGATGGGCGGCCCCGCCGGGTCGCCGCGGAAGCCGGGCGAGCCCGCCCACGCTTGCAGGGTGAATTCGCTGGCCGCCCGGTCGGCGTGGGGCCCGGTCCAGCCGAAGTCGGAGATCGTGACGATGATCGCGCGGGGAGACGCGGCCAGCAGCCGCTGCGGGTCGATGCCCAGCGCCGCGGCCTGCGCCCGGCCGGCGGTGACCACCACGACGTCGGCGGCCGCCAGTAACGCGCGAAATCGCGCCGAACCTTCCGCATCCGGGAGGTAAGTCGTGCTCCGCTTGCCGGCGTTGAGGTAGGCGAAAAACGGCGAGCCCTGCCCGTCCGGCAGCGGAGACCGGGTCGCGGAGTACCGGCGGAGCCAATCTCCCTGCGGCGGTTCGACTTTGTGCACGCGCGCTCCGGCGTCGGCCAGCAGCTTTCCGCAGTAGCTGCCGGCTATCCGGTCACTGATCTCGACGACACGCAGGTCATGCAGCGGTGTGGGCCGGCTGTCGGACCGCTCGCTCACTTACACCCGTCCTCCCGATCGGCACGCGATCGAAGAAGCTATTTATACCATTACTGCTAAAATAGCTAAGCCAGCGAGTTGCTTTGTATCGAGGATCGGATGACCGCCTTGGGAATCGACGCTCGTCGCCGATTGTCGGCGCCGCGGATCGCAGAAATCGTAGCGGACGAGTTGCGTCGCCAGATCATCAACGGCGAGCTCGCCGACGGCGACCTCTTGCCGCGCCAAGAGGTGCTCGTCGAACAGTTCAACGTGAGTTTGGTTTCGCTGCGCGAAGCGTTGCGGATCCTGGAAACCGAGGGACTGGTATCGGTTCGGCGGGGTAACCGTGGTGGCGCGGTCGTGCACGCACCGGCGAAGACCAGCGCCGCGTACATGCTCGGGCTGTTGCTGCAGAGCGAGTCCGTGGCGGTCGCCGACCTCGGCATGGCGCTGCAGGAACTCGAGCCCGCGTGCGCCGCGCTGGCCGCTCGGCGGCCGGACCGGGCGGACACCCTGGTGCCAGAGCTCCACCGGGTCAACGACTCCATGGCCCAAAACATCGAGGACGGCGGGTTGTTCACCGAAATCGGCCGTGAATTCCACGATCTGGTCGTCCGGGGCTGCGGAAACCACACCATCATCGCGGTGGTCGGCAGCCTGGAGACGCTGTGGACCAGCCACGAACAACAATGGGCGGACGAGAGCGCGGCGCGTGGCACCTACCCGTCGTTGGCCCAACGCCGTGCGGTGCTCAGCACGCACGTCAAGCTGACCGAGACCATCGCCGAGGGTGACGTCGACCGGGCGCGCCGCATCGCGGGTCGCCATCTCGCCGACACCCAGACCTATGTGCTCTCCGGCGGGCCCGATCAACGAATTCACGCCCTGTCGCCGCAAGCATTGTCGCGGACGCGGGATTTCCGGCAACCGTAAGAGGCAGCCCTTGAGAACCGCATTGGTCACCGGCGGCAGCGGCGGGATCGGAAAAGGGTGCGCTCGCAAGCTGGTCGAACTGGGTTACGACGTGGTGCTGGCGGCGCGTCGCGAGGCTCCGTTGCGCGCGGCCGCCGCGGAGATCGGTGCGCGCCACGTTGTGGCCGACGCGTCGGATCCGGACGGATTTGTCGCTGCGACAAGCGCATTGGAGACGATCGACCTTGTCGTCCACGCCGCCGGCACGCTGGGCGGAACGTACGCGCGCAAGCAGACCTTCGAGCAATGGCGGACCATCATCTCGGCCAACCTGGATTCGTGCTTCGTGGTGACCGCCGCCGCGCTGCCCAGGATGCGCGCGGGTTCGCGATTCGTGTTCATCTCGTCCTCGGCGGCGCACGAACCGATGATGGCCCGGACCGCCTACTCGGCATCGAAGGCCGGCATGAACGCGTTCGCCCGGGCCTTGGCGCTGGAAGTCGACCGCGACGGCATCAGCGTCCACATCGTCACGCCGGGCCCGGTGGAAACCGACATGCTGTCCGACGTTCCCTTCGAGATGTACGCGATCCGGGTCTCCGACGTGGCGGATGCGGTCGCCTGGCTGGACACCGTCGACCCGTCGGTCGACCTGCCGGAGATCCGGCTCAGCGCGGTGCAGCGCGGACCGTTCGCCCGGCCACCGGTTGTGCCTACCGAAGCCCGCCGCCGGCGGCAGCGAACGCCTTGATCACCGATTCGCCGAATTCGTGTATGGAATCGGGGACGGCGAAATCGGCGAACCACACGTAGAACCGCTCGACCCGCTGGCCGGCCAGCCCGGTGAAGTGGCCGATCAGCTCGTCGGCGTCGCCGCAGACCAGCCCCGACCCCAGGTTGCCGAATCGCCGCGTGCTCACCTCGCGCACTTTGTCCGGGTCGCCGCCCGCTCGGACGAACCCCACCATCTGCTGGACCGACACCCGAGCCGTCCCCGCCGCAGGGGCCAGCTTGGGCAACTTGTCGAGATGATTGGCCGGCACATTCCACCAATCCGCGTGTCGGCGAACGAGTTCCATCATCCTGGGGCCGGTGCCCCCGAGGACCAGCGGTATCGGATGAGACCTCCGCGGGGCCTGCGCAAGCTCGCCGGTTTGCCCGCCGTCGCCCCAGTACTGCCTGATCAAGTCGAGGCGGCGGCCCAGTTGCTCGACCCGGGCCACCGGATCCTGCTGGCCGACATCGAATCTGGTGAACTCCGCGGGCCAGGACCCCGCACCCAGACCCAGATCGAATCTGCCTTCGGATGCGTCGGACAGGGTGACGGCTTGTTTGGCCAGCACGGCGGGATGGCGGAACGCGTCGCACAGCACGAGGTGACCGATCCGCAGGCGCTCCGTCTTGGCCGCCACCCAGCTGGCAATGCCCATTGCCTCCCAGATGCTTTCATCGGGCAGACCCGGCGCCTCGAGGTGATCGATGAACGCTATGCCGTCGAATCCACTCGCCTCGGCGTGGCGTGCCCGCTCCGCGATGTCGGCCGCCGACAGCCGCACCTGCGGCAGGAACAGATACCACTCGACCATGCACCCACCTATGCGTATCTTCCCGTGCGATTGCGAACAGGGCCGCTAGTTTACTATTTTTATTATGTTAGGGGTCTTATGGATGTCGGACTGAATTCGGAGCAGCTGTCGCTGCGCGATACGGTGCGCGACGTCCTCCGCGCGGAGTGCCCGCCCGACGCCGCCCGACAAGCGATGACGGATCCGGAGCGCTGGCGCGCGCCGTGGAAGACGGTTGTCGACCTCGGATGGACGGAGCTCGCCATTCCCGCGGCGGGCGATTACGGACCGGTTGAGCTCGTTGTGGTGCTCGAGGAATGCGGTGCCGCCATCGCGCCGATCCCGCTGCTGACCAGCGTCGGCCTGGCCGCGGGCGCGTTGCGGGGCACGGGCCTCGACACGGTCCTCGACGACATCGCGGGCGGTGTCGTCGCCACCCTGGCCGTGCACGCCAGGGGATCTCGGCTGCCGGGTGCGCCCATGACACTGCGCGGGGGACGCCTGCGCGGGCGCGCCGTCACGGTTCCCAACCTGTCCCGCTCCGAGTTGCTCGTCACGCTGGCGCGCGCCGACAGCGGCCCCGGTGGCCCCGACGGCACAGTGGTGGCGGTCGCGCGCTGCGGCGACGGGGTCACCGTGCTGCCGGCCGAGTCGACCGACCCAGCGCACCCCCTGGCGGACGTCGAGGTCGACGCCGAGCCGGTGGCCACCGCGCCGGTCGATGTCGAAGCGGCGCTGGCCGCACCGCTGGTGGCCGCCGCCGCCGACTTGGTCGGCGTGGCCGACGCCGCGCTGCACCGCTCCGTCGAGCACGCCAAGTCGCGCCGCCAGTTCGGCACGCCGATCGGCGCGTTCCAGGGGATCAAGCACGCGCTGGCCGACAACTACGTCAGCGTCGAGCGCGCCCGCAGCCTCACCTACGCCGCGGCCGCCCGGCTGGGCGATCCGGCCGCAGCGCCCGCGGAGGCCTGGACCACCGCGGCGCTGGCCAAGGCGGCGGCCGGTGACGCGGCGACCGCCTGCGCGCGCACCGCGGTGCAGGTCCACGGCGCGCTCGGGCAGACCTGGGAGCACGACGCCCACCTTTTTGTCCGGCACGCCTGGCAGGCCGCCGCGATGCTGGGAGACAGCCGCGCGATCTACCACGAGGTCGGGCGACGCTTCGCGGGAGGCGCGAAATGACCTCGCTGATCAAGGAATTCGGCGCCTGGCTGACCGACTTCCTGCCGAAGGACTACTACGCGGACTACCGCCGGTACCGCTGGGACATCAAGCTGCGCCGTGACTATCAGCGGGCGGCCTTCGAGGCCGGCTGGATCCAGCCGACCTGGCCGCGCGAGCACGGCGGCCGGTCGCTGGGGTTGCGGGACGCGATGGAAGTCAGAATCGAGGCGGCACTGCGGTCGGCGCCCAAGCTGCCCAACATCGCCGGGCCCGGCGTCGCCGCACCCGGCATCCGGCAATTCGGCACGCCCGCCCAGATCGACCGCCTCCTGGTTCCGCTGCTGCGCGGTGACGAATGGTGGGCGCTGGGCATGTCCGAGCCGGAAGCCGGATCCGATTTCGCCGGCCTGCGCACGCGGGCCGAGCGTGACGGGGACGTCTTCCGGGTGAACGGCCACAAGATCTGGACCACCCAGGCCCACGAGTCGCGATGGTGCACCCTGTATGCCCGCACCGACCCGGAGGCACCGAAACACCGGGGCATTTCCTGCCTCATTCTCGATCTGCACTCGCCCGGGGTGCGGATCGAACCCATCCGGATGGCGTCGATCTCCGACGAGACGTTCTGCGAGGTCTTCCTCGACGACGTCGAGGTGCCCGCGGACAACCTGCTGGGACCGCTGCACGGCGGTTGGAACGTCGCCCTGTCCTCGCTGCACCACGAACGCCAGATGATCTGGATCATGAACTGGGTCGAGATCAAGCGCGGACTCGACTCGGTGCGCAGGGCGCAGCCGACGGCGGATATCTGCACCGAACTAGGTTCCCTGCTTGCCGACGCCGAAGCGCTGCGGGCGACCGGATACCGCGCCCTGGGCAACGAATTGGCGGGTCGACCCAGCCCCGAGGCCGACACCATGAAGCTGCTCGGATCGGTGACCTTGCAACGCGTTTGGGAACTCGCCGCCACCGCCGAGGGAACGCAGTCGCTCGGCGACCCGGACCTGCTGTTCGAACGCCAGGACGCGCTGGCCGCGACCATCTACGGCGGGACATCGGAGGTCCAGCGCAACATCATCGCCGAGCGGCTGCTCGGGCTGCCGAAGGGATGACGACGATGGATTACGACCTCGGCGACGACGCCGCACAACTGCGAAACCACCTGCGCGAGCTGGTGTCCAACCACATACCCCCCGACTTCCTCGGGGCCTGCACCGAGAACCCGCAGGATCTCGCCACCACCGAGACGTTCTGCAAACTGCTGGCCGCCGAAGGCCTGCTGGCGCTGGCCTGGCCGAAAGAGCATGGCGGCGGCGGCGGCTCGGTGTGGCAGCAGACGGTGCTGCGCGAGGAGATGTGGGCCCAGCACGAGCCCCGCGGTCCCCAATACATGGGGATCAACTGGGTGGGTCCGGCACTGATGCGTTACGGAACGGCTGAGCAGAAGGCCAAGCACCTGGCGGCCATCGCCGCCGGCGACGTGATCTGGTGTCAGGGCTTCTCCGAGCCGGAGGCCGGGACCGACCTCGCATCGTTGCGCACCCGCGCCGTGCCGGACGGGGACGGTTGGCGCATCACCGGCCAAAAGGTGTGGACGTCGTATGCGTTGATGGCATCGTGGTGCGTGCTGGCGGCGTGCACCGATCCCGAGGCCCCAAAGCCCAAGCGGCTCACTCTCTTTCTCATTCCGATGGACCGGCCCGGCTTCACCGTCCGGCCTATCGGGTCAATGCTGGGACCGCATCACCTCAACGAGATGTTCTTGGACGACTTGCAGGCGTTTCCCGGCGATGTCCTCGGCGAGGTCGGCGACGGCTGGCGGGTGATGCGCGAGGCGCTGGCATTCGAACGCGTCGGCATCGCCCGTTACGCGCGGTGTGAGTCGCTGCTCGAGCGGATGCGCGCCCAGCTCGGCGACGGCTGGGACACGCTGCCCGAATCGCTGCGCTCCCGTTGGGTGCGGGCGCTCGTCGATCTACGCGTGGCCCGGCTGCTGGCCTATCGGGCGGTGTCGCTGCAGGATGACGCGGCGGCGGGTGCGGCGGCCAGCGCGGCCCGCATCGCCACCACGACATGCGACCAGCAAGTCGCCGAATTGCTCTTCGACGTTCTGGGCCCGGTCGCGCTGGACAGCGGCGCCGGGGCGGCGCTGCATGGCGCGATCGAAGATCATTGGCGTTACGCACAGGCGGCCACCGTGGCATCGGGCACCATCGAGGTGCAGAAGATGTTGGTGGCCCGGGACGTGTTGGGAGAGCACCGGTGAAAACCGACTTGCCACAAGACATCAGCGACTTCGCCGCGGTCGCGGCCAAGCGGTTCGGCCGGCTGGGCGGACCGCAGGCCGCGTTACGCGCCGAGACCGACGACGGCGTCCGGGACGCCGCGCGCACGGCCCTGAGCGAGGTCGGCGCGTTCGAGCTCGATGTCCGGTCGGCGCCCGACGACCTGCTGGCCGCCGCCGTGCTGTGCAGTGCCGCCGGCGCGAGCGTATTGCCCTACCCCCTCGTCGAAGAGTTGTTGGCGATCGACGGCGCCCGCCTCGCCCTGGTCAACCCCGAGGCGCCGCGCATCGACCATGGCGACCTGCCCGGTGACTGGATCGCCGCCGACCTGGACGGCAACCGGTACCGCGCGCGGCCGGCGGCGCGGACCACGGCCAAACTCGGGCCGTTCCTGGTGCCCGCTTCCCTCGGCGCACCCGATGGAACCATTCCCGCCGGCGACGTTAACCTCCATCTCGTGCTGGGATCATGGCGGATTCTGGGATCGGTGCAGCAGGCGCTGCGGATCGTCACCGATCACGTGCGCGCCCGCATTCAGTTCGGCAAGCCCCTGGCGGATTTCCAGGCCGTCAGGTTCGCCGTCGCGGAGGCTGCCGTCGCCGTGCGCGGACTGCTCGAATTGGCGAAATTCACCGTCTGCCGGCCGGATTCGCTACCGATGCAGATTCATTCGGCCGACGCACTCGTTCTCCGGCTCAAGGCGTCCGACACCGCGCGGCAGGTGCTACGCACCTCCCACCAGTTGCTCGGCGCCCTGGGTTTCTGCGACGAGTCCGACGTCAGCGTGCTGGACCGGCACACCCAGCCGCTGATCCGCCTGCCGCTGGGCGCCGAGGCGCTCGCGCTGCGCCTGATCCCCGGCGTGCCGGACGGCTCGCTGGAGACACTGTTCAGCGGGCCGGTATCGGCGTGACTCGCGCCGGCGACGATGCAGTGGGGGTACCGCCCGCTTGCGGGGGCCGAAGCGATGAGGAGGGGCGGCGCTCATGAGCACCAACCCGGCCGCGGCCGGAGTGACGGCCAACCCGTTAGCGGATGGAATTCCGTTCGGAGCCAAGCTTCACGAGCTCGCCGGGCAGCGCCGGGACGACGCGGGGGTGACCATCGTCGCCCTCGACGGCACCGCGCAATCGCTGACATTCGGTCAACTCGACGCGCGCGCCAATCAGTGGGGCCGCGCGCTGGCCACCAACGGTGCCGAGACCGGTTCCCTTGTCGCGCTGGCGATCCCCAACTCCCAGCACCTGGTGCTGGCCACGCTGGGGTGCTGGAAGATCGGCGCCGTTCCCGTGCCCATGCATTGGGACCTGCCCGAGTGGGAGCGAGACCGGGTGCGCGAGGTGATCAACCCCGCCGTCGTCGTCGACGAGGCGAGCCGGTGGCGCCTCGAGGCGCAAGCGGCGGCCGAGTCCGCCGGCCCGCTGCCCGCGGCCTTCTCCCCCAACGTCAACGGCATCTGCAGCAGCGGGTCCACCGGCGTACCGAAAGTGATCCTCAGCCTGGCGCCGGCGCTCTGGACCCCCCAGCACGGCGAACCGTTCCTGGCCAACTGGACGCCGGTCCCTCAGCCGCAGACCATCATGGTGCCCGCGCCCATGTACCACACCAATGGTTTCGCGACTTTTTTCTTCCTGCTGGCCGGGGACCACCTGGTAATTCTCGAAAAGTTCGATGCGGCGCTGGTTCTGGACGTGATCGAACGCTTTCGCATCACCAATTTCACGGCCACGCCCACGATGCTGGCGCGCATCGCGGCCCGGCCGGACGTCCGGCAGCGAGACCTGTCCAGCATCGTGTTCATCCTCCAGGGCGCCGCCGTGATGCCGCCGTCGCTCATGCATACCTGGTTCGAACTGCTGAGCCCCCAGCAGATCGTGTCGGCATACGGCATGACCGAAAACCTCGGGCTCACCGCGTTGCGCGGCGACGAGTGGCTTGCCCATCCGGGCAGCGTCGGCCGCGGTTTCCGGGACACCGAGATCCGGATTCTCGACGCCGGAACGAAACGGCTTGGGCCCGGTGAACACGGCGAAATCTTCCTGCGCGCACCGATGAGCGCGGGGTCGCGCTACGTGGGCGGCGCGCCGCCGCTGCCGTCGACCGAAGACGGCTTCCGCTCCGCCGGCGACATCGGCTACCTGGACGAGGACGGCTACCTCTACATCGTCGACCGACGAGTCGACATGATCATCACCGGCGGCGCGAACGTCTTTCCGGCGGAGGTGGAGTCGGCGTTGGCGGGGCATCCCGGCATTGCCGACGTCGTCGTGATCGGCCTCGCCGACCCGCAATGGGGACGCCGGGTGCACGCGGTGGTGCAGCTCGCCGACGGCGCGGTGCTCACCGCAGAGCAGGTGATCGAGTACGCCAAGAGCCGGCTCGCCCACTACAAGGCGCCCAAGACCGTCGAGTTCGTCGCCACGATCCCCCGCACCGCTGCGACCAAGGTCAATCGCTCGGCCATGATCGAGGCCCGGGGCGGCTAAGGGATGGACGCCGGATAGGTCACCCGACCGGTGTGATTCCCGAGCTCGATATGGAGAAGCCGCGACCCGACGTGACCGAGCACGTCACCCCATCGGTCTCGGACCGACACGTGAACGGTCCGGCTCCCATCGTCTGGCCGTAACCCAGGATCGGGGTGCCCTCGGGCGGATTGGCCAGACAGCTTTCGCCCGCGCAGCGTGTGAGGACCCCACCGGTGTCCAGCCGTACGGACGCCGGTGGCGAGACGGTGAAGCAGAACGCTTCGTCGGGTATGCCGCGGCGCTGGTAGTCGATCTCGCAGCTGATGTTGCGTGACGGGGACAGGAACGCCACGTAGTTATCCTGATCCGCGGCGGCCAACGGGGCGAACGCCGGCGGCGCAAGAATGGTTCCGGTGCCGCCCAGCACAATTGCCGCGGCGATCAGCGCTGTTCTCGACACCTGCCAACCGTGCCATAGCGGGACAAGCGGCGGAGCGATTTGCGCCTCTGGCAGCGCAACCTCGCGGATCGCGGCGACGAACGTTTAGCACGCGGCCATGATCGCGGGCCGAGGCGGCCGTCGCCAATCCAACTGTATACCAGGTAGGGGTATCAAATCGTCTCGCCTATATCACATAGGTACCACGTCGTTCCTGAAAGATACCTAGCAACATCTCAATTCATTAACGCCAAGCACCCATCATTCGCCACCGAGCGTCGCGCCTGGCCTATACCCCCCGGGGGTGATAGCATCGCCACTGCTATGGGCCTGCAGATCACCCACACCAACCAGTGGCTGCGCTACACCACCGCAGTCCTGGCCCTGTTCTGGGCAGTGGGCATCGCCGCAGGGTGCCACCTGCCACACGTGGCCGCAGCGGCTTCTGGGAGTTCTTCCCACGCTGCGGCCGCCGTCGCCCATGAAGTTGCCAAGCCTGCTCGCCTTTCATCGGCGGCCGGCGACTCATGCTCGCCGCTGGACCGGGCTTGCAAGCATGTGGCGCAGGCATGCTCGACAAGCGATCTGGTGGCGCTTGCCATCGTCATCGTGGCAGCGGTCTCGGCGGGCTCACTGGCCTGGCCAGTGGTTTCGGCGCCGCGTGGTCCACCTCGGACTGCCGGATTCGTCTTCCCATGTTCGGGTCGAAATATCTTGACCCGCTTCTGCATCGCTCGTATCTGACCGGTCAGCGCCCCGGCCGTCATGGGGTCCCCGTCGGCCGGACGGTTGCCGCTGTCCTTGTTTGTCGCCGCGGGCGAATCCCCGCGTCGCCCAGATTCAGAAACGAGAAATTCATGAGTTTTGTCCTGACCGCATGTGCTGAGCAGAGTCGCTGCGCCAATGCCGAGAATCGACGGGAGGCGCGGTCATGACGGCGCGCATGGACCGGCCGAGCGCCTTGGTGATCGGGGCCGGAGTGAGCGGGTGGACCACCGCGCTGGTGCTGGCCCGCCGGGGCTGGCGTGTCGTCGTCGCCGCCGATCGGTTCGGCATCGACACCGTGTCGACGGTGGCCGGCGCCCTCTGGGAGTGGCCGCCATCGGTGTGCGGGCGCCACCACGATCAGGCCGTATTGGGCCGTTCCGCCGAGTGGGCGCGGTACTCCTACATCCGTTTCGCACGGCTCGCCGCCGACCCCCGAACCGGGGTGAGCCTGCGCCCGGCGGTGTTCTACTTCTCCCGGCCGGTCGATGAGGATCCGGCCGAGCTGGCGAAGATGACCGAGGTCGGACGGTTCGTGCCCGGGTTCGTGCGCGACCCCGAACTGATCGCCGCCCACGGCGTCAGCCGCGACGCCGGGGTGGTGGACGCTTACTCCTACCTGGCGCCCACCGTCGACACCGACTGGTACCTGGCATGGCTGGCCCGCCAGGCCGAGGCAGCCGACGTCACCGTCAGCCGGCGCAGCGTGCGCGGGCTGCTCGCCGAGCAGGAGGACGAGCTGTTGGCCGAGTATGGGGCCGATCTCATCGTCAACTGCTCGGGGCTGGGAGCGCGCGAGCTGGCCGACGACCCGACCGTGGTTCCGCATCGGGGCGCGCTACTGCGGGTGGTCAACGACGGCAGCCAGATGGCGCGCGTGACCGCGGCCCACGCGGTGGCCAACGATGCGAGCAGCGACAACCAGGACATGGTCTTCATCGTGCCCCGCGGGGCCAACCGGCTGTTGCTGGGCGGCCTGGTCGAACCCGGTGAGTACGGCACCGACCTCGGCTTGGAAAGTTATGCGCCGCTGCGGGAGATGCTCGACCGCTGCCGGGAGTTCCTGCCGGCTCTCCGCGACGCGCGACTGGACGGGGTTGAGCCGGTGCGAGTCGGGCTGCGTCCCTTCCGCGAAGACGGCGTGCGGCTGCAACTCGAACCCGGCAGCCGGATCGTGCACAACTACGGACACGGCGGTGCGGGCGTCACGCTGTCGTGGGGCTGCGCCGACGAGGTTGCCGGCCTGGCCGAGGCCCTGCTCGCCCAGCAGGGCGTCGCCTGAACCGCCATGACAACCGCACAGGATGAAATTTCCAGCTTTACAACGGGATTCAGCTTCCCGTCGACACAGGAGGGACCAAAATCATGATGTCCATGCCCGCACCCGAGTGGGTGACGCTTTTGGCTTGGGTTGTGACGGGTCTTGGCGTGGTGATAGCCGGCGCCATGGTCGTGGATATCTACGTCGGTGGTTATCGGCAGCCGCTGCGCGCTATGGAGGCAGTCTGGCCGATCACCGCTATCTACGCCGGTCCGCTGGCCTGGTGGGCCTACCACCGCTGGGGACGGCCGGCCACCCCACGCTGCCAGCAACAACACGGGCGCGCGCCGCGGCTGGGGCTGCCGGCGACGGCGGCCGTGCAGACGATTCCCGGCGGCGCCGTCTCGTTCGTCGGCCACATGATCGCCATGCCATTGGTGATGTGGACCGGAATGACGATTGCCGGTCAGGGCGTGTGGCCGATGATGTTGCTGATTGCAGCATTTGCGCTGCCGCTGCTGATCGCCTTCGAGTATCACTCGCTGTCGCTGACCGACGGGATCCGGTCCGTGGGCCAGCGCCTGTGGGCGGCGTCGCGGATCTCGGTTCTCGCGATCGTTGCGTTCGACGTGGGTATGGGAGCCTCCATGCTGCTCGTCGCCTTCGTCTTGGGCTACTCCCCAGCCTCCATGGCGTTCTGGCTCGTCATGTGGGGCGGGATGTGGCTCGGGTTTGCCACCGCCTATCCGATGGTGTGGCGGCTGCTTTCCAAAGACGCGACCACGTCGGCGGGCACGTCTGCCATCAGCGGCACCTCGCGGGTAGAGGCCGCACCCTAACAGCGATTCGCGACCACGAAAGTCGTTGTCGCCCTCGTTATTCGGCAAGACCTCCTGGACAGGCACCGGCGCCTAGGCCGGCTATCAACGCGCCGACGGCGCCGGGGCCTGCCCGGTACGGAGGGACCACGCAACCGGCCACGTCGCCACCGCAGCAGACCAATCGCTCATCGTGGCCGGTAGACCGGATTGTGTCGGTGGCATCGCCAAGAGGGCGCCGCGGCCCTGAGCCATTCGCCGACCGGGATCTCCGGTTGCGCGGATACGCCCATATGCGCGCGGTAACCTCATTCTCATAGCGCGAGCACCGCGCCGAGGAAGGGGACGAAGCGCTGATGACCGACCTTGGCGACGACGTCGAAGTGACGCGCGGTGACCGATTCATCAAGACGGCCGTCGAGATATTGGGCGAGACCGGGCGCACCGACTTCACCGTGCAGGAGGTCGTCGGCCGCTCCAAGACGTCGCTGCGCGCCTTCTACCAGCATTTCAGCAGCAAGGACGAACTGCTGCTGGCGCTGTTCGACCGGACCATCGCCCAATCGGTGGAAGCCTGGCGCACCGAGACCGACGAACTGGACAGCACCGCGGCGCTGAAGCTGGTGATCGACCGCGTCAGCCGGCAACCGGAATCGAGCACCCAAGACAGCCTCAATCGGGCGTTGACTCTCTACAACCAGCATTTGGCCGAGACCCGCCCCCGCGACTACGCGCGGGTGCTCTCGCCCCTGCATCGGCTGATCCGCGACATCGTGGGTCGGGGCATCACCGAGGGTGTCTTCAACCCGGGGGTGGACGTCGGGGCGGCGGCCGCCATCGTCATGCAGACGGTGATGGGTGCCCAGCGGTTGCATTGGCTGGGAACGGAATTGAACGGAGCTCCGGTCGACGCCGGGCAACTGTATGACTTCTGCAGTCGCGCCCTGGGCATCCGGGACAACGACGAAGAGCCGAGCGCGCCGTCGCTGACCGAGCTGTTCGCTCAGATCGGCATGCGGCCGGGAAGCCGCGCAGGCGAATTCGCGATGACGATGCCGGTCAGCCCGGCCGTCGTCAACACCTCCGGCGCGCTGCAGGGCGGCCTGATCGCGACGCTCGTCGACGTGGCGGGTGGACAGTTCGGCCTGGAATACCTGCAGCCGGGCACCACGATGACGACCGCGGACCTCTTCATTCGTTACCTGCGTCCGATCCGGCAGGGCTCGGCGTTCGCGGTGCCCCGGATGCTGCGCTCCGGGCGGCGGGCGATGGTGATGCAGGTGGACATCTACGGCGACGCCGACGACGAACTCGTCGCGACGGCGACCGTGAATTTCGCCGTCATCAACGGAGCGACACCGACGATCGGCCTGCCTGAGGCCGCCCCCTAACGCGCCTGTACACCTTGTCGGGCAAAGGTGGTAACGTCATTACCAGCTACCGAGAACCCCAGACTTACGCAAGGAGATCGCCATGCCCTCTCGCGAACTCAGTTTCCCCGTCTTCGACGCCGACAACCACATGTACGAGCCGCAGGAAGCGCTGACCAAGTTCCTCCCGGACAACCGCAAGAGGGTCATCGACTACGTGCAGGTGCGCGGGCGCACCAAGATCGTGGTGCGCGGCCACATCAGCGAGTACATCCCCAACCCCACCTTCGAGGTCGTCGCCAAACCCGGCGCCCAGGAGGACTACTTCCGCAACGGCGCGCAGGGCAAGACTTACCGCGAGATCCTCGGCGAACCGATGAAGGCGATCCCGGCCTTCCGTGAACCCGGCGCGCGGCTCGAGGTGATGGACGAGCTCGGCATCGACTACGCGCTGATGTTCCCGACGCTGGCCAGCCTGGTCGAAGAACGCATGAAGGACGACCCGGAGATGACCCACGACGTCATCCACGCGCTCAACGAGTGGATGCACGAGCAGTGGACGTTTAACTACCAGGACCGCATCTTCGCCACCCCGGTGATCACGCTGCCGATCGTCGACCGCGCGCTCGAAGAGCTGCAGTGGTGTCTGGACCGCGGTGCCCGCACGGTGCTGGTCCGCCCGGCGCCGGTGCCCGGTTTCAAGGGCAGCCGGTCGTTCGGCCTCGAGGAATTCGACCCGTTCTGGCAGGCCTGCGTGAAGGCCGGCATCCCGGTCTCGATGCACGCCTCGGACAGCGGTTACTCCGAGTTCGCCAACGTGTGGGAGCCGGGCGACGAGTTCCTGCCGTTCAAGCCGACCGCCTTCCGCAGCTTCGCGATGGGCCATCGGCCGATCCTGGACGCGATGGGCGCGCTGGTGTGCCACGGCGCGCTGTCCCGAAACCCGGAGCTGCGGATCCTGTCGATCGAGAACGGCGCCGACTGGGTGCCGGACCTGTTCAAGGGCCTCAAGGGCGTCTACAAGAAGATGCCGCAGTCGTTCAGCGAAGACCCGGTCGAGGCGTTCAAGCGCTGCGTCTACATCACCCCCTTCTGGGAGGACCGGTTCACCGAGATCGTCAAGATGATGGGTACCGATCGGGTGCTGTTCGGCTCCGACTGGCCGCACCCCGAAGGCCTGAAGGACCCCATCTCCTTCGTCGACGAGCTCACCGACTTCGATGAGGCGGACGTCGCCAAGATCATGGGCGGCAACCTGATGAAGCTGATGAAGGTCTCGGCGGATTCGAAGAAGCCCGTGTCAGCCTAGGGAGCGAGCCGGATAGGACATCCGACGTCGGCCCGACAACTCGGGCAACGCACGATCAAACGCGGTTACATGGCCTCTTTGATCCCCCGCCGGATCAGCCAGACATTCGCGGGCCAGGCCGTCGCGAACCCGATGATCATCCCGATCTGCATCAGGAACCAGTACGCGGCGGTGTCCGGGTGCAGGGGCGACGACGGAAAAAGGACGAACGCCATCACGGCCATCCAGCCGAACAGCCCCACTTCGAATGCGGTGAGGGACAACACATCCGCCTTTGCCGCCGCCGCCATGCCATCTCGGAAGCCCATCCCGCGCATCGGGGCGATCGCGAAATACTGAAACAGCACACCTAACGCCAGCGCCGCAGCATAGTCGCCGATGTATTCGGGTAACAGAGCGCGACCCAACAGGTGCAAACCCAATGCGAACACAGCGAATTCGGCGATGATGTCGCCGAGCGTGCATCCCGCGCCGCAGTGACTCACCCCGATGGCGGTGGTGGCCCAATTCGGCTTATCGGGCGGCCGCTCGAGTTCGTGCTCGCGTAACCACCGTTGGCTGTTCGGACGGCCATAACGCCAATACATCCACAACGCTACCGGCCCAAAGTAAAGCGCGGTGACCGGCCAGACGGCCTCCATGATGCCCATCCGCTGCCGATAGCCGCGAACGTAGATATCGCCGAGAATCACGACCGCCACCGTGAAGCCCAAAGCCAAAGCGGCCCATGACACGGCGGTCAACCAGGTAGGCGGAGCCATCAGGAATCCCGGTCCGGGTCTAGCCCACCGTGCTCGCCGAGCTTTTGCATTGCGGCTGAGGACTTCTTGATACCTTCGATGCTTTCCATGTCCGTGGCGTACTCCCTTGGATTGCGTGGTGAGGTGGCCGGCCCGTCGCCCGCCATGCTTGTCTCGCGCTGAGGGAAACCGGCTGCCATGCCTAGGAAGCCGGCCCCTTCGGGGGCGGATGGCGCCTCTCGGGGTTGGCGAAGACCGAAACCACCCCCTTGGTCTCGAACAACGCGAGGCGGACGTCGGCGGCCGTTCGGTGGCCGTGCTGGCGCAATATAGCGTTCATGTCCTCATGAGTCAGCCTGCAACGCAGCAAGTTCCGCTCATCGAGTTCTCCATCGCGAATGAGCACGCGCACCGGCGGATCAACGACTCGGCGCACCCATGGAATGAACCGCAGGCGGGCGACGATGTCGTGCGCGGCGATCAACGTGACCAGCGCAGCCGCCCCGGTCAGCCACGCGGTGCCGGCGGCCGTCGCCGTGCGACCGACGATGGCACCCACAGCGACACCGGTGACCCAGTCGAATGGTGTGAATTCGGCGATCGTACGCCGCAACGTGAGACGGAAAGCCGTTGCGGCGGTGAGGAACAATGCCAACGCCTTGATAGCCGCATACAGCGCCGGCCGCCACCCGTTGTATAACTCGAGCAATAGGTCGTGCATCACATCACCCGGTTTCACTCTCGGTCGGCGCGCACATAGCTGAACCACGTCAGAACCGCGAAGCCGATGTAGCACCCCAGGAAGAGCCACAAGGCCGGCGTCTCGGTGCGAGCGGTCAGGTAGGACTGCCGCAGCGCAATGTCGATGGCGAAGCCGCCGAACGCACCGACCGAGTCGGCGAAACCGACCATCGCTCCCCCAACGTTTTTCGACCACTGTTTGCGTTCGTCGTCGCTGAGATCCAGCGACCTGCTGCGCGCTTCGAACACAGACGGGATCATCTTGTAGATGGATCCGTTGCCGGCTCCGGCCAAAAGGAACAGGAAGACGAAGCCGACGCCGAAACCGACTATCGATGTGGTGGTGAGCCGGCCGCCGTTGTTGTCCTCGAGCGTGCTGGCGAAGACGAGTAACCCGGCGGCAAGGCTCATACCGCCGAAGACGGCCAAAGTCACGCGGCCACCGCCGACACGGTCGGCGAGCTTGCCGCCGTAGACACGCGCCAACGACCCCAACAGCGGTCCCACAAAAGCGATTTGAGCCGCGTGCAGCGACGCCTGCGCGGAGCTCTGCCCCGCTTCGGAGAATTTCATGTGCAGCACTTGGCTGAGCGCGAACGAGAACCCGATGAATGAACCGAAGGTGCCGACGTAGAGCAGCGAGAGCAACCAGGAGTCGCGTTCTGCGATCATCTTCCGCATGGCGGCGAAATTGACTCGGTACTCCATGATGTTGTCCATGAAGAAGAATGCGCCGAGGCTGGTTATCGTCAGTAACACCATGTAGAGCCCTGACACCCAATACGGCTGCCGGTGGCCGGCGACTGCGATCACCAGCAGGCCCACCAACTGGATCACCGGCACACCGATGTTGCCGCCGCCGGCATTGAGCCCCAGCGCCCAGCCCTTGAGCCGCTGCGGGTAGAAGGCGTTCACATTGGTCATGGAAGCGGAGAAGTTGCCGCCGCCCAGCCCGGTCAGCGCCGCACACACCAGATATGGCCAGAGCGGCAGCCCTGGGTTGGCCAGCAGCACGATCGTCCCGGCGGTGGGAATCAACAGAACCAATGTCGAGATCACCGTAAAATTGCGGCCACCGAAGATGCCGATCGCAGCCGTGTAGGGGATGCGCATCAGCGCACCCACTAGTGTGTTGACGGCCACCAACAAGAACTTGTCGCTGGCCGGAAATCCGTACACCGATTCCGGCATGAAAAGCACCAGCACCGACCACAATGACCAGACGCCGAAGGCGACATGGTCAGTCGCGATCGACCAGGCCATGTTTCGATGTGCGACGGCCTTGTTGCCGTCCTCCCACGCCCTGGTGTCTTCCGGGTTCCAATCCAAGATGTCGTGCGAGCGTGCCATGTTGATCGCGTGCCCGAGCGCACCGCCCGCAAACCCCGCCCGCCGAATAATTGGCTGTGACTTGCCTAGTAAGTCGTTGTGAGCGGGACGAATCCGGTTCTCAAGTGATCCGACCTTTGCAGCGAGCCGCCGGCGTGCCGAAGAGTCGGTATCCCTCGTCAGTGTCGATCTGCGGGTTCACGCCATCCTGAAAAAGGATGATGATGTCCGAGCCACCGAACTGGAAGTAGCCGAACTCCTGGCCCTTCGCCATGTGGCTGCCTTCGACCGCGGTGAGTATCACCGACGAAACGTGCGCCATGCCCACCGGGATGACCGCAATGACGCCGACGTCGCCGGAACCTGAAGCCGACGTGTCGATGGTGACCACACCCCTGTGCTGAAAGAACTCGTACCCGGTGGTCGCGCTATCGCTGGACTTGAACTCGTGGCCGTCCAGAGACACCTGCATGAAGACCTGTCCACTGATGGTGAACGCCTCTCTCACCAGGCCCGACACCGGCAGGTGGAAACGGTGATACGAGTTGGGTTTCAGCATGTAGTGCGCAAAAGTTCCGCCGCCAAAGCTTTCGCTGTATGCGCTGCCCTCGATGAGCTGCTTGACATTTCCGAATGTGTTGACGCCCTTCACGGTTACCGGGGGAATGTTGGAGTCGGCGTCGATGTCGTAGGCGTGCTGGAAAACGCAGTCGGCGGGAGAGGTCACCACGAAATTGCTGGTGGGCTCGGCGATCGGGCGTAGCCCGCCGTTCAATTGACGACCGAAGAACTGGTTGAACGTCAACCAGCCGCTGGGCATGTTGGGCTTGCCGTCGATCAGCGACTCGTACACCCGGTACTCGGGTGCGTGATCGATGAAAGACTGCAAGATCTCGGGGCTGAACGAGTCGGTGGTGTCCAGGAAGCTCCCCCACTGCCGCGAAAACTCGGTCATCCAGCCACGAAAGGTCTCGGAGCCCTGTGGCGCGGCGCCGTCCACCTCCTGATCGACGAGGAAGAAGAAGTGCGCCGTCCTGTCGTCGACCTCTTGGGCCTGTCTTTCTTCAGGTTCGATCCCTTGCCAAGCCTTCGCATCGGACTGGCGGGGCACCCATCTGACGAAGCGCTTGAGATAATCCTCGTACTCTTGAAGGTCGGTCGGCCACTCCAGCGCCGCGAACAACTCGGGCCGCAACTCGGCCTCAGCCGCTTTGCGCGCCTGCCTCAACGAGCGCTCGAGGAGATCGGCTAGTCCCTGTTCCTTGTCGACGACGGCGCGCAGCTTTCGGATAATCACATCAGGATCGCTCATCTGACTTCTCTCGTTCGTTTCTTACGGGATTCGCTCGTGAGGCGTACCCCTAAATCCGCGGATAACACGGACACCCGTGCGACGGTCGGCCCCAACGGACCGCTAATCAGCGCTTCTTCGGAGTGCATTCGACGGTGATGGGTAGTCGGCCGTGGTGATGATGCTGGTGGCTGACCAAAGATTCAAAGCGCAAGAGAAACCCCTCGCGCCATGATGATTCGGCTGAGTCGTATCAACCTCTCCCCGGACGCGTTTGCAGCGGTGATGGCGACCGGAATCTTATCGACCGCCGCCCGGGAGCACCATTACGCGTCACTCAGCAACGCGCTCAGTCTTATCGCAGTGCTGGCCTTGGCGGTTCTGATAGTCGTCACGGTTGTCGTCGCTGCGCCTAAACACCGACTTCTCCCCTGGGGGCTGGCCGATCTCGAGAACACGCTGCCCCTGTTCACCTTCGTTGCCGCGTGCGCCGTGCTATGCAACCGGCTGTCGTCCACCCATCCGCTGGTTCTTCCGGTACTTGGAGCAATCGCCGCCTCGGCCTGGGTGGGTTTGGCGCTGTTGAACATACGCAACCTCGGAAGGCGCCGCATGGCCGCTTTGCGCGACCAAGTCCACGGTGCATGGCTACTGTCCAGCGTGGCCACCTCCGGCCTGGCAATCCTGGCCACCAAGGTGGCCAGCAGTACTGGGCGCAGGCAATGGTTTGTCGCCGCGGTGGTTGTGTGGGTTGCGGCGCTGGCCGTCTACATCGCGGTGACCGCATTGATTGTGTGGCGCGCGGTCGGTGAGCATCTGGATCGCGCCGGGTTCGAGCCTGACACTTGGATTTTGATGGGCGCGCTGGCCATTGCCGTAGTGGCCGCCCACGATATCCACCTCCAAGCTCGAAACTGGCTGGGGGCAGGCGTCTATGCGACCATGCTGACGGCCTGGGTCGTGGCGACGTCGTGGATTCCGCCGCTGATCTATTTCGGGCTGCACCGTGTCGAACAGCGGCCTAAGCTTCTGCGGTTCACCGGTGCGTGGTGGACGCTGGTTTTCCCATTGGGGATGTATTCGGTGGCTACCAACATGATCGCCAGCGAGATCCAGGTGAGATCGCTGCAAACCGTTGCGCTGGTGTTCTTTTGGGACGCACTGCTGGCCTGGTGCATTGTGGCGATCGCCGGATTATTCCGCGCCGCGAGCGCCGTCAGCAGTCCGCGCCGATAGCGGCGGCCACCCTGCCGCGCCCCGAATTCGTTGTGCAAGAACCGATATGCCTCCGACCCCGCGCCCGCTACGAACTCGGCAGCGTCAGTCTGGGCTTGGTGTTCTTCACGTGTACCGCATGAGTACCCGGCTTTCTTCGCAGCTCGTCCAGCAAGCCATCGAGGTGGTCGGGATCGGTATGCCAATGCTGCACACTGTCCGGGTTCTCCGCCATGTCGGCCACGACGCGTTGCAGGTTTTCGGGCGAAGCACTGTCCTTGAGACTGGCGCCGTCCTTGCCCGACTCGTTGCGCCGCTTGGCGCCGACGCCGGGGATGGCGCGCGGAAGCGCGGCGCCGAGCGCACCTCCGGCCATGGCCGCCACAGCCAAACCGCTGAAAAAACTTCCCTCGCTCACCGCGGCTGCGCCGATGGCGGTCTCCGAGGTGCCCGACAGCACCGCCGCGGCGGTCCTGATTGCCGGGGTGGCGACGGCCCAACTCGGCGGAACCGCCAATCCGCCCACCAAGCCGGCTTGACCCACCCCGGCCGATACCGCCGATCCCAATGCCGGTGCGGCCGAGCCGAGTCCGGCCGCCAGGCCTGGCGTTGCGGCCTTGACCGCGACCGTCATGTCACCCAGGTGCCGCGCCCCGATCACCAACCCCATGATCGTGGTGATCAGCACGTCATTGGCCGGCAGAACTGCCTTCGGTATCACCTCCACATTCGCGGCGAGCTTCGCCAACGAGGACGAATCCAGGTTGGTGAGGAAACTCGCCAATGACGAGGTCGACGCCGGATTTGCGGCGGCGGGAGCCGCAAGGCTCTGCAGCGCGCTCGGTGTGGCGGATGTCAGCTGGGATAGCGCGGATTGGGTATCCGTTCCGGCCGACGTGCCGACGACCTGACTCACCGCGGCGGTCTGCCCCGCGGTACCGGTCGGGTTGGTAGTTTGCGCGGGCGGATCGAACGGCGTCACCGCGGAGGCCGCTGCGGATTGGCCGGCGTAGCCGTACATCGCTGCGGCATCCTGTGCCCACATGCCGGCGTATCGGGCTTCATTGGCGGCGATCGCCGCGGTGTTCTGCCCAAGGACGTTGGTGGAAATCAGCGACTCGAGGTCGGCGCGGTTCGTTTCGATGACCGGTGGTGGGACGGTGGCCGCGAACGCAGCCTCGTAGGCCGCCGCCGCCGCCCTGGCTTGGTTTCCGGCCTGCTCGGCTTGCATCGCGGTGGCGTTCAACCACGCCGCGTACGGCGCGGCCGCGGCCGCCATGCTCGCCGACGACGAACCCAGCCACGCGGTCGTCAACCCCGAGATCACCGAGGAATAGGAGGCCGCGGTCGAACGGAGTTCGGCGGCCAGCCCGTCCCACGCCGCACCGGCGGCCAACATCGACCCCGATCCTGGGCCGGCATACATGCGCGCGGAATTGATCTCCGGTGGCAAAGCTCCGTAATCCATTGCTAGCCTCCTCAATTCGCCGGGAGCGCGTTGGCGGTTTGGGTCCCCGATAGTGACGTCGCGCCGGTCGTCATCATTCGCCGGCCTCGTGGATCACGAAGATGTTCGCTGTGGTGGCCTCCCCGGCGGCGGGAGCGGCGCTCCCCATGCCGGCGGAACGGGCTGCGGCCCCGCCGGTTCCGGCCATGGCGCGGCCGGCCAAGCCGGACAGAGCCATATTGCCGACGAGGCTCCCCTGGCCGTCGGCCGCAAGCGCCGCGGGGGCGGCACTCAGGCTGCTCTGGGGCAATGTCGCGGCAATCGTCTTGATCTCGGGGGCGGCCGCTGCCCAGCCTTGTGGCACGGACAATCCCCCGACCAGTCCCGCGCGACCAATCCCCGCCGACACCGGTGCGCTGACCATGCGCGGGACTCCCGCGGCGCCCGCCTTGGCCAGGGCTTTGGAGTAATTCTCGGACGCCCTGGTCAGATTCGCGGCTGGCCTGCGGCAGTCAGATAGCTCTGCATGCCGAGCAGATACGGCACCCCGGGAACCGTGAACAACGCCAATGGGTTCAATGGCCCCGTGATGAATCCGTCAAGCGCCGTAGCCAGGGACGGCGGATCGGCCGCCGCCGCCGCAGGAGCCGCAGACTGCATGGGTGCGGCGAGGCTCTGCAGTGCCTGCGGCGTCGCCGACACCAATTGCGGAAGCTGCGTCGCCTGGGCGCCGGCCGCCGTGCTGGCGGCCTGGCTGACCGCTGCGGCCTGTTGCGTCGTGCCCGAGGCGTTGGTGGTTTGCGGCGGTGGGTCAAAAGGCGCCACCTGGGCGGCCATCGCGGAGGAGCCGGCGTAGCCGTACATGGCGGCCGCGTCCTGCGCCCACATTTCCAGGTACTCGGCCTGGGTGGCCATGATCGCCGGCGTGTTCTGCCCGAAGAAGTTCGACGCGATCAACGCCATCAGTCGCGCCCGGTTCGCCGCGACCGCCCCCGGCGGCACGGTCGCCGCAAACGCGGCCTCGAAAGCCGCGGCCGCCGCCCGCGCCTGGGCGGCCGTCAGCTCGGCCTGACCGGCGGTGGTGCTCATCCACGCCGTGTACGGCGCAGCCGCAGCCGCCATCGTCGCCGAAGATGGGCCCTCCCACCCGGCCGTCAATCCCGAGACCACCGAGGAGTGATTCGCCGCCGTGGCGTGCAGCTGCGCCGCCACGTCGTCCCATGCCGCCGCCGCCGCCAACATCGGCGCGGAGCCGGGGCCCGTATACATGCGAGTCGAGTTGATCTCCGGCGGAAGCATGCCGAAATCTATTGCCACGCAATACCTCCTGCCTAAGAAGCCCCTCGATCCACGACCCCACCGCACGCGGTGCTTTGCTTCGCGTCACCCCGCGACTTCCCGGGATCGGCGCTTCATACGCTGGGAATGCGCGTACCGAATCCTGTCGATACCCTGAAAACAGTTACTAGACGCAACTGTTTCTCGCTGCACTGTTTGATGGGCCTCAGATGTTCCAGCGATGCCCGCGGGGGTACTCACCGACAACGACGGCGAACGCTGGAGGTCCGCGGGGAAGGATGGCCGCATGAGCATGGCACCGGAGAGTCACGTGCAAGTCAACATCGATGACGACGTCGAGTTCCTCAGCGAGCAACTCAAGAGACTCAGGGAACTCGCGGAACAAAAGGAAGCGGCCGACGTATTCGGTGACGAGGACGTTTACGACCTCAGCGTCCGATGGGGAACTGCGCTTGCCGGACGGCTGCCACGCATGGCGCACTACAGTTCGATCGGCCTGCTCGCCGACGCCGACGAGCGCCGGTTTCGATCGCTATGTGACGAATTGCTAGCGGTGTCCCCGCTGATCGAGAGGTTCAAGCTGACTCCTCCCGACCTCACGGATCGCCGGGACGACCGCGCCAGTGGTCGGAAGCGGCGCGCGCCGAAACGGCGGCGCCTGGCTCCTGTCACGCGATTGAGGACCTGAGGGAAACCGCGCGAGCCCGCCGCTCCTCGGAGAGAAAATCCTTGCCGCACAATCTGATCGCGGTCCGGGGTTTGGGGCATTCGGGGTTGCGACAGGTCAGCGCCACCATGTAGGCATCCGGCTCCTCGTCCAGAAAAAGAAAGCCCATGATCATGGCATCGCCGACAGTGAAGTCGGTGGCGCCACAGGCCTCACAATGTCCGCCTTTCACGGCGATCAGTTCCAGCACACGCTTCCGGTCGTGGACATCCAAACTGATGAGCTCGGGTCGCATCCCGACTTGCCTGCCAATCTCGTCGGTCATCTCAGATCTCCACGTCCTTGTCGTAGAAGACGCGGTCCTCGCGCCAGCCTCCCGCACCAAAGCCAATACCCGCGAAGTCCTCGACGAACTCAATCTGATTGATCCATTTGGTCATCTTGAAACCCACCTGGGTCTCCACCCGCAAACGCAACGGCGCCCCATGCTTGATCGGTAGCGGCACTCCGTTCATTTCGTACGCCAGCAGCGTCTGCGGCTTGCGCGCGAATTCCAAATCGATGACTTCGTAAAACTGGCCTCCGCCATGTGAAGCCGGTTCGTCGGTGCTGTTGTCCTGCATGCTGAGAAAGCAGACGTATTTTGCCTGTGGCAGGGGGCGCACGAGCTCGACGAGTCGGCCCAAGTGCAGGCCCTTCCATTCGGCGATGCTGGTCCAGCCCTGCACGCAGTTATGCATGACGCGCTGCGTCTCCGGCTCGGCCAGGGACTTCAGCGCGGCCAAGTCCAGGCTCACCGGATTCTCGACGAGGCCACCGACGCGCAATCGCCAATCGACGAAGTTGTGGACGGCCATCACCTTGAAATCGATGCTCGTCGGGGGCTTGCCGTTAACCCGGTGCTGCTCAGAGATTTTGCTCGGCGGGTAATTCTGCCGGGAGTTCAGCGGTCGCAGCAAAAGGAGCCGGGCCCGCGTGGTCACCGCGCCCAGCACGCGTTGCACCGAGCGGGGACTGCGCTGACTCCAGCTGGTAGCCGCCCAGTGGATGACGACGACGGCGCCGATGATCACAAAGGAAAGCGCCGTAGCCCAGTAGACGTTCCGCACCGACCCGAAGATCATCAGGGCCGTGAGCCTGCCCCAGCCCCAGAAGAAAATCATCGACAGATGGATCGCGATGAAGACGATGAACGCGACGAGCCCGAGGAAGTGAAGGCTGCGGGCTTTCTGGCGGCCGCCGAACATTTGCACATACCACGGAAACCGCGCCTCGATCGCGGGAGACTGGGCGGCACCGGTCAGGATCTGAAACGGTGCAAGCAGAAAGACAACACCCGCATAGGTCAGCTTCTGGATGGCGTCCAAGGGCTGGCCGGGTAGCACCGAAGGCAGATTGAACGACATGTAGGTGACGATGTCGTTCCACGCGTCAGGAAATATCGACCAGGAATACGGCCAGTACCGGTGCCATTGACCAGTCGCGAACAGCAGGATGTAGTAGGACAGCCCTACCAGGATCCAACCGATGACCGAGACGAAATGCCAATGCCGCCCCATTCCCAATTGCGCGTGGCCGGGCAATGAAATCAGCGGATGGTAATCCTCCTCTTCGTCGAGGGTGTCGTAGAGCCTGTCGCGTGGCAGCTCTTTGCGGGTAAAGCGCGCCCACTCCGTACCGGGTTTGCTGTCGTCGTGCCCATAAAGCTTGGGATGGGTGGAGAGGATTTCGACGCCGCTGCGAATGAGCAGCGTCAGAAATAGGACGTTCAGCCAGTGGTCGACTCGCAGCCACACCGGGTAGTCGAGCGTCATGCCTGAGCTCCAGTCAGTCGTACCACTGTTGCCGTTGCGGGTAGGCCACGTTGATGCCGGACAGCACCGTCGTATGCACCGCGATGAAACCGGCGGCGAAGGCCATTGCGAAGGTCCCCGGCGCCAGGTCCCATCGGCCGGTCAGCGCTTCCAGTCCCGGCAGGCTGACCCACCGGCTGACCAGGTAGATGGCGAGGAAGGCCAGGCAAATCAGGCTGCCGAAGTACCAGCCCACCTGTGGCACACGCGGTTTGAGGGCGAAGACCATCGCGGCCGCGGCCGTCAGGCAACAGACCGTCAGCAAAGCAGAGTAGACAGCGAAGTACGGGGGCACCCCCGGCTGCCTGGTGAAGACGTAGGCATGCACGGCCACCAGGCCCATCAACAGCGATCCGCCGAGTGCGGTCACCGTTCGCGGCAGGTTGAAGGCAACCCAGCCGTTCAACGTGAGCACCGGCGAGGCCACGATGCTTCGCCAGTTCGGGATCAAGCGCCGGGGGACGAGATCGACCATGGCTGCGAGGTACCCGCGCTCAATAATTACAAACGGCCTGGTTCAATTGGTGGTCGAAGCTGATCGCGGCGCAGCCGCACGCCACGCGAGAAAAACTGTTGCATCGAGCACGCGGCTGCCATTGATATTGTTGTTGTCTGCGCCTGGCGAGTGCTCAGCGCTTTGTGACCAGCTTGCGAGACTCGATCCGATATGGGGTCCGTAGGAGGAACGGCCAATGGCGGCCGAGAGAAATTGGGACAAGACCGTCGGTGCGGCCGACGACGTCCGCCGCGTTTTCGAGAATGTCCCCGCGCTATTGGTTGGCCTCGATGGGCCCGACCACCGATTCGTCGCGGTCAACGCGGCTTACCGCGCACTCAGCCCGCCGATCGACACCATCGGGTTGCTTGCGCGCGAGGTCTATCCCGAGCTGGAAAGCCAGCAGATCTTCCAGATGTTCGACCG
Organism: uncultured Actinomycetota bacterium; assembly: GCA_963732835.1. GTDB lineage: Bacteria > Actinomycetota > Actinomycetes > Mycobacteriales > Mycobacteriaceae > Mycobacterium. Next base: position 106,147 of record CAVTBA010000002.1, read on the forward strand.
GGTGTACCAAACGGGCGAGCCACAGTCGGGGACCGAGTGGCGGGTGCAGGCTGACTTCGAGGGCTCGGGGGCGGCACAAGAACACTTTTTCGACTTCATCGTCACGGCGCGGCGCGGCCACGACGGTTCGATCGAGGGCGTGCAACTCGCCTTCGTCGACGTCACCGACCGGGTGCGGGCACGGCAGGCCGCCGAGTCCCGCATGCAGGAGTTGTCCGAGCGGTACCGCAACGTCCGCGATTCGGCCACCGTCATGCAACAGGCGTTGCTGGCGCCCTCGGTGCCCGTCGTTCCCGGCGCCGACGTCGCGGCCGAGTACCTCGTCGCCGCGGAGGACACGGCCGCCGGTGGCGACTGGTTTGATGCGATACCCCTTGGGGATCGACTGGTCCTCGTCGTCGGCGACGTCGTCGGCCATGGCGTCGGGGCGGCCGCGGTGATGTCGCAATTGCGCACCGCGCTGCGGATGCAGATCCTGGCGGGGTACCCGATCGCCGAGGCGCTGGCGGCGGTCGACCGATTCCACGAACATGTGCCCGGGTCGAGGTCGGCCACCGTGTGCGTGGGATCGCTCGACTTCGTCACGGGCGAATTTCAGTACTGCACCGCCGGGCACCCACCGCCACTGCTCGTCGGGGCGGAGTCCGACTCGCGCTACCTCGAGCCGTCCGGGGCCGGCCCTTTGGGCAGCGGCACGGGTTTTCCGGTGCGCACCGAATTCCTCGACGTGGGCGACGCGGTCATGCTCTACACCGACGGTCTGATCGAACGGCCCGGCCGGCCGCTAGCGGCCAGCACCGCAGAGTTCGCCGAGTTGGCCACGAACATCGCCGCCGGCCAGGGCGGGTTCGTCATCGAGTCCTCGGGGCGGCCCATCGACCGTATCTGTTCGGAGACTTTGGAATTGCTCCTGCGGTCGACCGGTTACAACGACGACATCACACTGCTTGCGGCGCAACGGCGCACGCCGCCGCCACCGCTGCAGATGACCCTGGATGCCACCATCCAGGCCGCGCGCGCGGTTCGCGCCCGCCTGCGTCAATGGCTCTCCGACGTCGGCGCCGCCTCCGACGACATTTCCGACATAGTGCACGCGATCTCGGAGTTCGTCGAGAACGCTGTGGAACACGGTTACGCCACAGAGGTTTCCGATGGCATCGTCGTCGAGGCGTCATTGGCCGGAGACGGCAACCTGTACGCGTCGGTCATCGACCATGGGCAGTGGAAGGATCATCGCGAGGGCGAGCAGGGCCGCGGCCGCGGCCTTGCCATGGCCGAAGCCCTGGTGTACCGCGCGCACGTCACCCATGGGCCTGGTGGGACGACCGCCAGCTTGACGCATCGCCTGTCGCGGCCGGCCAATTTCGTCACCGACACGCTCGTCAGCCGGGCTGATCAGCAGCGCCCGATGAACTCCGAATTCGTCTCGGTGGTCACCGAACCCGGCCGCATCGTCGTCAGCGGTGACGTCGACTCCAACAGCGCATCCACCCTGGATCGCCAGATCGCGGTCGAAAGCCGTTCCGGTGTCGCGCCGCTGACGATCGATCTCAGCGCAGTGACCCATCTCGGCTCGGCCGGCGTCAGCGCGCTGGCCGCCGCCCGTGACCGAGCACAGCGACAGGGCAGTGAGTATGTGCTCGTCGCCCCGCCGGGGAGTCCGGCGCACCACGTCTTGTCACTGGTACAGCTTCCGGTCGCCGGTGGTTTCGCCGAGAATCTCGTCGCCGAGGGCTAGGGACGGTCAGACCGCTGGCCGTGGCGCACCTGCTTGAACGGCACGCCCCGGTCGGCTGCGTATTCCCGTGGGAAGCCCAGCACCCGCTCACCGATGACGTTGCGCGCCATCTCCGTGGTGCCGCCACCCATCGCGACGGTCTGGCGGGACAGGTAACGCAAGCCGGTTTCCAGGCCTTCGCCGGGCTCCCCGACGACGCCGGCACTTCCCGCGATCGCCATGGCGGTGTCGATATCCAGGGTGACGGTCTCGGAGTGGAAAAGCCTGATGAGCGTGCCAGCGGCCGGCGGCAGCGCGCCGTCTCTGACGCTGCGGTACACGTGACCGATCAGTTGCTCCGCCACCGCGCGCTGTACCAGTACGCGGCCGGCCATCTGCTGCACGCGTTCGTTCCCGGCCTGGCCCGTCTTCTCGAGAAGGCCCACGTAGTCAACGGGATTCGCGTTGCCGCCCTCGCTGCCGCTGCCGCTGGCGAACTCGGACCCCTGCCCCACCGCCCGACGCTCGTGGTAGAGCTGCCGCGACGCCACCGCCCAGCCACCGTTGACCTCTCCGACGACGGCGTCGTCACCGACGTCCACCCCGTCGAGGAACTCCTCGCAGAACTCGGTGGAACCGCTCAACATGGTGATGCGCCGCAACGTGATTCCCGGATGGGCGATGGGCACCAGGAACATGGTCAAGCCCTCATGCTTGGGCACATCCCAATCGGTGCGGGCCAGACACAGTCCGTAGTCGGCGGCGAACGCGCTGGTGCTCCACGTCTTGGCCCCGTTGAGTACCCAGCGATCGCCGTGGCGCTCGGCCCGCGTGATGACACCGGCCAGGTCGGATCCGCCGCTGGGCTCGGACAACAACTGCACCAGCACCTCGTCGCCGCGCAGCGCCGCGGCGATGTGTTGCTTCTTTTGATGTTCGCTGGCGGTGTCGAGCAGCGTGGCGCAGCAGATGGTGAACGTGGGGGTGTTGAGGATCAGCGGCATCTCGTAGGTGAGGGATTCCGCGTCGAACGCCTTCTGATACTCGTAATCCAGGCCGAGACCGCCGTACTCGCGGGGGAAGCAGATCCCGGCGAATCCCCCTTCGTACAGCCGCTTTTGCAGTTCTCTGGCCCGCAGCCAGGATCGTTCATCGTCGCGCGGGGCGGGCGGCGGGGACTCGGGGTCGATGGGCGGCATGTTGTCCGCCAGCCATGCCCTGGCCCGGGCCGCGAATTCGGCAACGGATTCGGTCGGCGTCATCTGTTCGAACGACCCGCCTTCTCGTGTTCATAGACGCGCAGGTTGTGTTCCTCCGGTGTCCCGAACATGGAGCGGTACAACGTGATCCGGCGCAGGTAGAGGTGCAGGTCGTGTTCCCAGGTCACGCCGATGCCCCCGTGCATCTGCACGCAGGCCTGGACGATCTGGCCGGCCATCTCGCCCACGTAGGACTTGGCGATGCTCGCCGACAGGCCCGCCACGGGCGAGTGGGCGGCAACGTCGGCGACCGCCGCGGCCGTGGTGGCGCGGCACGCTTCCAGCCACAGCTTCATGTCGGCGAACTTGTGTTTGAGGGCCTGATACGAAGCCAGCGGACGCCCGAAGGTGTGCCGGTCCAGCGCCCACTGGACGGTCAGGTCGAACACCGTCCGCAGGACGCCGACCACCTCGGCGCACTGCAGCGTTTGGGCGATTTGGCTCTGGCGGTCGATCAGCGCGACGGTCTCGGCGGCGGTGCCGACGGCCGCGGATGGCTCCACCATGACACCGTCGAAGCGCACCCGTGCGTATTGCTTGACCAGGTCGACCGACTGCTGCGGCTCGATCGTGACGCCCGGCGCATCCGTCGGGACCAGGAACTGCCGGAGTTCGTCATCGCAGCGCGCCACCACCAGCAACACCGAACTCTGCGCGCCCGCCTCGACCCGGTCCTTGGTGCCGTCGATGCGGTAGCCCGCATCGGTCCGGGTGGCCGTCACCGATGGATTCAGCGGCGTCCAGCCGCGGCCGGGTTCCGAAACCGCCCACGACGCCACGGTTTCACCGGACATGAGCGCCTCGACGATGGTCGTGTGCTGTTGCCGATCGGCGCATTCGACAAGTGCGGCCAGCACGACACTGACCGGATACAAGGGCCCGGGCGCCACCGTCTTTCCGAGCTGTTCGGCGACCATGGCCAGATCCGCCAGACCGCTGTCCGAGACGCTGCCACCGCCCAATTCCTCCGGCACCAGCAGGCCCGTCCAGCCGAGCTCCGCGGCCCGCCGCCACCATCCCGGGTCAAACGACACTCCCGCGGCGTGCAACTCCCGCACGCGGCGCAGCGGCGCCTCCTTTTCCAAGAAAGCTTGGGTTGTCGAGGTGAACAGCGTCTTTTCGGGAGAGTCGAGTGTGGTCATGCTGCCTCTCGTGGAGTTCACCGGCGCTTTCGATGGTAGCAACGAGCGCTACGGTAAGAGATACGGGAGTGCCGTCGATAGTGGTGCTCCCCGCTACATGGCGAACACACGGCGCAGCGAACGCGCGTGCAGGGCCCGGTTCTCCTGAGAAACAACCCAATCGGGAACCAGCGCGTCGAAGCCGTTGAATGCGGCTGCGATGACGTGCAATTCGGTGTGCACATAGGCGTGCAACAGCCGGTTCGCGTAGTCGATGGCTTCGTCGCGGCACGGATCGATTTCCGCGCAACTGATGAACGTGGGAGGCAGACCCTCGAGGTTCGCCCGGTGCGCCGGGACGTGTTGACCGCTGGCGCTCCCGTGCCCGAGGTAATGACCCCACGCCCGGCTCACCGCCGGCCCGTTGAGGCCCGGCGTGCGCTGGAACTCGCGCCGGGACTGGGTGGCGTCGGAGTCGAGCATCGGCTGGTGCAGGATCTGCACCAGGATTTGCGGGCCTTCGTCGTCGAACATGCGCTGACTCAGGCTCGCGACCAGCGCCGCCCCCGCGTCGCGGCCCATCACCGCGATGCGGTTGACGTCGACGTTCAGTTCGTCGCAGTTCCGGATGGCGTAGTAGAAGCCGGCCTCGATGTCGTCCAGCGCCGCCGGGCACGGATGTTCCGGCGCGAGCCGGTAGTCGACCGATAACAGCAGGCAACCGCCTTCTCTGGCCAGCTCTACGCATTCTGCGTGATCGGTGTCCAGGTTGCCGGTCACGAAGCCGCCGCCATGGGCGTACAGGACAAGGGGTGACCCTGACCCGGCTCGATCGAGGTCGGGTCCCCGGTAGAAACGAAGGTTCAGCTGGTGGCCGCCCGGGCCCGCGATGGTGCGCGTCTCGATGGTCACATCGGCGGTGTCGACCGCCGCGGCGCGCTCGGCGGCGAGCCGGTTGGCGTGCTCCCGTTCGGCCGGCAGTGTCTCGGCGCGGAATTCGACGACGCCCAGTGCGGTGGCAACCTCGCGCAGCACCGGGTCGATCCGGGTAAGGCCCTGCGGCCGCGTCAGATTCGTTTGTGTCATGCCTTCTCATCTTCCGGGCTCGTCATGCGGCTCGATCCGGCCCGGGCGCGGGAGCGCGCCGGAAACCCTCTTCAAGGTAGACCCGCGATTGCTCGCGGTGAGAAATGAGGTGCTCGTCGCGTCAACTTGGTAGCCGGATCGGCCGCCGGCTCACCGTTCTCCGGGGAGCGCCTTGACCGTCGCGGGTAACCCGTAAAGAGCGGTCGCGTTGCCGCGCATGATCCGCTCCCGCTGGTCGGCCGGGAATCGGTTGATCGCGTAGGTGGGCGAGTCGTAGCTCCAGTGCGGGTAGTCCGTCGAGAACATCAGGTTGTCGCCGAGGTCCATCATCTCCAGGTACTCGCGGAACGCCACGGTGTCCGTGTCTTCCAGCGGTTGGGTGGTGAACCGAACGTGTTCGCGCACATACTCCGACGGGCGCCGCCGCACGTGGGGCAGGTCGCCGCGGCGGGCTTCCCAGATGCGGTCCATCCGCGACATCACCGGCATGGCCCACGTAAAGCCACCCTCGACGAACACCACCCGCAGGCCGGGGTGGCGGTCGAAAGCGCCGTCGAACACCAGGCTCATCAGGTGCGAGACGTACAGCAGCGGCCAGGAGGCGAAGAAGTCGTGCCAGTGCGCGGGATTGCCGACCGGGTACAGCGGAATCAGCTCGAACGGTGTCTGCCCCATCAGGTGCGTGGCCACCGGGAAACCGTTGCGCGCCGCGGCTTCATAGAGCGGGTCGAAATGCGGGTTGCCGAAGGGGATTCCACGAGTCTGCGGTGTCATCAGCACTTGGGCCATGTATGGATGTCCCGCCCATCGTTCGACCTCGCGCGCCGCCTCCTCGGGCGTCTGCGCGCTGACGCTGATCGATCCCCGCCAGCGCCCGTGCTCGTTGTTGGTGTCGAGCCAGACGTCGGCAAGCCAGTCGTTATAGGCGGACTTCAGGGCGTGTTCGGCCTGTGGCAGCTGGGCGTCGCACATCGGCTCCAGCGTCGCGATGCTGACGCCGGCGTCGAGCAGCAACTGTTTGGCGGCGAACTCGGGGTCGCTGCCGGCGAACCCGCCACCCGGCGGGGCGGCGTCCAGACGCAGCGACATGGTCTTGTACGAGTCCGGTGTGTCGTAGAAGTGCGGCACCGGGGTGACGGCGTTGCCGGTCGGCCATATCTTGTCCACCCATTCGGGCGCCGCGTACGACTTGAGGACGTCGGTCGAGACGGGCAACGGGTGCACGTCGGTGTCGACGATGGTGACCGCAATTTCGTCGTCGTGGCCGGTCGGCGACTCGAGGCGTTCGATCGTGGTCATTGGACACGCTCCTTCAGCCCGTACAGCTCGCTGGCGTTTCGCCACAGCACCTTGTCGCGTTGCGCGGCGTCGAGGCCCTCGGCAACGCTCTCCGGCGGCGACGTGGACCAATGGGGATACGCCGACCCGTACATCAGCAGGTCGGCCTTGCCGGTGAACTCCATCCAGCGCCGGGTGTCGTCGGCGTCGGTCGGTCCGTCGAACGCCGACGAGCAGAACCTGACGTGGTCGGGCAGGTATTCGCTCGGGTAGCGGTCGACCCACGGCGTCTGATCGCGCATCGACACCCAGAAGGTGTCCAGCCGCCAGATCAGCGGGGTGAGGATGTCATAGCCGCCGTCGGCGAAGACGAACCTGAGGCGGGGGTGCCTGCCGAACACGCCCTCGATGATGAGGGTCGCCAGGTGCACGAAGTAGTTCAGCGGCATGAACGCCGCATATCCCGGATAGGTGTGGGCGTGCCCGGCGAAGGTGGGCGGATAGTCGACGCCGTTGCCCCCGTTGATGTGCACCGCCACCGGCAGCCCGTGGGCGGCGGCGGCCTCCCAGATCGGCTCGAACATCGGTTTTCCGTAGGGCTCGCGGGACTGCATCGGGACGCCGACCTGCACCAGCTTCGGGTGATCGGCCAGGCGCTCGATCTCGGCGACGGCCCCCTTGGGGTCTTCGGGATTGACGCGGATGGTGCCCCGGAATCGATCGGCGGAGTCGGGCTCGAGCCAGCGGTCGAGCAGCCAGTCGTTGACCGCCGCGCAGATCCTGCTGTTGAGCAGGTAATCGGCGATGTTGCCGCGGGTCAGCGGGTTCAGGACGGCGTAGTCGACACCGTGTGCGAACAGGTGGCGGCCGACGGTCTCCGGGTCCGACCCCGGGTAGTGCTCCCCGTAGAGGTCTTGCCGGTAGTCGCCGCCGGGTGCTTGGTACCACTGTTGTTCGACGTCGGGGATCGATCGCAACTTGTGGGCGGCGGGCAGATAGCGTCGTATCTCCGCGTTGGAGCGGAAATGCGGCTGCACGTTGGCATCGATGATCGGAGGGCTCATGAGGTCAGGTACACCTCCCCGTCGGTGACATCGACCTGGTAGGTGCGGATACGTCGCGTCGGATCCGCGACGCTTTGCCCGGTGGTGACGTCGAATTCCCAATTGTGCCAAGGGCATCGAACGATCTGGCCGTCGCGGACGCGCCGCAGGCCGCCGGGTTCGTCCGGGGCGAACTCGTTGGTGCCACCGAGCAATCCGAGGCACAGCGGGGCGCCCTCGTGCGAGCAGTAGTTCACGATCGCGTAGAGCTCGCCACGCACGTTGTACACGCCGATGCCGAACTTCCCGGCGTCGACGAGCTTCATCCCGCCGGGCGGCAGCTCGCCCAGTGAGCACACGAATCGCCGCTCGGGCATTTGCATCACCGCCTCCGACGCCACGCACCATCAATACTGTGCCCGTTACGGTAACCACGACAAGACCGTTGGGCTTAGTTGCTATCTATACTATGATAGCGATATTCCCCACGTGTACCCGTCCGCTTACCGGCTGTTCAGGAGGAGCGCTGATGACGCTCAGCACCGACCCCGCCAACCAGCCCGTCACGCTCGATCTCACCGGTGAAACCAGCCCCTACCCGTTCTTCGAATACATGAGGCGCACGGACCCGGTTTGGCACGGCGCACTGGCGGACCATTCGCAGATGCCGGAAGAGATGCGCCCGAGCGACGAGTGGGTGCTGTTCGGTTACGATCCCCTGTTCCAGGCGTTCCGCGACGACCGCGTCTTCAGCTCCCACAAGTACGACGAGACCATCGGTTTGGTGATGGGCCACACCATGCTGGCGATGGGCGGCAAGGAGCACCACGATCACCGCAACCTGGTGGCCAAGGCGTTCCGCGCCACCGCGTTGGAACGCTGGGAGCCGTCGGTCATCGGGCCGGTGTGCGATCAACTGGTCGACGAAATCAAAAACGATGGCCACGCGGACCTGGTCAAGGCGGTGACCTTCGAGTTCCCCACCCGGATCATCTCCACGCTCCTCGGCCTGCCGCCGGAGGATCTCGATTTCTTCCGGCGGTTGTCCCTCGACCTCATCTCCATCCCGACCGACATCGTCGCCGGGCTCAACGCGGCGGCGGAGTTGCACGGCTACTTCCTCGAACAGGTCGAGCAGCGGCGGCGCAAACGCACCGACGACATCATCGGCGACCTGGTCGCCGCCGAGATCGGCGGCGAGAAGCTCAGCGACGAGGCCATCATCGCGTTCCTGCGGCTACTGCTGCCCGCCGGACTCGAGACCACCTACCGGTCGTCGGGCAACCTGCTGTACCTGCTTTTGACGCACCCCGAGCAACTGGCACAGGTCTACCAGGACCGGTCGCTGATACCGATGGCGATCGAAGAGGGCCTGCGCTTCGAGACCCCGCTGACGATGGTCATGCGGACCACGACCGAGGAGATCGAAATAGGCGGCAAAACGATCCCGCCGGACGCGCAGATCGACATGTGCATGGGCTCGGCCAACCGCGATGAGAGCCGGTGGACCGACCCCAACACCTTCGACATCCACCGGCCGCGGCAAGCGCACATCGCGTTCGCCGGTGGCATCCACATGTGCCTCGGCATGCACCTGGCCCGATTGGAAACCCGCGTCATGCTCAACAGCCTGTTCGACCGCGTCAAGGATTTGGCCTTCGTGGCCGACGACGGCACCGGCCAGGAGTCCAAGATCGTCGGGCTGACGTTCCGCTCGCCCAACAAGCTTCCGGTCACGTTCTCCCCGGCCGCATGAGAAGCCGCGCGGCGCTCCTGCACGACGTCGGCGGGCCCTGGTCCGTCGAGGAATTCGAACTCGACCCGCCCCGCGCCGGCGAAGTCCTGGTCGAGATGGCGGCGGCCGGGCTGTGCCACTCCGACGACCACATCCTCAAGGGCGACATGTCGGCACCCAACGAGGTGATGCGATCCCTCGGCCTGCCGACCATGTTTCCGACGATCGGCGGCCATGAGGGCTCCGGCATCGTTCGGCAAGTCGGCGAAGGCGTGACCGACTTCGCCCCCGGCGACCACGTGGTGATGTCGTTCGTCGCGGTCTGCGGACAATGCCGCTGGTGTGCAACCGGCATGGAATACATCTGCGACGTAGGCGCTTTCACCCTCACCCCGGGGATGCCGACCGACGGCACCTTTCGTCACCACACCGCCGATGGCCGACCGCTCGGACACTTGGCCAAGGTCGGGGCGTTCGCCGAACACACTGTGGTGTCGACGAATTCACTGGTCAAGATCGAGCAGCACCTGCCGCTGGCGCCGAGCGCCTTGCTGTCGTGCGCCATCCCGACCGGCTACGGTTCGGCCGCCAACCGTGCCGGCGTGCGCGGCGGTGACACCGTCGTCGTCATCGGCGCGGGCGGAATCGGCACGGGCGCGATCCAGGGCGCGCGGATCAACGGCGCCGCACAGATCGTCGCCGTGGACCCGGTGGACTTCAAGCAGAAATCGGCGCTGCAGTTCGGCGCGACCCACAGCGTCGCCACGGTCGCCGAGGCGCAGGACGTGGTGCGGGACTTGACATACGGCGTCATGGCTGACGCGGTGGTGGTCTCACCGTCGTTGATCACCGCCGACGACGTCCGCGACGCGCTGCAGCTGACGCGCAAGGGCGGCACGTGTGTGCTCACCGGCATGACCTCGCAATTGACCCGATCGG
>CAVTBA010000003.1:0-24549 GCA_963732835.1 uncultured Actinomycetota bacterium
TCCCGATCACTTTGTGATCAGTCGTGGCGATCAGCCGGTAGATAAGGCTACCCGTGGGGCCGGTGCGCTCCGGGAATGGCCGGCCGGGCCAAAGGCCTCCCAACGGGGGCGCCGAAGTGGACATAGAATCGGTCTCCTAGATGAGCGAAAGTTGCAGCGTCACGAAGTGTTCAGCGTTGAAGTGCGCGCGACCAGGCCGCCGCGAACTTGGACACCCCGTCGTGCTCGAGCACAGCGAACACGTTGGGCAGATCGACACCGACGGCAGTCAGCCGGTCGAACACTTCCTGCGCCTGCCCGCGCCTTGCCGGTCACGGTGTCACCGGCGACGACGCCGTGATCGGCCACCGCCTCCAGTGTCGGCTCGAGGAATGGTGCTGACCGTGTTTGGTGCCACCAGTTCGGTGACATACGTCGTATCGGGATAGGCGGCGCTTTTAACTCCGGTGGAGGCCCATAGCGGGCGTTGCGCGCGAGCACCCGCGGCGCGCAGCGCGGTGTAGCGTGACTCGGCCTCGAAGACCTGCTGGTAGGACGCGTAGGCCAATCGCGCGTTGGCGACCCCCGCTCTGGCCCCGCAGTGCGAGTGCCTCATCGGTGCCGATCGCCTCGAGTCGCATGTCGACTTCGGTGTCCACCCGGGACACGAACGGTGATGCCACCGAATGGATTTGCGATATGTCAGCGCCCGCATGCCGGGCGGCTTCGATACCGGCCAGGTAGGCGTTCATCACCGCTCGGTGACGTTGGACGGAAAAGATCAGCGTCACGTTGACAGAGACACCTTTGGCCAGCGTCGCGGTAATCGCGGGCAGCCCCGCGGCGGTCGCCGGTATTTGGATCAACACATTGGGCCGGTCGACGACCTTGGCCAACTCGACGGCCTGCGTGACTGTCGCATCGGTGTCGTGCGCCAACGACGGATCGACTTCGATGGACACTCTTCCGTCGACGCCGCCGGAGGCCTCCCACTGAGGGCGCAGCAGAGCGCAGGCCGCCGGACGTAGCTCGTGATCGCCGTGCGGACGGCGGTGTCGATGTCCGTACCGCGTGCCGTCAGCTCGGCGATCTGGCCATCGTAGGCGCGGCCGTGTGAAAGCGCGCGCTCAAAGGTGGACGGGTTAGTGGTAACGCCGACAACGCTTCTCGTGTCAATCAATTGCCGCAGCTTGCCGGAATGCAGCAGGGCGCGCGACAAGTCATCCAGCCAGACCGACACCCCGGCCGCCGATAGCGCAGCCAGATTCGGGTTCTGAGTCATCCCGTCACCGCCGCTCGCGGGTTGCTGGGCCGCGGTAAAACCAAGCTGCAGCGCATGCGGCGCCATAGAGCACCAACGGCGCGTAGGCGCTCAACAGCACCTGGCAATCAGGCGGAGTTGTCGGATCCTCGACTTGTGTTGCCGAGCCTGTGTCGCTATTGAGTGGGCTCGGCATGTTCCGCCATCGCTGCCCCCGCGGCGGCCCCGTCAGCGCGATTGGGCAACGTCCACTCGGGGCGGATGTAGTGGCAGGTGTAGCCGGATGGGTAGCGTTGCAGGTAGTTCTGGTGCTCGGGTTCGGCTTCCAAAACTCGTCGGCCGGGTTGACCTCGGTGACGACCGTTCCGGGCCATCGCCCTGAATTCTCGATGTCGGCGATGGTTTGCATAGCGATTTGCTTTTGCGCGTCGTCCAAATAGAAGATTGCCGACCGGTAACTTGTTCCGACATCGTTACCCTGACGGTTCTTGGTGGTCGGGTCGTGGATCTGGAAGAAGTATTCCAGCAGTGCCCGGTAGTTGGTCTCGTCTGGGTCGTAGGTGATTTCGATTGCCTCGCGTGGCCGGGGTGATTGCGGTAGGTGGGATGCGTGTTGCTGCCACCGGTGTAGCCGACCCGGGTGGACGCGACGCCCGGCTGCCGGCGGAACAGGTCCTCCATGCCCCAAAAGCACCCGCCGGCGAGAACGGCGATCTTGTGGTCGGTCATGATTTCTGCTCGCTAACGCTCTGGCCTTGCTCGGACACGTCTTTCGTGAACCAGCGCAGGTATTGCCCGTAACCCTGGGCTTCCAGGTCATCGCGGTGGATGAATCGCAGCGATGCCGAGTTGATGCAGTAGCGCAACCCGCCGGCTTCTGTGGGGCCATCCCGGAATACGTCCCCAGATGGCTATCGGCATGGGCTGATCGCACCTCGACCCGCTCCATGAAGTGGCTGCGGTCACGCCTCTCAACCAGGTTGTCCGCGTTGATGGGACGGGTGAAGCTTGGCCAGCCGCTTCCGCTTTCGAATTTGTCCACCGACGCGAAAAGCGGTTCACCAGAAACGATGTCGACGTAGATGCCGGGTTCATGGTTGTTGCAATACTCGCCGGTGAACGGAGGCTCCGTGCCGTTCTCCTGGGTGACGTGGTATTGCTCGGGACTTAGCGCGTCGACCGCGGCAGGGTCCTTGCTGTATTGGTGTGACACCTGGTCTCCTTTGTTCGCGCAGACTTTATGGTGATGCGCTTGGGGTTTCGGTAGGTCTTGGTCGTTGTTGGGTTAGTTGCGGCCGGCCATGATGCCGCCGTCGACGTTGAGAATCGCGCCGGTGACCCAACTGGCCTCATCAGACAGCAGATACGTCACGGCGTTGGCGACGTCGGCAGGGGTGCCGACTCGTCCCAGCGGATGAAGCGGCGCGAAAGTGGCTAGCGTGGCGTCGATCTCGTCCTTCGGAATGAAGCCCTCGTACAGCGGGGTTTTGACGACGGCGGGCGCCACCGCATTGACACGAATCTGATGCTCGGCGAGCTCGATGGCCAGGTTATGGGTGAGCGCATGCAGCCCGGCCTTTTGCATCGAATAGACAGACGAAGGGGTCAGACCGATCGCCTGATGTGCCCACATGCTGCCGATGTTGACGATGGAGCCGCCCTCCCCACGGGCGATCATGCCCTCGACGACGGTCTGCGTCAGGAAGAACAACGCATAGTTGAGCTCCATGTACGAGTCATACGTCAGCGCGTCGTACTCAAGAAACGGCTTCGGGACGAAGAATCCGGCCGCGTTCACCAGCAGTGTCGCGTCGCTGTGATGCTCGGAGAGCGCGCGCTGCACATCCGCGACCGCAGCGCGATCCGTCAGCTCGGCGGCGATCCCCAGGCTTGGCCACCTCCGCCGGTCAGTTCGGTCACGGTCTCATCGACACGGTCTTTCGACCGGCCGACGATCACCGCGCTGCCGCCGTGGCGCACGATATCAACGGCCGCCTGCCGGCCCATGCCGGCACTACCTCCGACGACGATGACCTTCTTGGAATCGAAGTGCATGGTGAGACCCTTCCGCTAATCATTCTCGAAAACTCCTGCTGGGCCATTACCGCCTTTGCCCCGCAAGAAGAGTTGTGTAGCCTTGGCGTCGACACCCGGCGCCCCGTATGTCGACGTTGAACTGGCATCAGTCTGCTGCCCGGCGGGGTGACCCGTCATCACCCCGGCGTGGTTTCACCCGGGTGAGTTCTGGCGCGGCGCCGGCGCCAACTGCTGACACCCGGTGTCCGGTCGGTGTCCGTTGTCGATCACGCCGCGAACAGCGCAGCTTCGCGACATCAACCCAGGCTGGGTCACCTCGGGAATTACGAGCTCCGCCGCTCTGCTGAGCAGCTCACGCGCAGTGAGGAATTCGGTACTGTCACTGTCACACCCATAAGAGGCCGATTTGGGATCTATTCGCAGGCAACCGGTGTTATGGCAGTCGGAGTTCGCACGCGTGGCTGACGCGGCGCCGCGGTCCCGGGCGCCGAGCTAGCGGTAGACCCCGCACGCTGGTGAACTTGCATGCTGAGCCCTAGAAGTGGGTTAGAATACCCAGACTACCGGTGGGTCGCACATGAGATGTACCGCTGCGGCCAAAGTCAATACGATTGTCAACTGCCTAAGCCGGGAACAATTGATGCGCTGACGTGTACACGAATGGCGCGACGGAGTACCCCGTTTACGCGCAGCCTTGAGGCGAGGGAAAGGAGCGCCCACCATGTACGGCTCAGATGAAGAAGTGGTGCTGATCGCCGAGGCCACGGCTCTGCCGGGCAGAGGAGACGACCTGCGACGTGCACTCGCTGAGTTAATCCCACAGTCGCTGGCCGAAGGAGACGTCAGCACCTTCCGGCTCCACGAAGACCGCGATCGCCCTGGACATTTCGCGCTTTACCAGCGCTTTCGCAACCAGCACGGTGTCGACCTTCACGTCCAAACCGATCATTTCGCGCTCAGTCGGGCAGCCTTGGCCCAGTTCGCTGAGGGCGGCAAGGCTCAGGTCACCTTCTACCATGTACTGAGTCGCTAAGCCGTACTGACTCGAGCGTATCTGACTTGACGGGGTTGCCTAACTCTGGGATGCCCCTGCGTACTATGCCAAATACTGGGTTACATCACCCATTGAAGGCGGACCCCAGGATCCAGCGCCGAGGGCGACCCGCGACACGATAATTGGTTGTGCCGCCGAGTAGGTGCTGAATGAGAGCCCTCAGCGCTAAGCATCGCGAAATGCGACTGATGCGGCGGGCTTTCACCATCGACTCGGCCAGCGGGATGCGCGTAGGTTTCACCGACAATGAGGTGAGGTGCGTGCCGTTGAGGCCCTGCAGGCCATGGGTCGCGGTACAATCATTAGCGCATACTTTAAACACCACTTCGACCTGTTTGTGATAGCCGGACATGATTGATGAGACCGCGGTCGGCCTGACCCCACGGGGTCGGGCGACCTATGCGCGCATCGTCGGAGCGGCCGCTGATCTGGTGTACAAGCAGGGGCTGCACAACACCGCTGCCAGCGATGTGCGCAAGGCCGCATCCGTGAGCGGGTCGCAGATGACGCACTACTTCAATGACAAACATGCCATGGTGCGCGGCGTCATCGCTTGGCGCCGTAATGAAGTTGTCGCGTTTCACACTTCGGGCGAGCTGGCCGGGTTACACAATTTCGAGGCGCTACAAAAGTGGGCCAGCCTCAACGTCCAAAAGCAAATCGATATGAACTGCGAGGGCGGATGCACATTCGGTTCGTTGGTGGGCGAATTAGTCCCACCCGAAGGCGATATCCGCGGTGACGTCAGTGCGGTCTACGACGAGTGGATCGCGCTGTTTCGCACCGCATTGACTTCCATGCGCAAACGCGGAGACCTGCGCGCCGACGCCGATCCGCTGCACCTCGCCCGGGTGCTGGTCATCGCCCACCAAGGCGGATCGCTGATGGCCCAGACGACCCACTCCATCAATCCGCTGCGCGATGCACTCAATGCCGCCGTCAGCTACGTCCGTTCGTTCGCGACCCAACCGGTGACCGCTGCTAAACGCCGCCGGAAGACAACACGGGGCGCACGCGCTAGCTAGCTACCGCCCAACCACCTGGCCATCGACGGTGACCTCATCGGACTGTCGTCGACGTTGTCGACAATCGTGGTCTGCAGCCCCTGGTGCGCGCTGCGTTGAGTGCTTCCCACTGAGCCCAATGGCCGACTCAAAGCCGACGGCCTTTCGTGATCATGACGCCCGAGACTTCATCGACCGCTGGGTATGAGTCGAGGCCGCAGCAGCCTGAGCCACCGCCCCTGGCATCGCTGACCGTCGGTCACGCGGGCGCGCGGCGAACTCGCGCAGGTAGCTCAATGCGAAGGCCAGGGCGTCACGATCCGGCCAGGTCTTGCCGTACGCGCCGGTCATCAGGCTTCCCCCTTCATGTGCGGCCACCAACACGTTAGCCAGAGCCACGGGATCAGCGGACTCAATAAGCAACCCGCTCTTCTTCATTCGCGACAGACCACGGCGCAACAGCGCCGTCCACTGCCGGTAGCCATCGGCGAGCAGTTCACGCGTCTGCTCGTTCTGCTTGCCCAGTTGGCCGGCCAGCATCCCATACGTTGGCAACGCTTGGTGGCGATTTCGGCGCCGACTCAACACCAAAGTGAGCTCAGCCCACTTCTCGAAATCCTCGAAGGTGTCCAGATTATTCAGCGCTACCTGCCGATGGAAGTCCAGTAGCACCTCGGTTTGCCGAGCGATTACGGCTCGTATCAGCGCATCTTTATCGGCAAAGTAGTACGCCAGCTGTGAGCCGCTGACCGAGGCGGCTTGCCGTACCCGATCCTGACTTACTGCGGAAACCCCCTCCGTCACAAGCAACTCCGCGGCACAGCTGATGATGCGATCGCGCGTTGCTCGCCCACGACTTGTCACTGGCAGCTGGTCGGCATCCCGGGGGGGCATGTCTTCAGGTTACCGGGTCGTTGCCGAATGGGCTCAACACCCCACTAGAATTCTGACGGGCATGTGAGAGGCCGCACCGCTGTGGTATTCGGGACTACTGCGATCCCGGCGCCGGTGCGCAGGCGGGCTCTGGCAGATCCAAATCCGCTTTGTTCAGACGGTAGACCTCAAGGGTCAGGTTGTAGTACTTGTCGGTCTCACCGACCCATTCCATGCCCACTCGCCGCGCCGTAGCCACCCCGCGATGGTTGCCTGGCCGCACGACGGCGAAGACCTCACTGACACCAACATTTGTGAATGCTTGATGTGCCACCGCGTGACCTGCTTCCGCGCCGTAGCCGTGACCCCACAGCGTGGGTGCAACCTGCCATCCGATCTCGAGATCGGTGCGGCCGGGTGGAAGTGGAAGCAGTGCCACTCCCCCGATCAGGTCGCCAGAGTCTCTATCGGTAATCGCCCATCGGCCCAGGGGCAGGCCGGTCGCGTCGCTTTCGACGATCCATGCGCCCAAGAGTTGGCGCATGGAAGCGTCGTCGGTGATCGATGGCAGCGCCGGACACAGCCAACGCGAAACCTCCGGCGCCCCGTATATCCCATAGGCGGCGACGTCGTCGTCGAGCTGCCAAGGGCGCAATAGGAGCCGGGCCGTCAGGATGCGTCGCGTGTCAGGGTCCCATTCGACGTGGCGATGCTCAAACATTTCGACTCCTGAGTTCGTTATCCCCGTACTGGGGCAAGTCACCCAATTCTAGCAATTGCGTATACCTGTCAGCAGCTCGCATGTGATGGGCCGCACGTTCAGGCGTTGAGCACTCGCTCACCGATGACGCGTTCGGCCCGCAGGCAGGCCAGTTCATCCGCCGACAGGCCCAGGGCTTCCAGGATTTCGTCGTTGTGCTGACCCAGCGTCGGCGGGGCGCCGCGATGATGGCGGCCCGGTCCGGGGGTGATCCGAAACGGCCAGCCGGGATAGCGGTGCGCCCCGGTGATCGGGTGGACCAGCTCCTCGTAGTATCCCCGCGCGTCGAGCTGGGCCCCGATCAGGTCACCGTCGTACATCCGCTCGCCGGTGATCACCCGCTCGGCCGGAATACCCTGTGCACGAAGGGTTTCCACGATCTCCGCGGCCGTCCGCGTGCGGGTCCACGCGCTGACCAGCTGGTCGAACACGTCGTGGTCGAGTCCCCCGACGTCGGGCAGCGACAATGCCACCCACACGCCCTCGGCGCTGGTGGGGTAGACGCCCTGCAGGTAGCCGCGGCCCCGGTTGCCCTCCCGGGGGCGCACGATGCCGGTCATCGAGTACTCGATCACCGGCTCGGCCGTCACGCAGGCGGCGACCTCGATCTGAGCAATCTCGATCAGCTGACCCACACCGGTGCGGCTCCGATGCTCGAGGGCGGCCAGCAGCGCGACGCCCGCGTGCACGCCGACGATGGGATCGGCGGGGCCCTGCGGGTTGCACGGCGGGCCGTCGGGGTAGCCGGTGACCGCCGACATTCCCGAGGTCTGCTCGAAGTTCAGCGCCCAGCCGACGTAGTCGCGCCACGGACCCTGCAGGCCGTATCCCGGCATCCGCACGGCGATCACGTCTGGGTTCAGCGACACCAACGAGTCGTAGTCCAGGCCGAACTGCTCGACCACCCGGGGCGAGAAGTTCTCCACGACCACGTCGGCGTCGGCGGCCAACCGCCGGGCGATGTCGAGGCCACGCTCCGAGGTCAGGTCGAGGGTGAGGTCGCGCTTGTTGAGGTTGGTGCCCTGCCAGATGGGGCTGCGTTCGTACCAGTCGTCGCCCTCGTAGGCGAACGCGCCCGAATAGCGGTGCCCGTCCGGACGCTGGATCGACTCGACCTTGACGATGTCGGCGCCGAACGCGCCCAGATAGCAGGTCAGGTAGGCCCCGGCCCAGAACGTGGTCAGGTCGAGGACCCGCAGCCCGCAGAAGGGCAGCGGCCCGTCGGTCGCGGAAAGCGCACGCGCATCGGTGGTCCACGGCCCCGGGCGTGCCCCAAGCCGTGGTGCCGGACGGGGTTGTGCCACGGTAGTTTTCGAGAAGCGGAATGCGGGTCCGGGGCGCAGAAACGACCATCCGGGCCCGCCGGCTGTGACGAAGAAACCGCGCTCGGCGTACTGCGGACAGCGAGAGACGGTGTCCCCGTCGTTGACCGGGGCGGCCGGGATGCGCAGCGCCTGAGCGAGCTCCACGATCTCGGCGACGCTCTGCTGGGCGAGCAGAGGCTGCGCCTTGCCGAAGAACTCGTCGCGCTCCGGGCCGCCCAGCATGATCGCGATCTGCTGCTCGCCGTACTCGGGCAGGCCGAGCATCGCGCACACGTCCAGCCAGTGCTGACCCGTCAGGCAGTTGATGCCCACCCACCCGTCGGCGGCCCGGACGATACCCAGCATGGGCGCCGACCGCAGGTTGGGGGGCAGACCCAGGCATTGCATCCGCTGCGCCATCAACATGGGGTAGGGCAGCGTCGACAGCAGCGCCTCCAACTGGGAGACGTCGGCCTCCCGGACCCGGCCGGCGGGCGGCAGCCGCAGCGCGGTCAGCGCGCCCAGCGCGCCGTAGGCACCCGCGACGTACTCGGCGATGCGGGCGCCTACCGCTACCGGCGGGCGGTCCGGATCCCGGGCGCTGATCCACCCCGACGCCGCCTGCACGGTCAGCGACGTGGCCCGCCGGTGACGCCAGGGTCCGCACTGGCCGAACGCAGAGATGCGCAGCAGCAAGAGGTTTGGGTTCAGCCGGCTCAAGGCATCCGGGCCCAACGCCCAGCCCTCCAGCGTTCCCGGCGCGAAATCCTCGACGAGCACGTGCGCCTGCGCGATGAGCTCGCGGGCGGCCGCCAGGCCCTCCGGCTGGCCTAAATCGATTGTCGCGCCGCGCTTTCCGGCATTCAGGTAGTGGAACAGGCCGGAGCGCTCCGGGTCGACCACTCCCTTGGGTCCCCCGGGAAACGGTCCCCATCTTCGCAGCGGGTCCCCGGCGGGCGGCTCGATCTTGGTGACCTCGGCGCCGAGATCGACGAAAAGTTTTGCCGCGTAGGACCCTGAGATCTCGTTGGCGAGTTCGACGACGTGTAGCCCGGCGAGGGGTCCCGTCATGCCGGGATCCCGATGGCCTTCACCTCCATGTACTGGTGCAGTCCGCTGACGCCGCCGCTCTCCCGGCCGAATCCGCTCAACTTGAAGCCGCCGAACGGCGCGTCGCCCGGCCCGACGCCGTTGACGGAAACCTGGCCCGTGCGCATCCGCCGGGCGACTGCGACGGCCCGGTCCACATCGGCGCCCCACACCGCACCGGAGAGCCCGTAGCACGAGTTGTTCGCGATGGCGACGGCGTCCTCGTCGTCGCGGTAGCGCAGCACCGACAGCACGGGCCCGAAGACTTCCTCCTGCGCGATCGTCGAATCCGGTTGCACGCCGGTGAGAATCGTCGGTTCGAAGTAGAAGCCGACATCCAAAGCGGCCGGCCGGCCGCCGCCCGTCGCGAGCTTCGCTCCCTCGTTGACCGCGCCGATCGACGTGCGCCTGCACGCGCTCGCGTTGCACGCCGCTGATCAGCGGTCCCATTTGCACCGTCGGGTCCATGGGGTCGCCGACCTTGACGTCACGGGCCAGCGCGACGAGCCGGTCGACGACGTCGTCGTGCAACGAATCGGGAAGTAGCAGCCGGCTGTGCAGGATGCAGGCCTGCCCGGCGTGCAGCGAGCAGCAGTCGAACAGCAGCTGTTGCAGCATCTCGTCGGTCACGTGCGCGTCGTCGAGGATGATGCTTGCCGACTTCCCGCCGCATTCCAGCAAGAGCCGCTTCATGGCGTCGCCCGCGGCCCGCATGACCTCGCAACCGACGGCGGAGCTGCCGGTGAAGCTGATCATGTCGACGCGCGGATCGGTGGTGAGCAGTTTGGCGGCCTCGATCCCCGAGGGCGTGACGACATTGACCACACCCGGCGGAATGTCGGTCTCCTCGTCGATGATGCGCGCGAGCGCGAGCCCGGCCAGCGGCGTCAGCGGTGAGGGCTTGAGCACGACGGTGTTGCCGGCGGCCAGCGCGTTGTTCACCTTCATCACGTTGAGGCAGTGCGGGAAGTTCCACGGCGTCAGAATCGACACGACACCGAGCGGCTCGCGGCGCAGCAACGTGGTGCCGGCACCGATTCCGGTGACCGGCTCGTCGACCAGCTTCGTGGCGAGCTGGGCCGCATGCATGGACATGTAGCCGGTGCCGTCGATCTGCATCATCCGCTCGTTCGAAACGCAGCCCCACTCCGACTGCGACAGCGCGAAGAACTCGTCGGCGTGCTTGAGCAGGGCCTCACCGAGCTGATTGAGACAGCCGGCCCGCTCCCCGGGACCCATGCGGCCCCACGGCCCGCCGTCGAACGCCCGGCGGGCGGCGGCGATCGCCTCGCCGACCTGGGCGACGCTCGCGTCGGGCGCGGTGCCGATGGACTGTTCGGTGGCCGGGTTGATGTCTTCGTAGCGACCGCCCTCCGGCTCGACCCATGTCCCGTCGATGTAGAGCTGATAGGTGTCGACAAGAAGTTCCGGAGTTTGTAGCTCGGTCATGCGCTTCCTCACCCGAACGTCGGTCATCTAACCACTTGGTGTACACCCATGCCCCCCTGCCGTCAATCATCAAGTGGGCGAATTACCAGCTGTCTGAGCGTTTCGCCGAGGCATTGACAGCAATGGGCGGCGCGGGGTAGACACAAGGCCGCAAGACACATTGTGCTAATGTGTCGGATCGCCTGTTCAGGGAGGCCGCCGTGCGGACCACTTTGCCCGCTTCTCTGTTGCACTCCCCCGACTTCTATGCGGGCGATCCGTACCCGGCGTACCGCGAGCTGCGCGCGACGGCGCCGGTGTGCTGGAACGACGTCACCAACTTCTGGGCGCTGTCGAAGTACGAGGACATCCGCTTCGTGTCGGCCAACCCGGCCACCTTCACCTCGACGCGGGGCATCACCATCCCCGACCCGCAGATGGGCGACGCGGTGCAGGAAGGCAACCTCATCTTCACCGACCCGCCGCGGCACCGGCAGTTGCGCAAGCTGATCAACTCGGGATTCACCCGGCGACGGGTGGCCGTCCTGGAGCCGAAGATCCGCGAGATCGTGCGGGGAATCCTCGACGGCATCGAACCGGATTCGGTGCACGAGTTCGCCGACGAGGTCGCGGCTCCGCTGCCCACCCGGATGATCGCCGAGCTCATCGGCGCCCCGGCCGATGACTGGGAGCAGTTCCGGGCGTGGTCGGACGCGGCCACCGGAACCGCCGACCCGGAGATCGAACTCGACCCGTTGGTCGCCATGGGACAGCTCTACGAGTACTTCCAGAAGTTGATCGCCGCCCGGCGCGTAGATGCGCGCGATGACCTGTTGTCGGTGCTGGCGGGTGCGGACATCGACGGCGTCCGGCTGACCGACGAAGACCTGCTCAATTTCGCCTACCTGCTGCTGGTGGCCGGTAACGAAACCACGCGCAACCTGATCGCGCTGGGCACGCTCGCGCTCATCGCCCACCCCGACCAATGCCGCCTGCTGGTCGATGATCCCGCCCTGATCCCCGGCGCCGTCGAGGAAATGCTGCGGTGGAACAGCCCCGTTGTCCACATGGCGCGCACCGCGACGACCGACGTCGAGATCCGCGGTCAGCGGATCGCCGCGGGCGACGTGGTGGTGATGCTCTACGGGTCCGCCAACCGGGACGAGGACATCTTCGGCCCCGACTCCGAGGAGTTCAAGGTGACCCGGCACCCCAACCCGCACATCGCGTTCGGTTGTGGCGAGCATTCCTGCGTCGGAGCGCAATTGGCGCGGCTGGAGGCATGCGTGATGTTCGACGAGCTGCTGCGACGCTTCCCCAGGCTCGAGCTGGTGGGCGCGGTGGACCGGATGCGGGCCACCATGGTGCCCGGGGTCAAGCGGATGCCGGTGCGGCTGGGAGCCTGAACCAATGGATTTGGAGTACTCGCCCGAGCAAGAACGGCTGCGCGCCGAGATCCGCGCGACCCTGGAACGGGTGATGACGCCCGAGCGCCGTGCCGCGATCGAGGAGCACATCGAGGGCGGCCCCGCTGTGCGGGAGTGTGTGCGGGCCCTGGCCGCCGCCGACCTGCTCGGCGTCGGCTGGCCCAAAGAATATGGTGGACGCGGGTTTTCGGCGATCGAGCAGTTCATCTTCTCCGAGGAGGCGCGACGCGTCAACGCCCCGATCCCGTTGGTGACGCTCAACACCGTCGGTCCGACGCTGATGCAGTGCGGCACCGAGGAACAGAAGCGGAAGTTCTTGCCCGCAATCCTGGACGGCAGCGTGGAATTCGCAATCGGCTACTCCGAACCCGAGGCCGGCAGCGACCTGGCCTCGCTGCGCACCACCGCGGTGCGCGACGGCTCGGGGCCCGACGCAGGCTACGTCATCAACGGTCAGAAAATGTTCACCAGCGGCGCGGCGTACGCCGACTACATCTGGCTGGCCGCGCGCACCGATCCGGATGCCAAGAAACACAAGGGCATCTCGATCCTGGTCGTGCCCACCTCGTCACCCGGGTTCTCCTGGCAGCCGCTGCACACCATGCCCGGCATCTCCACCTTCTACACGTTCTACGACAACGTGCGCGTCCCGGCCAGTGCCCTGGTGGGCGGCGAGAGCGAAGGCTGGCAGCTGATCACCACGCAGCTGAACTTCGAGCGGGCGGCCCTGGGCAACCTCGGCGCGTTGGAACCGCTGTTCGAGCGGACGCTGCAGTGGGTCGCCGGCACCGAACTCGACCGCGGCCGCGTCATCGACCAGCCGTGGGTGCAGCTGGCGCTGGCCCGGGTCGAGGCTCAGGTCGCCGCCTACAAACTGGTCAACCTGCGAGTCAACGCCGCGATGACCAAGGGCGTGCTCAGCATGGGGGAAGCCTCGGCGGCCAAGGTCTTCGGCACCGAGCTGACCCAAGAGGTCGCCCGTCAGCTGCTCGAGGTGCTCGACGGCAACGGCGTGCGCCGCGGCGTCGACGCGCCCCTGCGCGGTGCGCTGGAAACCGCGTACCGTCAGGCGGTCATCAACACGTTCGGCGGCGGCGCCAACGAGATTCAGCGTGACATCATCGCCATGGCCGGATTGGGCATGCCGCGGGCTCCCCGTGACCTTCGCGCCACCGCAAAATAGGAGGACAGCCGTAAGTGACCGACTCAGAAACCGTCAGCGCCAAGGTGCGCGCCCTCGTCGGCCGGCCGACCGGCGGCACCGGGAAGCCATCGCTGGCCCCGGATCCGGTCAACCAGCCGATGATCCGGCACTGGGCGTACGCGATGGCCGACATGAACCCCGTCTACCTCGACCCGGAATTCGCCGAGAAGTCACGGTTCGGCGGCATCGTGTCCCCGCCGGTGATGCTGCAGACCTGGACGATGCCGTCGCCGATCCTGGAGGGCATCGGCGAGCGTGGTGGCGCACCCATCGAAATCAGAAGCAATCCAACGGCATTCCTGGACGACGCCGGCTACACCAGCACAGTGGCGACCAACTCGGAGTTCGACATCGAGCGCTACCCGCGACTGGGCGACGTCATCAGCGCGACGACGGTCTACGAATCGGTCTCCGAGGAAAAGAAGACGGCGCTGGGCACCGGCTTCTTCCTGACCTGGCTGACGACCTACACCGACCAGAACGGCGAGGTCTTGGGCAGGCAGCGATTCCGCGTGCTGCGATTCAGGCCGGAGCGCTGATGGCGACCCGACTGGCGCCGGCCATCACACCGGACACCGAATTCTTCTGGAACGGATTGCGGGAGAACAAACTCCTGATCCAACGCTGCGGCGGATGCGGGCGGCTGCGCCACCCGCCGCGCCCGATGTGTCCGCACTGCCGTTCGCTGGAGTGGGACACCGTCGAGTCGTCGGGCCGCGGCACCGTGTACAGCTACGTGATGCCGCACGAACCGAGGTTTCCGTTCTTCGAGTATCCCTACGTCGTCGTGCTGGTGGAACTCGAGGAGGGCGTGCGGCTGGTATCCAATCTGACCGGCATCGACCCGGCCGAGGTGACAACCGGGATGCCGGTCGAGGTCTACTACCAGAGTTTCGATAACGACCTGGTGTTGCACCAGTTCCGGCCGGCCACCTAGGTGAGGGCTCATGGACTTCACCTTCACTGAGGAGCAGGAGACCATCTCCAAGCTCGCCCGCGACCTTTTCGAGCGCCGGGCCACACCGCAGCGCCTGGCCGCGTTGGAAGCCGGCGAGATTCGCTTCGACGACGCACTGTGGAACGAGCTTGCGGCCGCCGACCTGCTGGGCACCGCGCTGCCGGAGTCGGTGGGCGGTAACGGCGGTGGCTTCGTAGAGCTCGGGGTGCTGCTGGCCGAGGTGGGCCGGGCGGTCGCGCCGGTGCCGGCCTACGCGACGCTGGCGCTGGGGGCCGACCCCATCGCGCGGCACGGCAATCCCGAACAGCGGCAACGGTTCCTACCGGGCGTCGTCGCCGGAAACCGCATCCTGACGGCGGGGCTGGCCGAGCCGGGCCGCTCCGATGTAACGGCTCCCGCCACCACCGCGCGACGCGACGGCGGCAATTGGCGGCTCGACGGCGCCAAGGAGCTGGTGCCGGCCGCCCAACTCGCCGACACCGTGTTGGTCCCGGCCGCGATGGACGACGGGGAGGCCGCGCTGTTCCTGCTGGCGGCCGACGCCCCCGGCGTCGAGATCCGGCCGGTTGCGACCACCAACGGTGAACCGCACGCCGACGTATACCTCGACGGCGCAACGGTGTCCGACGCCGACAGGCTCGTCGGGACGGGCATGATCGGGACGCTGCACACCCGCGCGCTGGTCGCGCTGTGCGCGGTTCAGCTCGGTGTCGCGGAGCGGTCGCTGCGGATCGCGGCCGAATACACCACCGGCCGCGAGCAATTCGGCCGGCCCGTCGGCAGCTTCCAGGCCGTGCAGCAACGGATGGCCGACGCGTTCATCGATGTCGAGGCGATCCGGTGGACGACGTGGCACGCGGCGTGGTTGATCGCGCACGGGCGGGCCGCCGACCGCGCCGCCCGCATCGCGAAGTTCTGGGCCGCCGAGGCCGGCGCCCGTGTCGCCGCCACCGCCCAACACGTCCACGGCGGCATCGGGATCGACACCACCTATCCCCTGCACCGCTACTTCTTGTGGGCCAAGCACAACGAGCTCACGCTCGGCCCCGCCGCCGCGCAGCTGGCCCACCTCGGCACAACGTATTCGGAAGGACTCCCATGACGACCACCGCGAGCCGCACCACCACCCTGCGCTGGGCCGACATCTCGGTCGGCGACGAGGTCACTCCGCTCGAGATTCCGATCACCACGACGATGATCGTCGCCGGGGCGATCGCCACCCGCGATTTCATGCCGGTGCACCACGACCGCGACTACGCGAAGAAGCAGGGTTCGCCCAACCTGTTCATGAACATCCTCACCACCAACGGCTACTGCGTGCGGTTCCTCACCGACTGGGCCGGACCGGAGGCGATGGTCAAGACATTGTCGATTCGCCTTGGCGTGCCGTGTTTTCCGGACGATCCGCTGCGCTTCACGGGCAGCGTCACCGGTAAGGCCGAGGGCACCGGTGGTGAGAACTTCGCCGAGGTGACGTTCAAGGGCTCCAACAGCCTGGGCGATCACGTCTCGGGCACCGCGATCCTCAGCCTGCTCGACGGGGGCGGCGCGTGAGCAGCTCGTTGCCCGGCGCCGCGGCCATCGTCGGGATCGGCCAGACCGAGTTCTCCAAGGAATCCGGCCGCAGCGAACTGCAATTGGCGTGCGAGGCGGTGAGCGCCGCGCTCGACGACGCCGGCTTGGCGCCCGGCGACGTCGACGGCATGGTCACCTTCACCATGGACTCCAGCGACGAGATCGACATCGCGCGCAACGTGGGCATCGGCGACCTGAGCTTCTTCTCCCGCGTGCACCACGGCGGCGGCGCCGCCGCCGGCACCGTCGTGCACGCGGCGATGGCCGTCGCGACCGGCGTCGCCGACGTGGTGGTGTGCTGGCGCGCCTTCAACGAACGCTCCGGTTTCCGGTTCGGCGGCAGCGGTCGCACCGACCTGGGGACCCCGCTGTTCATGGCGCACTACGCGCCGTTCGGGTTGCTCACTCCCGCAGCGTGGGTCGCGATGCACGCCCAGCGGTACATGTCGACGTATGGGGTCACCAACGAGGACTTCGGCCGCATCGCCGTCGTCGACCGTGCGCACGCGGCGCGCAACCCCGATGCCTGGTTCTACGAGCGCCCGATCACCCTGGAGGACCACCAGCATTCGCGCTGGATCGTCGAACCGGTGCTGCGCCTGCTGGATTGCTGTCAGGAGAGCGACGGCGGTGTCGCGCTCGTGGTCACCAGTGCGGAACGCGCGCGTGACCTGCGGCAGCCGCCGGCGATCATCACCGCGGCCGCCCAGGGCGCGGCCGACAACGGCGAGATGATGACCAGCTACTACCGCGACGACATCACCGGCCTGCCCGAGATGGGTGTGGTCGCCAAAAGGCTGTGGCGCGACTCGGGCCTGAAGCCGCAAGACATCCAAACCGCTTTCATCTACGACCATTTCACGCCGTTCGTGTTCACCCAGCTCGAGGAGCTCGGGTTCTGCGGCCGCGGCGAGGCCAAGGACTTCGCCACCGTCGAGCGGCTGTCGCTGGGCGGAGAGCTGCCGATCAACACCAACGGCGGGCTGCTCGGGGAGGCCTACATCCACGGCATGAACGGCATCACCGAGGGGGTGCGCCAGGTGCGCGGCACGTCGTACAACCAGGTCGACAATGTCGAACACGTGCTGGTCACGTCCGGCACCGGGGTGCCCACCAGCGGGCTGATCCTGGCGCCCGCCGACTAAAGGGGGCATCACCATGCCGAAGCTCGCACTGCTGACCGCCCACGGCGGGCCCATCGAGCTGGCCGAATTCCCATTATCCGCTCCGGCGCCGGGAACCGCGGCGCTGCGGCTGCGGATGGCCGGCATCTGCGGATCCGACCTGCACATCTTCCGCGGGGAACTGCCATTGCCGTGCCCATTCGCCATGGGCCACGAAATGGTCGGCGAGATCGCCGAACTCGGCGAGGGCCTGACCACCGACGCGACCGGCAAGCCGCTGGCCGTCGGCGATCGCGTTGTCGCACCGTATTTCTGGTTCTGCGGCCAATGCCACGCATGCGCGCGGGGACGGTCATCCGCGTGCCAGAACCTGATGGCCGGCGAATACCGGACGCACGATCAGGCGCCGCACTTCGTCGCCGCCTATGGGGAGTACTACTACACCAGCCGGCGCCAGCCGCTGTACAAGGTGCCCGAGGAGCTCGCCGACGCGGCCGTCGCCCCGCTGAACTGCGCGCTGGCCCAAGTGCTGTTCGCGCTGCGCGATGTGCGGCTGGGCGACACCGTCGTCATCCAGGGCGCGGGCGGGCTGGGCATCAACGCCGCGGCCGTGGCCCGCACCGCGGGCGCTGCGGCGGTCATCGTCATCGACAAGATCGCCGAACGGCTCGACGTCGCCGCCGATTTCGGCGCCACCCACTGCATCGACGCGAGCGCGATCTCGACCGCGGAGGTCACCGCGCAGGTCCGCGAGCACACCGACGGCATCGGCGCCGACTGGGTGCTCGAGGTCGTCGGTGTGCCGGGCGTCATTCCCGACGGGATCGGGTTCCTCAACAACGGCGGCACGCTACTCGAGGTCGGCAACGTCGGCGTGGGACGCACGTTCGCGCTCGACCCCAGCGCGCTGGTCTACGGCAACAAATCCCTGCGCGGCGTCATGCTCTACGACCCCGTCACGCTGGCCATCGGGCTATCGTTCCTGCAGCACACCAGCTTTCCGTTCGACCGCCTGATGCCCGATCCGTTCCACCTGGCCGACGTCAACGCCGCGTTCGCCTCGGCCGATGCCGGGCTGGTGCCCAGGGGTGCGTTGGTTCCGTGACGACGCAGGCGGCCCAGGCCATCGATACCCGCGAGCTGATCGTGGAGTCCGCGTACGCGTGCTTCCGCAAGCAGGGGCTGCAGAAGGCGACGATCGTCGACATCGCCAGGGCGGCGGGTGTCTCCCGCAGCACCATCTACGAGTACTTTTCCGACAAAGCCGCCATCATCGAGGCGTGCGCCGAACACGCTTCCGAGCGGTTCTACCGCGAGATGTCCACGGCCATGGAGCGGGGCGGCTCGCTCGAGGAAAAGCTAAGCCGGGCCGCCGTTTTCGTGACCCAGGCTCGGCGGTCCATCGCGTCCGAGAAGTACTTCGACGAAGACGCCATCAGCCTGCTGCTGACCAAGGATGCCGCCGTGTTGCTGCGCGAATGCGTCGACTTCTTTGCCCCCCACCTGTCGGCCGCGAAGCTCACCGGGGAGGTGCGCAAGGACCTCGACGTCCACGCCGCCGGTGAATGGTTTGCGCGCATCCTGTTCTCACTTTTCAGCACGCCGTCCTCGACGCTGGACATGGATGATCCCGAGGCGGTGGCCGAATTCGTGCGCGCGTACGCGGTGCGCGGGTTCGCCGGCGAACGGGCTCGGCCCAGGCGCGCCCACTGAGTCGCTCAGCGACGGTGTGGCGGCGAGACGGTCTCGCCAGCGTGAGTGTCGCGTCGTACACTCGAGATGCCATCCGACAGTGGCCGACAGGCGGTATTCCCTTGTGTAACTTCGGCTTCAATAGTCACAACGCGGTCATTTTTGTCGGTGGGTGTTCCTAGAGTTTGGGGCATGGGTGCGAGTAGTCGCGAGGAGATCGTCGAGGTCGTCGACGCGCTCGATGACGACCTGGACCGCTTGTGCGAGTTGTCCTTTGACGTGCTCACCACCCCGGAGCGGTTGCGCACCCTTGAGCGCCTGGAACGCGTATACCGTCGCTTGCGCGCACCTCAGCACGCGTTGATCAACCAGCTCAGCGCGCAGGCCAGTGCCGAAGAGTTGGGCGGCTCGCTGCGCTCCGGGCTGGCCGACCGGTTGCGCATCACCAAGGGTGAGGCCGGCCGGCGCATCGAGGAAGCCGAGTCATTGGGTGCGCGTCGGGCGTTGACCGGCGAGCCGTTGGCGCCGCAGTTGAGCGCGACCGCGGCCGGGCAACGCGACGGGCTGATCGGTGATGGGCACGTGAAGGTGATCCGCAGCTTCCTTGTCCATCTGCCCGCCGAGGTCGACGTGTTCACCCGGCAAGCAGCCGAAGCCGACCTGGCCGGCAAGGCCGCCGGATACCGCCCCGACGAATTGGCCAAGTACGCCCAGCGGGTCATGGACTGGCTGCACCCCGACGGGGAATTCAGCGACGCCGAGCGGGCCCGCAAACGCGGCATCACCCTGGGCAAGCAGGAATTCGACGGCATGTCACGCATCAGCGGCTTGGTGACCCCGGAGTTGCGGGCCGCCATCGAGGCCATGGTGGCCAAGCTGGCCGCGCCCGGGGCGTGCAACCCCGACGATGAAATCCCCTGGGTGGACGCGACACCGGATGAGGACGCGGTGCGCCGCGATACCCGATCGGAAGCCCAGCGCAATCACGACGCATTCCTGGCTGGACTGCGCGGCCTGCTAGCTTCCGGGGGACTGGGCCGCCACAACGGGCTGCCCGTGTCGATCGTGGTGACCACCACATTGAAGGATCTCGAGGCCGCCACCGGCAAGGCCCTGACCGCCGGCGGCACGCTGGTGCCGATGTCGGATGTGATCCGCTGGGCCGGCCACGCCCACCATTACTTGGCGATTTTCGACAACGGCCGGCCGCTAGCGCTGTATCACACGAAACGACTGGCCTCCCCCGCCCAGCGAATCATGTTGTACGCCAGGGATCGTGGGTGTACCAAACCGGGCTGCGACGCCCCCGCCTATCACAGCCAGGTCCACCACGTCAAAGGCTGGCAAGCCACCCGGCGCACCGACATCGACGACCTCACCCTGGCCTGCGGCCCCGACAACCGGCTCGCCGAAAAAGGTTGGACCACCCGAACCAACGCCCGAGGCGAAACCGAATGGCTCCCGCCGCCCCACCTCGACCGCGGACAACCCAGAACCAACACCTTTCACCACCCGGAGAGGCTCCTGGCGCCCAACGATGATGAGGACCCGTAGCTGCTGATGTCAGGACAACCCTAGTGACCGCGCTGCGCCAGCGCCCGCAAGAAGAACGTCAGGTTGGCGGGCCGCTCGGCCAGCCGGCGCATGAAGTAGCCGTACCACTGGGTGCCGAACGGCACGTAGACGCGGACTTGATTGCCGGATTCCGCCAGCCGTCGCTGCTCGCCATCGCGGATGCCGTACAGCATCTGGTACTCGAAATCGGCTGCGGCCCGCCCATTTTCGTGCGCCAGCGCGGGCACCGCCTCGATGATCGCCGGGTCGTGGGAGGCCACCATCGGATAACCCGAGCCGGCCATCAACACCCGCAGACACCGCAGGTACGCCTCCGTGACGTCGGCGGGGTCACGGTAGGCCACCGCCGCCGGTTCGTCGTAGGCGCCCTTGCACAACCGGATCCGCGCTCCGGCCGCCGCGAATTCCTCGCAATCGCCCAGGGTGCGCCGCAGGTAGGCCTGCAACGCCACGCCCAGCCATCCGAAATCGGCCCGCAGATCCCGCACGATCGCCAGCGTCGAGTCCGTCGTTGTGTGGTCTTCGGCGTCCACCGTCACCCACACGCCGGCCCGCTGCGCCGCTTCGCAAATCGCGAAGGCGTTCTCCCGGGCGATCTTCTCGCCGTCGCGACCCAGCGCCTGCCCCAGGGCCGACAACTTCAGCGACACCTCGAGCGTCCGGACCGCGGCGTCATCGCCGAATCGGGCCAGGTGGTCGATCAGATCCAGGTACACCCGCACGGCCGCGCCGGCCTCGTCGGCGTCGGTGACGTCTTCACCCAGGTAGTCGATGCTGACATAACGACCCGAACGGCGCAGCGCCGCAACGCTGTCCAGCGCGCTGTCGATCGTCTCGCCGGGCACGAACCGCTGCACCACCTTGCGGGTGACCGGCAGGCGTTCGGCGGCGTGGCGCAGCCCGTCACCCCGGCCGGCCGCCAGGATCACCGGACGCAGCGTGCTGGCGAACAGCCCGGCCATCAGTCGGCCGCCATGTGCGGATAGGTGTGGTGGGTGGCCGGAACGAACGTCTCTTTGATGGTGCGGGCCGACGTCCAGCGCAACAGGTTCAGCACCGATCCGGCCTTGTCGTTGGTGCCCGAGCCACGCGAACCCCCGAACGGCTGGCGCCCGACGACCGCGCCGGTCGGTTTGTCGTTGACGTAGAAGTTTCCGGCGGCGAACCGCAGGCGATCCTGCGCGGTCAGCACCGCCTCGCGGTCGTCGGCGATGACCGCGCCGGTCAGCGCGTACCGCGAGCCGGTGTCGATCACGTCGAGGATTCGTTCGTAGTCGTCGTCGGGGTAGACGTGCACCGACAGCAGCGGACCGAAGTACTCGGTGGCGAACGACTCGTCGGTCGGGTCGTCGGACAGCAACACCGTGGGTCGCACGAAATAGCCGACACTGTCGTCGTATTCGCCGCCGACCGCGATGGTGACGTGGGCGGTGCTTTTCGCCCGCTCGAGGGCCTTGACGTTCTTGGCGAACGCCCGCTCGTCGATCAGCGCCCCGCCGTAGTTGGTCAGGTCGGTGACGTCGCCGTAGCGCAGGGCGGCGGTCTCGGCCAGGAAGTCGTCGCCGATGCGCCGCCACACCGAATGCGCGACGAACGCCCGCGACGCCGCCGAGCATTTCTGCCCCTGGTAGTCGAACGCGCCGCGAATCAGCGCCGTGCGCAGCACATCTGGCCGTGCCGAGGGGTGCGCCACCACGAAGTCCTTGCCGCCGGTCTCGCCGACCAGCCGCGGATAGCTGTGGTAGCGGCCGATGTTGGCGCCGACCTGCTGCCACAGGTGTGCGAAGGTGGCCGTCGACCCGGTGAAGTGGATGCCGGCCAGCCGCGGGTCGGCCAGTGCCACGTCGGAAACCGCGAAGCCGTCGCCGGTTACGAGGTTGATGACACCGGGTGGCAACCCCGCGGCCTCGAGCAGCTGCATGGTCAGGTAGGCCGACAGTGTCTGGGTGATCGACGGTTTCCACACGACGGTGTTGCCCATCAGCGCCGGCGCGGTCGGCAGGTTGCCGGCGATCGAGGTGAAGTTGAATGGCGTGATCGCATAGACGAAGCCGTCCAGCGGGCGGTAGTCGCTGCGGTTCCACTCGCCGGGCCCGCTGATCGGCTGCTGCGCGAGGATCTGCCGCGCGAACGCCGCGTTAAACCGCCAGAAGTCGATCTGCTCGCACGGCGAGTCGATCTCGGCCTGGTAGGCGGACTTGGATTGGCCGAGCATCGTCGCGGCGGCGATCTTCTCCCGCCACGGGCCGGCCAGCAGGTCGGCGGCCCGCAGGAACACCGCCGCGCGCTCATCGAAAGGCATTGCCGCCCACGGGCCTTTCGCGGTCATGGCGGCGTCGATCGCCGCTGCCGCATCGGCGTGGGCGGCGTTGGTCAGGGTGCCCAGCGTGGCGGCGTGCCGGTGCGGCTGGACGACGTCGATGCGTTCACCGTCGCCCATCCGGTGTCTACCGCCGATGACATGCGGGAGGTCGATCGGGTGATCGGCCAGCGCCGCCAATTCGGCCCGTAACCGGGTGCGCTCGGGTGAGTGCGGCGCGTAGTCGTGGACCGGTTCGTTGGCCGGCAACGGCACCTGGGTTATCGCGTCCATGTTGCCAGGATCCTCGCCGTCGCGACTCCCCGAGTTAGCCGATCGGACAGACCTATGACCATTTGGTAGTACGATCGGACAATGGCCGGTGTGGGGCTGGGTCAGCTGTTGCTCGCGCTGGACACGACCCTGGTCAGCCTGGTGGAAGCGCCGCGGGGCCTGGACCTTCCGGTGGCGTCGGCGGCGCTCATCGACAGCGACGATGTGCGGCTCGGGCTGGCGGCGGCCACGGGCTCGGCCGACGTGTTCTTCCTGCTGGGGCTCGCCGACGACGAGGCGCTGCGGTGGATGGACAAGCAGGCCCGCGAGCGCGTTCCGGTGGCGATCTTCGCCAAGGAGCCGTCGAGCGCGCTGGTCAGCGCGGCGGTCGTGGCCGGCTCGGCGGTGGTCGCCGTCGAGCCGCGGGCCCGCTGGGAGCGGCTCTACCAGTTGGTCAATCACGTGCTGGCACATCACGGGGACCGCGCCGATGAGACGGAGGAGTCGGGCACCGACCTGTTCGGTCTGGCGCAGTCGCTGGCCGACCGCATCCACGGCATGGTCAGCATCGAAAACGCCCAATCCCACGTGCTGGCCTACTCGGCCTCCAACGACGAAGCCGACGAGCTGCGTCGCCTTTCCATCCTGGGCAGGGCGGGGCCGCCCGAGCATCTCGAATGGATCGGGCAGTGGGGCATTTTCGATGCGCTGCGGGCGAGCGATCAGGTGGTGCGCGTGGCCGAGCGCCCGGAGTTGGGCCTGCGGCCGCGGCTGGCCGTCGGGATTTACCAGCCCGCGGCGGACGCGCGGCGGGCCCCCGCGTTCGCCGGCACCATCTGGGTGCAGCAGGGCGCACAACCGCTGGCCGAGGACGCCGAGGAGATATTGCGCGGCGCGGCGGTGCTGGCCGCGCGCATCATGGCGCGGTTGGCCTCCCGGCCGTCCACGCAGGCGCGACGGGTGCAGCAGCTGTTGGGCCTGATCGACGGCGAACCCGACGTGGCCGCCGTCGCCCGCGAACTGGGCGTCGCCGCCGACGGCGACGCGGCGCTGATCGGCTGGGACACCGCGGAACCCCCGGCCGGCGGTGCGCCCGCACAACCGCGATTGGCCGACGTCATGGCGTTGAGCGCCAGCGCTTTTCGGCGGGATGCCCAGCTGGCCTCGCGCGGATCGCGGATCTATGTGCTGCTGCCCCAGACGCAGACCCGCTCGGTCACCTCGTGGGTCCGCGGCACCATCGCAGCAATGCGCACCGAGCTCGGGGTGCAGCTGCGCGCCGCCGTCGCCGCTCCCGTCCGCGGGCTCGCCGGGGTCGCCGCCGCGCGCGCCGAGCTGGACCGCGTGCTGGACAGCGCTGCGCGCCACCCCATCTCGATCGCGCGGGTGACGTCGCTGGCCGAAGCGCGCACCACCGTCCTGCTCGACGAGATCGTCACCCTGGTCGGCCGCGAGGAGCGGTTGATCGATCCGCGGATCGACGATCTGCGCGCGCGCGAGCCGGTGCTGGCCGAGACCCTGCGGGCGTATTTGGACGGCTTCGGCGACATCGCTGCCGCCGCGCAGGCGCTGCACGTGCATCCGAACACCGTTCGCTACCGCGTGCGGCGAATCGAGAAATTGTTGTCCACGT
>CAVTBA010000004.1:0-28686 GCA_963732835.1 uncultured Actinomycetota bacterium
CGCCGTCTCCATCGCGGGCACCAGTTTCTGCACCGCGCGGCCCGTCCTGGCGGAGATGTTGACCCGCTGCGCCCAGCGCAGCTGCAGCAGCTCGCGGTCGATCTCGCGCTCCAACACCTCGCGCCGGTCCTCGTCCACCAGGTCCCACTTGTTGAAGGCCAGCACCAGCGCCCGCCCGGCCTCGATGACCATGGACAGCACCCGCTGATCCTGCTCGGTCAGCGGCGCCGAGGCGTCGATCAGCACGACCACCACCTCGGCCGAGTCGATCGCCGAGTGGGTGCGCACCGAGGCGTAAAACTCGTGTCCGCTGGCCTGGCCGACCTTGCGCCGCAGGCCGGCCGTGTCGACGAACCGCCACACCTTGCCGCCCAATTCGATGAGCGAGTCGACCGGATCGACTGTCGTCCCGGCGACGTCGTGGACCACCGAGCGCTCGTCGCCGGCCAGCTTGTTCAGCAGCGAGCTCTTCCCCACGTTGGGTTTGCCGACCAGCGCCACCCGCCGA
This sequence comes from uncultured Actinomycetota bacterium, assembly GCA_963732835.1. GTDB lineage: Bacteria > Actinomycetota > Actinomycetes > Mycobacteriales > Mycobacteriaceae > Mycobacterium. The sequence continues at coordinate 509 of CAVTBA010000004.1, forward strand.
GGGCCGCCCGGCGCGGGCACCGCCTCGGACACCTGGGGCAGCACGGCCAGCACCTCGTCGAGCAGATCGGCGATGCCGCGACCGTGGATCGCGCTGACGGCGTGCGGCTCGCCGAGTCCCAGCGACCACAACGCCGCCGCGTCCGCCTCACCCTTCTCGCTGTCAACCTTATTGGCGGCCAAGAAGACCGGCTTGCCCGAGCGCAACAGGATCCGGGCGGCCGCCTCGTCCGCGGTGGTGGCCCCGACGGTGGCGTCGACCACCAGGATCACCGCGTCGGCGGTGCGCATGGCCACCGACGCCTGTTCGGCCACCAGCTGCTGCAGGCCCTTGGCGTCGGGCTCCCACCCCCCGGTGTCCTGCACGACGAACCGGCGGCCGGTCCACAGCGCGTCGTAGGACACCCGGTCGCGGGTCACACCGGGAATGTCCTGCACCACCGCCTCGCGCCGGCCCAGGATCCGGTTGACCAGAGTCGACTTGCCGACGTTGGGCCGCCCGACCACCGCCACCACGGGCGCGGGGCCCGCCTCCTCCAGCTCTGCCAGCTCGGATTCGACCGATTCCCAATCGCTTTCGTCGGTCCAGGTGCCGTCCTGAGTCACCGCACCGCCCCGCTTCGCTGTTTGACCAGCTCCAGCAGGTGGTCGATCACCTGCGCCTCGGTCATCTCGCCGGTGTCGACGACCACCGCGTCGGCGGCGGCGCGCAGCGGCGACACCGCCCGGGTGGAATCCAGATGATCGCGCCGCCGTACGTCGGCCAGCACCGCGTCGTAGTCGTCGGCCAGCCCGGCCGCGACGTTCTGATCGTTGCGGCGCCGCGCGCGGGTTTCGGCCGACGCGGTCAAGAAGATCTTCACGGGAGCGTCCGGGAGGACGACGGTTCCGATGTCGCGACCCTCGACGACGACGCTGCCGGGCCCCTCGGCCATGGCGCGCTGCAACCCGACGAGTCGGGTGCGCACGGCGGGGACCGAGGACACCGCCGAGACCGCACCGGTGACCTGGTCACCGCGGATCTCGACTGAAACATCTTCTCCGGCAAGGAAATAACGGTCACCGTCGGGGTGGTAGTCGACCGACATCTGCGCGCGTCGCCCCGATCTGCGCGACGGCTTCGGCGTCCGCCGGGTCGACACCCGCGCGCAGTACCGCCAACGTCACCATCCGGTACATGGCCCCGGTGTCCAGGTAGCGTGCACCCAGCGCGCTCGCCAATCCTTTTGATACCGAGGACTTTCCGGTCCCCGCGGGCCCGTCGATCGCGACCACCACATCGCTCACAGCCCGACCGCCTTGTACAGCTGCCCGACCTCGCCATGGCTCAAAGCCCGGATGCTGCCCGGCCGCTGCTTGCCCAGCGACACGGGTCCGATGTCGGTGCGTACCAGCGCCTCAACCGTGAAGCCGGCGGCGGCCAGCAGCCGGCGCACAATGCGATTGCGCCCTTCGTGCAACACCACCCGCACCAGCGTCTTGCCCGGAATGGCGTCCACGACCGCGAAATCGTCGACGCGCGCCGGGCCGTCGTGCAATTCGACTCCCGCCTTCAGGCTCTTGCCCAGCCCGCGCGGCACCGTCCCGGCCACCGTCGCCAGGTAGGTCTTGGGCACCTCGTGAGAGGGATGCATCAACCGGTGCGCCAGCTCGCCGTCGTTCGTCAGCAGGATCAGCCCCTCGGTATCGGCGTCCAACCGCCCGACGTGAAAGAGGTTCTTGTTGCCGCGGACCCGATGTTCCACCAGGTCGCCGATGCACGGCCGGCCCCGATCGTCCGACATGGTCGAGAGCATGCCCCGCGGCTTGTTCAGCGCCAGGTACACCAGCGACTCGTCGAGGACCACCCTGGCACCGTCGACCCGGATCACCGAGGCGCCCGGATCCACCCGGGTGCCCAACTCGGTCACCACCTGCCCGTCGACCTCGACACGGCCGTCGATGATCAACTTCTCGGCGGCCCGCCGCGACGCAATTCCAGCCTGGGACAACACCTTTTGCAGGCGGATCCCTTCGGTCTCGACCATCAATCCTGGTCCACGTCGAACGACAGCGCCTCCGCGGGAGCCTGACCGCCCGCGAGTTTGATGAAACGCGGCTCACTGTCCAGGGATTCGCTCAAGTCCTCGATGGTGTCGACGTCGGGTAGCAGCGGGGCGATATCGGGCAGGTCAGCGAGCGACGTCAGCCCCAACCGCTCCAGGAACAGGTCGGTGGTGGCGAACGTCACCGCGCCGGTGTCGTCGTCGGCGCCGGCCTCGGTGATCAGGCCGCGCGCCAGCAGCGTGCGCATGACGGCATCCACGTTGACGCCGCGGACCGCGCTGACCCGCGCCCGGGTCACCGGCTGGCGGTAGGCCACCACGGCGAGGGTCTCCAGCGCGGCCCGGGTCAGCTTGGATCGCGCGCCGTCCAGCAGCAGCTTCTCCACGTACGGCGCGAACCGGGCGCGGGTGTACATCCGCCAGCCCTCGCCCGTCTGGCGCAGGTCGATGCCGCTGCCGCGTTCGGTGAGTTCGTCGGCCATCTGCTGCAGCCGTGCGGCGATTCGGTAGACGGGTTGCTGCGTGGCCGCGGCCAGCGCCTCGGTGCTGACCGGCGTGTCGACCACCAGCAGCAGCGCCTCCAGCACGGAGCCGAGTTCCTCGGCGTCCATGGGTGCGGCCTCGGCGATGTCGGGAATGCCTGCGATGTCGGAGTCGAGATCGACGTCCGGCATATTAGTCATGCGCACGCTCCTCCTCATCGCTTCGCTCTGCATCGTCGCGGCGCAAGTCATCTATTCGTCCCGCACTTCTACCAAGGCTTCGCTGGCCGGACGTTCCCCGGTCCATGAAATCTGGAGCACGCCAAGGGGCTCCGACTGGTCGAATGCTACCGTCCGGCTCCGATAGAGCTCGAGCAGCGCCAGGAAACGCCCGACGACTTCCATCGGCGCCTCGCAGTCGGCGACCAGCTCGGAGAACGTGGCCCACTGGCCGCTGCCGCGGGACTCCAGGATCGCCAGCAGCTTCTTGGCCTGCTCGGGCACCGAGACCGCCACCTCGTGCAGGTGACCGATGGCGACCGTCGGCACGGGACGGGGGCTGAACGCGATCGCGGCGATCTGGGCGAACCTTTCGGCGTCGACGCCCAGCATCACCTCCGGCAGCAGCTCGGTGAACCGGTCCTCCAGCGACACGGCGCGCGGATAGCTGCGCAGGGCGGTCGCCTCCAGCTCGGCGAACATCTCCGCGACGTGTTTGAACGCGCGGTACTGCAGCAGCCTGGCGAACAGCAGGTCGCGAACCTCGAGCAGCGCCAGGTCTTCTTCGTCGTCGATCTGTCCGGCCGGCAGCAGCCGGGCGGCCTTGAGGTCGAGCAGGGTCGCGGCGACCACCAGGAACGCGGTGGTCTCCTCCAGGTCCAGCTGGGATCCGATCTCGCGGGTGTAGGCGATGAAGTCATCGGTGACCTGGTGCAGCGCCACCTCGGTGACGTCGAGGCGATGGGCGAAGATCAGCTGCAGCAGCAGATCGAACGGCCCCTCGAAATTGGTCAGGTGGACGTGAAAACCGTTCTTGGCTGGCGCCTCACCATTTGCGCCGGCCGTCACGCGCCGAATCGGTCGATGAACTCGCGGGCCAGGGCGCGGTAGGCGATGGCGCCCGTGGAGCGCGGGGCCCAGGTGGTGATGGGTTCGCCGGCCACGCTGGTCTCGGGGAATCGGACGGTCCGGGTGATCACGGTGTCGAACACCAGGTCGCCGAACCGCTCCACCACCCGGGCCATCACTTCGCGCGCGTTGACGGTGCGCGGGTCGTAACGGGTGAGCAGGATCCCGCTGATCTCGAGCTTCGGGTTGAGCCGGTCGCGCACCTTGTCGACGGTGTCGGTCAGCAGCGCAAGGCCGCGCAGCGAGAAGAACTCGCATTCGGTGGGGATCACCACGCCGTCCGCGCAGGCCAGCCCGTTCACGGTGAGCAACCCCAGCGACGGCTGGCAGTCGATCAGGACGTAGTCGTAGCGATCCAGCACGGGGTGCAGCGCCCGGCCCAGGGTCTGTTCGCGGCCCACCTCGTTGACCAGTTGGATCTCCGCGGCGGACAGGTCGATGTTGCTGGGCACCAGGTCCATGTGCTTGACGCGGGTCTGCAGCAGCACGTCGTCGATCGACACCCGCGGCTCGACCAGGACGTTGTGGATGGTCTTGTCCAGCTCGTAGTGCGGGACGCCGAGCCCCGCGGACAATGCGCCCTGCGGGTCCATGTCCACCAGCAGCACCCGCCTGCCGTATTCGGCGAGCGCGGCGCCCAGGTTGATGGTCGACGTGGTCTTCCCGACGCCGCCCTTCTGGTTGCACATCGCGACGACCTTGGCCGGGCCGTGCGAGGTGCGCGGCTGCGGTTCCGGGATCGCCCGCGGCGGCCGCCCGGTGAGACCGAGCTCGACGCCGCTGTCCGGCTGCTCAGTCATGGCGGGGGTGTTCGGGAAGTGAACATCGACCGAAAGTCTAACGGGTCGACGCGCGGAAGCCGGGCGACCCGCAGGCAATTTACCAGCCAATACGCGCGGAAATTGCTTCTGGTGGCCACCTTTCGCCCGCCCCGTCACACCAGTCTCATCAGCACCATGGACGGGGCCCGCCCGGTCGCGGCGCTTGGTGTGACACGTACCTGACCAGTTCTCACGGAATGTCGAGCACGGCACGATAAGCAATCAGGTGGGGTCCTCCGGTCGAGGTGATCTTGTGGTGAGTTCCCATCTACCGGGGACTCCACGTCCATTCCCATCACCCCGATCGGCGTGTTTCCCAACAACTCCGCTGCTATGGCCGAAAATCGCCGCCTACCTCGCCGAGATCACCTCAATGGCTTTGCGCATAATCAAGCGGGATGCGATCGACGCCGCTTAGATCTGAAACCTCGGGCTCAGGGCCGGAAGTCCGCCATACTGTCATCGTCGGTTTGCTCATCGGTGTCGAGCAATGCCAGGTGCTGTGGCTGGAACCACCTGTTGAGCAGGAGGCGCAACGGCACCAGCATCGCGATGAATAAGGGGAACAAGATCCCCGCCGGGCTGCTCTTGAGGATCCATAACACCACCAGACAGAGAAGCTGGACCAAGGTGAAGAGGTGGATGACCTTCCAGGGAACATGACGAACGTAGTGGGTGTCGGGGTACAGGTTGCGATCCGTCAACCATAGTTTCAACCGCGCATAGAAGTCCGTCCCGTTGAGGGTGGCGAAACCCATGTACAGGAACAGGCCGAAAAGTACCTCGATCGGAATTTTCTTGATCAGCGGCAACACGAGAAGCGAGGTCGCGATCAGGATATGAATGGCGAGCGGGGAGACTCGATTCTCTCGGACAGCCGAGATGCGCTCGGTGCCGGAATCGTCGTCTTGTCGTGTGGTGGTCGCCAGACTCTTGACGTGGTTGAGGGAATGGACGGTGGCCGCCACGATCCAGGGCAAACCGAACACCGAGCACACCGCGGTGATGACGCCGACGACAGCCAGGTCCAAGTGATAGCCGCCCCCTTTGCGGAGGGCATGCGAAGGGCTGTTGACCAGACGAGTCGTAATATTCTGGTCGAGAAACAGCAAAACGGTGACCAGGAGAGCCGGCCCGAGGCAGGCGACAATCAGCCAGACGGGCACCGAGAACATGTCGACGAGCCAGGACCGGTCGGTGGTGGTGCCGAAATGGTCGGGAATGGCCACGTCCGCCACCTTGACCTCCGGCAACGTCAAGGCGAATATCGCCATCAGCGCTATGGCGATGGCCGGCCCGAAATCTGCCACGAATTCACGGAACCTGCGCTGGACATACCTGGTCTGAAGGAAAGTCCTGAAGTTGCGGGCCAACAGGAATGTTCCCAGTGCCAGGACCACGGTCATCAGGGCGGTCGCGTCGTTGCGCGGTGATGCGGTGAAGGGCGACACCACGGAGCGCGCTGCTTCGACGATAAAGATGACGGCGATGAGGACGGCGAAGATCTCGTCGACGAAGCGGGTGAAGAACTTCATGAGCGCGCTGGCATCGGTCACCGCGAGGACGAGCATGAGAATGCCCGACCAGACTCCTACCCAGGCGTAGACCGGCAAGAAGGGAAGGTCGAAACGCTGGCACATCGTGTACAGCAGGCCGGTGAAGATCACGATGGGGCCGGTGCCGCCCAACACTGTCAGGGGTTGGGCGGACAAAAGCGCGAACAGGATCCCGCCTGCGGCGGTTGCCACAATCATTTCCACGATGCCGATCTCACCGTGGGTCATGACACTGGTGAGGCCACCGAAGGCGATAGCATTCGCAAGGCAGGCGAAAAAAAGAAAACTCACAGACGCTGAGACCTTCGAATGTAGCCCGTCCTTGAAGTCGCTGACGTAGAAGGGCAGCTTTCGCTGCACATCCGCCCGAAGACCGCCGGCCAACCGGCCGGTGTAGGTCAGGAGGCCGACCTCTTGCGCTTGTGGGGCTTCCGCCACGCTGCTCCGTTTGTTTGACACGTATTGACCTTTCGACACAGTGAGATGCTCTCAGCGACTTTCAGGCACGTCGTCGATGCCCGAAACGGGTGAGGGCGAGTGCGCGTGGCGATCGCCGATCCGTGACAGCGTCCGCGTCGGCAACGCTGCACTCACGAAATCCCAGCGAACCGCGAATCTGATTGCGGTGGAAGCGGCGAAGATAGCGCCGTAGATCCCGGCAAGTGCACCCTCGGATGTGCCGGTCGCGACGATGCCGAACCCCATCGGGAGCGGGAGCGAAACGATCGCCACGGTCACGCCGGACAAGAGTTCTTCAGCGATTCGCTGTAGCACCGGGGCACCTTCCAGCCGAACCACACTCGACCCGCTCCGGGTGAGCTGCCGACCAGACTTTCCGGCGCACCTGTTACAAACATGCCGTGCTGAGCTGGCAAAAAGCAACCGTAGACGCGGTGCTCAGCGATGGCTCATCGAATACTCATAGGTGCGCAGAGCCAACAGGGTTGGCGAATAGTGTGTCACGTGAAGCGCCTATCGTGAGGTCTCCTATGGACCTCAAGCGACGGATTCCCCTGCTGCGATGGTCGGTCTGGCGGATGGCGGCCGGCGCGCGCAACATCACCACGACTGGTCAGATCGGCGACGGGCGCGAAGCCGCCGCCGCGGACTACGTCCTGCGGAACGCCAAGGCCGGCGACATCGACGACGTGCTGGCCACCATCGACAAGTTCGCCTACGAGAAGTCGCTGCTGATCAACGTCGGCGACGAGAAGGGGCTACTCCTCGACGCCGCGGTGCGCCGCGCCGACCCGGCGGTGGCGCTGGAGCTGGGCACCTACGTCGGATACGGCGCGCTGCGCATCGCCCGCGCCGCCCCGAACGCCAAGGTGTACTCCGTCGAGCTCGCCGAGGCCAACGCCGCCAACGCCCGGCGGATATGGGCCCACGCCGGTGTCGCCGACCGGGTGACGTGTGTCGTCGGCACCATCGGTGACGGCGGGCGCACCCTGGACGCGCTGGCCGAAGAGCACGGGTTCGCATCGGGTGCCCTCGACTTCGCGTTCCTCGACCACGACAAGGACGCCTACCTGAACGACCTGCAAAGCATCATGGCGCGCGGCTGGCTGCGTCCCGGCGCGATCGTGGTCGCCGACAACGTCCGGGTGCCGGGCGCGCCCAAGTACCGCGCCTACATGCGCCAGCAGCAGGGCAAGCAATGGGACACCGTCGAGCACAAGACCCACGTGGAATACCAGTCGCTGGTGTCCGACCTGGTGCTGGAATCCGAGTACTTGGGCTGACTATTGGGCCCGCGGATGCGCCCCGGCCCACACCTCGCGCAGCGCGTGCACGGTGACCATCGTGTAGATCTGCGTCGTCGTCACCGAGGCGTGTCCCAGCAACTCTTGCACCACCCGCACGTCGGCCCCGCCCTCGAGCAGGTGGGTCGCGAACGAATGCCGCAGCATGTGCGGCGACACGCCTGACGTGATTCCGGCGCGCTCGGCGGCGTCCTGCAGCACTTGCCACGCGCTTTGTCGCGACAGCCGCCCGCCGCGCACATTGAGGAAGATGGCCGGCGTCGCGCGGCCGCGACGGGCCAGGTCCGGGCGGCCGCGCACCAGATACGCGTCCAGCGCCTGCACGGCGGGTCGCCCGACCGGCACCAGCCGCTGCTTGCCGCCCTTGCCGCGCAGCAGCACCGACCGGGCCCGGGTGTCGATGTCGTCAACGTCGAGGCCGACGGCCTCGGAGATCCGCGCCCCGGTGGAGTACAGCAGTTCCAGCAGCGCCCGGTTGCGCAGCGTGAGCGGGCCGTCGGAAGCGCTGTCGCCGCCCGCGCCTTCCAGCAGCGCCAGCACCTGGTCGATCGTCAGGCTCTTGGGGAGCCGACGCCCCGGTGTCGGGGGCCGAACGGCCCGCGCCACGTCCAGCTCGGCGAGCCCCTCGGCCGCGGCGAACCGGTGCAAGCCGCGCACCGCGATCAGGGCCCGCGCCGCCGACACCGCGGACAGCGCCGAGGTCCCCGAGTCGGGGTCGCCGCGGCGCAACGCCACCAGGAACTCGCTGACGTCGTCCTCGCCGACCTTGGCCAGGTCGTGAATTCCACGGTCCGACAAGTGCTTGGTGTAGCGGCGCAGGTCGCGGCGATAGGAACTCAGGGTGTTCGCCGCGACGCCCCGCTCGATCGTGAGGTGGTCGAGGTAGCCCTGCAGTTGGGTGTCCAGGGCCACCATTGTCATTGCGCGGCCTTGCGCGCGACGAACGCCGTCGGCTTGTCGGGCCACGGGCTGTCCACCGGCCGCGGTTCCGCGACCCCTGCGGTTACCGCGTGGGCGGCCAAAACCCCGGCGATGGCAATGGAATTCACGATCTCGCCGCTGAACACCCGGCGGACCGCCTCGGCGACCGGCAACCAGCGCATCGTCATGTCGGCTTCCTCGTGGTGCGCCTCGGGCCGCGCCACTTCGGTCAGCTCGGTGGCCAGATACACCCGCACCGATTCGTCGCTGAAGCCCGGCGCGGAATTCAGGTCGACCAGCACCTGCCACGAGCCCGCCCGCAGGCCGACCTCCTCTTGGAGCTCGCGGACGGCCGTCTGCTGTGGCGGCTCCCCCACCACATCGAGCAACCCGGCCGGAAGCTCCCACAACCGCCGGCCGAACGCGTGGCGGTATTGATAGACCATCGCGATCTCGTTGTCCTCGTTCAACGCCACAATGGCGACGGCCCCGTAGTGCTCGACGACTTCACGAACCGCGATGGTGCCGCCCGGCATCCGGACCTGGTCACTGCGCAGCGCGAAAATCTTTCCCGTGTACAGCGTTTCGGATGACGCCGTCTCGAAGACGTGCTCAGCCACGGGCCGCGGGCGCAGGTAGCGGCTCGACGCTGTCTCGATGCTGGGTGCCGTTGGGCGACTGCTCGGGGATCTCCACCGGAAGCAGTTCGCCCGATTGGTAGACCAGGGCCGCCCCGACGAATGCGACGAACAGCGGGTGGGGCCGGGTGGGCCGGCTCTTCAGTTCCGGGTGGGCCTGGGTTCCGACGATGAACGGGTGCACTTCCGGCGGGTATTCGACGAACTCCACCAGATGCCCGTCGGGCGAAGTTCCGGAGAACCGCAGTCCACTCTCGGCGATCTTGTCGCGGTAGGCGTTGTTGACCTCGTAGCGGTGCCGGTGCCGCTCCGACACCTGCGTGGCGCCGTACGCCTCGGCAACGATCGATTCCGGCTGCAGCACCGCGGGATAGGCACCCAGCCGCATGGTGCCGCCCAGATCGGCCTGGCCCGCCACGATGTCGACCTGGTCGGCCATCGTGGAGATGACGGGATCCGGTGTGTCGGGATCGAATTCGGCCGAGTTGGCCTCGGTCAGTCCCGCCGAGCGCGCGGCCTCGATCACGATGCATTGCAGCCCGAGGCACAGGCCCAGCACCGGCAGCCCGCGCGACCGGGCGTACCGGACGGCGCCGATCTTGCCCTCGATTCCGCGAATGCCGAAGCCGCCCGGGATCAGCACGCCGTGCACGTCGTCCAATGCGGCCGCCGCGCCCGCCGCGGTCTCGCAGTCGTCGGAGGGCACCCATTGCATCTCCACCTTGGCGTGGTGCTTGAAGCCGCCGGCCCGCAGCGCCTCGGTGACCGACAGGTACGCGTCGGAAAGCTCAACGTACTTGCCCACCAAGGCGATTCGAACGGTCTCGTGCGGCTCGTGCACCCTGCGCAGCAAGTCGTCCCACTCGGTCCAGTCGACGTCGCGGAACGGCAGGTTGAGCCGGCGCACCACGTACGCGTCGAGTTCCTCACGGTGCAGCCGCTTCGGGATGTCATAGATCGACGGCGCGTCCGGGGTGGAGATGACGCCGTCGATGTCGACGTCGCACATCAGCGCGATCTTGTTCTTCAGCGCTTCGGGGACGTCCCGGTCGCAGCGCAGGATCAGCGCGTCCGGGGTGATACCGATGCTGCGCAGCGCGGCGACCGAGTGCTGGGTTGGCTTGGTCTTGAGCTCGCCCGACGGCGCGAGGTACGGCACCAGCGAGACGTGCAGGAAGAAGACGTTTTCCCGGCCCAGGTCGTGGCGGACCTGGCGCGCCGCCTCCAGGAACGGCTGCGACTCGATATCGCCCACGGTGCCACCGATTTCGGTGATGACCACGTCCGGGCGGTTACCCTGGGCGTCCGGCTCCGCCATCGCCTTGATCCGCCGCTTGATCTCGTCGGTGATGTGCGGGATGACCTGAACGGTGTCGCCGAGGTATTCGCCGCGCCGTTCCTTGGCGATGACGGTCGAATACACTTGTCCCGTCGTGACATTCGCCGAACCCGACAGGTCGCGGTCCAGGAACCGCTCGTAGTGACCGACGTCGAGGTCGGTCTCGGCGCCGTCCTCTGTGACGAACACCTCGCCGTGCTGGAACGGGTTCATCGTGCCCGGGTCCACGTTGAGGTAGGGGTCGAGCTTTTGCATCGTCACGTACAACCCGCGGGCCGTCAGTAGCTGGCCGAGACTGCTTGCGGTGAGGCCTTTCCCCAGCGAAGAAGCGACGCCCCCGCTGACGAAGAGGTGCTTGGTAGCGGATTGCTGGTGCTTTCGCACAGGCGGCCTCCGTGAAGACGGGCAGGGCGTCGAATTTTGCTAGCGAATAACTAGTTGGGCCTGCCGACCCACGGAAACCCACCCTAACATCCACGACCGCACAGGCGTGGGGAACACGCCCGCTACTGGGGCACCGTGATCGATGTGGCGCCGTGACCGGTGCCGTACTGGCCGGCGTGGCCGCCGTTGATCAGGTCGTGTAGGCCCAGCACGGCGGTGATGCGGCCGGGCGCGGTGTCGACGTCGTCGACGGTGCTGACCGCCGAGTTCATCTGAGCGTCGGCGCGCGTCACGGCGACGGCCGCACCCCCGGTCGCCGAACCGTCCCGCCCGGCGAGCACGGCGCCCGAGCCGTGCGGCGCCAGCGCGGCGGCGAATCGGGCGACGCTGACGCCCTGATTGCCGGCGTCCTGGGGTAGCGAGCCGCCGGTGACGACGAGCGCGGCATTCGCCGCGCCCATGTGGTCGTTCGGTTGATAGGTGATGAAACCCGTCTCGCGCAGCGCCGCCAGCACGGCGTCCCGCTGGGGCTGGTCGACCGGCGGGACCGCTGGATTGGCGTTGATCAGCAAGGCGATGCCCATCAGGTCACCGGCCTGCGAACCTTGGTCGACGAGCTTGGTGCTCAGCTGCTGACCGGCCGGCAAGATCGACGAGTTCACCACGGTCTGCAGTTTCTCCGCGGAATTGGCCTCGACGAACTCCTGCGTCAACGACACGGTTCCGGTCACCGCGCCGCCGGCCTGGCCGATGAACGTCGACACCGCGGCGACGTCGTCGTCTTTGGCGTCCGGGGTGCGGAACACCACGACCGACTTGCCGCCGAGCGCGTCGTGCACGATCCGACCGACCAGTTGGGTATCGAAATTGTTTGCCGCGCTGAGCTTTTCATTCAGCACGTTCTTCTGGTCGTTGAGCCCGCTGATCTGGGTGTGCAGGTCACGCTTCTCGTCACGCAGGCTGGACAGCAGCGTGTCGGACAAGAAGCCGGAACCGAGTACGACTCCCACGGCCAGCGCCAGGAAGACGGCGGCCAGCGATAGCGCGTGTTGTCGTAGCGAGATCATCGGGCCGACGTCCTAGGTCACCAGGTGCTGAACCCAGAGGGAAAAGTGGTTCCAGTAATCGGTGACCCAATGCAACACCACGCCGTCTGTGCGTGACACCCAAAGCGCGACGATGACGGCGATCAGCATCGTCAGCGCCAACAACGCGATGGCGCCCGCCGAGATGTGGTTGCGGTAGAGCGTGGCCACCGCCTTGGCGTCCACCACCTTCTCCCCGACCCGAAGCCTGGTCAGGAAGGTCGACGGATTGGTGTGCGCGCGCGTCCGGTCGAAGAAGGTCTCGATGTTGGCGGTGTGGCCGGCGGTCACGAGCAGCGCGGCGCCGTGGTGATCGGCCAGCAGCAACGCCAGGTCGACCGCCGCACCGGCGGCCGGGAACGTCATCGCCCCGACCCCCAGATCCTGGATGCGTTCCAGGCCGGGGGCGTGGCCGTCGGCGTCAGCGGGCAGGACGACCTGCGCGCCGCACTTGAGGGCGTCGGCGCTGATGTGGTCGGGGTCGCCGACGATGACCTGCGGCCGGTAGCCCGCCTTGCGCAACACATCCGCTCCGCTACCCACGCCGAAGAGCACCGGCTGGTACTCCTTGATGAACGGCTTGAGGGACTTCAGATCCTCCTCGGCGCTGGGCTCGTCGGCGACGATCACCACGTGCCGGCGGCGCAGGTCGATGTCGATGTCGGGGATCCCGATGCCGTCGATCAACAGCGGGCTTTCGCTCTTGATGAACTCGATTGTGTTGCCGGCGAACGCCTCCAGGTGCGCGGACAGGCCGCTCTTGGCCTCCCGCATCAGGTCGGCGATGTCGTGGTCGGTGCGCTCGGTGCCGCGGACCAGCCTGCGGTCGCCGGAGTACACCCCGCCGTCGTGCAGGCGGATCTTGGTGCCGTCCTTGACCTTCTTGAAAATGTCGGGCCCGGTCTCGTCGATCAGGGTGACCCCGTTGTTGACCAGCACCTCCGGACCCATGTTGGGATAGCGGCCCGACACCGACGGCGACGCGTTGACGACCGCGGCGATATCGGCCTCCACCAGCGCGTCCGCCGTGATGCGGTCCAGATCCAGGACGTCGAGCACCACGATGTCGCCGGGGCACACCCTGCGCAGCAATCGGTCGATGTTCCGGTCCACCCGGGCGGTGCCGACGAGGCCCGGCCGGGCGGGGTTACGGGTTAGCAGGCCTGACATCTTCATGGGGGCGATTCTGTCCGCGATGCGCGGACGAGGCGTGGAGGCGCGCCGTAACATCAGCCTCAGAAGTTATCTAGAGTCCCTTTAGTCACATCTGTATCAAGGGTCCCCAACGGTTAGATCTCATCCTTCTGCGCCGCGTCGAGCAGTTCGCGCGCGTGCGCACGCCCGCTGTCGGACTCGCCCAGCCCGGCCAGCATCCGCGCCAGTTCGGCGACCCGCTCGTCGCCGGTGACCCGCCGCACCACGCTGGTTCCCTTGGGCCCGGCGCCATGCACCACCAGATGCACGTCGGCGTAGGCCGCGACCTGCGGGAGATGCGTGACCACGATGACCTGATGGGTGCGCGCCAACCGCGCCAACCGCCGCCCGATCTGCACAGCGGCCCGGCCGCCGACGCCGGCGTCGACCTCGTCGAACACCATGGTGGTGCCCGCCGCCGACGTGGCCAGCACCACCTCCAGCGCGAGCATCACCCGGGACAGCTCGCCACCGGAGGCGCTCTTCGCCAGCGGCAGCTGGTCCATCCCGCGGTGCGCCGCGAAACCGAACTCGACCTGATCGACGCCATCGGCGCCGGCCCGCGCCAGCTCGCCCGACAGCAGCGGAAGCGCGGCGGGATCATCCTTGCCGACGGCGACGTCGTTGCTCACGTCGATGGTGAATTGGGCGTCGGCCATCGCCAGCCCGGCCAGCTCCGCGGTGACCTCCTTGGCGAGTCGCTTGGCGGCTTTGCGCCGAATGCCACTGAGATCGACTGCGGCCTGGGCTAATTCGCGTGCGAGTTCGTCGACCCGAGCCGCCAGCGCCGTCAAACCCTCCTCGGTGACGTCGAGTTGGGCCAGTCGTTGCCGCGACTCCCGGGCCCACTGCAGCACCCCGTCGACGTCCGCGGCGTACTTGCGGGTCAGCGTGCGCAGTTCGGCTTGCCGGGCCAGCTTGGCTTCCAGCGCGCTGGCATCGACCGGCAGCTCGTCCAGGAAGCTGCCGAGTTCGCCGGCCGCATCGGCCACCACCGTCAACGCCTCACCGACCTGCCCGGCCAGCGCCCGTAGCTTCGGGTCATCCGTTGACTCCAAGGCGGCACGGGCCCGCCCCAGGCTGTCGGAGGCGCTGTGTCCGGAAACCTCCACGTCGTCGGGCGCCCCGGAGAGCGCCGCATGCGCGATGACCGCGGCCTCGCGCAGCGTGTCCAGCTCGGAGAGCCGCACGATGTCGGCGACCAGCGCATCGTCCTCGCCCGGTTGCGGGTCCACGGTGTCAATCTCGTTGAGCGCGAAGTTCAGTCGGTCGGACTCCAGGGCGAGTTCGCGCATGCGGTTCCGGCGGTCGATCAGGTCGTGGCGCGCGGTGAGCCAGGCGTCGCGCAGTTTGCGGTAGCGCTCGAGCGCGGGGCCGGACTTCGCGAACCGGTCCAGCGCGCCGCGCTGCTCCTCGGGCCGCATCAAGCCGCAGCTGGTCGTTCTGCCCGTGCAGGGTGAGCAGCTCGGCGGTGAAATCGCCCAGCGACTTGGCGGGCACGCTGCGACCGCCGAGGTAGGCCCGCGAAGGCCCGTCGCGGCTGACCGACCGCAACGCGATCACGCTGCCGTCCTCGTCGCGCTCGGCTCCCGACGCCTCCAGCATCCCGTCCAGCTGCGCCACCGCGGCGTCCTCGAGATCGGTTGTGGCGAAACGGCCTTCGACGACCGCGCGGTCGGCGCCCGACCGGACCCGGGTGGCGTCGGCGCGGGCCCCGCCGAGCAGGTGCAGCCCGGTCACCACCATCGTCTTGCCGGCACCGGTCTCACCGGTCAGGACGGTCAGGCCGCGGTCGAACTCCCCGACCGCCGCGCTGATGGCGCCCAGCGACTCGATGCGGATTTCAGTCAGCATTCAGTCAGCACCGAGCCGCGCCGTTACTTGCCACGCCACCCGGTGACCGGCAACCGGAATTTGCGCACCAGCCGGTCGGTGAACGGCGCGCTGTCCAGCCGCGCCCATTTCACCGGCGTGTCACAACGTCGTACCTCGATCCGGCTGCCGGCCGGGATCAGCATTTCGCGGCGGCCGTCACAGAACACCAGGGCGTCGTGACCGTCCGCCTCGACCTCGATGGCGACGGTGGCGTCGGGACTGGTAACCATCGGCCGGCCGAACAGCGCGTGAGCGTTGTTGGGCACCACCAGGATTGCCTCGAGATCGGGCCACAACACCGGGCCGCCCGCGGAGAACGCGTAGGCGGTGGACCCGGTGGGCGTCGATACCAGCACCCCGTCGCACCCGAACGCCGACACCGGGCGCCCGTCGATCTCGACGACCACCCCCAGCACGCCCAGCCGCGGGCCCTTTTCCAGGCTGACTTCGTTGAGCGCCCAGCCGTGGGCGATTTCACGACCGGCCGCGCGCACGAGCACGTCCAGCGTCAGGCGGTCCTCCACCCGGTAGTCCCTGGCGACCACGTGGTCCAGCACGCTGTCGATGGCCTCAGCCTCGGCCTCGGCCAGGAAACCGATCCGGCCCAGGTTGACGCCCAGCACCGGGATCCCGGCGTTGCGGGCCAGCTCCGCCGCGCGCAGGAACGTGCCGTCCCCACCGAGCGCCAGCACCAGTTCGCAGCCCTCGGCGGCCTGCGGGTCCGCGTCGACCACCTCGATTTCGACGCCCATCGCCCGCATGTCGTCGGGGGCCACGTGCAGGGTGCCCCGGTCGACCGCCTCGGCGGACAGGACGCGAAGATGGATGTCGTTGTCGCCCAGGACTTTCTGCACCCGGGCCGCCGTATCGGTGGCCTCTTCGCGGCCGGTGTGGACCACCATCAGCACGGTGCGGTGCTCGGTCGAAGCGGTCATTGCGGGCCCTCTTTCACGGCGCGCTGCACCGCTGCCACCAACTCGTCATCCGCCAATCCCCGATCGGTCTGGGCGCGCAGCCATAGGAAGTATTCGACGTTGCCCGCCGGGCCGGGCAGCGGGCTGGCGGTGACGCCGACGGTGTGCCAGGCCAGCTCGCCGGCGCGCCGGGCCACGGCCAGGATGGCATCGGCACGCAGGGCGGGGTCGTGTACTACTCCGCCGGCGCCGACCTGGCCCTTGCCCACCTCAAACTGCGGCTTCACCATGGGAACGATATCCGCAGTGGGGGAAGCACATCCAGCCAGCGCGGGCAACACGGTGGTGAGCGAAATGAACGACAGGTCGGCCACGATCAGGTCGGCCGGCCCGCCGATCGCCTCGCGGGACAGGTCACGGACGTTCGTTCGCTCGACGACGACGACCCGCGGGTCGCAGCGCAGCGACCACGCCAGCTGGCCGTACCCGACATCCACCGCCACCACCTCGGCGGCCCCACGGTCCAGCAGGACCTCGGTGAACCCACCGGTCGACGCCCCGGCGTCCAGGCAGCGGCGGCCCGCGACCGGAATCCCGAAGATGTCCAGGGCGCCGATGAGTTTGTGCGCGCCGCGGGACACCCAGCCCCGTTCGCCGTCGTCGGTGACGGCCAGGGCCGCGGTGACGGCCACGGCGGTGCCCGGCTTGCGCGCCGGTAAGCCCGTCGATGCTGACCCGTCCGGCGCCGATCAACTCCGCGGCCTGCTGACGCGATCGCGCGAGGCCGCGCCGAACCAGCTCGGCGTCAACCCGGGCGCGGCGAGACATGCGCGCACTCAGCCCTTCTCCGCCGACTCCAGCGCCGCCAGCAGCACGTCGTGCGCCTCGGACAGGCGGCGCGCTATCTCCTCGAGCTCCGCGAGCGAGAGCTCCCGGTCGGGGCTTTCGGGGGCCCCGGGTTCGGGCAGCCGGGCTAACAGGGCGTCGATTTCCGCGCGAATCTCTTCAGGATCGATAGTCATTGCGCTCTTACGCTAGTCACCCGTCAGTCGCTGCGCACCAAAGACCAGCGCTGCAGCGCGGCGCGGGCCCGGTCGTCGGCCGCCCGGATGCTCACCGGCCGGCCCCGGGAATCGGGGACCTGGGCACCCCACACCGCGCTGGCGACCGCCCGCACGATCGAGAGACCGTCGCCGTCGTCGGGCCCGTTACCGCTGACGGTCACCGCCTGCTCGCAAACGTCGACGCGCCAGCCCGGCTGCGGTCCGACCGCGAGCTGCTCGCCGTCCTGGTGCAGCGCACGCAAGTCGTGGCCGATATAGGTGGGCCGGTGCGACCGGCTCGGCGTACACGGCGTCCCGGGCCGAGTTGACCCCGGTGAGCACCATCAAGCTGGGCAGCTTGGCGGCGTTGGCGCCCTCGATGTCGGTGTCCAGCCGGTCGCCGACGACCAGGGGGGCGCGGAAGTCGCCCCTGGCCGCCGCGTCGGTGAGCAATGCGGGCGCCGGTTTGCCCGCGACCTGGGGTTCGGCGCCGGTGGCCGCGCGCAGCGCGGCGACCATGGATCCGTTCCCCGGCAACAGGCCCCGCTCGGTCGGCAGGGTCGGATCGATGTTGGCCGCCACCCACAGCGCGCCGGACCGGATGGCCAGCGCGGCCTCGGCGAGGTCCGGCCAGCCGATGGACATCGACAGGCCCTGGACGACGGCGACCGGGTGGTCGTCATAGCGGCGCACCGGGCGCAGCCCGACCGCCGCCACCTCGTCGGCCAGCGCGTCGGTGCCCACGATCAGCACCGGTGACCCCGCCCGCAGCTGATCGGCCAGCAGCCGGGCCGCGCTCTGGGCGCTGGTGGCGACGTCGTCGGCGGTGGCGGTGAAGCCGAGCTCGGTCAGGTGCGCCGCGACCTCGGCGGCGCTGCGCGACGCGTTGTTGGTGACGAAGAACGCGCGGCTTTGCACACCGGCCAGCGCCTGCACCGCGCCCTCGGTGGGCCGGCGGCCGCGAAACAACGTCCCATCGAGGTCAAGCAGCAGGCAATCATATTGGCGTGCAACGCTTGTCATCTCAGCCCAGCTCGCCGGCCCGGTCTTCGGCGTCGGTGACGCCTTCGACATCGGCGGCCGCCGAGCGCAGGAACCATTGCAGCGCTTCGTCGGCGCGGCCGAGCGCCAGCAGCGTGTCGGCGTAGGCGTAGAACAACCGCGCCGCCGTCGAGCCCTGGCGGCCGGGATCCAGCTGCGGCGTGGACAAGACGGTCAGCGCCTGCTCCAGCTGCCCGAGATCCGCGCGCGCGCCGGCCGCGACGATGCGCAACTCGTCGGCGTCGTCACCGTCGAGCTGGGCGGCCTCCGGTCCGCGCGCGAGTTCGATCGCCCGTTCCGGGCGACCAAGCCCGCGTTCGCAATCCGCGATCAGGGCGAGCAGGTTGGACTTGCTGCCCATCCTGCGGGCGGCGCGCAATTCGGCCAGCGCCTGCGCCCAGTCGCCGCACTGATAGGCGGCGATGCCGACCGCCTCACGGATCGCCGCGATCCTGCTGGACCGGGCGCGCGCCGCGCGGGCGTGTTCCAGCGCGGCCTCCGGGTCTTCGTCGAGCAGCTCGCCGGCGGCGACCAGGTGGCGCGCCACCGCGTCGGCGGTCGCGCGGTCCAGGGTGCTCAGTTCGCCGCGGATTTCGGGCGCGAGCTGCCGGGCCTCTACGCCGGGCGGTATCGGCGGCCCGGGTTCCGGCGTGCGGTGGCCGTCGGGATTGTGCGGCTGAGCCGGCCGGGCGCGGCCCGGCCCCGACCAGGCTGCCGGATGGGCGCGGGCGCCGTTCACCCCGCTGCCGCTGCCTGTCGTCGACCACGCAGCCGAGGATACGGGGGCCCGCGGGCTAGTACGCCGTGAGCCGGTTCTGCAGCAGCGGCGCTATCACCGCCGGGCAATAGTTCGCGACGGCGACGATGGTGAACAGGCCGGCCGACTCGTAGCCCAGGCCGCTGCGCGCGGCCATGTCGTCAGCCACCGAGTCGAAGGACTGGCCCGGCATGACCAGCATCGGGCACACCGACTCGCCCAGCGCCAGGGCGCTCTCCGGGTGGGGATAGGTGATACCGGCGTTGCTGAGCGCCATCAGGAAGGCGTTCCCCCGCATGTCGGCGCGGACGGGGGCCGCCAGGGGCGCGGCCATCCCCGCCACGCACGCGCCCACCCCCAGGACGCGCAGCAGGGCCCACTCCACACGCCTGAGGGAGGTCACCGTGACCACCCTGGCCAATGCGGGTCACAGCCACGGCACCGTGCGGTAAAGATTGGCGCACCAACGCGTTTTGCGGGTGCGATCGCTAGACCTTTTCGATCCCGGCGACGGTCCGCTTGCCGCGGCGCAGCACCAGCCACCGGCCGTGCAGGAAGTCCGAGGGCTGCGGAGCCCATTCCTCGCTGTCGATCCGGGTGTTGTTGACCGACACCCCGCCCTCGCCGATGGTGCGGCGCGCGGCCTTTCTGCTCTCGGACAGGCCGCTGGACACCAACAGGTCGACGATCCCGTCGGGGCCGCCGGGTTTCAGCTCGGCGACCGTGGCCTCGCGCAACGCGGCCGAAAGCGTCGCCTCGTCCAGGCGGTCCAGTTCGCCCTGCCCGAACAGCGCCCGGCTGGCGTGCTCGACCGCCTCGGTGGCCGCCTCGCCGTGCACCAGGACGGTCAGTTCGCGGGCCAGCCGTCGCTGGGCGGTCCGCTGCTGCGGGCGCTCGGCCGTCGCCTGTTCCAGCTCGCTCAGCTCGTCGGCCGACAAGAAGGTGAACCACCGCAGGTAGCGGATCACGTCGGCGTCGGCGGTGTTGAAGAAGTATTGGTACCAGGCGTACGGGGTGGTCATCGCCGGGTCCAGCCACAGGCTGCCGCCGCCGGTGGACTTGCCGAACTTGGTGCCGTCGGCCGCGGTCACCAGCGGCACCGTGAGCGCGTGCACCGCCGCCCCGAGTTTCTGGCGGACCAGGCGGACCCCGGCGATGATGTTGCCCCACTGGTCGGAGCCGCCGATCTGCAGCGCGCAGCCGTAACGGCGATGCAGTTCGACGTAGTCATTGGCCTGCAGCAGCATGTAGCTGAACTCCGTGTAGGAGATGCCCTCGCCCTCCAGCCGCCGCCGGACGGTGTCGCGATCCAGCATGACGTTGACCGAGAAGTGCTTGCCGAGGTCGCGCAGGAACTCGATGGCCGACAGCGGGGCCGTCCAGTCCAGGTTGTTGACGACGATGGCGGCGGTCGCGGACGTGTCGAAGTCGACGAAGCGCTCCAGCTGCCCGCGGATGCGCTCGGTCCATTCGGCGACGATGTCCGCCTCGTTCAGGGTGCGCTCCCCGACGTCGCGGGGGTCGCCGATCATGCCGGTGGCGCCGCCGGCGAGCACGATCGGGCGGTGTCCGGCGCGCTGAAAACGACGCAACGCCAGCAGCGGTACCAGATGACCCGCGTGCAGGCTGGCCGCGGTGGGGTCGAAACCGGCGTACACCGTCATCGGCGGTCGCCGCGCCTCGGCGGCCAGCGCGTCGAGGTCGGTGGACTGCGCGATCAGCCCGCGCCAGCCCAGCTCGTCAAGGATCCCGGAAGACATCGTCGCCGACTTTAGTCGCTGGTCCCGGGGGCGGGCGCCCGCGGACTGCGCCGGTATGCCGATACTTCCGGCCGGCCCGCAAGCCAGAATCGCCACGGCCGGTCGGCGGCCTGGCTGACCCCGACGCGGGGACCCGACACGGCGGTCAGCGGCTCGTTGAGTTCCAGGGACACCGGGGCGGCGGGGTCGAAGAGGTCAATGCCGTTGTCGTCCATGGTGATTCCCAGGGCCGAACACAGGTTGCCCGGGCCCCGGGCCAGCGCGGCCGCGCGGACCAGCTCGCCGCGCCGGGCGCGCGCGGTATCGGCGCCATCCTCGAGGGCGGCGGCCCGCAGCAAGACGGCCGCGGCCGTCCCGTCCGGCCCGCACGAAACGTTGGCGCACACATGGATCCCGTGGCTGCGATAGGTGTAAAGCCGGCCGGGGGGCCCGAACATCACCGCGTTGCGCCCGCTCATGCCGCGATAGGAGTGGGCCGCCGCGTCCGGCCAGGGGCCGTCGGGAACCCCACCGTACGCCTCCACTTCGACGACGACCGCGGTGACGCCCCGCCCGATGAGGGTGGCGCCGAGTAGCCGATGCGCAGCCGCGACGGGTTCGACGAGCAGCTGGCTTGCGGCCACCCACCGAACCTACCGGCAGCGCTTCCATGGCAGTATCCCGGTGTCTTTGGGACCTGTGAAGGAGCGCACCTCATGCATCCGATCGACCCCGCCGCCACCGCGTGGCTGCTGGCCAGCACCGCGCTGGTCCTGCTGATGACCCCCGGCCTGGCCATCTTCTACGGCGGGATGGTGCGCACCACCGGGGTGCTCAACATGATCATGATGAGCTTCATCTCCATACCGCTGGTCACCGTGGCGTGGCTGCTGGTCGGCTACTCCCTCGCGTTCTCCGCGGACGGGGCGAGCGGGTTCCTCGGGAACCTCCGGCATGTCGGGATGCTGGGCATCACCCCGGACACCGCCCACGGCGCGGTTCCCGAACTGCTGTACGCCACGTTCCAGGTGACATTCGCGATCATCACAGCCGCGCTGGTCAGCGGCGCCATCGCCGACCGCGCCAAGTTCGCCGCCTGGATGGTGTTCGTCCCGGTGTGGACGGTCGTGGTGTATTCGGTTGTCGCGCACTGGGTTTGGGGACCCGGCGGCTGGCTGGCCAAGCTGGGCGTGCTCGACTACGCGGGCGGCCTCGTCGTCGAGATCGTGTCCGGTTCCTCCGCGCTGGCCCTGGCGCTGGTGCTCGGGCCCCGCCTCGGCTTCAAGAAGGACGCCATGCGGCCGCACAATCTGCCGCTCGTGTTGCTCGGCGTCGGCCTGCTGTGGTTCGGCTGGTTCGGTTTCAACGCCGGTTCCGCCCTGGCCGCCAACGGAACCGCCGCGGCCATCTTCCTCAACACCCTCGTCGCCGGCTGCCTCGGCATGCTCGGCTGGCTGTCGGTCGAGCAGGTCCGCGACGGCAGGCCCACGACGTTCGGTGCGGCGTCCGGTGTGGTGGCCGGGCTGGTCGCGATCACGCCGTCGTGCGGAACCGTCAACACCCTCGGCGCGGCGGTCGTCGGCCTCGCGGCCGGCATCGTGTGCTCGTTCGCCGTCAGCGCCAAGTTCCGTCTCAACTACGACGATTCGCTCGACGTGGTGGGTGTGCACTTCGTCGGCGGCGTCGTCGGTGTGTCGTTGATCGGGTTGCTCGCCACCGCGGTCATGACGTCGGGCCCGCGGGGCCTCTTCTACGGGGGCGGCTTCGCCCAACTGGGCAAGCAGGCGCTCGCGATCGTCGTCGTCGCCTTGTATGCGTTCGCGGTGTCGTTCGCGCTCGCGAAGGCGATCGACCGGGTGATGGGCTTCCGGCTCAGCGCGGAGGACGAGACCACCGGCGTCGACCTCACCCAGCACGCCGAGACGGCCTACGCCGAGGGCGTCCACGGCCACCAGCCGCTGCGGCGCCCCGGATTGGACAACCGCTCCCCGTAGCCCCTTGACATCGCCTCGGCAGAGGACGATATTCATCACATGATGACTTCATCAGGTGATGAATTAATCGGCGACGACGCCGTCCGCATCGATCACCTGCGGGTGATCCGCGGTAAGCGCCCCGCCCTGCACGACTTCTCGGTGCAGATAGCGCGGGGCAGCATCACCGGGCTGCTCGGCCCGTCCGGCTGCGGCAAGACCACCCTGATGCGGTGCATCGTCGGCACTCAGATCGTGACCTCGGGAACCGTCACCGTGCTCGGCCATCCGGCCGGGTCGGCGTTGCTGCACCGGCGGGTCGGCTACCTGCCGCAGGACCCGACCATCTACAACGACCTGCGGGTCGTCGACAACGTCCGTTACTTCGCGTCGCTGTACGGATTCGACCATCAGGCCGCCGACGCCGCGATCGAACGGGTGGGTCTGCCCGAACACCGGACCGCCTTCTGCGGCAACCTTTCCGGCGGTCAGCGCACCCGGGTGTCGCTGGCGTGCGCGCTGGTCTGCCACCCCGAGCTGCTCGTGCTCGACGAGCCCACCGTGGGCCTGGACCCGGTGCTGCGCGCGGATCTCTGGGAGCAGTTCGCCGACCTCGCCCGCGCCGGAACCACGCTGCTGGTTTCCAGCCACGTCATGGACGAGGCCGACCACTGCGGCGACCTGATGCTGATGCGCGACGGTCACCTGCTCGCGCACACCACCCCGGCCCGACTACGAGAGGACACCGGATGCACGTCACTGGAGGACGCGTTTCTGTCCATCATCAGGCGCACCACCATGCGCGAAGCCGGTTAGGGCTCAAGGGATACACCGCCACCACGACGCGGATCCTGCGCCAGCTGGCGGCCGACCACCGCAGCGTCGCGATGATCCTGTTCGTGCCGATCCTGGTTATCACGTTGATGTACTTCATGTTTCAGAACGCGCCACACCGACCGGGCACGCCGGCCCCCTTCAACAACGCCTGCCTGATCCTGCTGGGCCTTTTCCCGCTTTTCGTGATGTTCATCATCACGGCGATCACGATGCAGCGGGAACGGGCATCCGGGACGCTGGAGCGCATCCTGACCACTCCCCTGCGCCGGCTCGACCTGCTCATCGCCTACGGCAGCGCGTTCTCGACAGCCGCTGCCGCGCAGGCCATTTTGGCGTGCTTCGTGTCGTTCTGGTTGCTCGGCTTCGACACCGCCGGCAGCCCGGCGTGGGTGTTCGTGATCGCGATCGTCAACGCCATCCTCGGTGTGGGCCTGGGCCTGCTGTGTAGCGCCTTCGCACGCACCGAGTTTCAGGCCGTCCAGTTCATCCCGCTGGTGATGGTGCCGCAGCTGTTGCTGGCCGGCATCATCGTGCCCCGGGCATTGATGCCGCACTGGCTCCAGTGGGTCAGCAACGTGATGCCGGCCAGCTACGCGCTCGAGGCCCTGCAACAGGTGGGCGCCCACCCGCAGCTGACCTACATCGCGGTGCGTGACATCGTCGTCGTGCTGGGTTTCGCGCTCGCGTCCCTGTGCCTGGCCGCCGCGACGCTGCGGCGACGGACCGCCTAGTGGCGATCGCAAGCGCGGCGCTGGGGGCACCTCCCGCTTGCGGGGACCGGGCGCGGCGGGTCGCCACGGAGGGTCCTAGTGGCGTCGCACAGCACCGGGCGCAGGCGGCCCGGGCGACCGGCCGGCAGCTCCGACACCCGCAATCGCATCCTGGCCAGCGCCCGAGAACTGTTTGCCAGCAACGGGATTCGTAATACTTCGATACGGGCGGTCGCGGCGGCGGCCGGCGTCGATTCGGCGCTGGTGCATCATTACTTCGGCACCAAGGAGAAACTGTTCGCCGCCGCCGTTCACATCCCGATCGACCCGATGGACATCATCGGCCCGCTGCGCGACGTGCCGATCGAGGAAATCGGCTACCGGCTGCCGTCGATGTTGTTGCCGCTGTGGGATTCCGATCTGGGCACGGGGTTCATCGCCACCCTGCGGTCGATCCTGGCCGGATCGGAGGTCAACCTGTTTCGCACGTTCATCCAGGACGTGATCGCGGTGGAAGTGGGTCCACGCGTTGACGATCCGCCCGGCAGCGGTGTCATCCGGATCCAGTTCGTCGCGTCGCAACTGGTCGGCGTGGTGATGGCGCGCTACATCCTGCAGTTGGAGCCGTTCGCGTCGCTGCCGGCCGAGAAGGTCGCGCAAACCATCGCGCCGAACCTGCAGCGCTACCTCACCGGGGATCTGCCGGACGGGCTCGTGCCATGAGCCGGGCGTGCTCGTCGTCGTCGACGTCGCGGGCCTCGTCGACGAGCAGCACCGGGATGCCGTCCTCGATGCGGTAGGCGCGCCGCAGCCGCGGGTTGTACAGCAGCTCCTCATCGACGAGCAGCAATGGGCCCCGATCGGCCGGGCACACCAGGATGGCCAGCAGTGAGTCGTCAACCATCGGCGCGCCCGCTCAGCTCGGACCGCGCGCTGGGGGTCAGCTTCCGGAAGAAATTGGCGTCGGCGTCGAAGTACCACACCTGGCGGCCCGGCTTGGGAATTCCGGCCGCGCGCAGGGCGCTGACGGTCGGACGGTAGGTCGCGCTCAGTGTCATCTCCGGACACACTTGGACGATGTCGGGGCCCACGCCGATGGGAATCTTCGCCACGGCGTCGGTCAGGTCGGCCGCGGTGATGCTGGCCCCGGGAAGCAGCGTCACCGCCGAGACCGCCAGCTCCCGGTCGCCCACCGGCACGTTGTAGGTCACCGCGAGATCGACACCGTTGACGCAGCCCAGCGCGTCGGTGACCCGCTCGGCATACACCAGGCCGCGCGCGGTGCGGACCACCGAGCCGCGCCTGCCCGCCAGCCAGTAGTCGCCGTCGTCGTCGCGGTAGAACAGATACTCGGTCGAGATCCAGGTGTCGCCGGCGGCGAAGACTCCCCGTTTGACCGATGCCGTCGGATCGATCGGGCCATTGGACGCGGCGAGCAGTATCCCGACCTGTTTCGGCTCGGCGACCTGGACGAAGCCGCGGTCGTTCTCCAGGATCAGGTCTTGCTCGACGTCGTAGGCGCCCAGCTCGATGCGCCCGGCGCCGGGCAGTGGGCGCCCCTTGCTGCCGATCTTGGCGCCGGACACGTTGGCCAGCACCGCTTGTCCGTCGGTGGTGGCGAAGAACTCGACGACATGGGCGGGCGCGAACGCGTCGACGACACGGCCCCACAGTCCCGTCGGCATGCCGGAACCGATGAACAGCCGCACCGGGTGGTTGCCGTGCAGCACGAACGCGGGGTCGTCGACGATCTCGCGGAGCATGGCCCAGGTGTAGGACACCACGGTGACCCCGTACTGCCGCACCTCTTGCACGAAGCGGTCGCGGTCCAGGCCGCGGGACAGCGCGATGCGGGTGCCGCCGACCACCGCGCCGCCCAGGCTCACCAGCAGCGCCGACTCGTGATGCAGCGGGGTCAGGCAGTACACGGTGTCGCGGCGGTCCAGGGCGGCCGTCGAGGCGGTCCCGAAGGCCGACACCGCCCACCGGTAGTTGGTGATCTGCTTGGCCACCAGCTCGCCGCCGGCCGCGCTGAACGCGATGAACGCCAGGTCCCGCGCCAGCCCAGGGTTGGGCCGGTACCACCCGGGCAGCTCGACGGCGTCCGGGTCGATCCGTTCCATGTCGATGACGTCGCTGTCGTCGGGCAGGTGCAGATCCCGCGACTCGCCGCCGCCGAGCACCAGCACCTGCCGCAGCCCTTGGCGGTCCGACGCCAGCACCGCCTCGAGGTTGGTGGGGTCGGTCAGCAGCTCGGTCGCTCCCCCGAGCCGGACCGACGCGGCCAGGTCGGAATCCGGTCGCATCACCACCGCTACCGCGCCCAGCCGGGACAGCGCGGCGATGGCCACCAGCGCGCTGGGCCGCGTCTCCATCAGGACGCCCACCCGGTCGCCCTGCCGCACCCCGACCTCGATCAGGCCGCGGACGACATTGTTGATGCGCCGGTTGACGGCCTCGTAGGTGTGCACGCGCCCGTCGAACAGCAGGAATTCGCCCTGCGGGGCGTCGTGCGCCTGCTCGTCGATGATGCGGCCCAGCGAGATCCGGGTGTGGTCGTTGATCTGCCCCAGCCGGACCAGGCGCGGCAGTGTTCGGGCCGTTTCGACGGCCAGGGTGCGCATCGACTTGTTCGCCGCGACCATCGTGTTCGCCGCGCCGCGCACCATGCCCAGCGTCGCCTCGGAGACCTCGCCGATGCCGTGCGCGAGCCGGGAGCTCAGCGCGACGCCGCTGTCGGTGTGCTCCTCGGGCTGGTCGGCCATCAGGTCGATGCCCTCCGGTTTGTCGCCGCCGGTGGAAAGCCATTTCACCCATTCGGCGACGGTCGGCCAACTCTGCTGCGCCGCCTTGGATCCGACGACCAAACCGAAATGGCCTGTGCGGATGCGGCTTTCGTAGACCTCGGCGTCCGGCGCCGCCCGCCGGATGCCGCGTACCGACGCCGGTTGCCCGATGTCGTCCACCTCGCCGACGAAGGCCAGCACCGGGCAGGTGATGTCGGTGAGCGTGACCATCTGCCCGTTGACGGCGAAACCGCCGGTCATCATCCGGTTGTGGGCGATGAATTGCTTGAGCAGTTCGGAGATCGCCGGGCCCGACCAGGCGATCCAGCCTTCGCGTTCGAGGAATCTGCGCTGCTGCTCGCGCGGGAGTAGGGCCTCCCGGTCGTGCAGTTGGCGCACGAAGTCGACGCGCGCCTTGGCGGTCTTGAGCGGGTCGAGCATCTGAAAGCCGGTGCGCGCCATCCAGCTGGGGATGTCCAGCCGGCTGAAGACGTGGTCGGCCATGAAGTTGGCGGCGGGCGCGGCGAAGTTTGCCGGGATGCCCATCGGCAAGGCGGCCAGGGTGTCCACCGGCGAACCGAAGGTGACGATGCTGGCCAGGCTTTTCGAACGCCGGTAGGCGGCGACCTGGTAGCACCACATGCCACCCTGCGAATATCCGACCAGATGGATGTCGCTGCCGGTGGTGACCTTGACGGTGTCGATGGCGTGACTGAGCGCAACGATGTGGTCGGCCAGGGTGCGGCGCATGCCGCCTTCGACCTTGTCGGGTTCGCCGAAGTCGATGACCCAGGGATCCAGCCCGTTGGCGTGCAGGATGCCCACCGCGCCGTCCTCGCGCGTGACGTCCCACATGTCCGCCGACATCATCATCGGGTGCACCATCAGCACCGGCGGGCCCACCTGCGGCTTGTCCGGCCGGCTGTCGGGCGGGAAATAACGTCGGAGCTTGTACATCGGTACGCTCTCGACGATTTGTGACGGCGATGGGACGCTACCTGTTTCCAAGCCCCCCAGCCGGACGACCTCCAGCCCGTTCTGCACCGTAGCTATCAGGCGCTCTACCGGTCGCGTGACGATCGACAAGTTGAGATCCACGGCCGCTCCCCTATGTCTTGACAGCTCCGACATCATGGCACACCAGCTGG
>CAVTBA010000005.1:0-65092 GCA_963732835.1 uncultured Actinomycetota bacterium
TCGGGGGCGGCGGCGACGGCGCCGTGCTCGACGTTGAGCGGTTCGCGCAGCACCGTCCAGCCGCCGTTCACCTCGCCCAGCCGATACTTGTCGTCCACGCGGACGTCGCTGTAGTAGACGATGTTGGTCCGATCGCCATCCACCGTGCGGATTCCCTGGATTTCGATGCCCGGTGAGTCCAGCGGCACCAGGAACATGGTGAGGCTCTTGTGTTTCGGCGCGTCCGGGGCGGTGTTGGTGATCAGGAAGACGTACTGGCAGTTGTGTGCACCGGTGGTGAACATCTTGGAGCCGTTGATGATCCACTCGTCACCGTCGCGGACCGCGCGGGTTTTGCAGGTGGCGACATCGGAGCCGCCTTCGGGCTCGGTGTAGCCGAGGCACAACCGAACCTCGCCGCTGAAGACTTTTGGTAATACCTCGTCGCGCAGTTGCGGCGACCCGAACTTCTCCACCGAGCGGGCCACCATCGCCGTCGTCCCCCACGTCACCCAGGGAACGTGTGCCCGTCGCTTCTCCAGCTCCCAGATGCGGCGCCGCAACCGGCTGAAACCGCCTTCGGATTCAGGTTTCCACTCGGCTGCCAAATAGCCTGCGGCGCCGAACTTCAGGTGCAGGCCCTCGTCGAAGTTATCACCGGTCTCCCGGTCCCGACGCCTGACCTCTTCGGTCATATGCGTTGCCAGAAAGCTCCGCGCTTCGTCGCGGAACGCCTCGTCCTCATCGGACAGTTCGACACGGGAAAAATCCATGATCTCGCTCCTTCCTACGCCGGCTGCGCCGCGCCCTCGCGGGCCGCGACGATCTCGGCGACCCGTTGGGCCGTGGCACCCGGATCGCCGCCGGCCAGTGGCCATCCCCGGGCGCGCACCAGAAGCGCCGTCGCCGCGGCTTCGGCCGAAACCCCGAGGCCGCCTTGGATGTGGACCGCCATCGTCGCCGCCCTGGCGGCCTCCTCGGCCATGAAAACGAATGCGGAGGGCGCCAATTCGGCCCGTTCGTCGGGTTCGTTGTCGAGGAACCAGGCGGCGCGCCGAGCCAGGTTCCGTCCGCCTTGGACGGTGATGGCCATATTCGCCAGCGGATGCGAGATCGCCTGCAGCGTGGAGATGGGCACGCCCAGCGTGTAACGGGTCTTGGCGAACTCGGCCGCGATGGTCATGGTCTCCTCCACCAGCCCGACGAGCGCCGCCGCGGTCAACAGCCGCCACTCATCGAGCGCCAGCCGGTACATCGCCAGCGCCTCGGGCCCTTCGGCGATGACCTCACGGGTGTCGGCCGCGGTCGGGTCCACCCAGGCCATTGGCAGGCGGCCGATGTTGTCGACCTTCGCCGGCCGGGTGGCGAAGGCCAGGCGCACGACTTCGTCACCCTCGCGGACGACGATGTGGTCGGCGATCGACCCCGAGGGAATCAACCGCGGGCCGCGCCCGGCGTCGATGCGCGGGTCGAGCGCGGCCAGCTGTTCCCCGTCGGCTACCCCGGCGGCGCCCTCACTCAGAGAGCCGAGACGCCCCAGCAGCCGCGCGGTGCAGACGTGGTCGATCCACGGAACCGGCGCCAGGGACCGGCCGATCTCCTCGGCCACCAGGGTGAGGTCGACGAGCGTCGCGCCGTCACCGCCGCACGACTCCGGCAGTGCCATCGTGGTCGCGCCCATCGCGCACAACCTCTCCCAAAGATTCTTGTCGAAACCGGATGGTTCTGCGGCGCGGACTGTTTCGATGGAGCAGTGGCTCTTGAAGAACTGCTTGTAGGCGTCCTGCAGAGCGATGTGGTCTTCGGAGAGGCTGTAATCGAGCCTGCGCAGTTCGAAGCGGTCCATGGTCAGCGTTCCTTCCCGAAGAAAAAGTCCTGCGCGTTCTTGTAAAGGTAGTTATCCAGCACCTCGGCCGGCAGATCAAGGGCGCGCGCTTCGGGTATGACCCGACGCATGGGCAACACCGGCCAATCCGACGCGTAGATCACCTTGTCGGGACCACGTGTGCGCATGTAGTGCAGCAGGCTCTCCGGCAGTCGCTTGGGCGACCACGCCGAGGTCATGAGCCGCAGGTTGGCGTACTTCAGCAGCAAGCGGATTGCGACGTCCCACCACGGGTCGGCGCCGTGAATCATGCACAGCCGCAGTTCGGGAAAACGCACGCACACCCGGTCCAGGTGCATCGGGTGCTGCACCTCGCCGGGTATGGGTGGTCCCGGAATACCGGTGTTGACACACAGCGGAAGGTTCAGTTCTGCGCACTTGGCGTAGAGCGGGTAGTACACCGCGTCGCTGGGCGGGTACTGGCCGTCGCCCCAAAAGCTTGGGCCCACTACCGCATACGCGACGGGCAGCTCGCCCGCGACGGCGGTCAATTCGCGCAGCGACCGCACCGGGCGCAGCAGGTTGACCCCGCCCATGGCCAGCGCGAACCGATCCGGCCTGGCTTCGACGAATTTGCGCGCCGTCGTGGATGGGTTGGCAAGCGAGTCCATCAGGATCGCCTTCTGCACGCCCTGTTCGTCCATCTCGGCGAGCAATTCGGAGAGGTCGACCGGGGCGAACATCGACTCGGGGCCCTTGAAGTAATCGTCCCTGACCTTGAGCATCCACGTCGGCTGAGATTCCGCTTCCCCGAAATGGACGTTCACCAGGCAGTCAATCGCTTTGGTGTTCATGACTTCCTTCGGGGTCGGACGGGACCAGCGCGATCACCGGAACGTGTTGAGTGGCTTGCTCTCTGGCCCAACGGTAATTGGGCTTGCCGTTGCCGAGTCGTTCGATCTCCTCGACGAAGATGACGGCCTTGGGCGCCTTGAAATGCGCCAGTTGCGCCGTGCACGCGCCGTGGAGGGCTTCCTGGGTGAGGTGGGCATCGGGGTGCGTCGCGACGAGGGCGACGACCTCTTGGCCCCATCGCTCGCTCGGCCGCCCTACGACGAGGGCATCGACGACGCCAGGCTGTGCGCGCAGCACTTCCTCGACCTCTTCGACGAAAACCTTTTCGCCACCGGTGTTCACGACCAGTGAATCGCGGCCCAGCAGGCGGATGGTGCCATCGGGTTCGAGCGACGCCCGGTCGCCGGGTATCACGAGCCGCTGGCCGTCGATCTCCGGGAAGGTCCGTTGCGTGGCCTCGGGGTCGCCGAAGTAGCCGAGCGGAATGCGCCCGGTCCGGGCGGCCCAGCCGACCTCCCGCTCGCCGGGCCGCAGGAACCGGCTGCGATCGGCCGACACCACCGCAGCCCCTTCCCTGGGTTGAAAGGTCTCGCTGGCAGTCCCTTCGCGGCTGTGCCCGAACGCCATGTTGCCGCTTTCGGAAGACCCGTAGCCCTCGATGATGGTGATGTGCGGCAGGCATTCCATCAGTGCGCGTTTGTGTTTGGCATTCGTCGCCGCGCCTCCCGTCCCGATCGCCTGCAGCGAGGACAGGTCATAGGAGCGCGCCCGCAGCTCGGCGATCAGCGGCCCGGCGTACGCGTCACCCACCATCGTCATCATGCCCACCTTCTCGCGCTCGGCGGTTTCCCACACCGACCGCACGTCCAGTTTGTTGCGGTCGTCGTAGAGCACCACCGGCAGGCCGGCGCAAAGCGCGGAGAAGGCGGTCCACATGCCGGCGGCGTGCATGAGCGGAGAGACGGCGAACCACGGCTGTCCGCCACCGGCGACCTTCTCGTGGATCTCGGTGACGCTGGCATGGTCGGCGCCCACCATCGACGACACGTACATGTCGCTCTGTCGCCACAGCACGCCCTTCGGGCGTCCCGTCGTTCCGCCGGTGCACATCATGATGAGGTCATCCGGGGACCCCGCGTCCTCGCGGTCTTCACTGGCGGCGGCCAGGGCGTCGTCGAGCGAGACCGCCTTTGGCAGTTGGGGAACCGCACTGCCGTCGTCGATGGCGATCAGCAACTCGGTGCCGGTCGGCGGCAACACATCGGCGAACCGGGCGCCGAGCGAGCGGTGGTAGATGATGCCCCGGGGGCGGATGTAGTCGAGCAGGTCGCGGACTTCCCGGGCCGAGTAGTGGTGATTGACGTTGACCGGGACGGTGCGCGCCTTCAGACATCCGATCACCATGTCGGGGTACAGGTCGTTGTACATGAGGAGCGCGATGCGGTCCTGGCCGCACTCCCAGCGCTGCAGCGCGTCACGCGCCGCGTAGACGCCGAAACCCTTGCCGCCGAGGTAGTTCGCCAATCGGTTGGTGCGGCATGCGGATTCGGCGAAGGTGCTGGTGCGGTCTCCGCAGACGGTCATCATGCGGTTGGGTACGACGTCGGCGATGGCGTCGAGAACCGCGCCCACAGTCCATTCGCTCATGGTGTGGGCGGCTAGACGGCCGACACGACCGGAACGCCGAGCAGGTTGAGGGCGTTGTCGCGCATCACTTTCCGGATGTCGGATTCGCTGAAACCCTTGAGTTCCTCGATGAACGACACCGGCGACTCGAGGCCTTCCCCGTGCGGCCAGTCGGAACCGAACAGGATTTTGTCGATGCCGATGACATTGGCCAGCTCGGGCAGATCGTCCTCGTAGTAGGGAGCGATCCACACGTTGTTGCGCAACTGTTCCACCGGATCCTCGGGGAAATGCCGCGGGTAGGTGTTGGCCACCTTCTTCAGCCGTTTGATCAGCCGATGCACGAAGTACGAGCCGTTCTCGATGCTGACCGCCCGCAGGCCGGGGTGGCGGGTGAACACGCCGTGCACGATCATCGAGGCCATCGTGTCGTGGATGGCGCGGTCGTCGAGGAGAACCTGATCCAGTGGATCCTTTTCGCCGAACCCCTCAAAGGTCGCCTTCCCACCCCACTGCGCCGCAATGTGCAGATAGCCACTGTCGCTGAGGTGAAAGCCCACCGGCACCCCCGCCTCGGCCAGCCGGGCCCACACCGGGTCATGACTCGGGTCGCCCAGCGACCTCGGCTTCACGACACCGGGCACCGGCGCGGGCCGCACCAGCACCAGTTTGGCGCCTCGCGCCAACACGAACTCGACCTCGTCGAGCGCCTTGGCCGGATCGGCCAGCGAGATGATCGGCGCGGCAACGATTCGGTGATCGGGGCGGTCGAAGCCCCAATCCTCGTCGAGCCACAGGTTGAATGCGTGCAGCGACGCCATCGTCGCCTCGATGTCGTGTTTGAGCGCCTCCTCGACGCCGCACGCGAAAGTCGGGAGCATGAAAACCGTTTCGATGTCCTGGGTGTCCATCACGGCAACCCGCGCGTCGCGGTTCTGATACTCGGGATGGCTGGCCAGCCGCTCGACTTTCATCAGCGAGGCCGGGTCGACGCCGTCGGGGATCTCGCCGCGGAAGAGCAAGTCGAGGCAGCCGGGCACGATGATCGGGTCGAAGGTGGGGTTGGGGATGAAGTGGTTGACCCGGTCCCCGATCACGGCCCAGGTGCGCTTGCCGTCGCTGAGCATCTGCACGCCACGACGTTTGAACTTCTTGTCGAGGTGGCGGGTGAACGCGTCCAGCGGCTCGTAGTAGTGGTTGTCGACGTCAATTGCCTGGTACCCCAAAGTGGCCATGATCATCCTTTCCGGCATTACCGGCGAACACTAAGCGTCGGTCGAGTTGAGCGAGGGGAACTGCGGGGGCCGCTTCTCCAGGAAGCTGGTGATGCCTTCGATCACGTCCGGCCGCGGCATCGCCTCGTGCAGCAGGACCTCGGCGCGCGACGTGGCATCGACGACATCGCGAGTCGCGTCGCCGTACACCTGCCTCTTGATCACTTCCATGGAAGCCGGCGAGCAGTTGCGAGCGATGTCCTCCGCGTACTCAAGCGCGCGCTTCATCAGATCCGCGGGCGCGACCACTTCCTTGACGAGGCCGAGCTCGGCCGCCTCTTCGGCGAGGAAGGTGCGGCCGCTCAAAAGCAGATCCAGGGCGACGCCCCATGTGGTGAGGCGCGGCAGTATCCAGGAGATGCCGAACTCGGCGATCAGTCCGCGCCGGGCGAAGACGGCGGCGAACTTGGCGCCGGCGGCCGCGAACCGGACGTCGCACATGAGCGCCTGGGTCAGCCCGATGCCGACACAGGCGCCGTTGATGGCCGCAATGACAGGCTTGCGCAGCGTGGTCACAAAATGCGGCGGGCGTTCCCCGACCAAGTCGGCGAGGTTCGTCTGACTCGCCTTCTCCATCGTGTCGCCGTAAGTGGGAGCGGAACTCGGCGTGCCCAGATACGCGCCGGCGCAGAAACCCTTGCCCCGGCCGGTCAGCACGACTGCCCGGATGGCCGGGTCCCGTTCGGCGCGGTCGATCGCGGAGTAAAAACCGGCAGCAATGTCCGGCCCCCAGGCGTTGAGGCGGTCCGGACGATTGAAGGTCAGAATCGCGACGCCGCTGCCGGTGGCCTCGTAGAGCACTGCGTCCTCGGAAGCGCCGTCGCCGCCCGACATCTCCCCCGGTACCTCCTCACGATCGCCTACCGGATTCCGCGATATTTTATACGCATACTGTATACCTATCGGTACCGTTTTCCACAACCTTCGCCACGCCCCCGCGAACCCCGGCCGAACAGGGAGTTTCGGCCTACCGAACCACACCTTTGACCTCGGTCGGCGGGACGGCGGATCGTCCGGCCGGGGCCCTGCCTGTGGCGAGCGCCACGTCCCGATCAGGTTTGCTCAGACCGTGGAATCGGGAATGCCAAAAGAGACACCCACTACAAGGGAGGGAAAAGCATGGTCGACGAAAAGAGTGGCCCGATCGAACTGATCCAGGGCATCGTCGAGGCTGTCTTCGGCAAGGCCAAGGAGATCATCGGCACGATCATCGGCCGCAACGATCTGGTCAACGAGGGCCAGGCCCAGCAGGACAAGGCCGACGCGCAGCGCAGCGCGGCGAAGAAGGAAGCCGCGGCCGAGAAGGCCCGGGGCAAGGCCAAAGCCGCAGAGGCGCGCGAGAAGGCCGAACAATAGAACGGCTGGCGAGCGGCCCGGTCACCGTCGGTGGCCGGGCCGCTTTCTTATTGTGGCATAGCCGTTTTGGCGCCCACTAAGTTCCGATGAGCCCGAGCCGGTGATAGGCCGCCTCGATCTGAGACTTGGCCTCCGGCGGCAACTCCGCTTGCGGGGGCCGGGAATGCGGATACGCGCCGATCGGCAACCCCAGTATCGAGGCGGCGTACTTGAACGCCCCACCCCAGTGGGTGAAGTAATCCGGCCGGCCCGGGTAGCAGGTCCACCAGGACCCGACGTCGAGGTCGAACTGGTCCAGGCCCGACTCGCGGCCGAAGTCCATGGCCTCGAGCAGCTTGTCGCTTTGCACCAAATCCCAATACTGGGAAAACAATCGCCGCTGCGGCGTCTCGAACAGATAGCCCGCGGTGCCCAGTTGTGCCGGGCACACAATCCCGTCGCGCAACCATCCCGCGCGATACACCGTCTTGTCGCATTCCCACAGCACCAGTCCGGGCGCGAGCTCGTGCAGCAACCGGCTGCTCGCCGGCCGGAAGGCGCCCTCCTTGGTGGCGCACACCGCGGGCACCTCGTCGTAGATCCGTGCGCTTTCCGCCGCGGTCAGCACGTAGCCGGAGGAGGGCGAGTTGAACATGCCCAGAGCGATGTCGGTGCGCGAAGCGACGTATTTGAAGAATCGCAGCACCCCCTCACCGCCGTGCACCTCCATCATCGGCGTCTGGATGTAGGCGATGTCGGCGCCGGCCTCCTGGGCATGCATCGTCAAGTCCAGACAGTCCTTGGCCGTGATAGCCGCCGTGCAGGCTTGCACGACGACATCTGGGTTTGCGGCGCGCCCTTCCTCGATCGCCACCTCCAGCAAGCGCTTTCGCTCGTCGAGGGTCAACGACCAGAATTCGGAGAGGCCGCTGGTGCACCACAACATCGGGTGTCCGAGGTCGCCGACGCAGTAGCGGACCAGCGTCCGGTATGCTTCCCAGTCGATGTCGTCGCCGTCCGGGCCGCAGAACGGGGTGTAGAGGGAGTCCCCGATTCCCCGCAACGCCCCGCGCGCCCAGGCGCGTGCCTCACTTGCCGTTGCCACAGTCGACTCCTTACTGTCAGCCCGAACTTTTTCGAACCCGGGCGGTTAGGTGAAGTCCGAACCACCGTCGACGTTGATGTTGGCCCCCGTCATGTAGGAGTTGCGCCGCGACGCGAGGAAGGCGACCACCGGCCCGATCTCCTCCGGCAGGCCGGCCCGCGGCATATGCGCGGGATGGCCAAAGTGCTTGGCAATGGCGTCCATTAGCGCGTAGGGGTCGCCGCCGTCGACACCCACCGACTTCGCCCAACCGACCAGCGACTCTGACGCGATGCTGCCGGGAGACACCACGTTGACCAGGATCTCGTCCTTGGCCAACAGGAGGGAGAGGTTCTTCGAGACGCTCGTCAGCATCGATTTGGCCGCCGTGTAGGCGGGCAGCACGACGCTCTGCCGCTGGGTCGAGTGCGCCGAGAAGTTGACTATCCTCGCCCATGGCGCTTTGCGCAGCAGCGGAAGAGCCGCGCGGACGCACCGCACCGTTCCCATCACGCCGTCCTCGACGGCCTGGCGCCACTGCTCGTCGGTCAGATCATCGAATGTGCCCGCCGCACCCGGCCCGACCGTGTTGACAAGAACGTTGAGTTCGCCCCATCGCCGGCCAAGGTCGGCGAATGCCTCGTCAACCTGCCCGGGGTCGGCGATGTCCGCGACGACCCCGAGGGCATCCGCGCTACCGCGTCCGGTCAAATCCTCGACGGCGGAGTCGAGTGCGTCGCGACTGCGGCCGATTACCGCCACTCGGGCACCCTCGTCGGCGAGGCAACGGGCCGCCGCCAAACCCATCCCGCGGCTACCGCCGACTACCACCGTTGCTGCGTTCGCCAGGCCTAAATCCATGGCAATTCCCGTGGCTCATCGGGTGACTCGTTCAATGGCTTTTCCGCGGTCATCTTCACCCGTCCAGCCTTCGTTACCAAAAAGCCTACGATAGGTATTACAGTAGCAGATGGAAAAGCGCACGGAAGCCGGGTTGACGGTCATCGTCGAGCGGCGACACGCCCCACGTATGCGCAGGTGAGTCGGCACGGCTCTCCGACCGCATACACAGGATACATCGTGATGGAGGTGCCCGTAGTGGCCAAGCAGGCTACCGCCGACAAACGTCAACGACGCGAACGCGGATCCATCAACCCCGACGACATCATCAGTGGCGCATTCGAACTCGCGGAGCAAGTATCGATTGACAACTTGAGCATGCCGCTGCTGGGCAAACATCTCGGGGTCGGCGTCACCAGCATCTACTGGTACTTCCGCAAGAAGGACGACCTGCTCAACGCGATGACCGACCGCGCATTGGGCAAATACGTGTTCGCCACCCCCTACGTCGAGGCCAGCGACTGGCGCGAGACGTTGCGCAACCATGCGCGCCTGATGCGTAAGACGTTCATGGGCAACCCAATTCTGTGCGACCTGATTCTGATTCGCGCCGCGCTCAGCCCGAAAGCGGCGCGGTTGGGCGCCGAGGAGATGGAGAAGGCGATCGCCAATCTGGTCGAGGCCGGCCTGTCGCCGGAGGATGCCTTCGACACCTACTCGGCGGTTTCGGTGCACGTCCGCGGCTCGGTGGTGCTGCAGCGGCTGTACGAGAAGAACCAATCCTCCGACGAGGGTGCGCGTGCCATCGAGGACGCCGTCGCCATCGATCCCGAGAAGACCCCCCTCCTCGCTCGGGTGAGCCGGATCGGTCACCGGATCGGCGCCCCCGACGAAACCAACTTCGAGTACGGCCTCGGCTGCATCCTCGATCACGCCAGCCGGTTGATCGAGGAGGGCAAGGCATCGAAAGGCGGCAAGGCCGCGCCGTCACGGCAACGCAAGGCGGTCAAATCGCCCGCGTCGCGGGCACGCACCAAGGCCCCGGCCGCGCGCTAGCCCGACGCTCGAATCAGATTATTACGCTTCGGGTTCCGGTACGTCGAAGTATTCATCGCGGAGCCGGAAGGCCTCCCTGGTCCCGTGCTGAGCGCGGGTCTTGACGAAGTTGAACTCGCCCGGCCCGAACTGCAGGTTGGTACCGAAGGCGTGGAAGAGATAGCTGGCGACTTCCTCGCCCTGGTATGCCTGACTCTGTTCGACGAGGCGGAACGCTTCCTTGGCGATGACCACTCCGTCGGCGGGCATTTTCGCCGCCTTCTCGGCCCAATACCGCGCCCGCGCCGAGACAGCGGCGGAATCGCATGTGTCGGTGAAGATTCCGAGGTGTTCGAGGTCGCCGGCCTCGATGACGTCGCCGGTCAGCAGCAGGCGCCGGGCCAGCACCGGCCCCAGCCGGTGGAAGAACATGTGCAGGCTGCCGAGCGCGGGGCCGAGGAAGCGGGTCGCCGGCATGCCGACCTTCGTGTCGCGCGCTATCACGGAGATGTCGGTCATCAGAGCCATCTCGAAGCCGCCACCGAGCGCATAGCCGGCGATCTCCCCCACCGTGACCTTGGGGAAGCCCATGAAGTTGTGGTAGAAGGCAAAAGACTTGCGGTCCACGGTGAGTCGCCGGCGCTGGCTGGGGCGGCGCTTGGCCGCCGCGTCGTCGGACGCCTTGGACTGCTCGCCGTACCAGCCGTAGGCGTTGTTCATGTCCGCCCCGGTGGAGAAGACGCCACCGGCACCGCGCAGCAGTACCACCGTCAGGTCGTCGTCTTCGGCCACCCGGTCCAGACAGCGGGCGACCGCCTCGCGCATGGCGGCGTCGTAGGAGTTGCGTTGCGCCGGATTGTTCAGCGTGATCGTCGCGATGCGGCGGTCGCGGTCGACCTCGAACAGCACGCGATCGTCCGGGGCGTTCGGGGCAGTCATGTATCGGACTCCTTTCGCCGCCTGCCGAATTGGAACCCGGCGAGCTTTTCCGGCGGTGACGCCAACGTGTTCACCTCGCCGGTGCAGAGCACTTCGTCGTCGAGCAGCAGCCGCGCCGTCGATGCGATGCCGCGTTCGATCTGGGAGCGAGCGATGTCGAACCGCAGCTCGGTCAACAGGGGCGTCGGTCGGCGGAACGTCACGAGTAGCGACCGCGTCTTGCCGGAAAAACCGGTGACGCAATTGTGGTGCTGGATGACGCAGTCGAAGAAGACCCCCAGGAAGCCGCCGTGCACCAATCCCGGCGGCCCCTCGTAGAGCAACGGGAAGTTGACTCGCCCGGTGGCCTGATCGGCATCGAGGTGATCGAATCGATACTCCGGAAAACACGGATTGTAGGCGCCGATGTCGGTCGCGTGGTTGAGATAGACGCGCCGCGGATCGTCGGGGAGGTGGCCGATTCGCGGCGCGTTGTCCGCCGGGGCCATCGTGGCCAGCTCGCGCTCCCACTCCGCGAACTTCTCCACCATGGTGTCGACCGTGGGATGGGGATGTTCGAGTGCGAGCAGCAGTGAGCTCAGGCGCCGCATGGCCCCGGCGGCCGCAACGGTCTGGGCGAGGGGCCGCTCGCCGAATCTGACGTCGCCGGAGCGCGTCGACTCGGATGCGGCCCGCCCCTCCTCTCGCCCCTCCTGCAAGGCCATGCTTCTCTCTTTTCGCTTGGGTTCCGGCCCGGCTATTTCCGGCGGCAGCGTACCCTGCTAACTTATACAGCGTATCAATCGTATTGCCTACTGTATGGGTAACCGTATCGGCAGAAAGGCCGGATTCGACGGTGAGTCAGGAGGCCGACGCGGCCGGTGCCGACGGTTCGGTGACAGTGCGCCGAGATGGCGCCCTGTTGCGGGTAACGCTCGATCGCCCGTCCAGCCGTAACTCGTTGAGCCAGAATATGGTTGGGGTCTTGGTCGACACGTTGACCGATGCCGCCTCCGACGATTCGTTGCGCGCCGTCCACATCCGGGGCGGCGACGACTTCTGCGCCGGTGTGGACTGGGTCGCCGCCAATGACCGGCAGCGCCCCCGCACCGGCGATCTGGTACGTCGGATTCCCCACGCCGCTCACCGAGTGATCGAGCTCGTCACGAGCATCCAGCTGCCGGTGCTCTGCAGCGTGCGGGGATGGGCCGCGGGCTTCGGCTGCAACCTCGCGCTGGCAGCCGACTTCACCGTCGCCGCGACCGACGCGGTGTTCTGGGAGCCCTTCGTCGACCGGGGCTTCAGCGCCGATTCGGGCGCGACCTGGCTGCTGCCCCGGCTGGTGGGCTTGGCACGGGCCCGGCGCATGCTGCTGCTGGGCGAGAAGGTCAGCGCGGGAGATGCGGCCGACTGGGGACTCATCCACCAAGCGGTGGGCCCCGCGGAGCTCGACGACGCCGCCGAGGAGTTGCTCGAGCGGTTGGCCTCCGGGCCGACGGCGGCGATCGGACTGACCAAGCAGGCCCTGAGTTTCGGTCAGCACACGACGCTGAGCCAATCCATGACCCAGGAACTGTTCAATCTCGAACTGTCTTGCCGGACGGCTGATTTCAAAGAGGGCCTGGAAGCGTTCCGGCAGCGACGTGCGCCGAAATTTCACGGCCGATGAGGGAGCACGATGCCTACTGAGTCGTTCGACACCATCGACTACGACGTCGATGGGCATACCGCCACCATCACGCTGAACCGTCCGGACGCCCTCAACGCGCTCAGCCCGCACATGATCACCGAACTGCGGGCCGCCTACGACGAGGCCGAAAACGACGACAAGGTATGGCTGCTCGTGGTCACCGGCACCGGTCGCGCGTTTTGCACGGGCGCCGACGTCAAGGCCATTCCCGGCGACGGCAAGGTCATCTACGAGCGGCCGTATCTGTCGACATACGAACAGTGGGAGGCTCCCCAAGAAGGCACACCCCCGTTCCGCCAGATGGCCAAGCCGGTGCTGACCGCGGTCAACGGCTTGTGTTGCGGCGCGGGCCTCGACTGGGTGACCACGTCGGACATCGTCATCGCATCCGACCGCGCGTCGTTCTTCGACCCCCATGTCAGCATCGGCCTGGTGGCCGGACGGGAACTGGTGCGGCTGGCCAGGGTGCTCCCCCGATCGATCGCCCTGCGGATGGCGTTGATGGGCAAGCACGAGCGGATGAGTGTGGAGCGGGCCTTCGAGCTGGGATTGATCAGCGAAATCGTGGAACACGAAAGGCTTCTCGAACGCGCCCACGAAATCGCCTGCATCGTCAACTCCAACGCGCCACTGGCCGTCCGGGGAACCCGACTGGCGATCCTGAAGGGCCTCGATCTGCCGTTGCACGAAGCCGAGATGCTCGCCGAAGCGTTCCGCGAGCGCGTGTTGCGGACCGAGGACGCGCTGGAGGGCCCCCAGGCCTTCGTCGAAAAGCGGGCACCGGATTGGCGATGTCGATGACGTTCGAAACCATCCTGCTCGAGGTCGACGAGACCGACCGGGTCGCGACCATCACGCTGAACAGGCCCGGCCGGCTGAACGCCTTCAACCGCACCATGTGTGAGGAGATGGCCCGCGCCTGGCGCATGGTCAAACTCGACGATTCGGTCAACGCGGTGGTCTTGCGGGCGGCCGGCGATCGCGCCTTCAGCGCCGGACTGGACGTCAAAACGCCCTACGGGCAGCCCGAAAACATCTGGAACCACGAGGATCCCGGCGAGGCGCTCAGCCCCAAGTGGCAGAAGATGTGGAAGCCGGTCGTGTGCGCCGTCCGGGGCATGTGCACCGCGGGCGGGTTCTACTTCATCAACGAATCCGACGTGGTCATCTGCTCGGAGGACGCCACGTTCTTCGACTCGCACGTGTCGGCCGGCCTGGTCTGTGCCTTGGAGCCGATCGGCCTGATGCGGCGCATCGGCTTAGGCGAGACGTTGCGCATCGCCCTGATGGGCAACGATGAGCGCGTGGGCGCCGACACCGCGCTACGGATCGGACTGGTGTCGGAGGTGGTCCCCGCCGAGCAGCTCTGGGACCGCGCGCACGAGATTGCCGCGACGATCGCCGCGAAGCCACCGACCGCGACTCAGGGCACCGTGAAGGCGATTTGGGAGTCACTCGACAAGCCTTACCGCGCGGCCATGGAGCAGGGGCTGATCTATACGCGGCTTGGCAATCCGCTCGGCACGGCGGAACTGTCCGCCCAGAGGAATTCGGGCGGCCAAGGCGCCGCACGCACTCCGAAGACCCGCTGATGCCTGCGCACCCGCTCAGTCAACGCATCGCTGATGTCCTCGAACTGCAGCCGGGAGCGCCCGCCATCGAGTATGACGGCCAATGGATCTCCTGGGCCCGGCTCAGTGCCGCGGCGGCCCGCATCGCTGCCCTTACCGCCGGCGCCGAAGCGGGGATGCTGCTGCGCAACCGGCCCGGCCAGGTGGCGGCCTTCCTCGGGGTGCTGCTGGGCGGCGGAACCGTCGTCACCATCAACCCCGCCCGCGGCGACGAGCGCACCCGGGCCGATATCGCCGCGCTGCGGCTGCCGCTGATCATCGGCGAGGCCGACGATCTGGCCGCGCTGGTCCCAGCGGGGACTGCGACGCTGACGATTTCGGCTTCTCCGAACGGTGGCCCGGCCCGCCAAAGCGAGGGATCCACCGCGCAGCCCGGCGTGGCGGTGCGGATGCTGACCAGCGGAACGACCGGTCCGCCCAAACGGATCGACCTGAGCTACGACATGCTGGCGCGCAGCGTCATGGGTCCCGACCCCGGCGCCGCAGCGGCACCCACCGAGCTGAGGCGCGGCGTCGCGATCGTCAACTCGCCACTGGTGCACATCGGCGGCGTGTTCCGCGTCCTGCAATGCATCGCCGAGGCAAGACCATTCGCGCTCCTCGAGCGATTCGAGCTGAACGCGTGGGCGGACGCGGTGCGCAGGCACCGGCCGCGCACGGTGTCGCTGGTGCCCGCGGCCCTGCGGACGGTGCTGCACTCCGGCGTGCCGAGGGCCGACCTGGAAAGCATCCGCGCCGTCACGTGCGGCACGGCCCCGCTTTCGGCCGACGATGCCGACGCCTTCACCGACAAGTACGGCATTCCGGTGCTGCCCTCCTATGCCGCAACGGAATTCGGCGGCGGCGTCGCCGGCTGGACACTCGCCGACCACCGGGAGTACTGGCAAGCCAAACGCGGTAGTGTCGGCCGCGCCAACCCCGGTACGCAGCTGCGGGTGGTTGCCGACGACGGCACGCCGCTCGGACCCGACCGGGTCGGTCTGCTCGAAGTCAAGCCGGGGCAGCTCGGCCCGTCCGCGCAATGGATGCGGACCACGGATCTGGCGCGCATCGACGCGGACGGCTTCGTCTGGATCGTCGGGCGGGCCGACCAGGCGATCATCCGCGGTGGGTTCAAGGTCATGCCCGACGACGTGCGCACCGCCCTGGAGAGCCACCCCGCGGTGGCGGGCGCGGCCGTGGTCGGGCGGCCCGATCAACGCCTCGGCGAGACGCCCGCCGCGATGGTGCAGCTGCGCGAGGCCGCGTCGGCGGATGTCGACACGCTGGTGGACTACCTGCGAACCCGACTGGCCCGGTACGAAATCCCGACCGAGATCGCGATCGTCGACGCCATCCCCCGGACACCGTCGGGCAAACCCGATCTCGCGGCGGTCAGGCTCTTTTTCGGCGGCTCCGCCGCCCAGCGCGACCATGCCCGGTGACCCGCCCACCGTCGCGGAAACCCTGCGGCGCCAAGCCCGTTCGCGCGGCGACCACCCGCTGCTGGTCTGCGACGACGACCACATCGGCTACGCCGAGGCGGACCGGCGCTCGGCGGAGCTGGCCCGCGGACTGATCGCTCGCGGGGTGGGCAAGGGCACCCATGTGGGGCTGCTCTACCCCAACGGCGCCGGCTTCGTCGTCGGGATGCTCGCGGCGGCACGGATCGGCGCGGTGGTGATCCCGTTCTCCACGTTCGCCACCGCCCGCGAGATGCGCGAGCAGCTGGTCGACAGCGACACCGAAATCCTGTTGGCCACGCCGTCGTTCCGCTCCCACGACTACGTGCGGCGACTGGCCGAGGTGCTGTCGCATGCCGAGCTGGACAGCGACGACCGGGTGTTCGTCACCGCAACGCCGCAATTGCGCTACGTCATCGTCGATTCCGAACGGGCGTGCCGGCTCGCGCCGAACGTCGACCCCGCCCTGCTGGCGGCGATGGAGGACGACGTCGACGGCTGTGACCCGCTTGCCATCGTGTACACGTCGGGCTCCACCAGCACCCCGAAGGGTGTGGTGCACACGCACGCCGGCCTGCTCGCACATCAGCGCAACCTCAACGAGATCCGCGGCCTGACCGCATCCGACAAGCTGTTCTGCAATTCACCATTCTTCTGGATCGGCGGTTTCGCGTTCGGCCTGCTCGCCACTTTGGTCGCCGGATCGACACTGGTGTGCTCCATCGCCACCGACGCGGGTCAGACGCTGGACCTGCTGGAAAGCGAAAAGCCCACCATCACCAACGGTTTCGCCGCCGGCATCGCTCACCTGGCGGATCACCCGAGCTTTCCCGGGCGCGACCTGTCGTCGATGCGTCGGGGCAACCTGTACCCGATCATGGCGCCCGGCGCGCGACCGGCCGACCCGGAGCTGCGGCACAACATGCTGGGGCTGACCGAGGCCGGCAGCGTCGTGTTGATCAGCGGCGACGAGTCCGACCAACCCGAAAGCCGCCGCGGATCCTTCGGCAGGCCGGCGCCGGGATTCGACACCATGGTTGTGGACCGGGACGCGTCGGGCGTCGGCGAGTTGTGCATCCGCGGGCCGTATGTGATGCAGGGGTATTACAAGCGCAGCCGCGAGGAGTGCTTCGACGCCGACGGCTGGTTCCACACCGGCGATTTAGTGCGCGTCGACGGCGATGGCTTCTTCTACTAC
The DNA here is from genome assembly GCA_963732835.1 of uncultured Actinomycetota bacterium. Classification (GTDB taxonomy): domain Bacteria; phylum Actinomycetota; class Actinomycetes; order Mycobacteriales; family Mycobacteriaceae; genus Mycobacterium. The sequence continues at coordinate 16,733 of CAVTBA010000005.1, forward strand.
GCCGGCCGGCTCAGCACGATGATCAAAACGGCGGGGGCCAACGTCTCGGCGGCCGAGGTTGAGAGGGCCATCGCCAAGGCCAGCGGCATGGTCGCCCACGTCGTCGGCATTCCGGACGCCGGGCGCGGGGAGCTGGTGGCGGCGGTCGTGGTGGCGCCCGACGACCACGGCGCGTTCGACGAGGCGGGGTTGCGCGAGCGGCTCAGGGAGACGTTGTCGGCGTACAAGGTCCCCAAGCGGTTCCTCGCCGTGCCCCCCGCCGAGATACCGCTGCTGTCCAGCGGAAAGGTCGACCTGCAGCGACTGAGGAAGCTGTTCGATGCCTGACCGCACTGTCGACGAACTGGTTCGTTCTCGGGCCGCGCAGCACGGCGCCAAGCCGATGGTGATCGACCCGACGGACCGAATCAGTTATCGCGAACTCGACACCACCACAAGAGATCTCGCCGCGGTCTTTGTCGAAGCCGGCGTCGGCAAGGGTACCCGCTTCGGGCTGATCATGCCCAACAGCGCCCGCTGGGTGCAGGTGGCGATCGCGCTGGCTCGCATTGGCGCCGTGCTGGTTCCGTTGAGTACCCTGCTGCGGGCCGGCGAACTGGTGGCGCAGCTGCGGGCCGCGTCCGTCCAATTCCTGGTGAGCGTCGAGGAGTTCCGCGGTCACCGCTACCTGGATGACCTGCAATCCGTGCCGCCGCTCGACCTTCCCGCCCTGCGCCACGTTTGGCCGGCCGACCGGCTGGCGCGAGCCACCGCCGGTGACCCGGCCCGCCGGATCGTCGACGCGCTGGCCGAAACGGTCACCCCCGCCGACCCGCTGGTCGTCATGTTCACCTCGGGCAGCAGCGGAACCCCCAAGGGGGTCATCCACTCCCATGGCAACGCGTTGGGCGCGGTGCAGGCGGGCCTGGACGCGCGATGCATCACGGCCGACACCCGGCTGTACCTACCGATGCCGTTCTTCTGGGTGGGCGGCTTCGGCAGCGGAATCCTGTCCACGCTGTTGGCCGGCGCCACCCTGGTGACCGAGGAGATACCCCGGCCGGAGACGACGCTGCGGCTGCTGGAAGCCGAGCGGGTGACGCTGTTTCGCGGCTGGCCGGACCAAGCCGAGACGCTGGCGCGGCACGCCGCCACGGTCGGCGCCGACCTCTCTTCCCTACGGCCTGCGAGCCTGCAGGCCCTGCTCCCGTCCGAGCAGCGGGCTCAGCCCGGGGCGCGGGCCACGTTGTTCGGCATGACCGAGGCGTTCGGTCCGTACTGCGGCTATCCCGCCGACACCGACATGCCCGAGACCGCGTGGGGCAGCTGTGGAAAGCCGTTCGCCGGCATGGAAGTTCGCATCGTCAATCCCGACAGCGGCGAACCCGTCCCGGCCGGCGCCGTGGGTGTGATCCAGATTCGCGGACCGCATACACTGCGCGGCAACTGCCGTCGCAGCCGAGAGGACCTGTTCACCGTCGACGGCTTCTACCCCACCGGCGACCTGGGCCGCCTCGACGAGGAGGGTTTCCTGTTCTACCACGGACGCTGCGACGACATGTTCAAGGTCAGCGGCGCCACCGTCTATCCCGGCGAGGTCGAGCGGGTGCTGCGCACGCTCGACGGCGTCCGGAGCGCATTCGTCACCAACGTGCCCACACCGGCGGGACAACGGGTCGGCGCGGCCGTGGTGTGCACCGACCGCGCGCTCACCGCCGAGCGGCTACGTGAGTCGGCGCGAAACCTGTTGAGCTCCTTCAAAGTACCGACCGTATTGCTGCTGCTGAAATCCGACGACGACATCCCGCGCGGCGGCACCGGCAAGGTCGACGTTCCTCGGCTGCGGGCGATGCTGAGCGATGCGAATCAGCCTTAAGAAACCCGCGTCCAGGGTTGACAGTTCTGCGACTCGAAGGCCTTGACCGAGGTGTTGATGTTCGCGTACATCGGACCGATCGAGGTATTCGTTTGCAGCACATGGTCCTTGTTCGCATCGGGCGTGCTGTAGGTGAACCACGAGCACATCGAGTCCTGGGTCGGCACGTTGTTAATCCACACGCCAAAGGCCGACCCCGACCCACCCGTGTGGTAGAGACCCGGGGCGATGTCAGGCCCCACGACAAAAACGCCGTTGCCGGGGATCGGGTCGAGCACGTCGGCGATCGCCGGCGGCGCTAGGGCGATCGCCGCGACACAGACAACGAAGGCGGCCGATGCGCGAAGCGTTGGGGACATTTTCTCTCCCTATTCGTTGCCCACCCCATTGGCAGCCTAGGCCGATTCGGGCGCGGGCAACAATAGACGGTCCAGCTCAGCGGCCCGGGGGCCGGCTCTCATCGACAACCACGCCACGGGCGGTGAGGTGATCGATCAACGGAACGGCGCCCGCGGCGAGATGATGCGACATCGCCGCGCGGGCGAGTTCCTCGTCGCGCTTCTTCAGCGCGGACAAGATCCGGCGATGGTCCCTCATCGACTGTTCCGGCCAGCCTTCGATGGCGGGAAAAACCGATTCCGGTGCGTAGCGGGTGATCTGAGACATCAGCTGGGCGAGTTTCGGCGAGTCCGCGGCAACGTTGATGGCCCGGTGGAACTCGTGGTTGAGACGCACTGTCCGCTCGTCGTCATCGCCGGCGTAGGCGCATTCGAGTTCTGCCTGGATCTCTTTGAGTTCGCGCAGTTGGTCGTCGGTGATATTGATGGCGGCCCGCGCCGCGAGTTCGCCACCGACGTAGCCCTGCACGTTCGCGACGTCGGTGACGTCGCGTCCGGTCACCGGCAACACCACGAAACCGCGGCGGGGCTGTTGGGCGATCAAGCCTTCCGCGCGCAGGGCGAAGAGCGCTTCCCGCACCGGTGTCACGCTGATTCCCAACTCGGCGGCCAGTTGGTCCAGTCGGACGTAGGAGCCCGCGACGTAGATGCCATCGAAGATCCGCTGACGGATGAGGCGCGCGACATCGTCGGAAAGTTGCGGTCGCGCGGCGAAATCCGGAACAGTCATCGCTACACCTGGTACTCGGCGAGCAGCCGCTTGCTGATGATGGACTTCTGGATTTCGCTGGTTCCCTCGCCGATGAGCAGGAACGGCGCGTCGCGCATCAGCCGCTCGATCTCGTATTCCTTGGAATAGCCGTAGCCGCCATGGATTCGGAAGCTCTGCTGGGTGACTTCGGTGCAGTATTCGCTGGCGAGATACTTCGCCATCCCGGCGGCGACATCGTTGCGCTCCCCCGAATCCTTCAGCCGGGCGGCGTTGACCATCATCAGATGTGCCGCTTCGATTTTGGTGGCCATTTCGGCCAGCTGGAACGCGATGGCCTGGTGCTCGGCGATGGGCTTGCCAAAGGTATGGCGCTGCTGGGCGTAGCGGACCGCGAGCTCGAAGGCGCGAATACCGACACCGCACGCTCGGGCCGACACGTTGACCCTGCCGACTTCGATGCCGTCCATCATCTGGAAGAAGCCCTGGCCGGGGGTCCCGCCCAAAACGTCGTCGGCGCTCGCCTGGTAGCCGTCGAAGATGAGTTCGGTGGTGTCGATGCCCTTGTAGCCCAGCTTGTCGATCTTGCCGGGGATGACCAGGCCGGGCACGACTTCACCGAAGCCCGTCGGCTTCTCGACCAGGAAAGCGGTCAGGTTCCGGTGCGGCTTGTCGGCGCCTTCGTCGGTGCGGACCAGCACCGCGATCAGCGTCGAGCTCCCGCCGTTGGTCAGCCACATCTTCTGTCCGTTGATGGTGTAGTTGCCGTCCGGGTTGCGCTGGGCCCGTGTGCGGATCGCGGCGACGTCGGAGCCCAGTTCCGGCTCCGACATCGAAAAGGCGCCGCGCGACTCGCCGGTGGCCATCCGCGGCAGGAACCGCTGCTTTTGCGCATCGGTGCCGTGCTGGCGCAGCATGTAGGCCACGATGAAGTGGGTGTTGAGCACCCCCGACACGCTCATCCAGCCGCGCGCCAGCTCTTCGACGCACAGCGCGTACGTCAGCAGCGACTCCCCCAGGCCGCCGTACTCCTGGGGAATCATCAGCCCGAAGAGGCCCATGTCGCGCATCCGGTCGACGATGTCCTGCGGGTAGGTGTCGCCGCGCTCGAGCTCCGTGGCGTGGGGGATGACATCCTTCTCGACGAATTGCCGTACGGCGGCGATGATTTCGGTCTGGAATTCGGTCAGCCCGAGGGTTTGGGCGAGTTTGGTCATGTGCTGTCTTTCGGTTTCGGCTTGCTCAGCAAGCGATTGTCTTCGCCTTCGTCAGGCGTTCGATGTCGGCGGTCGTCAGTCCCAGGCGCCGCTCGAGGACGTCGGCGGTGTCTTGCCCCAGGGCGGGCGCGGCCGCGCCGGCGGGGTGGGTACCGTCGAACGCGACTGGGAGCCCGGGGGCGAAGTAGTCCCCCAGGCCTGCCTGATGCAACCGGGAAAACAGCGGGTTCGCGGTCACCTTCTGGCCCGCCGCGACCTCCGCGAAGGTGCGGTACCGCTCGAACAGCACCGTGGTGTCCGACAGCGCGGCGGTGATCTCCTCGGCGGTGTGGTCGGCGAACCACGTGGCGAACAGGCCGGACAGCGCGTCGCGGTACCGGTAGCGGTCTCCCTCGGAACCGAAGTCGACACCCAGCGCCCCGGCGAGCGCCGACACCGCGGCGCCGGTGCCCGTCACGTCGACCAGGTCGCGAAAGTGCCTGCGGGTCAAGGTCACAACCATGAACCCGATGCCATCGCGGCCGACGAAGTCCTGCCCGTATTGGCCGTAGATGGCGTTGCCCAGCCGTTCGCGTTGTGTCCCATTGACTTGCGGCTCGGTCAGCAGTCCCAGGTTTCCGGCGGTGGCCAGCGCGACATCCTCCAGGGCTAGGCTGATCCGCGCGCCCGCCCCGGACGCATCCCGGGTGCGCACGGCGGTGACGACGGCCAGCGCGGCGTACAGGCCGCAGCACACGTCCCACGCCGGCAACACGTGATTGATCGGACCGGCGTGCCCGGCGGGACCGGTGACGAGCGGGAATCCAATCCCGGCGTTGACCGTGTAATCCACTCCGGTGGAGCCATCGCCACGCCCGAGCAGTTGCACGTGGATGACGTCGGGACGCATGCCCGTCAGTACCTCGTGGCTGAGCCAGGACAGACCCGCGGCGTTGGTCACCACCACGCCGTCCCCTTCGACGATGAGCCGCTGCACCAGCTCCTGCCCTTCCGGGGCGCGCAAATCGATGGTGGCCGAACGCTTTCCCTTGTTCAGTCCGGTCCAGTAGATCGATGTGCCGTCTGCAGCCAGCGGCCACCGCTGGACGTCGGACGCGCCACCGATCGGATCGATCCGAATCACCTCCGCGCCAAGCTGACCGAGCGTCATGCCGCACAGCGGGGCGGCGACGAAGCTGGACACCTCGACGACGGTGAGGCCGCTCAGGGGCGCGGTCACGCCGGCGCGACCCGCTCGAACACCGCGGCCAGGCCCTGGCCGCCACCGATGCACATGGTCTCCAACCCGTAGCGGGCCTCGCGGCGAGTGAGCTCGCGCGCCAGGGTGGCCAGCATCCGCCCACCCGTCGCACCGACCGGGTGACCCAGGGAGATGCCCGAACCGTGCACGTTCGTCCGCCCGTGATCAGCGGCGCCGAAATCCCACTCCCGCATCACCGCAAGCGCTTGCGCGGCGAAGGCTTCGTTGAGTTCGATGAGGTCGATGTCGGACAGCCGCAGGCCGGCCTTGGCGAGTGCCACCTCGGTCGCCGGCACCGGCCCGATGCCCATGATGTGGGGCGCCACCCCCGCCAGTCCCCACGACACCAGGCGGACCAACGGGGTCAGACCGTACTCGGCGGCCCTCTCCGGTGTGGTCACCACGCACATCGACGCCGCGTCGTTCTGCCCGCTGGCATTGCCGGCGGTGACCGTCGCCTCCGAATCCTCGCTCGCCAGCGCGGGTTTGAGCTTGCCCAACGACTCGACCGACGTGTCGGCGCGCGGATGCTCGTCGGTGTCGATCAGCTCGTCGCCCTGGCGGGTGCGCACCGCAACACCGATGATCTCCTCGGCCAAGATGCCGTCCTTCTGCGCGGCCACCGCACGCTGGTGCGACCGCACGGCGAGCTCGTCTTGCTCCAGGCGTGAAATGCCGTACTGGCGGCGCAGATTCTCGGCCGTCTCCAGCATGCCGCCGGGCACCGGGTGGTGACGACCACCGGCGGTGGAGCGGCCCCGCGCCAGCCCGTCGTGCACCCGGACGCCGCTTCGCGCGCCACCCCACCGCATGTCGGTCGAATAAAACGCGACGTTGCTCATGCTCTCGCAGCCGCCGGCAACGACCAGGTCGTGATCGCCGTTGCCCACTTGCAGGCACGCCTGGATCACCGCCTGCAGGCCCGACCCGCACCGGCGGTCGACTTGCATCCCGGGAACCGTCACGGGCAGCCCGGCATCCAGCGCCACCACCCGCCCGATCGCCGGCGCCTCACTGCTGGGGTAGCAGTGGCCGAGGATGACGTCCTGCACCGCGTCGGGCGAGAGACCGGTCCGTTCGAGGAGGCCCTTCAGGGCGGCGACCCCCAGGTCGACGGCGGTCAGCGACTTGAACATCCCGCCGTAGCGGCCGATCGGGGTCCGTACGGGTTCACAAATGACGGTCTCGCGCATTCCGCTCATAGGTGCCGGCCGCCGGTGATTTCCATGACGGTCCCGGTCATGTACGAGGACAGGTCGGAGGCCAGGAACAGCGCCACGCTGGCGACTTCGCTGGGCTCACCGGCCCGGCCCATCGGCACCTCGGCAACCTTCGAATCCCAAATGCGCTGGGGCATAGCCTCCGTCATGGCGGAGCGGATCAAACCCGGGGCGATCGCGTTCACCCGGACGCCCAGGTGGGCCAGCTCCTTGGCGGCCGCCTTGGTCATGCCGACGATGCCGGCCTTGGCCGCCGAGTAATTGGTCTGCCCGACCATGCCGACCTTGCCCGACACCGAGGACATGTTGATGATCACGCCCCGCTTGTTTTCCCGCATGACCGCGGCCGCCAACCGGGTGCCGTTCCAGGTGCCCTTCAGATGCACGGCGATCACCTGATCGAACTGCTCCTCGGTCATCTTGCGCATCGTCGCGTCACGGGTGATGCCCGCGTTGTTGACCATGATGTCCAGGCGGCCGAAACGCTCGACCGCGGTCTGGATGAGGGTCTCGACGTCGGACGCCTGCGTGACATCGCATCGGACCGCGACCGCGACGTCGTCGCCACCCAACTGCTTCGCCACGACTTGGGTTTCCTCGAGATTGACATCGCCGAGCACGACCCGCGCGCCCTCGGCGACGAAGCGCTCCGCGATGGCCAGCCCCAGCCCTTGCGCTCCGCCCGTGATTACCGCGGTCTGACCTGCCAACAACGCCACCTGGGTCACACATCCTTCACTGTTGTTCACCACCGGACACCCTCCAGACCAAATATCATATTTGATATAGGATCCTGCTCTGAACCGGGGTCTCCCCGACCAGGAGAGGAGCGTGGAGCCAATGGCCACCGCAGAATCCGCGGAAGTATCGGAGGACGATTTCCGTGAGATCATTGCTCAGACAAGGCAATTCGTACGCACCGCCGTCGTCCCGCGCGAACAGGAGATCCTGACCGAGGATCGCGTCCCGGACGACCTGCGCGACCAGGCCAAGAAGATGGGACTTTTCGGGTACGCGGTTCCGCAGCAGTGGGGCGGCCTCGGCCTGAACCTGATGCAAGATGTCGAGCTGGCAATGGAATTGGGCTACACCTCGTTGGCACTGCGATCAATGTTCGGCACCAACAACGGCATCGCCGGACAGGTGCTGGTCGGCTTCGGCACCGACGACCAGAAGGCCCGCTGGCTGGAGCCGATGGCGTCCGGCGACGTCGTCGCCTCCTTCGCACTGACCGAGCCCGGCGCCGGATCGAACCCCGCCGGCCTGCGAACCAAAGCCGTTCGCGACGAAGGTGATTGGGTGATCTCCGGGCAGAAACGCTTCATCACCAACGCGCCCGTCGCCGATCTGTTCGTGGTGTTCGCGCGCACCCGGCCTGCCGACGACCAGGGTCCCGGGATCGCCGTGTTCCTGGTTCCCGCCGAGGCGCCGGGGGTCGAAGTGGGCGCCAAAGACGCCAAGATGGGCCAGGAGGGCGCCTGGACCGCCGACGTCAGCTTCGACGACGTCCGCGTCGAGGGCGGCGCGCTGATCGGCGGCAGCGAGGACCTCGGTTACCGAGCGGCGATGACCTCGTTGGCCCGGGGCCGGGTCCACATCGCGGCCCTCGCGGTGGGCGCCGCCCAACGCGCGCTGGACGAGTCGGTCTCCTATGCCGCCACCGCGACACAGGGCGGCACCCCGATCGGGAACTTCCAGTTGGTCCAGGCGATGATCGCCGACCAGCAGACCGGGGTGCTGGCCGGCCGCGCGCTGGTCCGCGACGCCGCACGGCTCTGGGTCACCGGCGAAGACCGCAGGGTCGCGCCGTCGGCGGCCAAGCTGTTCTGCACCGAAATGGCCGGCAACGTCGCCGATCTCGCGGTGCAGGTGCACGGCGGCAGCGGCTACATGCATGGTGTCCCGGTCGAGCGCATCTACCGCGATGTGCGGCTGCTACGACTGTATGAGGGCACCAGCGAGATTCAGCGCTTGATCATCGGGTCCAACCTCGTCAAAGCGGCGCAGCGCGCCACCACAACGAAGGAGCGTTAATGGCAGGCAAGCTTGCGGGCAGAGTGGCATTCATCACCGGAGCGGCGCGCGGCCAGGGCCGGGCGCACGCGGTTCGCCTGGCGCGGGAGGGCGCCGACATCATCGCCGTCGACATCGCCGGCAAGCTTCCGTCCTGCGTCCCCTACGACCCGGCGACTCCCGACGACCTGAATGAGACCGTTCGCCTGGTTGAGGAAACGAACCGACGGATCATCGCCTCGGTCGTGGACACCCGCGACTTCGAGGGGCTTCGCAAGGCCGTCGACGACGGCGTCGCCGCGCTCGGAAGGTTGGACATCATCGTCGCCAACGCCGGCGTCGCTGCTCCGCAGGCCTGGAACGACATCACGCCGGAAAACTTCCGCGACGTCATCGACATCAACGTCACCGGCACCTGGAACACCGTGATGGCCGGCGCGGACAAGATCATCGAAGGGGGTCGCGGCGGCTCCATCATCCTGATCAGTTCCGCGGCCGGCATGAAGATGCAGCCGTTCATGATCCACTACACCGCCAGCAAGCACGCCGTCACGGGGATGGCGCGGGCGTTCGCCGCCGAGCTCGGCAAGCATTCGATCCGCGTCAACAGCGTTCATCCCGGTCCGGTGAACACGCCGATGGGCACGGGGGACATGGTCGCCGCGGTGGGTAAGACCATGGAGACCAACCCCCAGCTGTCGCACGTCCTCACTCCGTTCCTGCCGGACTGGGTCGCCGAGCCGGAGGAGATCGCCGATACCGTGTGCTGGCTGGCCAGCGACGAGTCGCGCAAGGTCACCGCCGCCCGGATCCCGGTCGATCAGGGCTCGACACAGTACTGATCGGCGGCGGGAATAGATTTCGTGGATCGGGCGCTTGCAGGCCACATGAAAGCCTTCACCGAGAGCGAACGTCAGGACTTTTTGGCCGACAAGCACGTCGCCGTGCTGTCCGTCGCGGCCACCGACGGCCGTCCCCCGGCCAGCGTCCCGATCTGGTACGACTACACCCCAGGCGGGGACATCCGGATCATGACCGGGGCGGCCAGTCGCAAGGCGCGGCTCATCGAGCGGGCCGGCGCGGTGACCGTGGTCGTCCAGCGCGAAGAGCCGCCCTACCAGTACGTGGTGGTCGAGGGCACCATTGTCGACACCACCCGGCCCGCTCCGGCCGACTTGCAGGAGGCCATCGCCATCCGCTATCTGGGCGAGGAAGGTGGCCGCGCGTTCGTCCGCAGCATGGAGGGGGTGGAAGAAGTGCTCTTCACCATCCGCCCCGACCGCTGGCTCAGCGCGGATTTCACCGGCGACCTCTGAGGTCCCAGCCGATCGCCACGCGTAGCCGATAGCTTCGACGGCCGGAATCTACGCGCATACGCCGATGTTTTGCCGCATGCGGTAACCCCATGCTGGCTAACATGAGCGAAATAGAGCCACGGGCGGAACTGCCGCCTCTGGACTGGAGCGACGCGCCGATGAACGAGCCGCTGCCGACCGGCACCGTCACGCTACTGCTCGCCGACGTCCAGGGTTCGACGCAATTGTGGGACTCCCAGCCCTCGGAGATGACGGCGGCGATCGCCAACCTCGACCAAACGCTGGCCGAGTTGGTGGACATCCACCACGGGGTCCCTCACCCACGTGTACGCCAAGCTGGGCCTCGACTCGCGCGTGCGATTGGCCCAGGAAGCGGCTCGCCGGTCGGTCAGCCGATCAGTTCCAGAGTCCCCAGGTCACGGATCGCCCGACAACCGCGGCTGAGCATGGCGAGCACCATGTCGTCGCCACGCTCGGTGGCGGCCGCGAACGCGAACCCCAGCGCCGAGATCAGCGGTGCCTGTAACACGCCGAGCCGGTAATCGCACCAACAGGTTTCGCGGTCATAGCCCGTGACGCCGCATGCTGTCAAGGCGCGGTGGTAGTCGGCGACCAGCTCCTCTTCGAGGCTCGCGCGCAGCCGCGAATTGAGGCTCGTCGCGGTGAAGTAGGCGAGATCCCTGGCCGGCAGGCCGACGCCCAACGTCTGCCAGTCGACCACGCTGACCCGGGTTAGGTCCGGATCGAACAGCAGGTTGTCCAGGCGGTAGTCGCCGTGCAGCAGGGCAAACCGGTCGTACTCCGAGAGCAGCCACGGCGCGACCAAACCCATTGCCGCACCGAAGGTATCGCGATCTTCGGCGCTCATCCGATCACCCAGCTTGTCCAGCGTGATGTCGGCACTCATCTTCGCCACCTCACCCATGCCGGCGGCGCCCGCTTCGTCCGGCCTGCCGAACGCGATGCCGGGGAAATCGAGCCAGAACGGATCACACCAGCTGGGCGCGTGCAGGCCGGCCAGAGCGGTAACCGCAAGGCGCGCTTCGGTTTCACCGCACCCCGCGAGCTGATCGCCCTGCACCGCCGGCGCCTGATCGGCAAGCAGCAACGCAAAATCCATTGCATCCTCGGTGATCTCGGAATAGAAGCACCGCGGCGTTGGTACCTGCACCCGGTCCGCCACGGACGAGTAGAACGCGCATTCGCTGCGATATCCAATGACGACCCGGTCGCGCACCGTGTCGTCCTGGGCCGGCAGCTTGATGACGAACGTTTGCGGGAGGTCGCCGGGATCCGTCGCGTATCGGGCGGACACCCGGTAGGTCGCGCCGGTCTGCCCGGTGCCGATCGCGACCACGTCCACGTCGGCGACCTCGACGGGTGTGCCACGCCCACTGAGCGCAGCCGACAACCATTCCGGGGTCACGTCGCCGGGATACCGCGGAATGGACACCACAGCACTCATGAACAGCACGCCTCCTGTACCCGGACAGCTCCGTCCGACTGACAAACTGTAAGGCATACCGCAAGAGCCGCGGTCGACTGTGGTGACCTAGTCGGCGAGAATCCGCCATTCGGCGGCCTCGCGCTGCTGCCGCCAGAACTCGTCGAAACGCCCACCGGCCGCGAGCAATTCGCCGACCGTTCCGTCCTCGATCACCTGGCCGTCGTCGAGGAACAGGACGCGGTCGGCGTGCCTGATGCTGGCCAACCGATGCGCGACGATCACCTGGGTGCGCGACCGCGGGTCGAGCGTCAGCGCGTCGACCACCGCGGCCTCGTTTTCGGTGTCCAGAGCGCTGGTGGCTTCGTCGACCAACAAGATCGACGCCGGTTTGAGCAGCGCCCGCGCGATGCTGACCCGTTGGCGTTCGCCGCCGGACAGGGCCGAGCCGGCCTCGCCGACGATCGCCTCGGCGCCGTCGGGCAGTCGGCCGATGAGTTCGTCGACACGGGCGAGGGCCACGGCCCGGGTGAACTGGTCCTCGGCGGCGTCGGGATCCCCCGCGAACACGTTGTCGCGGATCGACCCGTGGAACAGGTACGGATGCTGGAATACGACGCTGCTCACCGCCCGCCGCGCGTCGCCGTCCAGGTTCGCCGCGTCGACGCCGTCGATCAGGACCCGGCCGCGAGTGGGTTCGTGCAGCCCCGCGATCAGCGCCAGGACGGTGCTCTTGCCCGATCCGGACGGTCCGACGATCGCCGTCGTGCTGCCCGGCGCCAAGCTGAAGCTCACCCCGTCGAGCACCGGCACGGTCGCGCCGTCATAGCAAAACGCGACGTGGTCGAACTCGATGCGGGGCGCCGCCGCGGCGTGGGGCAAGGTGGCTGCCCCGGCCTTCATCTGCGGTGCGGTGAGGACCGCGCGGATGCGGTCGAGCGTGGCGCGGGTGCTCTCCAACGCCGGTGCCAGTTCGCTGATCGTGGTGAACGGCTCCAGGTAGCGCACGATCACGACGATCAAGGCGATGGCTTCGGGGACCGTGACCGCCTTGTTCACCGTCAGCGTCGCCGTCGCCCCGGCCAGCAGGATCAGCGACAGCTGGCTGGCCAGGCTGAACAGCAGCTGGCCGGGAACCTGCATGGAGAGCAGCCGCATGGTCGCGCCGTGCTGCGCGGCCAGCGCGTCGCCGACCAGACTGCGCGCGGGCTCCACCCGCCGCGCGGCCCGCAACGCCTGCTGAGTGCGGGCGAACTCGATGATCCGCTCGGTGAGCGCGCTATTGGCGTCGTCGGCCGCGGCATCGGCGCGCCGCGCCAGCCGCGCCGACGCCCACAGGGCACCCAGCAGCAGCGGTACACCGCCCAGCGCGGCCACCCCGAGCTGCCACGAGATCGGCAGCAGGGCCAGCCCGATGGCCGCGGGCAGCAGGATGGCGGAGATCAGCGGCGTCAGCAGGTTGACGACGAGACCGACCAATTCCGGCCCGGTGGCGGCGATCGCCTGCCGCGCCGTCGCGGTGTGCCCGGCGGTGAACCAGTCCAGCCGCACCGCGGGCAACCGGTCCGCCACGTCGTGCTGACTGTGGTCGAGCACGGCAAAACCGAGTCCGAAGCCGATGCGCGCCGTCGCGGTGTCGATCACCCACCCGATGACGGTGGCGGCGGTGAGCCAGCCCAGCCACACCAGCGCGCGGTGCGCGGCGTCGCTGAACAGGGCGCCCACCAGGGGCACGAGCAGGACGGTGGCTACCGCGCGCGCCACCACGGACAGCAAGGCCAGCATGGCGTAGGCAATCACCATGGCGCGGCGGTTCGCGGGCACCAGACCCAACCACGTGCGAATCATCGGGCCCCCTCCTGAACCGTTGTGGCCGCAACCCGGTCGCGGCGACCGCCCCCCCACAGCCGTCGGTACCGGCCGTCGGCGGTCAGCAAGTCGTCGTGCGTGCCGCGTTCGGCGATCCGGCCGTGGTCGAGCACGACGATCTGGTCGGCTCCCGTGATGGTGTGCAATCGATGCGCGATCACCAGCACGGTGCGATCCTGCGTCAGCCGGTTAAGAGCCTGCTGCACAAGGTATTCCGATTCCGGATCGGCGAACGCGGTGGCCTCGTCGAGGATCAGCACCGGCGTGTCCGCCAGGATCGCGCGGGCGATCGTCAGCCGCTGCCGTTCGCCTCCCGAAAGTCCGGTTCCCGCGCCCAGCACGGTGTCGTACCCATCCGGCAATCGCATGATGCGATCGTGGATCTGCGCCTGGCGTGCCGCCTCCTGGATCTGCGCCGCGGTGGCGTCGGGGAGGGCCAGCGCGATGTTTTCCGCGACGGTCCCGTGCACCAGCTGCGTCTCCTGCAGGACGAACCCGACCTTTGCGTAGAGCTCGTCGGCGGTCATCGACCGGATATCCTGTCCCCCAATGCGTATCGCGCCCTGGTCGACGTCGTGGAACCGGGCCAGCAGGGCGGCCAGTGTCGACTTTCCGGACCCGGACGGGCCGACGAGGGCGGTGACCGTGCCGGGACGCAGCGTCAGCGACACCCCCTCAATCACCGGCACACCCGGTCGATAGCCGAAGCTGATGTCGTCGAACACCACGGTCGCCGACGAATCTCCGGACTGACCTTGCTCTCGCACGCCGAGTTCGGGCTCGTCGAGGGTGTTCTGCAGGTGTCGGGCGGCCAGCATGCCGGCGCGGATGCCGCCCAACCCGTAGGCGATCCCGAGCAGTCGCGCGCCGAAGGTGGTGCCCAGCAACAGGAACGGTAAGAGATTCACCGGGTCCATCCGTCCGGTGACGGTGAGCAGGGTGCCCGTGAGCGCGATCAGCCACAGGAAGGTCGAGGGCCGGGTCACCAGGTCCATGAGCGTCTTCTTGCCGGCCAGTGGGCGCTGCCAGGTGACGAGGAATTCGACGTAGGAGTCCAGGCGGCGCCGGAAGCTGGACGCGGCCGCGCCGCCGAAGACGCGGATCACCGGCTGGCCCTCCAGGTAGGCGCCGGCCTCGCCGCTCATCTTTTCGGCCCAGCGCTGCGATTGCGGGATGCGCGGGCCCGACTGAATCGTGAGCGACGACGTCAACACCAGGTACACCAGGACGGGCAGGAACAGCACCAGCGCCACCCGCCAATCGACGACGAACAGATAGACCAGCACCGCCACCGGCGCGATGATCGCCGCGACCGCGTCCGGGATGGCGTGGGTGACCAGATAATGCAGCGACAGCGTGTCGTCCTGCAGCAGTTTCTTGATCGAGCCCGATCCGCGCGCGGTGAACCAGCCCAGCGGCAACCGAGATAGCTTGCGCAACAGCCGGGAACGCAGGTCGGCGGCGAACCGCGCGTCGACGACGTGTAGCCATAGCGTGAGGGCCGCACCGAGCACGGTGCCCGTTCCCAGCAGCGCGACGGCCGCGATCCCCACGTCCCAGAGTCGGGACGCGGGCGCCCCGGCCACCAGCAGCCGGGCTAATTCGATGAGCAGCACGAACGGCGCCAGCTGCACCACCGTGATGGCGGCCTGCAACACACCGGAAAGGATCAGCGCCGAGCGCAGCGGCGCGAGCAACCGGCCGGCGGCCTGGGCGCGCCAATTGCCCCGCGCCGCCGGGGCGGGCGGCTGGTGTGTCGAAACCTGCGCGTGCGCAACGTCATTTGCGGCCTCGGGTTCGTCGCCGCGGTGGGTGCCCATCGCACGCCCGGCACTCCAGTACGCCTGGGCGTGTAGCACGGACTTGGGGAAACCGAACTCGTCGCGCAGCCGCGCACGCACGTGCTTGAGCACCGTCGCCTCGGGCGTCGCCCACGCGTACCAGTTGGACCAGTCGCGGATATCGATCGCCGCCGCAAGCGATTTCTCGTCGCGCCGGGCCACCCAGTGCACTTGCAGCCGGGGGTGCTGCGCGAGCGGGATCAGGGCGTCGTTGTCGTCGTGCTGCTCGAGATACATCTCGATCGGGACGTCGTCGGGGACGACCGCAATGATCCCGTTCATGCCCGGGATCGACGCCGAATCTCCGATCAGCAGATAGCCGGCCGGTTGTTCGTCGGGCACGTCGAATCGCGACGAGCCCATCAGCGCCATGACGGCGATCGTGGCGCCGGGCTGCACGGTGCGCGCCCACGTCGACGCCGGGCCGGCGGGTTCGTGCAGCACGATGTCGACGGCGAACCGACCACTGGGGACGTCGGCCTCGGAGATCGTGTAGGCGCGCTGGAATTCGGTGTTGGATCCGTCCGGGTCCGGGAACCAGAACCGCAGCCACGCCGCGGGCTCGGCGTCCACGTCTTCGAACAACGTCGGTGACGTCATGCGCACCCGCACGAAATGCGGTGCGATCTGGACGGTCTCGATCACCGTTGCGGCGTGGTCGCGCGCGCCGAAGCTCCGCAACATCACGCCGGAGAACCCGCGTGCCATCAGCGGCCCTTTCTCGTGGCGCTCAAGTGCGCGGCGACTTCAGCGAACGGACGGCCCGGCGGGATCAGCGCCACCAGCCCCCCGATCGAGGCTGCCAGCAGCAGCCGCACGAACTCCGAACTCGACGCCTGCGGCAACCCGGCCCACGCCGCACCGAGTCGCGGATCATCGGACAATCCGTCGGCGACCGCGTCCCGTTCCTCTTCGAAGCCGCCGGCCTGGTCCCCGCCGGTCGCCTTCGTGTTGTTCTCCTCGCGAGCGGCCAGGCTGATTGCCAGCGTGGCGACCGCGCTGCTCACCACCATGGCCGCGTCCGTGGCGTACCCGCGCCGAGTCAGCGCCTCGACCTCCGTCGCCAGCAGCCGACGACCGGCGTCGCCTCGCGGGAACAGCACTTGAAGGTACGACGCCAATCCGGGGTGCGCTGCGGTGAAATCCTGCAGCTGCAGGGCGAACGACAAAAGGTGCCGTTCGGTGTCCGCGCTGGGGTCATCACGAAGATCGAGTTCGGCGAGCAGGCTCTCGCCGACCAGTCGCTCGAGCTCCCACCTGCCTTCGATGTGCCGGTACAGGGCGGTCGCCGAAACCCCGAGCCGCGCCGCCACGGCGTTGATGCTCAGCCGCTGCATACCGAGGTCGCGGCCGATCGCGATGACGTCGTCGAGGGTGATCAGCGGCGGTCGGCCGCCCTGGCGAGGCGCAACGGCCTGCATCGGCACCACCCTTCGCTCGGTAAGTTACCCCCACAAACTAAGGGTTGCCTTACCCAAGGTCAACCCGGGCGGTCGCGGCCGCCAGTAGCCTGGCGGTGTGAGCGGTGAACCGGTGCCGCCCGTGTTGCTCTACGACGGGGTCTGCGGCGTCTGCAATGCGGCGGTGCGGACGATACTTCGGTTCGACCCGAACGGCACCCTGCGCTTCGCGGCGCTAGACAGCGACTTCGCCCGCGCGGTCTTCGACCGGCATCGTGCTATCGCGGGCGTGGACTCCGTGGTGTTCGTCGACGCACCCGGCCAGCCCGCGGAGCGCGTCGCCGTCCGATCCGCCGCAGCGTTGCGCGTGGTGGATTACCTTGGCGGCCCATGGAAGCTGCTCCAGGTGGCCCGCATCATCCCCGGCCCCCTGCGCGACTGGCTGTACGACAGGATCGCCGACGTCCGCTACCGCATCTTCGGCAAGTACGACACTTGTCCGCTGCCGCCGCCGGAGGTTCGCGCGCGCTTCCTGGACACCTAATGGTCGACAGCTAGGTCGGACTCGGACTCTTTTCGCTTCAGCTCGGCCAGCTTGCGGTCCTCGGATGCCGCCTCGCGATGCCAGGTCGCCGAATCGCGTTGTCCCCCAACACGAGACATGCCTTGTTCGACCGCCCGGTCTTGCACCCGCGCCACCTGTTCGTGTTTGCGGGCCGATTCCTCGAAGCTGCGCGCGGCGGAGAGCCCGGCGTGCGCGGCGCGTTCGCGAGCCGCCGCGGCTCTGCGTTCTGCGAGCTCAGCATCTTTCGCAGTAAGGGCTTCCTCGCGTGGCTGGTTTCCGGTGCCCATGGCGCCTCCCTCGTGTCCCGTGCAGTTCCAGGTACCCCGCACAGAGGGTTTAACGCTTCGCGATCGCGAAATAACGGTGCGGGCGACGGGACTCGAACCCTATTTCGGGCAGTGGTCGGGGGCGGGTCACAACTTAGCTTGTGCGCATGCGCGACATCGACACCATCGACTCCGAGCGGCGATTGGTGGCGGCTCTCCGCCGTCCTGCTCGGGGGCGAGGTGGTCTGCTGCCGTCGATGGCGGTCCGACGAAGCTTCGAGACGTCGACGACTGCCAGATCACGGACACCAGGGCGGGATTGGGCAGAAATTAAGGCCCGGCGGAGGCGGCGGAGGCGCTGGTGGATCATCTCCATCCCAAATCACCCTGGACACATTGCCCTGCCCAGGCGTGACATACCAGTAGGTGTGGCAAATACTCGCGTCCCAACGTACTGGGTCCACACGCAGATTGCCGGTCTGCACAGGGGGGTCCCCCGGACACCAGTGACATGGCCCCGCTGGGTGGTCATCAGGACAACCGGGCCAAGCATTTAACGGCACAGTTCCGAGCTTGGCCTGGGCGGTACCCGCGCTCATCCCCACGACACCGGCGACACTGCCCCACAGGAGCACCATCGTTGCTAACCCCACGATTAGCCGCTTCATAAAACTGGGATTATTCTCCGCGGCAGCTGCGCGTGTACCGGGAATGGCGGCTATTCCCCGTGCGGTTCGGGAGCGGGGTGGTCCGCTGCCGTCTCCGAGCACCCAGTGGGACTTAGCCATGGAAGTTCGGATCTGGGTGCGGGGGCACGGGGCAGAAAAAGAGGCCGCAGTTGAAACCCGATGGATTGTCAGGAGGTGGGTTGTCTCCCTCCCAAGCGCTCGAGCCCTGCAGCGTTCCCTGCCCGTTGACCATCTTGAAAACGTTGCCGTACCCGTAGGACACGCGGTACCAGGTATGGCAAACACTCATGTCCCAAACATATTGGTTGCCATATCCATTCGGGCCTATCGGGTCGTCCATGGATTGTCCTGGGCACCATGTGTACGGACCGCCGTTGGCCTGGGCATTTCCTGCGCCCGTTCCCAAACCGGCTAGGCCAAGACCGCCGCAGAGCAGCGCGCCGGCCGTGATCGTTCTGAGCGTGTGCGAGGTGTTCATGCTTTCTTTTCCTCATTTGCTTTGGTGAGGCGTCCGGCCGGGCTGCGGTCGTCGCGGTAAGTGCATGACGCGCGGGCCGCTACCGATCCCAAAAACCTGTCGCGCAACCTGCGCTGCGTCGGTCAATCAGGTGCCTCCATTCGCTGGGACAACATTGACGTCTCGCCGCTAATGACGCAGGCCAATTGCGCATAGCATTCGCGCTTTTCGAGTAAACGAACAGGGAGAACTGCCGTGGCAGCGAAGTTCGAAATCAGCTAACGCTGCAGTGCGCTGGCAAGGCTGCGGGCGGTCTGGTGTTTCCCGGACGCGACGGCGGCTATCTTCGACGCCCGAAGTCGTCTGATGGATGGTTCACACTTGCGGTCGCGGCCGGGGTCAACGCGCGTGCCGTGCAACGGATGCTCGGGCATACCTCGGCGAAGATGACGCTGGACACCGACGCGGACCTGTTCGATGACGATGTGCACGCCGTAACGGTCACGTTGCATTCCCGGTACTCACCCGAAATGTGGGCAAGGCGCGGTCAGGATGGCGTAGACCAAGCCTCAAAACCGACTTTACCTGCTAAAACGTCGCCAGAGCACGAGTGCGGGCGGAGGTGCGGGCGGAGGGACTCGAACCCTCACGCTCTTTCGAGCACCGGCACCTAAAGCCGGCATGTCTGCCATTCCATCACGCCCGCAGCGTGCTGATCGTACAGCTCAGCTCACCGCAAGACCTGTCGGCAGTCCCGCCTACATTGGGTTGTTCCACACAGCGGGAAAAGGTGCGCAGCATGCGGTCGGCGGACGAGTTCGAAGTCGTGGGGCGCCTCGTCGCAGCCGGCGTAAACGACTGCGCAATTGCGCGACAACTGGGCCTGCCACGAACAACGGTTCGGGACTGGCGGCGGCGGCCCCAAATTCGGACCAGGTTGGTGAGCGGAGCGATATGTGGCGTCGGTCATGACTTTTCTGCTCTTCCGGCAGCGGCATACTGCTACCTGCTTGACCTCTACCTGGGCGACGGCTGCGTGGCACGATCTCAGCGCGTCTGGCACCTAAGAATCACGCTGGACAAGAAGTACCCGAAAATTGTCGAGCGTTGTAGCGCCGCAATGGAAACCGTGATGCGTGGGCAGCACGCAGCCGTTCATCCGCGAACAACCGGATGCGTCGTCGTTTCGCTGTACTCGAAGCACTGGCCTTGTCTGCTGCCCCAACACGGTCCCGGTAAGAAGCACTTGAGGCCCATTCGGCTGGAGCCTGGCAAGACGTGCTCGTCGAGCAGGCCACCGAGGAGTTCATCCGCGGCCTCATCGATAGCGACGGATGCCGTGTGGTGGCGAACGACCGTGGGGTCCGAAGCGTCCGCTATCACTTCTCGAACCGGTCCGACGACATCCGCGGCTTGTTCACCGCGGCGCTCGACTTCCTCGGTATCCCGTGGACCCGGCCGAGCCAGTACGTGATCGCCGTGTACCGCAAGGCCGCCGTGGCACGCCTCGACGAATTCGTCGGACCGAAATCGTGAGCGGTACCTTCAAGGGGTGGTGTCCACTCCCGCTCTTCGGAAGCGTCGTCGCAGGCCCGCGCTGATCGCCTTGGTGATCGTCGCGGCCTGCGGATGCCTGGCGCTGGGCTGGTGGCAGTGGACCAGGTTCCAGTCGGTCTCGGGCACGTTCCA
This sequence comes from uncultured Actinomycetota bacterium, assembly GCA_963732835.1. Classification (GTDB taxonomy): domain Bacteria; phylum Actinomycetota; class Actinomycetes; order Mycobacteriales; family Mycobacteriaceae; genus Mycobacterium. The sequence continues at coordinate 36,921 of CAVTBA010000005.1, forward strand.
GAACCTCGGCTACGCGCTGCAGTGGCCGCTGTTCGCCTGGTTCTGCGTGTACGCGTACCGCAAATACGTGCGCTACGAAGAGATGCCACCCGCGCCTCGGCAGGACGCCGCCCGCACCGAGATACCCGCCGGCTTGCTGCCCGAGCGCCCCAAGCCGATGCAACAGCCGTCCGACGATCCCGCCCTCGCGGAGTACAACGCCTACCTGGCCGAGCTTGCCAAACAAGACACCGAAAAACAGAACAGGACCACCGCATGACCACACCGGAGCCACCCGAAGCACCAGCGTCGGCATTCCCCGTCGAGAAGATCCGCACCGCATTGCTCGGCTACCGGATCATGGCGTGGACGACGGGTCTCTGGCTCATCGCGCTGTGCTACGAGATCGTCTCGCACCTCGTCTTGCACCACGAGATCCGCTGGATCGAGGTGGTTCACGGCTGGGTGTACTTCATTTATGTCCTGACCGCGTTCAACCTGGCGGTCAAGGTGCGGTGGCCGATTCCCAAGACGATCGGTGTGTTGCTTGCCGGCACAATCCCGCTGCTGGGCATCATCGTCGAGCACTTCCAGACCAGGGACGTCAAGACCCGCTTCGGCCTGTAGGGCTCGAGCGAGCGGCTGGCTTCACACTCGAGGCCGAACGGGCGGCCAGCTTCACGCTCATGCCGCCAAGTCGCGCAGCGCCGGCACTAGCAGCGCGAGAGCGCGACCGCGATGGGAGACCGCGTCCTTCTCCTCGGGGCTGAGCTCCGCCGCTGTGCGGTCGGAACCGTCCGGAACGAAGACCGGGTCGTAGCCAAAGCCGCCGTCGCCCCGCGGTTCCCGCGCAATGCGGCCGGGCCACTCGCCACGGACGACGATCTCGCCGGACGGCCCGGCCACGGCGCAAGCCGACACGAACGCCGCGCCGCGCCGTTCGTCCGGCACATCACGCAACTGCGCCAACAGCAGCGCTGTGTTGGCGTCGTCGTCGCCGTGGTCACCCGACCAGCGCGCCGACAGCACGCCGGGCATGCCTTTCAGTGCGGCCACCTCCAGACCGGAGTCGTCGGCCACCGAGACCAGGCCCGTCGCAGCGAATGCATCCCGCGCTTTGGCCAACGCGTTGTCCTCGAAGGTCGCGCCAGTTTCGGGCACCTCGTCGAAGGGGGGCACGTCATGCAGAGACACCAACGTCAGCCCGGTCAAGCCGGCCGCGTCGAGGACCCGGCGCAATTCGGCCAGCTTCTTGGTGTTGCGGCTCGCGACCAGGAGCTGGATCACCAATCAATCCGAAACATGGTCATCACCCCTGCAGGAACCACCTCGGCTTGCTCCCGTGTCGCGGCGCCGGCGTGCAACGCGGGCAGTTGTCGAATCCTCAGCGTCGTCGTCACTGCCAAAGACCCGAGCCGCACCGGCTGTGGCCCCAGGCCTACGCGCGGCTTTCCTGGTTTAACGGTGGACTTTCCTGGTTTATTGCCGGTCGTGGTGCTATTCCCCTGACATAAGGGACTTCGCAGTCTTCACAACCCCAAATCAATTTGTGCATGTAACAGCCCACACAAAATCCCAGCGTGGCCTCCGACCACGTCAGGACAAAACAGACCGCAACAACAGCCGCCATCGCTACGGGCGACGCCCCGAACAGGCGCATGGCAAGACACGTCGCTGCCAAACCGCCACCGAGCAACCATGCAAACCGTTTCGGCCGCGTTGGTTTCCACACCGGACGAATGTGCATTGTTAACGCCGTGCCCAGAATGCCGGTGGGGCTGAACGGAGTTAAGCCGGTAGCCGCCGCAGCCAACATGTCAAAAAGCACGAGCGGACCAACAATGATCACCGGATCGGTTTCCGGACGCAAAAGCAATAATGCAATCGTGATTGCCGAGATAATATTTAGCAAACCTGCCCTTGCGCGGGTCGCGACTTCGTTGATGCGCGGTTCCGCATGTGTATGCGTCATCTGCCCCATTGCCCACCACGGCTGATTGAGAAAAGCATGTTCAAGTGGGACTGGCCGACTAACCATCAATTGATCCTAAAAACGTGGTGAGGCATTGGTTTTGGCAAAACACAATTGGATGTCAAGCAGTTTACCATCACGGTATTGCGCGCCTCCGGCCGGGCACATTGAGTCGACGACAATGGCAAACGCTACGGCCGACCAAGGCCCACCCGGGGATCAACACGACAGCGCCCGCGGATTCGAACTGCTCGATCAGGTCCGCCAGCCGATAGCACACAACGATGCGGCGCACGTTGACGTCGGGATAGCGTTCCCAGCCAGCGAGCCGTTTAGCCGGGATCTCCTCTGCCGCGGATTTGATGGGCGACCGGTCAAGGCGACGTCAGTCCAGGTTGCGGGGCGATCAGCGCGGCGATCGGGTCATCACCACGGCCACGCTCACCAGGAACACTCCGAAGGAACCCCGGCTATTAAGGCCGGCGGTGTTCCGTTTGGGTGGATTACCAGCAGCCAAGTCAGCTGCCGAACGCCTTCGGCGGTGCAGCCCCCTCGGGCAGCTCACCCGGGTACGGCAGGGCCAGCGCCTCACGCTGGGCGGCGAACAGCTTGTCGCAGGCGGCCAGCGCCACGTCGAGCAGCTTGTCCAGCGTCGACCGCGGGAACGTCGCCCCCTCGCCGGTCCCCTGAACCTCCACGAGCGTCCCGGTATCGGTGGCCACGACATTCATGTCGACCTCGGCCCGCGCGTCTTCCTCGTAGGGCAGGTCCACCCGGATCCTGCCGTCGACCACCCCGACGCTGACCGCCGCGATGGCGCACGACAGCGGTCGTGGATCGGACAGCTTGCCCGCCGCCGCGAGGTAGGTCACGGCGTCGGCCAGTGCCACGAAGGCACCGGTGATGGCGGCGGTGCGGGTGCCGCCGTCGGCCTGCAGCACGTCGCAATCGACGGCGATGGTGTTCTCCCCCAGCGCCGCCAGATCGATGCAGGCCCGCAGCGACCGGCCGATCAGCCGGCTGATCTCCTGGGTGCGCCCGGACAGCCGTCCCTTCACCGATTCGCGGTCGGAGCGCGTGTGGGTTGCCGACGGCAGCATCGCGTACTCCGCCGTCAGCCACCCCAGGCCCGATCCCTTGCGCCAGCGCGGCACCCCTTCGGTGACGCTGGCGGTGCACATGACCTTGGTGTGCCCGAATTCGATCAGCACCGACCCCGCCGGATGGTCGGTGAATCCGCGGGTGATGACTACGGGGCGAAGCTCATCGTCAAGGCGGCCATCTTCTCGTCTGGTCACGACGCCAACCCTAACGTGGGGTGCTCAGACCCGTTCGGAGCGGCGGATATCGAACGACTCACCGCACACCACCGCATGCACGGGGCCGTCGAACTCGGCCTTGGCCTCGCTGATCACGTCCTCACGCGAGGTCCACGGCGGGATGTGCGTCAGCAACAGCTCACGAACACCGGCCTGTGCCGCGGCCCTGCCGGCCTCGGTCCCCGACAGATGCAGAGCGGGCGGACGGTCGGGCGAGTGCGTCCAGGAGGCTTCGCACAGAAAGACGTCGGCGTCCCGGGCCAGCTCGACGAGCTGGTCACAGACGCCGGTGTCGCCGCTGTAGACGAACGAGGCGCCAGTCGAGTCGGTGATCCGCATGCCGTAGGACTCCGTCGGGTGGGCCACCACCCGCGGTGTCACCGTGAGCGACCCGAACGTGACCGGTTCGCCGTCAACCCAATGCCGAATGTCGAAAATGTCTGAGCAGTCGTCGATTTCGCCGCCGTACGGTGACGACGCGGCACCCAGCCGGGACCAGGTGTCACCGGGGCCGTACAGCAACGCCTTGCCGTCCGGGCGCGACGGGTGGTAGCGCCGCCAGACGAACAAGCCGGGCAGATCCAGGCAGTGGTCGGCGTGCAGATGGGACAAGAGCACGTGCACGGCGGCCGGATCGGCGTAGCGCTGCAGCGCGCCCAGCACGCCGCCGCCGAAGTCGATGACCAACGGCGGAGTGTCCGGTGCCCGAAGCAGATATCCCGATGCGGGCGAATCCGGCCCTACCACGCTGCCCGAGCAGCCGAGCACGGTTATTCGCACGGACACTACTGTGCCATGCCCGATAGGACCGTGACGAAAACATCGCCGCATTGGTGTGATGAGAATCTCGGCGGCATTGCTACTCGATCCGCACGTGGTGAACGGGCTGCACGCCGGTGACCGCGGGACCCAGGAATCGCGCCGCCAACTTGGTGAATGCCTCGGGTTCGCCGGTGGCCTCGAACACCCGCGTCGCGGCCGCCGCGTCATGCGGACGCAGCAGGTCGCGCTCCGTGAGCACCCGGAGCACCTCCTTGGCGGTTTCCTCGGCGCTCGACACCAGCGTCACCTGTTCGCCCATCGCCAGCTGGATCACCCCGGACAGCAGCGGATAGTGCGTGCATCCGAGCACCAGGGTGTCGACCTGGGCGCGCTGCAGCGGCTCGAGGTAGCCCTCGGCCAGCCCGAGCACCTGCCGCCCACTGGTAACGCCGCGCTCCACGAAGTCGACGAAGCGCGGACAGGCCACCGCGGTGATCTCGGTGTCGCGGGCGGCGGCGAACGCGTCCTGGTACGCGAGCGAGTTGATGGTCGCCCTCGTGCCGATGACACCGATGCGACCGGTGCGCGTCGTGGCGACCGCGCGACGCACCGCCGGCAGGATCACCTCGACGACCGGTACGTCGTAACGCTCGCGCGCGTCCCGCAGGCAAGCCGCGGACGCCGTGTTGCACGCGATCACCAACGCCTTGACCCCGCGCCCGACGAGGTCGTCCCCGATGGCCAACGCGTGGGCGCGAACCTCGGGGATGGTGAGCGGGCCGTAGGGCCCGTGACCGGTGTCGCCGACGTACACGATGTCCTCGTCCGGCAATTGGTCGATGATCGCCCGCGCGACGGTCAGTCCCCCGACGCCGGAATCGAAGATCCCGACGGGTGCCAACGGCGAGCTCATGTCTTGGGTCGCGGCGTGACGGTGCCGGCTTTTCTCTTCGCGCGGGCCTTGCGTTCCGGCGCGGACAACCAATACGCGGCGACGACGCCCGCGATCGCACCGCACAGGTGGCCCTGCCACGACACGCCACCGCATCGGCCGAGCACCGGCATGGCGCCCAGCAGCACGCCGCCGTAGGCGAACAACACCACCAGGCCGATGACGATGTCGGCGATCCTGCGCACGAAGATCCCGAACACGAGCAGGAAGGCCAGCCAGCCGAAGATCAGGCCGGAGGCCCCGATGTGATCGGTCGGCCCGCAGGAGCTGCCCACGTCGCCGATGAGCCAGGTGCCGAAACCGCCCAGGATCCACACGATCGCGGTGGCCCAGACGAACCGGCTCAGCCCGACCAGCGTCATCAGGAAACCCAGCACCAAGAGCGGGATCGTGTTGGCCATCAGATGCTGCCAATTGGCGTGCAAGACCGGGGCGAAGACGATCCCCCACAGGCCGTCGGCTTCGAGCGGTCTGATGCCGTTTTCGTCCAGGGAATGCCGCGTCAGCTGGTCGATCAGCTCGATGAGATAGAGCAGCGCGACGAAGGTGAGGATCGTGGCCCCGCCCACCATCCACGCGGGCCGCTTTGCCTGGGTCGAGGGTGCGCCGGGGCGTCTCCTCGGGGTGTTCTTACCCATAGCTGCCCTTCCAGAACGTCCTCGCAGTTTTCCAGGTTACCGGCGTGGACGGCGGCGAACTCCTCATCGGGCGAACGCCCCGGGCAACACGTCGCGATAGGTCGGTACACCCGCCACCGAATCCGCGGCGAACACGCCGACCAGCACCGCACGCGCCAGGCAGTCGGCCGCGGCCGCGCCGACCTCTGCGGCCAGCCGCATCTCCGGCGAAAACGAGGCGGGCGAGTCGGGCGCCGGTGGTACCTCGACCGCCCCGGTCGCCAGGGCGAACACCGTGTCGCCGTCGTACGGGGTGTGCGCCGGCCGGACGGTTCGGGCGAGTCCGTCCTGGGCGGCGACGGCGACGCGCCGGCACGCGGCCGGGCTCAGCGCCGCGTCGGTGGCCACCACCCCGATGACGGTGTTGAGCGGGTTCTCCAGCGGGCTCGACGCGGTCGGCAACTGCGCGAAGGCGTCGACCTGCTCCGGCGGCGGTGGCCGCAGCGAGAACTCCTGGATCAAGTCCGCCATCCACGGCAGGCCCGTGGCCCGGTCGGCGACATCGCCGGCGGCGTTCACCACGACGACCGCGCCGACGGTCACCCCGCACGGCAGCGCCGTCGAGGCCGTCCCGACACCACCCTTGAGCACCCCGGCGCGCGCCCCCACGCCGGCGCCGACGCTCCCGACGGCCGGTGCGCCCTCCCCGGCGGCGGCCGCTTCGCACGCCAGATAGCCGAACTCGGCCGTCGGTCGACAGTCCCAGCCACCGACCGGCAGATCGAAGATCACCGCGCCGGGCACGATGGGCACCACCCCACCGTCCATCGCCACGCCGCGTTCCCGTTCTTCCAGCCAGCGCATGACGCCGTCGGCGGCGGCCAGACCGTAGGCGCTGCCACCGGCCAGCAACACCGCGTCGACGTACCGGACGGTGTTGGCCGGGTCCAGCAGGTCGGTCTCCCGAGTCCCGGGAGCACCGCCGCGACAGTCGACCGCGCCCACGGTGCCGGGCGGGGTCAGCACGACGGTGACGCCGCACGCCCATCCGGCGCCCATGGCCGCGTCGGGGTCGAGTCGTTGATGGTGACCGACGCGGATGCCCCCGACGTCGGTGATGGCGTTCATCCGGCGGCCAACGGGGTCATCGGGGCCCCATGAGCACCAGGACCAGGTACTCCTGCAAGACGGTCAACCACTGGTAGACGTCGAAGTGCACGGCCAGCGGGTGGTCGGCGGGCAGTCGCTCGGGCCCCTCCGGCCCGACCTCGAGCATGACGCCCAGCGTCAGCCGAATGTCGTTGACCGCCGCGACCCAGGCGTTCGCGTCTTCCTCCGTCAGATCGAACCGGCCGCCGTTATCCGGAACGGTGTCCAACAACCGCTGTGCGGCAAGGCGTTTGGCGTCGATGATCTCGAGCTCGTGCAAGCTGCGCAGCGCGGCGTTGAGGCTGTCGGCGACATCGGGGGCCGACGGGTCGTCGCCGTCGTGACGGAAGAAATCGGGCAGCAGCCGGCGCAGGGTCGGGTCCCTCGGCGGATCGCTGTTTCCGGTCTTTATCCCGGTGATCTCTTCGAGTTCGTCTGCGGGCGAGGAAGATTCACGCTCGTCGAGCAAACCGACCATCGCGGTGGCGAGATTTTTCAGCAGGGCGGCCTCGTGAGACGCCAGGGCGGACCGAAAATGGGGACCGTCCGAGGTCTCGACGCGCTTCCACTTGCGCACAGGTAATCGCCGCAGCCCCGACGCTCAGCGGTCCTGCTGCAGCGTTGCCCACAACCCGGCGGCATGCAGCTTGGACACGTCGACTTCCATGGATTCCCGGCTGCCGGCCGACACCACCGCCCTGCCTTCGTTGTGCACCTGCAGCATCAGCTTGGTGGCGTGCGGCTCGCTGTAACCGAACAACTTCTGAAACACATACGTCACGTAGGTCATCAGGTTGACCGGGTCATCCCACACGATCGTGACCCACGGACTGGCCGTGACGTCTGCCGGAGCGGACTCGCGTTGTCCTGTAGTGCCCGGCTTGGTGGGCGCTGACATTACAACCATGGCCTCCACGATACCGAGAGATAGGTGAGGTTTCCGAGGCCCCGACGGCAGCCGATACCGTTATGGAATGAATGCCCCGGTCCGCACTGGGCTGCTTACCGACAAATACGAGTTGACGATGCTGGACGCGGCGCTGCGAGACGGTACCGCCAATCGCCCGACGACCTTCGAATTGTTCGCGCGCCGGCTCCCCGAGGGCCGCCGGTACGGCGTGGTCTGTGGGACCGGCCGGCTGCTCGAAGCCTTGCCGCAGTTCGGCTTCGACGACGAGGCCTGCCAGTTGCTGGCGCAATTCCTCGATCCGGATACGTTGCGTTACTTGCGCGATTTCCGGTTCAGCGGAGATATCGACGGCTATGCCGAAGGTGAGCTGTACTTCCCCGGCTCCCCCGTGCTGTCGGTGAGCGGTACCTTCGCCGAATGTGTCGTGCTCGAGACGCTGGCGTTGTCGATCTTCAATCACGACACGGCGATCGCGTCCGCGGCGGCGCGAATGGTGAGCGCGGCCAGGGACCGTCCGCTGATCGAGATGGGATCGCGGAGAACACACGAACGCGCCGCGGTCGCGGCGGCGCGCGCCGCCTACATCGCCGGCTTCGCCGCGTCCTCCAACCTCGAGGCCCAGCGCCGATACGGAATTCCCGCGGAGGGCACCTCGGCGCACGCGTTCACCATGCTGCACGCCAGCGGGGAACCCGCCGAAGTGACCGAACTGGCCGCATTCCGCGCCCAGGTCGACGCGCTGGGCGTCGGCACCACGCTGCTGGTGGACACCTATGACGTGACGACCGGCGTGGCCAACGCCGTGGCCGCCGCCGGGGAGTCACTCGGTGCGGTCCGCATCGACTCCGGCGAGCTGGGCGTGCTGGCGCGCCAAGTCCGCGAGCAGCTCGACCGGTTGGGAGCCACCAGAACCCGCATCGTGGTCTCCGGTGACCTCGACGAGTTCTCCATCGCCGCCCTGGGCGCCGAACCGGTGGATAGTTACGGCGTCGGCACGTCGCTGGTGACGGGTTCGGGAGCACCGACGGCGAACATGGTCTACAAACTGGTCGAAGTCGACGGGATGCCGGTGCAAAAGCGCAGTAGCCACAAGGAATCCCGCGGCGGCCGCAAAGAGGCGCTGCGCCTGACGCGTACGTCCGGCACGATCACCGAGGAGGTGGTGTATCCGGCGGGCCACCGGCCCACCGTCACCGAACCGTCTCGGGGGTTGACGGTCCCGCTGGTCCGCGGCGGTGACGTGGTGTCCAAACCGGATGTGGCGGCGGCGCGCGAGCGGGTAGCTTGCGGGCTGCGCAGTCTGCCGTGGGAGGGTTTGAACCTGTCCCACGGCGAGCCCGCGATCCCGACGACGCAGATCCCCGCCGACCGCCGGTAGCACCGCAGAGCAAAAGAGGGTAACCACGTCCGAAGTGTCCGTAGCCGAGCTGCTGGTCATCGCCGTGGCCGCGCTCGGCGGCAGTGAGCGCGACGGCCAACTCGAGATGGCCAACGCGGTCGCGGGGGCGTTCGCCACCGGCGAGCATCTCGTCGTGCAGGCCGGTACCGGCACCGGAAAGTCATTGGCCTACCTGGTGCCCGCGATCGTCCGCGCCATCGACGACGACGCGCCCGTCGTCGTGTCCACGGCCACCATCGCGCTGCAGCGCCAGCTCGTCGACCGCGATCTGCCCAGCCTGACCGATTCGATCGCCGATGCGCTCCCGCGCCGCCCGCAGTTCGCGCTGCTCAAGGGCCGCCGAAACTATCTGTGCCTGAACAAGATCCACAACGGCGGCGTCGGCGCCGAGGAAGAAGCCGGCGAGGGGCCGCAGGAGGAGCTCTTCGATCCCATGGCGGCCACCGCCTTGGGCCGCGATGTCCAACGGCTCACCGCCTGGGCGTCGACGACCGAGTCCGGGGACCGCGACGACCTGAAACCCGGTGTGCCAGAACGATCCTGGTCCCAGGTCAGCGTTTCCGCGCGCGAATGCCTGGGCGTGGCCCGCTGCCCGTTTGGCTCCGAGTGCTTCTCCGAACGCGCGCGCGCCCGCGCCGGCGGCGCCGACATCGTGGTCACCAACCACGCCCTGCTCGCCATCGACGCCGTCGCCGACTCCGCGGTGTTGCCCGAACACGCGCTGCTGGTGGTGGACGAGGCCCACGAGCTGGTCGACCGGGTGACGTCGGTCGCCACCGGGGAGCTGACGCCGGCCGTCCTGGGCGTCGCGGCGCGGCGGATCGCCCGACTGGTGAATCCCGAACTGACGCAGCGACTGGAAGCGGCGACGGCCAACTTCGCCGCGGCCGTCCACGACGCCACACCGGGCCGCATCGACCGCCTCGACGAGGAACTGGCCACCTACCTGACCGCCCTGCGCGACGCGGCCAGCGCGGCGCGCTCTGCGATCGACACCACGAGCGACGCGAAAGCGGCCGCGGCGCGCGCCGAGGCGGTGGCGGCGCTGAGCGAGATCTCCGATACCGCCTCGCGGGTCCTCACGTCGTTCGCCCCGGCGATTCCCGATCGCACCGAGGTGGTGTGGCTGGATCACGAGGACAACAGGGGCTCGATGCGCCCGGTGTTGCGGGTGGCGCCGCTGTCGGTTGCGGGCCTGCTGCGCGACCGGGTGTTCTCCCGTTCCACCACGGTGTTGACGTCGGCGACCCTGACCATCGGCGGGTCCTTCGACGCGATGGCCAGCGCGTGGGGCCTGACCGCTCCGGAAAACGGGCAGGAGTCGAAGGAGGCACGCTGGCGCGGCGTCGACGTCGGCTCGCCGTTCCACCACGCCAAGGCCGGCATCCTTTACGTCGCCGCCCACCTGCCACCGCCGGGCCGGGACGGCACCGGGTCGGCCGAGCAGCTGACCGAAATCGCCGAGCTCATCACCGCGGCGGGCGGGCGGACCCTGGGATTGTTCTCGTCGATGCGGGCCGCCCGGGCCGCAGCGGAGGCCGTGCGCCAACGGGTGCCGACGCCGGTGCTGTGTCAGGGTGACGACAGCACCTCCGCGCTGGTCGAGCAGTTCAGCGCCGACGCGCAGACGTCGCTGTTCGGCACGTTGTCGCTGTGGCAGGGCGTCGACGTGCCGGGGCCGTCACTGTCCCTGGTGCTCATCGACCGCATCCCGTTTCCGCGGCCGGACGACCCGCTGCTGGGTGCGCGGCAACGCGCGGTGGCCGCCCGCGGCGGCAATGGCTTCATGGCGGTCGCCGCCAGCCACGCCGCATTGCTGTTGGCGCAGGGCTCGGGTCGGCTGTTGCGTCGCGTCACCGACCGCGGAGTGGTTGCGGTGCTGGACTCGCGGATGGTCACCGCCGGCTACGGCGGCTACCTGCGTGCCTCGCTGCCGCCGTTCTGGCAGACCACCAACCCGGCACAGGTCCGCGCCGCGCTGGAGCGGCTGCGCACCGCGTCGGAGGGCCTGCCCGCGTGAGGTCAGCGGGCCTGGGTGACCAGGCCCAGCTCGGTGCTGCCGGCGAGCATCGGGTGACGCGGCAGCACGCGCACCGTGTACCCGACCGCACCCGCCAGCGGTAACGACAGCGTCGTCGAGAACACCTGGTTGCCGCCTTCGGCGGTCCCGGTATACGACATCTCCAGGTTGACCGGATCCAGCAGCGCGTCGCTGGCGTCCACCCTGCCCACCACCGCTTGGACCGCGACCTCGTCGGGTGCGAGCCCGTCCAGCGCCACGGTGGCGGTCAGGGTCAGCTTGGAGCCGAGCACCGGCGTGTCCGGCAGCCCGGTGCTGTCCACATCGGTGATGGTGATCTTGGGCCATGCCGCCTCGGCGCGCCGGCGATAGGCGGCCACCTCGCGCGCCGCGCCGAACTCGCCGCCGTCCTCGCCGTCCTCGGCGGGCCCGATGGTCCTGCGTAGCGACTGCGCCGCGTGCGTGTAGTACTGCTCCACGTAGTCGCGCACCATGCGCGAAGCCAGCACCTTCGGTCCCAGCGTCTGCAACGTGTGCCGCACCATCTCGATCCACCGGGGCGGCACACCCTGTTCGTTGCGTTCGTAGAACTTGGGCGCCACGGCCTGTTCCAACAGGTCGTAGAGTGCGCTGGCCTCCAGGTCGTCGCGGCGGGCCTCGTCGGCCAAGCCGTCGGCTGACGGTATCTCCCAACCGTTTTCGCCGTCGTACCATTCATCCCACCACCCATCGCGGATGGACAGGTTCAGCCCGCCGTTGAGCGCGCTCTTCATTCCGGAGGTGCCGCACGCCTCGAGCGGCCGCAGCGGGTTGTTCAGCCAGACGTCGCAGCCCCAGTACAAGTGCCGGGCCATGGACATGTCGTAGTCGGGCAGGAACGCGATGCGGTGGCGCACCTCCGGCCGGTCGGCGAAGCGCACCACCTGCTGGATCAACGCTTTACCCCCGTCGTCGGCCGGGTGCGACTTCCCGGCGACGATCAGCTGAATCGGCCTCTCCTCATCGAGCAGCAGTCGTTCGAGCCGCTCCGGGTCGCGCAGCATCAGCGTCAGCCGCTTGTAGGTGGGCACCCGCCGGGCGAACCCGATGGTCAGCACGTTCGGATCGAACGCCGTTGCTATCCAACCCAATTCGGCGTCCGACGCGCCGCGTTCCAGCCATGAATTGCGCAGCCGCCGCCGGACGTCCTCGACCAGCAGTGACCGCAGTTGGGAGCGGATCCACCACAGATGGCCCGCATCAACCTGGTTCAGTCGCAACCAGACGCCGGGATCGCCGAACGAATCCGACCCGGCCAGCTCACGCCCCAACTGCAACCATTGCGGCGCCGCCCAGGTGCGCGCGTGAACTCCGTTGGTGATCGACCCGATCGGCACCTCGGCCGCGTCGAATCCGGGCCACAGCTCGTTGAACATGGCCCGGCTCACCTCGCCGTGCAGCAACGAGACGCCGTTGGCCCGCTGCGCGAGCCGCAGACCCATGTGGGCCATGTTGAATTTGGTCGGATCGTCCTCGGCGCCGAGCGCGAGAATCCGGGCGGTCGGCACGCCCGGCAACAACGCGGGCGCACTCTTGCCCCCGGGTTTCTCGGCCTTCTTACCGGGGTCGCCGTCCCCCACGTGCCCGTCGAAGTAGAGCCGCACCATGTCGATCGGGAACCGGTCGATGCCGGCGGCCACCGGGGTGTGGGTGGTGAACACGGTGCTGGATCGCACGACGGCCAGCGCGGTGTCGAAGTCCAATCCGGCGTCGGTCATCAACTCGCGAATGCGTTCCGCTCCGAGGAACCCGGCGTGCCCCTCGTTCATGTGGAACACCTCGGGTGCGGGCAGCCCCTCGATGGCAGTGAATGCGCGGATCGCCCGCACCCCGCCGATCCCGGCCAGCAGCTCTTGGCGCATCCGGTGTTCCTGGTCACCGCCGTACAGCCGGTCGGTGATGCCGCGCAGCTCGTGCTCGTTCTCCGGTACGTCGGAATCGAGCAGCAGCAGCGGAACCCGGCCCACCTGCGCGACCCAGGTCCGCGCGTGCAGTTGGGCGGAGTCGGGAAGCGTCAGCTCGACCAGCACGGGATCGCCGGCGGCGTCGGTGAGGAGCCGCAACGGCAACCCCTGCGGATCCAGCGGCGGGTACGTCTCGTTTTGCCAGCCGTCCGCGGTCAACGACTGGCGGAAATACCCGGAGCGGTAATACAGGCCCACCGCCACCAGTGGCACCCCCAGATCCGAGGCCGACTTCAGGTGGTCCCCGGCGAGGATGCCCAACCCGCCCGAGTAATTGGGCAGCACCTCGGCCACGCCGAACTCCATCGAGAAATAGGCGATGGCCGCAGGCATCGGCATGCCGTCGGCTTGCTGCTGCTGGTACCACAGCGGACGGGCGAGGTAGTCGTTCAGGTCGGCGGCCAACTGATCGAGCCGGCCAAGGAATGCCTCGTCGAGCGCCAGCTCATCGAGCCGTGCCGGATTCACCGCGCCCAGCAACGCCACCGGATCGAAGGCGCACCGCTCCCACAGGTCCACGTCGACGGTCGCAAACAAGTCCTGGGTCGGCTTGTCCCACGACCATCGCAAGTTGGTCGACAGCTGGTCCAGCGCGGCCAGCCGTTCGGGAAGGTGAGCACGGACGGTAAAGCGGCGGAGGGCTTTCACGCGTCCTTACCTTACTGAGGATTTCGCCCCGCGCACGGCGGCGGTAAAGACCGCTTTCCCACCCGGGGTGTGACCGGACACTAGGGTGGGTATCGGTTAGTTATTGGGGCCGCAACGGTGCTTCCCCGCAGAGGAAGTTCCCCACGACAGGAAGTTTCGCCAGACGAGAGGCATTCCGCGACGAGCACACCGCGGTTTGGCCGCACACAATTCGGAACGGAGCTGTGGTGCCTGGTCGTGTCGAGATCGATAACGTCCAACCCGTCGTCTCCTGCGGCGCATATCCCGCCAAGGCCGTGGTCGGTGAGACCATCCCGGTCAGCGCGGCGGTTTGGCGGGAAGGCCACGAGGCAGTGGCGGCGACCCTGGTCGTGCGCTACCTCGGGCCGCGTTATCCGCAGGTGACGGAAACCCGCCGGATCAAAGCGGTTCAGGCTCCCGTAAAGCCCGCAGCCGAAGTCGACGGAGGGGTGGATCAGCAACGGATCAAGCCGCTGCTGCTGCCGATGACGGTGGGCCTCGAGCCGTACGTCTTCCACGGGCAATTCACGCCCGACCGGGTCGGCCTGTGGACCTTCCGGGTCGACGGCTGGGGCGACCCCATCCACTCCTGGCGGCATGGCGTGATTGCCAAGCTCGAGGCCGGCCAGGGCGAGACGGAACTGTCCAACGATCTTCTGGTTGGGGCCGCGCTGTTCGAGCGCGCCGCCACCGGAGTGCCGCGCTCGCGGCGCGACCCACTGCTGGCGGCCGCCGCGGCGTTGCGGGACCGGGGGGACCCGGTCACCCGGACCGCGTTGGCCCTGGCACCGGAAATCGACGAGATTCTGGCCGAATACCCGTTGCGCGATCTGGTCACCCGCGGCGAGCAGTACGGGGTCTGGGTGGATCGGCCGCTGGCCCGCTTCGGTTCCTGGTATGAGATGTTCCCTCGCTCGACCGGCGGTTGGGACGCCGAGGGCAAGCCCGTGCACGGCACGTTCGCCACCGCCGCCGCCCAGCTTCCCCGCATCGCGGCAATGGGATTCGACGTCGTGTACCTGCCGCCGATCCACCCGATCGGTAAGGTACACCGCAAGGGCCGCAACAACTCTCCCACCGCCGCCCCGACAGATGTGGGCTCCCCGTGGGCAATTGGCAGTGATGAGGGCGGCCACGACGCCATCCACCCGCAGCTGGGCACCATCGACGACTTCGACGCCTTCGTCGTCGCGGCGCGCGAACTGGGCATGGAGGTGTCACTGGACCTGGCGTTGCAGTGCGCGCCGGACCATCCGTGGGCGCGCGATCACCGCGAGTGGTTCACCGAACTGCCCGACGGCACCATCGCCTACGCCGAAAACCCGCCCAAGAAATACCAGGACATCTATCCGCTCAACTTCGACAACGACCCCGCGGGCCTCTACGACGAAGTGCTGCGGGTCGTGCGGCATTGGATGGATCACGGCGTCAAGTTCTTTCGGGTGGACAACCCGCACACCAAGCCGCCGAACTTCTGGGCGTGGCTGATTGCTCAGGCGAAGAGCATCGACCCCGATGTGCTCTTCCTCTCGGAGGCCTTCACGCCGCCGGCACGGCAGTACGGCCTTGCCAAGCTGGGTTTCACGCAGTCCTACAGTTACTTCACCTGGCGCACGGCCAAGTGGGAACTCACCGAATTCGGCAACGACATCGCCGCGCTCGCCGACTTCCGCCGGCCGAACCTGTTCGTGAACACGCCCGACATCCTGCACGCCATCCTGCAGCACAACGGCCCCGGGATGTTCGCCATCCGCGCGGTGCTGGCCGCGACCATGGGGCCGGCCTGGGGCGTGTACTCGGGCTATGAGCTGTTCGAACACCGCGCGGTGCGAGAGGGCAGCGAGGAGTATCTGAACTCCGAAAAGTACGAACTGCGGCCTCGCGATTTTGCGGGCGCTCTGGCCGAAGGACGGTCGCTCGAACCGTTCATCACGCAGCTCAACTTGATTCGCCGGCTCCATCCCGCGCTGCAGCAGTTGCGCACCATCCACTTCCATGGCGTGGACAACGATGCGCTGCTCGCCTACAGCAAGTTCGATCCGGCGACCGGCGACTGCGTGCTGGTGGTGGCGACGCTCAACGCGTTCGGGGCCGAGGAAGGCATGCTGTTTTTGGACATGGCGGCTTTGGGTATGGAGCCCTATGAGCGGTTCTGGGTGCGCGACGAAATCACCGGCCAGGAATTCCAATGGGGGCAAGCAAATTACGTTCGCATCGACCCTGCACGAGCGGTCGCGCATGTCATCAATATGCCACTCATACCGCGTGAGTCCCGAATGACGTTGCTGCGCAGGCGATGAAACGCACCGGAGGTAAAAAGGACATGAGCCAAGCCGACCAACTCGCCAGGACGCACCTGGCGCCCGACCCGGCCGACCTGTCGCGCCTGCTGGCAGGCACGCATCACAACCCGCACGGCATTCTGGGGGCCCACGAGTACGCCGACCATACCGTCATCCGGGCGTTCCGCCCGCATGCCGCCGAGGTCGTCGCGCTCGTCGGCGAGGAACGGTTCCCGCTGCAGCACATCGAATCCGGCTTGTTCGCCACGGCATTGCCGTTCGTCAACCTGATCGACTACCGGCTGGAAGTGAAGTACGAGGGGTCCGACCCGTACACGGTCGCCGACGCCTACCGCTTTCTGCCCACCCTGGGTGAGGTCGACCTCTTCCTGTTCGGCGAGGGTCGCCATGAGCGCCTCTGGGACGTCCTCGGCGCGCACCCCCGCTCGTTCACCACGGCCGACGGTGTGGTCGACGGGGTGTCGTTCGCGGTGTGGGCGCCCAACGCCAAGGGTGTCAGCCTGATCGGTCAGTTCAACGGCTGGACGGGCAGCGATGCACCGATGCGGTCGCTGGGCTCCTCGGGAGTGTGGGAGCTGTTCTGGCCCGACTTCCCTGCGGACGGCTTGTACAAGTTCCGTGTGCATGGCGCCGACGGCGTCGTGACCGAGCGGGCCGATCCCATGGCCTTCGCCACCGAAGTGCCGCCGCACACCGCCTCCCGCGTGACGCACAGCGAATACACCTGGGGGGACGCCGAATGGATGGAGAAGCGCACCCAGCGCAATCCGGTGTTCGAGCCGATGAGCACCTACGAGGTTCACCTCGGCTCGTGGCGCCCCGGGCTCGGCTACCGGCAGCTTGCCGAGGAGTTGACCAGTTACGTGGTCGAGCACGGGTTCACCCATGTCGAGTTGCTTCCCGTCGCCGAGCATCCGTTCGCCGGATCGTGGGGCTACCAGGTGACGTCGTACTACGCGCCGACGTCGCGATTCGGCACGCCCGACGAATGCCGGGCGCTGGTTGATGCGCTGCACAACGCCGGGATCGGCGTCATCGTGGACTGGGTACCGGCGCACTTCCCGAAGGACGCCTGGGCGCTGGGCCGGTTCGACGGCACCCCGCTCTACGAGCACTCCGACCCCAAGCGCGGCGAGCAACTCGACTGGGGTACTTACGTATTCGACTTCGGCCGCAACGAGGTACGCAACTTCCTGGTGGCCAACGCGTTGTATTGGCTCGAGGAGTACCACGTCGACGGGCTGCGGGTCGACGCGGTCGCTTCCATGCTGTACCTGGACTACTCGCGCCCCGAAGGCGGCTGGACGCCGAACATCTACGGCGGGCGGGAGAACCTGGAGGCCGTGCAGTTCCTGCAGGAGATGAACGCCACGGTGCACAAGTCGGCCCCGGGCATCGTCACCATCGCCGAGGAGTCGACATCGTGGCCCGGAGTCACGCGTCCGACAAACCTAGGCGGCCTAGGCTTTTCGATGAAGTGGAACATGGGCTGGATGCACGACACGCTCGACTACATCAGCCGCGACCCGGTCTACCGCAATTACCACCACCACGAGATGACGTTCTCGATGCTCTACGCGTTCAGCGAGAACTACGTGCTGCCGATCAGCCACGACGAGGTGGTACACGGCAAGGGCACGCTGTGGGGGCGGATGCCGGGCAACAACCACGTCAAGGCCGCCGGGCTGCGCAGCCTGCTCGCCTACCAGTGGGCGCATCCCGGCAAGCAATTGCTGTTCATGGGGCAGGAGTTCGGCCAGCGCGCCGAGTGGTCCGAGGAACGCGGCCTGGATTGGTGGCAGCTCGACGAGCAAGGCTTCTCCAACGGCGTCCTGCGTCTGGTGCGCGACATCAACGATATCTACCGCAGCCACCCCGCGCTCTGGAGCCAGGACACCATCCCCGACGGTTACTCCTGGATCGACGCCAACGACTCGGCCAACAACGTATTGAGCTTCTTGCGGTACGGCAGCGACGGCTCCGTCATGGCCTGCGTGTTCAACTTCGCCGGCAGCGAGCACAGCGGTTACCGCCTCGGCCTGCCGTCCGCCGGGCGCTGGCGCGAGGCGCTCAACACCGACGCCACCGACTACAACGGCTCCGGTATCGGCAACATGGGCGGCGTCGATGCCACCGAGGACCCCTGGCATGGCCGACCCGCCTCGGCGGTGCTGGTGCTGCCGCCCAACTCGGCCCTGTGGCTGGAGCCCGTGTAGGCCTTCAGTAGAGCGCGTTCGCGAGGTTGCGCCGTCCGGCGACGACCTCGGGGTCGGCCGGATCGAAGAGTTCGAAGAGCTCGATCAGCCGGGTGCGCACGCGGGTGCGATCGTCCCCGGATGTGCTGCGCACCAAGGCAATCAGGCGCTCGAACGCCGCGCTCACGTCCTGGTTGAGGATTTGGACGTCGGCGGCTGCGAAGGCCGCATCGATGTCGTTCGGTGCCGCGTCGGCCGCGGCGAGGACGTCCGGGGAGTGGGCCGTTGCGCGCATGAGAAAGTCGATCTGCCGGATCGCGCCCTTGGCCTCGACACTGCCCGGATTGGCGTCCAGTATCGCCTGATACGACCCCCTGGCCGCGTCGAAATCGCCGGCCTCGAGCTGTTCACGGGCCGCGGCCAGCTCCGGGTCGACCTCGACGGAATCCGCGGAATTGC
This sequence comes from uncultured Actinomycetota bacterium, assembly GCA_963732835.1. Lineage (GTDB taxonomy): Bacteria > Actinomycetota > Actinomycetes > Mycobacteriales > Mycobacteriaceae > Mycobacterium. Next base: position 55,629 of record CAVTBA010000005.1, read on the forward strand.
TTGGGCCCCTCAGTTTCCCGGCTGTCGCCGACAGAAGCGAGTCCACCCAGCCGCGCAACTGCTCGGGCGGCTGCATGCCTTGAAAATTGGACAGCGGCTGCCCGGCGGCCAGAGCCACGACCGTCGGCACCGCATCGACACCGAAGATCTGGGCCACCCTGGGTGCCACGTCGACGTTGACCGTCGCCAGAGACCACTTGCCGTTGTCCTCGGCGGCCAGGCCGGACAGGATGTCTACGAGCTGGACACACGCGTCGCTGCGCGGTGACCACAACAACACCACAACGGGCACTTCCTCGGACCGGAGCAGGACTTCGGTCTCGAAATTCGCCTCGGTGATCGCGGAAACTCCGGGCCCGCCCTCGGCGGCCGGCGTGGCCCCGCCGCCCGTGCCGCCGGCCGGCGGCTGCTGGGCCCGCTGCTTGAGGCCGGAAAGGTCGACAGCACCAGCCATCGCGGGGCCGATCGAGGGTCGCGGGCGCGTCACGTCGTCAAGTTTGTCATGCGCATCGGTGGCCCATCCACCCGGTGGCGCGGACGCTCGGGCGGCCTTTTGCCGGACCTGACATCGCGCCAAATGGTCCGCGAGCGGCCGATATGACGAAGATCACACATTTTCCCGCGCATGCCGAGCCAGCAACGACTTCGGAGGCGCAGGCGCACGCCGATCAGCGCGCCTACTTCGCCCGGAGTATCAGCGCGTCGCCTTGCCCACCCGCGCCGCACAGGGCCGCGACGCCGTAGCCGGAGCCCCGGCGGGCCAGTTCCAGGGCGGCATGCAGCGTGATCCGTGCGCCCGACATGCCGATGGGATGCCCGACGGCGATCGCCCCGCCGTTGACGTTGACGATCTCGGGATCCAGGCCGAGTTCGCGGGTCGAAGCCAGAGCGACCGCCGAGAACGCCTCGTTGATTTCCACGACGTCGAGTTGGTCGACGGAGATGCCCTCGCGGCTGAGCGCTTTCTTGATCGCGTTGGCCGGCTGCGACTGCAGGGTGGAGTCCGGTCCGGCCACGACGCCGTGCGCGCCGATTTCGACCAGCCAGGTCAGCCCCAGCTCCTGCGCCTTGGCCTTGTTCATCACCACCACCGCCGCCGCCCCGTCGGAGATCTGCGACGCCGAACCTGCGGTGATGGTGCCGTCGCGACGGAAGGCGGGTTTGAGGCCGGCCAGGGACTCGACGGTGGTGTTGGCGCGAATCCCCTCGTCCTCGGTGAACTGCAGCGGATCACCCTTGCGCTGCGGGATGTTGACCGGCACGACTTCGTCGGCGAAGACGCCGTCCTTCCATGCCGCGGCCGCCTTCTGATGCGATCGCGCAGCGAACTCGTCCTGCTCCTGGCGGGTGAATTTGTCCGCGTCGTTGCGCTGCTCGGTGAGCGCGCCCATCGGCTGGTCGGTGAACACGTCATACAGGCCGTCGTACGCCATGTGGTCCAGGACGGTGACGTCGCCGTATTTGTAGCCCGCCCGGCTGTCCATCAGCAAATGTGGCGCCTTGGTCATGGACTCCTGCCCGCCGGCCACCACCACGTCGAACTCCCCGGCGCGAATCAGCTGGTCAGCGAGCGCGATGGCGTCGATGCCGGACAGGCACATCTTGTTGATGGTCAGCGCCGGAACGTCCCAGCCGATGCCGGCCGCTACGGCCGCCTGGCGCGCGGGCATCTGGCCGGCCCCGGCCGTCAACACCTGGCCCATGATCACGTACTCGACCGCCGAAGCGGGCACGTTGGCCTTCTCCAGCGCGCCGGCGATCGCGATGCCGCCCAGATCGCTGGCCGAAAAATCCTTCAGCGAACCCATCAGCTTGCCGATCGGCGTCCGCGCCCCAGCAACGATCACAGACGTCGTCATGACTATCTCCTAAGGCCTACTAGGGCGCCCTCGGATGGCCTATTCGGCCTCCCGGAGAAGCGCAATCTTTGCCGCCAGGTTACCTTTATGTGATGACGACCGATCAAGTTGACGCCCGTCAGGTCCTGGCCTCCGCGCTGGTGACGGCGATCGATCACGTCGGCATCGCAGTCGCCGACCTGGACGCGGCAATCGCCTGGTACCACGACCACCTCGGCATGATCCTGGTGCACGAGGAAGTCAACGAGGAGCAGGGAATACGCGAGGCCATGCTGGCCGTGCGCGGCGCCCCGGCCGGTACCGCGCAGATCCAGTTGATGGCCCCGATCGACGACTCCTCGGCCATTGCCAAGTTCCTCGACAAGCGCGGGCCTGGCATCCAGCAGATGGCGCTTCGGGTCAGCGACCTCGACAGCCTGATCGAGGATTTGCGCTCTCATGGCATCCGGCTCGTCTACGAGGCGCCCCGCCGCGGCACGGCAAACTCGCGGATCAACTTCATCCACCCCAAGGACGCCGGCGGCGTTCTCATCGAACTGGTCGAACCGGCCGCCTGAGATCCGGCCGCTCACGACCACCTCCGGGTCGGGCCGCGCGTGGCGCGGTGGCTCCAGCACGGGGCATGCCAATGCCGCCGATCTTCGGCTCCCCCGAGAGTCGGATCGGTGGGCCACACCACCAAATGTGCGGTCCCGGAACGTATTTCGTGATCACAACCGGGACAGCGGTAGGTCTTGACCGCGCGGGCCGCCGCGACGGGACGGACTTCGTATTCGTGGCCGTCCGGCCCGATTTCCACTCGGCGCAGCACCGGTGCCGGCGGTGACTGCCCCTGCCGACGTGGCGGTGTGCGGCGCCGAGCCATATCGCCAGCCTAGCCGCGAGGCTCAGAACAGCCGGTATTCGTCGCTGTCCATCCCGCGCATCTTGTCGTAATCCAGGGTGACGCAACGGATCCCGCGGTCGGTGGCCAGCGTGCGCGCTTGCGGCTTGATCTGCTGGGCCGCAAACACTCCCTGGACCGGCGCGAGCACACTGTCGCGATTGAGCAACTCGAGATAGCGGGTCAGCTGCTCGACGCCGTCGATCTCGCCCCGCCGCTTGATCTCCACCGCGACGGAACCACCCTGTTGGTCACGGCAGAGCAGGTCCACGGGCCCGATGGCGGTCATGTATTCGCGACGCACCAGCGTGTAGCCCTCGCCGAGCAGGTGCACGTGCTCGGCGAGCAACGCCTGCAGGTGGGCTTCGACGCCGTCCTTGACCAGTCCGGGATCAACGCCCAGATCATGGCTGCTGTCGTGCTCGACCGCCTCGACGGTGATGCGAAGCTGTTCGCCGGCCTTGTTCTGCACGACCCACACGGGTGCCTCATCACCCGGCTCCTCGGTCAGCCAGCAGGGCGGACTCATCCAATTCAGCGGCTTGTAGGCGCGATCGTCGGCGTGCACGCTGACCGAGCCGTCGGCCTTGATGAGCAGCAGCCTGCGGGCCGACGGAAGATGCGCGGTGAGCCGGCCGACGTAGTCAACGGTGCACTGGGCGATCACTAGACGCACCCGACTCACCTTAGAGCGTGGCCGACAAATTAGGCTGACGCCACCATGTCGGCCAACCAGAGCTTGGCAAAACGCATCGGCCGGGTGCTCGAGACGGTCACCCGTCAGAGCGGGCGGCTACCAGAGACCCCGGCCTACGGTTCCCTGTTGCTGGGACGGGTCAGCGAAAACCAGCGACGTCGTCGCGTCCGCATCCAGATCATCCTGACCGTCCTCGTCTTGGGCGCCAACTTGATCGGCATCGCCGTCGCGCTGCTCCTGGTGACCGTCGCCATTCCACAGCCCAGCGTGTTCGACGACGCGCCGTGGTGGATCACCTTCGCGGCATCGCCGGCCTACATCGCGCTGGCACTGGCGGTGGGCACCTACTGGATCACCCGCAGGACCGTCATATCGCTCCGCTGGGCCATCGAGGAGCGGGAGCCGAACCAGGAAGACGAGCGCAACACCTTCCTGGCCCCATGGCGGATCGCCCGCTTCGACCTCATCCTGTGGGGTGTTGGGGCGGTCGTGCTGACGACCCTTTTTGGGCTCGCCAACACGCTGTTCATCCCGCGCTTCCTCATCGCGGTGGGCATCTGCGGCATCCTGGTGGCCACCGGCAGTTATCTGCTCGCCGAGTTCGCGTTGCGTCCGGCGGCGGCTCAGGCGCTCGAAGCGGGGCCACCACCGCGGCGATTCGCCTCGGGCATCATGGGCCGGACCATGGTGGTCTGGTTCCTCGGTTCGGGCCTGCCCGTGCTCGGCATCGCCTTTCTGGCGGGCTTTCAGGCCCTGATGCGAAATCTGACCGAAACCCAGTTCGCGGTCGGCGTGCTGATCGTGTCCATGGCCACGGTGATCTTCGGTTGCCTGTTGATGTGGATCCTGGCCTGGCTCACCGCAACCCCGGTGCGCGTGGTCCGCGCGGCGCTCAGGCGTGTCGAGCGCGGTGATTTGCGGGGCGACCTCGTGGTGTTCGACGGCACCGAACTCGGTGAGCTGCAACGCGGTTTCAACAGAATGGTCGACGGGCTGCGCGAGCGCGAACGCGTTCGCGACCTTTTCGGCCGGCACGTCGGACGCGAAGTCGCGCTGGCCGCGGAGCGCGAGCGCCCGAAGCTGGGCGGCGAAGAACGCCATGTGGCAGTCGTATTCATCGACATCGTCGCCTCCACCCAACTGGTGACCAGCCGGCCTCCGGCGGAAGTCGTTTCGGTGCTCAATCAATTTTTCGGCATAGTCGTCGAGGAAGTGGACCGACACTACGGGCTGGTCAACAAGTTTGAGGGTGATGCGACGCTGGCCATCTTCGGAGCCCCGAATCATCTGGACCGTCCGGAAGACGAGGCGCTGGCCGCCGCGCGGGGGATCGCCGAGCGGATCGACAACGAAATGCCGGAGTGCCAGGCCGGTATCGGCGTGGCGGCGGGGCAAGTCGTGGCCGGCAACGTCGGCGCCAGGGAACGCTTCGAATACACCGTGATCGGCGGGCCGGTCAACGAGGCCTCCCGCCTGTGCGAGCTCGCCAAATCGCACCCGGGCCGAGTGCTTGCGACCGCCGACGCGCTGGAAGGCGCGAGCGAGAACGAACGCGCCCGTTGGTCTTTGGGCGAGACCGTGACCCTCCGCGGATACGAGCGCCCCACTCGGCTCGCTTTTCCCGCCGGTGCCGCCGACCGGCAGGACTGATGCGATTGAATTCGGGCCTGAGTGGGTAAGGAGACTGAGGACATCGCCCCTCAAAGAGATTGGTGTTGACATGACCGGTAGCGCAACTGCCCGCCGTGTTTCCGTAGCCGCGGGCATCGCCGCGGCGATCGCGTTGAGTTCGTTGACCGCGGGTTGCGGCTCAAGCAACAACAACAAGAACCCGACGACTTCGACCGTCACCACCACCGTGACGACGCCGGCGAGCGTCACCACGACCGCCCCGGCGGCGACCACTCCCGCCGGACCGGGCGGCGGTCCCGAAACCGGACCCGGTGGCGCCACCACCGCCGGACCAGGCGGCTCCGGCGCCGGAGCCGGACCCGGCGGGGCGAGTGCGGGTGTGCCGGGCGCCGGAGCGTCAGCCGGACCCGGCGGCGCGGGTGCCTGCGCCGGCGGCGTTTGCGTCGGGACCCCTCCCCGCCCGTAGCCCTCTAGCTGTGACGCCGGCATCGCCGGCGTCACAGCGCGCGCCGGCAGGCGCCACTCACTACCATGTCGTTTTTCCGCCAGTTTTGTCGGCGGGCTGGTGTAAGCCTTGAAGCGTGCACGACGACTTCGAACGCTGCTACCGCGCCGTCCAATCCAAGGACGCCCGGTTCGACGGCTGGTTCGTCACGGCGGTGCTGACCACCCGCATCTATTGCCGGCCCAGCTGCCCGGTGCGGCCGCCGTTCGCGCGCAACGTGCGGTTCTATCCGACCGCCGCCGCCGCCCAGCGGGCGGGATTCCGGGCATGTAAACGGTGTCGTCCGGACGCGTCGCCGGGGTCGCCGGAATGGAACGTGCGCGGTGACGTGGTTGCGCGGACGATGCGGCTGATCGCCGACGGCACGGTGGACCGCGAAGGCGTCGGCGGCCTGGCAGCGCACCTCGGTTACACCACCCGCCAGCTCGAGCGGCTGTTGCAGGCCGAGGTGGGCGCCGGCCCGCTCGCCCTGGCCCGCGCGCAACGCGCGCAGACCGCGCGCCTGCTCATCGAGACCACCGACCTGCCGTTCGGCGACATCGCCTTCGCATCGGGGTTTTCCAGCATCCGCCAGTTCAACGGCACCGTGCGCTTGGTCTTCGAGATCACACCGACGGAGCTGCGCCGGCGCGCGGCGGTCGGCTCCGGGCCCGATACTGCGTCGGCGGGGACGGTCTGCCTCCGGCTGCCGGTACGCACCCCGTTCGCCTACCAGGGGGTCTTCGGACATCTGGCCGCCGGCGCCGTGCCCGGCTGTGAGGAGGTCCGCGATGGCGCGTACCGACGCAGCCTGCGCCTCCCGTTCGGCAGCGCGGTCGTCACCCTGACACCGGCCGTCGACCACGTCCGCTGCGTGCTGGTGCTCGACGACTTTCGTGACCTGACGACTGCGATCGCCCGCTGCCGACGGCTGCTGGATCTCGACGCCGACCCCGAAGCGGTGGACGACGCGCTCGGCGGTGACCCGCGGCTGGGTCGCCTGGTGGCGAAGGCGCCCGGACAACGCATTCCGCGCACCGTCGACGAGGCCGAGCTGGCCGTGCGCGCGGTACTGGGCCAACAGGTGTCGACCAAGGCGGCCCGAACGCACGCCGGCCGCCTGGTTGCGGCCTACGGGCAGGGAGTCGCAGACCCTGACGGCGAGTTGACCCATACCTTCCCGTCAGTGGAGCAGCTCGCCGAGATCGACCCCATTCACTTGGCGGTCCCCACAGCCCGGCAACGGACTCTGGGCGCATTGGTCGCCGGCCTCGCCGACGGCAGTATCGTCCTGGACAGCGGGAGCGACTGGGAAGCCGCCCGCAGTCAATTGCTGGACGTGCCCGGGGTAGGCCCCTGGACCGCGGAGGTGATTGCGATGCGCGGGCTTGGTGACCCGGACGCCTTCCCCGCCACCGACCTTGGTCTTCGCCTGGCCGCCAAGCAGCTGGGCCTGCCGACCGGCGAGCGGGCCCTGGTCGCCCATGGCGTTGCGTGGCGCCCCTGGCGCTCCTACGCCACCCAATACCTATGGACCACCCTCGAGCATCCGGTTAACCAATGGCCACCACAGGAGGTCGCATGATCGAATACCGCACTATCGACAGCCCCATCGGGCCGCTTACCCTGGCCGGCCAGGACTCGGTTCTGACCATGCTGCGGATGGTCGACCAGACCTACGAACCGAGCCGCGCCGGCTGGGCGCCGAATCCCGCGGCATTCAAAGACGCCACTGAGCAACTCAACGCCTATTTCGCGGGCGAACTGACCGAGTTCGATCTCGAATTCGATCTCCGCGGCTCGGAATTTCAGCGGCGAGTGTGGCGGGCGCTGCAAACAATTCCCTACGGCGAAACCAGATCCTACGGAAAAATTGCAGAACAGATCGGCGCTCCCGGTTCCGCACGCGCCGTGGGATTGGCCAACGGCCACAACCCCATAGCCATTGTCGTTCCCTGCCACCGCGTCATCGGCGCCAATGGGAGCCTTACCGGATATGGCGGCGGCCTCGACCGAAAGCAAACGCTGCTCGCCCTGGAAAGGAAACACGCTTCGGCGACCGCGGCGTTGACATTATTCGACTAGGAATGCGCCGGCATCGGAAATGCAAAAACACCCCCGTCGCCGGGGGTGTTTTTGTGTATGTTCGGCGGTGTCCTACTTTTCCACCCGAAAGGGCAGTATCATCGGCGCTGACAGGCTTAGCTTCCGGGTTCGGAATGGGACCGGGCGTTTCCCTGTCGCTGTGGCCGCCGTAACTCTATTTAAATTTGGTTTCGGTGGGGGGTGTGGTGCCCAAGCTTCCTGCGACAATTGTCGCTGGAAATGGAAAGTGGTTGCGATTGCGTGTTGGTAAGTTTTCGGCCGGTTAGTGCCAGTTCCCTGCACTCATTACTGAGCTTCCAGGTCTGGCCTATCGATCCCGTGGTCTGCGGGGGGCCTTATCCCTCTAAAAGGGTGAGAAACCTGATCTTGGAGAAGGTTTCCCGCTTAGATGCTTTCAGCGGTTATCCTGTCCGAACGTGGCTATCCAGCGGTGCCCCTGGTGGGACAACTGGTATACCAGAGGTTCGTCCGTCCCGGTCCTCTCGTACTAGGGACAGGTTTCCTCAAGTTTCTGACGCGCGCGGCGGATAGAGACCGAACTGTCTCACGACGTTCTAAACCCAGCTCGCGTGCCGCTTTAATGGGCGAACAGCCCAACCCTTGGGACCTGCTCCAGCCCCAGGATGCGACGAGCCGACATCGAGGTGCCAAACCATCCCGTCGATATGGACTCTTGGGGAAGATCAGCCTGTTATCCCCGGGGTACCTTTTATCCGTTGAGCGACACCCCTTCCACTCGGGGGTGCCGGATCACTAGTCCCGACTTTCGTCCCTGCTTGACTTGTAAGTCTCGCAGTCAAGCTCCCTTGTGCACTTACACTCAACACCTGATTGCCGTCCAGGTTGAGGGAACCTTTGGGCGCCTCCGTTACATTTTAGGAGGCAACCGCCCCAGTTAAACTACCCGCCAGGCACTGTCCGTGAACCCGATAAGGGTTCGACGTTAGGTGTCCAATACGATCAGAGTGGTATTTCAACAACGACTCCGCCTCAACTGGCGTTGAGGTTTCACAGTCTCCCACCTATCCTACACAAACCGTACCGAACACCAATACCAAGTTGTAGTGAAGGTCCCGGGGTCTTTTCGTCCTGCCGCGCGTAACGAGCATCTTTACTCGTAGTGCAATTTCGCCGAGTCTATGGTTGAGACAGTTGGGAAGTCGTTACGCCATTCGTGCAGGTCGGAACTTACCCGACAAGGAATTTCGCTACCTTAGGATGGTTATAGTTACCACCGCCGTTTACTGGGGCTTAAATTCTCCGCTTCACCTTACGGTTAACGGGTCCTCTTAACCTTCCAGCACCGGGCAGGCGTCAGTCCGTATACATCGTCTTGCGACTTCGCACGGACCTGTGTTTTTAGTAAACAGTCGCTACCCACTGGTTTCTGCGGCCGAATCCCGCTCCCACCGCAAGGGTGTTCACGGTTTTCCGGCCCCCCTTCTCCCGAAGTTACGGGGGCATTTTGCCGAGTTCCTTAACCATAGTTATCTCGTACGCCTTGGTATGCTCTACCTGACCACCTGTGTCGGTTTGGGGTACGGGCCGTGTGTGTGCTCGCTAGAGGCTTTTCTTGGCAGCAGAGGATCACCGAATTCACCTCAATCGGCTATGCATCACCTCTCAGGATTAATGAGCGACGGATTTTCCTATCGCTCTCCCTACGGGCTTGCCCCAGTATTACCACTGACTGGTACGGCTACCTTCCTGCGTCACCCCATTGCTTGACTACTACCAGCGAAGGTCCCACGCAGCCCCGAAACTCCACGCCCCCGAAGGGGAATGGTCGATCCGGTTTTGGGT
>CAVTBA010000006.1:0-714225 GCA_963732835.1 uncultured Actinomycetota bacterium
CTTTTCGAACTGCTTGCTGATCGACTTGATCTTCGGATGGTCGGGCGCGACGCCGGAGCGCACCAGACCCCACGGGGTCGGCAGCATTTCCAGCATGTCGACGGCCATACCCATGTCCTCGGCCGCGTCGGCCGCCTTGAGCAGGGACGATGCGGCGAAGAACCCCGACGGTCCGGAGCCGACGATTGCAACGTGGTAGGGGCGCATACTCGACCTTCTATTCGTGCCCGGTTAGCGCGCAGGGGGCTTTCCAACTGGGCCGGCGCGCGACGCGGGGCGCACATGATCGTGACTCGATGCTAAACGCATGACCCCTGGTCGTGGCCTGAGCACTCGCCGGGAGCCGGGGCGCTCGGCGGGTCCCGGTAACGTTGTCGGCTGTGGAACCCGACCGTCAAGCCGACATCGCCGCCCTTGACTCCACCCTGACCACGGTGGAGCGGGTGCTCGATGTCGACGGTCTGCGCAGCCGCATCGAGAAACTCGAACATGAGGCGTCCGATCCCCAATTGTGGGATGACCAGACCCGCGCGCAGCGGGTGACCAGTGAGTTGTCCCACGCTCAAGGGGAGCTGCGCCGGATCGAGGAGTTGCGGGGGCGCCTCGACGACCTGCCGGTGCTCTACGAGCTGGCGACCGAAGAAACCGGCGACGCGGCCGGCCAAAGCGAAGCGCTCGCCGAGGCGGACGCCGAGCTGAAGGCGCTGCGCGCCGACATAGAGGCCACCGAGGTGCGCACCCTGCTCTCGGGTGAGTACGACGAGCGCGAGGCGCTGGTCACCATCCGGTCCGGCGCCGGCGGGGTGGACGCCGCCGACTGGGCCGAGATGCTGATGCGGATGTATATGCGGTGGGCCGAACAGCACAAGTACCCCGTCGAAGTGTTCGACACCTCCTATGCCGAGGAGGCGGGCATCAAGAGCGCGACGTTCGCGATACACGCGCCGTTCGCCTACGGCACGTTGTCCGTCGAGCAGGGCACCCATCGGTTGGTGAGAATCAGCCCGTTTGACAACCAAAGTCGACGCCAGACGTCGTTCGCCGAAGTCGAGGTCCTCCCGGTGGTGGACACCACCGATCACATCGACATCCCGGAAGGCGATGTGCGCGTTGATGTTTACCGTTCTAGCGGGCCCGGCGGCCAATCGGTGAACACCACCGACTCGGCGGTTCGGTTAACCCACGTCCCAACGGGTATCGTCGTGACTTGCCAGAACGAAAAATCGCAACTGCAGAACAAGATTTCGGCGATGCGCGTACTTCAGGCAAAGTTGTTGGAGCGCAAGCGTTCCGAAGAACGCGCGGAGCTCGACGCATTGAAAGGCGAAGGCGGCAGTTCGTGGGGCAACCAGATGCGCTCCTACGTCCTGCACCCGTATCAGATGGTCAAGGATCTGCGGACCGAGTACGAGGTCGGCAATCCGGCGGCCGTCCTGGACGGGGACATCGACGGGTTCCTGGAAGCGGGAATCCGGTGGCGCAACCGAAAAGATGACGACTAACACAACTCTTCTCGCCTCGAGCGCCTTGACAAAGGCGCTGGGCTGGCACGACTTTTGGCGCGGCGAAATCGGGCAATGGATCATCACCCGCGGTCTGCGGATCGTCATGGTGCTCATCGCCGCGGTGCTGGCGGCCCGGTTCGTCAACTGGGTGGCGCAGCAGGTGACCCGTCGGCTCAATTTGGGCTTCGCCGAAAGCGACGCGTTGGTGCGCTCGGAAGCGTCCAAGCACCGCCAGGCCCTGGCCTCGGTGATCTCCTGGGTGTCGGTGGTCCTCATCGGCATCTGGGTCATGATGGAGATCGCCGACGTGCTGCAGTTTTCGGTGGGGGGACTGGTCGCGCCGGCCACCGTGGTCGGCGCCGCGCTGGGTTTCGGCGCACAGCAGCTGGTGAGAGACCTGCTGTCCGGCTTCTTCATCCTTGCGGAGAGGCAATACGGCTTCGGAGACCTGGTCACCCTCACCGTCGTTGCGTCGACGGAAGCCAGTGGCACCGTCGAGAACGTGACGTTACGAGTGACCCGGCTGCGCTCGCCGGATGGCGAGGTGTTGACCATCCCCAACGGGCAGATCGTCAAGGTGGTCAACCTGTCCAAGGACTGGGCGCGCGCGGTGGTGGACATCCCGGTGTCCACGAACGCCGACCTTAACCGGGTCAACGAGGTCCTACACCAGGAATGCGACCGCGCCATGGACGACCCGGTGCTGGGGGAATTGCTGCTGGATGCGCCCACCGTCATGGGCGTGGAGAGCATCGAAGTCGACACCGTCACCCTGCGGCTGGTGGCCCGCACCCTGCCCGGCAAGCAGTTCGAGGCCGGCCGGCAGTTGCGTGTGCTGGTCATCCGCGCGCTGGCCCGCGTCGGCATCATGACCGCGGCGGACGCGACGGTGGGCCTGGTGGAAGACCCGTCCGTGCCGGCCGCCCAGGCCGCCGAAGACCGAGCCGCCGATGACGTGCAAGGTGCGGTGCAGAAGCGTTGAAGTTCACCCTGAGCATCTTCGAAAAGCGCCGCGAAGACTCGAATGTGGATCGTCGCTGGCCGCACTACATGTTCGGCGGGCGGGCGCGCACGTCGACCATCGTGTTGATCATCGCCTTTCTCGCAGTGTGGTGGGTATACGACACCTATCGCCCGGAAACGGCGCCCAAGCCGCCGGCGCAGCAAGTGGTGCCGCCCGGCTTCGTGCCCGATCCCAACTACACCTGGGTGCCGCGCAGCCGCGTGCGGCCGCCGCCCAGCCTGACGTATACGCCGACGCCGACAAGCACCCCGCCACCACCCCCGCCACCACCGGTGACGACCACGACGACGCCGCCGGCGCAGCTGCCGCAGCTGCCCTGCCTGCTGCCGCCGCCCTTCTGCCCGCCCAGCACGAGCCCGACCGCACCGCCGCCTCAGCTACCGCAGCCCGGGCCCGGCCCGGCGCCCAGTTCGCCGCCGCCGGCCAGTTGACTTGGCTTGCCAGCGAAACGCACGGCTACACTGGCGTGCCGTGATGATCACCCTGGACCATGTCAGCAAGAAGTACAAAGCGTCGGCCCGTCCGGCGTTGGAGGACGTCAACGTCAAGATCGACAAGGGTGAATTCGTCTTCCTGATCGGCCCGTCGGGCTCGGGCAAGTCGACGTTCATGCGGCTGCTGCTCGGCGAGGAGAATCCGACCGCCGGCGATATCCGGGTGTCGAAGTTCCACGTCAACAAGCTGCGCGGTCGTCATATACCGAAGCTGCGTCAGGTGATCGGAACCGTCTTTCAGGACTTTCGCCTGCTGCAACAGAAGACCGTGTACGAGAACGTCGCCTTCGCGCTGGAGGTGATCGGCCGACGCACCGATGCGATCAACCGGGTGGTGCCCGAGGTGCTGGAGACCGTCGGCCTGTCCGGCAAAGCGAACCGGCTGCCTCACGAGTTGTCCGGTGGCGAGCAGCAACGCGTGGCGATCGCGCGCGCGTTCGTCAACCGGCCCCTGGTTCTGCTGGCCGACGAGCCGACTGGCAATCTCGACCCAGACACCAGTAAGGACATCATGGATTTGTTGGAGCGGATCAACCGCACGGGGACGACGGTGCTGATGGCGACGCACGACCATCACATCGTGGACTCGATGCGTCAGCGCGTCGTGGAGCTGTCCCTGGGGCGGTTGGTCCGCGACGAGCAGCGCGGCGTCTATGGGATGGACCGCTAAGTGCGCTTTGGCTTCCTGTTCAACGAGGTCCTGACCGGTCTTCGTCGCAACGTCACGATGACGGCCGCGATGATCCTCACGACGGCCATCTCCATCGGCCTGTTCGGTGGCGGCCTGCTGGTGGTCCGGTTGGCGGACAACTCGCGGGAGATCTATCTCGACCGCGTCGAGACTCAGGTGTTCCTCACCGACGACATCTCGGCCAACGACGCGACGTGCGCGTCCGGTCCGTGTAAAGCGTTGCGGGACAAGATCGATGGACGCCAAGACGTCAAATCGGTGCGCTTCGTCAACCGGCAGGACGCCTACAACGACGCGATCAAGAAGTTCCCGGAGTTCAAGGACGTGGCCGGCAAGGAATCATTTCCCGCGTCCTTCATCGTCAAGCTGAACAACCCCGAACAGCACGCGGAGTTCGACGCCGCGATGCAGGGCCAGCCCGGGGTGCGCAGCATCCTCAACGAAAAGGACTTGATCGACCGACTGTTCGCCGTTCTGGACGGGTTACGCGACGCCGCGTTCGCCGTCGCCCTGGTACAGGCGGTCGGGGCGATCTTGCTGATCGCCAACATGGTCCAAGTCGCGGCGTACACGCGACGCACCGAAATCGGCATCATGCGGTCGGTCGGCGCGAGTCGCTGGTACACCCAGCTGCCCTTCCTGGTGGAGGCGATGCTCGCCGCGGCTATCGGTGTGGCCATCGCGATCGCCGGCTTGGTGCTGGTGCGGGCGTGGTTCCTGGACAACGCGCTGAGCCAGTTCTACCAAGCCCATTTGATCGCGAAGGTCGACTATGCCGACATCCTTTACATCTCGCCATGGTTGTTCCTGCTCGGCGTGTCGATGGCCGGCCTGACCGCCTACGCGACCTTGCGCCTCTACATACGGCGATAGCTGTGGCCAAAGATCCCGGCCGGGCCAAGGGGGCGGGCGGCAAACAGATTGTGGCCACCAATCGCAAAGCGCGGCACAACTATTCGATCCTCGAGGAATTCGAGGCCGGAGTGGCTTTACAAGGCACCGAGGTGAAGAGCCTGCGCCAGGGCCATGCGTCGTTGGCCGACGCGTTCGCAACCGTCGACGACGGCGAAGTGTGGTTGCGCAACATGTACATTCCCGAGTATCAGCACGGTAGCTGGACCAACCATGAGCCCCGTCGCAATCGAAAGTTGTTGTTACACAGGGCGCAAATCGACCGTCTCGTCGGAAAGATACGAGATGGTAACCTCGCCCTCGTGCCGATGTCTCTGTATTTCTCCGAGGGAAAGGTCAAGGTCGAGCTCGCGTTGGCGCGCGGCAAGCGAGCGCACGACAAACGTCAGGACATGGCCCGCCGCGATGCCCAGCGCGAAGTGGTCCGTGAGTTGGGTCGCCGAGCCAAGGGCATGAACTGATCGGGGCCGCTTACGCCCAGCTGTCGGCCGTCACGTACGGCGTCAGCGACTTTGTGGGCGGTGTAGCTGCTCGACGGGTGGCCGCGCTGCGCGTGATGCTGGTGGTCTATCCGATCGAGACATTCCTGCTGGGCGCGCTGGCCCTCGTCGTGGGCGGGCCGATTTCGCGTGGTGCCATCTTCTGGGGCGGCCTCTATGGCGTCGGAATGGCGGTCGGCATGTGGGCGTTCTTCGCCGCGCTGGGCGCCGGGCCGATCTCGGTCGTCTCACCGTTGGCGGCGGTCCTCAACGCGGCCGTGCCGGTGGCGGTCGGTGTGACCCTGGGGGAGCGGCCGGGACCGGGCGCTTCGGTGGGTGTGGTGCCGGCTCTCATCGCGGTCACGCTGGTGAGCCGGGAGGCCACCGCCCAAGGCGTCACGCCGTATCGATTCACCCCGAAGGTCGCGTGGCTCACGCTCCTGGCCGGCTCGGCGATGGGGCTCAACCTGGTGTTTCTCCATCAGGCGCCGCACGCTTGCAAATTGTGGCCGCTGGTATTCGCCCGGCTGTCGGCCACCGTGGTGATCTTCGTGATGGCCGCGGCCAGTGACAACCTGCGGGTGCCCCGCGGACAGCCGATGAAGCTGGCTTGGGCCGTGGCGCTGCTGGACATTTGCGCCAACGTCACCATGCTGCTGGCGCTGCACACGTGGTTGCTCTCGCTGGCGAGCATCCTGATCTCGCTGTACCCGGCGGCCACGGTCGTGCTGGCGATGGTCGTGCTGCGCGAGCGGCTGACGCGCTGGCAGGGGTTCGGCATGGTGATGGCGATGGGATCCGTGGCCATGATCGCCGCAAGCTGACGCCTGCGCCCGCTTAGAACAGCGATCGGCCTAGGATCCGAGAATGGCCGATCGCCCCGTCACCAAGCTCGATAAGTCCGATGTGCTCGCAGGCCTGTTCGCGGTGTGGGATGGCATCACCGCACTGCTGGACGGGTTGCCGGAAGCGCAATGGCAGGCGGCCAGCCCGCTGCCCGGCTGGGACGTCAAGGCGCTGGTGGCGCACATGGTCGGCACCGAATCCTTCCTTGCCGGCGTCGCCGCACCCCAGCCCGACATCGACGTCTCGGCGCTCGAGCATGTCCGCAACGACATCGGCGTGATGAACGAGTGCTGGGTTCGTCACCTCGGCGCGGAATCCGGCGCGGACGTGCTCAAACGGTTCAAGGACATCACCGACGATCGGCGCAAGGCGCTGACGGGCATGTCCGGCGAGGAGTGGGACGCGGTGACGCTGACACCCGTGGGTCCGGAAAGCTACGGGCGGTTCATGCGGGTCCGCGTGTTCGACTGCTGGATGCACGAGCAGGACATCCGCGAGGCGCTGCGGCGGCCGTCGTCCGATGATCAGCTTGTCGGGCCCGCGCCGGAACTGTCCCTCGACGAGATCGCCGGCACGATGGGCTACGTGGTGGGCAAGCGGGGCAAAGCGCCCGAGGGTTCGCGGGTCCTGTTCGAGCTGACCGGGCCGCTTTCCCGCAGCATCCGCGTCAGCGTCGACGGCCGGGCTCAACTGGTCGGCGACTTCGGCGGCCAGGAGCCGACGGTGACGATCCGGCTGGACGGGCTGCAGTTCACCAGGCTCGCCGGCGGGCGGCCGATGTGCTCCGCGCGCCCGCAGGACATCGACCTCGGCGGCGACCAGGACGTGGCGGCCCGGGTAGTCGAGCACCTGAACTTTGTGATCTGATCGCAGCGCGGCCTGGAAGAGAACTCCGTTGCCGCGCGTTGATAGCGGCGTACCATGGATTGTCCCGCCGAAAATCGGCGGGGATGCGAGGGGCTGAACGGTTTCGACTTCGCGCATCGAATCAAGGGAAGCGTGCCGGTGCAGGCAAGAGACCACCGTAAGCGTCGTTGCAACCAATTAAGCGCCGATTCACATCAGCGCGACTACGCTCTCGCTGCCTAAGCGACAGCTAGTCCGTCAGACCGGGAACTCCCTCGACCCGGAGCCTGGCGTCAGCTAGAGGGATCCACCGATGAGTCCGGTCGCGGGACTCATCGGGACACCAACAGCGACTGGGATCGTCATCCTGGCTAGTTCGCGTGACCAGGAGATCCGAGCAGAGGCATAGCGAACTGCGCACGGAGAAGCCTTGAGGGAATGCCGTAGGACCCGGGTTCGATTCCCGGCAGCTCCACAACAGAACGGCCGAGTCGCTGGCCGCAGGACGCAGTCATTGCCGCGGTCGCCTAGGAGGAAGACAACCTTACGCAGCCGCATGCAGGGTGATCTCGGATATTTCCATCCGGCTCTTGCCATTGGTGGTGCCCAAGGTGGAGATCCAGACCAGCACGTTGGAGGTCTTGGTTCGGTCATGCACCGCTATGCGGTTGCGTCCTGGCTGCAGTGGGGTGGTCGGGGTCAGTTCGCTGGTGTCCGCCAATTTGGCTGGGGCTTCGGTGGGCGCCGAGCGGATCTGCACCTGGGTTCCTGTGCTGGACACGGCGATCGTCACGGCGCTCAGCGCGGTCGGTTCGGACAGGTGCAGCAATAGACCCATTCCTTTGATGAATTTCGGGAAAGGGACGGCGTCTTTATAGGTA
Organism: uncultured Actinomycetota bacterium; assembly: GCA_963732835.1. Lineage (GTDB taxonomy): Bacteria > Actinomycetota > Actinomycetes > Mycobacteriales > Mycobacteriaceae > Mycobacterium. The sequence goes on from CAVTBA010000006.1 coordinate 7,679, forward strand.
ACGGTGGACCACGCCGTGTCCGGGTTGCCGTCGATCGCCAAGTTGGCCTGCTGCGGATTGTCGGGGACACCGTCGGGTGAAAACACCGTCGCGCTCACTGGCTTGACGATTGGTCCGACGCGAGTCCAGATGCCGAATCCCCCGGTGAAGTACAGAACCGCAGCCGCGGTCAACACGATCACACCGGCGACGGCGACGACCGCAACGATCCGGACCTTTCTGCTTTTCGGTGCCTTGTTTCGCGGCGATTTGGCCGGGACCTCGGACAGGCGTCGCTTCGGATGAGCTCCGGCTGACAAGTTGACGATTTCATCGGCATCGAGGGTGTCGCCGTCCCAGATGCCGCCGACCTCGACCTCATCCCCGTCTGCGAGCTGACCCGCTACGAGATCAGCTTGTATCTCGACCGGAAGTGGAGCACGCCGGTTGTCTAGTGGGTCATGTGGGACCACCTGGAACGACAAGATTCCGACCTGATGTTGAGCACCGACGGCGCTTTGCTGTACGCCACGCGCTGTCCCATGAACGACCACCCGCTCGAGACGCTGCGTGGGTGGACGTCCGCCTGAACCGAGGTCCCCGGTGGAGTCCGACCCCGACGTCCGCGAGCCGGATTGCGAATGCGGTGGAGCGGCATCGCGGCAGGGACCCTGTTGTGTGAGAGCTCGGGCAAACTCGACGCAACTCGGATACCGCTCGTCGGGGTCTTTGGCCAGCGCCCTCGCCAGCACGGCGTCGAGGTGCGCGAGATCGGGTCGGCGCTCTGAAATCCGCGGTGGCGGCGTACTTAGATGGCGGCTGATTACGACAGCGCGATTTGAGTCGTGAAAAGGTGGGGTGCCGGTTAGCAGGTGAAAGGTCGTGGCAGCCAGCGCATATTGATCCGCTCGGCCGTCAAGCCGCTTGCCCAAGAGTTGCTCGGGGGCGACGTAATTGATAGTTCCCACGGCGACGTTGGCGTCAGTGAGGTTGCTGACGTCATCGATTCTGCGAGCGATGCCGAAGTCGGTTAGCAGCACCCTGCGCCGGTGGTCATCGGACGCGGTCACGAGAATGTTCTCAGGCTTGACGTCACGATGGAGCAGGCGGCGATCATGACCGAAGTCGAGCGCGTCAGCCACCGCTGTCACGATGTCCGAGACGTCTTGTTCTGGCATACCGCCCGGGTAGTGCTCCCGAACAAGTCGGCCGGCGTCAGTGCCGTCCACGTACTCCATCGAGATCCAGAGCCGGCCGTTGAACTCGCCACGATCGAGAACGGCGACGACGTGTGGGTGCCACAGCGTCGCTGCCAATTCGGCTTCGCGCTTGAATCTTGCCCGAAACTCCTCGTCGGCTGTTGCGGCCAATGACAAGATCTTCAGCGCGTCATAACGAGGCAGACGAGGATGCTGGGCGAGGTAAACCTCACCCATGCCACCAGTGCCGAGTAGGCGCTCGATAACGTAGCCAGCGAAGACCTCACCGTTGTTCAACGGCATGCACGAAAGCCTACAAACCGCCACGGTTAGCCGGTCGGCACGCCGTCCCTGCAGCGCCCCTTTAGCTTGTGGGAACCGTAATCTCCATGTCCGTGATCGACTGGCGCAGGTGATCGGCCAAATACCACTGCTCGCCGCTGCAGGCATCATGCAGGGCCCTGCCAACTGCGAGTTTGGCGTCCCTGAGATGTTGGCGGCGCTCTTCGCCAATCGCGGCGACGGCGCTCAAGATCGCGTCCACGGCGTCCTGGTAGTCCTGGGTAAACCTCATGGAGTACTTGGCCACGGTTTGGGTATTCCCTGGCTTCTATAACAATTCACACCTCCCGCGCGCGGCATGTCGCATGAATCTTTGGACACGTTGTGGGCGGATGAGCGCAGGGCAGGGCTGGCCGCACATCGGGCGATGCTGGCCGGACTGTGGTCCGATTCTGCGATGGCCCGCCAACTTGGGCGCACGGAACCATATGCCGACGCATCGGGTGGTGCCGTCAACCGGGTAGCCGGTCGGCAATAGCCTGCCATTCTTCGCCTGTGAACAGGAAGTGAATCGCCCTGGTTCCGATGGAGGCTCTGATGCGCCCCGGGTTCAGCGGTGTCGCCATACTTGGTTTCAGGCCACGGGTTGAGCGAATTGGTGTAGCAGTTCGAACTCTATCGGAGTGCGCATCCCGAGTGCGGAATGACGGCGTTGGCGGTTGTGGAAGATCTCCAAGTAGTCGAAGATCGCGTTGGCCAACTCGATCCGTGTCTTCCACCGCTTGCGGTTGAGTAGCTCGGTTTGCATTCTGCCCCAGAATGATTCGATCATCGCGTTGTCGTAGCAGTCACCGATCGACCCCATCGACGGAACCAGTCCAGAGCGCTTGGCGCGATCGGTGAAGGCCCAGGAGGTGAACTGCACGCCGTGGTCAGAGTGAATAACCCCGCCAGCCTGCGGGTCGCGATTGACAATGGCCATGCTCAGTGCGTTGGTGACCAGGGCCGCGGTCTGGCTGGAATCGATCGACCAGCCGACGACCCGGCGGGAGAACGTGTCCAGGACCGCCGCGCAGTAGACCTTGCCTTCATACGTGCGATGCTCGGTGATGTCGGTGACCCACAACCGGTTTGGTGCCTCGCGTGTGAACATTCGCTCGACCAGATCGGTGGCCGTGGGAGTCTCGTGCCGAGGCCGGGGCCGTCGGTTACCCGGCAGTCCCTTGATCGCTGCTCGCGCCATCAGCAGCTCGACCTGGTTATGCCCGACCGACAGCCCCAGACCGAGGGTCAGCTCAGCGTGGACCCTGCGCGCACCGTAGGTGCCACGTGAAGCGGTGTGCACCAGCGGCAGCCCCTGTCATCCGGGCCTGTCGTTGACCTGGATAACGGTGGAGGTTAGTGGGGTGCCGAAGCTGCCGTTATGTATTCGGATTAGCCGACGAGATCCTTGACGCCGTCAAGACGCGAAAAGGAAGCCGAAGGTGACGAGCGGGAACGAATCGGAACGTGTTGGAACGAGCCGGCAATTCAGGCGGCATTTCGCTTGGTAGAGGCTCGGGTTCGATTCCCGGCAGCTCCACTAAGAAGCCGCAGGTTAAGGCCGCAAATTCGTGTCTGCTTTCTTTTCCCATCAACATCTCCTATCGCATCGCTGCGCAGCGGTGTGCGCAAGGGCGCCAGGTGAGATTGGTCCGCGTCTGGGTGCACAATCTACGAAGTGAGTTCTCTTCGGCGTATTGGCCGAGCGCTGTTAGCGTTTATGTTGGTGATCGTTGCCGGGACTGTGGGCTACGTGATCCTCGGGTTTGGATTTGTCGAAGCGTTGTACCAGACCGTCACGACGATCACGACGGTGGGTTTCCGCGAGGTTCACCCGCTGTCCACAATGGGTGAGCTCTTCACCATCGCCCTGATCCTCATGGGTGTGGGAACCGCGCTGTACACGTTCGGGATCCTGCTCGAAGCGCTCATCGAGGGGCACCTACGCCAGCAGCTGGGGAGGCGGCGGATGGACCGGCAGATAGGCCAGATGACTGGTCATGTCATCATCTGCGGATCGGGCCGCGTTGGTCGCGCCTGCGTCCTGTATCTCGACGCGCTCGGGAAAAAGGTCGTCGTCGTCGACCGAGACCCCGCCCGCCTGCAGGGTCTCGACTATCCGACGCTACTGGGCGATGTCACCGACGACAGCATCCTGGAGGCCGCTGGCATCGGGCACGCCTATGCGCTGATCGCGGCGCTGGACACCGATGCTGACAACGTTTACGTGACCTTGTCCAGTCGAGCGTTGCGACCCGATCTCGTCATCATCGCCCGTGCCCGCGCTGAGGAGTCGAAGTCCAAATTGTTGCGGGCCGGAGCCAACCGGGCCGTCAATCCGCAACTGATCGGCGGGCGGCGGATGGCGGCGTTTGCGTTGCAGCCTCACGTCGCCGAGTTCCTTGACGTCGTCATGCACGACGAGACTCTCGATTACCGAATCGAGGAAATCAAGATCACTCCCGCCTCGCCTCTGGTCGGTCGGTGCTTGGCCGATACGGCGCTTGGGTTGACGACCGGGGCGTTGTTGTTGGCGATAAGGACCGCGAGTGGCCAGTTCGTGGCGAACCCGGCTCCCGACAGGCGCCTGGATCCCGACGCGATCCTGATCGTCCTGGGGACTTCGGCTCAACTCCATTCCTTACGGAGCCATGTCGACCCGGTCCGATGACAGACGTCAGAATCCGAGCCACCTGACCGGACCGCGAAAGTCGGCCCTGTACGACTACAAGTCCGATCTGAAGGACGCCATCGCTTCGGTGCTCGTTGACCTGCCGCTGACGGCGCTGTCCCGAGACGCCGTCGCCCGGTGGATGCACGCCATGTCTGACAAGGGCGCGTCGGGCAAGACTGTCGCCAACAGGTACGGCTTCCTGTTGTCAGCACTCAACGCGGCGGTCAAGGCGGGGCGCATCCCGTCCAACCCCGCCGTCGAGCCGGCACTGCACCCAGTCGCTGTCCTCGGGCGCGCTTGGCCGCCAAGGTATCTCGGGTGCCGCTGGCAGATCAGACGCCGCTCATACTGCCGCTGACCGGCTTGGTTGCGAGCGCCCGCCGCCCGCGGGGTGGCTTTCAGACAATCCCGTGAATGGACAACTGGTTAGACGACAACGCTTCAGGAGGGTTTCGCGACGTGGCGGTTGTTTACGGCGGCCATGCGAAAGCGTCGACCCCGGTGTCGACCTGTTTGGGGGTGCGGTTCTCCATATCTGTGACGATAAGGGGTTTTCCGGGGGAGGTCTCGAGGTAGGCGACGATGTTGCGCGCTCCCCACGCCGGTCCCGGGCTGTCGGCCGCGACGTTGGCTATCTTGACGCGTGGCTGCGACGACTGGGCGTCGAGCACCAGGATGCTCTTCGACGAACCGTCCGCGCTCGGCTCCGTGAAGGCGATGGCGCGGGAGGCGAGGGCCGCGACGTCTCCATAGGATGCCTTCCCGCCGAAGAGCGGAGTCGGAGGGGCCGGCGGATTCTCGGCCGCTCCGCCCGGGGTAACGGCGGGGTATATGCCGCCGTCGCGGATCGCGAACGGAAGCCCGGCGTAGGCGTCGCTGGACGCGTCGCCGTTGGCGAACAGGATCGCCTCACCGCCGTTGGCGTATGTCACGGAGAAGGCGTTCGTGTCTTCGCGACAGGTGTCGAGGTGGCACCGACCGTGAGGACATTGACGTCGATTGGCGTGCCGCTCAAGGCGAACGGCTTCGAGGCACGGTGTGGTCGACGGCTTGGCCGATTAGTTCGGCGGGGGAGAAGATGTGGGCGGAATATTGGCGCGAGCCGGCGACGTCGGCTCGCGCACCGGCAGCGCTGAGGTCGAGACGATGGAGGATGTCGTTCGCAACGAGGGGGTTCGGGGTGATCTGTCCGCGCGGGAGAGGGTTGACGCCAGGCTGGGGAGCAGGAGATCGAGGCCGCGGTCGAGTTCGGCGGCGCCGTCGTAGGAGGCCAAGGCCGGTGCCAGGGCACGCACCAGGGGAAACTCGGTAATCGCCAGCCGGTGCAGACCGAGCCGCAGTACGTGGTCGGTTTCCTCGGGTCGCTCAATGACCTCTTGCAACTCGGTGAGGACGTGGCCGTACAAGTAGGCGAACAGCACCCGGTAGATGTGCAGCGCATCGTCGCCGGTGAACCCGGCGGAGGTGAGCAGCGCGAGGACGTCTTCGAGATGCCGCAGGGTTCCGGGCGGCCGCTGGCCGAGCGGGGTGGACAACGGTCGAGTGACCAACAGCGGCACCACGTTCGGGTGGGCGAGGGCCAACCGTCGGAAGTCGTGTGCGACGACGCGCAGCTGGCCGGCCCAGTCCGGGTCTGCGGTGTCCACCGCGAGTTGCGCAAGAACGATCTCCGCGACACCGTCGAGCACTGCGGCCTTGTTCGGCACGTGCTTATACAGCACCGCGGGATCGCGGCCCACGGCATCGCTGAGGCGGCGCATGGACAAGCCGTCCACACCGTCGCGGTCGATAATCGCTAACGCGGTCTGCAGGATGAGTGGCGGCGTGACCTGGCCGCTGTCAGGTCCGGCGGCCCCGACGGAGGGGGTCATCGGCTCCATCGGCTCCATCGGGCCCGGTCGGCAGGTTCGACATCGTAGTGGCACTTCCTTTCTGTTCGTCACTGTAGACCAACAGTATGGGTCCACAGTGTTGACAGACGTACGAGCTCGGCGTTTACTCAAAGATCTGGTAGCAGAAACAGAGGCGCCATCATGCTTGTCATTCTTGGATTAGTTGTCCTGCTCGTCGCCGTGATCGTCGCCGTCGTCGGTGTGCTGAGCAATTCGGGGGCCGCCCACCCGTTGACCGAGAACTTCTCGGTGTCCGGCTATCACGTCACCGGGTCGACCGGCACATTGTTCCTTTTCGGGATCGTGATCGGCGCGGTGGCGATGCTGGGACTGAGCGTGCTGCTGGCCGGTGCCCGGCGCACCGCGGGCCGCGGGCGAGACGCCCGACGCGACCTCGCGAGGTCCCAACGCGAAACGGCGTTTCTGAAGCAAGAACGCGACGAACGCCTCGCACACAGCCAGCAGGTCGGCGCAGCCGCGGGCGCACCGGTGAACTCGCAGCCGACCACGACCCGATGGAACAGGGCTCCCCTGCTCGGGCGCTGGTCGCGGCGCCGGCAACCGATGGTTCGCACCGACGTCGACGAACCCGGTGGGCACCGAAACGCGGTCGATTCTGTCAGCCCGCAGTCGCGGTCTGTGCTCGCCGAAACCGATGGAAGGAAACCGCAATGAGCATTGGTAAGAAGCTCGCGCACAAGGCCGAAGCCATCAAGGGTGCCACCAAGAAATATTTCGGCCGCGCGACCGGTAACACCCGGCTGCGCACCGAGGGCCGCGCCGATCAGGCCAAGGCCAACGCAAAACAGGCAGGGGCCAAAGTCAAAGACGCCTTCAAGCACTGACTAACCGGCCCGGAACAGCTGCCTCGACATCGAAACTAAGGGAAACACCATGATCATCCTCGGAATCATCCTTCTCATCGTCGGGTTCGTGTTCAAAATTTCCATCCTGTGGACCATCGGCATCGTCCTCCTCGTCATCGGAGCGGTGCTGTGGCTATTGGGACGGATGGGACACGCTGTCGGCGGCCGCCGCCACTACTACTGACCGGCCACCCGCAAACCACGCGACTGGTCCGATTCGACGGCACATGAATCGCCGCATTGCGAACCGGCCAGAACCACCGCCGCGGCCCGGCGACGGGATATCGAGAACACGGCAGTCACCAGATGACCCCGTCGCTCTTTTCATGACTCGCCGCCCGGGCCTCCCGGCCCTCGACTATCCAGGGAGACAGACATAATGCGTATCGTCGGACTGCTCGTGCTCGTATGGCTCGTCGTTGGCGCAATCGCGGCCGGCCAACGTGGGTATTTCACCCACGCCACAGAAAACTGTGCCAGCGCCGGGACGATCGCGGTCACCGTGATCGCCGGACCGCTGAATTACTTCGGGGTCAACCCCAAAGTGACGAACTGCACAGTGCCTAAACCCAGCTCATGACGAGCACCGTCACGTCGCCACCGAGGAACCCATCGACCATGCTCAACCACCATAAGGAACCGAAATGACTACCGGCACTATCGTTTTGATCGTCGTCGTCGCGGTCGCGACAATTCTGCTCATCGCAGGGCTGGCGTGGCTGGCGCGCACCAAACGCAACCAACACCGCCACGTCGAAGCCGACAAGATCCGCGGCGCCGCCAAGGAGGAAACACTCCACGTCAGGCAGCGGGAGGCACTCGCCGACGAGACTGCCGCCAAAGCCCGCGCCGCCCAGGCCGAAGCCGACGTCAAGGCGGCCCAAGCCTCCGGTCTGCAACAGCAAGCCGCCGCCCACCGCAACGAGGCAGCCACCTCCCGTGACCAACTCAACGAGCAGTGGGACCGCGCGAACGAGTTGGATCCGGACTCGCAGACACCCGAAACCCCGAAGTCCGCCGACCACAGTAAACCCCAGCATCAATGACGGGGTGATCGTCGACGTGTCAACGGCGACGTCGGACGGTGACGGTGTGGCCTCGTCGATGTCCTGGCACTTTGAGCCGTGAACTTGGCGTCGTCGTCATCGGATGGAGCGAAGGTGAAATATCGGGGCGCCAGGGCATGTGAATGTTAGTGAGGCGTCGATGGCAATCACAAACGTCGCCGAATACGCTCATCTGAGCGGGGCCGACCTCGATGCGCTCGCGGTCGCATTGGAGGCGATCCGCCGCGACATCGAGGATTCGCGCGGCGAAAAGGACAGGACATACATCCAGCGCACCATCGCTTTTCAGCGATGCCTCGATGTCGCCGCGCGGCTCGTTATCGCCGCGAGCCGCAGCAGGGTCGGCTGGGCGCTCGGAACCACCGCACTCGCCGTGGCCAAGAGCATCGAAAATATGGAACTCGGCCATAACATCGGCCACGGCCAATGGGATTGGATGAACGACCCGGAAATCCATTCCAGTACCTGGGAATGGGACATGGTGGGTGTCTCGTCGCAATGGCGGTATTCCCACAACTACCGTCACCACGTGTTCACCAACGTCATCGGCGTGGACGACGACCTCGGATACGGTGTCCTGCGGGTCACCCGTGACCAACGATGGCAGCCCAGTAATCTGCTGCAGCCTTTGCGAAACGTGTTGTTGGCCATCACGTTCGAATGGGGCATCGCATTGCACGGCTTACACTCGGAGCATGAACGCACGGCGACCGACGCGGAGAAATCCACCCACACCAGGGCGCTGATCCGCAAGATTGCCCGGCAGGCCGGCAAGGACTATGTGCTCTTTCCCGCACTCAGCCCTCGACGGTGGCGCCGCACGCTCACGGCAAACGCGGCGGCAAACCTGCTACGCAATGTGTGGGCGTACGTCGTGATCTGCTGCGGACACTTCGCCGACGGCGCGGAGAAGTTCACTCCTGCCGCGCTCGACGGTGAGACGAAGCCCGAATGGTATCTGCGACAAATGCTGGGTACCGCGAACTTTCGCGCCGGGCCGGTGTTGGCGTTCCTCAGTGGGAACCTCTGCTACCAGATTGAACACCACCTCTACCCTGATCTGCCGAGTAACCGCTACGCGGAGATCGCCCCACGGGTTCAGGCGGTGTGCGCCACCTACGACCTGCCGTATACCACCGGTCCGCTGGCCCGCCAGTACCTGCTGACCTTGCGCACCATTTCCAAGCTGGCGCTCCCGGACCACTTCCTCGCCGCCACCTCCGATGACGCACCAGAGACGGCGTCGGAGAACAGGTTCCGCAATGTCGGGAAACAATCGCACTTGTCGAGCGTGCGTGACGACGGCCACCGGGCGGCCGCGTGCACGGTCGACCGGTGAAAGCAGGGTAGCGTTACCCCGCACCTACTTCTTTTTGAAGGCGCCTTAACCTTTTCGCCGGCGTCTTTGAGGTTGGATTTCGCCTTGTCCGTAGCGCTCAATGTGTCTTCTCCTGCTTTGGGGTCCTCAGGCCAGGTGTCTGATCAATCCGAGTTCGCGTCAATCGACGCCGCCACCGCCTCGGTTTGCGCGGCGTACGCCTCGTCGATCACCGCGATCAACTGCGTCGGCCCAATCGTGCTGACGTCTGTTCCGGCGTCCACCGCGTCCTCGTTCCCTGCTGAGCGGTCGCGTTGGCATAACCATCGCTAAGCCGCAATCGCCCAACAGCGGTGGACCGAACGACAAAAGCAAAAAGTCACCGGATAGCTCCGGTCATTGAACACTGATTCCCATGAAAGCTACGAAATCCTTTGATTCCCAGGCCAGTTCACCAGTTCCACGCCCCCACCCACGAGTCCAGGTAGCCGAACTCCTCGATCGACGCGCCGCGCTTTCACCTGAGATGTGCCCGCGGTTGGATATCGCCAGCGACACCGACAACAGGGGCGCATGGTACATATTGATGACATCAACGACTGCCGATTCGGTGTTTCCGCAGCTCACGCCATTTACGTGTCTCGTTCGATTCCCGGCAGCCCACTGAGATGGCAATGGCCAGAACGATGCGTCGCTTCGCCAGCCCTGCGGCTGACGAATGCTTGACAAGCCGCTCGGCCGGACCCAGCATCGTGGCGGGATGGGATGACCCACCTGTGGCATTCCGTGGACGCGGCGGCGGGGAATCACGTGAACGACGACAGCTCGTCTAAAGGCCTTGCGTTCGGCGGGCCAATGCGCAAGGGCATTGCCGTTGCAACAGTTTTTCTTGCGCTCGTTGCGGCTTGCTCGCGTAGCGATGCAGCGAACACGGGGTCGAGCGACAGCCCGACGACAACGCGGCCGCTGGCCACGGCTGCCACGCCCGAGCCCTCGACGCCCCCCGAGCCGCCCGACCCGGCTCCCGCAATCGACTTCGCGAAAGTCTCCAAGCTGATCAACCAAGCGATTGCGGCAGATCGGCTGCCGGGCGCGGTGGTGGTCATCGGGCACGGTGGCAAGGTCGCCTTCCACCAGGCCTACGGCTCGCGCAAGCTTGCAGGCGAACCCGGACTGGACGGGTTGCCGGCACCTGCGGAGCCGATGACCGAGGACACGATCTTCGATTTGGCGTCGTTGACGAAGAGCCTGGCAACGGCGACTGCCGTCATGCAGCTCTACGAGCAAGGCAAGGTTGGGTTCGACGATCCCGTGCAGCAGTACTTGCCCGACTTCAACACCGCGAACGATCCGCGCCGCGCAAGCGTGACCGCTCGCATGCTCCTTACGCACACTTCCGGCGAAACGGGGGACGTCAATCTGGGCGATCCGTGGGGACTGGACAATGCCGACAAAGAAGAGGGGATTCATCGTGCGCTCACCACGCCGCTGGAGTCGGCTCCCGGCGGGGTCTTCCGCTACTCCGACATCAACTTCATCCTGCTCGGCGCGCTGATCGAGAAGGTCACAGGCGATGCCCTGGACGTCTACGTTCAGCGACACGTGTTCGACCCGCTCGGCTTGCAAGACACCCACTACCTTCCGCCGGCCAAAGCGTGTGGTCCGCACACGACGATCGGGGCTGCGATTGCCTGGGCTCCCGCGCCCAACGGCCAGGGTCCGGGCGCCTGTCCTCCGGGCACATGGAGCACCGGACTCCTATCGCGCATCGCACCCACGGCACGTGACGAAGAGGGCAGGGCCGATCCGGGCAAGAATCCCGATCTTGATCACCTGCTTCGGGGCACCGTGCAGGACACGACGGCGCGGCGCATGGGTGGAGTGGCCGGGCATGCCGGCGTGTTCTCGACGGCCCACGATGTAAGCATCTTTGCGCAGGCCCTGCTTGACCGGCTCGCGGGCCGTCCGAGCGAATTCCCTTTGGCGCAAACAACTCTCGAGTTGATGACGACTCCGCAGCAGCCGGGACATACGCCCCAGCAACTCAAGGCCGCCAACGATGCCGCCCGAGAAGCCGTCGCAAAGAGACCGAATACAGTAGATCCGCTGCTCGCTCCGCGCTATCCGGCGATCGCGGGGCAGAACCTGCGCGGCTTTGGCTGGGATATCGATACGGGCCAGTCCACGCCGCGAGGCATGGTCTTCCCCATCGGTAGCTTCGGCCACACCGGCTTCACCGGAACCTCGGTTTGGATGGATCCACGCTCAGACACCTACATAGTTCTGCTCTCGAACTCGATTCACACCCGAGGCAGTCCACCGATGTCGAATCTGCGAGGTGAGGTTGCAACGGCGACGGCACAGGCCCTGGGTCTTTAGGGCCGCTCGAAGTGTTGATAGTCCAGCGGAGCCGTCCACTCGCCACCCCACCGCCAGCCACGATCTGTGAAGACGTGCACCGCCGGGTCGCCACCGTGTAAGAGTCCCGGGTCGGTGCGGCTGCGGTCCAGGTAGGTCGCCGCGTTCTGCGGTTCGAAGTACCCGCTGGCGTAAAGGCACGGGTTGACACGCGGATTGAGATCGATAGCCCGACCGTAAGCGTGCGGAGACCATTCGTTGGTTCCTGGGATGCGTCGGCAGTTGAACGCCGACGTGTTGTTGTCCTCCATGGACAACTCATCGTCGGCGCCCGGGTAGTGGTCGACCGTGCGCATCTTTTCGACCGGATAGCTAAGCCGGTAAAGCCCGTCGAAGATCGCAATGACTTCCGGTACGAGCTCTTCATGCACGATCAGCTCACCGCGATGCACCTGGCCGTCGAAACCGATGTGGTCGACGTCGACCCGTCGCAGCTGCCCGGGCTCGACCGGGCAGCCCGGCCGCCAGCTCGCGCCGAGTTCGGCGGCGGTGACCGGCTGCACGGTCCCACCGGCTGGTGATGAAGGAGCACTGGCCGACGAGGCGGCGGTTGACGGTGACGGTGTGGCAGACCGTGACGGTCCCGCCGCAGGAGGTGGCTGCGCAGCGGTGCACTGCACCAGCGCGAGACACGCCGCGAGCATCCCGGCCACCGCGGCACCCCGCCGGTCGAAGGGCGTCAACTGGGATGAATCCTCACAGCGTGCTTCTTCCATCCGTACCAGACCGCCGCGATAGGCGGTTCGCCCGCGCGTCGTGCGCGGTGCGTCGTGCGCGCGACTCGGCCCGGTAGCCGCCCAGAGCCGAATGTTGTTCCAAAAGAATAGTTTTCATCCCCCTGTCCGCCAGCGTCACTGCTGCCGCCCCCCAAGCCCTGCTGCACACGACCCACGCGCGGCGGGTCATGGCACGGGCCATTCGTGGACTGGGGCACCGGTGCGCGCGTGCTCCGCATACCGCCGGGTCATCTCCCGCAGCGCCTGGATGCGTTGCAGCCCGTGCTCCTCGAGGTAGCGCACCGTCTCGGTCTGCCAGATGGCGCCGGTGCGGCCGCATCGAACCCGCGCTTCTATGACACCGAGGTACCGGTCACGGTCGCCCGCATCCACGCCCCAAGCGTCGAGCCCAGCCGCCGCGGCCGGCAGCAGGACCTCACGGGTGAGCTGGTCGACGGGGCGGTCGACGCCCTGCCAGCACAGCCGCGCCGCCAGCCCGTCTCGTGCCGCGCGGTGCAGGTTCTGCTCGGCCACGGCGAAGGGGATCTGCCGCCATGGGGGTGGGTCGCTCTCGGCGATCGCGCGGACCAGGCCGTAGTAGAACGCGGCGTTGGCGATCATGTCGACGGGAGTCGGTCCGCTGGGCAAGACGCGGTTCTCGATGCGCAGCTGCGGGCGCCCCGCCTGGACGTCATAGACCGGACGGTTCCAGCGCCACACCGTTCCGTTATGTAGCCGGAGCTCACGCAGGGCCGGAGTGCGTCCGGCCGCAAGGGCCGACTCGGGGTCCTCGGCCTCCAGCATCGGAAACAGCGGCTGAAAAAGCCGGACGAGGTCGTCGAAGAGCTCCACGGGGCCGGTAACCCACCGATCGCCGAGCCGGACGCGCGCCGGTGCGCCGGCGCGGACCTCCCTGCGGCGGCGGGTGTCGAGCAGCTGCTCTAACAACGTAATGCGGGTTTCTTGCCATACCTGGCGGGCGAGCAGGTACGGCGAGTTCGCGGCCACCGCGACCTGAGCCCCGGCGGCAATTTGGGCGGCGTTGTAGTACGCGGCGAACCGGTCCGGGGACACCCGGAGGTGTAGCTGCAGGCTGGTCGTGGCCGCTTCGGGAGCGACCGAGTCGGTGGTGAACTCGATCGGCTCGCACCCGTCGATGATGCGTACCCGAAACGGCCTCCGGCGAGCGGCGCGCATGCGGCTGGACATCAGCGAGTAGCGCGGGTTGTGGGAAAGCCGCTCGACGGTCAGCTCCTCGGCGCTGAGGGTCGGCAGCATGCCGACGGCGACCAGTCGAACGCCGAGCCGCTCGATCCGCGCCCGGCACGCCTCGAGCACGTCGGCGAGGTCGCGCTCGCCGTCACGCAGCACCCGGCCTTGCAGCCGATGTGGAGCGAGGTTCAGCTCGACGTTGAATTGGCCGAGCTCGTGTTGCATGTCCGCCCGGCCCAGCCGCGCCAGGACGGCGTCATTGATCAGCCGTGGCCGGCCTAACGGATCTACGAGGTCGAGTTCGACCTCCATACCGATGGAGTCCTCGTGGCCGTCGAACCAGCCGCCGTCGACCATGTGCTGCATCACGGCAATGCTCAGCTCGAGCCTGCGCCGCACCTCGTCAGCATGGCCAACAGCCAGGGCGCAAGGGTCGATGCGGTCACCCACGGCGTACCTCCCTCGGCACTGCTGGACGTCGACCCACTGCGCAGGGGCCCACCTCGCAAAGTAGGCGCAGGAAACGGGTTGAGCGACATTTCAGTGTTCGACCGTCCGAGCCGCTTGGGCTCTCTCAAGTTCTAGCTCAAGCCGCCTCTTGCCATGCGGGCGAGTTCTCACCTGGTTGTAGGCCGGGCTGTGGCGTGTTGATGCGATCAACACCTGTGCACAGCGTCGCCAACCTATAGCGACGGCCGTCAGGACTGGCGCGCCACGATCACGGGGATCTTGGCCCTATTGACCAGCGCCGCCCCGACCGAGCCCAGCAACATGCCATTGAACCTGCCGCAGCCGTGGCTGCCGACCACAAGCAGTTGGGCCCGTTCGGAGGCCTTGATCAGCCAATGTGCCGGATCGCCGATTTCGATTCTGCGATGGACCCCGACGCTGGGATAGCGTTCGTGCCAACCCGCCAGCCGTTCAGCGAGCGTCTCCTCCTCCTCGGCTAGCTGAGCGTCCCATTTGGCGTCTTGGAACCTTTTGGAGCCGGAAACCCCGGGATCGGTCCAGGCGTGCAATGCCACTAGGTCGACACCTCGTTGGCAGGCTTCCTCGAATGCGATAGCAGTTGCCGCTTCCGACGCCGGTGAACCGTCGATGCCCACCAGCACCGGCCCGCGAGCGGCATCGTTGGTCGTGGCGTCCTCGTCGCGGATCACGGCGACCGCGCAATGCCCGTGGTAGACCAACGCCGAGCTCACCGAGCCCGGGAAGTTGCGGGCCAACGCACCGCCATGTCTCCGATAGCCGACCGCGACCATCTCCACCTCTTTGGAAAGGGCGACGAGCGTCGGGACGACGGCCGAATGCAACAGCTTGCCCTCGATCTGCACTGGACCGCGCTCACCAGTGCTCTCTTCGGCGACCTTGATCGCCGACTCGATGAATTGGCGTGCCCGCTTCTCCTGCCATCGTCTGAAGCCGAACGCGGTGACCCGGAGCCAGCCCGGTACCGGGTCGTCGACGACATGGACCAGAGCCAACGGCGCATTCCGCAGCGCGGCGGCATGCGCCGCCCAGCGGACGGCGGCCAGCGCCGCTGGCGAGCCGTCGACGCCTACCAAGATCGCGCTACGTGGTGGTTGCCACATGTCGGCTCGTTTCTGATCGGCCCCACCTGCAGGATCATTCAGGGCGGCCGCGATTTGTCAGGGCCGAAGAGATGCAAGCAGAAGGACCAAGGGCACCGATTGAAGCAGACGATTCACGCCTGCACTCGCCGATCGGCTCGGTTCTGCCGAAGCTTTGAATGTCTGGGCCTGATGTGGGTAAGCCCAAGGTTTGACCGCTGACCTACAGCCGCTGGGCCGAGTACAGACTGGGAGAACATGAGGATCGAATCGACGGCGTCAAGCCCCGTACCGCGTCGAAGTGTCCAGCCGTTACCTGCAAACGCAGAGCCACCGGCGAGAGCCGAACCGGCCGAACCCACCGCACAACAGCGGGCATGGCTGGACCGCGCGGCGCGCCGCGAGGTCGACGGCTGGATTCACGTCGTGGTCAACGGATCGCCGGCCGCGCGCGGGTTTCAGTACGGGTACCTGGTCGCCGCCGAGTACGCGGAGTCGGTCCGCGTTTATCAGGAGATGACGTACCAGCAGATCGGCATGGGCTATGACTTCTTCGTCGACAGGGCCAGCGAACTGCATGCTGACAAGGTTCCCGACGAACTGCGCGCGGAGATGGAAGGCATCGCGGCCGGACTGACCGCAGCGGGAGTCCCGGCGACCTTCGAAGACGTGCTCGGCCTCAACGACTGGATGGAACTCACCGGTTACTGGTGGCCGAAACACTCCGGTCGGTATACGGCCCTGGCGTCGACGGGCCGCCAGGGTAGCCACTGCAGCGCCTTCATTGCCACCGGCAGCGCGACCGTCGACGGATCAATCGTCATGGGGCACACCAGCTTCACTGACTTCTGGCAGGGCCAATTCGAGAACGTCATTCTGGACATCACGCCCGACGAAGGCAACCGAATGGTCATGCAGACCGCGCCCGGCTGGATCGCCAGCATGACTGATTTCTGGATGACCAGCGCCGGGATGGCCATCATGGAAACCACGATTCATGGCTACGAGGGTTCCAAAGGTTATGACGAAACCCGGGTGCCGGAGTTCGTTCGAGCACGCGAGGCCGGTCAGTACGCGCGCGATATCGACCACTGGGTCGAGTTGCTCAACACCGGCAACAATGGCGGGTACGCCAATTCGTGGTTGATCGGCGATGCCAAGACCGGCGAGATCGCGCGTTACGAACAGGGTCTGCTATACCAAAACCTCGCGCGGAAGCGGGACGGCTACTTCTGGGGTGACAATTTGCCGGCCGACCCGCGGATCCGCAATCTGGAGTGCACCGCGGCACAGTTCAGCGACATTCGGACGCCCAACGGCGCGCGGGAGGTCCGCTGGCAACAGCTTCTTTCCGAGCACGAAGGCCGTATCGACACCGAAGTCGCCCGACGCATGCTCGGCGACACGTTCGACCAGTATCTTGGCTACGTGCACCCGTCTGCCCGGACCATTTGCTCACATTCCGATTCCGATCCGTGCCAGTTCGGTGGCGCGATGAAACCGTTCACCCCGTTTGGGTCGGTGGACGGCAAGGTCGTCACGTCCGCCGATGTCGCGTCGATGAGCTTGTGGGCGAGGTTCGGTCGAGCTGACGGTGCCGAGTTCGTCGCCGAGGATTTCCTTCGTTCGCATCCGCAGTGGAATTGGCAGCGGGGCTGCCTGAAGGATCGGCCGCAGCAGCCTTGGACCTATGTCCAGTCGAACGGCGCAACCAAGCCGTGAACCGTGCGGGTGTCTCAATGACCAAAGTGTGGGCAGGCAGTCGGTTTCGAAGCTCAAAGATATCCGCCGTGTGCGAGGCGAATTGAAACCCATGGCTGCCCTTCCTCTGTCGGCTGATCGGATCGAGAAGGCAGTCGTCGACGCCCACCAGAAGCAAAAGAACAAGCGGGGCGGCAAGAACGCCAGCTACATTCCGATCCTGGCGAAAGTGCGCTCAGGGCTCTTCGGTGTGTGTGTGGCAACGGTCGACGGAGAGATATTCACCGCCGGTGACGCAGGATACGAATTTGCCCTGGAATCGATTTCGAAGGTCTTCACGCTCGCGCTCGTCATCGAACAGCGCGGGCCCCGGGAGGTTCGCCGCAAAGTCGGCGCAAACCCGACCGGTCGCGCTTTCAACTCTGTAATAGCGCTGGAACAGCACAACGACAAACCGATGTCGCCACTCGTCAACGCCGGCGCGATTTCGACGGTCAGCATGGTGGACGCCACCGATGCCGAAGACCGTTGGCGCCAAATCATCGAAGCGCAAAGCGATTTCGCGGGGCGCCCGATCTCGATGAGCGAAGCAATCAATGCCTCCGAGCAGGCCACCAACTTCCACAACCGCGCAATCGCCTGGCTCCTGCGCGACGGCGGATACATCTACTGCGACCCGATGGAAGCCTGCGACATCTACACCCGGCAGTGCTCGACGTTGGTCACGACGGTGGACCTGGCGGTCATGGGGGCGACACTGGCCAGCGGCGGGTCCAATCCGCTCACCGGCAAGCGAGTCGTCGCGCACGCCAACGTTCCGCATGTGCTTGCCGAGATGACGATGGAAGGCATCTACACGCATTCGGGCGACTGGGCCTATACCGTGGGATTGCCCGCCAAGAGTGGCGTAGGAGGCGGGTTGGTCGCCGTGGTGCCGGGTCGGCTGGCGATTGCGGCGTTCTCGCCGCTGCTGGACGAGGCAGGCAACAGCGTGCGCGCACAGGCCGCGGTGGCGCAGATCGCGCACACACTGCAACTCGGGCTGTTCAACATCCCGTGCGGCGACGAATAGCAAGCTCCACTGAGAAACAGCCTGGCTAGCGGCACGACCCGGCCAGCGCATTCCGCCCATTCGGCCGCCAGCCGGGGAAAGAAGAGTTCGTCGTAGGCCTGGACCTCCAGCGGTTGAGGCGTCGACGGTCCCGTTTCCGCCGACAGGCCCAGCGCCCGGCGTAGGCCGTCTTCGGCCTCTTTCGTTATGGGCGAATGGGTTTCACCCGGCGCGATCGGGTAGATGTGCACCGCGGCCTGTGAGATGTGGTAGTACTCCGCGACACTGGGGGCAAGCCCTTGCTCGCTTGCGTCCGTCAACAGCAGGTCGGCGCCGTCGGCCAGGGAGGTGAGCGCTGTACCCAGCTCCGGCCAGAGGTGGGTGATGTCCCGGAAAATTTCCCACGCTATGACGGCGGCGTTCGGCGTCGTCCCGTATTTGCGAGCGATCTCCGCGTTCTGCCGTACCTGGTCCGGGCCGTGGGCGACTGCGGCAAGCCCCGCCGACTCGATGAAGCCGACGTAGTTGGGCGGGACCGCCATGAGCACATCGTGGCCTCTGCGTTGCAGTTCCCGGCCGATGGCAGCGCACGGCTCGATATCGCCGCGAGTGCCCAGGGTTGCCAGCACGAATCTCATCGCCGGAACCTGATTCGCGGTGAGATGCGGATATGGCCGCACGGGCCGGCAACGAAGACATCAATGGTCACATCGCGCCCCTGGAGACAAACATCCGGTGATGCCTCTGAAGTATTCGATCGTCCGCGCGGCCCCCTCTTCGAACGGGACGTGTGGACGCCAGTCGAGCCTGGACTCGGCGAGGCTGATGTCTGGCTTGCGCCTCCTCGGGTCGTCCGGCGGCAGTGGCTTGAAAACGACAGGCGAGGTAGATCCGGTCATTTCCTTGATGATGCGTGCGGTTTCCAGGACGGTGACTTCGGCTGGGCTACCGAGGTTGACGGGACCGGTGAACGAGGGCTCGCTCGCCGCCATATTCACCAGCCCGTCGACCAGATCGTCGACATAGCAAAAGGAACGGGTCTGGCTGCCGTCGCCAAAGACGGTGATCGGATCCCCCCGCAGCGCCTGGACGACGAACGTTGAGATGATGCGGCGGTCCTCGAGGTCCATCCTCGGACCGTAGGTATTGAAGATGCGGACGACCTTGATGCGCACGCCGTGGCGACGCGCGAATTCGAGCATCAGGGTCTCGGCAACCCGCTTGCCTTCTTCGTAGCAGCCCCGCGCGCCGAAGCAGTTGACGTTGCCCCAGTAGCTCTCGGCCTGCGGGTGGATCGTCGGATCGCCGTAGACCTCACTGGTGGAGGCCTGGAGAATGGTCGCCCCCTTTTCGCGAGCCAGTTCCAGAAGGTTCCTGGTCCCGACGTAGTTGGTCTCCAGAGTGGACAGGGGATCCCGCTGGTAGGCGCGCGGCGAACCGGGGCAGGCCAGGTTGAAGATGACATCCAGCGGACCCGCCACGGCCGCGCCCACCGGCCGGGTGACGTCGTGCTCAACGAAGCTGAAGCCCGGGTCCCGCTCGAGCTGCCTGACGTTCTCGCGCCTGCCTGTACAGAAGTTGTCCAGCCCGACAACCTCGATGCCGTCGCGGCGAAGCCGATCGCAGAGGTGAAACCCCAAGAACCCGGCGGCGCCCGCAACGAGGGCCCTCACCCCTTATCCCCCTTGGTTCCGGTCCATGCCGTAGTCCTCGGAGCCCGCGGTCCGCCGGCGCAGAAGATCACCGGCTCGGCGCGCGGCGCGACGGCCGCAGGAACTGATTCTGCCCACATGGCGGTCATAGGCTCATCTCGCCGAAGTTGCACGTTGACTCCTCTCCGGCTCTTGACCCCGCCCACGCATCCAGGCCCTAACATTGGTGGGCGGGGGACGCAGCTTGTCGACCCCGGGATCATCGAGGCGCGAACCGAGGAGAAGTATGCACCAGTCGCTTACACCCCTGTCGGTCACCAGAAGGCTGCTTCTCGCCCTGTCGTTCGTGATCGCGTTCGTTGCTTCGGCGCTGACACCGGGCACGCTTGCCGTGGCCCACGCTGACCCGATCGGCTTCCCGCCGGACTGGCCTTTCTACGAGATGCAAACCGAACAGACCATGTGTCATGCCATGGCAGAGGGCTGGTCACGCGCCCAGCTAGTGGGCACGATGCAGCAGGCGAACAATCAGAGTGTGACCGGGCTGAACCCGGGTCAGGCCGCCAAGCGTGCCAACATGTGGGTCGATCTGGGCCGAATCAAGTATTGCCCCGGCGCCAACGCAAGTTGATCCGCGAAGCGTAAGGCGCTCAGGCCGCTAGCAGAGGGCGGCGGAAAACCACCCGCCGGCCACGAGGGCGATGACGAGCGCGGCCGTGGTGTGGCCCGTCGATGCGGCCACGACGACGCCTGTGACCGCGGCGATGAAGGCCATGATCACAACGAAGGCCAGCAGTATCCGGTGCGAATTGATCGCACCGCTAGCACGCGGCGCAACGACGACGGGCTTGCTCGAACCGTTCGCGGCGGCCATCAAAGCTCCAATCGACTGTGACCTCGGCTACAAACCAAGCATAGGTGTGCCGTGCATCACAACCAAGCCGGGCGGCGATGGAGTCGCGCGAGTCGTCGCCGCTGGTTAACCGTCCAGATCCGGCGCCCACCTCGGCGTCGCGGTGCTTGGTGAACACCTGGCGGTGGGGGGCTCGACCGCCGTGGCCCTACCAGTCGCGGTCTCGGCGATGCTGGCCGCGGCGGTCGCGCTCAGCCGCAGCCAGGCGATCGAAGTGGAAAGCTCGCCGGTGCAGGACCCATCGTCGCCATCGACCTCCGACGCACCCCGGCTTGCGGGCGTCAGCGGCAAACGGAACTGGAACTACGGGTCCTGAGGGTCCTGAGCGGTTTCCAACAGCCGCAGCGGGTGCAGACCGTCGACCGCGCCGACGAATGGCGGGTGGATGCTGTAGCCGAGCATCCGGCGAATGTCGTCGGAGACCGTGCGAGCGATGTCGCGCGATATCGACAAGGTGAAGGCCTCCATCGGCCGCAGCCACGGTTGGCAGTACTGCGCGGTGACGGCAAGACGGTCTCGGTCGGTGCTGTTGGCGCCCCCGCCGTGCCACAGGGTGCCCACGAAGAGGACGCACGACCCGGCGGGCATCACGACGGGCAGGGCCGCATCGGCCGGGCCGGGCCGCCGCTTGCCCCAACGGTGGCTGCCGGGGTAGAGGACCGTGGCGCCGTTGTCGGCGGTGAAGTCGTCGATGGCCCAGATCGTGGCCGCCGCCAAAGGTTCTCGCGGACGAGGAACCGGGTAGAACCCGTCGTCGTGGTGGGCCAGCTGCGCGGCCTCTCCGGGCTGAATGTTGATGGCCTGCAACGCCGAAAGCAGGTAGTTGGGCATCAGCAGCCGATCGAGCACCGCAAGCACCCGGGGATTGTCGACAAGCCCGTCGCAGACGCGCGTCCTGCTCAGCAGGCTGTAGATGCGCTGCGTACGGCGGCCCTCGAAGGAGTTGCGTCCCGTGTGCCCGAGCCAGGGGCGCACGACCTCACGGATCTGCTGACACTGCTCCGGGGTGAGCAGGTCCTCCCAGATGACGTAGCCGTCGCGGTCGAGGGCCGCCATGTCGGCGTCGACGATCGCGCTGTCGACCAAGCTTCCGCCGCTCGGTGTCCGCCTGTACCGCTGCGCGAGATCGCCCCTGAGGTCTTCCAGCGTCGTGACGGACTCGTCGTCGATGTTCATTGGCACTCGTCCTTCATCCCGCTCCCACACTAAGCCGGGTTCGCCTCAACTCAACCCCTCAGGCTCGAGATGAACCGCTGCACGCTCCGGGTCAGCGATCGTGGGACATGGTCAGGGTCCATTAGGTCGTTTTCGGCCAGCGGCCCCGCCTCGTGGGCCACGGTGCCCTCGGTGAATGGCCGCAGCGTTTTGCCATCTCCTCGGAGTGCCTCGATGGCCTTCAGGACCGACCGGCATTCACCCATCGCCTCTTCGAACTCGCCGACGGCCACACCCAGGTGTTCGGCCACCAATTGATGTCGCACCGCCGTGATCTGGCGGCGCACGACGTCGTCTTTCGAACCCGCCGGGTCCGCCTCGATGGCCACATCGCACTCGCTGTCGAACCCCATCGATCGGTTGTTGAGATTCGATGAGCCGACGCGCAGGAACCGGTCGTCCACCACGATTACCTTCGAGTGGACGTAGATCGGCGTCCCGCCGTCGGTCACCGGCCAATAAATACCCAACCGCCGATGCTCGTCCGCGGCCCAGAGCACCTGAATGAGCCGGTGCCGCGCGGAGTCCATCGTGCTCCGCTCCAGCGGGTTGTTGCCCCGGCGAGCGAGGACGATGACGATCTCCGGGCCGTCGTCCTCCTTTAGCCGAGCGGCCAGCGCATCGACCATTCGCCGGGCCGCCAGATACTGGTTCTCCAGATAGATGGTGTCCCGTGCCGCCGCTATGACCGCGAGGTTGAGTGCCTCGATCTCCCGAGTCTCAGGGCGACCGTCGAGCTCCGGCAGGGTCAGTGCGATTCCCACGTCGACGTCACGCAGGATCGGCTTGAGTTTGCTGGGCCAAGCGGTGTGCTTGGCGGTGATCGGCGCCAGCGATTTCTTCGTCGCCGTTTCCCACCGCGCCGACGCTTGCTCGCTGAGTGCGCGCGCCGCCGCACCGTCGACTGCCGCGGCGACGTCGTGTCGTGGACCGTAGCTGCGTCCCAATGTCCGACGGGCGTGACCGTCGTGTTCGTGCGCGCGCGTATCCCATCGGCCGACGGTGAGGTCGATCCCGCCGCAGAACGCCACCGAATCGTCGATGGCCACGATCTTCTGGTGGTGGACGGAGCCGGTGGGATGGGCACCGTCGATGGCGAAGTGGATTCTCCTGCTGCTGATCTGGTTCACCAGCGCCACGGGAGTCAGCCCGAACCAGATGTCGTCGAAGGCCGGCAGCAGACGCAGATTGGACTTCAGTAGGTAGACGTCGAGCGCCGATCGTTTCCACAGCATCCAATAGAGGAAGGCGCCTAGCTGATTCGGCCCCGGGAGTGTCTTGACGCCCCGTTCAAACGTCATCCTGGCGTCGAAATCCCAACCGATCAGCAAGATCCGGTGCCGCGCGCGCAACATCGCCGCCTTGACATACCTGAAGTAATCGGCCGCATCGACGATGCAGGCGCATTGATCGGCACGCACCAGACGCCAGCACGTCCGCCCGGGGATCAGCAGTCGATCGTCTCCCACGCGGGCGCTCTCAACCAAGCTGACGGTTCAGCGCGGGCATAGCCCTGTGTACCACACTCGAGGCGCTGGGCAATGTTTGCTTACGCGGCCCAGGGAGCAGGTCGTCATGACAACACCGACCATCTGTACAAGGATGAGGCGGTGCGGATGCTTCTCGTGCTCGCGAGCTTCGCCGCCGTCATCGGCGCGGCCACGCCCGCGCAGGCCGATCCGGCGGGCGACCCTGATGCAGACTTTCTGGCGGCGCTCGCGCGGGCCGGCGTTCCGTATAAGAGCGGCCCCGTCGCGATCCAAGTCGGCAAAAAGGCGTGCCAACTGATGGACCAGGGGAACTCCCAAGCGGCCGTCATCCAGAGCGTCGCGGCGGAAAATTCGGGATTCAGTGTGTCGGACGCGACCAACTTCACCACCAGCGCGGTGAGCGTCTACTGCCCCCAACATCTGGGCGAGCCGACCACCGTGGCGCCGCCTCCGCCGTCGAACTGGGTCGGTCCCGAGTTTCCGTGGCCCGCGCCCCCGGCCGCCTAGGCACACCCGGACCCTAGCCGCCAAGATGGAATGCGATGTGGCCTGACTGGTGGACGATTCTGATAGGCATGGTCAGCGCGCTTGCGGTGATCTGGCTGATCCTCGCTGGCACCTTCTGGCTGGTGAGGCCCAAGGCCAACCTGCAGGACCTGATACGCCTGCTGCCTGACGTGCTGAGGCTGCTGAAACGCCTCGCCGCCGATCCCCAGTTGCCGCGACGGATTCGGGTCGCGCTGGTTGCGCTGATTGCCTTCGTCGTGTCGCCCATCGATCTGATACCGGACGCCATCCCGGTCATCGGATTCGCCGACGACGTGGCCCTGGTGATCCTGGTGTTGCGCTGGATCAGCCGCACCGCGGGCCGGGATGCGCTTGCCAAGCACTGGCCCGGCACACCCGACGGCCTGGCCGCCCTGTGCAAGCTCTGCGGGCTGCCCGACCCGGCGCTGGAGGACTAACCGGTTCTTGGCGCGAAGCCGTGCGCGATGGCGCGGTTTGCTCCTAGGCTGCCGAGCATGTCAATCGACCGAGCGGCACTCATCGCGGGCAGCATCCGACTCACCTCC
This sequence comes from uncultured Actinomycetota bacterium, assembly GCA_963732835.1. Classification (GTDB taxonomy): domain Bacteria; phylum Actinomycetota; class Actinomycetes; order Mycobacteriales; family Mycobacteriaceae; genus Mycobacterium. Next base: position 32,010 of record CAVTBA010000006.1, read on the forward strand.
GGCGTCTGGTTCCTGGTGGACCCCCTCAGCGCGAACCGGTTCTGGGGAGATCCGGGCGAGCCGTCGCCGACGGCGCGACTGTTGTTGCGGTCCATGGGATATCGCGACGCGTTGATCGGTGGGATGCTCGCGACGGCGGCACTTCGCGGCAAGAACACCCGCGGCTGGTTCCTGGCGTCCGGCGGCGCCGACGCGGCCGACCTGCTCGGCGGCATCAGCGTCCACGACGAGTTGAAGCCGTCGCAACAGATCATCGGCCTGGGCGGCGCCGTCGTGGGCATCGGCGTCGGTCTCTGGGGTGCGGCGCGTCGGACCACCCGGAAGGGGGAGGGCCCAGCCGCGGGGACAAAACTGCATGCGGTTGACTGAGCAGCATGGGTTTAGGCGTGCTGACTTTCATCACCGACGAGGGCATCGGTCCGGTCGAGCTGGGGCAGGCGCTCGAGCAGCGTGGGTTCGAGTCGCTGTTTCTCGCTGAGCACACCCACATTCCGGTCGGGGATATCACCCCCTATCCGGCGGGCGGTCCGATTCCGCCGAAGTATTACCGCACCCTGGATCCGTTTGTGGCGTTGACCGCGGCGGCCGTCGTCACCGAACGGCTCATCCTGGGCACCGGGATCGCACTGGTTCCCCAGCGCGATCCGATTCACCTGGCCAAAGAGGTGGCCTCGCTGGATCTGTTGTCGCGGGGACGATTCCGGTTGGGGATCGGTGTGGGCTGGCTGCGCGAAGAGATCGCCAACCATGGCGTCGATCCGGCGGTTCGAGGCCGAGTCGTGGACGAGCGACTGGACGCGATGATCGAGATCTGGACGCGCGAAACAGCCGAATACCATGGCGAATTCGTCAACTTCGACCCCATCTACAGTTGGCCCAAGCCGGTGCAGAAGCCGTATCCGCCGCTGTACTTCGGCGGCGGCCCCGCGGGCTTCAAACGCATCGCCCGCCTGCACGGCGGTTGGCTGTCGATGACACCATCGGCGGAGGTCTTGGCGCCTCAGCTCGCGCAACTGCGCGACGTGGCGGGCCAGGACGTACCGGTGATCAGCTTCCATGGCGGCGCGCCGACGGCCAAAGAGCTTGAGGGCTACGTCGCTCTCGGGGTGGCCCACCTGCTGGTGGAGTTGCCCACCGAGCCTCGCGACGAGACTCTTCGCCGCCTCGATGAGTTACAGGCCGAGGCCGCGAAGCTCACGTAAGGCTAAGTGCCGCAAAACGTCTGGTACTTGCCGAAGTCCTCCGGGGCTGGACTGGCGTAGCGCTCCAGGCCCGGGCGCTCGTCGTAGGGTGCGGTCACCGCGGCAAGAAGCTGTTCGAGTGGGCCGAGATCGCCCGCGGTTGCGGCCGCCAAGGCTTCCTCGACCAGGTGGTTGCGCGGAATGTAGACCGGGTTGGCCCGGTCCATGACGTCGGCGTCGGGCCGCAGGGCTCGCCAGCGCGACAGCCACGCATCGAACGCGGCGAGGTCGACGAACAAGCCGCGCGCGGGTTCGGTGTCGCCGCGCGCCGCTCGGCTGAGGTGGCGAAAGAACGAGGTGTAGTCGACGTGGTTGTCCTTCAGCAGGGCAAGCAACTCGTCCGTCAGCGCTTTGTAGTCTCGGGCCTCGACGTCCGCGGGCACACCGAGTTTGGCGCGCATTCCGGACGACCACGCGGCGTCGTACTCGCGCTGGAAGATCCCGAACGATTCCTCCGCGAGCGCGACCGCCTCCTCGACATCGTCGGAGAAAAGCGGAAGCAGCGTCTCCGCGAGACGGGCGAGGTTCCAGCCGGCGACGACGGTCTGGTTGCCGTAGGCGTAGCGCCCCCAGAAGTCGATCGAACTGAAGACCGTGTCCGGGTCGTAGGCCTCCATGAAGGCGCAGGGTCCATAGTCGATCGTTTCGCCGGAGATCGTCATGTTGTCGGTGTTCATCACGCCATGGACGAATCCGATCAGCATCCAGCGCGCGATGAGGGATGCCTGCACGGCCACCACGCCTTCGAACAACGCGAGGTAGGGGCGCCCGGCGTCCGCCGCGCTCGGGTGGTGGCGGGCGATCGCGTGGTCGGCGAGGCGTCGCAGCAGCCCGAGGTCGCCGGTCGACGCGGCGTACTGGAAGCTGCCCACCCTCAGGTGGCTGCTGGCCACGCGGGTCAGCACGGCCCCGGGCAGCTCGGCCTCGCGCAGGACCGGGCGGCCGGTACCCACGACGGCCAACGAACGCGTCGTCGGCACGCCCAGCGCATGCATCGCCTCGCTGACGATGTACTCGCGCAGCATGGGACCCACCGCCGCCAACCCGTCGCCGCCCCGGGCGAACGGCGTCGGCCCGGAACCTTTCAGGTGGATGTCGCGCAGCCGCCCGTCGCCGTCGACGAGTTCGCCCAGCAGCAGGGCGCGCCCGTCGCCGAGCCGGGGGACGAAGCCGCCGAACTGATGCCCGGCGTAGGCCTGGGCCACCGGAACGGCGGCGCCGGGGACCAAGTCGCCCACCAGGAAGCGCAGCCCGTCGGCACTTCCGCAGCCAGGCGGCGTCCAGGCCGAGTTCCCCCGCAAGCCGCTCGTTGAGCGCAAGCAGCCGCAGGTCCGCCGGGGCTTCTGCTTGCCAGCGGATTGCCATCTCCGGCAGCTCACGGAAGAACCGGTCTTGCAGCGCAACGGTCATATCCGGGGCGACACTCACCTCGTCGAGCCTACGGAAAGTTCAGCGTTGCCGGTCTAGCCGATGGCTTGCTTGATCACATCGCGCGCGCGGTCGAGCATCGACGCGAACGGCCCCAGGGCGAAATTCAGCTTCGCCGATTCCACGCCCGGATGCGGACGCGTCGGCGCGATGGCCTCGGCCGCTCGCACGGCCGCGCCCATTCGCTTGAGGTCGCTTTCGTCGACTTCCCGCTGCAGCACGGGGAACTCTTCTTCCTCTTCGTGCCGCGCGTGCTCAAGCACGGCGTCGCGCAGCTTGGTGACCGCATCGACGAACTCCTGCGAGGTGATATCGAGGTTCTCGATCTGCGACAGCAGCTCCTTGGCCTCGTGCTCTTCTTTGAGCCGGGCGTCGACAATGGCGTCCCCGTCATCGGTCTCGCGACGCACCCGCGGGTGCACCACCATTTCCTCGGCCGTCTCGTGGACGGCCAGCAATTGACGCAGCTCGACGAACGGCTTCTCCCGCGCTTGGGGATCGGAAGCGTGCAGCACCTCGTCGAACATGTCCTCGATGAGGTTGTGCTGGGCTTTCAGGAACGCGACGACCTCGTCGGGCGATTGGACAATCATGTCGGCCATCGCCGATACCTCCGGTGTTCTGGGAGTGGGAGTTCGCACTGTGGGCTGTGTGCGGCTTTGATGAGGCATACCCGCTGTACAACCCCCTAAACGAAGCCCGGGGCCGCCGCGATCGGCAGGGCCGAGGCAGATCCGAAGCCTTTGGCAGGCAACGACTTTCGTGGTGCTGGGCGGCCGGACGCCAATTCCGCAAGGCGATCTGGATCACACCGCGGATGCGATGTTATCTGTCGGCTCTCGAATGGGTAGCCGATCAAAAGGCGCTTTCGTGCCGATCCGGACAATCAACGCAGGAGGCGAATTTTTGATGACTTCATCGGACAAGACGACGGTATTGGCGCAGCTGCGCGCGCTGCACCAGCTGACCAACACCGAGATCCAGGTTGCCGAAACCCGCATCGCACAGGCGCGTACCGAGGCCGTCGAGCGCGAGCTGACGCAGAACGCGTCGAACGCGCGCGAGCGATCCGAGGCCATCGAGAAGGCGATCCGCGAGCTCGGGGGGGTCCCCGACCTCATGGGTCCCTTCCTGGGCCGGGCCGCCGCGGCCGTCAAGGCTCTGACGGAGCAGGCGCAACCGTTCGACGAGGCGCTTCTGGGCGACCTTGCGCTGGAGGACCAACTGCTGGACCGCGCCCGCTACCTCAAGGCGCTGGCCGTGGCCGCCGACCTTCCCGATGTCGAGAGCCTGGCGACGCGGCTGATCACCGCTCACTCGGCGACCGTCGACTGGCTGACGACCGTGCTTGCCGAAGACGCGCTTGGCGGCCCGGCCGCGCTGCGTCGCACGCCCCTGCAGGCGGCGGCCGGCACCGCGGTGAAACTGGTGAACTTGCCGGTTGAGTGGTCGGTCCGAGGGGTCGACCGGGCCGCGGACGCCTTGCGGTCTGCTCGCCCGACGTTCAACGAATTGGTTAGCCGGGGCGCGTAACGCCGGTGACGTGGCGGCACAAGCGCTGGCCGCCTCGCGGAACGCCGCGCTTGAGGCGGCCGAGAAGGTCACCCGCAACGAGGGGGCCCGGCAGACCGCCGACGCCCTGCACGCGGCGCGCGCCGCCGTAGGGGTCCTCGACGCCGACGAGCTGCCCATCGCCAACTACGACGAGCTCAACGTCAACGAGGCGGTGGCCGAGGTGAAGGACCTCACCAACCCGAGCGACGTGCGGGCCGTCATCGCGTACGAGGAGGCGAACAAGAATCGCCAGCGGGTCGTGTCGGCCGCCCAGACGCGCGTCGCCGCGATCGCGCAGGAGGTCGTCGGCATCAACTAGTCCAACAGCGGACTCCGCGAGGCCGCCCGGGTCGAGGTTCAGTCCTCGGCCGGGCGGCCGAGCCGTGTCGCGCGGAAGGCCGATCCGGTCCCGCCATCGGGGGCATGCCTGATTGCCCGTTGCCGGATATCGCTACGGTTATGGAACACGCCCGCCATCGGTAACCACGACGAAAAGACGACAGATCAGCTGAAATGTACGACCAGGTCAACACCAGCGCGACGGAGCCCGACGACACATCGGGTACCGCATCGACCCCGTTTTGGCCCGGAGCTGGCTATTGGTCAACGGTGCCCACGGCGACCGGTTCCAGTCCGCGGTGCACTCCCGGGCCGACATCGTCGTACTCGACATCGAGGACGCGGTCGCGCCCAAAGACAAGCACGCCGCCCGCGACAACGTGGTGAGTTGGCTCGGCGCCGGCAACACCGACTGGGTCCGCGTCAACGGCTTCGGCACCCCGTGGTGGGCGGACGACCTCGCCGCGCTGGCCGGAACACCGGTCGGAGGGGTGATGTTGGCGATGGTCGAATCGGTGGACCACGTCACCGAGACCGCGCAACGGCTGCCCAACGTGCCGATCGTGGCGCTGGTGGAAACGGCCCGGGGCCTGGAGCGCATCACCGAAATTGCCGCGGCGAAGGGCACCTTCCGGCTCGCCTTCGGCATCGGCGATTTCCGCCGCGATACCGGTTTCGGGGAAGACCCGGGCACGCTGGCCTACGCGCGGTCGCGCTTCACGATCGCCGCCAAGGCGGCCAGCCTGCCCAGCGCGATCGACGGGCCCACCATCGGCTCCAACGCGTTGAAACTGATCGAGGCGACGGCCGTCTCCGTGGAATTCGGGATGACGGGCAAGATCTGTCTGACGCCCGGACCAATGCTCCGTGGTGAACGAGGGCCTGTCGCCGTCGCAGGATGAAATATCCTGGGCGAAGGAGTTTTTCGGCGAGTTCGAACGTGACGGGGGAGAGATTCGCAACGGTTCGGACCTGCCGCGCATCGCCCGGGCCACCAAGATCCTCGAGCTGGCTCGCGCGTACGGGATCGAATCGTCGGACTTCGACGACGAAGAACGGGATCATTCGCCCGCGCCGTCGGACACCTATCACTACTGAGCGGCAGAACGGGTCTTCGGATGAGCATTGCAGTGGAGTTTCATTTCGACCCGATGTGCCCGTTCGCCTACCAGACGTCGTTGTGGATTCGCGACGTTCGCGAGCAACTCGGCATCACCGTCGACTGGCGATTCTTCAGCCTCGAAGAGGTCAACCGGTCGGAGGGCCAGAAGCACCCGTGGGAGCGGGACTGGTCCTATGGATGGTCGTTGATGAGGATCGGGGCGCGGCTGCGCCGAACGGACATGTCCCTTCTGGATCGGTGGTATGCCGCCATCGGGCATGAGCTGCACACGCTGGGCGGCAAACCCCACGACCCGGCTGTTGCGCGACGCTTGCTGAGCGACATCGGCGTCGAGGCGTCGGTTTTCGACGCGGCGCTGGAAGACCCGACCACCCACGACGAGATCCGCCAGCGAGCATCAACGGGTCCTCGACGCCGGCGGCTACGGGGTGCCGACGCTATTTCTGTCGGGGCAGTGCTTGTTTGGGCCGGTACTGGTGGACCCGCCGACCGGTCCCAAGGCCCTGACACTGTGGAATGTCGTCACCGGCATGGCCGAGTTGCCCCACGTGTACGAGCTGCAGCGGCCCAAATCGCCCGCCGATGTCGAACTCATCGGCCAAAGCCTGCGTCCCTACCTGGACGGGCGCGATTGGGTCAGCATCAATCGCGGTGAAGTCATCGACGTCGAGCGCCTCACCGGCCAGGGAGAGGACCTAGGCGGCATGTCGGGCGAGCGAGACCCCGATCCGGACTTCCACCTCGCTGACCGTGATCGTAGGCGCGCGCGGCGGTGCGGTTGAACGGTAGCTCTTGCCCGTTGGTGTCGTGAATAATGCTGTGTGCGTGTGGGTTTCGTCGACGGCGGTGCTTACCCGCCAGCCCTGCGCCTTCCTTGGTGTAGTTGCAGCTCTCGCACAGCCCCAGGCCGTTGTCCGCGGTGGTCCGACCCGCCGTCGGCCCACGGTTGGGCGTGGTCGCGGTGCCTGATCGGCGCGTCGCAGTAGGGGGTGCGGCAACGTTGGTCGCGTAGCCCGATGAATGCGGCCAGCCCGCGCGGAAAGATGCGCGCCCGTGACTCCATGGCCACCAGCGCCCCGGCCCGGGGATGCGCATACAGCCGGCGCAGGGTCGCGCGCGAACGCCGGTCGGTGACAGCGCTGCTGACCATTGCGCGCGCGACCGCCGCGGGGATGGGACCGTAGCCACAGAGATCGGCCGGCTCGTTGTCACCGCCGAGCAGCGTCGCGTCGGACAGCACCAGGTTGACCGCGATCGGAGTGGGGACGGTGGCGCTGCGGCCGGTGACCCGTTCGACCAGGGTGTCGGCCATCACCTGCCCGCGCGAGCGCCCGTCGCCGCAGGTGTCTGCTTCGCGGCGCAGCGCCGCGTACACCGAAACGCCTTGAGCCACCGGCAACAACGCGGTGAGATACGTCATCGTGTCGGGGGCCGGCCGGATGGTGACCGTGCGCTCGTTCTCGGCCCTGGCGGCCCGCTCGACGACGGCGTGTGGATCCAGCCGGTAGGCGATCGCCTTCGCCGCGGCGGCAATTCGCGCATCGCCCAGGCCGTTCAGGCTGGCCGGGTCGGCACACAGCTCCGCGTCCAGCGTGCGGCGGTCCTCGACGTCCAGGCAGGCGCTTTCGCGCACGACGAGCGTCGCTCGCCACTCCGACAGCACCCCGCATTCCAGCGCCGCCAGCGTGTGCGGCATCTCGTGTACGAGGGCTTTGGCGAAACCCAGATGCCGGCCACCCCGCGCGGGGGAGTCGCGTCGCGCCAGCGCCACCTCGCTGGCCACGCCGCGGCCGCGGCGCGTGGCGGGCACCCCGGCGGCCGCTTCGGTGGCCCGGCGCGCGGCGTCCAGAGCGGCCGCGGCCCGAGCCTGGCCCGCGGCGGCCGCGCATTTGACCGCCTCCAGCTCGGCGATGCGCTCGATCAGTGCCGATTCGTCGGCTGTCGGGTCGACTTCGGCCAGTGCTTCGAACATACGTTTGATGATAACCGGGGCCTACGACAAACCATCTCGCTACGCTGGCGACTGTGAGCGCCAAGGGCCGGATTCGGGTGGCGCGGGTCTACGACGATGTCACCCCGGACGAGGGCCGGCGCCTGCTGGTCGACCGCGTCTGGCCGCGGGGGGTCCGCAAGGACGACCCGCGGGTGGGCACCTGGTGCAAGGACGTCGCACCGTCGAAGGAGCTGCGGGAGTGGTACCAGCACCGCTCCGAACGGTTCGACGAATTCGCCAAGCGCTACGAGGCCGAGCTGCGCGACAGCCCCGCGCTGGACGCGCTGCGGCAGTTGAGCAAGCACGGCGTCGTCACCCTGGTCACCGCGACTCGCGACCTGGATATCAGCCAGGCGGCCGTTCTCGCGGAGCTGCTGAGAAGCCGCTGAACGCCGTGAGACGATCGTGCGATGCGGCTGGGATTGCATGCGCTCGGGATTGGTGCCGGCGCCGATCGTGCGGTGATTGACGCCGTCGCGTCAGCCGCGGACGAGTGCGGCTTCGCCACGTTGTGGGCGGGCGAACACGTCGTGATGGTGGACCGACCCGCGTCGCGCTATCCCTACTCCGACGATGGCGTCATTGCCGTTCCGGCGCAAGCGGATTGGCTTGACCCGATGATCGCCCTGAGCTTCGCCGCCGCCGCCTCGTCTCGGATCGGGATAGCGACGGGCGTGCTCCTGCTGCCCGAACACAATCCGGTGGTGGTGGCCAAGCAGGCCGCCAGCTTGGATCGACTCAGCGGTGGCCGGCTGACACTGGGGGTGGGCGTCGGGTGGTCCAGGGAGGAGTTCGCAGCGCTTTCAGTGCCCTTCGCCCATCGCGGGGCGCGTACCGCCGAATACGTGGCCGCGATGCGCGCGTTGTGGCGTGCGGACGTCGCGTCGTTCGACGGCGACTTCGTCCGATTCGACTCCATTCGCGTCAACCCCAAGCCAGTGCGCGATCGTCGTATCCCGATCGTGCTTGGGGGCAATAGTGATTCGGCGCTGCGGCGCGTGGCGACGTGGGGCGACGGCTGGTACGGGTTCAACATCGACGGCCCGGAGGCGGTGCGCGACCGCGTCGCCAAGCTGGAGCGGCTGTGCACCGACTCCGGGCGTGATCGTGCGCAGCTGAGGCTGTCGGTGGCGCTGCGGGATCCGAGCGTTGGTGATATCGACACCCTCGTCGAGTTGGGCATTGACGAATTGGTTCTCGTCGAGGCGCCCCCTGACGAGCCCGGCGCGGCGGCCGAATGGGTCTCGTCGCTGGCTGAGCAGTGGATGGCGGCCGCATCCGCGTGAGCGAGGCTGAACCCATACTGCCGCGGGAGTTGACCGACATCCCCGACGAAGTCCGCACCGTACCGCCGCCACCCATACCCGGGCTGCCCGAGCCCTACGGATTGCGTTTGGCCGACCCGCACGCCGACGCCGAGATGATCGCCGAGTGGATGAACCGGCCGCACCTGGTCGAAGCGTGGGAGTCCGCCTGGCCGGCGGCGCGCTGGCGCCGTTACCTGCGCGCGCAACTCGACGGCGGCTTCTCCCGCCCGTTCATCGCCACACTCGATGCGACACCCCGCGCGTACATCGAATTGTACCGGGCCGCAAAGGATTCCATTGCCAACCGCTATGACTATGATCCGCACGACCTAGGTCTGCACGTCGCGGTCGCCGATCTCGATTACATCAAGCGGGGGCACGTCAGTTACCTGCTGCCACATTTGGTGGGCAGCATTCTGGGCCTTGACCCGCGGTGTCGGCGCATCATGTTCGATCCCGACCACCGCAACGCCTTGGCGCGCACGTTCTGCGAGCGGGGCGGCTGCGTCTTCCTCGGCGAGCACGACATGTCGAACCGCCGGATGGCGCTGTACGTGCTGCCCCGTACGCCCGACGACGTTCCACGCCTTCGGCGTTCCTAGCCGGCCGGACTCACAGCTGCGCGGCGGCCCATTGCCCGAACGCGACCGCCGCCAAGCCGAGAGTGACGCTGACCAGGATGTTGCCCAGCGCCGCCGAGATCTGGCGCTCCTCGCCCAGGCGCTGCGTTTCCAGCATCCACGTCGAGAATGTGGTGTAGGCGCCGACGAAGGCCGTGCCGGCCAGCAGGGCCGCGTCCTTACTGAGCGCCAGGCCACCGAGGAACCCCAGCAGCGCGGCGCCGCTGATGTTCACGGCGAGCGTTCCGAGCGGGAACGGGCGCGACACCCGCCTGGCCACCGCGCGATCGAACAGGAAACGCAGTACGGACCCAACGCCGCCGAGTAGTGCGACGGCGACCCAGATCAGAGCCGTCGTCGTCGCGGTGGCGGTCATCCGCGCACCCGTACCCGGCGCACCATCTTGGTGGCCACGTGCACCGCCAGCAGCCCCAACGTGACGCTGCTGACCGTGTAACCCGCGGCCAGGGCCCAGTGGCCATGCTCGACCATCTGCACGGTCTCGACTTGCACGGTCGAAAACGTGGTCAACCCGCCGCAGAATCCGGTGCCGAGCATGGGCCGCTGATAACTCGACAGCGGCAGGCGTTCCAGCAATCGGGTGGTGAAATAACCGACCAGAAAGGCGCCGACGATGTTGACGGTGAACGTCGACCACGGCCAGTGATGTGGGTCGCGGGCCACAACGGCTTGCACCGCCACACGGGCCAGGGCGCCGAGCGCTCCGCCGGCGAAAATCGCTGTCAACTCCCGGTAGTCGTGGGCCACGGCTGATTCCCTTCGGTGAGCGAGCGGTCGATAGCAGCCTAGGGGGGAGACTTACCAGTGGGTGAACCCGGGAAGTACCTGAGAAGTCAGGAACCTGCCCGGGGGGTCAGAACGGTTGACTACGGGCAGAATTGACAACCATGGCCCACCCGCGCGCCGGCCAGCCGGCCCAGCCCGAAGACCTAGTCGATCTGCCTCACCTGGTGACGGCCTACTATTCGATTCAGCCTGATCCGAACAACGTCGCCCAGCAGGTGGTGTTCGGCACATCCGGGCACCGCGGGTCGGCGCTGGGCGGGGCGTTCAACGAGGCCCACATCCTGGCGATCACCCAGGCCATCGTCGAATACCGCGCCGCCCACGGCACCACCGGGCCGCTGTTCATCGGCCGTGACACGCACGGCCTTTCCGAGCCGGCGTGGGTGTCGGCGCTGGAGGTGTTGGCCGCCAACGACGTTGTCACGATGATCGACTCCCGCGACCGCTACACCCCGACACCGGCGGTCAGCCACGCCATCCTCAGCTACAACCGCGGTCGCACCGCAGCGCTGGCCGACGGCATCGTCGTGACGCCGTCGCACAACCCGCCGCCGGACGGCGGCTTCAAGTACAACCCGCCCAACGGCGGTCCGGCGGACACCGATGCGACCGACGCGATCGCCAAGCGCGCCAACGAGATTCTGCGCGACGGCTCTGGAGTGAAACGGGTGCCGCTGGCCCGGGCGCTGCAGACCGTGCAGCGCCACGACTACCTGGGCAACTATGTCGACGACCTGCCCAATGTGGTCGACATCGAGGCGATCCGCACGGCCGGGGTGCGCATCGGCGCCGACCCGCTCGGCGGCGCCAGCGTGGACTATTGGGGCGAGATCGCCCAGCGGCACGGTCTTGACCTGACGGTGGTCAACCCGCTGGTCGACGCGACCTGGCGGTTCATGACGCTCGACCACGACGGCAAGATCCGGATGGACTGCAGCTCGCCCGACGCGATGGCTGGGCTCATTCGAACGATGTCCGGCAACCCCGACCTCTACCAGATCGCCACCGGCAATGACGCGGACTCCGACCGCCACGGCATCGTCACGCCCGACGAAGGGCTGCTGAACCCCAACCACTATCTGGCGGTGGCCATCGATTACCTCTACACGCATCGGCCGTCGTGGCCGGACGGCATCGCCGTCGGCAAGACCGCGGTCAGTTCGTCGATCATCGACCGCGTGGTCGCCGGCCTCGGCCGCAAGCTCGTCGAGGTGCCGGTCGGGTTCAAGTGGTTCGTCGACGGGCTGATCGGCGGCACCATCGGCTTCGGCGGCGAGGAGTCGGCGGGGGCGTCGTTCCTGCGGCGCGACGGCTCGGTGTGGACCACCGACAAGGACGGCATCATCCTGGCGCTGCTGGCCTCCGAGATCGTGGCCGTCACCGGTTTGAGCCCTTCCCAGCGCTACCGGGAGCTGACCGCCGAATACGGCACGCCGTTCTACGCCCGCGTCGATGCGCCCGCCGACCGCGAGCAAAAGGCCCGGCTGGCCAAGCTGTCGGCCGAGCAGGTGACCGCCACAGAGCTGGCCGGTGAGCCGATCACCGCGAAACTCACCGCCGCGCCCGGCAACGGCGCCGCGCTGGGCGGATTGAAGGTGACCACCGCGAACGCATGGTTTGCCGCGCGGCCGTCGGGCACCGAGGACGTCTACAAAATCTACGCGGAGTCTTTCAACGGACCCGAGCATCTGGCGGAGGTGCAAGCGGCCGCGCGCGAGGTGGTTAATAAAGTCATTGGGTGACCCTTTCCCTCCGCCTTGCCCGCCCGGGGGAATGCGGGTCCCGTTCCGTGCGGCTGCCGCGTGAAGTCTGGATCCTCAGCTGGGCGAATGTCATGGTCGCGTTGGGCTATGGTGTCATTTCGCCGGCGATGCCCGCTTTTGCCCATACATTCGGGGTCAGCATCAAGGCGGTGACTTTCTTGGTCACCGTCTTTTCGTTGAGCCGGCTGTGTTTCGCCCCCGTCAGCGGCCTACTGGTGCAGCGGTTGGGCGAGCGGCGAATTTACGTCGGCGGTTTGCTGATTGTGGCGTTGTCCACCATCGCGTGTGCGTATTCGCAGGCCTATTGGCAACTATTGATGTTCCGGGCCGTCAGCGGCATCGGCTCGACCATGTTCTATGTCTCGGCATTGGGGCTGATGATCCATATCAGCCCGGCCGACGCGCGCGGGCGGATCGCGGGGATGTTCACCACGTCGTTCATGGTGGGCGCGGTCGGCGGGCCGGCGATCGGCGGCCTGACGGCTGGCTGGGGGTTGACGGCTCCGTTCATCGTGTACGGCGTCGCAATGCTGGGTGTGGCGGTGGCACTGTTCTACGGCCTGCGGCATTCGGAGCTGGCCGCGCCCCAGCCGCCGACACGGTCAGCGGTGACGATGCGGCAGGCGTTGCGGGTCCGCGGGTATTGGGCGACGCTGCTGGCCAATTTTGCGACCGGCTGGGCGGCGTTTGGTCTGCGCGTCGCGCTGGTACCGCTGTTCCTCTCCGACGTCATGGGTCCACCCCGAGTCCGGCCTGGCGCAGACCCAGGCGGACTTGGAGCTGGGCTGAGCAGCAACTTTGAGCGAAGGTTGCCGGTGGTGTAGCTTCGATTGGCACGACTTGGGGCTATGGCGCAGCTGGTAGCGCACCACACTGGCAGTGTGGGGGTCAGGGGTTCGAGTCCCCTTAGCTCCACCAGAAAGACCCAGTTCAGAGGCCATTTCTGAAGTAGTATCGCAAATGACGTAACAGATGACGTAACATCAAGGGTTGTGGCAAGTATCCATGCCCAAAAAAACCGCACGGGGAACACTTACCGTGTGCTGTGGCGTCAGGACGGTCGCCAGCGCTCGCTGACGTTCGAAAACCTCCCGGCCGCAGAGCGTTTCAAGACGCTCTTGGAAGACCACGGTCCCGATGAGGCGCTGCGCATCATCGAGCTTGACGAGATCGGCCGCCGCGTCCCGACGGTGACCGAGTGGTTGCACACCCACATCGACAACCTGACCGGCGTGCAGCCGGCCACCCTCGCGCGTTACCGCACCTATGTCGTTCGCGACATCCATCCGGTGTTCGGCTCGATGCCGATCTCGGCGGTCACCGAGACCACGATCGCCAAGTGGGTCAAGCAGCTAGGCGGCAGCGGCAAGACTATTGCGAATAAGCACGGGTTCCTCTCGGGTGCGTTGAATGCCGCGGTGCGCGCCGGGGTTCTTGCGTCCAACCCGTGCCAGGGCCGGCGGCTGCCGCACACGCGTGTCGAGGAGACGGTGTTCCTCACGCCAGAAGAGTTTCGGCTACTGCGCGATCACATCGAGCGCGAATGCTGGAAGAACCTGGCCACCTGGCTGGTGACCACGGGTATGCGCTTCTCGGAAGCCACCGCGCTGAGTGCCGCTGACATCGATGCGCGGGCCAAGACGTGTCGCATCAATAAGGCGTGGAAGTACTCCGGTGACTATCGGCCGGAGATCGGCCCTCCCAAGACGCGGAAGTCGATCCGCACGATCAGTTTGCCGCCGGCCGCCCTTGAGGTCGTGGACCTTAGTGTGCCCGGGTTTTTGTTCACCAACGGTGCGGGCAATCCCGTTCGCGCCCAGGAGTTCTTCAACGGCGGCTGGAAACCGGGCCGCGATGCTGCCATGAAGGCGGGCCTGACGAAGTGCCCGCGCGTGCACGATCTGCGTCATAGCTGTGCGTCGTGGATGATCGCTGCCGGTGTTCCGTTGCCGATCATCCAGCAGCATCTGGGGCATGAATCCATCCAGACCACGATCGGTGTGTACGGGCATCTGGACCGGCGCAGCGCCCAGCTGGCTGCCGATGCCATCGGATCGGCGTTGGGCTAACACAGGTTGGAGGTTCACCGCCGCCACGGATTGTCCGCTCACGGTTAGCCGCGCGAGGAGGTGGCACGGTTGCGCGGGCGGGGGGCATTGGTCGGGCGTTCGGGTAGGAACGGTCGCGTGGGGGTTATGCGCCGCGTTGGGTGTGCAGTCGTCGGCTGAATCTGCTGTGTTTTGACAGACCCGACGGTGAGGGCGGATCGGCGGGCCGCGCGTCGATGCACATCGATTCGATGGCAGCTTCGATCTGCGCTTCGGTCATGGCCCACCGGCCGGCGCGTTTCATCGCGGCGAAGGTGCGGTCACGCAGCTTGGCTCGAAGGTAGGACTCGGACAATCCGAGGATGCGGGCTGATTCGGCGAGGTCGTAAATGGTGGGAATCATTGGGTTTTCCTGATGCCGCCCCGATGGTTGGAGCCGTTACTCTTCGTCGTTCTCGGTCGTGATCCGGATCGGCAAGCCTCTGGCTGAATGTGCAACACAGCATGGCTTTGACGGGCATCGGCGGGTGTCCGGTCCTGAAGTTGTCTGTGCGGTGGCCGATCCTGCATAAGCCACACGGTAGGTAGGCGGTTGAGGTTTCGTCTACCAGTACGTCCGGATTCGGCGCGAAGTTTCTCGAATCGCTTGAAAGTCAACCATTGTCAACCATGCGTGTGGACAAACGTCGATCCTCGCAAGTCGAGCGCGCAGGTGCGAAACGACGGGTGCAGCGCGGCGTCGACAAGTCCGTTATACCCGACTGGCTATCGTTTCGATGTGGCGAGGACGGGGCCGACGACCGGTCGTCTGGCGCGGCTGGCGGGAGTCTGCTGGGGATCGTCCAGATCACGCACGGGGATGTCGTAACGGGCGTTGGCCGAAGCCGGTGGCGCGGCAGTCGGCCATTGCGGATCGAATCCCGTGCGCGGCAGCCGTCGCTGGCCGTGCTGGTGCGCATCCTGACCCCAGTCGACCTCGAGCCACGTATCACGGCCAAGGATTAGGACTCCCCGATCCCATATTGAAGCCTAGCGGTCTCGGCACGGCGAGGGTGTTGATCAGGTTCTCCTCGTAAATGGTCAAACTTCGGTTCAGCGTCAGATACACCGAATACGTATCAGACCGCGGCGACTGTCCTTTGGGGTTGCGTGTCTCCGTGTTGATGATCCTGAGTGGTTGTCGCTCACCTGGCATTTTCCGAGCTTCTCCTAGCCTGGTCCTCTTACGGGCATGATATCCCTGGTATCTGCGTTAGACTGTAACGAGATCGGTAACACCTTGGAAGTGCGATACGACGACAAGAAGCTCGAAAAGCTGTGCACGAACGAGCGGGAGATGCGGAGGAAACGCGCTGACATCGCTGACAAGCTCCGGCTGCGGGTCAAAGCCCTGGAGACGGCCACGTCTGTGGGAGAACTGTCCACGCACGACCCGCTCGGGTACTGGCACCAGCTCGGAGCCGACCTAGACGGCCTGTGGGCGGGCAAACTCAGCGAAAACTACCGGCTCCTGGTTCGGCCTGACGACGCCGCGGACCCGTGGTGTGCCGTGACTGTGACCGTGATCGACATCGACGACTACCACTGAGAGAGGAGGAGTCATGACCGCGACCAACTATGCCGTTGCGCCGGGTGAATACCTGGAGGAATGGATCGACGAGCAGGGCTTGTCCCAGCAGCGCGTCGCCGATCTCCTGGGGTGCAGCCGCAAGCAGGTTAACGAGATCGTCAACGGGCGCGCGCCGGTCACCAATGACACCGCGATCCGTCTGGAGCGCGTTGTGGGTACCCCCGCCGATTCGTGGCTGCGATACGAGGCCGCCTACCGAGCCGACCTCGCCCGGATCTCCGATCAGGAGAACCTCGCGGCGCACGTGGACGAGATCGATCAGAACGCCGTCGCTTACCTGCGGTGCCTGGGAGCCACCAAGGCGACGCGGCGAACTCCCGGCGCGCTCGTCTCCGACTTCCTCGCCTTCCACAGGTGCGGGACATGGGAGGCGTACGTCCATCTACACGAGACGGCATCGACCGGCGACTACGCGGTCGCCGCACTGAGAGAGTCGGGCGCTGAGATCGACGCGACGGTCCTGACGATATGGCTGCGCGCGGCCGAGCTCGCCGAGCCGTTCGAACGGGGCCGAGGCTACGTCTACGACTCGGATCGGCTTCGCGACGCACTCCCGCGGCTGCGGTCACGGGCGGCCGTGCCCGACAGCACGATGCTTCGCGACATCTCGAGCATGCTTGCCGATGTCGGTGTGGTCTTCATGGTGGTCGAACCGCCCAAGAAGTTTCCACTGCACGGCATGACCCGCTGGATCGACAAGCGGGTGCCCGTGATCCAGCAGACCGGACGATGGGGCAAGGACGGCTTCGTCATCTGGGCACTGTTCCACGAGCTCGGCCACGTCCTCAACGATCCCAGAGGCGAAATGCACTTGGAATACAGCACGGAAAAGAAACGCAACAGCGCCGCGGAGAAGTCAGCCAACAAGTTCGCGATGGACGTCCTATTCGGTGAGTCCGGCATCGAGCCGTTCGCTGGGCTGACGCGAGATCGCGAGATCGCTGACGCGGCTGGACAGCTCGGCATCGCGCCGGGTGTGGCCGTTCACCAGATGCACCGGCGCAGGCTGCTGGACTACCGGCTCGGCAATCGGCTGTGCGTCGATCTCGCCGGCACCTTCACCGCCTAGAAAGGCTCGTCGATCAAAGAAGCCACAAACACAAGGGGTCGGTGATGACCACCCGCGGTGGGGGCGCGGTCGCAGCCTATGGCCTCAAGTATCAGTACCTCGCCACAGCTGACTACTTTTTGCGATACCTGCGCGAGCACCCTGAGTTGATTCAGCGTGCAACTCTGGTCGTTGAACCGCTGCTCATAAACGCCGACGGTAAGGATGACGACATCGTCGATTTCGCAATCGAAGTCGATGATGTCGCAAGTCATCACATCCAAGTCAAGGCAACCACAAAGCCTGACCAGTACCCGCTGCAACCCGCCGATGCAAGAGCCGTCTTGGATCGGCTACTCGGCCATGGCACCGAGAATTCGATGCTGCTAACCAACAAGCCTTTATCACCCGAGTTAGCCGCCGATTGCACAATCATCGAAACTGGTAGTCCAGCGACCACATATACTTGGGCCAAGGGTCCACAACCGCCACAAGACGCCGCTCCAAGACAGGTCTCTCTCGCTGTAGACAGCCGCACGCCAGCCCAGCTCCGCAGCGCAATCGCCGAGTTAGTCCGCTACTTCCGCAATCACCGCGCGCTCGGCCCAGGAATCACGACGGCACGTCTACTCGTGGCGATCCTCCTGGACTTCATTTTTGACGCAGCGGCGGGCAACGAGCTAAGTCGGATAACCGCCCTTGATCTGCTCGCGAAAATACACAGGCCCGACGCTCAAATGGCGCACCTCGCGGGCGGATTCGACTGGGGACTTCCGATGACCGGCATCCCGAGCTACGCATCGACCGTCCCCCGCATGGCGATCTTGGACGAGATAACCGAACACCTCACGGCAGATGACACTCGTACAGTGCCACCACGCGTTGTACTCGCGGGGCACACAGGTATCGGCAAGTCGGTCATCGCAACCGACTACTGCCACACCGACCGCATCTCATACGAGTTCCTCTGCTGGATCGACTGCCGCGACACCGACATGATTGCGCCGCGGATCCGCGACATCGTCGCGCAACTCACCAAAGACGTCGTACCGCCGGCCGCCGACGTCAGCAAGATTTTCACCGGCATCCTCGCCCGCGTCTCCGGACCATGGCTTCTCGTCTTCGACGGCATCCAGAACGCC
Organism: uncultured Actinomycetota bacterium; assembly: GCA_963732835.1. Classification (GTDB taxonomy): domain Bacteria; phylum Actinomycetota; class Actinomycetes; order Mycobacteriales; family Mycobacteriaceae; genus Mycobacterium. Next base: position 50,053 of record CAVTBA010000006.1, read on the forward strand.
TTTGACATCGACCCATACGTCCCGACAGTCGGCCACGGATCGATACTGATCACAACCAACAACAGCCTGGGTTGGTGGGACACAGCCCACCAGATGGAAATCGGCGTATTCACCGAGGATGAGGCCATCAACTGTTTCACCACTTACGCCGGGTTTTCCCCCGATGCGCTCGACGAGGTACGAGAGCCGATCCGAGAGATCGTTGAACGCCTTGGCCGCATCCCACTCGCCGTCAGCATGGCCGGCTTATACTTCCGCAACACCCAAGGCCGGCTCGACGAATTGGCAGTCCAATATTTCGCCGATCTGGCCAGTCTCGATGACTCCTTTTCTATTCCACGAGGGTTCGAGAACAAGACCGCGTTCGACGCCATTCGATATGCCGTTGAGAATCTCGGTAAAGGCACCAAGGCGCCCTTCCGGCGCGATGCACAGGCATTGCTGTACGCCGGATCACTCCTGGCCCCGGAACTCCTCCCCGTAAACCTTCTCCTGCCTGCAACCGCGGAAGCATTGCACATCAGCATCACAAAATTGCCCAAGCCTGCCGAGGCGGACCCAGCGTTACGACGCGGTGTGATAGCGACTTTGCGGACTCAGACCATCGCTCATCGGGTCACTAACGCCGAACCGCGAACCCTCACACCGGCAAGCGAGACGGTCGCCGTTCATCCGCTCGTCCACGAGATCCTTCAGCGAAATTGCCTCTCACGCGTCCGCCCAGGCGACCTGCAATCGATGGCGGCGTCGCTGATGTTTTTCCTGGTCGGCTGGATCGGCATCCTCCGCACGGAGGGCCAATTCTTTGCCGTCGAACAGCTGAGGATGCACGCAGAGGCGCTGCTTGAACTCGTCAGTGAACGAGAACCACTTTCCACCGAGTCTGTCGATCACGACAAGCATTACAAGTACCTCAAGGCGATGTTGCAGATTGAGCTCAGCACATGCCAATTCAGCCGCGGCAATCTTCAAGAGGCATACAACCTCGGACTGGCTGCAATGCGGGCGCTTTCGACCATCGCCTACGACCAGAATGCCCGCATGATCGCCATGAAATCCGTTTTCGATCAGATACACGACCTGTCGTTCGGGGAAGCGCCCGCGGCCCTGCTAGCAATCCATGCGCACGTTCTCGTGCAGTTCTGCAACGAATGCGAGGCACGTCCAGAGGATGCCTTTCGCAACATCGCCTACACATTCGCCGGAGAAGCCCTCGCAATGATTACCCGGATACCCACCTACCGCGAATCACCTCAGCTGCAGTCCATCGCCACCCAGCTCAAGGACGTCGGGGCACGTGACCCCGAGCCCGAGACTCGCGCCCACACTCGGAACGTGATCCGCAACCAACTGATCGATGCGGGCGAATACCAGGCAATCCTCGACGGGCTCCCCGAGTGGCGGTCGCTCGATGGCGGCGTCCACAATGCGATCATCTTCGACGGCTTGCAGGCCGTCGCACAGCTGCATACGGACAGATTTGACGACGCACTTCCCGTCATCGACACCATCCTCAACCTCAAGCCGTACGGGCAGCACCTGCTCGTGTTCACTCACGAAGCTCTCAAGAAGATCGCGAAGGCACTTTACGAGACAATTCCGACGGCCGGAGATGATGCAGGCCGGCTTCAGCAAGCCCTCGACAAAGTCCTCGCTCGGTACTACCAGCTCGGGGGACCGCCCGACCAAACTATCTGACTAGGGCCATTCACGCGGGTACGGGTACGCGCAAGCCAACGTGTGGATAAGCGGTGCTCAGGCAGCAGCTTCTCGTCCCAATCGCGCACGGCATACAGGTTCGAGTTCATGGATAATGACGATTATCCTCACTTCATGCGAAATGCAGTGTGGGACAGCGTGATGCGAGCCGGACTTGCGCGTGGTGTTCGGCGTCGTCTTCTCGGGGTCCGTCGTTCGCGTCGCGCTCGAGCTTGAAGGTGAGCACGCGGGTCCATCGGGTGACGACGCGGCTCGCTCTGTGATTCGGTCTGGCTCGCTGTTTCCATTTGGAACGGCTGTATCGCGTTAGTCGATGAGTGGTGCGTCGAGGGCTGCGATGGTGTCTTGTATCGTGCCGCCGAGCGCGTGGTGTGCCGACTTGCTCCTGTTGGGTTGCCTGCGGGTTCGGTTTGGCTGGATGTTGAGTCCGCGGTGGTGTAGTACTTCGCGCATGGTGTCGGCTATTGCTGGCGATTGGTGTGCGGCAACAACTCTGATGGTTTCGGCTGCGGCAAGCGCAGTGACTTCGTCCAGTGCCGTTTGTCGGGCCGCCCGTTGCGATAGGGGGCTTTCTGGGTCGTTGCGGTGATCGTTGAGGATTCCTGCGGCATCGAGGTGGCTTTCTCGGTTAGCGTGGGCGAACTCAAAGAGTGCGCGATCGAGCGAGCGGAATTTCGACCAGCCTGCGATGGTCATCCAGCGGCGCGGGGTGCTCCAGGACGTGGACTGCAACGCTTGGGCGGCGTCGGCGTTGGTGTGCCAGGTGCGTAATCGAGCGGCTTGGTGCAATGTGCATCGCAGTATTCCCATGGCACGGTCGTCTTCTTCGAGCCAAAGCCAGTATCCCGAGAGCAGGGTCGAGGAGATCTGCGTGGCGGCCGCGGCGATCTGTGGTCGGGATTGGTTCCACAGCGCGCACAACGCGGCGAACTCCGCGGTCGGGACGTACGGGGACGCAGGGGTGAGGTGTTGGTGGATCTTGAGGCGCCCGTCTGAGATCTCGCGGTCTTGGGTGTGCGCGGCTGCGGTAACCAGGAGCCTGGAGAACCGATGTGCGGTGAAGGTGAGTTCGGCGAATTCCTGGGGTGTCCGGTGCTGAGTGGTGTGTCTGTTCGCGAGCGCGGTGTGGTAGTCGGTGTAGAGCCGCCAAAGGTCGTCGATGGTGGTGAAGGTGGCCAGTTCGCTGTCGACCAGCGGCGCAAGGACTGGGGTCAGTTGGGTGCCCAGCGGCTTGCCTAGGGGCAGTTGTCTTTCCGAGTTGTGCTGGGTGAGTCCGCGGTCTGGCGTCGACACGATTGGGATTCCTCGCATCGTTTCGGGGTCTGTTGTGAAGACATATGTTGCTACTGCGGCGAGTCGCGTCTGAATCATGCACAGCGCCAACGTATCTGCGAGAGTACCGGCCGGAGCGTTGGTATCGGTTGGTGAGTGCTCGGCGTCGAGGTCGTGGACAACTTCGCGCTCGATGCCCTGATCAGCGTGTGGTCCGTCGATGAGGTTGCATAGTGTGTGGTAGATGTGGGCGGGGCATAGGGCTCGTCCGTCGATTTGTACATGCTCGTGGTCGGTGTGAATGACACCCGTCGTGCGTGGGTGGTCGTCGAGGTCATCGAAGATGTCATCGGCCGCAACATGGGCGGAATATAGGCCCAGTTTATCCATGGCGCGCTCGGTCCATGCTCTGGCGATAAACGACTCGATCGGCTCGTGACGACGCCGCACGACAGAGTCAGCGCGCGCCAGCAGTAGAGTCCATCGGCCAAGTTGTTGTCGTAAAATGATTGCCGCGCCGATGATTTGGCCAGCCAGCATCAAGCGAAGAGCCGCAATGGTGCTCTGTACGCTCCAGGAAAGGTGGGTCGGCCACGGGCTCTCATGCGGTATCGCATGTTGGGTCAGCTCGTGACCTTGGCGGATAAAGACGGTGTCCAATTCGCAGACCGCCAGCAGATGGGGAAGGCAATGATCCATCGAAAGTTGGGCAACCGCGCCAAGGTTGTCGATACGAATCCAGTGACGGCCGATGAGGGTCTCAGTGAGTCGTGCCGGGCCGCTTGCAGCGACGCGTTCATATGCTTCCACGGTGGGCGGAATGTTCTGAGCGCGTCGTTCGGCCTTTACTCGCGCACGCTCGGCTTCTTTGTGTGTCGCTTGCGCCAGGCCGAGCCTGCGCTCGAGCTTGTGACGACTCTTGCGTCCCATAGTGTTTCAAGCCCTTCCATCACTGCCTGCGAGGCTGTGCGATTTCGCACATGCGAAGCGGACCTCACTGCGATGGGCCGCCACCGGCCGCCTGATCCGGTGCGGAATGTCCTTGCATGGCCGCAGCGTAAAGCGCAGCGCGAAAAGCTGTCTACCAAAGTGCCGGAAATAGCGGGCCATGACAGGTGACGCACTGGTCGGCGCACAACATCGAAAGGTGCTGAACTGTCAGGTATAGGTATCGTGACGATCCTCAGGTGGTCTGCAACGCGCAGTGCCAACCGTTAGCGAGCCCACCATCGGCAATTCCAGGGCTCAGATCTCCGTTTCTGTGCCCGCGAGGCAGGCAACATAGATCGGCAAGATCCACCATGGAGGGGGCAGCATTGACGTTAGGGCCATGCCCGGCTTGCTACCAACCGGGCGTTCGGCACACGACCGCCGGGGGACCGGGCCCTTCATCCCGAATGGGTTCCTAAAGCGGTATGGCTCCAGCGGTTTCGGCTTTTTCGCATGCTTCGTTCGCGCACACGGTTTTCTTCCGGCGCAGAATGGCAGTATGGACGATCTGGTACCTATCGAGTTGGTTGTCCGGGTGTTAGACCGATATTTGCGGCTGCCGGCGAGCTGGGATGACGCGGAACGCCGCGAGTTCGTCGACGAAGCCGCTCAACAGGTTGCATATAGGGCGGCTGAGCTGGCCGATGATTGGGCTGATCGCGCGGTGACCGAATGGGGTCGACGGCACTGGCAATTACCGGATGCTGAAACCCAGGACGAGCTGGTGCGGCAGGCCCGAAGGTCCGCACTGATAGCGGTGTTATGTGATGTGCTGCCCGAAGTGTCAGTCGCCGAGCTGTCTGAGGGTGGCCTCACGCCTGCGTCGACGGCAGCCGAATCTTGACCCAATGCTGGCCGGGGCGGCCGCTGTTTACGATGCAGTCCGAGCCGACATTCGCTGGACCTCGGTGCGTCGTTCTGCCTTCGTTCCGGTGCGGCAAGAGATTTGCCAGACGGCCGTTGGCACAGGGCGCTGCATCGGCGGCTTGGGCCGTATGTCTGCCGGCGGCTGCGCGTTGCATGATCTGAGCCACCACGTCGCCGATCAAACCTGTTGACCTCGAGCAGACGCTGGCGTCCATTGATGCTCTGCCGCGGCGGCCGGCTCATCGGCTACATACCTCGGCGACCTTGCTCGGTTGCTTACGGTGCGGGCATCAGCAAGGTCACCAAACCACCTATGCAGACGGCGAACAAGTCGAAGCGTTCGCGCAAAAGTGCGCCGCCATTGGAGGCGTGACATCGGCCTCTTCGGCCGCCGCGTCGACGCCGCGGCGGCGTCGGCTGGCCGCGGTCGAGAGCGCCGGCTGGGTCAGTGCGCGCCGCGAGCGCAGCGGTTAACGAAGCGCGCTCCGGCGCGGCGTCGCCCGTGTGGCGCGGCGCGCTGCGCCGCGGGCAGGGCACGTCGCCCCTCCGGTTAGGTCAGCAAGCGGGCAGCCCGAAGGGCAGTCAGAAGGCGCGCGGCTGCCCGCACGGTGGCGTCGTGCTCGCCGTGGTGCAGGGTGCCGAGGGCTGCGGCGTCGGCCAGACCGTCGAGCACAACACGGCAAGCACGCGGCGAGGTAAGGACAATCCCGGCCGCCTGGGCAGGGTCTGGCGGTGGCGCGGCCAGCTCAACGATGCGGTCGCGATACTCGACGCACCACACCGGCTTTTCGACCCGCTCCACAACACGCTCGACGCGCATTCCGATCGCTCCAGAGCGAGCAGCTCGGCGCTCCTCGTAGGCGGCCCGGCGACACTTTTGCGAGCACCACAACCGTGGACGACCCCTACCGCCAGCCGCCCGCAGCTGCCCATGGCAGCGCGGGCAGACGGGTTGATCGGACACGATGACACGCTACCGCAATTTCGTACGGACGAAACGCCGTTACCGATTAGTGACCTTAATGCAAGAGGTGTGTGGTGCGTGGGCTGGTCGAAAACGGTTGATGGCGATGTGCTCTGGTGAGCAGGGCTTGGGGGTGGGTCGGGTTGTGCTGGTGCAGTGGTGGATTGGGAAACGGAGGAGGAGGACAAATGGGGACACGGTGATGTTGTGGGCGGCGGTAGAGACGCGGGTTGACCGCGTCGTATGGTTCGGCCATGGCGAATATCAACTCGAAAACCGAAGCCCGCAAAAAGGTTCGCGAAGCGCAGGCCAAGGCGAACGAGGCTCGGTTGGAACGTGAGCGGCAGAACGTCGATGACGCTGCGTCGTTTCTGGTCGAGCTGGGCCGCTTGGCAGCGGTCGACGAATGGGAGCGGGGCCGCGTTCTCGAGAGTCGCGCAGAGGGGAGCGGCGGCGTCACGAACACCGCCAGGTAGGTGCGGCGGCTGTGTCGCGGATGCTGGATCGCGGTGAAACGCTGACCGCGATCGCCGAGCTGGCCGGCGTCAAAGTGAGCGATGTGCGTGCGGTGCTGAAATCGGCAAGCGCACCGCAGGTCGCGCAGCCAGATGCACTAGGCGCGCCGCCCGCCGCGCCCAGTGCGGCGGCAGGCGCGGTTCATGGTTCGGTGCTGAATGGCGCTGCCGGGCAAGCACTGGGAGCGGATGCGGCGTGCACCGATGATCTGGGTAGTCGTGCCTAGCGTGCGCGCGAGCGAATGTGGGGATGGTGTTGTGGGGCGATCCTGCTGTCCATGCCAGCGAATGCCGATGTTTCGACTCCTCAGTATTGGTGCGGTCAGATTCCCGGATTTAATGGCCGTCCGAGGAATTATCAGGCGTGGCAGAAGTGGACGTGGCGAGGCCGTACCTCGTGCATAACCGCAGTTATCCATCACATACGCACGAGCGTGTCGCCCTACTGGCGACGATGGCAGGGGAGCGGAGACCAGCCACAACTATAAGACGGCATGCCGCATATCGTTGGAGTAAAACAGATTTAGGCGTGGCTTTGCTTGCGCCGAGACGCTGTGGGACTGAGCGAGAGTTGTACACCGAACACGCCCCTTCGGCGTACATTCAAGGTGGGCTGAGGAGAGTCCTGGTGGGTGTGACGAAGAACTGGAACGGACCACGTGCGCAGTAGGTGCTGCCATCCGCCATAGTGGCGCACCTCGTTCCGTTGTATTCCAGGTAGTTGCGCGGCGGCAGCGTCTGCTCCGCCCGTCCAGGGGGAAACTGAAGAGGCAGCAGCGGGTCATAAGCGTCGTAACGGGTCACGATGTTCGAATTAACCCAGCCGATATGGGTGGCTCCCCGTGGCGCACCTCGAATATCCCCTGTGCAGCCAAAGCTTCCTCGGTCCCAAATGCCGCAGTTAAGTCCAAGGGGTGTGGAAAACCACACGCCCTCATTACTAGCTGTGAAGAAGTCGGCGGGCTGACGACGGTCGTAGGACCCCACAATGAGCGACGCGTCAGGGAATGGACTGCCTTTGCCGGGGGCAAGAGTATCGGCAGGCGGCTTTTTTCCGGCGAGGTCGCCCGACGGAGGCGGAAGTGCATCACCGGATGATGCCGCGCCGGCGACATCATCGACGTCATCCCCCGGCTGTGCGTGCGCGGTAGGCGCGGCGGCCGCCGCGACCCCGATCATAATTACAGTCGTCGCCAACCATTGGCGAAATTCCATACGATGAGACATCTCTGTGACCCTTACCGTCATTACAGGCGCCGCTTGATCTGCACTTGATTCGATTGCCGTCGGGGCTGGTCGCTCACGGCGGCGGCAACCCCGATGCTGGTTCCGGAAATAACGGACTATGGTCGTACGATGAATCAGTGTCCGGGCTATGCGGCACGCTGCCGTAGCATGTTGTGTTGCCAATATCGTCCGTGCTTTCGCAAATGACGGTGCCGCGCAGAGAAATTCGTACCGTCACCAACTGACCTTGCAAGACCCGGCCGACGGTCGCCGCGGTCCTAAAATTCGGCCGCCAATCGGCGCGCACTTCGGCGCCGAGGTCTTCTGGGCTCGTTGCGTTCTCCACAGGAACGGTGATTTGCCAGGGCAGCGGCACTGCTTGCAGCAATTTCTTCCCCGAGGCGTCGCGGTACTCGATGCCAGTCGCCACGGGGACGAGCGCCGAGGAGACCTCGTAGGTCACGGTCTCCTCAGCGTGAGCGGTCGGGGCCAACACCACCGCTGCAATACCAGCAATGATCGAGACCGCCCAGGCATGGATTCGGGCCCAGAGGTCCCGCGCAGCAGCACGTGAAGGCCACGCGGCGGCGGTGCCAACCTGGGAACGGACCGGTTGTGCGCCAATCGATTGAGTTGAGGACATCGGTGTCATGGCACCCCTATCGCACTAAACACATCTAGGCGGCCAATATCGCCGCGGCCAAAAAATAGTTAGTCGTTCGGTTTTGCAGCACGCTCACGCCATAATCGGTATAGGAGCAGTCAGGGATGGCGAGATAGCCCTCTATCAATAGGGCCTTGATCGCAAGGGCTTCGGTGGTGTTTGCGCCCTGGAGCAGACGGACCTTACTACCGCCATAGCCGAGGTCTTTCACCGTTGGCAACGCATCGTCCACAGGTGCAATCCGCCCCTTGAAATCGAGCCACTTATCGGTCTGTCGATTGATGTCTTCCGCCGCTTGCTCGAGGCGAGTGTCAGATCGAAGCGGTTTACACGATGCCGAGTGCGCCGACATCAACGCGGCCCTGAGCCTGTCTGCCGAACTCGCGACCGCTGGCGGTGCCAGCGAAATGCACGCGGCAAGCGTTGTCGCGGCCATCACCGCAGATGTAAGGCGTGTCACGCGACGGTTTGACCTGGAACGCCTAATGATCCTGCGAAAGCCTTGTCGAGCGTCGTCAATCATCCTCGTATCGCCCTTACCCGCATACATGTGAGTGGAAGATGTCGCTGCCGTGACGCTTGGCTTTTTGGACCGACGGTCCGGAGAACCAGTCTGGCTGGTGGGCCTTGATCCCGTTGTCTATATTAAATATCTGCTCGAAGAGCTTGAAGAACTGCTCACCCTTATAGATGGGGAAGTAGTTGTCACCGAAACTATTTTGAGCTTGCGTCAGCGCATGGACTCGCGGGTCCAGAAAGGCCAAGGACTCGTCGAGATTTCCCTCAACAATATCAACCTGCTGTTGAATATTGTCTCTGCTGTAATCGAAGTCCTTACCGTCGGGGCCAATGCGGTTGAATTGTAATCTGTCGATTTGATCGGTCAGGGTAGCGTATTGAGAGTTGTACCACTGGCACATCTCTCGCATGGCGGTGATATCCGCGTCGGTGACGCGGCTCTTGGTTTGGTCGTAAGGGAACGGATACATCGGCTGCCAGTTTGACGGCGTTGGTATGACTGGCCGCAAGGGCCGGATAAGATAGCTGTCCGAGGGTGCGGGAAACGGTTGGGTCGGGTCAGGCGGTTTGGCAATGGACGTCGACCCCGTCAGGACAGCCACCGTCGACAATACGATCAGCACGCCCGCGGCAACGGCGCCGCTGTGGCGAAGCCTTCGAAGTAGTGGCGGGTTTTCCGCCTTCGCCAAGAGCATCTACTCTCCTCCCGAAAAACATTGAGCTCTGCCGGCCGAGTCTGGGTGCCTGCCGGGCGACAACCTAAAGGCTCACAGCTTCCTCATTTCTCCGCCTTTTGGCCGACTTACTTCGGCCCTGCGACCGCGCCAATCCCGCCGACGTCGGTAATCAGCCAATTGTTATTAGTGTCGATTGTGATGCTGTATGTTGCCGTGGACTGCAGCGCATCAGGGGCTTGCACCGTTTTGGTTTGAACGCTGACGAAACAATCGACGACGATAAGTCCTCCGGTTCTAGAACGAACCTTGGCCACGAGCGGCTGCGCAGTCGATGTCCATTGCAGAGGGACCAGGATTTGTTCCATAGACTTCGCCGCTCCACTCAACTTATTGTTGAGTTCCGGGCTGGTTCCCGCTACGAGCTTTACCTTCCACGCTTGGAGGTCTTTGAAATCCATGGTCGCAGCCTGCACTGCATAATCGAGCGCAATTTTCTCGGCGCGTGCATTGTCAGCCGATTCGCGAGCCTGCGCGCCGAGTCGGCCCTGCGCACCGATGTACAGCCACGTCGACGTGCCAAATGCACCGGCCAGGATGGCGATCACCGCCGCGATCGCCAAGCTGCGGATGCTAAGAGAGATCGACCGAGGCCGACGCCGTGGCTTTGCGTCGGTTAGCGCTTCGTCCGCGCGCGCGTCGGCCACGTCCTCGTCTGCCGGCTCAGCCGCATCGTCAGCTCGGGCAGCGGTCACGTCCTTGTTCTCCGACTCGGCCGCATCGTCAGTTCCCACGTCGCTCACGTCCTCGTCCTCCAGCTCGGCCGCATCAGCTCGCACGTCGACCGCATACTCTTGAGCATCGGTTATCTGATCCGTCATGGCTATACCTTCCTCGATTTCATGTCCCCGCCCAGCGCGCACTTGCCCTGCTGGCGTTAGGGGACGACGCGTAGCGTAATCGTCCCGTCGGGCGGTACCGCGGCCAATATGTTGCCCAAGATTTGGCTAGTGTCGAAATTCATCAGGGCGGCGGCGATCATATTGAGTTTCGGCAGGAAAGCCTCGCCCAATAATTTGAGGTTATCCGCCGAATTATCTAGGAAGTCTTGAACTCGCTTGATCAGGTTGTTGAAGGCGAAGAGGTTAGCGGGCTCATCGCGATGGCCGAAAATCGAAAAATGCTTGCTGAAATCTTGGAGGTAAACCCCGATTTCCTTGATCCTGGGCGTAAGCCCAACAAAAGCAGGAGCAGCATATTCGGAGTGATCTAAGAGTGTCTGAACGTTATCGAGCACGGCGCGTCCTTTGCCGTGAAAATCCGCAAGGGTGTTTCTGAGCCGCGTGCTCGCGCGCGATATGTTGGGCAGGACCGCGGCTGGGTCCGGGAGCGCGGTGTTACCTTCACTGATGATGCGTTCCATTGCCTTAGGATCAAGCTGGTTGAGGACTCGCACCACGCTCGTCGCCAGCTCGGAGATCGACGGCGGCTGCGTGACCGCTTTTGCGTCGATGTGCTGGCCATCGTGCAACATCGGCCCGCCAGCACTGCGGGGTATCAGGCCGATGTAGGTTTCCCCGAGAGCAGATAAATTCTCGATCCGTATTTGGCTGTCGACCGGAATTTGATAGCGGTGCTCGACGTAAAAATCGATCGTTGCGGCATGGAGGGCCGTGCTGACGTTGCTGACTTTACCAACCGGCACCCCGCGCAGCAGCACATTCGAACCGGGAACGATGCCGTTGATATCGGGGATCTCCATGGACAGATTGGTGCGCTGAGGAGGCGGCTTAACTCGGATACCAAGCGTAGCGAAGTCGGCAAGTACGAAGATAATGATGGCGGCAAGTGCGGCAAATGATACTACGTCCCGAACTTTCACTGCATCGCCCCTAGGATCCGCAATACGTCTTCCACATTGCCTGACAGTTCTCGCCCGTCAGGCCCCACTATTGAGGTGATGTTGATCGCCGGAAATTTGTCCTGCGGGATGAAGAAATCGGTGAATAAGTGGCGGTACTTTGGTATCTCGGTTTCGAAGGCAATTTTCGAACGCTGAAGAGCTCCAAAGGTGTTTGCCAATGAATTGAGTAATGGAAACAGCCACCATCCGCCGAGAGTGATGCTTCCCACCCCGGGCAGGATGGTGGCTATGTAAGGCAACGGGTGGACGTTGCGTGTGATACTCAGCTGACCTTTGGGCGAAAATATTGTCTGCAATTGCGGAACTCGGTCATTCACGTCTTCCGCGTAGTGGGAGACCCCGTCAAGCAATTGGTCGACCTCAGCCATATTGTCCGACAGGCCTTTGAGGTCTTCGACGACTCGGGTAGTGAGCCGGTGGACCTCGCCGGGTGGTGGCGTCAGTCGATTAAGACGAATAATTGTGTTCTGTATGCGCTGGACTGAGCCACTCGACACAAAATTCGCGAGGCTGGCAATCGTGTCTTCCAGTTGCGGTGGCGACGTCGTTTGGCCTATGGGTATGGTCCCGCCGGGACGCAACGCGGGTGCCGGTTGGCCGCCGGTTCGGGGGCGTTCAAGGGCGATGTAAATATCGCCCAGCACGGTGGCCTGTTGCAGCGACGCCTCAACGTTCGCCGGCACTACCGTGTCGGACCCGATGCGCGCGGTGACATCGACCTGACGACTCGTCAGTGTCATCTTGGTGACGACCCCGACCGTGAGGCCGTTGAGGACGACTTTTGCCCGCATGGGCAGGTTGAGCACGTTGTCGAATGCGAGGACGATGTCGTATCCGTCGCCATATTGCCTGCCTGGCTGTGGTAGCGCATTCACGTCGATCGAGGCACACGACGAAACTGCGACGACGCTGGCGAGGACCACGGCCAGCGGGGCGAGCCGGCGCCTCATCGCTTCGCCGCCATCGTCAGAACATACTGGAGCAGAGCGACATCGACCGCGTATGGTCTTCCCTGGACGTTTGCACAGCTGCCGGGCATCGCGGCATTCATATACCCGCATTGAAACGCTCCGTCAGGCGTACGGATGCGGTAAAGAGGCGGTCGATATCGGACGGTGAACGCCGCGAAGCCTGAGTTCCCGCGGGTTTGTACGAAGTTGGCGACGCCGGTGATCAAGCGGGGCGCGACGTTTGCAAGGCTGGCATACCAAGGCGCCCGTCCGCCCATTTTCCTCAGGACAACCGACAACACGTCCAGCGTTTGCTGGAGCTCCGGTCCGAGTTCTTTTTCAATCTCCGCGACCATGTCAACGACCTGGACAATCCCCTCGAAGGCATTGTTCGTGCCGAACACGGCGTCCTCGACGTGCGGCCCGATCTTGTTTGCGTCTGTCAGCACTTCCTGCAGTGACGGCTCGATCGCTCGGAGCGTTGAAGTCAAGACGGCGAGGTTCTTGGTGATCGATCCGATGTCGCCGATCGCTTGATCGGGAGAGTCCAACACAGCCGACGTCGTGGTCAGCAGTTTGTTGATACCAGCTCCTTCGCCGCCGACCGCCTTATCTATTCCATTGAGGACATCCCCGATATTTGTCGACCCCTGGGGATTGATCGCGTTGATAAAATCGGTCGCGGAACCGACGACCTCGGTCAGGCTCTTCGGGGTGAATGACCGGCCGAGCGGAATGCAGCCCCCGGCGGGCAACTGGGGACCCGAATGATAATTTCCGACGAGTTCCAGCGAACGGTCGGCGAGGACCGAGGCCGACCTTATGACCGCCTTGACGTCTTCGGGGAGCGGACGCCCACTCACCGTGAAATGCACACGGACGCCTAGTGTTTCGGGAGTGACGGCGGTGACCTTGCCGACCCGGACGCCCATTTGGGTGACTTTGTTGCCGACATACAGACCGACCGTGTCGGGCATGATCGCACAGAACTCGGCCTTCTGATGCTCTTGGTTGCGCACAAACGAACTGGCGACGATGACCAGGCCCGTGGCGACGAGCCCAATTACGATCGTCTGCAATACCCGTTTGACACGTGGTGCGGCCATCAGCATGGGCTTCCCGGCAGAGGAATACACAGATCGGTGGCCAGCAGCTCCGGTCTCGCGTTCTGTGCGTCGAGGACTCGGTCGAACAAGTTCTGCAGCCGCTGCAGGAGGCGCACTGTGACTCCATTGCGTTCCACAAATAACCGCGTCCTATGCGTATACTGTCGGACTTTCTCGATGAACTCGACAGAATGGTTCTCATAAAATTCCGCAACGGGTTTGAGCGCAAGCACTGTTTCGCCCAACCCGAGAATGATATCCGATAATCCTTTGCTGTACAGATCAATAGTTTGAATCATGATCGAGAGCTTTCGGACCAGCTGGGCAAATTTCCCACGATATTCAGTTAGGGTTCGCGCGTACTGGTCGGAAACGGATAAGATTTTTGTGATCTGTCCCCGCTGCGTATCAATCGTCGACATTATTGAGTTCCCAGCATCGATAATCGACGCAAGCGCCTCCACATTCGTTCCCTTGAGTCCTTGCTGTATTTCATTGAGCGACTCATTGATCGGCTTCGGCGCCACCCTTTTGGTGACCTTCGTTGTATCTTCAAGAGCACGGACCAGGCTATACGGCATTGTTACCCGTTCCAATGGAATAGGTTTGTTTCCCAAGGGGGTGTGACCAATTGAAACGATATTAACGTAGTAGCCGCCGACCACGGTGAGCATATGAACCTCTACTTGCGACTGGTCACCGACGAACGCATTGTTCTTGACCCGTGCCCGTAGCCGCACCTGGTCTGACTCGAGCGAAATGTCTTTCACGTTGCCCACCGTTATACCTGCCATCCGCACGTCGTCTCCTGGACTAATCGACGCCGCATCATCGGAGTAGAAGGTGACGATTGTTCCCTGCCCTGGGGGATTGTAATAGATCCACGCCAGAACAAGGGCCACTACGGTCGCGAACACGCCCCCTCCAGCACCCCATACTCTGGCGTTTCGCTCCCCTTTTCGTGACCTCAACGATTGCATAGGACCACCCGCCTGCCATTCAAAAGCACATCCATTGTCTCTGGCAGTTGAGCAGGACCCCGAGTGCACGGCGCGGGTTCATCCTGACCCGGCATAGGGACGTTTTCATACATAACGGGCACCAATTTGATTGCGTCGAAAAAATTGTCGAGATTCCGCCACGCTCTGTCCATCGCTTGATCGATGTTGGCCCCGTTTCTTAATCCAGCATTATGCAGCAATCGGACCACCGGATCCCAAAAATTTCCATAAAGAAAATCTTTTCGAAACTCATCGAGTACGGTGAGAGCGCCGTCGACCGGTATCTCTATCAAGTCGAATATGTGGGTTAATTCTTTCGACTTGCCGTCGATGGCGCCGGCGATGTTTGCGAGATTGCGCATCAAAGTCGCCACGACTTGCTGCCGGTCCGATACGAACTCGGTGAGCTTGCGCAGGCTGTCCAGCAGCGGCCCCAAGCCAGTATCGTCGCCGGACAAGAAAGACGCGGCATTTGTCGTGAATGTGTTTATCTCTTCGGGACTCAACGTGGCGAGTACTGGTTGTAGGCCGTTGAACAGCGCTGTGACGTCAAAGGATGGATGGGTCATCGCAGTGGGTGCCTGCGTCACTAGGTCAGCTGCCGAATAGCCCTCAGCTGGGCTGGACACATCCATATAGCGCACGCCCGTTAGAGCCTGGAACTTGATTGCCAGCCTCGTGACGGAAACTACACCGTAGCGCTTGTCGAGGCTGAACTTAACCGCGGCAACGTTCTGGTCGTTGCGTCGCACCAGGTCGATCGACTCGACCTTGCCGACACGCACTCCGCGAACCCGCACGTCACCGTTTACTTGCAGTCCAGATGCATCGGTAAAATCTGCGGTATATGTGCGAGTACCCGCCGCCACGGGATTGGTGATGACATTATGCACCGCGATAAGCACCACGGCCGCTGCAACAACGCTAATCGCGAGGCGCCACAATACAGCACGAGGCTTCATCGCCGGCCTCCCGTGACGATCCCGAGTGGCGCAGCCACACCGGGAAGGCTGTCCAGGAGAATGCGAACCTGAAGAGCGCGCTGTTCGCCATTGCCTCCATAGAGCTTCTCAAACCGAGACCGCAGCTCCGCCAGCGTCTGGGCGATGTCGCCAGGCCTGAGCAAAGACGGCATCGGGTCCGATACTGCCTTGATCCCCTGAACCAGGGGTAACAGATCATCGCTATGACTCCGGAGCACCCTGCCAACGGCGGCAAATAGACCGCCCGACGCAAGTTCAAGAAATCGGTCTTCCACATTGTTCATGTAGTCGTCGGATTCCTCCGAAGTGTTCCTCACAAAAGTGTACTCCATGTACGGTGGAAATAGCTTTTTGGGCGACGCGGCTGGTGATATCGGCGGCGGACTTTCCGGGAACCTACCAGATGGGTCGCCGGGATAGGGGTAATACTGGAAATCGGCAAAGCGCGCGAGCATGATAATCATCTCGTTCATAAAAGGCGGGAGAGCTGTGCTGATTGTCGCCGTCTTGGCTAGGAGATTGGCTGTCGTTACCTTCTGCACATCGGCAACTGCCGTCGTAGCATTGACCAGGGTCTCGAATAGCGGGTTGAATCCGTCGGTGTATCGAGTGACTCGATCGATGACCGTGATCAACTGGGGAGTCAGCGCAGCGGCGGATGCGTGAGCAAGTTCGGACAACAGTTGTGAAAGAGTGAAGTTTCCCTTCGGCACCAAATTAATCTCGGTCCCATTGCGCACTGCTTGACCACCGGGAGTAGGGATGATGTTGACGCCGGAGACGCCGAAATAATTGATCGGCCGAAAATCGATGTTCATCGCGTCAGTCAGGCCCGTCAGTGGCCGTTGCCGCAGCTCGGTGCTCAGCCGAAGACCACCGCTTGGGGAAAGAGTCACGTCCGTGACCTTTCCTACTTCGACCCCGTGAAGGACTACCGCCGTTCCCGTTTGGATGCCTTGGCCAATGTATGGCGTATCGATCGCTACGCGAATGCGGTCAGCTGGTCGGCCACCGAATGGCTTGACCGCGAAACCAAGAATAACGAGTAGCACACAGAGCAGGGTCGCGCTACCGATGACCAGCCTTACCCGTTCCTGCGATTGTTCAGATCCTCGCAACATAATTGCCGCTAGCCCTTGAACGCGTACACGGGTTGGAGACCCCAGAGCATCACGGTGGTGCTGAGATCGAGAATCATGATCGTGACGAGACTTGCGCGCACCGCGCGGCCCGAGGCTTGGCCAACACCGACGGGTCCACCTGAGGCAAAGTAGCCGTAATAGCAATGAATCAACGTCGCGGCGATGCAGTATGTAGTCGCCTTGATCGTGGAGTAAGCGAGATCTGTTGGCGTCAGAAACTGAATGAAGTAGTGATCATAAGTGCCGGGAGGCTGCGAGTGAAATACGGTGACCACCGTTTCCAACACGAAGAAAGTCGTTACTAATGTCAGCAGGTATCCTGGTATCACACAGACCATCCCGCCGATAACACGAGTACAGACTACGAAGGGTATCGGCCGGATCGCCATTGCTTCAGTAGCGTCGATTTCTTCCGCGATGCGCATGGCACCAATTTCCGCAGTCATTCTGGTCCCGGCCTGCGCGGTGAACGCGATACCGGCCACGAGTGGCCCGATCACGCGAACAGCGCCCACCCCACCGATGAGCCCCGACAGCGCCTCAAAGCCGATAACGTGCAAGACGGAGAGCGCCTCAATAGCCAGGGAAGCGCCGACCGCCAGGCCAAGAATAAGGAGCACGCTGATCGTGCCGCCGTCCACGACGAGATTACCCTTGCCCCAGGCAAGATTTCTCGAGGCCCGCAATGTCTCCCGAGTGTATCGACGGGCTGTCAGCGGCAGGTACCAAAAGGTCTGGGCGATGAATAACACCCACTGCCCGACTTCGCCGACCGGTCTGCGGATTGCGCGCATCGACGCCAAGCGGGTGTGTACAAGCACGGACGGAGCCATTATGCGATCTCCATCGGAAAGAACATCGTCTGGATTTGCGTCATCGCAAGGTTTGCGAAAACGATGCATATGACATTGACTACTACCGCAGCGTTTACGGCGTCGGCGACACCGCGCGGACCGCCCTTTGCCTCCATTCCTCGAAGCGACGAAATTATCGCCACGATCCCGGCAAAGACGACACTTTTCGCCACGGCGAACCATACGTCAGTCATTTTCGCGAATGTTCCGAACGACTGCCAGAAGCTTCCAGGGGCTACTTCATTGACCGACACCGACAGTATGAACGCGGCCCCCGTGCCTGCTCCGATAATAATCGCGCACAAAATCGGGGCGATCAGAATCAGTGCTAAAAACCGTGGCACCACGAGTCGGCGGACCGGATCAATGCCGAGTACCCGCATCGCATCGAGTTCCTCACGCATCGCACGCGCCCCGAAGTCGGAAGCGATGGCCGAAGCGGCCGCGCCACCCATCAAGAACCCGGCAGTGATGGGCGCACCTTGTCGAACAACGCCCACTCCACTCGCGGCACCGAGCAGCGCGGTCGCCCCCACTTGAGCGACTAATCCTGACGTAACGACCGTCACCATCGCGCCGAATGGAATGGCCATTAGGAGTGCCGGCGTCGCCGTAACTTTGAGCAATACCCACGCCTGCCAAAGGAACTCGGCCACCGGCAACCGCAACGAAATGGTGTCGGTGATCGCATAGCGCACTACGTCGACGGCGAGAGCTATGCCGCGACCTGCGGTGTCTGAGGTACGCACCGGTATCGCGCCAACTCGTGACGCGGTCCGACACGCCGTTCGAAGCGCAGGGCTCAGTGCTCGCGGCGAGCCGTGGCCGCTGATCCGAGAACTGGCTGCGTGCTGAGAGTCGTTGCTACTGACACGATGGGCCCGTGTCTGCGGCAAGTCGCCTTCCCTGACCGGAAGCGCCACCCGATTCCCCCCGTACCTAGCCGCTGCCGTCAGTTCGGGCAGCCTCATGTTTCTGGTTGCTAACGATGGGAGAAGCCTCAAAAGACGATCCCGAAGGCTTGGATGTGGTCGAAGTCGAATTACAGGCAGTCGCCGGTCCCGTCACCGATGGGATTCCACAGGGTGATCCCAGCTCGACGAGAGGGCTGTATCCGGCTAACGCGACGCATAAGCGAATCCGCCGTTCCGGTCCGGGGCGCCGGAGGGCATGTGGAAACCCGCGGGAAGGAACCCGTGTGACGATCGCGGGGCGGTGCGCCATGGATCGAAGATAGGAGTTGTTGGCAGATGTGTCAATCCGCCAGCTGAGACCGAACTTCAGATATGTCAATCTGCCACGCGAGACTGGCTAGGTACTCGACGCTCGACGCTCGGTGCGGGCGCCGCGGCCGCAGTCGAGACAGGGGTGTGCCGTCCGCGGCGGCTGCACGCTTCTCGCCAGCACTCAGAAGCAGATGGGTTCACTTCGGACACAGATAGATGAATGCCAATTGCGTGACGATGGGAGATACGTACGTCACCTCATAGCCAATCTGTCCGGTGCTATCACGCCGGAAGCAGGCGTACCGACCCTGGTCCAGCAACTCTCCGTCGCTGTTGGCGGCGTCGGGATCCCCGCTGCCTGGAAACATACGGCGTGCTTGGTCGAGGAACTGATTCTCGCCGGGGGTTAGCGGGGTCAGCGGGTCGGCATGCGCCACCGGAACGGCGACTTGGCATCCCAGGCCCGCGAGCAGCGCTCCTGCCGCTAGCATCCCGCGTGTGATCATTTCAGTCGCCTCCCCGTAGAACCCCAATACGAAGCCAGGAAGCACACTAACCCGAACTTGTTCACGGCGGGGGCACTTTGCCAATCGGCGACCAGTCGGTCGGTTTCAGCAGATCGGCCAGTTAGGCGCTCAAGATCGGTCGCCGGCGCTCACGAACTCAGGCCACATAGCCCCTGAGTTTGGTCAACCGAAGGACGTTGGGTGTTTCGAGCACGCCCCGCGATGGCAGCGCGGTGCCGTCGTGATAGGTGCTCCAAATTCCGCTGTCCCGCGTACAAGTTGTCGCTGGGACGGCAGCACGGCCAAGTGCGGGCGGCCGCTTCTCGGGACGCAACTCAGCCGCCAAGGCTCCATGATTGCTGGCGCGGCCCGCCGGATAGGTCTATAAGTAACACGACAGGCTGGTTGCCCGGATGACGGCCTCACGCGAGGAGAAACCGAGATGCGAAAAGGCATCAAACAGGTGTGCTGCACCATGATCGGGATGACGTTGGCATCGATGACGGCGCCGATGGCGCAGGCAGACGGCGCTAGCTTCCTCGCGGGGGCGCGCGCCCTCGGCTTCCAGCAATCGGACGACAATCTCATAAGAATGGCTCTGTCCGCGTGCCGCTTTCTTCAACCCAATTTGCGTAGGGACCCCATCGATGTGGAAGCGCACATAATACGGTACGCGGCGCTCGCACCAGCCAGTGTTCCCGATCCGAGTCGACCTCCTATCCAGGTGCCGGATGCGCATCAATTCCTCATTCTGTCGGTGAACGAATACTGCCCACAGTTGGCCTACCGCCTCTCCGGATGAGGCGATCCGCTGCGCTTCACACGGAAGCCTGCATGACTGATGAGATGTGTCTGCGCATTCGAACGCCGCGGTAAAGCATGTTTATCCAGATGGCCCGTGCGGCGCGAGCGGCAGTGCGTCATCGCGTGGAAGCGCCGCCGACATCGCACGTGGTGCCTACTCTTCTGGGCGGATGTCACGCTGTCGATGGCCCATCCAGCAATGTATTTTCCCGGGTGAACTTCAGTCACGTTTGATATATCGCGCGGCGACCAAGGTGTTTGCGTCGGCCCTGTCGAAACGATTCGACTGGTCGCGCGTCGACTACCGAAATGGCCGACTCGGTCGGCCCTTCGGCTCCTTCACGAAAACCTAGCGGCAAACGCCAATTCGACGCTTCGCAGGGTTCGTGCGGCTCGTCGGCAGCATACCGCCACTCAGATTCGTCTCGTGGTTTTTTGAGTTGTTTCCGAGAAAGGCTTCAGCTAGGGTTCAACTGATGAGATCACGGTGTCGGCAATGGTATTCCCTAAACTTTATTTCGCCACTTCATTTTCAAGCAGGATATCTGTGTCGTTGATGTCGGCTATCCGAACGTGGGTGAAATCGGGGACCTCGGAATCCCCGCGGCTATCGCTGAAAAGCCGATCGATGTAATCGCCAAATACGGTGAGGCTGGCGTTTCTCGACTGGTGCGGTGTGGTTGGCGCGGCAAACCGCCGATGTTGCGCGTCCAAGTGCATCACCGGTGGGGTGCACCGGCGGCGGCCATCCGACGGAGCTCGTGTTTAGCGACCTTGGCCAAGAGCGACCGGGGCAAGTCCTCGACGAAGCGCACCTCCACGGGCACCTTGAAAGGGAGCAGCCGCTCGGCGCACCGGTCGATGACGGCGTCGGCGAGTTCCCTTCCAGCCCAGCCGTATTCGGCGACTACGAAGGCAACTGGTAACTCGTCACGCAGCCGGTCGGGCCGACCTACGACCGCAACCTCTGCTACCCCTGGGACGCTCGCGATCACCGCTTCGACTTCGGAGGCTGCCACGTTCTCACCCCCGATTTTCATCATGTCCTTGCTCCGGTCGGCGAAGCGCAGCAGGCCGCCCTCTAGCAGCGTGACGCGGTCGCCGGTGCAGAATCGCCCGGCGGCATCGAAGTCCACCGTCGTCAGCTTCGGATCGCCTAGGTAGTGCGAGAAGAGTGAGAGGCCGGGAATCCCACCGACCAGCAGCTCACCAGTACCTCCCGGCTCGACGGCCGCGCCGTCGTTGTCGATTACCGACACTTGATACTCGGGCGTAGGGCGCCCCATCGTTGCCGCGGTATCGGTCGCGTCGAGGGATCCCATCACGACCTGGGTGAGAGTCTCGGTCATTCCCCAGGCTCCGACAACGCCGACACCGTAGCGTCGCACGGTCGACATCGTCGAACCTATTCCGCCCCAACGACGATAGGCGTGGATTGCGGGTACATCCTGACCGTGCAGCACGCGGAGGGCGAACGGGATCATCCACGTCCACGTGCACCCATGGCGTACCGAGACCTCCCAGAAGCGGGTAGATGAGAAGCTCGGTTGGAGCACGACCTGACCACCGGCCCAGAGCGTCGACAACAACTGGAAAGACAGTGCGAGGGTGTGGTGCAGCGGGGCGTAGACCAGCTGGATGTCATCGCTGGTCAACCTCGAGTGGCTCGCGCCGATCCGCGCCGCCCAGAGGGCGTTGGCGTGGGTCCACACGACGGCCTTGGGGCGGGCAGTCGTGCCGCTGGTGAATTGCAAGCTGAGCGGCGCCGAGGGGTCGGGCGGTCGTAAGGGGTGCACGTCATCGCCGACTGGCTCGTCCCATTTGCCGTGTCCATCGGCGACTAGTCGCCAAGACAGGCTGGTGCGGGCAGCGTCGAGGGCGGCTATCCCGTCGGGCTGAGCCAGTGCTCCGACGGCGCCCGTCACGTCGACGTGGTACGCGAGATCATGAGGTGTTGAACGTGGATCGACCGTAGCCGCGACCGCTCCGAGGCGCGCGCAGGCGAACCATCCGAGCATCAGCTCGGGTGTGTTGGACATATGGATGAGTACGACGTCGCCCGCGCGCACGTGACGGCGATGCAGAGCGGACGCTAGGTGACGCACTTCGTCCGAGAAACGACGGAAGGACCAGCGACGAATAGGTCCGTCGAAGGGCTCCCATATTAGGAATATGCGATCGCCGCCGGTCGCGGCACGGGCTTCCAATAGGTGTGCCAGATCTAGTCCCACGAAGGGGTGGACCTGGGGGAGTGGGCGTTGGCGCTCTACCGGCATCGGCCCACCCGCGGTGTCGCCTTGACGACAGTGACCGCACTTGGCTTTGCGAATCTGCCGGACCGCGCAAGGGCGTTCACCGGGCCGGGGCGGGGTTTCCTTGTCGGCATCGCGGCCATTCGTCTGGCGTTGGTTAGGTGGCGGTGGACTCGCTGACGAGTTGGATGGCTTTTTTCTGTTCGGGGGAGGGCGAGATGCTTCGAGGGTCTCCGGTTACCGTCATGTTGAGCTTTGCGCCGGCCCCGATCATGTTTTCGGGACCGTGTTCCTCACGGATGCGCTCAACCTCGGTAAGCCAGCCCTCAGCGGGGAATTCGTGGGGCATGACGGGAATCCCTTCTCGTTCCGAATCTTGCGCGGCGACATCAGTCACCCGGCCGCGCCGTAGCGGCTCGTTGACCGCGATCCCGAGTGTAAACCAGATTCGGGCGTTTACGACATCTTGACATAAATGCCGCATCGCTCCTCAAGTTCACCGCATGTAGAATCGCGAACCTTGCGTAGAGCGGAGACTCCTGCGTGTGCATCAACGGGGCCTGCGACGACTCGTCTCGGATTCGCTATCGGCGCTGCGGCAGGCGTGAAGGTCCCTCATGGCCAGACGTTTTCATGCCACGGCCGCATACAGTCACGGCATGCCGACCCACGCAGACGGCGACCGGTTCGCGTCGGGATGGCTGAGAGCGAGCGGCGTTCGGCAACCGCATGACGCTCATCTGCGAAATGTGTCTGAGTGATTAGCCTTTAGCCCGCGCCGTCGATGAATACCCGTTGACCGCTGACGTACGAACCTCGTTCTGAGACCAGCCAGCGAACGAGGTTCGCGACGTCGATCGGGGTGCAGACTCGGCCGAAGGGCGAGCGACCGGCTATGTCTTGGATCGAGTCCACTTTGAGTCGGGACTTGACAAGTCGATCGCCCATGTCTGTATCGACGATTCCCGGCGATACGACATTTACCCGGATACCGTGCCTACGCTCCTCTTTCGCCAGAGTTAGAGCAAGGGACTCCATCGAGGCCTTTGCCATGATGTATGGCGCAGTCCCTGCGGTGGGCGACGCGGTTATGTTGCTTGATACAAAGATCACATCACCGCGCCCACGGACGCGCATTGAGGGCAAAGCGGCCTGAGTCACGACATATGCGCCCATGACGTGCACACGGTGTAGATGCAGGACTTCATCTGTCGGGGTGTCTATTACGAAACGCCCCGAGCTGGCCACACCGGCGTTGTTCACGACGATATCGACTCCACCGAGCTCGGAGATAACCTCGTCAACCATCGCTCGGGCAGCTATCTCGTCGTCGACAGGCGCGGCGCATGCGATCGCGCGCCGACCAAGCAGTTCTATCTGGCTAACCACCTCCTTGGCGGCGTAGTGGTCAAGCCGGTAGTTCACAGCGACGTCGGCGCCGTCTTCGGCCAGTGCAAGTGCGATCCCACGGCCGACACCGCGGCTGCCGCCGGTAACCAACGCCACTCGACCGGCAAGGTTGCCATGCGTCCCCTCGCGATGTTGCTCGTCGTCGCAGGAAGGTGTGGCGTCGGGCATGTCTCTCCTTGCTCTGATCTGCTGAGGAAGCTGGCTGCCAATGCGTCTGGTGCGCAACTAGATTGGCGTGACAAACTCTGCGGGCAGCGCCGGACCACCGGCGGCGAACAGGGCTTGAGCCCTCTCTGCGGGTTTCCAGGTGATCGGTGGTGCGTCGGCGTACCCCATAGCACCCGGTGTCGCGGTTTCCACCCGATTGCCGGCCGGGTCGCGGAAGTACATGGTGTGCTGTCGGCCCACTCCATGCTGGCTCGGCGGGACTTCAATGCTGCAGTTAGTTGCGGACAACACCCCGAAGGCATGTGCAACGTCTTTCGAGTCGTCAACCGCCATGGCGAAGTGGTGGTACCGCCCATGGGGACCGGCCCCGAGGACTACGTCGTGGCACTTATTCGAGCCGAACATGAATGCCATGACCGGGTCGCCATCGTCGTTGACCAGTTGCTCGCTGATATGCAGGCCGAGGACGTCAACCATGAACTTGATTTGTTCTGCCGGGTTATCGCCGGTCAGTGCGACATGGTCGATCCGTCCCGCGTTGACGCTAGCCGTGTCCGCAGGATGGACGTCTGGTGGTGTGACAGACCGGCCAGGTTGATCGGGCTGGTAATAGAGGTAAACACTGTGACCCGAGGGTGTTTCGAGCGCGATCGCTTCGCCCAATCCGACTCGCTCACCGTGCGATAGCCGTTTTACCTCAGCGCCCTGGTTCTCGGCGCGGCCCTCGATCGCTGCCAACGCGTCCTGGTCGGCAACCTTCAGACCAAAGGACACCAAGCCCGGTTGTGAACCTGCTGTGACCACCACGCTGTGGTGGTCGTGCTCGTCCCAGCCCTTCATGAAGACGCTGGTCGGAGTTTCGGCCATGACGGTTAGCCCCATGACGTCGCCATAGAACTCGCGCGCATCCACCAGGTCTGGTACGGCAACCTCGACGAAGCCGAGTCGACTAATCTCGTTCATCTTGCATCCCCTATGGTGCAAAGCGAGTCAAGGCATCAGGCACGGACGTCGAGACGGCAACGACCGTGCTCTGCCACCCGTGTGGCTCGGCGAGTTTGGTTAGGTGGCGGTGGCTTCGCTGACGAGTTCGATGACTTTCTTCTGTTCGGGGGAGGGTGAGAGCAGGGAGTTTTGCAGGTTCATCAATTGGCCGGGGTCGCCTTCGAGTTGGACTTGGCCGGCCATGAAGGCTTGCATGGCGGCCATGGGTGCGCCTTGGACGAACACCTGGCGTGCGATGTCGTAGGGGACGGTCAGGGTGGTGACCGCGTCGTCGATGAGGCCGTTGCCGTATTGGCCGTCGTCGATGTGTACCTCGTAGGTGCCCTGTGGGCCTCCGGTCACCGTCATGTTGAGCTTGGCGCCGGCGCCGATCATGTTCTCGGGACCGTGTTCCTCGCGGATGCGTCCAACCTCGGTCAACCAGTCGTCGGAGAGGAATTCGTGGGCCATGACGGGAGTCCTTTCTCGTGTCGAACGTAGCGCGGCGAGGGATTTCACCTGGCTCAGCCGTCACGGTTTGTCGCGTGCTGTGGCGATACAGGTCGCCGCCGAGAGTGTAACCCAGAAATGGGCGTTTACGCCATCTTGACATAAATGCCGCATCGTTTAGGCTCGAATCAAGGGCGTCGCGCGCGAAGGTGTCGCCGCATGGCCTGACTGACGGCCCTCAAATTAAGGAGCTCCCACGATGTCGAGCAGCTACGACGCCGTGATTATCGGCGGCGGTCACAACGGACTAGTGGCTGGGTGTTATCTGGCAAAAGCTGGCCTTCGGCCGATCGTCCTGGAGGCGCGAGGGGCGGTCGGCGGCATGGCCGGGTCCGAGGCGCTAATTGCGGATGCGCCGGAGCACCAGATCAACTACTGCGCACTCGACATGGTCTTTCTCCAGGCGTCGGGCGTCGCCGTCGAATTAGAACTCGCCAAATTCGGATACAAGGAAATCCACGTTGATCCGCCCAACATCTTCGTTCATGACGACGGCGAGGCTTCCTTGGTCTTCTGGCGTGATCCGGTAAAAACCGCGGCTGAAATAGGGAGATACTCGCGTTCTGACGCCGACAACTTCTTGGAACTCATGCGAACGCTGGTCGCCGCTATCGACGTCGGGGTGCCACTCATAAGTGCCAACCCCATGCGGCCGGGCATTCGGCCGATGGTCAAGGCTGGGAGGGCGGCGCTGGCTGCGCGTCGCAATCTAATGAAGCTTGCTTCGGTGATGACCGTCTCCGCTGCACAGGTCATCGACGAGAATTTTCAGCATCCAGTGGTGCGCGACGCGTTCGGTGCGCAAATCGGCATCGCAACACCAATCGACGTAGACGGCGGGGGTTTGGGAATGCTGCTTTTCCCATTTTTCCAGCGCTTCGGTGATCGCCGCCCGGTTGGCGGGATGCAGGCTCTGCCCAACGCTCT
This sequence comes from uncultured Actinomycetota bacterium, assembly GCA_963732835.1. Classification (GTDB taxonomy): domain Bacteria; phylum Actinomycetota; class Actinomycetes; order Mycobacteriales; family Mycobacteriaceae; genus Mycobacterium. Next base: position 76,211 of record CAVTBA010000006.1, read on the forward strand.
GGCGGCTGCTTTCCGCGCCGTCGGCGGAACGATACGGACCAACGCCGTGGTGGAAGAGATACTGATAACCGGCGGGCGAGCAACCGGCGTTCGCCTGGAAGGAGGCGAGGAGGTTATGGGGACCCGGGGTGTCATCGCGACATGCGATCCCCGTACGGCCATGGGTTCCCTCCTTCCGGGTGATGCGCTCGAACCAGCGATGAAGGCGCGTGTCAAGCACATACCCGGGTCGGCCGACGGATATCTCAAGGTCGATATGGCGTTGTCAGGGCGATTGAGGGTAAAGGAATTCCTTCGTCGCGATGGAGTGGACCCAAGAATACCTTCGATTTATTTCGGCGGTTATGACCAGTCGATCAGGGCGTTCAAGGAGTCGCGGGCTGGCAGGATTCCAGCCGATTTTAATCTGCAAACATCGATCCCCACGGCTGCCGAGCCGTCCCAGGCTCCCGCCGGACAAGATACCTTCTTCATGTGGGCGCATCCGATGCCTCTGAAGCCGGAAGGATCGTGGGAAGCCGTAGCGGATGAGGCGGCCAAATCGATAGTGGCTCGAGCGAGCTCCGTCTATGACGGCATCGAAGAGCTGGAAATCGGGCGATACGTCAAGACGCCCGACATCTTGGCGAAACAAATGAGGGTTCACGAAGGCTGCATCTATCACGTGGACTTCTCACCGTTCCGAATGGGTCCGCTCAGGCCGGCTCCTGGTCTGGCGGGATACCGTTCGCCTATCGATGGGCTGTTTCTCGGCGGAGCAGGATCGCCCCCAATGGGCGCGGTTTCCGGTATTCCGGGCCGGAACTCCGCCAAGGAGCTGATGCGCGACGCACGCCGCGGTTAGCGTGCGCCACCGATCGGGTTCGATTGATGCGTTCATGTACCGGGCGGGGAGCGCACGGTCGAAGCAGGGATATCTGTTGTGAATTGATGCGTTCATGTACCGGGCGGGGAGCGCACGGTCGAAGCAGGGATATCTGTTGTGAGGTGCCTGCGCAGAAGCGTCGCTGTCGTGATCGAATCGGCGTAACCACATTGCCGAGCCCCTTTGCCAGGCGCGGACTTCGAGGCTGGCGGGTGGGCATCGTCACCGCTTTTCAGCCCGTGTGGGACGGCGCCTTAGGGGCTGCCGATGGTATTATTCTGCCAATACGGCACTTACGCCAATAGTCGGACTTCGGCAACTCCGGCCTTGGAAAGGAGACAAAGTGGCTACGCCCAAAAGCACGCTGTCAGGAGATCGACTACGCGCGGGTCGGCGGCAGCGGAGTACCGATGAGATACGACGTGTGGCTTTACGTTTGTTTGCAAAAAAGGGCTTCAGTGAGGTGACGATTGATGACATCACAGCTGAGTCGATGATTTCTCACAGAACATTTTTCCGTTATTTTGTTTCCAAAGAAGACATCCTCATGGATTCGCGGCGTTTCGTCCAAGCTATCTGCGGTCTGCTACGGGACAGTTCCCCTGACGAGTCTCATTACTCTGCACTGAGACGGGCAGTATTCGAGTCGGTCGTACAATTCGAGACTTCTGACCGCATGAACTTAAAGCATATTCGTGAGATTTTGAAGAGGAATCCAGAACTCATCGCCAGCGGAACGGGCTATATCCTGAGCGCAAGCGATCCAATAGTGGACGAACTGGCTGCCCGGATGAATGTCGACGCGGACACCGACCCTCGCCCGACGATTATGGTGGGAGCGATCTGCGTCGCGTTCATGTCGGCGATGCGCGTGTGGGTGAAATCGAAAAAAATGGGCTCGTTGCCGGCTGTCGCCGACCAGACCCTCAATGCATTTGCGGACTGGGGCGAAGAACTGGGCGTGACTCCGATCGACGGGATTGCCGCAGCTGCCGGGGTGTAACCCCAAGCCACCCGTAGCCGAACCTGTGAGCCCTCGTTGAGCTCATCGAGAGCTCACGATATTGAGCAGCGCCTGGCGCTGCTCAACCCGCACGGCGTGGAGTGCACGGCGTAGCGCATTCGGCAAGTCGTCCGGATCCTCGACTCGTTCGCCGTAACCGCCACAGCTCTGCGCAACCAGCTCGAAGTCGGGCGAAGGACTGAGATCGGTCAGCGGGGGCTTGGTCGACTGCGCTCCCCATCCCTCCGGGTGCACCGCCCGCATCGCGTCGTCCACTGCGCACCACGATTGATTGTTGAACACGATTACCAAGGTGGGCAGATCGTAACGACGCGCCACGAAGTGTGCTGCCGTAGGCGACCCGAACATATAGGCGCCGTCACCGACACACGCGATAACTGTCTTTGCTGCGTCGCCCAAAGCCGCCCCCAGTGCGGCGCCGAGACCCCAGCCGAGCCCGCCCGCCTGAGGGAAGCCGAAGAAGCGGCCTGGTGTCTCGAAGTCGATTTGCGTGAGATCCAGGTCGTACTCATTGACGAAGATCATGTCGTCATCTTTGATCTCGTTGAGGCAGCGAGCTATCCAACTGAAACTGATTGGACGACTGGCCGATTGTGCCGCGGCAACCGTCTCCCGCTTGGACCGCTGCTTGTCGTGGACCTTCGACCACTGCGCGCTCCGCGCTGCGACCGACGCGGTATCGATTCGCTCAGACAATTCGATCTGGCCACTGATGTAGGACAGCGCCGAAGCAGGGGTCGCGGTGATGGCGATGTCCACCGGGAACTGCCACATCGGGTAGCGAGAATAGATTGGATCGTCACCGATGTGGATCACCGTGGCGCCCTCGGCCGGCGCGGCATGCGACGGAATCCACGGAACGTCGGCAGCGACAACGAGAACACAGTCGGCGTCGGCGATCAGTCGATTCGGACTATAGCCGACGTGCATGGGGTGCGTCGTCGGGAAATTCACGAAGTACCGGCCATGCTCAACCACAGGGATCGCGAGCAATTCAGATAGCCGTACCAGTTCTGTCATCGCGGTGGTATCCGCCCCCACCGCTGACGTAATGATCACTGGATTGCGCGCTGCCAGAAGCGCTTCCACGGCATGGCCGGCAGCTTCCGGAACGGGATGTGCGACCCCGCTCCGGGTTGCTGCGCCGCCGCGAGCCGGTGCGCTGTCCGTGCTGCCCTCGACGAGGACCTCCCTGGGGAGCGTGACGTAAACGGGTCCCCGCGGCGCGGACGTGGCAACTGAAAATGCGCGCTCGACAACGGCGTCGACCATCGAGGGAGTGCGCAGCTCGTAGTCCCACTTGACCCATTCGCGAACCATCGCAGCCTGATCGAATGATTCTTGCGCCCAATGAATCCCGGCATCGCGAGACGCAGGCGAACCGTAGTCGGTAACGGGCGTCCTGCCTGCGAAGAGCACAAGAGGCACGTTTGCGCGGCTGGCGTTGATCAGTCCGTTGAGAGCGTTGGCCGTCCCAACAGTGACATGGACCATGGCAACCTGCGGTTCGCCGGTGACTAGATAGTAGCCGTGTGCCATCGCCACGGCCACCGACTCGTGTGGCACCGTGAGGGCCTGAGGAACTTGCGCGTCAGTCCCTTCAAAGCGCGCGAGTCCGTCCACGATCGAGGCGAAATCCGTTCCGGCATTGCCGAATATGTACTTAACACCACGCGATCCCAGCGCGAGGAGAAGCTGTTGGGCAGCGTTGTCCGCGACCATTCTTTTGTTGTGGGATGATTTCGTCGATACGTCGGATATCTCGGCGTTCGTCACGTGAGCCTCTCGTTTCTTCCGTGTCTTGGAAATATCCTCAGTTGCCCATCGTCGAATAGTCGACGACGGCGTCGACGTCTTGACGGAATCGTCATGGGCGCATGCGATTGATGAGCTCCATACCGTGACCCGCGGTGAAACCGCCGTCGACGAGGTATGCGCCACCCGTGCAGTAAGAGGCCTCATCGGATGCCAGAAAGAGGAGGACATTTGCGACCTCGATGGGCTCGGCGAGGCGCGCGAGTGGAATCGTCGGGAGCATGTCGGACACGTCGACTTCTTCGATGATCGGCGTGCGCACGCCACCAGGGTGAACGGAATTCACCCTGATGCCCGACATGGCGAGTTCCATCGCTGCCACCTTCGTCATGCCGGTAACCGCGAACTTGCTCGCCACGTACGCGCCAGACATCGGAACGGCTTCAAGGCCGTCGACCGAGGATACGTTGACGATCGATCCGCCGCCGCGGCGCATCATCGACGGCGCTACTGCACGAATGCCGAAATACACGCCGAATTGATTGACCTTCACAACGGATGTGTAGTCGGCGGTCGATGTGCCGCACAGGGGTGCCATGTGGAAGACAGCGGCGTTGTTAACAAGGATGTCGACACCGCCAAACGCTGACTCGACCTCCTTCGAGACCTGCTGCCAGCTGTCCTCGTCGCCCACGTCGTGGTGGATGAACAGGGCGGATTCGCCGATTCCCTTTGCCGTTTGCTTGCCCTCGTCAATGAGGACGTCGGTGAGGACGACGTTCGCGCCTTCGCGCGCAAACACTTGTGCCGCGGCGGCGCCGATCCCCCTAGCAGCGCCAGTGACGATTGCGACCTTGCCTTTCAACCGATCTGCCATGTCGCTTCGTTCTCGCTCTCATTGTTAGTGGAGGCGGCGTGGGTTAGACGCCTCGAGCGAATCTCACCTATACAGAATCGACATCACGGTACGCGGGTGCGTCATAACTGTCAAGATGGCATAAATAGCAGCATCCCTGGATGCACCCGATTGCGATTTACGTGGGCTGGGCGCACTCGACGGCGCAGCCCGATTCGAACAGTTCGTCGATGCCGTCGACGCCCCATTGCTCGAGAACCGCGCGGGTGTCTTGGCCAGGCATGGGCGGGTGTCGGGGGATGCCGGTCCTGGACACGGAGAACCTGGGCGCGGGGGCCGGCTGGCATTCTCCGAATTGGCCTGTCAGGCAGCCCCGAGCCATGATGTGCGGATGGTGAGCCGCCTCGCTCAAGCTGAGGACGGGAGCAACGCAGGCGTCGGTTCCCGCGAACGCCTCGGTCCACTCCGCCATCGTCCGGGTACGAAAGGTGGCGGCGATCGTCTCTCGTATGTCGGGCCAGGCATCGCGATCGCTTCGCGGGGGAACCGCATCGCGTATGCCGAGTACATCCAGAAGTACGGCGTAGAACGGCTCTTCGATCGCGCCGACGGTCATGTGCCTGCCGTCAGCGGTCTCATAGACGGCGTAAAACGGTGCTCCGCCGTCGAGCAGATTGACGCCACGCTCGTCCGCCCAAGCGCTAGCGTTGCTGAGTGCATGGGTGCCTGTCAGCAGGTGCGCCACACCATCGACGATGGCCGCGTCGACCACCTGGCCCTTGCCGGTGTGCTCCGAGACCCGCAGCGCAGCAAGAAGGCCAGCCACTAAATACATTGCGCCACCGCCGAAGTCGCCCAACAAATTGAGCGGGATCTGTGGCGGCCCGTCGGCGTCGCCAAGAGCGTGGAGGGCTCCGGTCAGGGCGATGTAGTTCACGTCGTGGCCGGCAGTTCTCGCGAGGGGACCTGTCTGGCCCCAACCGGTCATCCTTCCGTACACCAGACGTGGGTTGCGTGCCCAGCAATCCTGCGGCCCCAGCCCCAACCGCTCGGCAACCCCTGGGCGGGATCCCTCAACGAGAATGTCTGCGCCTGCCAACGAGGTGAGCACTGCGTCGACTGCCTCAGGGCGCTTGAGATCGAGTGCCACCGAACGCTTTCCGCGGTTCAGCAGGTCCTGTCCTGGCTCACCCGGGAAGACGCTCACCGCACCTGGACGGTCGATCCGGACGACATCGGCGCCGAGATCGGCAAGTGTCATCGTGGCGAACGGGCCTGGCCCGAGCCCCCCGAGCTCGATCACCCGGATGCCGGTTAGGGGCCCCTTGCTGTCAGGACTGACCACTGCGCGTAATAACTGACATCGCGAATGTCACGGTTGCTTGACGAGGGTGTCTATCACGTGGTGGCCGTGGCGAAGCAGAAGCTCGTTGTCTTGGAAAACGAAGTGGGTAAGTGCTCCCGTGTTCAGCGCCTGTTGGGTGGACTTGAGGGATCCGTAGTCCTCCAACAAGGAGTCGCGCAGGGCAATCTTGCTTTGCTCCCGGACGAACCGACCGGCGGCTTTGTCGGCGGTCTTGGTGTATAGACGGGCTTCGATGATCGTCCGGTCCACGGCCAGCGGCCAGAAGTGATAGGTGAAGTAGGAGCCGGCGAAAACGTCGACGAAGAAGTTCGGGAAGTACACGTTGACGTCGAAGGACCACGTAGGGCTTTTGGTGGGGTTGGCCCCTTCAGGCAGCGCCAGGCTTTGGGAGAAGTCCACGATGGACATGCCCGCCTTGAATGCGGCGACTTCGATGGGGTTGGGCTGGTAGGCGGGGTTGGCGTAGCCAGAAAAGGTCCGATGGTATCCGTAGAGCTTCATCATCAGAGGGTGGCTGAACGGGTTGTCGACACCCTTCACAGCGTCGCCGACGGATCGTTGGTGGATGAAAGCCACGTGGTAGAACTCCTGGAAGGCATCCACGGCGACCTTCCAGTTCACGTTCGCCTCCATCCGGTAGCTGTCGCACACCGGGAATTCGGCGAATGGGTAACCCTGCAGTCGCTCGCCGAGTTCGCCGAGGTAGTCGGTGAGGGTTTGTGGTGGGTGGGGGGCGAGGTGGATGAAGACGAAGCCTTGCCAGGTGTCGACGTGGATGGGCAGCATTCCGTGGTCGGCTTTGTCGAAGTCGAAGAATGATGCTTCGTCGGGTACGCCGGTCAGTCGGCCGTCGAGTTGGAAGGTCCAGCCATGGAATTTGCAGGTGAACGCCCGGCACGAGGACTTGGCACCGTTGTCTGACGGCCATGCCAGCTTGTTGCCGCGGTGGCGGCAGACGTTGTGGAACGCGCGGATGACGCCGTCTTTGCCGCGGACCACGATCGCCGACGCCCCGCACACGGCGATGTCTTTGACCAGGTAATCGCCGGCAGAGGGGATTTCCTCCTCGCGGCAGACGTTCAGCCACACCCGGCGGAACACCCGATCGCGCTCAAGCTCGAAATACTCCGGAGAGATGCACGGCTCGACCGGAACTGGACCCGTGCCCAGCTCGGGGTACTGCTCGGTCCAGGACTGGTCCACAGATTTCGTCGGGGCCACCATTCGCAACCGCACCTCCATCGCTCACGTAGACGAAATTCGCCTCGACACTACCGATATTGCGACATATCTGTCAAGATGACACAACACGCGTTCATGAGGCGGCAACAACCTGATGGGACATCGATGTTTGACAAGCAATTCGACGGTCCAGAGTTAGCGATTAGTAAGGCCGACGGGGGAACCGTCGTCACGCTGCACCGGCCCTCTCGCGCGAATGCGATCACGCTGGACACGGCAAGCGAGCTGCGGGCGGCGTTCGCCCGCGCCCGCCACAGCAAATTCTTGGTGCTGGAGGGCGTTTCGCCATTCTTCTGTTGTGGACTCGATCGGTCTGAGGTGCCCCGGCTGTTTCGGAGTCGACAATCGGCGGTACGTGGCGTATGGCGATTCCAGTCGGTCATCCGGGACCTGCGACGCGTTCCTATACCTGTGGTGACCTACGCCGATGGCGCGGTGGTTGGCGGAGGGTGTGGCATCTTCTGGGCGGGCGACATAGCGCTCGCGGGGCCCGCGTTTCGGATGCGTTTGCAGTTCGCCAAGCTCGGGCTCGCCCCGGACATGGGCACATCAGCCTTCGGCCCTCGTCGTGCGGATCCAGTGACGTTTCAGCGCCTCTATTTGCGCGATCCGTTGCTCAGCCTCGACGACGCCGCCGCGCTGGGTCTCGTTGACAATCCGTCGCCGGCGCCTTGCACACGTGAGGACGCGATTGACCAGGCGGCGTCTTTGGCTCGAGGAAGTTCGCCACCCGCCCGAATGCCCAGGAGCTTTGCGCTGGACGTGACTTTGCTCCGAGAGACGATGCGCCAAGCCCGCCTCGGTCTGGCTGTCACCCCTGACGAGCTAACTAAACAATCTTGAACCGCACCTCTGCCTACTCGACATAACCGACGGATTGACATATATGCCATCACCTGGCACGGTGGGATAGTCGTGCACTGCCTGCCTAACTGCGTGGCCCGAACGCAGCATTCGGCAGTGCGATCTGGTAGTTGGACGCGCGGGAAAGGGTCTATTGGTGAACGAAGATCTGTGTGCTGGGCGAGTTTGCATTGTTACGGGTGCTGGCCGTGGAATCGGGCGGGCGGAGGCGCTTCTGCTGGCTGCGCAGGGCGCCAAAGTTGTGGTCAATGACCTAGGTGGTTCAGGCGCAGGAGATGGAGCAGACGGGAGTTTCGCGGCGAAGGTGGTCGACGAAATCACCGACGCGGGGGGTCACGCTGTCGCCAATACCGACGACATCAGCACATGGGACGGAGCCGAGGCTGTGGTACGGCAGGCCATTGAGACGTTCGGCGGCCTTGACGTGCTGGTAAACAATGCGGGCATCCTTCGAGATCGAATGCTGTTTTCGATGTCCGAAGACGACTGGGACGCCGTCATGCAAGTTCACCTGAAGGGTACGTTCAGCACGTCTCGTCATGCCGCCGCCTACTGGCGCTCGCGGGCCAAGGGTGGAATGGAGAACGACGCGCGACTCATTAATACGTCGTCGATCTCGGGCTTGTACGCCAATCCTGGCCAGTGCAACTACGGCGCCGCGAAGGCAGGCATCGGCGCGTTTACACAGATCGCCGCACAAGAACTCGCTCGCTATGGTGTCACCGTCAACGCGGTCGCCCCAGGCGCTGCCACTCGGTTGACTGCCGATCTGATGGACGCCGACACCCAAGCGCGTTTGGACCCGCGATGGGTTGCAACGGTGGTCGTCTGGCTAGCCTCCCCATTGTCCAAAGACATCACCGGACAGATGATCGAATCATCCGGCGACCTTTTGGCAATTGCAGAAGGCTGGCGCCGCGGACCGGCGGCGCGCAGGGTTCCCGATGATCCCGCTGAAGTCGACAAGTTGATTCGTGATCTCCTCGCCAAGGCGCAACCCCGGACTAGCATCACCGAGATTCTCTGACGCGCAGCCCTCACTGGAGCGAAAGGTTTATCTCATGGGCAAGGTCAAGACTGGAGCACGCTATTGCAGTCGAGTGTGCGCTACCCAAATCATCGTCGTGAGGTGCCGTGACGAGAACGCAGAACTCACATGCGGAGGGCGGCCCATGAGCATCTTCGGTGAAAAGCCCGCTAGGACCTCTGCGAAAGAGGGATTCCAGGGGGGAAATGAGCTGGGCAAGCGATACGCTGATAGTTCGGGCGTCATCGAAGTGCTCGTCACCAAAGCGGGCGAAGGAACACTCGGCATTGGTGACTTACCCCTTGTGCGGAAAGAAACTACGCAGTTGCCGGCAAGCGATTAACCGCGAGGGCCCTCTTCGCTTTTCGCTCACGCGCCGGCGAGAACTTGTCGGACAAGGGTTCCACCACCGCCACGGGAGAACGTCGACCAGAGCAGGAGGAGGCCATGCACCCAGGTCGGCATGCCGATCAGGCGCCAGATCGCCCTGCGGTGATCATCGCCGAGACTGGTGACCAATTGACGTACCGGGAGCTGGCCGATCGTTCGGCGCAGCTGGCGAACCTGTTGCGGCAGCGGGGGTTAGGTGTTGGGGATCGAATCGCTGTTCTCACACGCAACGAGCCGTGCTACTTCGAGGCGATGTGGGCTGCCCTACGTTTAGGTTTGCATCTCGTCCCTGTGAACTGTCACCTCACTGACGCTGAAGCGGCATATATCATCACTGACTCAGACGCCAAAGCATTGATCACGTCGGACAGCGTCGGCGATCTCGCCGTCAACGTGGCGCCGCACGCACCTGCTTGTCACACACTGTTGATGAAGGGCAGACCGCACCTAGGGTTCGAAGACTACGACGCCGTGATTGAATCTCAGAGCTTGCAGATCGCGGACGACGGCCCTGTTGGCGACATCATGCCGTATACGTCTGGAACCACGGGACGTCCCAAAGGTGTTCGTAGGCCGGTGAGTACGCGGCCGGTCGCGAAGGGTCCGGTGGGCGTCCGCGCTGTTGGCAAGCTTTATGGATTCGACGACAAGTCGGTCTACCTCTCTCCCGCGCCGCTCTATCACGCTGCACCCAGCAGTTACACGATGGTCATTCAGTCGCTCGGTGGCACTGTTGTAGTGATGCAGCGATTCGACGCAAGCAAAGCATTAGAAGCCATCGATCGTTACCGCGTCACCCATAGTCAATGGGTGCCAACGATGTTCACACGCATGCTGCGCTTACCCGAGGCCACCCGGGGCGCATTCGACCTCACGAGCCATAAAGTGGCGATCCATTCGGCCGCGCCATGTCCGGTTCATGTCAAGGACGCGATGATGCAGTGGTGGGGGCCAATACTGCACGAATATTACGGTGGAAGTGAAGCCGTCGGTATGACGTACGCGAGCCCTGAAGAATGGCTTGCGCACCGGGGAACCGTTGGACGGTCCCTGGCAGGTTCCATCCATATCTGCGACGATGACGGAAGCGAATGTCGTTCGGGGGAAACCGGTTTGGTCTACTTCGAAGATACATCGGGATTCTCCTACCACGGCGACGACGCCAAAACCACGCGGGCGATGCATCCCCAACGGCCTGACTGGGTCAGTTATGGAGATATCGGTTCGGTTGACGCAGAAGGGTTTCTGTACCTTACCGATCGAGCCAACTCACTCATAATCTCCGGCGGGGTCAACATCTATCCGCAAGAAGTAGAAGCTGTGCTTCTACAGCATCCTGCGGTGGAGGACGTTGCGGTCATCGGCAAATCCAACGAAGAGTTCGGCGAAGAAGTCTTGGCCATTGTGCAAAGACGCTCTTCCGAGCTCGGGCAGTTCGATGAGAACGGGCTCGAGGCCGAACTTGTGGAGTTCGCCCGGGGCCATCTCGCCCATTACAAGTGCCCGCGATCAGTTATATTCGACGACAATCTCCCGCGGACGGAAACGGGTAAGCTGCTGCGCGCCAAGCTTGCTCAACTCTACAGCTAGTCCTGTCTGCCATGCAGAAGACAATTGCTAAGCGCGTGGGGTGATGGTAGATGAGTCGCGGTGCGGCCGCACAGTGCGAAGTTGTGCAATTATTCACCGCTCCAGTTCGGCGGACGCTTTTCGGCGAACGCCCGTGGGCCCTCCGCGGCGTCCCTGGTCTTGATCACCTGCCGGAATTCATGTCCGCTCATCTTCCACACTTCTTGACTCCAATCGGAGCCGAACTCCGCGCTCTTGTGGATGGTCCTCTTACTGGCGCGCACGGCCAACGGCGCATTTGCCGCGACTTTGGCCGCTAGGCTCAATGCTGCTGCGACAACATCATCTTTCGGGACCAAGCGGTTTACCAGCCCCCACTGCGCTGCCGTCTGCGCGGAGATCTCATCGCCTGTCAGCGCAGCTTCCATCGCTATCTTCAGCGGGACCTGCCGGGGCAAGCGAATCAGCCCTCCCGCTCCCGCGATCAAACCGCGCTTGACTTCGGGAAGGCCCAAGGTCGCATCTTGACTGATGACCGCAAGATCGCACGCGAGCATGAGCTCGGTGCCGCCCCCAAGGGCAAATCCGTTGACCGCAGCGATCAATGGCTTGTCGACAAAGTGTTGGACAAGACCGGCAAAACCCCACTCGGGGTGCTCGGGTGCGTACACCGAGCGGCCAGCGGCAACCTCTTTGAGGTCAGCGCCGGCACAGAAGGCGCGACCGGAACCGGTGATCACGCCAACCGCGAGACTTCTGTCCGCGGACAGTTGCTCCACCGCATTGCCGAGCTCGGTGGAGAGCTGGGAATTAACCGCATTCATGGCCATCGGCCGGTTGAGCGTGATCAGTGCCACTGCACCGTAGCGCGAGATCGTGACGACATCACTGGTGTCTTGTTGTGCTAGGGCGTCAGACAAGGCGGAACTCCTTCGTCCAGTTTTTGGTCAGCATGCGTCTGGGATCGATACGGGCGAAAGTGAGCCCAATCAACGTCCTATGCCGCGGTCAAGGATCTTGGCGATCGAGCGCTGGGCGGCTTCGGATCCGAACAGCACAGCGGTGGAGAGCTGTTCGACGCTGAAGGCATGATCTCCACCTGTGCCGGCGTGCTTGATGACGTCGAGGATGCACTCGACCGCCAGCGATGGGTGCTCGGCAATTGCGGCTGCCGTCTGCGCGGCTCCGGCCCAGCAGGCTTCCCGACTTTCGAACAACTGGTTGACGATGCCGTAGCGCTGGGCGTGCTCGGCATCGAACCTGCGGCCAGTGACCAACAATTCAGTAGCAAGCCGGAACGGCACCGCACGTGCCAGACGGACCGTGCCCCCCCAACCGGGTAGTAGACCGAGTTTCACTTCCTCCATGCCGAAAACAGCATCCTCGCTTGCATATACGAAATGACAGGCCAATGCAACCTCGAACCCCCCGGCGATGCAGGATCCGTGTACGGCGGCTATGACCGGCTTGCGAAGCCGGTCGAGCGTCTCGTAGATGCTGGCCCCAAGTCGTCGCACGAACTCCAAGCCGGTGATGGTGTCGATGCGGGGAAACATCGTGATATCACCGCCCGCGCAGAATGACTTTCCCTCGCCGGCAAGTACCGCCGCGCGCAGCGAGTCATCTTTCTCGAAGCGCGCCAACGCATCGCGCAGTTCGTAGGCGAGCTCTCTGTTGATCGCATTGCGCTTATCAGGCCGATTGAATTTGATCCATGCGATATTGCCGTCGGGCTCGTACTCGATGAGGTCGGTCATCGCTTGCTCCTGGGGTGCCGACGCGTCAGGAAGGTCGAAAACAGGGAGCGGGGAGTCCTGTGCCAAACACCACCTTGACATTCTGATCGCAAGAAAGGGCATGCATGCCCTCGTCATCTACCAGGATGCGGCTGACCATCCGAAAGCCTTCTTCAAGTTCAATGATCGCGATGACATACGGCATCTGCTCAGCGAACTCTTCCAGTGCGCCGGACTCAACAACGGTGAAGGAGTAGATCTTTCCGCTTCCTGACGATGTCCGCCAGGTCAGTTCTTCGGAGGCGCATGACGGACAGAAACGGCGAGGCGGGAATGTAGCTCGACCGCACTTTTCGCATTCCTGATATAGCAGTTCACCCGCTGCTGCGGACTCCCAATAGCGTCGGGTCCACGGCTTGACCGAGCGCTTCAGGTCGGTTTGATCGGTCATCGGGGTTCCCTTCCGAATATCATCGCGTTGGCGTCCATGTAGGAGCCGCCCGCCGAGATCTCAAGCACGAATTCCGGATCTTTGACCTGACGCTCGCCGGCTTGGCCCATGAGTTGCCGGCCGACCTCGACTAGCTCTGCCACACCCACACCGGAACCGGTGTGTCCCATGCCGATTGCCTCGCCGTTGGTACTCATGGGGAGCTCCCCGCCGGGAAGGGTTGCGCCGGAGGCGACAAACGGCCCCGACTCGCCCCTTTTGCAGAACCCGAGTTCCTCCAGACAGATAAGGTGGAAGACGGGATACGCCATATAGATTTCGGCAATATCGATGTCCGCGGGCATCAGTCGAGCTTCGTCGAACACCTTCTTCCCGACTTCCGCCCAGTACATTCGCGTGAGGTCGTCGTGCTGGGTGAAGGAAAAGGTATTCATACGGCTTGCATCAGCAATGAGATGCGCGGCGTGTTCTTTGAGGTGTTTCGCGTCGTCGGAACTCGTGACGACGAACGCCGAGGCGCCATCCGCGGGTGGGGGAATCATCGCTGCATGGAACGGCCATTGCACGACCGGAGATGCCAAGACCTGCTCGAGTGTCAGCCCGGATTTGTAGCCCTTTGCGTGGGGATGAATGTCTGCCCATGCTCGAAGTGAGACCGCCACGTGGGCCAGATGTTCCTCGGTGGCGCCGGTTTCGTGCATGAAGCGACGCGCGCATAGGGCGGGAAGGCTGTTGTAGATGACTCCATACGGACCTTCGAACTCCGTGTCGAATCCCGCGGTGGAGAAGAAGCGGATGATCTCCTCGCGGCTCATCTCAGTGAACTTGTCGGCATGCGCGCAGAGGACATTTCGCGCCTGACCACTGGCGATCAGACCGCGGGCGATCTTGATCATCCGTTCTCCGGTTGAGCCGCCGGCGTTCACCATGATGTTGGCATCGGCGTGGCCGCGCATGCCCAATTCTTCGACGAGGCGACCGAAGCCGATGTTTGTGTTGAACTCGGTGTCTGCAAAGGCGGGCGCGACCAAGACTACGTCGATGTCTTTGGGTTCCAGGCCGGCGTCTGCGATCGCCTCAGAACACACTGTCAGCGCCATCTCGAGCGTCGGGCGGTCTGGGAACCGACCGTGCGGAACGTCGGCGACGCCGACTATTGCTACCGAATCGCTCACCCGCGACCTCCTTTGCGTTTGTCGGCGATAGCATATATGCCATATTGGCGTAAATGCATGTATGGCTTATCTGTACTACCTTCGTCGCCGGAGGTCAACCCTGCCGAGAGGCCTATCATGTCATCTTGACAGATATGTCGCAATATTGGTAGTGTCGAGGCGAATTTCGTCTACGTGAGCGATGGAGGTGCGGTTGCGAATGGTGGCCCCGACGAAATCTGTGGACCAGTCCTGGACCGAGCAGTACCCCGAGCTGGGCACGGGTCCAGTTCCGGTCGAGCCGTGCATCTCTCCGGAGTATTTCGAGCTTGAGCGCGATCGGGTGTTCCGCCGGGTGTGGCTGAACGTCTGCCGCGAGGAGGAAATCCCCTCTGCCGGCGATTACCTGGTCAAAGACATCGCCGTGTGCGGGGCGTCGGCGATCGTGGTCCGCGGCAAAGACGGCGTCATCCGCGCGTTCCACAACGTCTGCCGCCACCGCGGCAACAAGCTGGCATGGCCGTCAGACAACGGTGCCAAGTCCTCGTGCCGGGCGTTCACCTGCAAATTCCATGGCTGGACCTTCCAACTCGACGGCCGACTGACCGGCGTACCCGACGAAGCATCATTCTTCGACTTCGACAAAGCCGACCACGGAATGCTGCCCATCCACGTCGACACCTGGCAAGGCTTCGTCTTCATCCACCTCGCCCCCCACCCACCACAAACCCTCACCGACTACCTCGGCGAACTCGGCGAGAAGTTGTCCGGATTCGATTTCAGCAAGTTTCCGAACTGCCAGCTCTACAGCGTCGACATCGACGTGAATTGGAAGGTGGCATTGGACGCCTTCCAGGAGTTCTACCACCTCGCGTCCATCCATCAACGGTCCGTCTACAGTGCGGTGTCAGCACCCACGAACCCTGCCAGTCATCCCCTATTCATGAAGGTTTACCCGTATCACCGCACCTTTTCGGGGCCTGGGAATCCTCAATATTCGCCCTCACTGACTGAGCAGGCGGCGATGCGCGCGGGCATGGCGGTACTGGTGCAATTTTCGGATGCCGCACTGATGCCCACTGCGCTACCGCCGGGCGTCAACGAAACGAAAAGCGCCGCATGGTCAATGGACATCAATGGGGTGTTCCCTCATTTCGTCATCGGCGTCATGGGGCACATGTACTACACATATCATTTCTGGCCGCTGGCCGTCGACCGCACCCATTTTGAAGTACGCATTTACTTTCCCGAACCGGTCAACGCGAGTGCGCTGTTCAGTCAGACCCACACTCGGACCGAGGCTCGCGACACGTTGTTTGAAGATCTCAACACGATGGAGCGTGTGCAGGCCGCGTTGAGCAGCGGTGTCTTGAAAGAGTTCTGCCTGCAGGATAACGAGCTGATGATCCGGCACGGCCACAAGGTCGTCGAAGACTTCGTCGGGTACTACAAGTGAAGCAGAGGTGAGCAAGCGATGGCAGCGGAAAAAACCTTTCCCGAGGGATTCGAAGACCTCGAAAGGCTAGCGGAATGGGCGTTGCCCACCGAAATCGAGCGACACGAGCGGCGCCTGTCTAGCACGATCGAAGAATTGCAAGACATCTACGACGCAGTTCTGGCCCGCATCGATGAAATGTTGGCGTATCTGAATAAGACGCCGCTTAATGAGTTGCCGCCACCAGAGCAGCGCCTGCTGAATCTCGCGCTCTCATTGGCCGAGGTGGCACCGGCCATCGAGTTCTACGGCCAACCAGAGGTCGTCGACGGCTTCGACTCGAGTCGTCTCAAGATCGGAATATAGATCTAACGCTGTGGCACACCACCGTCCCGGACTGAGGCGACGGTGGCGTCCTTCTCGCGAAAAGGAACGCACGGTGAGCAATAACGTCAACTCCTGGATCACGGGAGATGTTGCGCAGCTACGTGATACGGCTGAGAAGTTCTTCGCAACCGAGGCCGTTCCGCGATTCGGCAAGTGGGCGCAACAGCACCACGTCGATCGTGACTTTTGGCGGAAGGCAGGCGATCTGGGGTTGTTGTGCGCCTCGGTGCCCGACGAATACGGCGGCGGGGGTGGCACGATCCTTCACGACCTCGTCGTGATCATGGAGCAGGCCCGCACGCTGGACGTGGGGTTCGGCAATTCGGTGCACAGCGGAATCGTGTCGCACTATCTGCTCGAGTACGCGAACGAAGAGCAGAAGCGACGTTGGCTTCCGAGGATGTGCTCCGGCGATGCAATTGCCGCTATCGCGATGACCGA
Organism: uncultured Actinomycetota bacterium; assembly: GCA_963732835.1. Classification (GTDB taxonomy): domain Bacteria; phylum Actinomycetota; class Actinomycetes; order Mycobacteriales; family Mycobacteriaceae; genus Mycobacterium. Next base: position 92,773 of record CAVTBA010000006.1, read on the forward strand.
GCCGCAAGCGGGTTCAGACCTGCGTGGCATAGCCACCCGCGCTCGCCTCGATGGCGATCACTACGTTGTCAACGGTTCGAAAACGTTCATTACCAACGGTATGTGTGCGGACTTCGTCATCGTCGCGGCAAAAACGTCCACGGGGCGCGATGGGGAGTCGATCTCTCTTCTGATGCTGGAGACGTCCGACGCCGTCGGCTTCTCACGGGGGAGGAATTTGGAGAAGATCGGCCAGCACGCAAGCGACACGGCCGAACTCTCGTTCAACGATGTGCGAATTCCTCGGGCGAATCTGATTGGTACCGAGGGCAGCGGCTTGCCGATGCTGATGAAACAGCTGCCGCAGGAACGGCTCATCATCGGCGCCATTGCGTCAGTAGTCACCGACGAGGCGGTACGTCAGACGGTCGACTACACCAAGCAACGAAGCGCATTCGGCGCGCCACTGTTGGCTATGCAGAACACCCGTTTCGAGTTGGCCGAATGCGCGACGCTGGCCCGTGTGGGCCGAGTTTTTCTCGATGACTGCGTTGAGCGGCATGCGCGGGGTGCGCTCGATAGCGCCACCGCTTCGATGGCTAAGTACTGGCTCACCGACGTTCAGTGCCAGGTGATCGACCGATGCCTGCAGCTACACGGCGGCTACGGATATATGCGGGAATATCCGATCGCGCGAATGTATGCCGATGCGCGGGCGCAACGGATCTATGGCGGCGCAAACGAAGTCATGAAGGAAATGATCGCGCGGTCCTTGTGACAGCGCCGGCTGAGTGCGACTTAGAAGCCGTGCAGGCGAGAAGGCTGTGAACCGAAGGGGGTTTGGTCGATGATCGATCCGCGGACGCCAGTGATCGTCGGTGTCGGACAGGTCAATGTTGAGACAGGCGATGCGCCAGAGCCCGTTGAGCTGCTCGCCGAGGCCGCTCGAGAGGCTGCGCGTGACGCCAACGCGCCAAGTTTCCTCGTGGACCTCGACTCAATTCGACTGGTGCGCATATTGACTCGCCGGTACGACAATCCCGCGGCAAAGGTAGCCAAGCTGATCGGTGCGACGCCTGCGCATACAGCGATTACTACTGACGGTGGACATTCACCCCAGATGCTGATTAACCGCAGCGCCACCGACATCCAGCGCGGCTCGGCACAGGCGGTGTTGATCGGGGGAGCGGAAGCGTGGAGAACTCGGGTCTCCCGAAAAGCGCGCGATATTTCGCCGACGTGGCCCATCCCCACTGATGTCGATGAGCCTGCCGACGAGATCATCGGGGATGACCGGCCGATGGTTCACGAGCGGGAAAGAGAAGTCGGCCTCGAACTGCCGGTCACGTACTACTCGTTGTTCGAAAACGCCATCCGGGCGGCTTCAGATTGCAATATGTCGAGCCACAGCCGACGACTGGGAGTGTTGTGGTCACGGTTCAGCGAGATCGCGGTCGACAACAAATATGCGGCGGTGCGCGGTGCGCAAAGCGCGGAGGCCGTACGAACGATAAGTAAGAAAAATCGGATCGTGGCTTTTCCCTATAGCAAGCTGCTGTGCGCGAACAGTAGCGTTGATCAGGCCGCCGCGGTGCTGATGTGCTCGGCTGAATACGCTCACGCCCATGGAATCCCGCGTGACCGGTGGGTCTTCCTGCATTCAGGAGCCGAAGCCAGCGACACCCAGTTCGTGTCGAATCGAGTCAACCTGCACTCTTCGCCGGCAATCAACGCGGTCGGCCGCGTTGCGTTGTCCATAGCAGGATTATCGATCGACGACCTTGCCTACATCGATCTGTACTCGTGTTTTCCCAGCGCAGTGCAGATCGCCGCCAATGAACTGGGGATTCCACCCGAGCGTGATCTCACGGTGACGGGTGGCCTCACATTCGCGGGCGGCCCATGGAACAACTATTCCACGCATGCGATCGCGACCATGGTCGGGCTCCTTCGCGAGGATCCGCGGGAGTACGGCTTGTGTACGGCGAACGGCGGCTTGCTGACCAAGCATGCGATGGGCATCTATTCGGCGCGACCTCGTTCCAGCGGCACTCGCATCGGCAAACCTCAGCAGCATGTGGACGCTCGTGGCAGCCGGGGTCTGGCGGAAGGCCATGAGGGGCGCGCCACCGTAGAAAGCTATACCGTGATTTACGGCCGAGATGGTGAGCCCGAGCGAGCGATTCTGGCTTGCGACGTGCCCGACGGACGACGGACGTGGGCGTATTCATCAGAGCGGTCGATCTGCGAAACGATCACAGCCAACGATCCGATCGGTTGCTCCGTGGAGATCGCGCCCGGCGGACTTGTTGACTCGATATCAGGACAGCCGGGGTGAGGCGGTGGACGTGGTGTCGCATGACTCGCCCGCGGATGTCCAACGACCGATGACGCCGGCAGCGCTGGCTGGACTGCGGGTGGTCGAACTGGGTTCGGGTGTACCAGCGGCCTATAGCGTGAAGTTGCTCGCCGACCTTGGCGCCGAGGTCGTCAAAGTCGAATCGCCCGGCGGGGACGTAACCCGAAGAGCCGGACCGTTTCCCAATAAGCAGCGGAGTCCTGAGTCGAGCGGGCTGTTCATCTATCTGAACACGAACAAGCGCGGTGTCGTCCTTGACTTGGAGTCGTCGGCGGGCGTCGATCAACTCGAAAGCCTGCTTAGCGGCGCCGATGTGGTCATGCACAACCTATCGCCCGACGACGCGGAGCGTATTGGCCTCAACGCGCCGTCCGTAGGCAGTCGCTACCCGCGACTCGTCGTCACGTCCATCACGCCGTTCGGCGCCAGCGGTCCACACCGGAACTTCCGTGCACGCGATATCACCCTCTGGAATGCGGGCGGTCTTGCCAACCTGAACGGTGACGGACCCGGCGGCGATTCACTGCCGCCGCTTCGCGTGTTCGGCCACCAAGCGATGTTTCAGGCCGGACTGAACGCTGCGATAGCGACCATGGGCGCTGTGCTCGCACGCGACCGCACCGGCGAGGGCCAATCTGTCGACGTCTCCGCACAAGAGTGTTTGGCGACGATCACCGAGCTGGCCTACCCGTTCTGGACCTACGCCGGAGCCGTTGCGTCGCGGCTAGGCTCGAAACCTGCCCAGCCACTTGACTTCTTCGAGTGCCGCGACGGCTGGGTTTTCCTTTGCATCATCGAAGAACACCAATGGCGAGCATTCGTCGAGGTGATGGAGCAGCCCGAACTGCTCGAAATGGAAGTCTTCGCCGACCGGCTCCAACGCGGCATCAACTGGGATGTTCTGCGCCCGATGCTCGCCGAATGGATGGCGCAGCAATCGGTCGCAGAGCTCTACCAACGCCTGCAGGATCAGCGGGTGCCGATCGCGCCGGTGTCGACAATGGGCGACGTTTTCTCGTCGGAGCATCTGATCAATCGAGGGTTCTTCGCAACATTCACGCACCCTGGCGGCAGCGTACGCGGGCCGGGTGCGCCGTATCACCTCTCGCAGACGCCGTGGCAGATACGTTGCCCTGCACCGCGACTCGGACAACACAACGAAACAGTTCTCAAAGACCCTCACGAATGTTGGGCGGGGCTATAAATGGTCGGAGACAAGCCACTGACAGGGGTGCGGGTAGCGGACTTCACGTGGGTATGGGCAGGTCCGTTCTGCACTCAGCAGCTCGCGCACTTGGGTGCGGACGTGATCCGAGTGGAAACCCCGGAACGGCTGTGTCCCACCCGGCTGATGCCACCGTTCGCAGACTCACAACCCGGATTCAACCGAAGCGGGTTCTTCAACCAGTACAACTCCGGTAAGCGTTCCCTAACCCTGGACCTGAAGCAGCCGCGAGGACTGGAAGCCGCGAAGCGATTGATTGAGAACAGCGACGTCGTGGCGGAGAGCTTCGGCGCCGGCGTCATCGATCGCTTCGGCTTGAGCTACGACCAGATACGGCAGATCAGGCCGGACATCATCATGGTGTCGATCTCCGGCTACGGCCGCACCGGCCCGGAGTCCGACCGAATTTCGTATGGGCCTGCGATCGCGCCTCTTTCCGGACTTTCTGCATTGACCGGTTTCGAGGGTGCCCCACCGCATAACCCCGGCTTCTCGTACGGGGACCCGGTGGGTGGTCTGCATGCAGCCTTCGCGGTGCTGGCCGCTCTGTACTACCGAGCGAGGACAGGCGTGGGTCAGTTCATCGATGTTTCGTTGTGGGAAACAACAAGCAGCCTGGTTCCCGAGGCGCTGCTCGATTACGACATGAATGGTGTGGAGCCGAGTCGGTGCGGCAACCGAGTGCAGGTCATGGCGCCGCATGGCGTCTTTCCCTGCAGCGGAGTGGACAAGTGGGTGTCGATCGCAGTGGCTACCGATGCTGAATGGCAACGACTGGCTTGGATTATCGATGACGGCGGATTGGCAACCGATCATCGCTTTACGCACCTCGACGGTCGCAAACGCCACGAGGACGAACTCGACGAGCGAATTTCCCAATGGACCAGGGAGCGATCCCGAGAAGACGTGACGTCGACTTTGCAGCACCTCGGAATCGCAGCTTTTCCGACCATGACGAGTCGCGACCTCGATGAGGACACGCATCTCAACGCTCGCGGCTTCTTCGTCGACGTGCCTCACCCAGAAGTCGGTCGCCGGCGTCACGCGGGAATACCGTGGAAGTTGTCGGGGACACCGTGCGAGGTAACGCGGGCAGCGCCGTGCTTGGGTGAACACAGCCTTGAGGTTCTCGGGGAGGTGCTCGGCTATTCGGACGCCGAAATCGCCGAGCTGGCTTCAGCCGGAGCCCTTGGAGAATTGCGCCTCTGAGCGGCGGCAAACGAAAACGGCATAGAGAACTCCGCCCAGTCGATTGCGCCATCTAAGCTTTAGTTTGAGCGCCGTCCGCCGGAGCCGTGGCAACGCGTCGACAACATTGGTGCCCAGCACCTACCCAGGCAAGCTGCTCGCTGTGGCGAACGATCCGTCGGGCCGAAGGTGGCCGGAGCCACCGGTCGGGATAGGGACGTCGGGGCCAGGACATGCGTAATCGGTTCCAGGACCGCATATCCCATCGGTGAAGTACGAGCGCTGCTGGACGTCTTTCGGCCATGTACTGGAATGCAGAGTTGGAAGTTGGAGCGCCACGTTTGTGGCGAGCCAAATCATATTGAGCGCACCGGCCAGAGCGAGGAATCGAATGAAACTCTGACGCCGGGGGGTGGCTCGCATATCAGTGATCCCGCGTTCAACGATTGTTTCGCCTCGGTCGTTGCGGAAGTGACGTACGAAGGCAAAGCCGCTGTACCAAAACGCCGTGCAGGTGATCGGGATGATCGGCACCCGGTAGTAGTGCTCTCCGAAGAGCGCCAACCCGCCCGTGCCCGCGTAGGTGTAGAAGCCCAGCCGAAGCCAGGCGATCTCGCAGACGAAGTCGAACGTGAACATGAACGCGACGCAGATCCCGAACAGCTCGACGTTGCTGAGGCGTGGCCACCGCGCCTTCGCGCGGGAAAGGACCTTGCTGGCAAGCACGCACCCCAAAATAATGACGCCGCCGTACATGGGGAGGACCGCCAATAGCGGTTGGGCGAGCTTGTTGGCGTTGGGCGAGACCCAGGTCGGGATGTCCGAGTACCACGAGCCCATGTTGACGAAGTACGAGTTATAGGTGTACTGGATCTGGCTGAAGTTGAGACCGTCGGTTTGCCAGTACGTCGCGAGAAGGGCAAGCACGAACAACCCGTCGGGGCTGGGTCGCCCGTCGCGCCGCATCGGTCGGATCACCACGAGAACGATGACGACGATGAAAGCGCTGAAACTGACCACTTCGAACGATCTGATCAACACCTTCATCCACGTTGGGACAGGCGTCGGACCCGTGCTGGTCGGCGCGAATCGGTCAGAGAGGATCCACGAGACGTAGACATACGTCTGAAAGGCGACAAAGAAGGCGCCGACCGCCGCCCAGATGACGATGGGCAGCGTCCGCCGCTGCGCCGCCGTTCCACTGGCACCGACAGCCAGTGGCTCTGATGTCGCGGGATTCGTCATCGCGTTCTCGCTTTCTTAGTCGCGGCTAGCCGTTTGCAACTGCGTGTAACCGTGATGGTGGTCGCAGCTATGTCGTTAGGGCGTTCGCCGGCGCGAGCCGAATACGGCGATAGCCTCCAATGTGCACCCGGGCGCCCCGATCGCTCACGGTCCGGGCTGCCGGTGGGCACCGTCGTGAGTACTGACGCCATGCTTCGAGTCGGTCACCCGCCTAGCGGGACGAACGCCGCGCTTCTCCACAATGACAGGTCCGCGGACCTCAAGTTGACAGGCGAGTCGGACGTCGAGCCGTTGCTGTGAGGCCGGAAGTTCCGCCAGCGCGGATCGTTCGGTCGGACCGGGTGGAACGAGGTAGTCGAGGCCATCGAGGACTTTGAGCACGCAGGTGCGACAGGTGGCCATGCCTTTGCAGATGGTGGGCCAGCGGTAACCAGACCGTTGTGCCGCGGCCATCACGGTCTCCCCCTCCGCCACCTCAAGCTCGAGTCCTGCTGGCTCGACGCGCACTGGTACCGAGTTTGCTGCTTGCGAAGCAGGCCAGCCCATCTCAGCGATCCGTGCCGATGTACTCGTCCAACAGCTGGTTGAAGTGCCGAATCCGGCTCTCTTGGTAGCGGCCCAAGGTGAGCCGCGCTTTGGAATCTGCGGATGCCATCGTTCTCAAGCCGCGCTGCACGCGCTCCGTGTTCGTGACGTCTTGGTCGAGAGCCTCGCCAAGTGGTCCAAGCTCCGGGGCTCCCTCGGAGATCGTCTCTTCGAGGCTCAGTACGTGGGCGACTGGCGCAGCGGGCTTTGGATGTCCTGCTGGGGTTGGCGCGAGAAAAAAGATTTCCATGACGCTCCGGTTTGGGTCGTCATCGAGTGGGCGAAACAGGAAGACGAACGACGCGAACAGCTGCGCGAAAATGATCGTGTTCGGGAAGACAAAATATCCGAGGGTGTCGACTACTTGGGCATCGGTCAGCGTGGAGGCATCGTAGCCACTCGCTAAAAGCATATTGCGCACCATGCTGACAATCGCATCTCGCGCCGTCGCGCCATCCGGGACCGGCAAGGATGGGGCGCCCAAAAGGTCGACGATCAGGGAGTCGGCGGCATCTTGCTCATCGATGTCTCCCTCGAGATTGGGACTCGGGACCGCCATCGGCGTGATTAGCCGACTCCAGTGACGCTCGTCGGGGAAGACGTCATACTGGCTGTTGGCGTCTCCGGTCCACATCAGGATCTGGGGATGGATCCATGTGGCGTGGAGCGCTTCGAGGAACGCCTCCAATCCGACTTTCCAGTTGGCGGCGAGTGGTTTCACCACATGCGTCAGGGTGCAACGCTCCTCGAGGGAGGGCTTGGCGATGGCAGCCATGTGATCCACGAGCCCGCCGAGATACTCCGGCAGCGGCGATGCCGCCTGATCCAAGTTGATCCAGACGAACCCGCCCCACCGCGCGACCTGGACATCGAGCAGTCCGAACTCGGCACGGTTGACGTGCTCGAAATCCCAGGCGCTCGGGATGTCCTTGAGCTTGCCGTCGAGGTTCCAGGCGAACCCGTGGTAGGGGCATCGCAGCTCCGCTGCTGGCCCCCCGCACGCCCGGAGCTGCGCACCTCGGTGGAGGCAGACGTTGTGGAACGCCTTAATGTCATCGGGCGCGGAGCGAACCACCAAGATCGAGATGTCGGCGAGATTGAACACTGCCGTATCGCCGACGGCGGCCACCGAGTCTTCTCGGCACGCCACCACCCAGCTCCGCTTCCAAACTCGCTCGACTTCTAGGTCGTGAAAGGCTGGGGATACGTATCGTTCGCAGTCCGCGCCCTCGGTACCCAGGTCGACATTCGAAGATAACCGTAACTGGGCCGGGACTGGGCGAGTCTCACGATCCAGGATCTCTTGGTAGGAGGGTCCTGGCTGCTTTTCTGTCATCGGGTTCGTGATTGTCATAGGATCTCCACGAGTCGTTGTTGGCGCGCACGCATTGCCCATCTCGTGCTCATTGAGCCTAACCGCGAATGGCATAGATGCCAAGGGTGCATACATGCCTATAGTCGAGCTTTGCCGTTCGACCGTCAGTGCCACGTGCGAAGACTCGCTTGGCGAACGAACGCAAGCCACACCCCGGTCGACTGTCAGTTCCGCCGGTGTGGCATGATTGCCATTAGTCACGTTCGATCAATTTCAACGATTTTGGAGGTCGCAATGGCGAGGAACCCGCTCAAGCTGGCTCTGGGTGTGCAAGCCGACCGCACGTCACCTCGAGCAGCTGCGACAAACGCAAAAGCATTCCAAGACAGCGGCGTGGTGGACGAGTTCCTCACCTGGGACCAGCTGACGAGCTGGGCCCCCACGGCCCTCTGGCGACCTGAGTACACTCCGTTAGCAGAGGTTGTGAAGGACACTGACTCGTTCGCTGACGCGTTCGTGCTCGCTGCGTTCGGATCAGCAGGGGCACCTGGACTCGGCTTGAGCGTTACGACCGACTCCATTCGGCGGGGACCTGCCGAACTCATGCAAAGCATGCTGACGCTCGCGGCCGCCACCGAAGGGCGGGCGAGCCTGCTTCTCGGCGCTGGCGAGGCCAAACAGGTGAAGCCCTATGGCTACCGCCGAGCCGACGGATTGGCGCGGTTCGAAGATTACCTCCGGATTTTCGAGCTGTTGTGGGCAAGTGAAGGCCTCGTATCGTTTAAAGGCAACTTGATCGAGTTCAACAACGCTTGGATTGGCGGCGTCAAGCCCTATCGGCCCAGGTTCCTTGCGATGGGCGGTGGGCCAAAGCTCATCGACCTCGCGGCGAAGTACGCCGACGGACTGGTCACCACGATCCCGAACGTCTTCCAGTCGCCGGAGCAATGGGAGGTCGAGTGCAAGCGAGTGCGCAAGCTCGTGGAGGAGAATGATCGGGATCCCGACGCGTTCACGATGGGTTTCTGGGTCCACGGTCAGTGGCACGAGGACGTCGACTTCCTGAAGAGCACGTGGACGAACCCAATCATGAAGTGGCAAGGTGCGATATACGGTCGGCTGAACATGAACGACTGGGACAAGTCAGATATCGAGTCCGTCATGCCCAAGAACTTCCACTACGCGCTTAATCTGCTGCCCGCAGAAATGAAACTCGAAGACTGCCTGGCCATTACCGACGCAGTTACCCCTGAGATGATGGAAAAGACCTACATATACGGCACTCCGAACGAGGTCGCGAAAGAGCTCAAGGATTGGGTCGACGCTGGTGCCGACTGGATTGCGCCGTTCGACATGACCCCACAAATGCTCGCCCCGGAGGAGGCTACCCAGCAGGTCCAGACATCCATCGAACTCTGTCGGCTATTGAAGGCGCTTGTCGGCTCCCCAGTCGCCGTCCCTACCCCGTAGTTGGCCTGGTCACTACAAATCAAGAATGGCATCGCGTCCCGCCGTGGTGCTGCGAGAGTCAAGTCCTCGCGCCCCGACGACGTACATCGCTGGCCATTGTCAGCCTCCATGGTGAACGCTCCTTGCGCACGGCGGGTTAAGTTCGTCGCGGATCTAACCGTGAGCCTCTTCGGACGCACGGGCCTTGATTAAATCATCTGCGAGACAAGAAAATTCGAGGGCTTGAGATGCCGGCGAGGTTCAAAACAGCGGGTCCCTAAGGTCAGCCACGGTATCGAGAATCACGATGATCCAGCCTTGAGGACCTGTTGGCTGTTGCGGCCCGTCTGCCGAGGAAGTTGTGTTCCAGGTGCGATGCGCCGCAGGTCAACGATTCTTGCGGCGCAATACTTCTCGTGCGGCGAGGCGGCCGGGCAACCCGGTGATTCCGGGCGACGGATGCGAACCTGCGCCGCCCAGGAACAGACCGCGGACCGGGGTACGGTAGCCGCTCAGCCCCAGCGCGGGCCGCAAGGGCCCCAAGCGCATGGTGGAGAAGTCGACGTGAAAGAGGCACCCATCAGTGACCCGAAGCCGCTGCTCAAAATCCTCCGGTGTTTCGACCCAGCGGCCGATCTCAAGTTCATCGAGGCCGTCGAAATATTTCGATGCCAGTGCCACCAGGGACTGACCTGCGGTCGACGCCGTATCTGACCACCCCCGGGTGCGGGGTTTATGCGGGGTGGGCTGTGCCCAGAGATAGAGCGTGTCCTGGCCGGCCGGAGCCTGGGTGGGATCGACGCCTGTAGGCAACGCCGCCCACACGATGGGAAATTCGGGTAGCTCACCAGAAATCGCCTGCGGATAGCAATTCACGGCCTCATCAAAGCCACCCATGTTGTAGGAAGGCTCTCGAAGGTCGAGGTCGTCGTCGCGCCATTCTTGGTGCCGACGCAGCGTGACCTTCCCCGAGAGGGCTAGATCTACCTTGAAGGACGAATAACCCTCGGCGCAGGTAGGGATGTTGTCGACTTTGGCGGCCATTGCTGGTTCCAACACGGCTTCTGGCAGCAGTTTGCTCAACGCGGTTCGCGGATCGCAGCTAGCGACCACCCCACGGCTCGCGGTGATTTCTTCCCCGCTCGTCAAGCGAACACCCGTCGCTCGCCCGGAGGACACCACGATCTCTTCCACCGGAGTGCCAGTCCGAATCGATCCACCCGAGGAGCGAAGCGCCGCAGCCAGACTGTTCGGCAGGGTTTGCGTGCCGCCGACCGGTCGAGTCGAGCCGAAGCGCTGGGCAAAGGCCAAGACCATCATGTTCAGGGAGCTACCGTCGGTCGTTATCGGTGAGGAGACCGCGCACTGCGTGGCGAATGCATCACGGACCACCGGATGCTGAAAATTCTCATCGATGATCTGCGCGGCCGATGCGGTGGCGAATGGCAGGAGCTTTCGCATCACCCGCCGGTTTCGCCCTGCCGCCCGTGCGGCGCCCAGTAGAGCCTTCGCGTCTGGACGTACTGGGTTCGTCAACAGGAACGGAACACCGATATCGAGCATGCCGTTCAAAAGACGCATCAGTTCGAGATAGTTGGCGGCGTCGCTGCGCGAGAAGCGTTCGATCTCACGTGCCGTACGGGCTGGATCGCGCCAAAAGGCAATCGAGGAACCGTCGGCGTGCAGGTAGACGACGGCCGGGTCCACCGAGATCTCTTGGTATCCGAACTTCCGGAGTTCCAACTCCTCGACGATCTTCGTGGCATGCAGGAAAATGACGTCGACGGCGCAATAGTTGATCAGGTGCTGTGGCGCTTCGGAAATGAGAGCTTGGGTTCCGCTCATACCGCCCACGGTCGGGGCGGCCTCGACAACGCACACGTCCAGTCCAGCGCGAGCTAGATAGTTTGCGGACACGAGGCCGTTATGGCCCCCACCAATCACAACGACATCGTGGCTCGCAGCCATCTTTGTTTCCCTTCGGTGGGTGAACTCTGAATCGGTCACTTCAAACGCACGGGCCACCCCAGCCATCTGGGCTGGCCGGGCGACCCGTCGCAGCTATTCGTCGAGTCCGTTCTCGGATCATGCCGGTTTGCGATAGATAGCGACAGCTCCTGCGCTCCCAAGCCCGAGATTGTGTTGCAGGCCGACGCGAGCTCCTGCTACCTGACGTTTGTCGGCTGTGCCGCGCAGCTGCCACGTCAGTTCGGCGCATTGCGCCAGCCCGGTCGCGCCGATGGGGTGTCCTTTGGAGATCAGGCCGCCGGAAGGATTGACGACCCAGCGCCCGCCGTATGTCGTGTCCTGGGCTTCGACCAATTTGTGTGCTTCCCCTTCGGCGGCCATGCCAAGGGCCTCGTACGTGATCAACTCGTTGGCTGAGAAGCAGTCGTGCAGCTCGATGACGTCCACGTCGTCGATGGAAACCCGTGCTTCATGCATTGCGCGCTGTGCCGCGAGCTTGGACACGTTCGCGCCGATAGCGTTGATCGACGAGTTGTCCTCGAAGGAATCGGGCCGGTCGGTCGCGATATAGTGGCCGGCGAACTCGATCGCTCGCGACCAGAGGTCGTGCTGGTCCACAAATCGTTCGCTGGCCAGAACTGCGGCGCCCGACCCATCGGAGGTGGGGGAGCATTGCAGTTTGGTCAGCGGCTCGTAGACAACCGGCGCGTTCTGAACGTCTTCGAGACTGTACTCGTCTCTGAACTGGGAATACGGGTTGTTCACCGAGTGCTTGTGGTTTTTCCACCCGATCCAGGCGTAGTGCTCCGGGCGCGATCCGTAGCGCTCCATGTGCTCGCGTGCGGCATTACCGAACATCTGCGGCATCGGCGGCGCATCATCTTGCCAGCCGCCCCGACCGGCGATCATCGCTCGCAAATGGAAGTCCAGTAGACCGGCGCCGCCCTCCTCACCAGGAATGCCGAGCGATCCCTTTCGCATCTTCTCGTATCCAACCGCCAAGGTGACATCGCAACCAGCTTTGATCGCTTGGCGCGCTAGGAAAAGCGCCGACGAACCCGTCGCGCAGGCGTTGATCACCGTCATGATCGGCACGCCCGTCATCCCGACTTCATATAGCGCGCGCTGCCCGAAGGAGCCGTACGCAGAGCCAGCGTAAGCCTGCTCCACCTGCTCATAGGCGACGTTGGCGTCCGCGAGGGCGTTGGTGACCGCTTCCTTGGCCATGTCGGGAAAGTCCCAGTCACGCTTCTGCGGCTTCTCGAATTTCGTCATACCAACACCGATCACAAAGACCCGTTCCGCCACGATTGCCTCCTTTGGCCGCAAGCTCACTCGTTCTTGTCAGATATGCCATGATAGCATCATAGACACAATGGCAGCATCGGCAATTGGACGATCGTGAATGCACGCTGCCTGAAGGAGTCCTCGACCGAAATCGAGCGCGTGCAGGCGCATGGGCATGTTGGAACTCGCTGGCGCATGATGCCTCAAGCCAACGTTCCGGAACCGATTGTCAGGGGTTGTTCATGACCGAATTCGCTATGACCATCAACGGGGCTCCCGCGGACCCGCCGACGACATTCGACGTGATGAACCCAGCCACTGAAGAGGTCTACGGTCATGCTCCCGAATGCGCGCCCGAGCAGCTGGACGCAGCCGTGGAGGCCGCGGAGATTGCCTACTGCACCTGGCGACAGGATGAGGCGGCCAGAGTGGTGGCAATGAACGCTGCGGCGAATGCGCTGAAGCAGCATGCGAACGAGATCGCCGTAGTGCTGACCGCTGAGCAGGGAAAGCCACTTAAGGAGTCCGTTGCCGAAGTTCTGGGTTCGGCCGCGTGGATTAGTTACTACGCGAACCTCGAAGTTTCGCGCGAAGTCATTCAGGACGACAAGCACGCACGGGTGGAGGTGGTCAGACGTCCGCTCGGAGTCGTTGCGGCGATTACGCCGTGGAACTTCCCGCTGTTGCTGGCAGCGTGGAAGATCGGGCCTGCGTTGCGCGCTGGGAACACGATGGTGCTCAAACCGTCGCCGTTCACACCCTTGAGCAGCCTCAAAGTCGGGGAGGTGCTGCGGGATGTGTTGCCGCCAGGGGTGTTCAACGTGGTCAGTGGGGGCGGCTCGCTTGGCGCTCAGCTGAGCGGCCACCCTGCCGTGCGCAAGGTCTCATTGACGGGTTCGATCGAAACCGGCAAGCGGGTAGCAAGTGCAGCCGCGGGGGATCTCAAGCGACTAACTCTTGAGCTCGGTGGCAACGACCCGGCGATCGTCCTCGATGACGCGGATGTAGAGACAATCGCCCCACATCTGTTTAAGGCCGCCTTTGTCAACAATGGGGCATCGTGTTCGGCGATCAAGCGAATCTATGTCAGCGAAAGGCAACACGCATCGTTGGTCGAGGCGCTGGCCGCGTGTGCTCATGCCGTCGTAGTAGGAGATGGTGCTGCCGAGGGCACCGAACTCGGCCCCATCAACAACAAGCCGCAATACCAACGGGTCTCGGCGCTGGTTTCCGACGCGCTCTCACATGGAGCGCATGCTGCGGCCGGCGGGATGCCTTTGGACGGCAAGGGCTACTTCTTTGCTCCGACGATCCTGACCGATGTCAGTGACGGGACTAGGATCGTCGATGAGGAACAGTTCGGTCCGGTGTTGCCGGTGGTGGCCTACCGCGACCTCGACGAAGTGATCGATAGAGCGAACGCGACGCACTTCGGGCTTGGCGCATCTGTCTGGTCGAATGATGCCGACCGCATGTCGGAGGTCGCCGAGCGCATTGAAGCTGGGACTACATGGATGAACACGCATCTCGCCTTGGCGCCGCATCAGCCGTTTGGCGGGCTGAAATGGAGCGGCATCGGGGTGGAGAACGGGCGCTGGGGGCTAGACGGCTTCACGGACATCCAGGTGCTGCACCGATCAAACAGGGTGGGCGTCAGGTTTGTGTGATCGGCGGCGTGACGGACGATCAGTCGGCCTGCTCAGCTGGCTATGAGGACACCATCTGCTAGAGCTGGCGCGTCACGTTCCACGGCGTCGGCCGTGATCAGGAAGCGGTCGTCCTCCACCCACACGTTGATGCGCAACGTCTCTCCCGGAAAGACGATCCCCGCGAAGCGCGCGGACCATGAACCCACACGGTTGGCGTCGCCGTCGACGAAGGTGTCGGTGACGGCTTTCGCCACAATTCCGTAGGTGCACAAGCCGTGCAGGATCGGGGTCGGAAACCCGGCCGCTTGGGCGAAGTCCGGTTCCGCGTGCACAGCGTTGCGGTCCCCGCAGAGGCGGTATAGCAATGCCTGCTGCGGCAGCGTTGCCCGCTCGATGACCGCGTCAGGTTCGCGGTTGGGGAACTCAACCTTGTCGGTTGATCCGCGTTCGCCGCCGAACCCACCTTCGCCACGCGCGAAAATGGTGCGTTGCGCGGTCCACAGCGCTTCTCCATCGTCGGCCACAACGTCCTCCTGCTGCACGATGACTGCGGCACTACCCTTGTCGAGCACATCGAGGGTGCGGCCACGGCACACTGCCTTGCCCGCGGTGGGAATCGGGCGGTGAGTTGTGACAGATTGCTGCCCATGGAGGATCTTGGACATGTCGATTTCGATGCCAGGAAACGACATCTTCGGTGGTTCGGTGCGGTGAAAGGTGGGCGCGACAGTGGCGAAACTGAGAAGTACGCGCAAGTCCTTTTCGTGGGCGTAGCGCAGCTCCCGCGGACTTGCTGGGTCGGCGCCTGCACCGATGCCCATGTGGTAGAGGAGCACGTCCGAGGAATTCCACGAGAAAGCGAATTCGCCGAGGTCGGCTCCTATCGCCACCGAAGGATCTATAGGCATTGGCAAGGGCTCCTCTAGTCATAGCGAACGGATACAGTGTCGGTGACTGGTGTTGCCTGGCAGGCCAATACCAGTCCATCGGCCAAGTCATCTGATTCGAGAACATCATTTTTCGCCATTACAACTTTTCCGGAAACAACCTGGCACACACAGGAACTGCACGCGCCTTCCCGACAGGAATAGGGTGCCCGAATGCGGTTGTCGAGCAAAGCGTCCAGAAGCGTGCGCCCGCGCGGCCACGAGAGTTTGTGGGACTTACCGGCAATTTTCACTTCCAGGGACGCCGGCGACACGTTGTCGGCGGGATTCTGTGGGTGCGCCACGGTGTCGAAGGGGTCACTGGACAGCGAGATGAACTTCTCGATGTGGACTTTCCGTCGGTCAGTTCCGAGGTGGCTCAACGTTGCGGTAACCACATCCATGAATCCAGTTGGCCCACAAACGAACGCCTCGCGATCACTCCACCGCGACATGAGGGCAGCGAGTGCTTCGACCGTCGGCAAACCGTGGGTCGTTTCGAGCAAATGTCTAACGGCGGTGCGCTTTGGGTATCTATCCATCAACGACTGGAGCTCGTCAGCGAAGATGACCGACTGTTGGTCGCGGTTGGCGTAGATCAAGGCAATCTTGCCTGTTCCCCGCGCCAGCACTGACTTCATAATCGACAAGATCGGGGTGATGCCGCTACCGCCGGCGAACAGCAGGAGGTCCCGATCAAGAGATTTCGGGGTAAACCGTCCGGATGGCGGAAGTACATCGATCACCATGCCCGCACGCGCGTTGTCGCACAGCCAATTAGAGCCATATCCATCTCGCACGCGCTTGACCGTGATCTTGAGCGGTCCGTCTTCATGGGGAGCGCTGGACAGCGAGTAACACCGCTTTACCGAACCAGTTAGGTCACTGGGCACCCGCAAGGTCAGGAACTGGCCAGGCCGGTAGTGGAAGCGATCAGATAGCTCGGTTGGTACGTCCAGTTCGAGCGAGCAGGTGTCATGAGTCTCGGCTATCAGTTGGACCACGCGCAGCGGATGAAAGATGTTCTCGGACATTTCAATTGCGGCCGCGAGATTGGTTTTGCCCATCAGTCCTCCGTCCGAGCCGCAACGGCAAAGTGCTGCGCTAATGCCACAAATAAGTCACTCACGCACGATGCGGAGGAGGTCTGGGCGCCCGCGCAGAGACGAGTTGTCGTTCGACGCCAACCTACATTGGCGTGACAGTTATGTCAATACGGCGGACGTGCAACGACGGCTGCGGCTCGATTACCCGGCGTTTGCGCGTATTTCTGTTGCGGGGCGATGGGCGCCGCGGACGCGCTCGACGCGGGGCGGATGCCAACAGTGGCCGCCGGGGCGTAGAACACTCGGTCAATGAGGTCGCGCTCGGGCTGATCGCCAGCTTCGACGTATGTGCCGCATTGACAGTTATGCCGCTTTGCGGTGTACAGTTGCGGTCGACGGTGGCGGCGCTTCTAAGGCAACCCGCAAGGGCATTTTCAATGAGGTGTGAGATGGCTGAAGACTTGTTCATCTTTGATGCGGTTGGGCACGCATACGACTTCTCTGACGCAAACCGCGTCGAGTCCTTCGACCCCTTGGTTTACGACAAGACCCGTCTCTTTCTTCAAATGGGGGGACACTCGCCGTTCGAATCTCTGGCGCCCGGATGTCAGCTGTCGCCCGCGGAACTCGCTACCCGATGGAACGCCGAGGAACTAGCGCACGCCTTTTTCGTCGAGAGCGATGTCGACATGGTGGCGTATCACCACGTGGAGATGGCAGGAATCTGCAAGGGCGGCGTGTCCCGTTGGGACACCGGGGTGGAACTAAAGCGTCTGGCTCCGCATCGGGTCGTGCTGTACGGCGGAGTAGATGTGTTCAGCACGGATCGCGCGCAGGTGTTCGATGACATGGCGCGTATGGCTGAAGAGGGCGCCCAGGGTTTCAAGTTCTATCCGTCGACCATGCTGCATCTAACAGGCGACCTCGGCAGATTGCCGTACATGCTTTATGACGATCCGGACGGTGCGTACCCGTATTTCGAGAAAGCGCGCGCGCTCGGCGTCCGTCACCTGGCGTTTCACAAGACTCAACCCGTTGGCCCTGGAACGGTAGGTGCGACCAGGGTTGGCGATCTCTCCAACGCCGCAATGGATTTCCCTGACATGACCTTCGAGGTTGTGCACGACGGTTACGCGTTTCTTGAAGAATGCGCACTTCAATTGGGCCTCTACCAGAACATTTACGCGAATCTTGAGACAACAGCAAATATGGCGGTCCGTCAGCCGCGCAAGTTTGCGGAGATTCTTGGGACGCTGCTGCAAAACGGCGGGCCGCAGCGTTTGCTGTTCGCCACAGGTTGCTGCATCAACCATGTGGATCCGATCCTGCAGACCTGGCGGGATTTCGAGATGCCCGCAGAGCTGGTCGAAGGATGGGGCATGCCGCCACTCACACCTGAATTTAAGCGAATGATCATGGGCGAGAACATGGCTCAACTGCATGGAATCGACATCGCCGAGCGGCGCAAGCTGATAGCCGAGGACGAGTGGACGAAGCTGCGAGCTGAGGGAAAGCGAGAGCCGTGGGCCGAACGGCGCAAGTGGCTGGCTGAGCACCCCGAGCAGGTGCAGCAGGTGCAACCGATGTGAGCGCGCATTGTTCGAGGGTAAACGCGCTGACGTCGGATTCACACGACACCGGTGAGGCAAGTCAGTGGCACGATGAAAGCGAAGTTGTTGACTGGGTAGTCGCACGGGTCAATGAGGTTCCCGATCCGTGCTCGATAACGCGTGGCGTGCCAATCGGTCTCGCCGATATGGGCCTAGTGACCCGGGTCGAAGTGCAGCGTTTCGACAAGCGGTGGCAGGTCAAGCTGCAGATCCGATTCACCTCCCCAGCGTGCTTGTTCGGCCCTCACTTCGAAGAGCAGATCCGGGCACAATTGGCGACGTCCAATGAAATTGACCTGATCGAACTGCAGTGGTCAACCGACTTCTCCTGGACACGCGACGACATTGCTCCAGATGCGAGCGCCCGGCTGGAACGGGTCCGCAGCGAGATACGTGCTCGGCGCGACCAGAGGCCAAGTCAGCGCTGATGCCGGTATGCGGCGAATGCCGGCCGCATTGCTTGGGCCCAAGTCACCGTGATTTCGAGGCACGTAGTAGTTCTTTGACCGCGAGGCGCCCGGGGATGCCAGTGACGGCGGCGGCCGGATGGGATCCGGCGCTGCCGAGGAAATAGCCAGGAACCGGCGTTCGATAGCCCGACAAACCTAGTGCAGGCCGGAGCGGGCCCATTCGCAGCAGAGTCATGTCGGTGTGGTACAGACAGCCATTGGTGGCCCGCAAGCGACGGGCACGATCGTGCGGGTTCTCCGTCCAGCGCGCGATCTCCAGTTCTTCGATGCCGTCGTAGTACTGGGTAGCTTTCTTGATGACCGCATCGGTCGCGGCGTCCCATCCTGCGGTGGGCTCGATTGCCATTGGATTTACCCACAGATATAGCGTGTCTTGTCCCTCTGGAGCCTGCGAGGGATCTGCAGCGGTGGGAATGACGGACCACATCCCGATATCGGATGGAACTTGGCCCGCCCGCGCCTCCGGATAGGCGGCGACCGACTGGTCGAATCCTCCGATGAACACAGCTGGTTTGCGGAGGTCGACGCCGTCGTTGCGAGCCCGGCGGTGGGTGTCGAGACGTAGTTGCCCCCGCAGAGCGACATCGACCTTGAGGTCCGCCCAGCCATCCCCCCAGGCCGGGATGTGATTCACTCGAGCTGCCACGCCTGGTTCGAGAGTGTTTTGGGGAAGCAGCCCGCCAAGGGCGGCGCGGGCATCGCAGGTTGCGATCACACCGCGGCGCGCGAAGATCTTCTCTCCGTTGGACAGCCTTACACCGCCGGCCCTCCCGTCACGAATGAGAATTTCATCCACGACTGCCTCGGTGCGTAAGTGACCGCCTCCGGCTCGGTACGCCGCCGCAAGAGCCTCCGGGAGACCCTGCGTCCCGCCCACAACCCGGTGCGCGCCGAAGCGGTGATAGAAGGGAAAGAACAGCATCAACAATGCGCTGCCGTCGTTGGTGATTGGTCCGACAACGCCGCACTGCGCTGCGATCGCATCTCGGACAACCGGGTGGCGAAAGTGCTCGTCGATTACCTCGGCTACTGACGAGAGGAAGATCCGTGGAACTTTCAGGACATCCTTACGGTGCCGGGCCGCCGCTTTGGCGACTCCGCCGATGGACCGGAGCGTTGGTCGGGTCGGGTTGACCATCATCATCGGCAGGCCAATGCTGAGCCCGGCGTCAAGCTTGCGGACGAGATCGAGGTATGCGTTTGCGTCGGCTCGGGAATACCTACTGATGTCCTCCGCTGTGCGGCGCACGTCGCGCCAGATCAGGATCGATTCACCGTCGGGCCCGAGCCAAGCGTTGACCGGATCACATTCGATCTCCCGGTATCCGAAATGGGCAAGGCCGAGGTCCTCAATGATGCCCGCTGCGTGAATGAAAATGATGTCCAGGGCGCACGAGTTGATGCGGTGGTTCGGGGCTTCTGGGATGTATGGGGCAGTCCCCGTCATTCCGCCGATCGACTTACCAGCTTCCACGACGAGCACCTTCGCGCCGCTGCGGTTTAGATAACAGCCTGCCACCAGCCCGTTGTGGCCAGCCCCGATTACTACCGCGTCGTATTCATTGCTGGTATGCATAGCTCTACGCTCCCGCATCTTGACTGCACGGCCAAAGCCATGATGGCATTATTGTCTAATTGACACATCTGCCTCCGTGTGTCGAGGCTCCTACACATCACCGGTTTCGCGGAACCTGAAAGCGTCTCGTCCATTGCCAGGCCCACCGCACGCTTGTGGCATCAGCAAAGTGAACTACATAACATTTGCGCCACTCTGGCATACTTGTCAAGAGGCTTTCGGGCAGAGCGCGACGGGTGGCGGAGACTAACTGGTGAGTTGTCGTTGTGGACCCGCTGAGGCACTCAGCGGTGAGTTGTTGGCGTCGAGACGCCCCGGAGCGCGTCCGTCTGCTGCGTCTCCGCGAGTAGCAGAAAGGCGGGAAAATCCGTGAGCATTTCGCTACTCCTAGAGATGGCCATGTCGACGCAACCTGATCGCACTGCGATCGTGTCGGACGGGCGTCGGACGACAGTGCAACAACTTAGTGACCTGGCCGACGGTGGTGCGGGCGTCCTCGCGGCTTCGGGAAGCGCGCACATCGCGTACGTCGGTACTGGGGGACTGATGTTGCCCGCGTTGTTGTTCTCATCAGCTCGCGCCGGGCTGCCGTTGACGCCGATCAATTACCGGCTGAGCGCGCACGCGATACGCGTTTTGATCGAGCGTCTACCCTCGCCGCTGGTGGTGGTCGATTCCCGATACCGCGATGTCGTGGGCGACGTCGGCGAGTGCGTGATGGAATCCGATGAGTGGCTGGATGCCGCTCGAGACGCAGAGCCGGCCGCAACGGTCTACCCCGACCCGGACGCGCAGGCGGCAGTGTTGTTCACATCAGGAACCACCTCGCGTCCCAAAGCCGTAGAGCTGTCGCACAACAACCTAACCAGTTACGTGACTGGCACTGTTGAGTTCGATGGCGCTGCTTCGCGCGATGCGGCGCTGATATGTGTGCCGCCGTACCATATTGCCGGCGTGGGCGCGGCACTGTCGAATCTCTACGCCGGGCGAAAGATGGTCTATCTGCGTGACTTCGACGCCGAGGACTGGGTTCAATTAGTCATCCAAGAACGTGTCACGACCGCGACGGTAGTGCCGACCATGCTCGACCGGATCATCGACGTGCTGGAACGTCAAGGCCACCGCCTGCCCACGTTGCGCAACTTGGCGTACGGAGGTTCGAAGGCAGGGCTGCCTCTTGTGCGCAAGGTGCTTGAGCTGCTGCCCGATGTCGGACTGGTGAACGCCTACGGGCTAACCGAGACGAGCTCGACGATCGCCGTACTGACGCCGGAAGACCATCGCATCGCCTACGTGTCCAAGGATCCGGCCGTTGCCAGGCGACTGGGGTCAGTCGGTCGCCCGGTCCCGGGTGTCGAGGTACAAATTCGGACCGAGGCCGGCGCGCTGGCGGAGCAAGGGGAACCGGGGCAGCTTTTTGTACGCGGAGAACAGGTTTCAGCGCGCTACGCCGACGGCGCGTCGATCCTCGACGACCAGGGTTGGTTTCCGACCCGGGACATTGCAACTACCGATGAGGCTGGTTACTTGTTTATCGAGGGTCGCGCCGACGACACCATTATTCGTGGCGGGGAAAACATCGCTCCAGCGGAAATAGAGGATGTTCTGATAGAGCACCCGCAAGTTCGTAAGGCCGCGGTACTGGGGGCGGACGATCCGAAATGGGGCCAGGTCATCGTTGCTATCGTCGTGCCCAACCAGGGCACGACCGTCGACCGTGAGGATTTGCGTAGCTATGTCCGCGGAAGGCTACGCGCATCCCGGACGCCTGACCGCATCATTTTTCGAGACGAGCTCCCCAGCAGTGCTACCGGCAAGTTGCTGCGCCGCGAACTCTCCGAGAGCCTGGGTTCCGAGATTGAAGACTCGGGAACCGGGCATCAGGCAGGTGCCTAAACGCACCGCCGACACGGGGGCCACGTGGTGCGTGCTCGCTGTAAACCATGACTTCCGAAGGCATGCGCATATGTGTAATCTTGACACATGTGCCGACAGCCCAACCGGAAGTCACGACCGTGAGTACCCTTCAGCGTGTTGGTGGACAGACAACCGCGCGACCGGCCGGCCGGCGTTGGTCGTTGCCCCATTATCTGGCCCTTCTTGCTGTACCGGTGCTGGCTTTGGAGATCTGGACGGTCGTGGCCTGGCTATTGGACGGGCCCACCCAGATCACTGCCTACCGAGACCGGACCAGCGCGTCGTGGTATCTGGCCCACTTTTTCGAAGCGATGGTCTTCGTTATCGCGCTCGTCGTGCTCGTCGTCGTCATCCGGGACTGTCGCCGCAAGCGCCAGGTCCTCACCTTTGATGTGATGTTCATGCTGGTCGGCGCCACCTTGTTCTGGGCCGACGCGTTGACTGACTTTTATGCGCCGATGTGGTTTCCCAGCTCGAACTGGATCAATCTGAATTACGTGGCAGGGCACCTGCCCTTCGTGGCCAATCCAGACCTCAACAGCCTGCCCGATCCTTTGCTATTCACCTGGTTTTTGGAGACCTTTTGCTTCTTGGGGATGGCGATGGTCTTTGGTCGAGCCATCACTTGGGCTCGAGGTCGCTGGCCGCACCTGTCCAACAGGCAACTCTTCGGTTTGGTGCTGCTGTGCGGATTCCTCGTCGATCTCGTATTGGAGTCCTGCCTAATGCTGCCCATGAAGCTTTGGACGTACGCGTCGCCGGAGGCGTTAACGTTGGACTTCGGCGGGGGCGCAAGGGAGGCGGCGTTCGCGATAGCGGTCACCGCCGTGTACTTCGGATTGGTCATGTCGATCCGGATCTTCAAAGATGACCGTGGCCAGACAATCGTGGAGCGGGGCCTTGAAGGCCACTCGCCGCGAGTGCGAAAGGCCATATCGTTGCTGGCGCTCTACGCGGCGTGTCAGGCAATCATCGTCGTTGTCGGAAACGCACCAGTAGTCCTGACGCCCTATGTCACCGTGCACCAAGCACCGGCCCACATCATCAACGGCCGGTGTGACGCTCCCGGTGTGGAGGGAACCCGCTACGGACCCTGCCCGGGTAGCCCGGGCTACCGGATGCCTGGCCGCACCAGCGACCTACCAATGCGCGAGCTAGTAAACGGCAGGTAGGCCCAGCGGCGAAGGGGGCTCATAGATTGGGAATCCCACTGCGCCCGATGCAATTACCGGCACTAGGCACCACCGTCATCAGGCGACGTTCTACACAAGGGCGGTGTTGAGCCGCGGTATTATGCTTGCGGCGAAAGACCGTTGGGCTCGTTCGTTACGAGCAGCGGCGGGCGGGTGAGGCACTGACGTGTCCCATTCGCGATCGCCGACATGTGAAGGCCGCAGCAACCACTTTGGCTTCTCGGGCGGAGTCTACGACGCAGCTTTTCAATGTAGGCCCTCGCTAACCATGCCTTCGCCGGCGGGACGGGGATGGCGCGGCAAGTTCACGCAGTGCGGCGAGGAACAATTCGTCCATCCGCGGGCTGAGGTCGGCTAGCGCGGGTGCGTGCGCGTGTCTGGCAGGTCCGAAAACCCTGTCGAGCGCGTCCGCTGAGGTCGCTGCTCCTATCGAGAGGCAAAGGGATGCCATGCCGTCGTCGCGAAGCTCGGCCAGGGCGCGTGCGGTGTCGTTCTCCGCGTAACGGGCTTCGTAGCCTTCGTCGTACGGGAAGCCGTCCGACAGCACGATGAGGAGTCGATAGGGTGTGCCCGCGCCGGTCTTTAAGATTTCCCCAGAGTGCCGAATCGCAGCGCCGAGGCGGGTGAAGCCGGCTGGCTGAAGCCGGTTTATTCCCGACCGCCCGGCCGCGCCGAACCGCTCGGAGAAGCGCTTGATGGGGATCAGGTGAACCGCCGTTCGGCCGTATGATCGAAACCCGTAGACGGCGACGCGGTCGCCGAGCTCCTCAAGGGTCGCGGTGAGGGTGGCCGTCGCCCGCCGCTGGTGTTGGTGGACGGATCGACCCATCGGGTCGAGGTCGGTGGCCGATCCAGAGGCGTCAAGCAAGATCAGTACGCCCAGGTTGCGTGCGAGCTTCTGGCGCTCCAGGTAAATGTGTTCGGCCGGCGACCAACCTGCCCTCACGTCGGTCGCGAATTCAACTACCGCGTCCAAGTCGATGTCGTCGCCGCTGGGGCGAGCGCGCCGAGTCTTCGGACTCAGGCCGAGGCGGGCAAGTCGCCGACGGAGCACATGGTCGGACTCCAGGCCTGCGTCACGCAAATCGCGGGAGGTGTCGATGCCGACCTCGAGCACTCGGCACCACGACTGCCTATACTCCCCGCGGTGTGTGTCCCACTCTGGATGTAATGCGCCCCCCAGCAGGCGCGTTGAGGCAGGGAGTTCGGTGTGATCGCTTGGCAGTGCCATTGGGGATGGCCTGGCTTGCCGACCCAAGGATCCCATGCGCCGGATCGTCGTCGCCAGGACCTCCGGCCCCGCGGCCCTGGCTCGACCCAGGCCGGGGACCCTGCCCAGCATCTTCGCCAGCAGGGCGCCTCCCATCGAACCTAAGCGCCCGTCCGGCACCTTTGCATCCTCGGTATGCCGCTCGTCTTCAACGCTGTTTTCGGTCTTTGGCAACAACCTTTGGAGCGGGGCCTCAACATCGTCTTCGGAGGCGCTGCTAAGGACGCAGCCGGGCCGAATCCGCCCGAACCATGCAGGTGGCGCGGGCACGGGCGTTCGGCCCAACGCCACCTCAAGGGAGTGCGCAGCCGTGCGGGTTATGGGTGGACCCGGGTTTGATAGGTCGATCGACCGGCCGAGCCGACCGGGCAGGGTGGCCAGTAAGCGCCGACCCTCAAGCGCCAGGTAGCGATCCGTGGTCCTGGGTCGCCCCCTCAGACGCCTGAGGATTGCCGGAGCGAGACTGCCGCCGCCCAGGAGGGCCGACTGGACGATGACCTGGCTCCGCTGCCCGCCGCGGCCTAAATCTCCAGCGATAAAGATCGTCCGCCCGTCTGTGTGGGCGTCCTCGCCAGGCAACACGTGGGCGACGGCAACAGACCGGCCGGCTAGCGCGGCGGCGAGCAGCCGGAAGTGGCTTGGTTCCTCTTCTATGCGGCCGGGGACCTGGTGCAATCGGCTATTAGTCATCGGGCAGGAATGCATCGGTGAGTTCGCTGATGGCGGCGATCACCGCGGGATCGTCCGAGAGGATCTGCGCCACAGCCGACCGGACAGCCCGGGCTAGCGGTAGTCCTCCTGCGGCCAGCGTCCCGGCTAGGACAAGGGCGCGGGTCGAAGCAACTTCGCGCAGCACGGACCGCTCGATGCCACGAATGGCGTTGCCCATCGCGACTAACGCGGCAGCGGTGTTGGCATCGACACCCGCCTCCCATGCCACGATCTCGGTCTCAATGTCAGGCGACGGGAAGTCAAGCTCGATTGCCACGAAGCGTTGGCGAGTGGAGTCCTTTAGATCCTTGAGCACGCTCTGATACCCCGGGTTGTACGACACGACGAGCTGGAAACCGGGGGCCGCATCCAGCACGACTCCCAGACGGTCAACCGGAAGCTGTCGCCGATGGTCGGTAACAGGGTGGATCACGACTGTTGTATCTTGGCGGGCCTCCACGACCTCGTCGAGATAGCAGATGCACCCGTCACGGACTGCGCGCGTCAGCGGCCCATCGGTCCACACTGTGTCACCGCCTTTGAGCAGGAAGCGACCGACAAGGTCTGCCGCGGTGAGGTCCTCGTGACCGGCCACAGTGACGAGGTCTCGTCCCAACCGGTGTGCCATCGCTTCGACAAACCGGGTCTTCCCGCATCCGGTAGGTCCTTTTAGCAGCACGGGCAGGCCGCGCCGCGCCGCGGCTAAGAACACTTCAACCTCATCAGATGTCGGACGGTAGAACGGCCCGGGGCCGGAGCCATTGTCCGACACTGCGGGGTCGCTATTGCGCGGGTGTGTCATCATCGCTCGGTAGACCCTTACGTTGTGGGCGAATCCGTTGTGCCGCATTGCCGTTGGTGGCCTGCAAGCTTTCCTGCACGTCAGGTTTTGGTGAAGCGGCCGAAGCAAGCAGGCATTGGTAACCCCCGACCGCTGGTCATGGCCTCGGGTGCTGGCCAATCGGGCTCGACGATAGCGCTCAGGACGGGGCTCACGCGCGGTCTCCTTGCTGACGGCACTTCTGCCAATTTTGCATATATGTAGTATTATCGTAGGTGACGTTCTTAGATTGGCAAGAGATTAGCAGGCGCACCGGGATCCTGAGCCGAGCCAACGATCAAGATGACCAAGCTGGCGCCGCACACCAGAATGAGGGAGATGGTGCTGATGCGTGAAAATCAATCGCCGCGTTTGACGAACTTGATCAAGGCTCTGCTGATCACCGCGATGGTGGGGGTGCACCAGGCGACGGCCGCGTTGTCAAAGCAGCGCCGCAACAATCCACGACGATGAGCTTGCGTTACCGCTATGTCGATCGTCATGGAGATGCTTCTCGGCGCGGCCTGGTGGGCCGCGCAGCTATCCAACAGTAGGTTGTTGCGCCTGGCATGCTTGGTGCTCGCCAATTGCCTAGGGCCGCCGGCGGCCTGCATGTTGGGTTTAGGTCTTTTGGACGCGCCCGGTGGGCTGATCAATCCATATGTGGTTGCGGGCGTGCTGGTGTGGCTTCTGACAGTACTCAGCCCCCGCCGAGATCCGATAGGAAGACAAGCGACCCCTCTGGCAGAGGATCCTCCGGTCCAGCCACGACACGTTACTCCTCTGCCAGATGATTTCCGGTTGACGATATGACCGCTGTGAAGCTGGAGCCTGTCGAGGATGAAATCGCCTGCGTCACCTGGAATTCGCGGAACTTCCTGAACGCCGCTGACGACTCACTGGTTGACGGCACGCGGGCCGCGTTGGACGCATTGAGCGGCAGCAAGTTTCGAGTGGCAATCCTGACCGGCATCGGGCATGACCTTTGCGCTCTCGACGAACCGCACAGTAAAGGCGAGCTATTGACCAGGGCGGCGGCCAGGGTAGGTGAACGCGCGGTCAACACCAACTACGAGGGACTCGCCGATCAATTGGCCCGGCTGTACGAGCTGCCGCTCCCGGTGATTGCCGCTGTCAACAGCGTCGCGGTGGGCGATTGGCTGGCGGTTGCGTTGCACTGCGACGTCCGCATCGCATCCAACGATGCGCGGTTCGGTTCTGTGTTCACGGGCGTCAGCTCGATGGACTTGGGTACCAGTTACCTACTGGCCAACATCGCCGGGGCCGGAGTAGCACGGGAACTGATGCTCACCGCGCGCATAATCGACGCTGCCGAGGCGCTCCGCTTGAAACTGGTGCACGAGGTGGTGGCGCAGGGCAACCTGATGACGACGGCGCTGGACGCAGCCCGCGCGACCCTCATGTGCGGCTGATTGCGTCATCGAGACCGTCGTCGTTCCAGATGTTTTCTGATCGACAGCCGGGCACTGTTACGTGAAGCCGATGCCAGACGCGGCCACACGTGTGGCAACTTGCGACGGGGGCGGCCGCAAGAGTCGCCTAGGAGGTTCCCCTAGGACCTGATCAGAATTTTGGCCTGTTTAGGACGGAACCTTGTCAACAATACGCCATAAATGTAAACTTGGCATAAGTGCCACATTCGGAGGGTCGGGATGAAATGACGGCGTTAGCCTTCTCTCAGCCGCCGATCGGCGTGGCTGTCCCAGGCTGGGCAGGCCGGATTCACGTCCGCGCTCATTCTCCTCGCGGTTGCCTTAACCCCGCGACGGTCGCAGTCGCTCGGCGAGGAATCGGCTACCCAATCTCGTTGTCAGATAGACGATTTAGCTTTGCCTTCTTGTATACAGATGACGACCCGACGGTGACTGGAAGTCAATTGCATGCCGATATCGTCGCTTCCAGTGTTGAACCGATTCTTGTTTCCCTCATGATGCGGGCGGACGTGCACCAACCCGCGGCATCAAAAATTTCACGATCCGTGGAGCCTGCGAGGAACGCAGATACTGGAAGGCCGCTGCTATGCCCGTCCAGCTGATGCCGCATTTTGCGGATGTGCAGGCTCATTATGACCTGTCCGACGACTTCTTCCGTCTGTTCCTTGATTCAACACAGACCTACAGTTGCGCATATTTTGAGCGCGACGATATGACGCTAGAAGAGGCGCAGATCGCCAAGATTGACCTAGCGCTATCGAAGCTGCATTTACAGCCGGGCATGACGATGCTGGACGTCGGATGCGGCTGGGGCGCAACCATGAAACGCGCCGTCGAAAGGTACGACGTCAATGTTGTGGGCTTGACGTTGTCCATGAACCAGGCCGCCCACGTGCAGAAGATGTTCGACCGGATGGACACACCCCGCTCCAAGCGAGTATTGCTGGCAGGCTGGGAACAGTTCGATGAGCCCGTCGATCGGATCATTTCGATCGGTGCGTTCGAGCATTTCGGTTTGGAACGTTACTCCCGCTTCTTCACGATGGCCCATCGAGCACTGCCGGCAGACGGCGTGATGCTACTGCACACCATCGTTCGTCCTACCTTCAAGGAACTGAGGCACCTGAACTTGCGGTTGACACGCGAACTCGTCCATTCTCAGAATTCATCTTGGCCGAGGTCTTCCCGGGCGGTTGGCTACCGACAATCCCGGTTGTCGAAAAACATGCCACAAAGGCTGGTTTCACGGTAACGCGGATCCAGTCACTGCAGGCACACTATGTGCGGACTCTGCGGATGTGGGCGGCCGCACTACAGGCCAATAAGCGAGATGCCATTGAGATGCAATGGCCTAACGTCTACCACCGCTACATGAAGTACCTGACAGGCTGCGCGGACCTCTTCTACGAGGGCTATATCGACGTCAACCAATTCACAATGCAACGAGTTTCGCGGACTTACGAGTGACGTAGCGAAGTCCAAGCTTCGAACATCGTTGGGAGGGTTTCGCATAGGTATCGGTATTCAGGTTGAGGGGCTGACGAAGTCCTTCGGCTCCCAGCGAATCTGGGAAGACGTCACGATGGAGATTCCCGAGGGCGAGGTCAGCGTGTTGCTGGGCCCGTCGGGTACCGGTAAATCCCTGTTTTTGAAGTCGCTGATCGGGCTGCTGCGCCCAGAGCGCGGTTCGATCATCGTGGATGGCACCGACATCACCGAGTGCTCGGCCAAGGAGCTTTACGACATCCGCACTCTGTTCGGCGTGATGTTTCAGGACGGCGCCCTGTTCGGGTCGATGAACCTGTATGACAACACCGCGCTCCCCTTGCGGGAGCACATCAAGAAGAAGGAAGGCGAGATCCGTGACATCGTCATGGAGAAGCTGGAGATGGTGGGTCTGGGCGGGGATGAGAAGAAGTTCCCCGGTGAGATCTCCGGTGGTATGCGCAAGCGTGCCGGCCTGGCCCGCAGCTTGGTGTTGGACCCGCAGATCATCCTGTGTGACGAGCCGGACTCGGGTCTGGACCCGGTCCGTACGGCCTACCTGAGCGAGCTGCTGATTGACATTAACGCCCAGATTGACTGCACGATCTTGATCGTCAGCGCACAACATCAACATCGCCCGCACGTGCCCGACAACATGGGCATGCTGTTTCGCCGCAAGCTGGTCATGTTCGGCCCCCGCGAGGTGTTGTTGACCAGCGATGAGCCGGTAGTGCGACAGTTCCTCAACGGTCGTCGTATCGGCCCGATCGGTATGAGTGAGGAAAAGGACGAGGCCCATGGCCGAGGAGCAGGCCCACTTGGAGGCCGGCCACCACGACGGTGGTGTCGAGGAGATCGAGGGTGTTCCGCCGCAGATCAGCGCCACTCCGGGTATGCCCGAGCGCAAGGCCGCTGCCCGCCGTCAGGCCCGGGTGCGGGAGAACCTGCACCTGCTGCCCAAGAACGCTCAGGAAGCGATCCTCACGTCGTTCGAGCAGAACGGCGGACAACCCGCCCACGACTACGACGCCGCCACCGGCCGCCATCACAACGACGACGCCGACACCGCATCCATCCCCACCCAATCCAGGTAGTGCAAGAAAATGGCACGCCACCGTCGCAGTACACATGCAAATGAGTCAGATGTGGTGTGCAGATCGCTTACGGCCCTGGCAGTTTGGGGGGTCAGCCAGCGGCCCCATACGACTGTCGGCCAGCGAGTCGTTGCGATGGCGCGGAATCCAGCGTGGAGCGTCGCGGCGATCGCCCCGTTGGTGTTTGCGTGTGCTGTGAGCGGCACGGTGCGCCCAATGCCGCCGCCCGTTCCGTCGTTGCCCCGTGTTGCCATTACTTCGGTGGCAGTTGTCGCGGCCGCTGACAGTGAGGTGTCTGGGCCGGCCGTGGTCGCAATCGCTCGGCAACCAGCCAGCCTCCATATCGCGGCGGCCACCACGTCGGCTCCGCCCCAAGCCGGGGTGGTGAATTCCCCTAGCCTCGTGGGCATTCCGTCAATGGCCTTGGCTGCTTATCGTAACGCCGAGCAAAAATGGCGGTGTCTCGATCCCGGCTGCGGGATCAGCTGGAATCTGTTGGCCGGTATCGGACGCATCGAATCTGGGCACGCCAACGGTGGTGCGACCGATGCCCACGGCACTTTGGTACGGCCGATCTATGGACCTGCACTGGATGGCGCGCTGCCCGGAAACGAGGTCATCGCTCAAAGCAGTGCCGGCGGTCAAGTTAGCTACGTGCGGGCAATGGGCCCGATGCAGTTTCTGCCCGGGCACTTGGGCGCGTTACGCCGCCGACGGCGACGGCGACGGCGCTACCGACCCCAGAACCTTTACGACTCAACGCTGGCCGCCGCGCGGTATCTCTGCAGCGGCGGGCTGAACTTGCGCGACCCGTCCGCGGTGATGGCAGCGCTCTTGCGCTACAACAACTCGATGCCCTATGCCCGAAATGTGTTGGGCTGGGCCGCGGCGTATGCCACCGGCGTTGTCCCACTAGAGCTACCACCGGTGACCGGGCCAGCGCCCCCACTCGGTGATCCGCACCTGGAAAATCCACGAGGACTCGGACCGGGGCTGCCGATCAACGTGCACGGCCCGCCTTCCACCGACCCCCTGGCCCAGACCCCACTGATGGACTTCGGGCCGCCTGGAATCGCAAATCCCCCGACGGGGGCGTCTCAATCGCCCGCCTCGCAGGCACCGAATTGCACAGTGATCTGCATCGGACAGTAGGGGAGCAAGGTGTTGGCCCGAACCGCTTCAGCGCACCTGCGCCGCGCTGATCGTATACCCGCGACGCCTGCCACCACCGGGGCACAACCACAATCCAGAGCTGGGGGTAGTTCTATGACCAGAGTCGATGAAGGGCCCTCGCCTGGGCATTGGCCGACTCGGCAACCGAGTTCCTGGACCCAGTCCTTCGTGCATGGTTGTGCGCGAAAATTGGTGCCGGAGAGCATGATAGCGCTATCAAGGACGTACTAACCTTCTACGCAAATGCTGACGCCGAGCTGCCGTGCGAGTTGGCGGCGCCGATACAGGCCTGGATTCACGGATATGCTGGAAGTGACAGCGAGCCGATCTTGCGGAATATCTACGGCCGCATCAGCGTGTCCAGCCACCCGCAGGCCCAGTAGGCAACCGGCCGGCACCGATCTATACCGTTCAGCACGCCAGCTTGTCGCCCAACGCAGCGAGCACACAGCGCGCATTACAGCCGCCCCCAGGGCTCGAACTGTGCCATCAAACGTGTTGCACTACGTGGCATTACGATCAGAGTTGGAGTGCTAGTCGATGCCGCGGTGGAGGCCCGCCGCATCGCGCAGACGACTATCGAAGCCGCAATGCGGAAAGCCTGCTTGGCGGATTGTCGTGGGATCAGATCTCGGACGCTTAAGGCGGTGTCCGTCCGCTTGGCGAACTCGGTCAATAAACCGACGATGGCGGCAGAGTACAACAGTTGCGTCTGAGCGAACCTGGTTCGCCAACTTCGGCACGAAACCGAACGACAGCAGAATCTCAGGCCGATGGTTGGCTGATGCCGACGGGGAGTACCGCCGATAGGTCGCCCAGCACCGGCTGGCGCTCTCGCCGGCAGTTGAAGGCCTTGGCACGGATGGCGTCAGGTGGGACAGCGCCACCATCGAGACCTTGTACGGTACGAGCCCCGAGGAGATGAACTCGCCGATTTGCGCGGCAATGAACGTCTTGAAATCCGACTTCCTGGTCTCCCGCAGACTCGCATTCGACGCGCAGCTGCAGCTGGGCGATGGATTACAACAGACCGAGGATGACTCCGGCCTCTATGTCGAGACGCTCGACCACTCCCTGTACGGAATCCAGTACTCCAAACTCTTACTGGCCCAGCGGTCTGCACTTGATGTACTCGACAAGACCGCCGTGGTCGCCAACGAACATTTCGCCGTCGGCGACATCCCGAAGCGAGTCACATCCGGGGAATTCTGGGCTTCCAAGACCGGAGAGCTGCGGACGTCGCTGGTCAAGGCGCCAGGGCGTGCGATGCCCAACCTCGCGCTCGCAGAACTTGCCTCCGATATAGGCAAGAACGGAATGTACGAGGCATCACAAGCCCTTCGGAACGCCGGCACGCACCGCATTGTCCACGCAGCACTGCTCTCCGCGACGGGCGTCACCGAGGATTCCCGCAGCAGCGTCGACCTAATGGACCTGGTGAACTCTACGGTCGTCGCGCTGCAGGTCACCCGCTCCGCGTACCTCTACCTGATCGATCTCGTGTCCATGTGGAATCACCCCGACGACCACCAAGGCGAAGGCAATTACTTCCCGTTCCCAGGGCTCTGCTACCTCCTTGACCCGACGATCGAGAATCCGAACCCTTGAAACTCATCGCTGTGTCGTCGCCCCCTCGGCGACTTGCGCGACCATCTCGAATTGCTTTCGCCGTTGGTCATTGCGCCTTCTGGATCGCCAGTGCGGTCGGAGCACTCGCGTGGCACCGACCCCCGACCGCGGCCGCTTACTACCAGCGTTCGGGCGGGGCCGGGATCGCGTCGATTAGCATCCTTCACGGCCCGGATATCGCGGGCCAGCGTGGCGCACCAGTTGGTGAGGTGAAGTGCCGGTGGCCAAGGGCAAGACTGCGCCCCGAGGGGGGCAAGGTAAGGCCATATGGGGCCAGGTTGGGGCCGCACGACCTGGTTGCTGTCTGACGGAAGGTCAACCAGCGAGTCAGACGCACGGCAATGCTGTCGAATTGCTCGTCGGCGTGGGTGTCGGCGGTCGCCGTGATCGCC
This sequence comes from uncultured Actinomycetota bacterium, assembly GCA_963732835.1. Taxonomy (GTDB): domain Bacteria; phylum Actinomycetota; class Actinomycetes; order Mycobacteriales; family Mycobacteriaceae; genus Mycobacterium. Next base: position 125,788 of record CAVTBA010000006.1, read on the forward strand.
GCATGGCCCATCGCCCTCCGGCAACGGTTTGAGGTCGGCGCTGGCCCTGCGTGAAAAGCGATGTGTGGGGACCCCATTGGTGTGGTGGATGCCAACGTGAGCGTCCGGCACCGACACATCGCGCCGTTCCTGCGACGGCGCGCCTCTGCGGGCTACTGCTCCTGGTCGCCTCCGCAGCGCGGCGCCGCCGCGGGAACTCGCTCAAGCCACGCTATGGCGCAGATCCAGGCTGGTCAGAATTGTGTTCGGTTGGATCGTGCCGAGGTTCAAGGTGAGCCGAGATCCGGCCAGTGCCAAGGGAATTACGTCACAGCCGAGGTGGGGAAATATGTGACCGCTGACACCAAGTAGGAGGGCGTTGGCCATCCGTTCTGGAGCTGTTCGATCATGGATAACAGCGGTTGTCCATGACGGTGTCGCGAAATGTCAAGTGCTCGGCCAGTGAAAGTCACTACTCCGCTGCTTGGAGTTTGAAGTTCGACGCCAGGCCGGTCGGTTCCGCGCCAACGGGGAGATGTTCGACCGCTCTATCGGATTCGCCCCCACCGAGGAGGACGAGCTCGGGGGCGGCGGCGAGTCGGTCGCGCGACGGCGACGACCCGACACGGGGCCGATCAGAACGCCCCGGCGTGGCCCACGGTGTCGTGACTGCGACAACCAATCCTGTCGGCCGAGAAACGTATTCGTATGCTCCCGCAGGTAGCCCCGCCTGGCGACCATCCATCGAGACCCGTAGACCGGCGGGAGCCGGCCCGGTCTGAACTATTGAGCGATGCCCCGTACAGCGCGGCTGCCGAACAATGGGTGACTCCCCGGCCGAAAGCGTCTGCGCGCGAGCCCTTCATGCCCTGTCCCCGGGGACGGCAGGGCGACCAGACTGCCTGCAATTCCCACTCTCGGCTCCGGCCTTCAAGGGCATCAGCGTCCGCCCGCCAGCGCGCCTCGCGTGCTTCGCGTGCTTGGAACGGAATTGTTGGACCCGATGGTGATGGGATGGCTGATAAGGGTGCCGCCGACGTCGGTGACGAGGACGACATCTGGGTTGAACGATGACCGATGTCGTGTTGCCCGATGCGCGCCGCGTTGCGCGGGCAATAGATAGACACGTATACCGGTTCACACGCCGGGTGTGGCCATTTCAAGCACACTTGCACCTATGGATAAATCCGTGAGGGGCGGACAGTGACAGCCGATGAGTTGCGGTTGCAGTTGTGGGATGACAACCCGAGTCTCGTGGACTTCCTCGGTTTCGATGCCGTCGTGGCGCCGATCATCGCGGCAATCGGTACACCGGACATCGATCCGTTGGCCATCGGTGTTCACAGCCCTTGGGGTGGGGGGAAGTCGACGGTGCTGAATCTGCTTGAGGAAGAGCTGAGCGAGCAGCCCCAGTATCTGGTGGTCCGCGCCGATCCATGGCAGTACGACAACCATGACGACGTACGCGGTGATCTGATCGTCGAGGTTCTCGATCAGGTCGCGGCCCGTTTCAACGAGATGGGAACCGTTACGGGAGCGGTGAAGGACCTGGTCAAGCGCTTGAGCTGGGCGCGCATCGGATTGACCCTGGGCAAGGGTGCGTTGACGATGCAGTGGAAGGTCGACGAACTCATTGAAGCCTTCACCCCGCGCGGGCGCACAGATGACCGATCGATGGCCGGATTTAAGGATCAGTTCGCCAGCCTCATCGACGGGTTGCCCTATGTACAGCGGGTCGTGGTGCTCGTCGACGATCTGGATCGTTGTCTGCCGCCGGCGGTCATGGCGACGTTGGAGGCGATCAAGCTGTTCCTGGCCGTGCCCAAGATGGTTTTCGTGATCGCCGCCGACCAGGAGATGGTACGCGAATCGATCGCGGTCAGCCTCGGTGAAACCAACCGCAGCAACGCCTTCGCGGTCCGGTACCTCGAGAAGATCATTCAAATCCCTGTGTCGTTGCCCCGGCTGGCGCCGTCGGATGCGGAGGCTTACACCGGTCTGCTCCTGGCCGCAGCTGAGGCGGCAACACCTGAGGCACTTCTCGCGCTCGCCGATCAATGCGCCGTCCGCCGAAAAGATGGTCTGCTACCCCTTCTAGGTGATCTCGGTGGGCTGGCGTGGAGCCCGGCGGAGACTACGTTGGCGCTGGCAACACAACTGGCGCAGGGGCTGTCGGCGGACAGGCTGGCCAACCCCCGCCAGATCAAGCGCTTCCTCAACGCCTTTGGGGTGCGTCAGCTGGCGGCGAAATCGCGCGCCGTCGACATCGAACCCGCTGTGTTGATCAAGATGTTGCTGCTCGAGGACCTGTACCGCTCGTCGTTTCAAACATTGGCCTCCACCCCACCGGCGCAACGCGCTGACCTTCTCAGCGCATGGGAACTGTGGGCCGCCGGTACCGGCACTGACGCCGACAAGCCCGACGGCATCGCCGCGGAGACCCGTGACTGGGCCGCGGCGCCGCCTTCCCTGGCGACGAAAAGCCTCGACCGTTACCTGGACCTGGCGGCAGCGCTCATCAATGTGGGAACCGGAGAGCAGGTGAGTGACGACGTCATTCGGCTGATAAGCACGCTGCTCGGTGAGGGGGAGGCTGCGCGCAACGCCGCGCTATCCGAAATCATTCAGCTCAGCGAGTCCGAGCAGCGTGCCGCAATGGAATTCGCACTGCAGCAGTCCCGGCGGCTTCCCGACGTCGACGTGCTCATCGAAATGGCGATCAAGTGGGCCGACGCGACGCCAAGTCTGGTGGACCTCGTCACGAGCGCCGCGGATCAGGCGCTGCGTCGTTTGGGTCCCGGAGTGCCGCCCATGATGAGTGCTTCGCCGCTCAAGGCCCACTACGCCGGCATTATCAGCCGCCTCGCGGAAGTCGACGGTGTCGACGAGATGGTCCGCAATGCGGCTCGCATGGAACTCGAAAACTAGATGGGCACTTGCGGGGCGTACGGCGGCAGCGACTCGAGCGCGTGGAAACGCGTTCGTGAGGAATGGGGCGGGCTGGGTCCCCCGTCCGGCGGTGACGGTGCCAGCGAAAGCTCCGGCGGTGCGGCAGACCAGACAACCGAGAGCGGGACGGGCGCCGACGACGGCGGAGCCGCATACGACGCGCTCACCTCGGCGATCGCTTCGGCCCTCCTCGGTGAGGACACCGACGCCCGTCGACGCAGGGTTCCCCCCGTGGCACTCGGGTCGGTGCTTGCGCGTCGCGGCGGGGGCCGCGGGGGCGGGGGTTCGGGCGGAGGCGGCGGCGGAGTGGGGCCGCGCGGTGGCGGTTCGGTAGGGGGACGGCGCATCACCTCGCAGGCCGGGCGCGGCGGCGCCGCAATCGGCGCGGCCGCCGCGTACCGGGACCGTGACGCCAACGCCCTCGCCGAATACGGGCTCACCCTCGACGAACTGGACACACTCACCCCACGGATGCGCTGCGCGCGCATCCTCGACGTCGCCATCGGCCAGGCAGGGCACCCCGACGAACAGGCGATGCGGGAAGCATCCCTGGCACAGATCAAAGCACTGGTTTCCGGCAACGCAGAGGCCGCCGCATTGTCCCCGGTGGAGGCGGTGCGGGACTTCATCGGCGAACTGTCGATCCGCTTGGGCCTCATCGAACTGCGCGACCAGATCCTGACCAACGCCACCTCCGTCGCGCAATCGCGACAGCGGGAAAAAGGTCTGCGGCAGTGGGTCAAAGCCAAAATCGCGGGCCTCGACCTGGCCCGCTACGGCCAGGTGTCGACCGGCCAGCTCCATCAACTCGCCCGCCAGATGTCGGCCGACGTCCTGCGTCTCCTACGAGGCCGAGCATGACCAGCAGCGCCCATCTTGTGCGACCGAAGGGAGCTGCAGACATCACAGCGGCGGGCTACACCGTCTTGGAATGGCCCACCCGCCCGAAAGGCGCCACGTCGACGGTCACCTCCGACCTAGCCTGGAATCTCGTGCCGCTGTCCGCCACCACGGGGCGCGTCGCCGACCTGGTGCATGTGACGGCGGGTGCTTACATGGCCGACCGCAACACCGCGCGCGGTGTGCGATTTAGCCGCGACCTAGCGCTCAGGGTGGGAGTGCTAGATCCCGACGCGTGGAGCGACGACGTGCTCGACGCGGTCGCCGACCTCCTCGGATGGCTGACCGGAGACGTGTGGGACGTAACTACTACCCCCGCGCCGGCAATTGTCTTGCCGGACCGCTGGCCAAGCGAAAGCCACGACCGGCCGGTCAGCCTACTGAGTGGAGGATTGGATTCCTTCATGGGAGCGGTGCAGCTCTTGCAATCCGGTCCCACACCTTCTTTGACAGGGCACAAGGACTCCGCTACGGCCGTACGTGCCGCGCAACAACGCGCCTGGCTATGGCTCGCACGCTCTTTCAGCCCCCCGCCGTCCTACACCCGCGTCGCGCTGACGCAGGCGGGACCGCGCATCGAGGGGTCAAGCCGCAGCCGCGCATTGATGTTCATGAGCCTCGGTGTCGCCGTCGCTACCGGCCTGGGCGCCCGAACGGTGGTGATCCCCGAGAACGGTTACACCAGTATCAATCTCCCGTTGCGCCCGAATCGTGGCGGCGCACTCTCCACCCGCTCCACCCACCCGGAGACGTTGCACCGATTTGCCGGCATCCTCCGGACGCTGAACATCGACGTGGCCGTCGAGAACCCGTACGAGTGGATGACGAAGGGGGAGTTGATGGCTGCTCTAGCAGGTAGCGCACCGCCCGACGGGTGGCAGACGGCCGCCGCGCACACCTTATCGTGCAGCAAGCTCGACGGCCGGTGGTTCGGAGCCCCGCCTTCCTTCAACTGCGGACTGTGTGTCCCGTGCATGGTGCGTAGGGCGACATTCCTCAAAGCCGACGTCCCTGACGGCACCACCTACGTATTCGACAACATCGCCCAAGACCAACGGCACAAACTCATCGAGGCGCGCCGCGGAGACATCGAAGCCGTCAAATACGCTATCGCCAGCGGTGTCGATCCCGACGCGATCGATGCGGGGACCTGGCCGCCCGGATACGACCTCGACCGCGCCGAGCACTTGGTACAGCGCGGTCTCGACGAACTCGCCATGCTGGCACTGCCATGAAAACAACCCACCAACTGCCCGCACTCGATTGCCACGCCCACATCGCACCCGATGTCACACAACGCCAACTCGCCGCGCTCGGGGAAGCGACCGTCTTCGCGGTAACCCGCGACCTCGACGAAGCCGAACTGGTCACCAAACGTCAAGACGAGAAGCTCGTTTGGGGAATCGGAGTCCATCCGGCCGTCCCCGGCGCACTCGCCGCCTACGACCCGGACCGCCTCCGCGCGCTACTCCCACATTTCGCCTTAATCGGAGAAGTCGGTTTAGACCGCCGCACCCCACTTGACGACTGCCGACGCGTCTTCACCGACATCCTCGCGGCGTGCAGGGATCAACCAGTGCTGATCTCTGTGCACGGCACGGGGCGAGCAACGGCGGTTCTCGATGAAATTGAACACCGGAGGCATCCCGGGGTGATACTGCACTGGTTCACAGGCGACCCGCCTGATCTGTCCCGCGCACTCGAAATGAATCTGTATTTCTCGGTGAACAACGCGATGCACGACACGCTGATCCAGGCGATTCCGCACGACCGCATACTTCCCGAAACCGATTTCCCCGCAAGGAAAGTCCGCACACAGCGGCCCGGTCAAATCGAGCCTCTTGAAGAGAGACTCTCCAACCTCTGGAATCAAAGCGGTCCGGACGTTCGACACCGCTTGTGGCGCAATCTCAAAAGGCTCGCCATCGACAGCGGGGCGATCGAAACGCTACCTGACCACGTCGCTGACATCGTCGTGGCGACGTGAGCGCGTCGTTAAACAGTTTGGCTGACCAGCGGTCACCGTGTTCGCTCACGGCTGAGGGCGCCCACCGCCCGGTGCCGATAGGGTGGTCGCGGTGAAGATGCTCAGTGGCACCGGCGAAGGCGGTGTCGTGGACATGGGCTCAATGCTGGCTCAAGGGCAGCAGCCGCCCCAAGAACCGACACATGTGTTCCTCCTCGAAGTGGCTCGCCCGGCCGATGGAGCGATACACAAGTCCGTGCATGTCAGCGTCGAGGGCGCCGGGCAACGGTTCAATCGGCTCGCGGTCGACTGGGGTGCTGCTCCGGAAAACCTGAAACCCTCTCTGCTCAGATTGCCGCTAGAGCTCTAGCCGATGCTCGCGGACGACGCCTTCTTGCGGCAACTCCCAACAGGCATCGCGCCCGAGCAGGCCGTGCTCATCGAGACCTTGGTTTATTGCGCGGACGCCGTCGAAACTAGCTACGACGCAATCAGACTCACCGCTCTAACCCACGGCGACCAGGCCGCGCGATCCATGAATCGCAGTGCCCGCGTGCGAATGTTCACCGACGCCTGGACCATCGTCGACTGCATCCACGTTGCCCGGCAGGTTCTGCAAGCCCTCGCATACCCGACTGCGGCGGCCACTCAGTTCCAGACCAAGTACGAGATCGCCAGCCAGCTGCGGAACAAAATGGACCACGTTGTCGGACAGGCCCGAAACCATTCGAACCGCAAGGATCAGCCGCCGCTGCTCGGCATGATCAGCTACTGCTACGACGGCCTTCAGCAGACCGGCGTCGGATACACGCTGGCCGACACCTGCAGGCGAGCGGCCGGCGCGTATTCGTCTCCAGCCTCATAACCGACGTGCCCGCGGAGCGGTCGGCGGCGCGTACCGCGATCGAGACGGTTGGCGCCACACCCGTAATGTTCGAGGACCTGGGCCCGCAGGACGTTTCCGCTGAACAGGCATATCTGGCTGGGTTGCGCAGCTCGGACGTCTATGTCGGCATGTGGGGGCGACGTTACGGAGTGCGAATGCCCGACGGTTACTCGGCGACGCACGCGGAATCCTCGAGGCCGAACGCAACGGCCTGCGGCTGTGCCTTTTTGTGCACGGCGAAGCCTCGGGTGACATGGACGGCGCCCAGCGCGATCTCTCCAAGGCGTACGGAATCTATACACGACCAGCTCATGGAGTGACCCGACAGACCTTGGACAGCGGGTTCGGCGGCGCCTCGAAGAACTGGCAGCCGAGGAGCTGGCACCGTGGGTACGTGTCGGACGCGCAATATTTCGGGCAACCGAGATCGTCAATGACGGCAGGACGATCTCCATCACAGCAGAGGTCCGCAGCGACGCAGTCCATACGGAGTTGGTGCGTCTCCGCCATCAACGCGGCGGCAGCCTCCCATTCGCCTCGCCGATCGGTGCCCGAAATGTCCGACTCGCTGAGCTGTCGACCCGCACGCTCTCGACGATCGGCCACGAGGAGCGCCTAGTGCTTACGGCTGAAGAGCAACGATCAGCAAACATGCGCGTCGCGATCAACGGTGTCTCTGCTGACGAAGTGACGCGCCGTGCTTTATCTGATGGCCTCTTCGGCACTTCCACACTCGGTGAGGCCGCCTTTCTCGCCCGGCCGATCGACCCTCTGCAACCGCTTCGTGGGTTGAATCTCGACGACAGCATTCTTCGACCGGTCGCACGGCTTCTCTTCACCGAGCACCTGCTCACCGAGGCGATGGCATCAAGGATCGACTCCTTCGCGCTGGGCCCCTCTCACCAAGGAAGTCGCCGACTTCGCGCAACGTGGACACCTCCGCAGGTCTACGTAAACGAACCTGACCCATCACCACTGTCGATCGACGGCAGGCTGAGAGGTGTGTGACCTTCGGGAGCCCATGCAGCGCTTTTCTCGTGGGGCCAATATGGGGCCAGCGAGCCAGACCGACTAATCCAACACGTCCGAATGCCGGTCGCGCGTCTGGTCTGACCGGCTGAAACACATTGGTGTAGGCCAGAACTCCGCCTGGAAGGCGGAAGGTCGTTGGATAATTCCGGTTACCGGTAACGCTTCGTCATGCGCTGATCGGCCCTGCTGTCGGGGAATCTTCGCAACCGGGAGATCGCTGAGGGTTATCCACCTGGCCCGAAAATAAGCGAATCGGGAACTCCTATGACTACTGCGTCAATAGTGTCATGGTTCCGTTATACTTTTGCCATGCCTATGAAGCCGTTGGCGCGAGACGAGTTGTGGGATGTGGCGACTACACAGCTCGGGTTTGTGACTGCTCAGCAGGCCGCGGACCTGAATGTGGGCACGGGCGCTCTCCAAATGCTTGTGCAGCGGGGCACGCTGACCCGCGTCGCGCACGGGGTCTACCGATTCCCGCAGTACCCGGTTGGCCAGTACGACCCCTACATGCTTGCCGTGCTGTGGACCCGGGCGCCGGAGGCCTGCCTGAGCCACGAGACCGCGCTGGACGCCTACGGCATTAGCGACGTCAACCCTAACCGCATCCATGTCACAGTCGCCAAGCACCGACGCTTGCGCCGTACCGGTGGTGAAGACTACGTGATCCACCGGGAGGATCTCGCGCCAACGCAGATCGGCTGGTGGCAAGAGATTCCCACCGTCACGCCGGCGACGGCCGTTGCCCAGTGCATCGCGTACGGCACTCCCACCTATCTGCTCCGGCAGGCCCTCGACCGGGGACATGCCCGGGGCTATCTGAAGACTGCTGAACGTGACGAGCTGGCCAAGGCGTTGGGGACCCGCCATGAGCGATGAGCGCATCAGCTCCCAGCTGGCCGCCATGCTGCACACGCTGAAGCCGAAGGCCAAGCAGCCGGCGTCGGCAACCGTTCTGAACAACTGGATCGCCCAAGCCGAAGGCAGGCTCGGTCCCGAGGCCAAGGGCGGCAGACTCGGCTGGCTCGTCGCCTCGTCGGTCGCCATCGCGTGCGTCCAACGCGCAATTGATGCCGACGGTAGGCAGCTATTCCTCCTCAAGGGCGGCACCCTGCTCCAGCACCGCTTGAACACCACCGCCCGAACCACCAAGGACGTCGACGGGCTAATCCGTGGTGATCTGGACGTGTTCTTTCGGGTCCTGGAGGACGCACTGGCTGAGCCGTGGGGGCCCCTCACGCTGCGCCGGGGCGAGGTCGAGGTCGTCGACGTGCCCACCAAGATCATCAAGCCGCGTCGGTTCGACGTCGTCATTGAGTTCCGCGGCGTCACCTGGAGGCGCATCCAGTTCGAGGTCTCATCGGACGAGGCAGGTATCGGCCAGGACTTCGAGGCGATCGAGCCGCCACCGCTGAGTGGGTTCGGCCTGCCGGACCCCGACGCTCTGGTCGGGATTGCCATGCGCTTCCAAATTGGGCAGAAGATACACGCGGTCTCTGATCCCCACGAACCGCCGGACTCCATCAACGATCGCGCCCGTGACGTCGTCGACCTTCTGTTGCTACGCGACCTCGTAGCCGCGACCGGAAGTCCGACGCTTGCGGAGATCCACGCAGCCGGTGCGGCTCTGTTTCAGGCCCGTGCCGACGAAGCCCGCCAACTCGGTTTGCCGGCAAGGACGTGGCCGCCAACGGTGACCGGATACGCCCACTGGGGTCACGATTACAAGCGGGCTGCCGCCTCGGCCAGCATCGGGCTGTCGCTCGATGCCGCCGTCACCGAGATCAACTCCTGGATCACTGAGGTCGACGAGGCCTGACGCGGGACCTCACGCCATGTCTCGCCACGGTCCCTGTGTGTGGCTGTGAACGGATTTGTGAACGAAACGCGGCGCAACGGCCGATATGGCGTGGAATGCACCGTGTTGGCAGAGACCGGCCATTGGCGGTGACCTGGATGTTTGAGACATCGGGATCGACGTGAAACTGCCACCGGTTAGCTCATAACCCAGCGACCATGGTTCGACGCGCCAGCACCGTTACGCCGCGTAACACGTCAGCGCATATGCCCAGCACAGGGACAGCTCGCGTAACAACCCCTAAGTCCACAAAAGGGCATTTCACAAGCCATTTCTGCAGGAAAGAGCAGGGGTTCGAGTCCCCTTAGCTCCACCGAGAAAACCCGAGGCCAATGGCTATTTTCACCGGGCTAGACTCCCCAAGGTTCGCGCGGTCATTGTCCCAGCGTGTCTACACCGCGGGCGGTTGCCGGTAGTCCGGACATGGCGACAACAACGGCGAACGACGGGCCGCCGACGCCCGCCCGTGATTAGAGACTCCGCTCATGGTGCTGGATCAGCGGCCTCACGACCGACGGGCGTCAATTCGGCGGCATTACCGCGGTCGGCGGCGGGGCAACGACCCCGGGTGGCCGGTGCAGGGTCGGCGGCGTCGTCCCTTGTCCGCCCGGGCCCTGCACCCTGAGCGTGGCTGGATCGATGCACGCGCCGGTGCGCATCACGCCACCAGCGTGTTCGCAGCAGTAGTCCGTGGGCATATTCCGGTTCATACAGGCTTCGAAGTCGCCCTCTCTGTAGTCAGCGCGCGCGACGGCAGGTTGTGCGAAGGCGCTGGCGGCGAGCCCAAGCGCCGCGATGAATAACGTGGCACGCGCAAGCCATCGCACCGGAACGGGGCGGGCAGGACTCGTAGTCGGGTAGGTAGTCATCAGCTAGGACTCCTTTTCGTGGAATGGCGGTGGGTGTCCCCAGGGCCGGCCGCTCTCACACGTAGGAGCACTCACCCCGCGCCCCCGGGGAGGTTGCCGCTCTGGGGCGTGGATGGTTCGCGCCTGTGGTGCTGGATACGTACCCTACTCCCGCGCTGCGTTGTGCATAAGCCCATGTCAAAGGTGCTATCAAGATTTTTTGGCACTCTGTTAATACCTGGGCTGGGATCGCCAGCGCATATGACCTAAACAGTGATTCCACGCTTCGCGTATGCCGGCACTCGGGGACCTTCTCCGCTGCGCTGTGTCTCGTGGGTGACGCGCCGCGGCAGGGCCGCGCGTACGGTCATCCGCGATCCGGACGCATTGGGGCGTCGTCGAATCGCTTCCCAACACGTCTCCAACTCAGCAGCGAACTCACAGAATCCGAGCAGCGCGGGTACGCATAACCGGCCACTGGTGCGGGTACGCCGCTCAGTGAACGGCTGTTCGCAACGAACCGGCGCCTGCTGTGCGGTTCGATCGCGAGTCGACTTTTTCTTTCGACGGAGAAGGAAGTGACCGACTGAGCACGTTCGGTCGGCGGGAGGAGCATCTGATGCCCGAGGTCCAACTTCACCACGAGGGACATCCGAAGTACCGCCGGATGGTCCGGTTCGACTGGTCCGAGACGCCGCTGCACTGGGTGCCCGACGACCCGTTCTCGACGCACATGATCAACGTCCTGCATCTGTTGCTGCCCGAGGGGGAGCGGCACTTCATCAAGGCGGTCCTCGAAGCGTCGTCGCTGGTCGACGATCCGGAGTTGGAGGCGGCGATCAAGCCGTTCATCCAGCAGGAGTCCTGGCACGCCTGGGCGCACCAGGTGGTGCTCGACCACCTGGCCGAGCAGGGCATCGACACCAAGCCCTACACCGATCGGCTCGGGAAACTGCTGTCGCTGACCCTGGGTGATCCGCCCAAGTGGTTTCCGCCCGCGCTGCGGCGGTGGTGGCTGTATCGGCGTCTGGCCGACGTGGCCGCGCTGGAACATTTCACCGCGATGCTGGGTCAGTGGGTGCTGACGAACCGGGGCCTGGATTACGCGAGGGCCGACGCCATGATGCTCGATCTGCTGCGCTGGCACGGCGCCGAGGAGGTCGAGCACCGCTCGCTGGTGTTCGACGTCTACCAGCACGTCTGCGGAAACTACTGGATCAGGGCGTTCTCGATGTTATTCACCGCGCCGCTGTTCATCGGCTGGTGGGTTGCGGGAGCCCGCTACCTGATGGCCCACGACCCGACCATCGATCGCAAGTGGCGGTGGCGGGACTGGCTGTGGGCCGCCCGCGAGTACCGGTTGCCCGGCCCATGGAAGCTTCTCGTGACGACGCCCGTCCGGTACATGCGGCCCAGCCATCATCCGAACGACGAGGCGTCCACCCAGATGGCGGTCGACTACCTGAACTACTCGCCGGTGGCGAAAGCAGCCCGGGAGCGAGCACGGTCCCAAGGAAAGTCACCGGACCAATCTCAAGGGATCGAGACTTCCGGCAACGGATCAGGAAAGGCCGAGGTTCGATGAAGGTTTCGGTGGATCTCGACACCTGCGATGGCAACGGCGTTTGCATGAGCATCTGCCACGAGGTGTTCGACGTACGAGAAGACGGCCTTCACGTGCTCCAACCGGAGCCGTCGGAGGAACTGCGCCAGCAGTTGATCGGCGCCGAGGTTTCGTGCCCCACCCAGGCGATCACGGTAAAGGAGTGATCCGATGCCGAGTCGTCAGCTCAGGGACGTTGTCGTCGTCGGCGCCGGCGTGGCGGGGACGCGCGCGGCGGAGGCCATGCGCCAGGATGGCTACGACGGTGGCCTGACCATCGTGGGTGCCGAGCGGCACGCCCCTTACCACCGGCCGCCGCTGTCCAAGAAGCTGCTCACCGGCCAGGTGCACCGGGCCGGTGTCGACCTCGCGCCCCAATTCGACATGGAGGCGCGGGTGCTGCGCGGCGCCTCGGCGATCAAGCTCGACCTGTCCTCGCGCACCGTCCACCTGCGCGACGAAAGCCAGGATCTATCGCTGCAATTCGATGGGCTGGTGATTGCCAGTGGTGCGGTCCCCCGCGAATGGCCGGGCGGACCCGTCCCCGACGGGGTCCTGATGTTGCGCTCGGTCGACGACTGTCTGGCCATCCGGAAACGATTGGGCTCGCGTCCGCGGGTCGTCGTGGTCGGAGGCGGGTTCATCGGTGCCGAAGTCGCGGCGAGTTGCCGGACGCTGGGCCTGGACGTGGTGCTCATCGAGAAGGCCACCAGCCCGCTACTGGCCGCGCTGGGCAAGGAACTGGCGCCGCGCTGGGCCGAACTGCATCGTCGGCATGGCGTGGACCTGCGGGTCGGCGTAGGCGTCGACGCGTTCGTCGGTGACCGTCAGGTGGAGGGGGTTCGACTCACCGATGGCTCGCAGGTTCCGGCCGACCTGGTCATCGTCGGCCTCGGGGTGACCCCGGCGACCGGCTGGCTGGCCGGCTCCGGATTGCGTCTCGACGACGGGGTGGTGTGCGATGCCACCGGTGCCGCGGAGGGCAGCAGCCCGGATGTCCCGGTCGTCGCCGCCGGTGATGTCGCGCGCTGGTGGCACCCGCTGTACGAACGCCACCTGCGTACCGAGCACTGGGAGGACGCGGGCCGTCAGGGCGCGGCCGCGGCGCGGACATTGTTGGCGGGGCCGCAGTGCGCCGAGGCCTACGACGAGCTGCCGTATTTCTGGTCGGATCAATACGATGTCAAGCTGCAAATGCTTGGTGTGCCAGGTGATTACGACGCCGTCGAGATCATCGAAGGCGATCCGGACGCCTGGGAGTTCGTCGCCGCATACGGGCGCAGCGGTTGCACCACCGCAGTGCTCGGGACAGTCGCGGGTCGGGTATATGCCTATCGGGAGGCCATCAAGAAGCGTGCCGAGTTTCCGCCGAGCCGACCGGACTAGCAAGCACATCCGGCGACTCCCAAAGCTCGGCGCCCTTCGTCCACGGCGTGCAACCGTGGGTGAGGAGCTTCGCCAGCGCGGGTGCCCGAAATTGTGCGATAACCGGGTTCGTTCGAATCCCGCTTTCGGGAACGACCAATTTCCCGTCGCCGGCCCACGTGGTGAAGGTGCAGGCCGCCGAATAGTCGCTGGGTTCGGCGTGGGCAACGTAGGTTCCGTAGGGGAGTTGCCCGGGCACCGCGTACGAGCCGGGCCCATAGCCACCGTCCGCGCTCACTCGAACTCAAACATTAAGTCCAGGCAACGACTTGGTAGAGACTGCGCCTCAGGCACGCGTCATCCTGCCGACCGATTAGGTTTTCGCCTCGATGCGCACTAATCTTGCCCGCGATTCGATTGCGACTCTCCGAAAGCAGCCATGCCCACTCAGCCCAGCCTGCTGCGCCCGCAAATGTTGCGCAGCGCCCGCGCGTCGCGGGTCGCTCCCCGCGTGAAGTGTCCAACGGTCGTCGGCCAGTGCTTCGATATCGAAGTCACACGCGACGCCGACGGCTGGCTGATTCGTATCCCCGAGATCGGCAGGGTCGCCCGTACCAGCCGTCGGGGCGCGGTGGAGCTGGCAGCGCGCAAGTGCGTCGCCACCTGGACCGGCATCCCCATCGGCTATGTCGCCGTTTATGTCGTGAGCGAGCTCGGATAGCGCCTCACATGTCGGCCGCAGGTAGTGGCCAAGGTGTGTCTCCCGCGTGACCTCGCCGCGACGATGACGCGAAACGCTCATCACCATGACGGTGCTTGCGGGAATCGCGGCTCTCGCGATGGCAACATGCGTCGGCTACTACCTCGGCCGACGCGCGGGGTCGACGCCGCCAAGCTGGAAAAGGCGAACGAGCCGGGTCGCCCTCGGGAGGCTGGCGATCAGTCTCGTCGTGCTGCTAACCGCACGACGCATGCAGCGGAGCTTCCGAGCCGACCGAATGGTGCGTGACGCGCTCTGGGGACCGAGACCCATCGCTGCGCTCGGGCTGCTGCGCGGTAGCGTTGCGCGGATTCGTTCCTACTGACCACGAGGACTGTTGTGTCAGCACTGCAGGGCAAGATCGCGTTGGTGACCGGAGCCTCGTCAGGCCTCGGCGCTGAAACGGCCCGGCTGTTTTCCCGCCAGGGCGCAACGGTTTTCGGCATCGGCCGGGATACGGCACGCTTGGCCGAGGTGTTCGCCGACGTGCAAAACGGTTCCTACGCATCGGTGGACGTTACTTCCGCGCAGGCCTGCCGGGACGCGGTCGGGCAGTGCGTGCACGAGCTGGGCGGGCTGGACGTCCTGGTCAACGTCGCCGGGCAACACCAGATGCGCCGGACGGAGTCGATGACCGACGACGATTGGGCGCACGATCTCGCCGTCAACCTGAACGGGCCGTTCTACCTCTGCCGGGCCGCACTGCCCCATCTGCTGGAACGCGGGGGCAATATCATCAACGTCGGCTCCATCGCGGGCGTCGAGGGCCAGGCCTACTCGGCCGGCTACTGCGCCGCCAAGCACGGGCTGATCGGACTCACCCGCGCCCTGGCGGTCGAGTACACCGCGGATCGCTTGCGCGTCAACGCAATATGCCCGGGCGGCATGCTCACACCGCAACTCGAACACTTCAGCGCACCGGACAACCCCAACTACGACCTGATCATGCGCACGGCCTCCCCGCGCGGCATGATGCAGCCCCGTGACGTCGCGAACGTGATCGCCTTCCTCGCCAGCGATGACGCGGCCGCCGTTCACGGCGCCGTCTATCGCGTCGACAACGGCAAGGGCGCCGGCTAGCTCGTCATCGCTGGCGCAGCGGACGGGCGCGCACCAAAGTTGGCCACCAGAACCACGGTCCGAGGATCCGCAGGATGCACGGCACCACGAACGAACGCACGATCAGCGTGTCGAGCAGCAGGCCGATGCACACCGTCGAACCCACCTGGCCGATGGTGCGCAGATCGCTGGTGAGCATCGCCAGCATGGTGAAGGCGAACACCAAACCGGCGGACGTCACCACACCGCCCGTGCTGCCGAGCGCGCGGATGAGACCGGTGTGAATTCCGCCGTGCAACTCCTCTTTGACCCGGTTGATCAGCAGCAGGTTGTAGTCCGACCCCACCGCCACCAGGATGATGAACGTCAGCGGCAGAACCAGCCAATGCAGGTGCAGGCCGATCAGGTGCTGCCAGAAGAGTATGGACAGGCCGAAAGCACCGGCGTAGGAGAACGCCACGGTTCCGGGAATCACCAAGGCCGCCACCAGACTTCGCGTGATGAACATCATGATCAAGAAGATCAGCACGAAGGCGGCGATTGCCGCGATCATGAGATCGGACATCGCGTATTCCTTGATGTCCTTGTCGTTGGACCCCGAACCGCCGATGTAGATTCTCGCGCCGGCCAACGACGTCTCTTTGAGGATCGTTTTTATCGCGTCGGGGAACTGTTTGACATGCTCCACGCCTTCGGGGCCCATCGCGTCGCCCTCGTGGGTGACGATGAAGCGGGCCGCCTTGCCGTCCGGCGACATCATCAATTTCATGCCCGCCTTGAGGTCTTCGTTGTCGAAAGCCTCGTGGGGGATGTAGAAGTAGTCGTCGCTGCGGGACTTGTCGAAGTCGTTGCCGACGTTGATCGAATCGTCGAATGTCTGCTCCGTCTGTAGGGTCTGCAGATCCGCCGAGCCGTAACTGTTGACCAGCTTCGACTGCAGCGCCTCGGTGTCGTCGGCGGTGGCTTTCAGTTGGGCGATGATTTGCGGGAAAGCCTTGTCCACCTCCTCGAGTGACACCTTCGCGTCCGCGATGTCGTCGGCCAACTTGTCGATTTGATCGATCGTCTCGAACAGCGAACGAAACGTCCAGCAAATGGGGATGTCGAAACAGTGCCTCTCCCAATAGAAGTAGCTCTTGATCGGACGGAAGAAATCGTCGACATTCGACACCTCGTCTCTGATGTCGTCGCTGACCCTTTGCAGATCCTCGACGGTGAGCACCGTCTGGTGCAGTTCGTCGGACACCTTCTGGAAAAAGCCGATCTCTTTTCGCAAGACCGCGACGGAGTGCGCCTGGATGTTGGCCTGCGCATCGGTGTTGGAGTTCTGCTCCCTGTTGAACGGGAGCTGTTGACCGTTGCCGCTGCCCTGCGTGGTGAACAGGTACGGAATGCTGGCGTGCTCGAGCGCCCGGCCCAAGGGTCGTGTCATGCCTTGCACCATCGCCACGCCGTGCAGCCGAATCAGAGCCTTGGCGACGCGGTCCAGCGAGATGAAGTCGGCCGAGTTGCGCATGTCGTGATCGGTTTCGACCATGAGCATCTCGGAGAACAGCTTGCTTTTGGGGAAGTGCCGATCGGCCGCTTGGAAACCCAGGTTGGCGGGCGCCCCGGCCGGCTGGTACTGGCGATCGTCGTAGTTCTGCCGATAGGTCGGCACGAAGATCGCCCCGAGCATCACGACGGCGGAGCTGGCCACCAGGATCGGCACCGGCCAGCGCACCACGCTCGCGCCGATCCGCCGATACAGCCGCCCTTTGGCGTTGGTTCTCGGGTCGAACATCCCGAAAAGGCTGCCGACGGTCAAGGCCGCCGGGCCCAGCGTCATCGCTGCCGCGATGGTGAACAACATGGTGATCGCGACGGCCGGCCCCATGGTGTGGAAGTAGTTCAGGCGCGCGAACGTCAAGCAGTAACACGCGCCGGCGATCGTCAGGCCGGAGCCGATGATGATGGGCGCGACGCCCTTGTACGCGATGTAGAAACTGTCCTCCCGGCTTTCGCCCGCCTGTCGCGCCTCGTGATAGCGGCCCATCAGGAAAATGCCGTAATCCGTTCCCGCACCCAGGGTCAGCGCGATGACGATGTTCACGGCGAACGACGAGAGTTCTATGTACCCGTAATGCCCGAGCGTCGAGATTACGCCCTTCGCGACGAGCATCTCGATGAGCACGCCGAGCAAGGGCACCAAAAGGGTGGAAGGAGTGCGGTAAACCAGCAGCAGCATCACGACGATGAGGATGATCGTGACGATCGTGACGTTGTTCAGGCTGGCATTGGCGATAGCGAGCGTGTCGGAGGCCAGTGGGGCCGCACCGCTGACGTAGACCTTGAGCCCGGGCGGTGGCGTGTCCTTCTTGATGATCTCGCGGACGGCGTCCACCGACTGGTTGGCTTGAATCTGACCGATGTCGCCGGCGAGGCGCAACAGCACATAAGTGCACTTGCCGTCCACGCTCTGCGCCCCCGCCGCGGTGAACGGTTTGCCCCACAGATCCATCACGTACTGCACGTGTTTGGTGTCGTGCTGGAGGCGGCGCATCAGATCGTCGTAGTACCGGTGGTCGGAGTCTCCCAGCGGTCTGTTCGCCTCGAACACCACCATGGTCAAGTTGGTCGAGTTGGATTCGTGGAACTTTTCGCCGATGTGCAGCAGCGCCCGCTGCGAGGGCGCGTAGTGCGGGACCATCGGTCCGGCGAGTTCTTCTGCGACCCTTTCCACTTGGGGCATAAAGGTGTTCGTGGAGACTGCGAGAAGGCCCCAAAATAAGATGATCGGTATCGCGAAAGCCCGGACCATCCTGGGGATGAAGGGCCGTTTGGCCCTGGGCTCGTCGAGGCGATGCTCGGTCATGCGGATTTCACCCTGCACTCGACGTCGGCGTCCTGATGGTCGTCCGACTGTTGGTCGCGGACTACGCCATCCACCAGCATCCGGCAACCCACCTGACCGCCATGGACATGCACCGAGATGCTGCCGGACGCCACCGTGAGCGTGGTGGTCTCCGTGTGGGACCACGGCAGAGTCGTGAAATCAACCTGATGCGGGTGGCCGTCGATGTCGACATAGACGAGTTTCCCGCCCTGCGCGGCGGAGCCGTACACCTCATAGGTAATCCGTTTGAGGTTGAACTCCTCGGGTGCCTGCGGGCCGTTGACGGTGATGACCGGTGCGGGTTCCGAGAACTGGTGCACCTTGTACATGCACAGCAAGCCGACACCTACTGCAATGACGGTGACCAGCGGCATCCACATACGCGCCAAGACAGTCCTGCCGACTGAACGAGGACTCACTCGTCCACCTCCCCGAACCCTCCTGATCTTCCGTTCTCGTTCCGTCCCGAGTGCGCCGTGCTTATATCAACCTGGTTGATATAAGCACCTGAAGACATTATCAGCACTGGACCGAAGCGCGAACACCAGGTGTGCGGACGTTATCACCTGCTGGTCCCGCCAGCAGCGCAGGCGAACACGTCCGGTGGCCACGCCGGGACCAACTCAAGAGATTGTTTTCAGGCGCCTTTTCAACCGTGCGCTGCCGACCAGCCGAAGGGCCAGGTTTGTCGAGGTCAGCATGGGAATCACCCCGAGAAAGGTGCGCTCGGAAGGCGTGGCCCCATGCAGGTGGTAAAGGCTGCCGAACACATAAAAGCAGCCGAGCATGAACAGCGCGCCGGGAATGCAGAGCGCCATGAAGGAGCTTCGGTCGGCGACGATTTGCCTCGCGTAATCCAGCTCGTCCGGGGACATCGGTTCGCCTTTGCGCAATTTGCGCACAACGGCTTTGGCGCTGCCGATTTCTTCGCTTATCGGGGCGGGTGTTCGCCTCTCCATCCGTCGTACGAAAACGGTGGCAATGGCGGCCAGCGTCAACGCCAGCGCCAGGGCGACCACGGTCAGCAGACCGAACAATCCCTCAGTCACTATCGCACTCCTTCGAAGTCACCGCGAGGCCGAATGCCAACAAAACCCTGAAGGCGGTCGAGGCGTGCGAGTAGAGCAACGATCGCCCCGATCACCACAACGGCGAGCAGGATGCCGCGGTTGATCCTGTCGGTGCTCACTCGGCAAACCTTACTTCTCGGAATCAGAACCCGAAGTCGCCGCCGCCGGAATCCGACTCACCGCCGCCGAAATCGGATCCGCCGCCGGAGTCCCATCCGCCGCCGAAGTCCACGTCGCCACCGCCGGAGTACGAGCCGCCGTTGAAGCTGGTGTCGCCGCCGGAGTCATAGCCGCCACTGAACCCGACATCGGCTTGCTGGCTGTCGGAGCCGGCGCTTTGGCCGCCGTCATAAGCGGTATCCGTGTACGCCGAGTCTCGGCCGGCCTCAAAGCCGCGGTCATAACCGCCGCCCCAATGGTCATCCAGCAGCGCATCCATCAGCAGGACGTCAGTTAGCGCCCAGCCCCAGCCCGGACCCCAGAACGCGTATGGGTAGTACCCCGGGTAGAAGAACATCCCGTTGTAGTAGCCACCCCCGTAATAGTGCGGATAGCCGGGCTGCGGGGTGGTGCTGTAGTTGTTGTTGTTGATCGTCACGTACTCGCCGGTGTCAGGATTCTTCGTGTGCACCGAGGCCTGCTTGCGGTCGTCCTCGGGCACCGAGCCGATGGCGGCAACGTTGGGTACGGGGCGGCCGGGGTAGAGCTTCTGGTTGGCTTTGGCCACCGTGGACTCCACCACCCGCAGGTGCGCCCGCGCCGCGCCGTAGTCACCTGTCTCGTAGGCCTTTCGGGCGTCATACAGGCTGGCGTTGGCCTTCGTCGATTCGGCGCTGACGTCCGTTTCGTTGTTGTTGAGCACCGCGTCGTCGAGGTCGCCGACATTCGATGTGGCGGCGATCAGCTCTTGCTTGATCTGCTCGCGCGCCTCTGCATCCTTGCGGCGCTTACGATTTCGGCTGACAGCGAACCAGATCAAGGCAAACACGCTCAACGCGACGGCGATAAAGACCAGCATGGTCCACAGCCACGCCCAGCGGTCGGGGTTCTTGTGCACGACGGGGGAGGTGGTGGCCGCCGGCCCCCCAGAGGACACGTCCACCCTGGTCAATTTGCTGACGAATTCACTCGTCGCGCCTTGCGGGTCGTTCCGGTGGCCCCTGGCCGAGGAGCTCATGAACGGATCGACGCTGTCCGCGATCGCCTTGGGCACGTTGTAGGCGCGCACGTGATAGCCCCTGGAGTCGATGACCAGAATGATCCCGCTGAATGCGGGATTACGACCGAGGATGGCGTTGTGGATGGCATCCGGGGTGGTCACCCCGGTCTGACTGCGCGCCACCGCCGCCACCCAGATCGGCGGCGTGGAACTCCACGTCCAGCGGCTGGCGAGGATCTGGTCGTTCAGCCTGTCCGGGTCCTGCAACGGCGGATTCGCCGCCGGGTCGGCCAGCACGTGCGTCTGGGCGTTGAACTTGTTCACCAGCTGATCTGTGTAGGTGTCGGCCGAGGCGGATGGCGCGAGCAGCATCACCAGAGACATGGCCAACGGGACCAGAACAAGCCCGCGGAATCGTAGGGTCACTTTCCTCCTGCCGGGGGTCACTATGCCGATCCTTGCGGCGGACCGTGAAAACGTCCACTGTCTCTCCGGTGGTCCGCCGTCGTAACCTGGACGGCGTGAGCGCCCGGCGCAGCCCGTTTCGAGCCGATCTGTTGCAGGGCAAGGTGGCGCTGGTGACCGGCGGTGCCACCGGTCTGGGCCTCGAAATCGCCCGGGTGCTCCCTCATCGCACCACGCAGAATCCCTTGCGGCGGCCCGGCTCGACCACCGAGGTCGCCGAAGCGGTGCTGTTCCTCGCCAGTGATGCGGCGTCGTATGTGACCGGGGCGACGCTGGTCGTCGACGGCGGCGGATGGCTGACCGCCAGCGGAGTGCCGGACCTGCCCGGCTACCGCTAGGTCTGGCTTTGTCCGATGTGGCCGCGGGGCAGCACCGAGAAGTCAACGCACGCCGCGGCCAAGGTGTGTCCGGCGTGCGGTCGCACCACCGCCGGCACGGTGCCGCCACCGTCTTCCATGCGTGCCGCGCCGTCGGCGGGGTCGGTCTTTGCCGCGGGTGTGTTCTGCGTGGTGATGGTCGTCGTTTCGGCCACCGCGATCATCAGCCGGGTTCTTTAGATCTTGACGGTCAGGGGCCACACGTTCCAGATGTCGTCGCAGTACTCGGTGATCGCGCGATCCGATGAGAATTTGCCGCTGCGAGCGGTATTCAGGATGGACATCTTCGTCCACGACTCCCTGTCCTGCCACGCCGCGCTCACCTGCTCCTGGCAGTTGACGTAGGACGCATAGTCGGCGCACACCAGGAAGGGGTCGTCATGGCGCAGGTTGTCCACCAGCGGCCGGAACACCTCGGTGTCGCCGCGCGAGAACGTGCCGCTGGCAACCAGATCCAGCACCGCGCGCAGCTCGTCATTGCCGTCGATGTACTCGGCCGGCTTGTACCCGCGGGCCTTGACCGCCTCGACCTCCTGCTCCGTCAGGCCGAACAGGAAGAAGTTCTCCGGACCGACCTCGTCGCGCATCTCCACGTTCGCGCCGTCGAGGGTGCCGACGGTCAGGGCGCCGTTGATCATGAACTTCATGTTCCCGGTGCCGGACGCTTCCTTGCCCGCGGTTGAGATCTGCTCGGACAGGTCGGCGGCCGGATAGATCATGTGGGCGTTCTGCACGTTGAAGTTCGGCACGAACGCCACCTTCAGGAGCCGGTTGACGTCCGGGTCGGCGTTGACGGTTTCCCCAACGGCGTTGATCAGCTTGATGATCCGCTTGGCCATGAAATACCCGGGCGCGGCCTTGCCGCCGAAGATGAAGGCCCGCTGCGGAATCGACAGGCCCGGGTTCTGCTTGAGCCGGTGATACAGCGCGACGACGTGCAGGACGTTGAGATGCTGACGCTTGTATTCGTGGATGCGCTTGACCTGGACGTCGAACATCCAGTCCGCGGTTGAGCTCGACACCGGCCACCGAGCGGATGTACTTGGCGAGGCGCGCCTTGTTGTTGCGTTTGATGTCACGCCATTCCCGGCGGAAGGCGGCGTCGTCGACGAACGGCTCCAGTCCCGCGCAGGCGACCCAGATCGGTCAGCCAGCCGTCACCGACGGTGCGGTCCAGCAATTCCCGCAGCCCGGGATTGGCGAGCGCCAGGAAGCGGCGCGGCGTCACGCCGTTCGTCTTGTTGCTGAAACGTTCGGGCCACATCTCGTAAAAGTCCTTGAGCACACTGCTTTTCAGCAGCTCGGAGTGCAGCGCGGCGACACCGTTGATGGCGTGGCTGCCGACGGTGGCCAGGTGCGCCATCCGGACGTTCTTGCCGCCGTTCTCGCCGATGAGCGACATCCGGCTCACCCGCTCCTCGTCGGCGGGGAACCGGGCGCGCACCTCGTCGAGGAACCGCCGGTTGATCTCGTAGATGATCTCGAGGTGGCGCGGCAGCGCCTCGGCGAACAGCTCCAGCGGCCAGGTCTCCAGTGCCTCGGGCAGCAGGGTGTGGTTGGTGTACCCGAACGTTGCGACCGTGATCTCCCACGCCTCGTCCCAGTCCAGGTGGCGTTCGTCGACCAGCAACCGCATCAGCTCGGCGACACCAATCGACGGATGGGTGTCGTTGAGTTGCAAGGCAAAACGTTGGGGGAGTTCCTTGACGGAAACGCCGGCAAGATCGTCCATGATGTGCAGCACGTGCTGCAGGGAGCAGGACACGAAGAAGTACTGCTGCAATAGGCGCAGCTGTTTGCCCGCCTCCGGCTCGTCGTTCGGATAGAGCACCTTGGTGACGGTCTCCGACATGACCTCGTCCTCGACCGCCCCGTAGTAATCGCCGGTGTTGAAGGCGTCCAACGCGAACGACTTGACCGCCCGCGCGCTCCACAACGTCAGCACGTTGCAGGTGTTGACGCCGTAACCCTGGATGGGCGTGTCGTAGGCGACGCCCTTCAGCACGCGCCCCGGCACCCACCGGACGCGGTCGTGGCCCGCGTCGTCCGTGTAGTGAGCGGCATAGCCGCCCCACTTGACCAGGTAGTTGACGTCGGGTTTGGCTATCTCCCAGGGATTTCCGTGGTCCAGCCAGTTGTCGGTCTGCTCGACCTGCCAACCGTCATGGATCTCCTGATCGAAAATGCCGAATTCGTAACGGATTCCGTAGCCGATCGCCGGCCGCTCCAGGGTGGCCAGCGAGTCCAGGTAGCACGCGGCGAGCCGTGCCCAGGCCGCCGTTGCCCAGGCCCGGCTCCTCTTCGCACGACAGGACCGTGTCCAGGTTCTGGCCCATCGCGGCCAGCGCCTCGCGGGCCGCCCGCTCCATGCCGAGGTTCAGCAGGTTGTTGCCCAATTGCGGACCCATCAGGAATTCCGCCGACAAGTAGCAGGTCACCTTGCGGCCGAGATCGAGCGAGGTCTGGGTCGATACCACGCGGCGGTCCTGCATGCGGTCGCGCACCGCCAGTGCGAGCGCCCGATAGTAATGCTCGGGCCGCCGGGCCGCGGCCGGGCGGCCGATCGAGTAGCGCAGGTGGTCGTTGATGGCCCGCTGCAGTGCGGTCGCGCTCATCCCGGTGCGAGAGTGCTCAACCAGATCGGCTCGCGTCGGGCTGGAGGGAGAGATTCCGTCGGAGGGTGTCTGCTCGACGTCGGTCATGGTGAGTCCTACTCCCTCGAGGTAGCCGCAATACCGCGCCGATTTGGCCGAGGATGAGAGACCGTCAGTCTGTCAGCGATGTTTGCACACCAGGCACGCAGTTGAAGGCTGTTACGTAAACACAAGCTCACGGGCTGGCGACGAAACGGCGTTCAGAGTGCCCGGACATCCGGCGCCGGGTCAGTGCGCACCGGACAGGTTCAGCGTGACGACGCCGGCGATGATCAAGCCCACCCCGACAACCTTGGCGACGGAGACCGTCGATCCGAGAAACAGCACGGCGATAAGCACGATGAGGGCGGTGCCGATCGCCGACCACAAGGCGTAGGCGACGTCTGTTTGCATGCCGCGCGAGATCGACAGGGCCAGGAGCGCGAAGGAGATGGCATAGCCGGTCAGACATATGACGGTAGGCCACAGTCGGGTGAATCCTTCCGTGCCCTTGAGCATGCTGGTCGCTATCACCTCTGCGAAGATGGCGCAGAAGAGAAACAGATAGGTCAAGACGCCTCCTTGCGTGCGGACGTACATGTATGTGTGTACAGGACATGTCGTGGAAGGATTGCGCCGTATGACTTTTCCCGCGCACTCATTGAAGTTCGACGTCGGCGACGTGATCGGGGAGCAAGCGTCGCTGGCGGCGACTTACTATCCCGCGCGCACCGGCGCAGAGGCGCTCGGACTGTTGGTTTGTCTGCCGGGCGGCACCTACAGCCGCGACTACTGGGACCTGCGCATCCCCGGCCATCACGGGTACAGCTTCGCCAATTTCGCCACCGGGAGCGGCTACGCCGTCGTGACCATCGATCCGCTTGGTACCGGCGAAAGCTCGCAACCGGGAAGTGATTTCGGTTTCCGTGACATCGCCGCCACGCTCGCGCAGGCCGTCTCCGCGTTGCCCGACGCAACCGGAATCCACGCGCCCCCGGTGGCAATGGCCCATTCCCTCGGCGGTTACCTGGCGATCACTCAGCAGGCGCTGTTCTCCAGCTACACCGCGCTGGCCCTTCTCGGGTGCACCAACCAACACGTCGCACCGCTGAACCTGGATCCCGCGTTCATCGCCCGATCGGCAACGGCGGAGGGACGCGCCGAGCTCGCCCGGGAAATACTGTCCGCCCTGCCGCAACCGTACTTCGAGGGCCCGCGCGAGTACTTGCAGAGTTGGTTCCACCTTCCCGACGTCCCCGCCGATGTCGTGGCGGCGGACTGCGTCGTGGCAAAGTCGATGGTGCCACGCGTGTTCGGCACCGCCATGATCCCCGGTGTGGTCGCTGAGCACGCCGCACTGATCGACGTCCCCGTGTTGGTCGGGTACGGCGTCGTCGACGTCTCGCCGGATCCACGCGCCGAGGCCCGCGTGTATCGCAGCTGCCCGGACATCACCACCCTCGTCGTGGCCGACAGCGCGCACTGTCACAACATGGCGACGAGTCGTCATCGGCTTTGGCGCCGCCTGCTCGACTGGACCGCGACCGTAACCTCATGATCGTGACAACGGATTTGGACCGGCGACTGGGTCGCTACGCCCCGGCGGTGCTGAGTGTGTTTCGGCTGGTCTACGGTTTGCTGTTCGCCGCATACGGCTCGAGGAGCCTGTTAGATTGGCCCGTCCGTTCGCCGGTTCGCGTCGAGTTCGGATCCTGGCCCGGCTGGTACGCCGGGTTGATCGAAGTCGTCGCGGGTCTGCTCATCGCCACGGGCTTGTTCACCCGCGCCGTCTCGTTTGTGGCCTCGGGGCAGATGGCGGTCGCCTACTTCTGGATTCATCAACCCCAAGCGCTCTGGCCCGTCGCCGATCCGCCGGCGGGCAACGGTGGGGCTTTGGCGATTCTCTTCTGCTTCGCGTTCTTCCTGCTGGTCTTCACGGGCGGCGGTAACTACTCGATCGACGCGCTACGTGGGTCGGCACTTCCCCTCGACCGGCGATAATGGCATTCTCTGATACGGAGAAGCCATTTCCGTAGGAGGTCGATGATGAGCGCTGACCGACGGTGCGACGGGATGGTGGCCCTCGTCACCGGAAGCAGCCGCGGGCTCGGCAAGGCGATCGCCGCGCGGCTCGCCGCGCGCGGTGCCACCGTCGCGCTGACCGCCCGCACGATGGACCCCGACCCCAAATACCAAGGGTCGCTGAGTCAGACCCTGGACGAACTCGTCACCGCCGGTGGGAAGGCCGTCGCCGTTCCAGCCGATCTGTCCCAATCCGAGGAGCGCGAACGGCTTTTCGCCGAGGTGCTCAGCGCCGTCGGCGCCCCCGACATCCTGGTCAACAATGCGGCGGTGACCTTCCTGCGTCCCCTTGACAAATTTCCCGAACGGCGGGTCCGGCTGATGATGGAGATGCATGTTCTCGGCCCGCTGCAGTTGAGTCAGCTGGCGATTCCGGCGATGCGCGAGCGCGGGCGGGGCTGGATCCTGAACCTCACCTCGGTGGGCGGTGACCTGCCACCGGGCCCGCCGTTCTCGGAGTTCGACCGCACCGCCGGCTTCGGGATCTACGGGACGGTCAAGGCCGCACTGAATCGGCTGACGAAAAGCCTTGCGGCCGAGCTGTACGACGACGGGATCGCCGTCAACGCCGCCGCTCCCAGCAATCCCGTGGCGACACCTGGAGCCGGGACCCTTGACCTGGCCAAGACCGACACCGAGGACATCGAACTGATCACCGAGACGGCTTTCCGGTTGTGTACCGGCGATCCGAAGATCCTGACCGGGCGCATCGCGCACACCCAGCCCTTCCTCGCCGAGGTCGGCCGGACCGAGCCCGCCGGCTGAATGGCCGAACTCGACCCAGACCGGCTCCGAGCGCGACTGGGTGGCGCCGGCGTCACCGACGTCGCGCCTCTGTCCGGGGGCGCGTCCAGCCTCACGTTCAAAGGCGCCCTGGCCGGGCGGCCGGTGGTGATCAAGGTGGCTCCGCCCGGTGTCGAACCGGTCGCGCATCGTGACGTGCTGCGTCAGGCCCGCATCATCAAAGCGCTTGCCGGGACACCGGTTCCGGTGCCAGAGGTGCTGTGGGAGGACCCGGGGGACCCGCCGCGCACTCCGCCGTTGTTCGTGATGTCATACGTCGAGGGCGACTGTGTGGAACCGCTTTTCGACGGGGGTGCCGGTTCTCCCGGTCTTCCCGAGCGGTACCGCAACGCATGTCGGGCCATGGCCGCACTGCACAGTCTGTCACCGAGTGGGCTTGCCCTCGGTGGTGAACCGATTGTCGATGCGATCGCCGAAGTCTGGCGGTGGTCCGACACGCTGCAGACCGTCGATACGGCGCTGGTGCCCGACTGGCCTGTCGTGCGTGACGCCTTGTTGAGTTGCGCGCCAACGGCTATGGGGCCGAGCGTAGTGCACGGTGATTTCCGGCTGGGCAATCTGATGGCCGCCGGTTCCCGTGTCAACGCGGTGATCGATTGGGAAATCTGGTCAGTGGGCGATCCGCGTGTCGACGCGGGTTGGTTTCTGATCAACTGCGACCCGGACACGTACCGGCGCGTTCCCGGCCCGGCGGGCATGGTGCCGCCCGTGGCCGAGCTCGCCGAGATCTACCAAGAAGAGCTGGGGCGCAAGGTCACCGGCTTGGCCTGGTTCGGCGCGTTGGCGTGCTTCAAGTCGGCGGCGACGTGGTCGCTGATCGTCAAGCACAACCGGCGAAGGCGCGCACCGCGGGTCGAGTTGGAGGCGATGGTAGCAACGCTTCCGCGGTTGCTGGATCGGGCCCGGTCGATGCTGGATTGACGGCTTAGGTGATCAGCTGCAGTGGGCGTGGAGATTTTCGCAATACATTCCGACCCCGCCCCAGTCGTCCGACACGCCGACTGAATCGTCGGTCGGGTTCGTCATCGTGGTCGGGAACTGTATCTGCCATTCGTCGATCGTCGGAATGTCGGGCTGCTGGCCAGGGTCCGGAGAGGCCAGCGCTGTGCCGGTGCCGCCCGCCAGACCTGCGACGGCCATCGATATCCCGAGCAGTAGACCAGCGCACCAGCGAATCATCATCGCGGTCCTTTCCGCCGTCTGCCCGAACCGTCCGCCAATTGAGTCCGATTCTACCTTCGCCGCCCATATCGCATAAGAGTCACAAATACACAACGACTGTGTTCGGTCGCCCAGCAAATTTCGCTACTCGAGACGGCAAGTGGGTACGTTGTCGTCCGTGAGGCCGATTGCCGTGGTCGTTCGTCGCGCCCTGGTGGTGGCCATCTGCCTCGTCTTGTCAGTGATCACGGCGCCGGCGACAGGCGCTGATCCCGACGCCGGCCCTGAGGTCGAGCCCGCCGGTGCAACCGCCGCGCCGCCGGCCGGAGGGGCGGTGCCCTCGAATCCTCCCGTCATCCTCAACACTCCCGACGGCTGGACCCTGGGACTGGGCGCGAAGGACGAGATGCAAGTTCCGGTGCCGCCGTTGACCACCTCCGTCGCGTCGCGCGAATACGTGGCCAGCGGCATCTTCGTCGGCTCGCTGAAAGGATCGGAAGAGCCCCACGGCGTCCTGGAGGTGGGCTACCAAATCGGCTGCGGAATCGATATGAGCACATCCAACGGTGTGATCATGGAAGGCGGTGTCGGCGTCATTCCGGGTGTCAGCCCGACGTTTGACACCACCGGTACGTTGCCGCCCCTGCTGCCATACGTCTCCACCCCCGTGAACGGCGTCATGAGCATCGGAATGAAACCCGGTCTCGTCATCGTGGTGCCGGTGATCAAGAAGCAATTCAAGGGTGCGAACCCATGGGTCATGATCAGCAACTTCCACATCAAGATCGACGGGTGCGTGGGCCAGTCGTTCATCCGCTCCTATGCGGTGCTGACTCGAATGACCGACCTGTCCGACGTGGTGCTGTCGTACGTCGGCGTCACCAAATCGGTCTAGCCGCGGGGGATGCCGGCCAGTTTGTCGGCGAACTTCGCCTCGGCGGCCGCGCGCAACCGCAGCAGATGTTCGGACGGGAACAGGTCGGGCGCGGGCTCGCGGCCCTTCAACAGCAGCCGGGCCAGCGTCACCTTGTGCACCTCGGTCGGACCGTCGGCAAGCCCCAGGACGAACGACTCCACCAAGTACTGCACGAACGGCATCTCGTGGGTGGTGCCCAGCGATCCGTGCAGCTGCAGCGCCCGCGACGACACGTCGTGCAGGACCTTCTGCATCATCGCCTTCACCGCCGAGATGTCCGCCCGCACCGCCTTGTAATCGTTGAATTGGTCGATTTTCCAAGCGGTTTGCAGCGTCAGCAGCCGGAAGGCCTCGATCTCCATCCACGAATCGGCGACCATCTCCTGAACGAGTTGCTTGTTGGACAACGCCTCGCCCTGCGTGTACCGCGACACCGCCCGCTCACAGAGCATGTCGAAGATCCGGCGGACCAGCCCCACCGTCCGCATCGCATGGTGAATCCGACCGCCACCCAAGCGTGTTTGCGCCACCACGAAGGCCCCGCCCCGCGGGCCCAGCATATGGTCGGCCGGCACGCGGACGTTCTCGTAGCGGACGTAGCCTTCCCGCCCGCCGCCCGACGGCTGATAGCCCAGCCCGACGTCGCGCAGCACGTTGATGCCGGGGGTGTCGCCGGGAACGACGAACATCGAATAACGCTGATAGGGCGGCGCGTCGGGGTCGGTCATGGCCATCACGATGATGAACGACGCCATCGACGCGAACGACGAAAACCACTTCTCGCCGTTGATGATCCAGTGGTCCCCGTCGGGCACCGCGGTGGTGCGGAAGACCTTCGGGTCGGCACCGCCCTGCGGCTCGGTCATCGAAAAACAGGAAACGATCCGGTTGTCGAGCAGCGGCTCAAGGTAGCGGGCCTTGAGCTGCGGGGTGCCGTAGTGCGCCAGGATTTCGCTGTTGCCCGAGTCCGGAGCTTGGGAGCCGAAGACGATCGGCGCGCACTCCGAGCGGCCCAGGATCTCGTTGAGCAGCGCCAGTTTCACCTGACCGTAGCCCGGGCCGCCCAGGTGCGGACCCAGGTGGGTGGCCCACAGGCCGCGCTCCTTGACGACCTCCTGCAGCGGCGGGATCAGCGCCTGGCGCACCGGATCGTTGAGGTCGTGCGACTCCTTGACGATCAAGTCGATCGGCTCGCACTCTTCGCGCACGAAGTCCTCGACCCATTTGAGTTGCTGTGCCCACTCGGGATCGGTGGAGAAGTCCCACGACATGCGCCCTCCTCTCTAGGTTGCTCGGGCCGCCAAGCGGTCCGGTCACGACGACCATTTCTTGCGGCGCTCGGCCGCCTCGTCCGTGGCGTGCGAGATCACCTGGTTGCGGTTCTCGAGTTCCAGCGCAGCCGAGAGGCTCGCGGCGTCGGTGTTGACCTGTAGGGCGCGCTTGGTCAGCTGCGCCCCGAGCGGGGAATGGCTCGCTATCAGCGCCGCCAACTCGACGGCGCGATCCACCAACCGATCGGGTTCGACGACCTCGCTGACCAGCCCCCGCCGATCGGCCTCGTCGGCCGGCACTGTGCGTCCGGTGAGCATCCAGTCGGCCGCGACGCTGGTGCCTACGATGCGGGGGAGGTGGTAGCTCATGCCCATCTCGGCGCCCGACAGCCCGAGCAGGATGGCGGCGTTGCCGAACGAGGCGTCCGCCGAACAGATCCGGATGTCGGCGGCGAGGCACAGCGCGAACCCCGCACCGACG
The DNA here is from genome assembly GCA_963732835.1 of uncultured Actinomycetota bacterium. GTDB lineage: Bacteria > Actinomycetota > Actinomycetes > Mycobacteriales > Mycobacteriaceae > Mycobacterium. The sequence continues at coordinate 156,287 of CAVTBA010000006.1, forward strand.
CACGGGCCGTTGACGGCGGCGATGACGGGCTGCGGCACTTTGCGGATGCTTTCGGCGAGCGCGGCCATGCCCTCCTGGAAGCGCATCCGGTCCAGCGCCGGGGCCGTCGCCTCCGGCACGTTGGGCCCGAAGTCGCGCATGTCGATACCGGCGCAAAAGCCGCGACCGGCGCCGGTGAGCACGATGGCGCGCGTCGCCTGGGCGGCCGCCAGATCACCCAGGGCTCGGCCCAATTCGGATTGCATGACCTCATCGATGGCGTTGAGGCGCTCGGGGCGGTTCAGACGTACCACGACGACGCCGTCGCACGGCCGGTCGAGTTCCAGCGTGTGGGGCACCCACCGATCGTAATGCGTCTCTCCGTCCAGGAGAATAACCTTCTCCTAGGCGGCGAATCCATTCTCGCCGCGGTTGCATGTGCCACATGAGCCCCAGCGCCGAAAGGGTGGCCCGACGGCGGCATCTATGCTGGGCCGGCTGGCTGCCCGAGGGTGGCATCACCGTAGTAGCCCAGCCGAAGCAACGTCGTGATCTCACTGACCAAGGGCATCCGCGGATTGGTGCGGTTGCTGAGATCCTCGAACGCCGTCATCGCCAACTCGGGCAACGCCGCCAGGAATTCACTCTCCTCGACGCCGAACTCCTTGAGTGAACGCGGCATGTTGAGCCGGTCGAGCAGGTCATCAACCCCCTGGAACAACCGACGGCGGCCTTCGTCGGGGTCGTGACCACCGAAGATCAGCTGGCCGAGTTGCGCGTATTTGTCGGGGGCGACGTAGGCCGAATATCCGGGCGCGGGCATGAACTTGCTTGGCAGACTCGCGTTGTAGCGCAGCACATGCGGCAGGAAGATCCCGTTCGCCCGACCATGTGCGATTCCGAATTTCGCGCCGGCGGCGTGGGCGAGCGCATGATTCGTCCCGACAAATGCATTGGAGAATGCCAGCCCGGCGAGGGTGGCCGCATTGGACATGCTCGTTCGCGCGGATAGATCGCCTGGATCTTCGTATGCTCTCGGAAGCGCGTCGAAGATCAGCCGTACCGCCTGGGCGCACAACGCTTCTGTATAAGGCGAGGCGAAGATCGAGACGATCGCTTCCAGTGCGTGGGTGAGCGCGTCGACGCCGGTGTCGGCGGTCAGTGTCGGCGGCATCGACGAGGTCAGGACGGGGTCGACGATCGCGAGGTCAGGTACCAGGCTGTAGTCGACCAGCGTCTCCTTCTTCCCGTGCACCGTCAACACCGCCGCTGGCGAGACTTCAGAGCCGGTACCCGATGTCGTTGGGACAGCGACCAATTGGACGCGATGACGATCGGTCGGATAGTCGGCCACGCGCTTGCGGGGGTCGAGGAACGGCATCGTCAACTCGTCGAGGCTTTTCTCCGGGTGTTCGTAGAACAGCCGTATCGCCTTGCCGGCGTCAAGCACCGAGCCCCCGCCCACTGCGATCAACAGATCGGGTTGCGCCCGTTCCAGCAGCGCGACACCTCGGCGGATAGTCGTCTCGTCGGGCTCCGGTGTCACTTCGCTGAACACCTGCACGTGCTTGGTGCGCAACTTGCCGCGCACCTGGTCGACCACGCCCCGCTCCTCGGTAAGGGCATCGGTGATCACCACGACGGTTTCGCAGTCGAGTTCGCGCAAGTTGTCCAGCGCGCCTTCGTTGAAGTAGGTGTTGGAAGGGACGCGGAACCATTGCGGCGGGGTGCGGCGGCGCGAGACGGTCTTGATGTTGAGCAGTTGCCGGTAGTTGACGTTCTCCGTGGTGCTCGACCCCCCCCAGGTGCCGCAACCCAGCGAGAACGTGGGGGTGAGGTTGTTGTAGACCCCGCCGAGTGCTCCGACTGCGGTGGGTGCGTTGACCAGGATGCGGCCGGTGCGAACCGCCAGACCGTATGCCTCGATGACGTCATCGTCGTTGGCGTAGATCGCCGAGGTGTGGCCCAATCCTCCGTGCTCGGTGACCAGGACGGCGACGTCGATGGCGTGCTGGACGCTGCGCGCGCGCACCACCCCGAGCACCGGCATCAGCTTCTCCTGCACCAGCGGGTGCGCGTCGAGTTCGTCCAGATCGGCGGGCAGCTGCGCCAGCAGCACCTTCACCGTTGGTGAGACGCTGAAGCCGGCCCGGGCGGCCAGTTCTGACGCCTTCTGTCCGACCGCCTCAAGCGATATTTTGTCACCGCAGCCAAACGCGAACTCCGCCAACGCTTTCGCCTCGTCGGGGGTGAGCAGCTGGGCGCCCATCCGCTCGAACTCGGCCATTACCTCGTCGTACACCTCGTCATCGATGATGCAGGTTTGCTCGGCCGGGCAGATGACCGACGAGTCAAAGGTTTTCGAGATCAGAATGTCGACGACCGCGCCCTTGAGGTCCGCCGTCTTGTGAATGTAGATCGGTGCGTTACCGGGGCCGACGGACAGACCGGGCTTTCCGGCCGAATTCGCCAGCGCAACGATCTTCGGTCCACCCGTCACCCAGATGAAGTCGACTCCTGCATGCTTGAACAGGTAGTGCGTCACCTCGTGTGCGGCATCGGGGATGACCTGCAGTGCCCCCGGTGGCATGCCGGCCGCTTCGGCCGCGGTGCGCAGGATCTCCAGGCTGCGTACGCACGAGCGCACCGCATACGGCGACGGTCGGAACAAGATCGCGTTGCGCGTCTTGGCGGCCACGATCGCCTTGAACAGCACCGTCGAGGTCGGGTTGGTCACCGGGGTGATGGCCAGCACGACCCCGATCGGCTCGGCCACATGGACGATGTTGTTCTCGACGTCCTCGTCGATGACTCCCACCGATTTCTTGCCGCGCAGGTAGTCGTGCAGGAACTCGGTGGCCACATAGTTCTTGACGACCTTGTCCTCGAAGACGCCGAAGCCGGTGTCCTCGATCGCCACACTTGCCAGTTCCGCCGCCGCGCGGACCCCGGCGCGCACCATCGCCTCGACGATCGCATCGACCTGCTGCTGGTCAAGCTTGCGGAATGCCCGTGCCGCCTCGGCCGCCGTGTCGACGATCGCGTCGACTTCGTGTCTGCGCTGCTCGCCAACTGCGGGTGCTTCGAGGGAGGAGGTGGGCTCGGTTTGCGTAGTGGTCATGATCGCGTTCTCGACTCAGGAAGGGACACTGGGGGTCTCCAGAATGAGCAGATGCTACGCCGTTTGCCTCGATGCAAAGTAGGGCTGAAAGGCCCTCGACGAGCTGGCCCGGGCAGGCCACATATGGCGCGTGCGGACCGTCGGGGGGTGCGCGGCCGTCGCCGATACTGGCGCTCATGCACATCGCCGTCGACTACGACCTATGTGAGGGACACGGGCAGTGCCTGCTGGCCGCCCCCGACGTGTTCGACATTCCCGACGGTGCCGAACAAGTGGTGGTGCTCGAGCCAGACCCGCCCGAAGCCGACCGCGAGCGCGTGATTCGGGCCGCCGCGATGTGCCCCGCGCAAGCGATCCGAATCCTCAACTGAGCCGCTCGGTTTCGGCAACATCATCAAGCAACCGGTAGCGGCCGGCTAGCGCGGCAGCGGCGATGCGGTTGCTGACCCCGAGTTTGTGCAGCAGCGCGGCCACCATGCGTTTGGCCGTGCGCTCCGACACCACCATCCGGCGGGCGATGTCGCCGGTCTCCATCCCGGTCGCCAGCAGGGTCCACAGCCGAAGGTCCTGGGCGCTGAGGCTGTCCAGCAGTTCCGACGGCGGCTTGCGAATGTTGCTCAGCAGCGCATCGAGCAGGGCTGCGTCGATGACCCGCAACCCCTCGGCGATCGTCCACAGCGGGCCGGCCAGTGCCTCTGGGCGCGCGGTCTTGGGCAGGAAACCGTCGGCACCGGCCCGCAACGCCTCTTCGGCCAGCCTCAAATCGTCCGTCCCCGACAGTGCCAGGATCCGAGTCTTCGGGTGGCGCGCCTTGACGTGCCGGATGGCGGCCACTCCGCCCAGCGGCGGCATCGACAGGTCGATGATGGCGACATCGGCATCGCAGCGGGCCACCAGGTCAGCGGCCTCCTCGACATATGTTGTCTGGCCGCCGACCGTGAACAACTCGCCCCATTCGCGGGTGAGCAGCAGGGCCAGGCCCTGGGCGAACAGCTCGTGGTCGTCCACGATCACCACGACATACGGCGAGCGGGTCATTGCCGCGATGCTAACCCCAACCCTATGGTCAGCCGGGTGAGACCGCTCGATCAGCTCAGAACCACAATGGACGTCGACGGCGAGGACTACGGGCTGGCCCGGACCGTCGTCGCGGTACGGGTCGCCGTCGTCACCTCGATCGGCGTGCTGCTGGCGATCGGACCGCCGTGGGTCCGCCAGCACGCCGCGGCAACGGTAGCAGTGCTGGGCGCCGCAATGGTGTACGCGGCCGTCGTGATGGCTTATCCGCAGCTGGAGGTCCGGCGCACCCGGTACGCGTGGCTGGTCACCGGCTTCGACTCGGCGTTCACGCTGGCGCTCGTCGCGCTGAGCGGAGGCGTCTACAGCCCGGTGGTCGCGGTGTTGGCGCTGGCCGTCATCGCCTCGGCGGCGCGGCTGTCTTTCAGCGAAACGTTGTTGGTCGCAATCCTTTTGGGCGCCGCCTATATCCCCGTGGCGCTGACGTCGTCGCCGGCGCTCCCGGTCACCGCGGCTCCGGCGCTACAGGCCGGCTGGTCGGCGCTGTATCTGATCTTCGTCGCGATCATCACCGCAGGGCTCTCCGCGCTTGCCGAACGCGAACACCGCTCCCGGCTAAGAGCGCTGGTAGAAGCCGAGGCCGAACACGCCGCCGCCGAGGAGGAACGCGACCTGCGGGCCCGCCTGCTGCGGTCCTACCAGTCCCAACAGGATGGACTCCAGGTCCTGGTGCACGAATTCCGCACTCCCGTAACCTCTTTGGAGGCGCTGACGGAGGCGCTGACGTCGACGCATCCACTGTCGCCGGCCGACCGGGACACAAGTCTGCGGCTGGTGGCCCGGCACGTGCACCACTTGGCCGACATGCTCGACGCCCTCTCCGACGTCGCGCTGAGTCGCCGCCCGACATTCTCGGCGGGCCGGGTTCGCCGCGTCGACGTCGCCGACCTCGTCGTCGCCGCCGCCGATGCGGTCGGTCTGGCCCCACCGCGGTTGCGTCTGGACGCCAGGGTCGACGGCGTGGCAGTGAACGCCCAGGGGCTGCGCCGAGTGCTGACCAACCTGCTGGAGAACGCCTCCCGGCATGGCCGAGGTGAGCCGGTCGATGTCACGTGCTCGCGGGAAGGCGACGAGTTGGTCTTCATGGTGGCCGACCGCGGGCCGGGTATCCCGGCCGAAAGCCTCGGCGAGCTGACCACCAAGTACGTCAGCGTGGGCGGGCAACGTGGCACCGCCGGGCTCGGCCTATGGATTGTCCAGCAGATCGCCGAGGCGATGGGCGGCCGGGTCGACTTCGCCGCGCGCGACGGCGGCGGGCTGGTCGCCACCTTCCGCGCACCGATCGGCTGATCACCGGCCGCATGCGTTGGCCCGTGGAGGCCACTGATTGGCACTCCGGTCTGTGCCGGACCTCCATTCCGCTGAGCAGCATGGGTGCGAAGCCGCGGTGACGCGCACCACAGCACCGCGCGAGAAAGGGACTCCTGATGACCGCACCCACGACCGCCCCCACCCACAAGGACATCGACCTGAGCGCCCGCGCGTTCTGGGCGAAACCCCCCGAAGAGCGGGACGCCGCCTTCGCCGTCCTGCGCGCGGAGAATCCCGTGCCGTGGAGCCGCCCCGCGGAGTCGGATCTGCTGCCCCCCGAGCTCAACACCAGGGGGTTCTGGTCGCTGACCAAACAGGACGACATCCGGATGGCCAGCCGCCACCCGGAGATCTTCTCCTCCGCCCAGGGCATCACGATGGAGGACTTCGCCCCCGAGGCGGTCGAGATCGCGCAGTCGTTCATCGCGATGGACGCCCCGCGGCACACCCAGCTGCGCGGGATCACGACGGAGGCATTCAAGCCCAAGAACGTGCGCCGGCTGGAGGGATGGATCCGCGGCCACGCCCACGACCTGGTCAGCGAGATGGCCCACTTGGGCGAGGGCGACTTCGTGCAGCTGGTGTCGGTCAAGCTTCCCGGCCGGATCTTCGGCAGCTTCTTCGGACTGCCCGACGGCGACCTGCGCGACAAGGCCGTCACCGCGGCCCAGCGGCTGGTGGGTTGGACGGACCCGAACATCCGCGGCGAGCAGAGCGAATTGGAGCTGTTCATGGGCGCCGTGATGGACCTGCACGAGGTGGCGACGGTGTTGATCCCCGAGCGGCGGGCCAACCCAGGTGACGACCTGATGACCTGGATGGTGCAGGCCGAGTTCGACGGCAAGAAGATGACCGACGACGAGCTGAAGGCATTCTTCGTGTTGATGGGCGTCGCGTCCAACGACACCACGCGGCACGCCTCGGCCCACGCCATCGCGGCCCTCTCGAAGTTCCCCGACCAGCGCGCACTGCTCGTCGAGGACGTCGAGGGTCGCGTCGGCACCGCCGTCGAGGAGGTTTTGCGCTGGGGATCGCCGTTGCTGCACATGCGCCGCACCGCCACCCAGGACATCACCGTGCGCGGTTCGGAGATCAAGGCCGGCGACAAGGTCGTGCTGTGGTACTACTCGGGCAACCGCGACGAGGACGTCTTCGACGATCCCCATTCGTTCAACATCCTGCGAAACCCGAACCCGCACATCGCCTTCGGTGGCGGCGGACCGCACTTCTGCCTGGGTGCCGCGCTGGCCCGCACCATGCTCAAGGCGTTGCTGACCGAGGTCTATACACGCATTCCGGACATTTCGGCACCGGAGCCCAACTACGCCCTCGCCAACTTCATCAACGGCGTCAACAGCCTGCCGGCTACCTGGACGCCCGAGAAGCGCTGACTCCAAGGAGTTCTCGATGAAAACCAAAGCAGCGGTGCTGTGGGGGTTGCACCAGAAGTGGGAAGTCGAAGAGGTCGACCTCGACGGGCCCAAGGAGAACGAGGTCCTGGTCAAAATGGCCGCGGCCGGGCTGTGTCACTCCGATGACCACCTGATCACCGGCGACATGCCGATGCAGCTACCGGTGGTCGGTGGACACGAGGGTGCCGGCGTCGTCGTCGACGTCGGCCCGGGAGTCACCGAAGTCGCCCAAGGCGATTCGGTGGCGCTGAGTTTCATTCCGGCCTGTGGTCGCTGCGAACCGTGTTCGCGCGGCATGAGCAACCTGTGCGTGCTGGGCGCCGCCATCATCGCCGGGCCGCAACTCGACGGCACCTTCCGGTTCCACGCGAAAGGCCAAGGGCTGGGCCAGATGTGCGTGCTGGGAACGTTCTCCGAATACACCGTGGTGCCATTGGCCTCGGTGATCAAGGTGGATCCGTCCACCGCGCTGGACACCGCCGCCCTGGTCGGGTGCGGAGTCACCACCGGCTACGGCAGCATGGTGCGCACCGGCGAAGCGCGTGACGGCGACACCGTGGTGGTCATGGGTGTGGGCGGGATCGGCATGAACGCGGTGCAGGGCGCACGGATCGCGGGGGCACGCGTCATCATCGCCCTCGATCCCGTGGAGTACAAACGGTCCCGTTCCCTCGAGTTCGGCGCCACCCACACCGCGGCGACGATCGACGAGGCGCAAGCCCTGATCACCGACCTGACGCGCGGCCAGATGGCTGACGTCTGCGTGGTCAGCACCGATTCGGCCGAGGGGAGCTATGTGGCGCAAGCCCTGAGCTTGGTCGGCAAGCGCGGCAGGGTTGTGATGACCGCGATCCCGCACCCCACCGACACTCGCGTGGACATGTCGCTGTTCGATTTGACCCTGTACGAAAAGCAGGTTCGCGGTTCGCTTTTCGGATCGTCCAATCCCCGGCACGACATACCCCGGATGCTCGACCTGTACCGCGCCGGCCGGCTGAAGCTCGACGAACTCGTCACCCGCGAGTACACGCTCGAGGAGATCAACACGGGTTACGCCGACCTGCACGCCGGGGTCAACCTCCGCGGGCTGATCCGGTTCTGAATCGGCGACCGATGATCAGCCGGGTCACCATTGCCTTCATTTTTGTTGCCCCATTGGGCATCCCGGCGGGGGTCAGCGCCGCGCACCACGCCGCCGACCGATGGAGGAGCTTCGCAGGATGGCGCCGACGGATGATACGAGCGAGGACGGCATGACTTCTATTCCGCACTATCCGATGTACATCGACGGCCGGTGGCGCGACACGTCAAGCAGGTCGGAGGTGCGCGACCCCGCGACGAACGAATTGGTGGCGACCGTTGCCCAAGGCGGCGTAAACGAGGCCGACGAGGCCGTCGCGGCGGCAAAGGCAGCACATGCCTCCGGTGTCTGGCGGTTGACGCCGCCGGCCGAACGCGCCCGGGTCCTCGACGCGATCGCCGACAACCTCGCCGCACGGTTCGACGAGTTGACCGTCCTGCAGGTACGGGAAAACGGCGCAACCGTACGGTCCGCGGGCGCTTTTCTCTTGGGCTACTCGATCGCCCACCTGAAATACTTCGCCTCGCTGGCGCGGTCGTATGCGTTCGAGGAAACCGGGCCTTTGATCGAGGCGCCGACGCTGGCCGCCGGGGTGCTTCGTCGGGAGCCGGTCGGGGTCTGCGCCGGCATCGTGCCGTGGAACTTCCCGCTGCTGCTGGCGGTGTGGAAGCTGGGCCCCGCTTTGGCGGCCGGCAACACGATCGTGCTCAAACCCGACGATCAGACTCCGCTGACGTTGCTCGAATTGGTCAGGGCGGCAGACGAGGTCGGACTGCCGGCGGGGGTGCTGAACGTTGTCACCGGAGCCGGCCCGGTCGTCGGCGCCCGGCTCGCCGAGCACCCCGATGTGCGCAAGGTGGCCTTCACCGGCTCAACCGAAGTCGGTAAGACCGTGATGCGTGCCGCCGCCGAGAACGTCAAGAAGGTCACCCTCGAGTTGGGCGGCAAGGGCGCCAACATCGTCTGCGACGACGCCGACCTGGACTTGGCCGTCGACGGCACGCTGTTCGGATTCTTGCTGATGTGTGGTCAGGCCTGCGAGTCCGGAACCCGGCTGTTGTTGCATGCATCGATTCACGACGAGTTCGTGCGACGGCTGGTCGCCCGCGCGTCCACCCTTGTCGTGGGTAATCCGATGGACCCGACCACAGACATTGGCCCGCTGATATCCGCCAAACAGAAAGCACGAGTGGAGAAGTACATCGCGCTCGGGCAAGAGGCGGGATGCAAGATTGCGTTCCAGGGCACCGTCCCCGCCGAAGCCGGCCTCGCCGACGGACATTGGGTCGCGCCTACGATCCTGACCGGCGCGACCAACGACATGCGGGTGGCGCGGGAGGAGATCTTCGGGCCGGTGCTCGTCGTGATCAAGTACGCCGACGACGCCGAGGCGGTCGCGATCGCCAACGACAGCGAGTACGGATTGTCCGCGGGTGTGTGGAGCGCAGACAATGAACGCGCATTGGCGATCGCCCGCGAGTTGGAGTCCGGCACGGTGTGGATCAACGACTGGCACATGGTCAGCGCGATGTTCCCCTTCGGCGGTATGAAGCAAAGCGGTCTGGGCCGCGAGCTCGGGCCCCGCGCCCTCGACGAGTACACCGAGCAGAAGTTCGTGCATATCGATATGACCAATGACCGGGCCAAGCGGGTCTATGCCGTTGTCGTGTCTGCTGCCGCGGCGGAAATGACCTGACCGCCCGGCGAGCGATGTACCCCGGTTACAGCCCGAAGTCGGTGCCGCGCGTCAGCTGTTCCCATTTCGCGATCTCGGTGGCGCGCGCGTCCGCGACGTAGCGGTAGGCGGCCAGCGCGTCCGGGCCGAGGAGCAAAAACCCCGGCGGTTCGGCGGATTCGACCGCCGAGATGATCGCGGCGGCGGCCTTGGCCGGGTCCCCGGCCTGGTTGCCGTGCATGGTGTCGTTTTCCTTGCGGCGCTGCCCGGCGGTGGCGGCGTAGTCGTCGATGACGGTGGGCGACTGGACGAGCGAGCGCCCGGCAAAATCCGTGCGGAACGCGCCGGGTTCGACGATCGTCACCGAAATGCCCAGCGGCGCAATCTCACCGCGCAGGGCACCGCTCATGCCTTCGATGGCGGCCTTCGCCGCCGCGTAGTAGCCGGACCCAACGGGGGTCAGCTGCGCGCCGATCGAGGAGATGTTGACGATCGCGCCGCTGCGGCGCGCCCGCATGCCGGGCAGGACGGCCTTGGTCATGGCGAGCGTCCCGAAGAAGTGCGTCTCGAACAGCGTGCGCACGTCGGCGTCGTCGCCCTCCTCGACCGCGGCGCGGTAACCGTAGCCGGCGTTGTTGACCAGTACGTCCGGGGCGTCACCGAACCGGTCATTGACCTGCGCCACGGCCGAGGCGACCTGTGTCGGGTCGGTGACGTCAAGGGCGACGGCGAGCACCCGCTCGGGCGCGGTTGACGCCAGGTCGGCGACCTTCGCGACGTCGCGTGCGGTGACGACCGCGTTGTGGCCGGCCCCGATGACGGCTTCGGCGAGAGCGCGACCGAGTCCGGTCGAGCATCCGGTGATGAGCCAGGTGGACATGCGGCACCTCAACTTTCGAACGGCGGTCCGTCGAAGCGGTCGTGGGTAATGAATTCCGCGACCGGGCGGCGGCGCAGCTTGCTCGGTTGTCGCACCGGTTTGCCAAGCGGCACAACCGCGGCGACCGCGTGCAGGTCGGGGATCCCCAGCAGGCGGCGGACCTCGTCTTCGGCCGCGACGGCCATGGTCGTGATGGTGCCGCCGTACCCCTCGCTGCGGGCGGCCAACAGGATGTTCCAGATCAGCGGGTACACCGATGCGCCGCTGGCCATGCCGACGCGGTCCAAGTCCTGATCGACCGCGGCGACGACGGTCAGGTCGACCGAAACAACAAGGACGACAGGCGCGTTCGCGATCGGTGCGACGAAGGTGTCCGGGATCTCGGTTCGATCGATGATGTCCTGCGGCACGCCGCTGGGATGAATCGAGTTCCAGGGATTTTCACCCGCCTGCAGCTGGGCGAAGTAGCGGCGGGCTGCGGCCGCGCCCAGCTCGGCGAGCCGGCGACGGGTGTCCGGGTCGCGCACCACGGTGACGTGGGCGCCCTGTCGGTTGCCGCCGCTCGGGGCGAACCGGGCGTTGTCGAAGATGCGCCACAGCACCTCGTCGGCGACCGCGTCGTCGGTGAATTCGCGCGTCGCGAAAGTCGTTCGCATGACGTCGTACAGCTCCATGGCCGCGTCACGCGCTCGCGGCCGCGCGGCGCTCCAGGCGGAAGGTGCGCTTGAATCCGGCCGGCTGCGTCGTCAGGGTCACTTCCACCGCGCCGCTGGGGGCGATGACGTAGCGCTCCTCGACGTCGGGCCCGTCCCCCCACCGGCCCACCGGCTGACGCCCGAGGTCGTCGCGATCGTGCAGGGCCGGGTCGAACGGGAAGAGGACCGGATCGTAGGGCGTCACGTCGCCATCGGGGCGTCCGTTGACCAGGCGGCTGCACTCCACGAACCGGAAGTGTCCGATGTTGTGCGCCGCGCGATAGGTCCGCTTCACCACCAGCGGGGTGTGCCCATCGGCGGGAAGCGACGCATCCTTGGGCACGATCGGGTCGAAGACCACGTCGGTGCCGGCTCGCGACTCGCGGAAGACCCCAAAGTGCCGCGAAAAGCGTTCGGACAACGCGAAACCCGCCTCTTTGTCGAGGAACACCGCCAGACCGATCGCCGTCGCCGCGAACGGGTGCGGCGAGCGCTTCACTCGCTTCTCGCCGAAGGCCGTGCGCAGCATTCGGGAGATCAGCGGGAAGCTGCCGGCGCCGCCCACGACGTAAATGCCGGCGACCTCCGACCACGCCACGTCGCGCCCGGCCCCGGCCGGGTTGTGCAGAACGCGGTCGAGCAACTCCATCGTTTCGTCGACGAGCGGCGCGCAGACCGAATAGACGTCATCGACGGGGCAGGAGAACGGGGCTCGGTCGGTCCCGTCGACCCCCGTCAGGTCGACCAGGAAGCGGCGCGTCTGCGGGCCCACGGCCTCCTTGCGGGCCGCGCACTCCTCTCTGAGCAGCTCGCGGGTGCCGGGATCCACGTTTTCGAGGTTCAGGCGGGCGAGGACGAGGTCCACGATCGCCTCGTCGAAGTCGTCACCGCCGAGGCGTTGAATGCCCTCGCTGACGACGACCTCGTTCTCGTGCCCGGTCATCTTCAGAAGCGACGCGTCGAACGTCCCCCCGCCGAGGTCGTAGACGAGGACGTACTCGCGTTTGGCGGTGATCGTGGAGCGGTACCTGTGCGCGTACTCGAGGCTGGCGGCCGATGGCTCGTTCAGCAGCGCGACGACGTGAAAACCCGCCGCGACGAACGCGTCCAGTGTCAGGAGGCGTTGGGCGCTGGAGGCGTTGGCGGGCACGCTGATCGCCGCCTCGATCCTCTCGCCCGGCGTCAGGGCGGCGTTCGAGCGACGCTGCAGGTCGCATTTGAGCCGAGCCAGAAAGCCGGTGAGCAGGTCGGCCAGCCGATGGTTACGGCCGGCCAGGCTCACCTCCATCTGCGGTCCGGCGTCGTTGAGAAGGCGTTTGAAGGACCGCAGTACCGACCATCCCGGCTGGTAGCGGACGGCGGCCGCGTCCACCCCGAACCGCAGCTCCCCGTCGGCATTGGCGGCGATGAGCGAAGGGCAGGCGTCCAGACCGTCGAACGAGATGACCGGGTAATTACCTCGGTCGACGGCCGCAACGACGGTGTGGGTGGTGCCAAAGTCGATGCCGACCCTCATCGCGCAATCTTAGGACCGCGCTGGGGAACCCGACACGACCTTTTTGTCCGGCGCGTCCCATTGATTTTGCAACTCCCGCTCGGCGGCGGTGGCGAGCAGCCCCGAGGGCGCGAACCGCTTCGACGGCACCGGCTCATCCTCGGCCAGCGGCCTGCCCGGACCGCGAATCGACCCCAGCGCCGCGAGGAGCCCGGTAATCAACACGATGACGACGACCAGCGCGAACAGAACGGACAGGGTGCCCTGGATGAAGGTGTTCCTGATGGCGTCGTCGAGCTGATGGGCGTTCTTGGCCGAACCGAACGACGTCTTGCCCGCGTTCCTGGCCGCCAGGTATTGGAAGTGCTGCGTCCAGTAGCCGACATTGGGATCCGCCGAGAAGATCTTCTGCCACGACGCGGTGAGCGTGACCACCAGGTCCCACAGCAGCGGGATCCCCGGAATCCACGCCCATTTCAGCAGGCCCTTCTTGATGACGATCACCGTGACGACGGTCAGCGCGACGGCGGCGAGCAGCTGGTTGGCGATACCGAACAGCGGGAACAGGGTGTTGATTCCGCCCAGCGGATCCGTCACGCCCATCAGCAGGATGCTGCCCCAGGCCGCGGCCACGGCCAGGCTGCACAGCCAGACGCCCGGGCGCCAGCTCGGATTGCGCAGCTTGGCCAGCGGACCACCGAGGTTGCCCAGCGCATCGGAGAGCATGAACCGCGCGACGCGGGTGCCCGCGTCGACGGCGGTAAGGATGAACAGCGCCTCGAACATGATCGCGAAGTGATACCAGAACGCCTTGAGGCCCGCCCCGCCGAAGACCCGTTGCAACACCTCCGACATTCCGAACGCCAGCGTGGGCGCGCCGCCGGTGCGCGACACGATCGACTTTTCGCCGACCCCGTGCGCGGCCTGGGTCAGTTGGTCGGCGGTCGCCGGGGTCCCCGACAGGCCGAGCCGGTTGACGTAGTCCGCGGCGGTGGCCGCGGTGCCACCGGTTCGGGCCGCCGGGGCGTTGAGGGTGAAGTACAGGTGCTGGTCGAGGATCGACGCGCTGATCAGGGCCATGACGGCGACGAACGATTCGGTGAGCATGCCGCCGTAGCCGATCAGCCGCATCTGGCTTTCCTTCTCCAGCAGCTTGGGCGTCGTCCCCGAGGAGATCAGCGCGTGGAATCCGGACAGCGCACCGCACGCGATGGTGATGAACAGGAACGGGAACAGCGAGCCGGGGAACACCGGGCCGTCGCCGCCGGCGGCGAACCGCGAGATGGCGGGCGCCTGCATGATCGGCCTGGCCAGGCAAATGCCGATCGCGAGCAGGGCGATGGCCCCCACCTTCAGGAACGTGGAGAGGTAATCGCGCGGGGCCAGCAGCAACCACACCGGCAGCACCGACGCGACGACGCCGTAGCCGATGATCAGCCAGGACACCGTCACCGGCGAGATGTTCAACCACGTTGCGCCCCAGGGCGTTTCGCCGACCCACTTACCGGAGGCCACGGCCAGCATCAGCAGCACGAAGCCGATGAGCGACACCTCGGCCACCCGTCCCGGGCGCAGGAACCGCAGATAGCAACCCATGAAAAGGGCGATGGGGATGGTCATGCCGATGGAGAACACCCCCCATGGGCTCTGGGCCAGGCCACGCACCACCACCAGCGCCAGCACCGCGATGATGATCACCATGATCACGAACGCCCCGACGAGGGCCGCGGCGCCGCCGGTGGCGCCGAGTTCGTCGCGGGCCATCTGGCCCAGGGAACGTCCCCGCCGCCGGGTGGAGATCCACAAGACCAGGTAATCCTGCACGGCGCCGGCGAACACCGCGCCGATGACGATCCAGATGCTGCCGGGCAGATAGCCCATCTGGGTGGCCAGCACCGGCCCGACGAGTGGTCCGGCTCCGGCGATGGCGGCGAAATGATGACCGAACAGCACCCGCCGGTCGGTGGGCACATAGTCGGTGCCGTCCTCGAACGCTTCGGCCGGGGTGGCGCGGTCGTCGCGCGGGCGGACGATCTTCATCTCGATCAGCCGGGCGTAGAACCGGAAGCCGATGACGTACGTGCAGATCGCCGCGACCACGAACCAGACCGCGTTCACCGTCTCGCCGCGCGCGAACGCGATGATCGCCCACGCGACGGCACCGATCACGGCGACGGCCGCGAACACGATCTTGTGCCGGACGCTGATGGGGGAGCGGTCGATGATCGCGACGGGCGGCAGCGCGTCGTCGGTGTGGATGTAGCTGACGTCTTTGTCGCGCGCTTTGACTGCCACGGCCGAAAACCATACGCGCGGGAAGCGGACTCCGCCTGTCTTAGTAGAGCGCCCGCACGGTGGCTATGGTGTCGGCCTCGGATGGGCTTTTGTCGTCGCGGTAGCGCAGCACCCGGGCGAACCGCAGCGCCACACCGCCGGGGTAGCGCGAGGATTTCTGGACGCCGTCCAGCGCCACCTCGACCACCTGCTCGGGCCGCAGCCGCACCACGTAACCATCCGTTCCGCCGACGGCGAGTTCGCTGAACCGTGCGGTCTGCCAGTCCAGCATGGCGTCGGTCATGCCCTTGAAAGTCTTTCCCACCATGACGAATTCACCGGTGACGGGCTCGCGCGCCCCCAGGTGGATGTTGGAGAGCTTGCCGCTTCGGCGCCCCGATCCCCACTCCACCGCGAGGACCACCAGGTCCAGCGTGTGCACCGGCTTGACCTTCAGCCAGCCCGCTCCGCGGCGGCCCGCCTGGTACGGCGCGTCCGGCGCCTTGGCGAGCACGCCTTCGTGGCCGGCGGCCAACGTCGTGTCCAAGAAGCCGGCCGCCTCGGCGGCGTCCGACGTGCGCAGCCGATCGACCCGCTGAGCCGGCGGCACCAGCGCGTCCAGGGCGGCCAGCCGCTCGGCGGTCGGCGCGTCGAGCAGGTCGGTGCCATCGCGGTGCAGGATGTCGAAGAAGAACACCGAAAGTGGTTGCGCCGCACGGGCCGCGCCCACATCGACCGATCGGCCGAACCGCGACGCGGTCACCTGGAAGCGGTGCGGTGAGTTGTCGGGCCGCAGCGCGATCGCCTCACCGTCGGCGATGAGGTCGCGCACCGGCAGGGCCAGCGTCGCCTCCACCACCTCGGGCAGCCGGGCGGTCACGTCGTCAAGGCTTCGCGTATAGACGGTGACCTCGTCGCCGGCCCGGTGAATCTGCACCCGCGCGCCGTCCAGCTTCGCCTCGAAAATCGTTGTACCGCCGTGGCGTTCCAGCGCATCGGCCACTCCGGTCGCGGTCTGCGCCAGCATCGGGCCGACCGGCCGGCCGACCCGCAGGGCGAACGCGTCCAATGCCCGGGCCCCGCCGCCCAGGGCGGCGGCCGCCACGGCCGGCAAGTCCCCGCCCAGCATCGCGGCGCGTTGCACCGACGCGACGGGGATTCCGGCCGCCTTGGCCACCGCGTCGGCCATGATCCCGGCCAGCGCCCCCTGGCGCAGCTCCCCGCCGAGCAACCGCAGCAGGAACGCCTGCTCGGGGTCGGTCGCGGCGGTGAACAAGCTCGCCACCAGGTCAGCGCGCCGCGCCTGCGACCCCTTGCCCGACACCGCCCCGATCTCCGAGAAGCTGGCGTCCACGCCGGCGACGGTCAACGTCGGATGCGACGCCGGTGGCGGCCGCGACCGCAGCGACGCCCAGCCGACCCCGATCTGGCGCTGGGGAAGCTCACCCGAGAGCCAGGACACCACGATCGCGACACCGTCGGGATCGGCCGCCGCGCGGCGCAACAGGTCGGCGATGTGGGCGACCTTGCTCAGCCGTGACGAGGTGCCGCCCACGTCGGTTGAGGTCGTCGCCACGTCGAGCAGGAGCACGAAATCAGCTTGGCATGGCTCGCCGACAACCCTCGAGGACGGACACGCTAGCGTGCCTACGTAACGTTACAGTTTCGAGGGATTCTGACACGCCACAAAAGGAGAGGTCCGGATGGAGATCAACGGAAAGAAGGTCGTCGTCATCGGCGGCGCGTCGGGGATGGGTCGTGCCTCCGCGGAGCTGCTGGCCGAACGCGGGGCAGACGTCGCGATCTTCGACCGGGAGGGTTCCGACGGCAAGACCGTCGCCGAAGGCATCGGCGGTGCGTTCTATCCGGTCGACGTCACGGACTTCAAGGGCACCGAGGAGACGTTGCAGACCGCCGTCGACAAGCTGGGCGGCCTGCACGTCACCGTCACCACCGCCGGCGGCGGCATCGCGAAGCGGACGCTGACCAAGTCCGGGCCCCACGACCTGGAGTCCTTTCAATCCGTGATCGACCTGAACCTGATCGCCACCTTCAACATCAGCCGGCTGGCCGCCGCGCACATGGCCAAGAACGAGCCCGAGGACGAAGAGCGCGGCGTCATCATCAACACCGCGTCGATCGCGGCCTTCGAAGGGCAGATCGGACAGGTCGCCTACACGGCCGCCAAGGCGGCGATCGCCGGGATGTGCCTGACCATGGCGCGCGACCTGGGCTCGATGGGCATCCGGGTGCTGGCCATCGCGCCGAGCCTCTTCCTGACGGGGATCACCTCGATGGTCCCCGACGAGATGGCGGCCGCGCTGACCAAGGACGCCGCCTTCCCCAAGCGGATGGGCCGGCCGATCGAGTACGCCAAGCTGGTGGCGGCCATCGTGGAGAACCCGATGCTCAACGGCCAATGCCTGCGACTGGACGCCGGGCAGCGGTTCGCGCCCAAGTAGGACAACCCGGGCGTTCCCTCCTTCGGGCATTAAGTACACTCTTTAGGCAGCCGCCCCGCTTCCCCTCGAAGCGGGGCCGGCTACCCAGCCGGTAGCGAGGAGGGCCCCTCATGGGTATCGCACTGACCGACGACCATCGCGAACTCGCCGAAGTCGCCCGCGGGTTCCTGACCTCGCAGAAGGCCCGCTGGGCGGCGCGGTCACTGCTCGACGCCGCCGAAGAATCCCGGCCCCCGTTCTGGCAGAACCTGATCGAGCTGGGCTGGCTCGGCCTGCACGTCGACGAGGAGCACGGCGGTTCGGGCTTCGGACTGCCCGAACTCGTGGTGGTGGTCGAAGAACTCGGCCGCGCCGTGGCGCCGGGGCCGTTCGTGCCGACCGTCATCGCGTCGGCGGCGATCGCCAAAGACGGCACCGCCGAACAGAAGTCGCGGCTGCTGCCCGGGTTGATCGACGGGACCGTCACCGCGGGCATCGGCCTGGACGGCCAGGTCCAACTCAAGGGCGGGGTCGCCGACGGTGACGCCGGAATCGTGCTGGGCGCCGGGCTGGCGGAGCTGCTGCTGATCGCGGTGGGCGAGGATGTGCTGCTGCTGGAGCGTGGTCGCGCCGGCGTGTCGGTCGAGGTGCCGAACAACTTCGACCCGACCCGGCGCTCCGGACGAGTCCGCCTGGAAAACGTGAGCGTCAGCGCGGACGACGTCCTGGCGGGCGCGCGGGCATCGACGCTGGCGCGCGCGCGGACGTTGCTCGCCGCCGAGGCGGTGGGCGGCGCGGCGGACTGCGTGGACGCCGCCGTCGACTATGCCAAGGTGCGTCAGCAATTCGGGCGCACCATCGCCACTTTCCAAGCGGTGAAGCATCATTGCGCGAACATGCTGGTGGCCGCCGAGTCGGGGGTCGCCGCGGTGTGGGACGCGTCGCGCGCGGCGTCCGAGGACGAAGACCAGTTCCAGCTGGCCGCCGCGGTGGCGGCGGCCCTGGCGTTCCCCGCCTACGCGCGCAATGCCGAACTCAACATTCAGGTGCACGGTGGCATCGGCTTCACCTGGGAGCACGACGCACACCTTCATCTGCGCCGCGCGCTGGTGATCTCGGCGCTGTTCGGCGGTGACGCGCCGGCCCGTGATGTCTTCGAGCGCACCGCCGCCGGCGCCAAGCGGGAGAACAGCCTGGACCTGCCGCCCGAGGCCGAAGAACTGCGCACCCGGATCCGCGCCGACGCCGCCGAAATCGCCCAACTGGACAAAGAGGCGCAACGCGACAAACTCATCGAGACCGGCTACGTCATGCCGCACTGGCCCAAGCCCTGGGGTCGCGCCGCGGATGCGGTGGAGCAGTTGGTGATCGAGGAGGAGTTCCGCGCCGCCGGCATCAAACGGCCCGACTACTCGATCACCGGATGGGTGATCCTGACCCTGATCCAGCACGGAACCGATTGGCAGATCGAAAGATTCGTGGAGAAGGCGTTGCGCCAGGAGGAGATCTGGTGCCAGCTGTTCTCCGAACCCGAGGCCGGCTCCGACGCGGCCTCCGTCAAGACCCGCGCCACCCGGGTGGACGGCGGCTGGAAGATCAACGGGCAGAAGGTCTGGACCAGCGGCGCGCAATACTGCGCGCGCGGCCTGGCCACCGTGCGCACCGACCCCGAGGCTGCCAAGCACGCGGGCATCACGACGGTGATCATCGACATGAAGGGCCCGGGCGTCGAGGTGCGGCCGTTGCGGCAGATCACCGGCGGCTCGGAATTCAACGAGGTGTTCTTCAGCGACGTGTTCGTTCCCGACGAGGACGTCGTCGGAGCGCCCAACTCGGGGTGGACGGTCGCACGCGCGACGCTGGGTAACGAGCGGGTCAGCATCGGCGGCAGCGGATCGTTCTACGAGGGCTTGGCGTCCACCCTGGTGCAACTGGCTGACCAGCAGTCGGATCGCCTGGCCGGGGCGCCGGTTCGGATCGGGTCATTCCTCGCCGACGATCACGCGCTGCGGCTGCTGAATCTGCGCCGCGCCGCGCGCAGCGTCGAGGGAGCGGGGCCGGGTCCGGAAGGCAACATCACCAAACTGAAGCTCGCCGAACACATGGTGGACGGTGCCGCGATCTGGGCGGCGCTGGCGGGGCCGGAGGTCGCGCTGACCGACGGGCCCGGCGCGGTGGTGGGCCGGCTGGCGATGGGAGCCCGCGGCATGGCGATCGCCGGCGGCACCTCGGAGGTCACCCGCAATCAGATCGCCGAGCGGATTCTCGGCATGCCGCGCGACCCGCTGATCAACTAGCTCCCTTCGCCGGCGCGAGCAGACGCAAACTCGCATCAAAATCGGAGCTTTTGCGCGAGTTTGCGTCTGCTCGCGAAACGGGGGCGCGTGGGGCGCGTCAGGCGGGTGCGAACAACGGCGCCCCGCCGCTGCCCTTTTCCGGTCGGATGCCGACGGGCATGCCGCAGGTGACCGAATCGGGTTCGCAGTCAACGATATTGGCCGCCACCCGCAGGCCTTCTTGTTCGGCGAGTTCGACGATGGCGATCACGTACGGGACGGGAATCTCCGGGTTATACCGGTGGTGGTTGACCGTGTAGGTGAACAGCGTGCCGCGCCCGGAGACCGGCCGCGCGACCAGCGGGCCGCCGCAGGCGCGGCATTCACCGGTCGCCGGATGCACCCAGCGCGCGCAATCGTCGCAATATTCGATGAGCAGCGGCTCGTCCGGCACGACGAATACAGTACACTCATTTGATTCGACGCGAGGCTGTGGTCTGACGGGCGGTGTGCATGACGCATTTCGAGAAGGACGCGATCGTGTCCGGCATCGGCATCTCGAGGATCGGTCGCCGCACCGGCATCGCGGGCCTGGACCTGACCATGGAGGCGGTGCGGGCCGCCATCGACGACGCCGGGTTGGTCGCTTCCGACATCGACGGCATCGCGACGCTGGGCGACACCCCCGCCGCGGACGTCAACACCCAGCTGCGGATCGAGGCGGCGGATTGCGGATCCGGCTTCGGCACCGGCGGCCTGCTCAGTCCGGTGATGTCGGCGTGCCGCGCGGTCGCCGAGCGTCGCGCCCGCCACGTGGTGGTGTACCGGACGATCCAGATGCTCGGGGGCACGGTCCCGGTCAAGCCGCAGGAGAACGCGCCCGCGCCGCCGCTGGCGCGGATGTTCGAGACGCCGGAGGGCGCCGAACGTCCCGCCGTCGGAGCGATGGACGACGTCAACGATCTGGTCGCGGCCAACGCGTACTCCGCCGCGAACTGGTTGGCGCTCAACTGCCGGCGCCACATGGAGCTATACGGGACCACCAAGCAACAGCTGGGCTGGGTGGCCCTCAACGGCAGGCGCAACGCCGCCCTGAATCCGCGCGCCGTGTACCGCGACCCGATGACGATGGCCGACTACCTGAGCGCGCGGCCGGTTTCCACCCCGTTCGGGCTGCTGGACTGCGACGTCCCGATCGATGGTTCGATCGCGGTGGTGGTCTCGCATGCGGAGTACGCGCGTGACTGCCCCCACCGCGCGGTCGCGGTGGAGGCGATCGGCGGGTCCGACGGTGCCGGGGGCTGGTTCCACCGGGCCGACTACCCGAAGATGGCGATGTCGGACGCGGCGGCACAGGTGTGGTCGCGCACGGACCTGAAGCCGTCCGACCTCAAGGTCGCCGAACTGTACGACGGGTTCACCTACCTCACCATCGCGTGGCTGGAAGCCCTGGGGATCTGCGGCGACGGCGAGGCCGGGCCCTACGTCGAAGGCGGCGAACGGATCGCCCGCGACGGTGCGCTTCCCCTGAACACCTACGGCGGCCAGCTGTCGGCCGGGCGCATGCACGGCTATTGGGCGCTGCACGAGGGATGTCTGCAGTTGCGCGGCGAGGCGGGGGAGCGGCAGGTGTCGCAACGCCCGGACGTCGGCGTCGTGTCCGTGGGGGGCGGGCCCGTCGCCGGCTGCATGTTGCTCACATGCTGAAACTGCTTGCGAGAAAAGATCGTTGGCCCTGACATGAGCACCGGCCCCGAGGACAAACGGGCTGCCAAGATCGCGCGGGACCTCGAGGCGGAGATCGTTCGCCGCGGCTGGGCCACCGGCGAATCGCTGGGCTCCGAACACGCCCTGCAAGAGCGCTTCGGGGTCAGTCGCTCGGTGCTGCGCGAGGCCGTCCGGCTCGTCGAACATCATCAGGTCGCCAGGATGCGCCGCGGGCCGGGCGGCGGGCTGATCATCTGCGAGCCCGACGCCGGCCCGGCCACGCGTGCCGTCGTCATCTATCTCGAGTACCTCGGCACGACCCTGGGCGACCTGCTCAACGCGCGCCTGGTGCTCGAACCGTTGGCGGCTTCGCTGGCCGCGGAACGGATCGACGAAGCCGGCATCGCCCGGCTGCGGGCGGTGTTGCGGGGCGAAGAACAGTGGAGACCCGGGTTACCGACGCCGCGGGACGAGTTCCACATCGCCCTGGCGGAACAATCGAAAAACCCTGTCCTGCAATTGTTTATCGACGTACTGATGCGGCTCACCACCCGGTACGCCCTACAGTCGCGGACGGACACGGCCACCGAGGCCGTCGAGGCGGTCGACCGGATGCACGTCGACCACTCCGAGATCGTCGCGGCCGTCACTTCCGGCGACGCGGCGCGGGCCAAGACGCTCAGCGAACGACACGTCGAGGCCGTGACCGCCTGGCTGCAGCATCATCACCCCGGCACCGCGAGACGACGGCGCAAGCCGCGCCCGCTCGCCACCGAGGTGCCCCGCGGCAAGATGGCGGAGATGCTGGCCGCCACGATCGGCGACGACATCGCGGCCAGCGGCTGGCGGGTCGGGTCCGTCTTCGGCACCGAGACGGCCCTGCTGGAGCGCTACCGGGTGAGCCGCGCGGTGTTGCGCGAAGCGGTGCGGCTGCTCGAGTATCACTCGATTGCGCACATGCGCCGCGGGCCCGGCGGGGGACTCGTCATCGCCAAACCCCGGGCGCAGGCCAGCATCGACACCATCGCCCTGTACTTGCAGTACCGCAACCCGAGCCGCGAAGACTTACGTTGCGTCCGGGACGCGATCGAGATCGACAATGTCGCCAAGGTGGTCAAGCGGCGCGGCGAACCCGAGGTGGCCGCTTTCCTGGCCACCCATCGGTCCGAGGTCGAAGAAATACCCGGCGATGTGGGTGGCGCCGCCGTGGAGGAGTTCCGGTTCCACGTCGGACTGGCCCGGCTGGCGGGCAACACGCTGCTCGACTTGTTCCTGCGCATCATCGTCGAGTTGTTTCGGCGGCACTGGTCGAGCACCGGGCAGGCGCCGCCGACCTGGGCGGACGTATTGGCCGTGCACCACGCTCACCTGCGGATCGTGGACGCGATCGAGGTGGGCGACGAGAGCCTGGCCCGATATCGCGTTCGCCGTCATCTGGACGCCGCCGCCTCCTGGTGGTTGTAGCGATTACTGAGTTCACGATGTGATCTGCAGCGCGGTATAGCCAAGGCCCGTCGCGGGTACTTGGAGGGAGAAAGTAGATGGCCGGTCCAGCAGGGGGTTGGCGTTAGTGATTGAAAGCGAGAGCGCTGGAGTGACCGCGGGCACAGAGATCGGGAAGCTCGGCTTCGTCCACTCCGCACTCGTCTACCAATCCCAGCACGAGTACTTGGATTTCGTGACCCGCTTCGTCAGCGACGGGCTGGCGATCGATGAGGCGGTGCTCGTCGCGGTCCCGCCCGACGAGTTGGCGTTGCTGCACGACGCGCTCCGCACGGGCGGCGATGCGCCGGCCGATCTGCGCATGGTGGACATCACCGAGGTCGCCCGCAACCCGAGCCGGCTCCTGGCGATGGAAGGGGCTTTCGTCGACGACCACCCCGACCAACGGGTGCGGATCGTCAGTCAACTCGCCTGGCCGGGCCGCACCGAAGAAGAATTGGTCGCCTGCGTGGAGCACGAGGCACTGGTCAACGGTGCGATGGACGGCTATCAGGTGACCGGTTTGTGCCTCTACGACGGGAGCCGGCTGGGCCACGACGTGCTGGCGGACGCCCGCGCGACCCACCCCCTGCTGTGGGGCCGCGGCACACTCCAGCGCAGCGCCGACTACGCGCCCGATGCCGCCTTGCAGCGCTGCAACCGGCCGCTGCCCGTGAATCCGGGGGCCGCCACCTACGTGGTCAGCAAGTCGGCGGACTTAAGCCCCGCGCGCTCCTTCGCCACCAATTACGCCGGCTGGGTCGGGTTGTCGGAGGACGTAATCGAGGACCTGCAATTGGTCGCCACCGAGCTCGCCAGCAACAGCTTGATGTACACCGACGGCGCCTGTCAGCTCGCCTTCTGGCGCGACGACGATTATCTGGTGTGCGAGGCGCGCGACACGGGACGTTTCGAGGATCCACTGGTCGGCCGAATGGACCCGGGGCCGTGCGGTCCCGCGAGCCGCGGCCTCTACCTGGTCAACGCCATCTCGGACCTGGTGCGCACCCACACCACCACCAGCGGCACGACGATTCAGGCGTACCTGCGGTTCGACCCGTCGGCCGGACCGAGTGGTTAACAGACAACAAGCAACCCGCTGGAGACCGCCCGTCGCGCAACGGTTCCAGCGGGTCGCCCGCCGTAATCAGTTAGACGCACAAACCAAGCGCGTTCACTACACAGCCGCTGCCTCCGCCCACCAGTCCGCCGCTTCCGGCCGCGGATGAAGCACATCCTGTCGGTACTACTAACACCGTGATCAGGCCCGCGGCCGCTGCGGCAGCTTTGATGGTCTTCTTGGTGCTTTTCGCCTTCATGATGAGCCTTCTTTCATCATTCTTCCGAGGGGAGTAGTTGCACAGCCGTTGAATGAACGGATGCCCCCGCCCCATACCCACTGTTCAACGTGAGTAAACCAAAATTCTCGATGAATTTCGAGACCGGTTGGAGCGTTATGCCGCTTGGTCGAAAGTTGCATGTCAGGGCGGTATTCGGCTAATGTCGTCGCTCGTGCGTCTTCTCGAGCGTGTCGTAGTAGCTAGCACCCGCAGCGGGGTCTGACCTAGACCGACCCCCCGCTGTGGGTCGGAAGCTACTGCCGTCGGTCACTCCTTTCGACCGAAGAAGACCGGCACCATGACTCTTCCCGAGCGCACCCTTTCCGAGCGGCTTGATCCGTCCAGCACTGCGGCCACGGTGTGGTTCGCCGAGCAATTCGGCGCCCGGCTACCCCGTGGTCTGCGGGAACAGGCCGGCGCGATGCCTTGGGAGCGTTTCGTCGCGACGTACGCTCCCACGACCGGCCCCGTCCGGTTACGCAACGGGGCGTGCACCGAGACCGGCCGACGGCTGGGGCCGCAGGCCCGCAACTTTCGGGCCATGATCGTCGTCGGCGACTCGATCAGCACGTCAACCGCCGCGGCCAGCGGCCCGATCGCGGCGCTCAGCGCGATGCTGCACGAGCGCGGAGTCCCGGTGGAGATCCTCAAGTTTCATCAGCTGCGATCCGGCGGGCACACCGCCACGTTCGTCTGCGGCGGCAACGGCGCGCGCGTCGAATGGGCGATGGGCTGGTCGGATGACTCGACCCAGTCGGCATTGCGCGCGGTGATCGCGTGCGCCAACCGGCTGATCGCCTAGTTCGAGTTGCCGAGCAGACGCAGAATCGCAAGCCAAGCAGCCGCAAGGCGCGATTTTGCGTCTGCTCGCGACGAAATCACAGCGGGCGCAGCACGATCGGCATGCCGTCCATCGGTATCGGCATGCCCCCGTAGTCCCAGTGCGGCTGGTAGCCGGGCCGGGCCAGCTCCAGCCGGTAGCGGCGCAGCAGCCGATGCACGACGGTCTTGACCTCCAGCTGGCCGAACACCATGCCGATGCACTTGTGCGCTCCGCCGCCGAACGGCGCGAAGGCGTACCGATGCTTCTTGTGCTCCGAGCGGGGCTCGGCGAAGCGTTCGGGATCGAATTTGTCTGGTTCCGTCCACAATTCGGGGAGCCGGTGGTTCATGCCGGGCCAGATGGTGATGTTGGTACCGGCCGGGATGTAGTGGCCGAGTAGCTCGGTGTCGCGAACGGCCTGCCGCATGTTGAACGGCAGCGGCGTGACCATGCGCAGCGACTCGTTCATGATCAGTTCGAGCGTTTCGAGCTTCTCCAGCGCCTCGATGTCCAGCGGCCCGTCGCCCAGCCGGGCCGACTCCTCACGAGCCCGCTCCTGCCACTCCGGGTGTGCGGCCATGTTGTAGACCATCGTCGTGGTCGTCGACGTGGACGTGTCATGCGCGGCCATCATCAAAAAGATCATGTGGTTGACGATGTCTTCGTTGGTGAAGCTGTTGCCGTCGTCGTCCTCGGTGTGGCACAACACCGTGAGCATGTCGTTGCCGGTCGCGTTGCGGCGCTCCTTGACCCGCTCGGCGAAGTAGTCCTCCAGCACCTTGCGGGCCCGCAGCCCGCGCCACCACTTGAACGGCGGAATGGGCTGCCGGATGATCGCCCCGCCCGCGCGGGTCGTGATCGTGAACGCCTGATTGACCTTGGTGACCAGGTCGTGGTCGCTGCCCGGCTCGTGCCCCATGAACACCAGGGACGCGACATCCAGCGTGAGTTCCTTCATCGCCGGGTGGAACAGGAAGCGCGCGTCATTGGTCGGCCAGTTCGCAACGATCTCGCTCGCCACGCGATCGATGTGCTCGACGTAGCCGGTCAAACGGCTGCGGGTGAAGGCCTCCTGCATGATCCGCCGGTGGTACATGTGCTCGTCGAAGTCCAGCATCATCAGGCCGCGGTTGAAGAACGGCCCGATCACCGGGTGCCAGCCCTTCTGCGAGAAGTCCTTGTTCTTGTTCGAGAACACGGCCTGGGTGGCGTCCGGGCCCAGGGCGGTGACCGCCGGCATGATCGGCGAGTCGAGGTAGTGCAGGGGGCCCCGGGTGCGATAGAGATGCAGCGCATAGTCCGGCCCGCCCCGGAACATCTCGATGATGTGCCCGAGAATCGGGAGGCCGCCATCACCCACCACGGGTTTGAGGTCGCTGCCGGCGGGAGGTTCGGCCAGAACTTTGGTGTCCCAGTCATGGGCGAGCAGACGCTTTTCGACCGCACCCATCCCCGGGATGGTGTTCAGCGTCGGGACGAACCGGCGCCGCGCCTGGTCCAGCAGGTACTGCGGGGTGCTGATCGTGGCGGTCATAGACGCTCCTTTGCGTTCCCTCCGAGGTGACAGCCGTCACTGCCTTATAACCTTCGGAAAAAACTTGACGGCTGTCAAGTTTGCTTTTTTCCCGGCGTGGTGCAAGGTCAGGGAATGAGCAGCCACCCCGCCACTCCGGAGCCGGGCGGGCAGCGGCGCGGCGACAAACAGCGCCAGGCGATCCTGCACGCCGTGCGGGAACTGCTCCACGAAAAGCCATTCGCGGAGCTGTCGGTCAGCACCATCAGCCTGCGGGCCGGGGTGGCCCGGTCCGGCTTCTACTTCTATTTCGACTCCAAATACGCCGTGCTCGCCCAGCTGATGGCCGAGGCCGCCGAGGAACTCGAGCAGCTCACGCAGGATTTCGCCCCGCGCCAGCCCGGGGAGTCGCCGGAGCAGTTCGCCAAACGCATGGTCGGCAGCGCGGCCGCCGTGTACGCGCACAACGACCCGGTGATGACCGCGTGCAACGAGGCCCGCAACACCGACGTCGAGATCCGTAACCTGATGGATCAACAATTCGAGGTGGTGCTCGGTCAGATCGTCTCTATCGTCGAGGCCGAGATGAAGGCCGGGACCGCCACCCCGATCAGCGACGACCTGCCGACACTGATCCGCACCCTCGCCGGCACCACCGCGCTGATGCTCACCGGCGACCCCATCCTGGCCGGCCGTGACAGCGATCGCGACCGCCGCGTGCGCGTGCTCGAGCGACTGTGGCTGCACGCGCTCTGGAGCGGGCGTCCCTAGGGCGAGGCGTTACCGCCGGTATCGTCACGGCAATGGGGCAGCAGGGGTATTACGCAGGCAAACGGTGTCTGGTCACCGGGGCGGCCAGCGGCATCGGCCGCGCCACCGCGTTGCGGTTGGCCGCCCAAGGTGCCGAGCTCTATCTGACGGACCGCGACCGGGACGGCCTCGAGCTGACCGTGGCCGACGCCCGCGCGCTAAGCGCGCGGGTGCCCGAGCATCGGGCGTTCGACATCGCCGACTTTGACGAGGTGGCGGCGTTCGCCGCCGACATCCATCGCGCCCATCCGAGCATGGACGTCGTGCTCAACATCGCCGGGGTGTCCGCCTGGGGCACCGTCGACCGGCTGACGCACGAGCAGTGGAGCAAGATGATCGCGATCAACCTGATGGGTCCGATCCACGTCATCGAAACGTTCGTCCCGCCGATGGTGGCGGCCCGCAACGGTGGGCACCTGGTCAACGTGTCGTCGGCGGCCGGACTGGTCGCGCTCCCGTGGCATGCCGCCTACAGCGCCAGCAAGTACGGGTTGCGCGGCCTGTCCGAGGTGCTGCGCTTCGACTTGGCCCGGCACCGCATCGGGGTGTCGGTCGTGGTGCCCGGCGCGGTGAACACCCCGCTGGTCCAAACCGTCGAGATCGCCGGTGTCGACCGCGAGGACCCCAAGGTCGCCCGTTGGGTCAACCGTTTCAGTGGCCACGCCGTCTCGCCGGAGAAGGCGGCCGAGAAGATCTTGGCCGGGGTGGCCAAGAACCGCTACCTGATCTACACCTCGCCAGACATCCGGGCGCTGTACGCGTTCAAGCGCCTGGCCTGGTGGCCCTACAGCGTGGCGATGCGTCAGGTCAATGTGGTCTTCACCCGGGCGCTGCGGCCCGCCCCGGCACCGCTAGTCTCCCGTGGCCAGCTCGAGACGGACCCCCAGCAGCCGCACCGGGCGGTCGAGGGAGAATAGGCCCAGGACGTTCAGCGCCGCGGCGACGATGGTGTCGCGATCGGTGGTCGGGGCGGCCAGCTTGTGGATCTTGGTGCGGGTGTAGAAGGTCGCGGTTCGCACGGTGACCGCGACCCGGGTCACGATCCGGCCCGACGCGAGCACGTCCCTCAACGCCTGTTCGGCCAATTGCGTGATGGCCGAATCCATTTCGGCCCGCTCGGTGAGGTCGCGCGGGAAGGTGACGACGTGGCTGCGCGAGCGCGGGATCCACGGCTCGGCGCTGACGCCGGCGTCGCCGCCGCCCTTGGCCAGCAGCAGCAGCCACAGCCCGGTGCGCGGGCCGAACGCGGATGTCAGCGCCTCGGCGTCGCTGTGCGCGAGCTCCCACACCGTCGTTATCTCCAGCGCCGCAAGCTTTTTCGCCGTCTTGGGGCCAACGCCCCACAGCGCGTCGACCGGCCGGTCCGCCATCAGGGTCATCCAATTCGCATCGGTGAGCGTGAAGATGCCCGCCGGTTTGGCGAAACCGGTCGCGACCTTGGCGCGCTGTTTGTTGTCGCTGATTCCGACCGAGCAGGACAGCCCGGTTTCCGACGAGATGACCGTGCGGATCTCTTCGGCCACTTCGGTCGGGTCGGCCGCCGACACCCCGACATACGCCTCGTCCCAGCCCCACACTTCGACCGGATGCCCCAGGTCGCGCAACAACCCCATCACCTGTTCCGACGCCGCGTCGTAGGCGGCGGCATCCGAGGGCAGAAACGTCGCCTCGGGGCAGCGGCGCGCGGCGGCCCGCAGCGGCATGCCGGCGTGCACGCCGAATTCCCTGGCCTCATAGGAGGCGCAGGTGACGACCTTGCGCGGCTCGGCCGGGTCGCCGTTACCGCCGACGATCACCGGCAGCCCGGCCAGCTCGGGGTGGCGGCGCAGCTCCACCGATGCCAGAAACTGATCGAGGTCTACATGCAGGACCCAGCTCGGTGTCGGTGCGGCCATGCGGTGTCACCGCCCGCAAAGCTTGCGCGCCAAGCTTTCCCATGCGTCACCGAGGGTCTGCAGGGTGTGACCCCCTTCGGCGAGTTGATGCTCGATGTAGTCCACGTCCAGCAGTGCCAGCAACGCGTCGGTCTGGACATCGAGGTCGCCCGTGGACTCGGCCGCCTTCAGCAGGACCCGCACGTGGGTGCGTTGCACCATCGCCGGCGCATTGTGACGGTTTTGCGGATCACGGTTGACCGCCGACAGCAGCGCGCGGTGGGTGTGCGCGAACCGGATCCGCTCGCGACCGAAGGCCACCAGCCGGTCCGTCGGCGGCGCGCCGGGGCCCAGGGGCGGCGGCCCGAACAGAAACGCTTGCTGACTTGTTTGTTCGTCTTCGTCGAGCAACACCATCATCAGGCCTGCCCGGCTGCCGAAGCGGCGGAACACCGTGCCCTTGCCGACTCCGGCGGCCGCCGCGATGTCGTCCATGGTGACGGCG
The DNA here is from genome assembly GCA_963732835.1 of uncultured Actinomycetota bacterium. Lineage (GTDB taxonomy): Bacteria > Actinomycetota > Actinomycetes > Mycobacteriales > Mycobacteriaceae > Mycobacterium. Next base: position 186,058 of record CAVTBA010000006.1, read on the forward strand.
TCGGCCCCGCGCTCGGCGACGAGGTTTCGGGCAGCCTGGAGTAACAGGGCGCGGTTGCGCGCCGCGTCACCCCGCTCCTGGTGGACCACCTGCGGAGCGCACACGGGCAACCCGCCCAACCGTTCGCTCATGACTGCACTGTAACGCCGGCGGAATAAAGCGGACTACAGTCCGGTTGAGGCGTGTGAGGATGTGGAACAACGACCGAAGGGACTCCCACAGTGACAACCACGATCTTGGCGTTCGTAGGCAGTCTGCGCGCGGCGTCAGTGAACCGACAGATCGCCGAGCTGGCGGCGGTCCTCGCTCCGGACGACGTCACGGTCACGATTTTCGAGGGGCTGAACGACGTGCCGTTCTACAACGAAGAGATCGACGACGCGATGAACAGCGACGCCCCGCCGCTGGCCCCGGTGGCCGCGCTGCGCGCCGCGGCGGCCGACGCGGACGCCGCGCTGGTGGTCACTCCGGAATACAACGGCGGCATGCCGGCCGTCATCAAGAACGCGATTGACTGGCTGTCCCGCCCGTTCGGCGACGGCGCGCTGAAGGGCAAGCCGTTGGCGGTCATCGGGGGGTCCTTCGGCCGGTACGGCGGGGTATGGGCGCACGACGAGACCCGCAAGTCGTTCGGGATCGCCGGCGCCCGCGTGGTGGAGTCCATCAAGTTGTCGGTGCCGTTCACCACTCTGGAGGGCAAGGCCCCTGCCGAGCATGCCGAGCTGACTGCGAACGTGCGCGACGCCGTCGGGAAACTGGTCACCGAAGTCGGTTGATTGGCGGAAGTCAACAAGCCGGCCGCCGGGCGACCAGCGAGGTTGCCGTCACCGGATAGCAGAAGCCGCCAGCCCCGGCTGGCGGCTTTGCTGGCGGCGGATTTTCCGGGCGGAACGCGGCGGCTTCAGCGGGAGTCGCGGAGAGTTGTCGGTGGTTGGTGATACAACGATCCGCATGGATGGCTTCGGCGAAGAATGTGACCTGCGACACGCCGGGCGCGTGTCGTGCGAAGGCCTTACGACCAGCGAATTTCAGAAATGTTATTCCGAACATCTTGTATCTGGTCATGTTGTCGGCCACTAGGTGTAGTGTTTCGAGCACCGGCAGATCCCAGGTTCACCAGCCCGACCGGGGCCTGGTTCATCGCCCGAAATCGGCTCGATGGGTCATTCGACCCCGACGGCCGCACGACGGGAATGTGGGGGCTTGGCGGGCCGCTGAAACACAGCGAAGACGTAGTACCGAGTAGTTGCCAGTTCGTAACAAGTCCCACCTTCCGCAAAGGAGCGGCTTCCATGAGCATCACCGTGTACACCAAGCCGGCATGCGTGCAGTGCAGCGCCACGTTCAAGGCCCTGGACAAGCAGGGCGTCGGCTACGAGAAGGTTGACATCACGCTGGACAACGAGGCGCGCGACTACGTGATGGCGCTGGGGTACTTGCAGGCCCCCGTGGTGGTGGCGGGAAGCGACCACTGGTCGGGGTTCCGGCCGGACCGCATCAAGGCGCTCGCGGAATCGGCGCTCAGCGCCTGAGTTATCAGCGGCAGACGTTAGGTAAGGAGGTTGCGGTGCAGTCGCGCAACCTGGTCTATTTCTCCTCGGTGTCGGAGAACACCCACCGCTTCGTGCAGAAGCTGGGTGTTCCCGCCACGCGGATACCCTTGCATGGCCGTATCGAGGTCGACGAGCCGTACGTGCTGATAGTGCCCACGTACGGCGGCGGCCGGGCCACCCCGGACCTCAATGCCGGTGGCTACGTCCCCAAGCAGGTCATCGCATTCCTGAACAACGAGCACAACCGGCCGTTGATCCGCGGCGTCATCGCCGCGGGCAACAACAACTTCGGCGCCGAATTCGCCTATGCCGGCGACGTGATCTCACGCAAATGCGGCGTTCCCTACCTTTACCGCTTCGAACTCATGGGCACCCCGGACGACGTGGAAGCCGTCCGCGCGGGTCTTGCCGACTTCTGGAAGGAACAGACGTGCCACCAACCGTCACTGCAGAGCCTGTAACGTCCGGCGCGCACGCGTTGCCCGGTGAAACGGACTACCACGCGCTGAACGCGATGCTGAACCTGTACGACGCCGACGGCAGGATTCAGTTCGACAAGGACGTGCTGGCGGCGCGCGAGTACTTCCTGCAGCACGTCAACCAGAACACGGTGTTCTTCCACAATCAGGACGAGAAGCTCGACTACCTGATCCGCGAGAACTACTACGAGCGTGAGGGTCTCGACCAGTACTCGCGAAACTACGTCAAGGAGCTGCTGGATCGCGCCTACGCCAAGAAGTTCCGGTTCCCGACGTTTCTCGGCGCGTTCAAGTACTACACCTCCTACACGCTGAAGACGTTCGACGGGAAGCGCTACCTGGAGCGCTTCGAGGACCGCGTGGTCATGGTGGCGCTGACCCTGGCCGCCGGTGACACCGGACTGGCCGAGAAGCTGGTCGACGAGATCATCGACGGCCGCTTCCAGCCGGCCACCCCGACGTTTTTGAACTCGGGCAAGAAGCAGCGCGGCGAACCGGTGAGCTGCTTTCTGCTGCGCATCGAGGACAACATGGAGTCGATCGGGCGATCGATCAACTCCGCCCTGCAACTGTCCAAGCGTGGCGGGGGAGTCGCGTTGCTGCTGAGCAACATTCGCGAGCACGGTGCCCCGATCAAGAACATCGAGAACCAGTCCTCGGGCGTCATCCCGATCATGAAGCTGCTCGAGGATTCGTTCTCCTACGCCAACCAGCTGGGTGCGCGCCAGGGCGCCGGCGCGGTGTACCTGCACGCGCATCACCCCGACATCTACCGCTTCCTGGACACCAAGCGCGAGAACGCCGACGAGAAGATCCGGATCAAGACGCTGAGCCTGGGCGTGGTGATTCCCGACATCACCTTCGAGCTGGCCAAGAAGAACGAGGACATGTACCTGTTCTCGCCGTATGACGTCGAGCGGGTCTACGGCCTGCCGTTCGCCGACATCTCGGTGACCGAGAAGTACTACGAGATGGTCGACGACGCGCGCATCCGCAAGACCAAGATCAAGGCACGCGAGTTCTTCCAGACCCTGGCCGAGCTGCAGTTCGAGTCCGGTTACCCCTACATCATGTACGAGGACACGGTGAACCGGGCCAATCCGGTCGAGGGCAAGATCACGCACTCGAACCTGTGCTCGGAGATCCTGCAGGTGTCCACGCCGTCGCTGTTCAACGACGACCTGTCGTATGCCAAAGTGGGCAAGGACATTTCGTGCAACCTGGGGTCGCTGAACATCGCCAAGACGATGGACTCGCCCGACTTCGCCCAGACGATCGAGGTGGCGATCCGCGCGCTGACCGCGGTGAGCGACCAGACCCACATCACGTCGGTGCCGTCAATCGAGCAGGGCAACAACGATTCCCACGCGATCGGGCTGGGACAGATGAACCTGCACGGCTACCTCGCCCGGGAGCGCATCTTCTACGGGTCCGAGGAAGGCATCGACTTCACCAACATCTACTTCTACACCGTCCTCTACCACGCGCTGCGGGCGTCGAACCGCATCGCGATCGAACGGGGCAGGGCGTTCGGCGGTTTCGAGCGGTCCAAGTACGCCTCGGGGGAGTTCTTCGACAAATACACCGACCAGGTGTGGGAGCCGCAGACCGACAAGGTGCGTCAGCTCTTCGCCGACGCGGACATTCGGATCCCGACCCAGGACGACTGGAAGCGGCTGAAGGAGTCGGTGCAGGCGCACGGCATCTACAACCAGAACCTGCAGGCCGTCCCGCCGACGGGGTCGATCTCCTACATCAACCACTCGACGAGCTCGATCCACCCGGTGGCGTCCAAGGTCGAGATCCGCAAGGAAGGCAAGATCGGCCGCGTCTACTACCCGGCGCCCTACATGACCAACGACAACCTGGAGTACTACCAGGACGCCTACGAGATCGGCTACGAGAAGATCATCGACACCTACGCCGCGGCCACCCAGCACGTGGACCAGGGGCTGAGCCTGACACTGTTCTTCAAGGACACCGCCACCACCCGCGACGTGAACAAGGCGCAGATCTACGCCTGGCGCAAGGGCATCAAGACGCTTTACTACATCCGGCTGCGGCAGATGGCTTTGGAGGGCACCGAGGTCGAGGGCTGCGTGTCCTGCATGCTCTGACCGCCGGGGCGGGCAATCTGCCCAGGTCAGCGGCTCACGGTGGTGCGACAGGGGTATGGTGCTTGACGTGGTGAGAATTCCGCGACCTCCTAGGCCCCACCCCGCCGTGAAGCCGCCCGGGACCAAGGTCGACGCGCGCAGCGAGCGCTGGCGCGAACACCGCAAGAAGGTGCGCGGCGAAATCGTCGACGCGGCGTTCCGCGCCATCGACCGCCTGGGTCCCGAGCTGAGCGTGCGGGAGATCGCCGAGGAGGCCGGCACCGCCAAGCCGAAGATCTACCGGCACTTCCACGACAAGTCCGATCTGTTCCGGGCCATCGGGGAGCGCCTGCGCGACATGCTCTGGGCGGCGATCTTCCCGTCCATCGACCTGAAGACCGACTCCGCCCGCGAGGTGATCCGGCGCGCCGTCGAGGAGTACGTCAACCTCGTCGACCAGCACCCCAACGTGCTGCGGGTCTTCATCCAGGGCCGCTCCGCGGCGAGCCCCCAGATCCTCAACGAGGGCCGCGGAATCACGTTGGCGGTGGCCGACATGTTCGACAACGAGCTCCGCGAGATGGAGCTGGACCACGCGGCGATCGAACTGGCCGGCCACGCGGCGTTCGGCTCGGCCGCCTCGGCCACCGAGTGGTGGTTGGGTCCGGACGCCGACAGTCCGCGGCGCATGCCGCGCGAGCAATTCGTCGCCCACCTGACGACCATAATGATCGGGGTCATCGTCGGCACCGGCGAGGCGCTCGGCATCGCGTTGGACCCCGACCGGCCGATCCACAGCGTGGTCCCCAGCAACCCCGCGGCGAGCTGAGGACCGCTGGCGAGCTCCGTCACGTTGACATCGTTCCGGCGATCGTCGACACTCGTGCCATCCGATACCCTGGGTACTGGGTATTTGCGGTAGCTAACAGGAAGACCGATCCACAATGACCGACGTTGTGACACACCCCGAACCGACATCCGCACACCAGCCCGTCCACGCGCGCGCCATCATCATCGGGACCGGGTTCTCCGGGCTGGGCATGGCGATCAAGCTGCAGCAGCAGGGCGTCGACTTCGTGATTTTGGAGAAGTTCGACGACGTCGGGGGCACGTGGCGCGACAACAGTTATCCCGGCTGCGCCTGCGACATCCCGTCGCACCTGTACTCGTTCTCCTTCGAGCCCAAGCCCGACTGGCGCAACCCGTTCTCCTACCAGCCCGAGATCTGGGACTACCTCAAGGGGGTCACCGAGAAATACGGGCTGCGCCGGTACATCGAGTTCAATTCGCACGTCGACCGGGCCCACTGGGACGACGGCGAGCAGCGCTGGCACGTCTTCGCCAAAGACGGCCGCGAATTCGTCGGGCAATTCCTGATCTCGGGCGCGGGCGCGCTGCACATCCCGTCCCTGCCCGACATCGAAGGTCGCGACGAATTCCGTGGTCCCGCTTTCCATTCCGCGGAATGGGACCACAGCGTCGACCTGACCGGTAAGCGGGTCGCGATGATCGGCACCGGCGCCAGCGCGATCCAGATCGTCCCGGAGATCGTCGGGCAGGTCGCCGACCTTCAGCTCTACCAACGCACTCCGCCGTGGGTGGTGCCGCGCTCCAACCCCGAGATCCCCGTGGCGCTGCGGCGGGCCATGGCGAACGTCCCAGGCCTGCGGGCGCTGGTGCGCCTCGCGGTCTACTGGAGTCAGGAGGCCCTGGCGGTCGGCATGACCAAGCGCCCCAACGCGCTGAAGTTCATCGAGGCGTACGTCAAATACAACATCCGCCGGTCGGTCAAGGACCGCGAACTGCGTCGCAAGCTGACCCCGCACTATCGCATCGGGTGCAAGCGAATCCTGAACTCCTCCACCTATTACCGCGCGGTCGCGGACCCGAAGACCGAGCTGATCACCGATCACATCGCGCGAATCACGCCCACCGGGATCGTCACCGCCGACGGCAACGAGCGCGAGGCCGACGTGATCGTCTATGGGACTGGATTTCACGTCACCGACTCCTACACCTACGTCCAGATCAAGGGTCACAACGGTGAGGACTTGGTCGACCGCTGGAACCGGGAGGGCATCGCCGCCCACCGCGGCATCACCGTCGCCGGCATGCCCAACCTGTTCTTCCTGCTCGGGCCGAACACCGGCCTGGGGCACAACTCGGTGGTGTTCATGATCGAGTCGCAGATCCGCTACGTCGCCAGCGCGATCAAGACCTGCGACAAGCTGGGCGCGCAGGCGCTGGCGCCGACGCGCGCCGCCCAGGACAGGTTCAACGACGAGTTGCAGCGCAGGCTGGGTCCCTCGGTGTGGAACAGCGGCGGATGCAGCAGCTGGTACCTCGACGAGCACGGCAAGAACACCGTGCTGTGGGGCGGCTACACCTGGGAGTACTGGCGGGAGACGCGCTCGGTCAAGCCGGAGGAGTACCAGTTCTTCGGGATCGGCTCACGTGCCGGCCGCGAGGCCGCCACCGCCTAGCAGGCTTATGAAGGCCTTCGCCGCCGCGTCCACGCCGGCGTCGTCGTCGGTGGCCACCAGATCCAGCAGCAGGCCGCGGGTGACGGCCAGCCCGAGCCGTGCCATCGCGCGATCGTATGGCGCGTCGGCGTTGGTTTCGACCTCGCGCAGCCAGCCGTCGACGGCGCCGGGAACCATTCGCGTGAAAGGCTTTTCACCTTGGGCCGCGCGGGCGTAGCACTCGAAGAAAAGGCGTTCCAAGTGGCGCAGTTCGGGGCGGCGAAGGTCGGCCCACATGGCGGCGAAGCCTTCGGCCGGATCCATCGGCAATTCGGGAACGAGAGCCATCTGGCGGCGCTCGGCCTCCTCGACGATGGCGATCAGGATCTCTTCTCGAGAACCGAAGTGGTGCAACAGCATTCGGTGACTGGTGCCGACCGCGGCGGCAACGTCGCGCAGCGAGCGGTCTCCGATGCCGCCCGCGGCGAACTCCTCGAAGAGCGCATCCAGTAGCTGCCGGCGCCGCGCAACGTCAGGGGTGCGGACCATTGGCGCGGCTGAGCTGCTCCGAGCGGGCCTTGAGCCCTTGGGCTTCCAACTCGAGGAAGCGCCTGGTCTTCTTGACCATCAACCGCCCGACGAGAGCGCCGAGGAAGCCGCCCTGGTCGAGTTCCTGGCGCACCAACGTGCCGCCGCCGGGCCGGCCGGTCACATAGTGGCGAGCGACGACGTTCACGCCGGGGGAGCGTTGTATCCAGGTCCACGACGCCCCCGGATCGACCTCGGTGACCTGCCAGACCAGCTTCGCCATGCCGGGCTGCTTGATTGCGAATCGCTTGCCCACGCCGAGCGTGGGACCGTTCCGCCCGACCAGCGACGTCACCGAGGCGGTCCACTCGGGCCATCGCTCTACGTCGCTGAAGACATCCCACACCAGCTGCGGCGGCGCATCGATCTCAACACTGTCTTCGGTAAACATGTACCAAATGGTACATCCGGCGTGGCGTCGTGGGTACCGTACGGCCGGCCCGTTTGCATTTCCGATCGCTTCGGCGACCGCGTCATACTTGGGGGAGTGCACGTGAACGCGGGGTATGCCCGCGACACGCAAACACAAGCACTTGTGTTCCGCTCCGTTGTCGTACCCCAGGGGTAGTGTCTGGAGCCTGACGTCCTTTAGGCAAAATGGCGTGTGAAGTGGGGTTCTGGTGACCGAGAACATGAAGCTGGTTGACCGCGTTTCGGCGATCAACTGGAACCGGCTGCAGGACGAGAAGGACGCCGAGGTCTGGGACCGGCTGACCGGAAACTTCTGGCTGCCCGAGAAAGTGCCGGTGTCCAACGACCTGCCGTCGTGGGCAACACTGACGCCCGGTGAGAAGCAGCTGACGATGCGGGTGTTCACCGGCCTGACGCTGCTGGATACCATCCAGGGCACGGTTGGGGCGGTCAGCCTGATCCCCGATGCGCTGACCCCGCACGAGGAAGCCGTCTACACCAACATCGCCTTCATGGAGTCGGTGCACGCGCGCAGTTACAGCAACATCTTCTCCACGCTGTGCTCGACCGCCGAGATCGACGACGCCTTCCGCTGGTCGGAGGAGAACCCCAACCTGCAGCGCAAGGCCGAGATCGTCATGCAGTACTACAAGGGCGACGAGCCGCTGAAGCGCAAGGTGGCCTCCACCCTGCTGGAAAGCTTCCTGTTCTACTCCGGGTTCTACCTGCCGATGTACTGGTCGAGCCGGGCCAAGCTGACCAACACCGCGGACATGATCCGGCTGATCATCCGCGACGAGGCCGTGCACGGGTACTACATCGGCTACAAGTACCAGCGCGGCCTGGCGCTGGTCGACGAGGACAAGCGCGCCGAGCTCAAGGACTACACGTACGAGCTGCTGTTCGAGCTCTACGACAACGAGGTGGAGTACACCCAGGACCTCTACGACGAGGTCGGGCTGACCGAGGACGTCAAGAAGTTCCTGCGCTACAACGCCAACAAGGCGCTGATGAACCTCGGTTATGAGGCGCTGTTCCCGCGGGACGAGACCGACGTGAACCCGGCGATCCTGTCGGCGCTCTCACCCAACGCCGACGAGAACCACGACTTCTTCTCCGGGTCGGGCAGCTCGTATGTGATCGGCAAGGCCGTCGTCACCGAAGACGAGGACTGGGACTTCTAAAGCGGCAGGTCGTTTGAGAATCGGGCCGGCCGCACCGTCGGGGGGGAGGGACTGGGGCCGGCCCGATCTCCTATTCAGACACCGGCTGGGGCGATTTTCTTCCCGCCGGATTGTCAGCATTGCGTGTGGGTGGCGGCACCCAGGCCCGCAGGACTTTGCGGCCGATCAATTGACAGCCGTGGGTGTGCGCCAACAGCTTTGCGGCCCTGGTGAATTCCCGGTTGCTGATTACGATGCTCCTGGCGCAGCCATGGTGGCGGGCACCGGACACCACCTGCTGGACGGCCGCGACCCCCACCGATTTGCCGTAGCGCTTGCACTGGACCGCCACCGAGTGGCCGTCCTTCTCGGCGATCAGGTCCACGCCATAGTCCCCGACCGGCGGGGTGAATTTGACCCGCCAGCCCGCCCGGCGCAGGCGGGCGGCCACATAGCCCTCGAACTCCACCCCGTCCATGCCGTCGATCGCCCGCATGCTGTCGTTGGCGCGCCCCCCGCGGGGCCATTGACGACTGGTCGACCAGCCGACGAGCACCTCGAGCAGCAGCATCAGGTAGAACGCCACGAGCCCCATGCCGGGGCGGTGTTCGGCGACACCGACGATCAGCCCGCAGGCCAGTGGGATGACGACCAGCGCCTTGCTCATGCGGGGGACACCAAGTGCACGTCTCGATGGTAGGGATGGCCAACGACAACATCGGCCTTCAACCACAAGCGCCGCGCCGGGCCCGACATGTTCAGGCAATGAACGGCTTATGAATTGTGGGGACGCAGCGACGGCTCGCTGGCGCGGGCGATGCCACTGCCCCGACACTGTTCTGGTGACGAACCCCGCCTCCTCCGAGAAGGATCACCGCCACCATTTCTGCCGTTCAGTGATTCGGTGGCTGCAGGTCGGCTACCCGAACGGCGTTCCCGGTCCCGACCGCGTGCCGTTGATGGCCCTGCTGCGCAGCACCCCGCTGACCGAAGACCAGATCCGGGAGGTGGTGCGCGACATCACCGCGAAGGAAGGGTCTCCCGATACGGTCGATCACCCGATCGATCGCGACGAGATCGCCGAATTCATCTCCGACATGACGCAGTTCGACGCCGGCAAGGAAAACATCATCCGGGTGGCGACCACGTTGGCCGCGGCCGGATGGCCGCTGGCCGGCATCGACGTCAGCGAGGTAGTTCCCGACGACGAGCATGCGGAGGCGGCCGAAGTCATCGCCCGCGACTCCGCGCCCGAAGAACGGTCCGAGGTCGCCTCATAGCTTCGAGATGTCGATGACGAAGCGGTAGCGAACGTCGCTTGCCAGGACCCGCTCGTAGGCCTCGTTGATGTAATCCGGCTCGATCAGCTCGATTTCGGGCGTCACATCGTGTGCCGCGCAGAAGTCCAGCATCTCCTGGGTTTCTGCGATCCCGCCGATGTTCGACCCGGAGAGGCTGCGTCGCGCCAGCGCCAGCGGGAACGCCCCCACCTCCATGGGGTGCTCGGGGATGCCCAATTCGACGAGGGTGCCGTCCACGTCGAGCAGGTTGACGTAGTCGTTCAGCTTGAGGTTCGCCGAGACGGTGTTCAGGATCAGGTCGAAGCTGCCGCGCAACTTCTTGAAGGTGTCGGGGTCGGCGGTCGCGTAGTAGTGCTTGGCGCCCAGTCGCAGCCCGTCCTCCATCTTCTTCAGCGACTGCGACAACACCGTCACCTCGGCGCCCATCGCCGCGCCCAGCTTGACGCCCATGTGGCCCAGGCCGCCCAGGCCGATGATCGCCAGCCGGGTGCCCTCGCCGGCCTTCCAGTGCCGCAGCGGCGAGAAAAGCGTGATCCCGGCACACAGCAGCGGCGCCGCCTTGTCCAGCGGCAGCGAGTCGGGAATGCGCACCACGAAGTTCTCGTCGACGACGACCGCCTGGCTGTAGCCGCCCTGCGTCGACGTGCCGTCTTTGTCGATGGAGTTGTAGGTGAAGGTCGCGCCCGGCTTGCAGTACTGCTCGAGCCCGGTCTTGCAGCTGCTGCACTGGCCGCAGGAGTTCACCATGCAACCCACGCCGACGTGGTCGCCGACCTGGTACTTGGTGACTTCGGAGCCAACCCCGGTGACCACGCCGGCGATCTCATGGCCGGGCACGACGGGGTAATTCGGCCTGCCCCACTCGGCCTTGACGGTGTGGATGTCGGAATGGCAGATCCCGGCGAACCTGATGTCGATGGCTACGTCATGCGGGCCGGGGTCACGCCGCTCGATGGTGGTCTTGGTCAACGGTTCGGTCGCCGACGTCGCGGCGTAGGCCGAAACAGTGCTCATGAATATCCCTCTTCGGTATGGTCGTGTCCTTGAAAGTTTAGCTAGGGTAACGTTCCAGGGCCAACCGGTGGCCGCTCGTTATCACCTTAGGACGGGGGCGGCGCCCCCTTCGGCGCTAGTTGATGGGGGCGTTGACCAGGCGCAGGTCGTCCACGATGCCGCGGGCCGCGATCAGGCCCTCGCCGGTCTGCCACACCTCGTCGTTGACGACATAGACCCGGTTGTCGTGGTTGGCGGACAGCTTGCGCCACGGATTGCTGTCCAGCACGGTGGCGGCGCGCTGGGCGGCCGCCGGTGACGCACACGACACGTAGACGACGTCGGCGTCCGCGGCGGAGAGATCCGGGTTCTTGGCCAGGTCGTCGTCGGTCGCGCCGATCTCGATGTACGGCTTGTCGGTGAATCGTTGGGATGCCGGCCGGTCCACCCCAACGGCGCCGAGCACGCTGGCCGGGAAGTTGTTGGTGCCGTAGACCCGGATCGTGTCGGTGGTCAGCTGCACGATGGAGGCCTGGAAGTGGGAGGCGTCATGCCTGGCGCCGATGTCGCCGGCCCGCTGCGAAAAGCCGTTGAGCAGCGCGTCCGCCGCCGCACCGCGCGCAGTCGCGGCGCCCACTCCCCGCAGGTTGTCTTCCCAGGCCGCTCCGGGGGCCGCGGTGAACACCGTCGGGGCGATCGCGGCCAGCTGCGGATACAACTTGGGCGTCAACCCCTGCGATCCCAGGATGAGGTCGGGGTGGGCCGCCGCGACGCCGGCCAGGTCCGGGCTGCTGCGGGTCCCGACGCCGGGCAGGCCGTGCACCGCGCCGCCCAGGTAGGCCGGCTGGCTCGAGGATCCGTCCGGCAAGGCCGCGGCGACCACCCGCGATTGCAGGCCGAGCGCGCACACGGCGTCGAGCTGGTCGCCGGAAAGCACCACGATGCGCTGCGCCTCGGCGGGCACCTGCACCACGTCCGGAGTGACGCCGGCCGCGTTGTGGGCCTGCCGCGTCTTGGGGCCGGGATCGGCCGCCGCGGCATCCCGCGCGCACGATTCGTCCGGGCGGCGATCGTTTCCGAGGACGCCGGCGCCCGCGATCTGCGTCGTGGGGGTGACCAGGGCGGGGGTCGGCGCCTTGGTGCCGGGCTGGCCGGATCCGCAGCCGCCGCAGGTGATGGCGACCACCGCCGCCAGCGCGGCGGCCACGCGCAGGGACGCGGGTCGGGGCACGCCGAAAAGCACGCGTCCGACGCTAACACCCGCCGGCCCGGCACCCGGCACGCCGAAACGACACGCGGCGCCGCCGAGCCAATTACGACAGTTTGTAGGACCAGCCCTGACGTCGGCAGGATCGGCGGTTAAGATTCGTGGCAGCTCTGTTTTTGGGCCCGTGTCCTATCCAGATGTTTGGAGAAGCTGTTGACAGCCGAAGCGCCCCCCTTGGGAGAACTCGAGGCCGTTCGTCCGTACCCGGACCGGACCGGCCCCAAAGGCAACCTCGTCTACAAACTGATCACCACCACCGATCACAAGATGATCGGCATCATGTACGTCGTCACCTGCTTCGCGTTCTTTTTCATCGGCGGGCTGATGGCGTTGCTGATGCGGACCGAGCTGGCCGCGCCGGGGCTGCAGTTCCTGTCGAATGAGCAGTACAACCAGCTGTTCACCATGCACGGCACGATCATGCTGCTGCTGTATGCCACGCCGGTGGTGTTCGGGTTCGCCAACCTGGTGCTGCCGCTGCAGATCGGCGCGCCCGATGTGGCCTTCCCGCGACTGAACGCCTTCTCGTTCTGGCTGTTCCTCTTCGGCGGTCTGACCGCGACCGCCGGCTTCATCGTCCCGGGTGGGGCCGCGGACTTCGGCTGGACGGCCTACACGCCGCTGTCCGACGCCGTCCACTCGCCCGGCGTCGGGGGTGACCTGTGGATCACCGGCCTGATCCTCGCGGGTCTGGGCACCATCCTCGGCGGGGTCAACATGATCACCACCGTGGTGTGTATGCGCGCGCCCGGCATGACGATGTTCCGGATGCCGATCTTCACCTGGAACATCCTGGTGACGTCGATCCTGGTGCTGATAGCCTTCCCGATCCTGACCGCCGCGCTGTTCGGCCTGGCTGCCGATCGTCATCTGGGCGCCCACGTCTACGACGCCGCCAACGGCGGGGTCTTGCTGTGGCAGCACCTGTTCTGGTTCTTCGGCCATCCCGAGGTGTACATCGTTGCGTTGCCGTTCTTCGGCATCGTGACCGAGATCTTGCCGGTCTTTTCGCGTAAGCCGGTCTTCGGTTACACCACGCTGGTCTATGCGACGCTGTCGATCGCGGCGTTGTCGGTCGCGGTGTGGGCGCACCACATGTTCGCCACCGGAGCCGTTCTGCTGCCGTTCTTCTCGTTTATGACGTACTTGATCGCGGTGCCGACCGGGATCAAGTTCTTCAACTGGATCGGCACGATGTGGAAGGGCCAGATCACCTTCGAGACGCCCATGCTGTTCTCGGTGGGGTTCCTGGTGACCTTCCTGCTGGGCGGCCTGACCGGGGTGATGCTGGCCAGCCCGCCGCTGGACTTCCACGTCACCGACACCTACTTCGTGGTCGCGCACTTCCACTACGTGCTGTTCGGCACCATCGTGTTCGCCACCTTCGCGGGCACCTACTTCTGGTTCCCGAAGATGACCGGCCGGCTGCTCGACGAGCGGCTCGGCAAGCTGCACTTCTGGTTGACCTTCATCGGCTTCCACACCACCTTCCTGGTGCAGCACTGGCTGGGCGACATGGGCATGCCACGGCGCTACGCCGACTACCTGCCCTCGGACGGCTTCCAGCCGTACAACATCGCCTCGACGGTCGGCGCCTTCATCCTGGGCGCGTCGATGTTCCCGTTCGTCTGGAACGTCTTCAAGAGCTGGCGCTACGGCGAGGTCGTGACCGTCGACGACCCGTGGGGCTACGGCAACTCCCTGGAGTGGGCGACCAGTTGCCCGCCGCCGCGGCACAACTTCACCGAGTTGCCCCGGATCCGTTCGGAGCGCCCGGCTTTCGAGCTGCACTACCCGCACATGGTGGAGCGGCTGCGCGCCGAGGCGCACGTGGGCCGGGCTCACGGGCCGTCGGACAAGGACGTCACCAGGCTGGACGACGTCCAGGTTCGCGGCTGATGGCCTGGTAGGCGGCTATCGCGAGTGAGCACACCGAAGGTGTCGGTGCTGATCACCGTCACCGGAGTGGACCAACCGGGCGTCACGTCGGCCCTCTTTGAGGCGCTTTCCCCGCACGGCGTCGAGCTGCTCAATGTCGAACAGGTGGTGATTCGGCACCGCCTGACGCTCGGCGTGCTGGTGTGCTGTCCGGCGGACATCGCCGACGGCCCCGAGCTGCGCCGTGACGTCGAATCGGCCATCCGCGGCGTGGGCCTGGACGTCAGCATCGAGCGCAGCGACGACGTGCCGATCATTCGGGATCCCTCGACCCACACCATCTTCGTGCTGGGCCGGCCCATCACCGCCGGCGCGTTCGGCGCGGTGGCCCGGGCGGTGGCCGGCCTGGGTGTCAACATCGACCTCATCCGCGGTGTCTCCGACTACCCGGTGACGGGGCTGGAGCTGCGGGTCTCGGTGCCGCCGGGATCGGACGCCTCGCTGCGGACCGCCCTGAACCAGGTGTCGGCGGAGGAGCGCGTCGACGTGGCGGTCGAGGACTACACCCTCGAGCGGCGGGCCAAGCGGCTGATCGTGTTCGACGTGGACTCGACGCTGGTGCAGGGCGAGGTCATCGAGATGCTGGCCGCCCGCGCGGGTGCCGAGGGTAAGGTCGCCGCCATCACCGAGGCCGCCATGCGGGGCGAGCTGGACTTCGCGCAGTCGCTCGAACAACGGGTGGCCACCCTGGCGGGTCTGCCCGCCACCGTCATCGACGAGGTCGCCGATCAGCTGGAGCTGATGCCCGGTGCCCGGACCACGCTTCGGACGTT
Source organism: uncultured Actinomycetota bacterium (assembly GCA_963732835.1). Lineage (GTDB taxonomy): Bacteria > Actinomycetota > Actinomycetes > Mycobacteriales > Mycobacteriaceae > Mycobacterium. The sequence continues at coordinate 201,082 of CAVTBA010000006.1, forward strand.
GCGGCGCTTGGGTTTTCACTGCGGTGTGGTTTCCGGCGGCTTCCGGGGGATCATCGAGCCGCTCGCCGAGGAGCTGATGCTGGACTACGTCGCCGCCAACGATCTGGAGATCGTCGACGGCAAACTCACCGGGCGGGTCGTCGGCCCGATCGTCGACCGCGCCGGCAAGGCCACGGCTCTGCGGGACTTCGCGGAGCGGGCCGGGGTGCCGATGGCGCAGACCGTCGCCGTCGGCGACGGCGCGAACGACATCGACATGCTGGCCGCGGCCGGGCTGGGGGTGGCGTTCAACGCCAAGCCGGCGCTGCGGGAGGTGGCCGACGCCTCGCTGAGCCACCCCTACCTGGACACGGTGCTATTCCTGCTGGGCGTGACGCGCGGCGAGATCGAGGCCGCCGACGCGGTCGACGGCGAGGTGCGCAGGGTGGAAATCCCGCCCGAGTGACCCCGGCGGCCTTACCGCGAGCAGACGGAAACTCGCACGGATTCAGCAGCATTGATGCGATTCTGCGTCTGGTCACGGAAGGCGGCGACCCGGCAGGTATCGGACCGCGCCGGTACGGCACGATGGTCGGGTGCCTGAAAACGGACGCCGGCGGTGAAACCCGGGGATTCTAGAGAATCCGACGGTGGAGCCGACCAGACGAGCGAGGCAGCCGACCCCGATCTGCTGATCGACTTCAGGGACGTGTCGCTGCGGCGCGACGGCAATGTTCTGGTGGGGCCGCTGGATTGGGCGGTCGAGCTTGACGAGCGCTGGGTCATCGTCGGCCCGAACGGGGCCGGCAAGACGTCGCTGCTGCGGATTGCCGCGGCGGCCGAGCACCCCTCGTCGGGCGTGGCCTTCGTGCTCGGCGAGCGGCTGGGCCGGGTGGACGTGTCGGAGTTGCGTTCCCGGATCGGGCTCAGCTCGTCGGCCCTGGCGCAGCGGGTGCCCACCGACGAAGTGGTGCGCGACCTCGTCGTCTCGGCCGGCTATGCGGTGCTGGGCCGTTGGCGGGAGCGCTACGAGGACGTGGACTACCGCCGGGCCGTCGACATGCTGGAGAGCCTCGGCGCCGAGCACCTCGCCGACCGTAGCTACGGAACGCTGTCGGAAGGTGAGCGCAAGCGAGTGCTGATCGCCCGCGCGCTGATGACCGACCCGGAGCTGCTGCTGCTCGACGAACCCGCCGCCGGCCTGGACCTGGGCGGGCGGGAGGAGTTGGTGGCCCGGCTGGCCGACCTCGCGGCCGACCCTGATGCCCCCGCGCTGGTGCTGGTCACGCACCACGTCGAGGAGATCCCGCCCGGCTTCAGCCACTGCATGCTGCTGGCCGAAGGGCAGGTGGTCGCGGCGGGGTTGCTGACCGACGTGCTGACCGCCGAGAACCTGTCCACCGCGTTCGGGCAGGCGATCGCCCTCGACGTCGTCGACGGGCGCTATTTCGCCCGCCGCGTCCGCACCCGCGCGGCCCACCGGAGGCAGCTATGACGTCACCGACCGAACCCGCCCCGCTGGTCCCGCGCCCGGCGGCGACCGTCATGCTGGTCCGCGACGACCCGGGCGGTATCGCCGTCTTCCTGATGCGCCGGCACGCCAAGATGGAGTTCGCCGCGGGCACGATGGTGTTTCCCGGCGGCGGCGTCGACGACCGCGACCGCAACGCCGACATCGCCTGGACGGGCCCGCCGCCGCGGTGGTGGGCGCAGCGGTTCGGCATCGAGGCCGACCTGGCCGAGGCGCTGGTCTGCGCCGCGGCCCGGGAGACCTTCGAGGAATCGGGGGTGCTGTTCGCCGGCCCGGCCGGTGATCCGGACGGCATCGTCGGCGACGCGTCGGTGTACGCCGAAGACCGCCGCGCCCTCGCCGACGGGACGTTGTCGTTCGCGGATTTCCTGCGCCGCGAGAACCTGGAGCTGCGCTCCGACCTGCTCCGGCCGTGGGCCAACTGGGTCACCCCCGAAGCCGAGCGCACCCGCCGCTATGACACCTATTTCTTTGTGGGAGCCCTGCCGGAGGGGCAGCGGGCCGACGGCGAGAACACCGAATCCGACCGCGCCGGCTGGACGACGCCGCAGGCCGCCATCGACGACTTCTCCGCCGGCCGCTGTTTCCTGCTGCCGCCGACGTGGACCCAGCTGGATTCGCTGGCCGGGCGGACCGTCGCGGAAGTACTGGCCGTCGAGCGGCAGATCGTGCCCGTGCAGCCGCATCTGGAGATCCAGGGCGACAACTGGGTGTTCGAGTTCTTCGACTCCGACCGCTACCACCAGGCGCGCGAAGCCGGCGGGATGGGGTGGCGGCATTGAGCGAGTTCGTCAGCACGGTGGTCAGCGACGGCTCGCAGGATGCCGGGCTGGCCATGCTGCTGCTGTCGCGGCCGCCGACGAACGCGATGACCCGCCAGGTCTACCGGGAGATCGTGGCCGCCGCCGCCGAGCTGGGGCGGCGCGACGACGTGGCCGCGGTCATTCTGTTCGGTGGACACGAGATTTTTTCGGCCGGCGACGATATGCCCGAGCTGCGGACGCTGACCGCGCCGGAGGCCGAGACGGCGGCTTCGGCGCGGCAACAAGCCATCGACGCCGTGGCGGGCATCCCCAAGCCGACGGTGGCCGCGATCACCGGATACGCGCTGGGCGCCGGGCTCACGCTGGCCCTGGCCGCCGATTGGCGCGTCAGCGGCGACAACGTGAAGTTCGGTGCGACCGAGATCCTGGCGGGCCTGTTCCCCGGCGGCGACGGCATGGCCCGCCTGACCCGCGCGGCCGGGGCGAGCAGGGCCAAGGAACTGGTGTTCAGCGGCCGGTTCTTCGACGCGGAGGAGGCGCTGGCGCTGGGCCTGATCGACGAGATGGTGGCCCCCGACGAGGTGTACGACGCCGCCGCGGGGTGGGCGCGCCGCTTCCTTGAGGGTCCGCGGCACGCGCTGGCCGCCGCCAAGGCCGGCATCAACGACGTGTTCGAGCTGGGCCCGGCCGACCGGGCGGCCGCCGAGCGGCGCCGCTACGTCGACGTGTTCGCCGCTGGTCACAGCAGTGCAGAGGACTCCGAATCCGGCGCCCGTTAGGCTGCCCTGCATGACGATGAGTTCGACCGATGCCGTTCCCAACCCGCATGCCTCAGCCGAGCAGGTGGAGGCCGCCCGGCACGACAGCAAGCTGGCCCAGGTGCTCTACCACGACTGGGAAGCCGAGTCCTACGACGAGAAGTGGTCGATCTCTTACGACCAGCGCTGCGTGGACTACGCCCGGGACTGCTTCGACGCCATCGTTCCCGACGAGGTGCTGCGCGAGCTGCCCTACGATCGGGCCCTCGAATTAGGCTGCGGCACAGGGTTTTTTCTGCTCAATCTGATCCAGTCCGGGGTGGCCCGGCGCGGCTCGGTCACCGACCTGTCGCCCGGGATGGTCAAGGTCGCCACCCGCAACGGACAGTCGCTGGGGTTGGACATCGACGGCCGGGTCGCCGACGCCGAGGGAATTCCGTACGAGGACAACGCCTTCGACCTGGTGGTCGGGCACGCCGTGCTCCACCACATCCCCGACGTCGAGCTGGCGCTGCGGGAGGTCGTCCGGGTGCTGCGGCCGGGCGGGCGGTTCGTCTTCGCCGGCGAGCCGACCACCGTCGGCGACACCTACGCCCGCACGTTGTCCACCTTGACCTGGCGCCTCGCGACCAACGTCACCAAGTTGCCCGGTCTGGACGGCTGGCGGCGACCGCAGGCCGAACTCGATGAATCCTCCCGCGCCGCGGCGTTGGAGGCCGTCGTCGACCTGCACACGTTCACGCCCGGCGACCTGGAGCGGATGGCGGCCAGCGCCGGCGCGACCGAAGTCCACACGGCCACCGTGGAATTCACCGCCGCAATGCTGGGCTGGCCGCTGCGTACGATCGAATGCGCGGTGCCGCCCGGGCGGCTCGGCTGGGGCTGGGCGAAGTTCGCGTTCAACAGCTGGAAGACGCTGAGTTGGCTGGACGCCAACGTCTTGCGGCACGTGGCGCCGAAGGGCTGGTTCTACAACGTCATGATCACCGGGGTCAAACCGTCCTGAGTGACGGCTTCACGTTCGGCGTCGATGACGTCCGTTATCTGCGGTCGGAATCGGGCGCCGCGGCGCTGGCGGCGGTCGCCGAGCTCGAGCTGACCGACGCCACCCGGGTCGGCGACATCGCCACGGCGCGGGCCCGCTTCGGCGACCGGGCGGCGGTGTTGGTGGAGACGACGTTGCTGCGCCGGCGCGCCGCCGAGAAATTGAGCGGGCTGGCCGCCGAAATCCCGGTGTCGAGCTGGCTGTTCACCGACGAGGCGCTGCAACAGGCCACCGCGGCCCCGGTGGCTGTGCACCGGGCCGGGCGGCTGGCCGGGGCGGGAGTCGTCGTGCACGACGCCACCTGTTCGATCGGCACCGAGCTGGCCGCGCTGCGCGGTGCGGGGGTGGCAGCGGTGGGCAGCGACATCGATGTGGTGCGGCTGGCCATGGCCCGGCACAACCTGGGGGAGGCGGCCGTACTCTGCCGTGCCGACGCGTTGGCTCCGGTGACCCGCGACGCCGCGGTGCTCGTGGACCCGGCGCGGCGTCTCGGCGGGCGGCGCCGCTTCCGCATCGACGACTACCGGCCCGGCCTTGGCGCCCTGATCGACACCTACCGAGACCGCCAACTCATCGTAAAATGCTCTCCAGGAATAGATTTCGATGAATTGGACCGACTCGGTTTCCGTGGCGAGATCGAGGTAACGTCCTATCGCGGCTCGGTGCGGGAAGCGTGTCTGTGGTCCCCCGGATTGGCGCAGCGGGGCGTCCGCAGGCGTGCCAGCGTCCTCGATCGCGGCGAGCAGGTCACCGACACCGACCCGGACGACTGCCCGGTGCGGGCGGCCGGGCGCTGGATCGTCGACCCCGACGGCGCGGTGGTCCGGGCCGGGCTCGTGCGCCACTACGGCGCGCGGCACGGGCTGTGGCAACTCGACCCCGACATCGCCTACCTGTCGGGGGATGAGCTGCCGTCGGCGGTCCGGGGCTTCGAGGTGCTCGAGCAGCTGGCGTTCGACGAGCGACGGCTCCGTCAGGCCTTGTCGGCGCTGGACGGCGGCACGCTCGAGGTCCTGGCTCGCGGTGTGGGGGTCGACCCCGACGCGCTGCGGCGACGGATGCGGCTGCGCGGTAGCCGGCCCTTGTCGGTGGTCATCACCCGCATCGGGTCGCGGGCCGCCGGACGGGCGACGGCGTTCGTCTGCCGTCCGTCGCGATAGCGCCCGGTAGGCTGGTGGGATCGCTCTTCTTGGCGCCAGCCCCGCCTATCCTGCAAGGACAATCAAAACAATGCGCTATCTGATCGTGGCCGTCATGCTCGCATCGGCGGCCCTGGTGGGTTGGCCGGCGATCGCCGCACCGCCGTCGTGTGCCAGCGTGGGCGGCGCAATCGAGGACGGACAGATGTGTCGCATCCGCGCCACGGGCCCCACCTACACGCTCAGCATGGTGTTTCCCGCCGACTACCCCGACGAGCAAGCGCTGACCGACTACGTCACGCAAAACCGGGACGGGTTCGTCAGCGTCGCACAGAGTTCCGGGTCGCGCGATCAGCCCTACCAATTGGAGGCCACCACCGAGCAACACGCCTCCGGTCAGCCGCCGCACAACACCCGCAGCGTGGTGCTCAAGCTCTTCCAGGACCTCGGCGGATCGCACCCCTCGGTCTGGTACAAGGCGTTCAACTACAACCTCGGGACGAAGCAGCCCATCACCTTCGACAACCTGTTTGCGCCGGGCACCACGCCGCTGGACAGCATCTTCCCGATTGTGCAGGGTGATCTCGAACGCCAAACGCCGTTCGGCGCGGCCATTCTGCCTTCGACCGGGCACGACCCGACGCACTACCAGAACTTCGCCATCACCGACGACCAGCTGATCTTCTACTTCGCGCCCGGTGAGATCTTGCCGGCGTTCGCCGGGGCGGTCCAGGCCCAGGTGCCCCGCAACGCCATCCCGCCGCTGGCTCTCTGACGCCTGTCTGGCGGTCAGACCGGGCCGGCCAACGTCTCCATTGTTGCGGCGCCGATCGCCAGGACCATGGCGCGATCGATCCACGCCGGGTCGCCGCACTTCCGGGAGCCGCAAGGGTCGGTGCCCATGACGAACAGGCCCAGCAGTCCCACCGTGACCGCGATCAGGAAGCCGTGGGCGGCGAGCAGCACGATGGTCGCGGTACGGTCCACCGCCAGCCTGCGTTGGCTGCTTTGGGTGTATGCGGCTACCGCACTTCGCATCTCGCCGTCATCATCCGGCATAGGCCCAGTATGGTCGCGCGCTAGGCCGGCGCGAAGCCGTACACCTGGCCGTCGCTGGTCGCGGCCACCACGCGACGATCGGTGCCGACCGAGACCCCGACGGGATAGCCGGTGGCCGCCGGAAGGGGGTAGCTGCCCTGCGTGTGGCCGGTGCCCGGATCGAAGACCAGCAACGACATGCCGGGCGGGCCGTTCGCGGTCGGCGCGCTGATGGCCGTGTAGCCGACGCCGGGACCGGCCAGGCTCGACGACGACAGCGGGACGACGTCGTCGCGGCGCCAGGCCCTCTCGGCGTGATCGCCCGCGTCCTTGAAGGCCACCAATCGGGTGTCGGGGCCGCCGCCGGAGACGATGAGGCCGTCCGGCGTGACCGCGGGCGGCGTCTGTGCGAGGAACCCCAGCGGCACCGACCACTTCGCTTTGCCGTCGGCGGCGTGCAGCGCCCACAGTCGTTGGTCGCGGCCGTTGACGTAGACGGTCGACCCGTCGGCGGAGAGCACCGGGCTGGCGATGACACCGTCGCCGACGGCGTCGCTGGTCCACTCCCGTGAGAGCAGCGGTGTCTGCCCGGGGTGATACTTCAGCCCGACCAGCCCCGCGGCCGGCGCGCCCGGCTGCCAGACGCCCACCACCGCCATCTGGCTGGCCGCCGAGAAGGCGGGTGCGGCGGCCACCGGGCAGCCCTGCCGGGCCGGCGCGCAATCGGCCAATCCGCGCGTCGCGCCGGTGGGGTCGACGCCCTCCACCAGGTCCATCGGGCTGCCGACCACCGTGCCGCGGTGGGCCTCGAAAACCAGCACCTGACCCAGGTGCGTCGCGACGAGCAGCTGCCCGTGCCCCAGAAACCGCGGGGTCTGGGGCATTCCGATCACGGGTTGCCGCCACCGCGTCCACTGCGTCACCGGGAAGGACAGGAACGCGCCGGGCTGGCCGACGTAGAGGTTGTCGAACCCGTCGAACAGGGGGCCCGCAAAGCCGCCGCCCTGGAACAGCCGCACACACCAGCGCTGCCGGCCGTTGTCGTCGTTCTCCCACTCCATCAGCGAACATCCGGCCGGGGTCTGTGCGTTGAGGGCCAGATAGCCGCGCGCACTCAGCGCCGGGCCCGCCGCCAAGCTTCCTTTGACCGAGCGCGTCCACCGCAACGACAGCTTGGTGGCGCCGTTGGTGTGGGTGTAGCTGCTGTTTTCGGCGTCGCCGTATTGCGCGGGCCAGCCGGCCGAGGGTGACGCCTCCACCCACGAGTCGGTGTTGGCGCAGCCGCCGAGCCCGACCGCCATCCCGGCCGCCAGCAGCGCCGATGACCAACGCCGAAGCCCACGCGGGAGATGTCGGTCGAGCACCTCGATTCCCAGATCCTTCTTCCACGGCGTTCGGCATGAGCGGCGAGTGAGTACAGGTGAGGGTAACCCGTGGCGTCTCCGCTCCGGCGGATTGCCCGCGTTCCGGCGCGCATCGTCGGCGAGCTAGGCTCTCCGGCCATGACGACGATGTGGGGCGCCCCCCTTCACCGCCGCTGGCGTGGATCGAACCTGCGGGATCCGCGCCAGGCCAAGTTCCTCACGCTGGCCTCGCTGAAGTGGGTGTTGGCCAACCGCGCCTACACACCCTGGTACCTGGTGCGGTACTGGCGACTGCTGAAGTTCAAGCTCGCCAACCCCCACATCATCACCAGAGGGATGGTGTTCCTCGGCAAGGACGTGGAGATCCACGCGACGCCCGAACTGGCGCAGCTGGAGATCGGCCGGTGGGTGCACATCGGCGACAAGAACACCATCCGTGCGCACGAAGGTTCGCTGCGGTTCGGTGACAAGGTGGTGCTGGGCCGCGACAACGTCATCAACGCCTACCTCGACATCGAGCTCGGCGATTCGGTGTTGATGGCCGACTGGTGCTACGTCTGCGACTTCGACCACCGCATGGACGACATCAACCTGCCGATCAAGGACCAGGGCATCGTCAAGTCCCCGGTGCGGATCGGGCCCGACACCTGGGTGGGGGTGAAGGCGACGGTGCTGCGCGGCACGGCCATCGGCCGCGGCTGCGTGCTGGGGTCCCATGCGGTGGTCCGCGGCGTGATCCCTGACTACTCGATCGCGGTCGGTGCGCCGGCCAAGGTGGTCAAGAACCGCCAGCTCGCCTGGGAGAGCTCGGCCGCCCAGCGCGCGGAACTGGCCGCCGCGCTGGCCGATATCGAGCGCAAGAAGGCCGCCCGCTAGCCAGCCGGCTCGGGATGGTCGTCGACCTTGAAGTCGAAGTTGACGTCGCCGGCGTCGACGTTGGTGACGGTGACGTTGACCCCGTATTTGTCGCTGCCGTCGACGAGCTGACACCGTAGCGTCGCGCCCTCGGTCCCCTTGAGGTTGTCGGGGCACGTCACCGAATCGGGCTTCTTACCCACCTGCTGGGTCAGTTTGTAGCTGATGATGCTGGCGACCTGGTTCTTGTCGACGGTTTCCACCATGTCGAACTTGACGTCATTGCCGTTCACGCTGGTCACGGTCACGTTGACGTTGAACGTCTGGTTCTTGACCTTCATCTCGCAATTGAGTTGCGCCCCGACCTTGGCCGGCAGGTCGGTCGGGCAGTTCACCGACTCGGGCTTGTTGCCCGCGGCGTCGGTCATCTTGGAGGTGATCTGGCTGGCGACGTCGCTCTTGCTCACCGCATGCGACGATCCGACCGAACACGAACAGGCGTCGACGCCGGCCAGCAATCCCGTGGCGGCACCGGAGACCAGCAACGTCCGAACGATGAAGTGTGTCATTAATGCCTCCCGAGCGGCGTCGACAACTGTGAATCGGCTGATAATTGCATGCCAAACAGCTTCGGGTCGGCGATTGACCACACTTTCACGCAGGCGACAATTCCTTGTTGCGCCCGGTGCGAATCAGATGCTCCGGTAGCGCCGCAGGGCCTCGGCGCGCTCGGCGCCGTGGTCGACGATCGGGGCCGGGTAGCCGGCCGGCCGGCCGCCCTTGCGCAGGTGCGCATCGTCGACCGAGCGCAGCTCGGACACCCACCGCCGGATGTAGTCCCCGGACGGGTCGAATTTCTCGCCCTGGGTGGTCGGGTTGAACACCCGAAAGTACGGCGCGGCATCGGTACCGCAGCCCGCGCACCACTGCCACCCGTGCTGATTGTTCGCCATGTCGCCGTCGACCAGCTGATCCAGGAACCACTCGGCGCCCCACTGCCAGGGCAGGTGCAGGTCTTTGACCAGGAACGAGGCGACGATCATCCGCACCCGGTTGTGCATGAAGCCGGTCTCGCGCAGTTGACGCATCCCGGCGTCCACCATCGGGAAACCGGTTTCGCCGGCCTTCCAGGACTCGAAGCGGCGTTTCGCTTCGGCGCCGGTGTCGGTGGGGATGCCGTCGAACTGGCTGTTCCAGTTGCGCCAGGCGCTGGCCGGCCAATGATGCAGCACATCGGCGTAGAAGTCGCGAAACGCCAACTCGCGCACATACGCCTGTGCGCCGCCCCGGTCGGGGTCGAGGTCGAGGTCGGCGACCATGGTGCGGGGATGGATGCTGCCGAACTTCAGGTGCGCCGACATCCGGCTGGTGCCGTGCAGGTCGGGCCGGTTACGGTCCTCGGAGTAGCGATGTAATCCCTTGTCCACGAACGACTTCCACTGCTCTCGGGCCGCTGCCTCGCCGGCGTCGACGTCGAGCGCGGCGCCGGGATCGGGGATCTCGGTTTGTTCGGTCCGCAGTTCCGCCGGGTCGAGCCAGCGCGCGGACCCCGCACTCGATTTCGCCGGTGCCCGCCACCCGGACTCGCGCCATCGGTGCAGAAACGGTGTGAACACCTGGTAGGGCGAGCCGTCCTTTTTGGTGACCCGGCCCGGGGAGACCAGGTACGGCGATCCCGTGGCCACCAGTGGAACGGAACCCAGTGCGGCACGGACCCGTTCGTCACGGCGCTTGCCGTAGGGCGCGAAATCTTCGGAGATGTGCACCGCCGATGCGCCGATCTCCCCGGCGATGCGCGGGATCAGCTCGTCGGGCCGCCCACGGGTCACCAGCAGCCGGCCATCCAGGTCGTCACGCAGCCGTCGCAGCGAGTCGCCGAGGAACTGGAGTCGGCGCCGGCCGGAGGAAGCCTCGAGCTTCGGGTCGAGCACGAAACAGGCGAGCACTGCGGAGTCGTCGTCGGCCGCGGCAATCAGCGCCGGATGGTCGCCCAACCGCAAGTCGCGACGAAGCCATAAAAGCGTCGGCATGATCCGATGGTTTCCTCAGCGGTTGAGCCGCCACACATGGGTGGCCAGGGTGGTGGCGAAGGAACACCACAGCGGGTACGCCGACAGTGCCAGCCCGGCCCGCGGGTCGGCTTGCGCGGCCCGACGCGCGAGGTCGGCGCTGCTGGCCGTCAGCAGGGCGGCACCGGCGGCGGACGCGCCGAGTTTGTGGAAACGGAAGAAGAGCCAACTCCACGCGGCGTTGAGGACGAGGTTCACGCCGAGCGCGGCGGCGTAGCGGCGCGCCTTGTCGGGCTGTCCCGCCGCCCGAAACCCGTCGATGGCCACCGCGGACGTGACCGCGATGTCGCCGTAGAGGGTGGTCCACGCCAGCGGGAAGGCGGCGTTGGGGGGCTGGTAGGGCGGCTTGCGCAGCCGCGCATACCAGGCGGGGACGGCCTTGGCGCTGGCGATGCTTCCGGATCCGGCGGCGGCGGCGACGGCGAGGCTCGTCGCGGCCAGGGTGGACCTGTTCACGGGGTGCTCCGTTCCTGTTGATTTTCGACCTGTGCTGCAACGGCTTTGGCAGAAGTTGGCGTGGCCGGCCACCAGATGCGGTCACCGATGAGGGCGAACAGCGCGGGGATGACCAGCGTGCGGACCACGAAGGTGTCCAGCAGGATGCCCAGGCCGACGATGATTCCCAGCTGGGTCAGCACGATCAGCGGCAACACGCCGAGCACGCAGAAGACGGCGGCCAAAACGATTCCCGCACTGGTGATGACGCCGCCGGTGGCCGAGACCGCGGCGACCATCCCGGCCCGTGCACCGCGCTGCGCGGATTCTTCGCGGGCGCGCGTGACCAGAAAGATGGTGTAGTCCACGCCGAGGGCCGCCAGGAACAGGAAGGCGAACAGCGGAGTGCTGTTGTCCAGCGCCGGGAACCCGAAGACGTGGGTGCTGACCCAGCCGCCCATGCCCAGCGCGGCCAGCGCTGAAAGAATCGTGGCCGCCAGCAGCGTGGGCGGCGCAAGTGCGGATCGCAGCAGGAAATAGAGGACGGCCAGGATGACCGCGAGGATCGCCGGGATCAACACGTGCCGGTCACGGGTGGCCGCGTTGCGGACGTCGAGCGCCTGCGCGTCGGCCCCGCCCACGAGCGCCGCGGGGCTGGCGGACTTCGTCGTATCACGCAGCGCCGCAACGATATCGAACGCCCGGTCGGAGGAAGGCGGCGCGTCGATCACCACCGACCACTTCGTCAACCCGGCCGCGGAGCGGCCCGAATCGGTGGCGGATACCACGCCGGGCATGGCCCTGATGGCCCGCGGCACCCGCGAAACGGTGGGCGCGATGACCAGCGTGGGGTTGGCCAGGCCGGCCGGAAAATGTGCGGCCACGATGTCGTAACCGGACACCGAATCCGCGTGGACCCGGAACTGCTCGGTCTGCGACAGACCGATGCGCGTGCCCAGCAGGCCCGTGGCGAGGGCCGCCAGGCCGAGGATCGCGACCGCCGCGACCAGCGCCGGACGCCGATTCACCCAGCCCCCGACGCGTTGCCAGGCCGCGGAATCGGCGGTTGCGCTGTCCTCGAGGGCGGGGGATGAAGGGCCAGAACAAACGCCGACCGCACAGCGCGAGCAGCGGTGGCAGTATCACCAGGGCCGACACCGCGGCGACCACCAGTCCGCACGCGGCCAGGGCGCCCAGGCTGCGGGTGCTCGGGGTCGACGCGAACAGCAAGGTGAGCAACGCCAGCACCACGGTGGCATTGCTGGCGACGATCGCCGGCCCGGCCACCCGCACCGCGCGACGCAAGGCGTCTCGGTGTTCGCGATGGCGCCCAAGCTCCTGCCGATAACGCGAAATCAACAGCAGCGCGTAGTTGGTGCCCGCGCCGAAGACCAGCACGCTGGTGATCCCCGAGGTGGCGCCGTCGAAGCTGAGCCCGGTCAGCGACGCCACGGCCGTACCCACCGCCGCCGCGACCCGGTCGGCGAACCCGACCACCAGCAGCGGCAGCAGCCACAGCACCGGGGAGCGGTAGGTGACGATCAGCAGCAGCGCCACCACCGAGGCCGTCACCGCGAGCAGGGTGACGTTGGCGTTGGTGAACGCGCCGGCGATGTCGGCGCCGAACGCCGGGCCGCCGGTGACGTGGGCCTGCAGCTCCGCCGGCAGGCCGGTGGAGGCGGCCTTGCGCAGCTTGGCGACCACGTCGCTCAGGGTGAGTCCCGACAGGTCGGCGCTGACCGGCACCACCCCGATGGCGGCCTTGCCGTCGGCGGACACCTGCGCCGGCGCGGCTGGAATGGGCCCGCCCGGTGGCGCGGCGGCCTGCATGCGGTCGCGGGCCGCCTGGGCGGCGGCGACGCCGGCGGGGCCGAGCGCCGCGCCGTCGGTGCGGCTGACGACCACGATCAGGGGAACGCGGTCTCCGCCGGGGAATTGGCGGGCCATGGCGTCGACCCTGGCCGAATCCGAGCCGGTCGGCACCGACAGCGGCGCCTGTCCCGCCGCCGCGTTGGCGCCGACGACCGCCATGAAACCGATGCCGAGCAGGACGGCACCCAGCGCGAACTGCCACGAGCGCCGTCCCGTTACGGCCGCGGCCACGCGATCCCACACCACGAAGCAAAGTCTTTCAGTGTGTTAAACATTAATCAACTGAAATTACGCATCGTCACGCAAAGGGCGCCGACGGTACGCAACGAGGAGCACTATGGACATTATGGATGTGAGGGGCCGGGCGTCCGTCGCGCCGGGGTGCCTGCCGTGACGGTCGACCGCGGGCCCATGACCACGCGCAAGCGGCGGCACATCGACGTGTGCCTCGGCGAGCAGGTCAACTACGAGGATGTCAGTACCGGGTTGGAGCGCTACCAGTTGCCCTACAACGCCCTGACCCAGACGAGCCTCAGCGACATCGACCTGTCCGCCAAATTCTTCGGTGCGAACCTGCGGTCGCCGATTCTGATCGGTGCGATGACCGGCGGTGCCGAGTTGTCGGGCACCATCAACCGGAATCTGGCCGCGGCCGCTCAACAACTCGGGATCGGGATGATGCTCGGCTCGCAGCGGATAATGCTCGACAGCGCGCTGGGGGAGCGGGCCGCGGCCAGCTTCACCGTTCGTGACGTGGCCCCGGATGTGTTGCTGTTCGGCAACATCGGCATGGCCCAGCTGACCAAGGCCGCCGTGCCCGATCTTGCGAAGGCTCTCGACCGGGTGGACGCCGATGCGCTTGCGGTGCACACCAACCCGTTGCAGGAGGCGATCCAGCACAACGGTGACACCGACTTCTCCGGCTCGTTGGGCAGGCTCCGGGAGGTGGCCGAGGCCATAGGTTGCCCGGTGTTGCTCAAGGAGGTCGGCCACGGGATCGGCGGTGCGGCGGCCGCGGAACTGGTTGGGGCCCAAGGCGACTTGCCGGTGTCTGGGATAGACGTCGCGGGCGCCGGCGGCACCTCGTGGTCGCGGGTCGAGCAGTTCGTCCGCTACGGTGAGCTTCGCCACCCGCACCTGGCCGACTGGGGTATCCCGACCGCCAGGGCGATCGTGGAGGTGCGTGAGGTGCTGCCGGACATCCCACTGGTGGCCTCCGGCGGTATTCGCACCGGCATGGACGCGGCCAAGGCGATCGCGTTGGGCGCCGATGTCGTGGCGGTGGCGCGCCCCCTGCTGCCGGCCGCGATCGAATCCGCTGCGGCCGTTGTCGATTGGCTGCAGCCTTTCATCGACGAGCTTCGGGTCTGCCTGCACGGCTGCGGTGCCGCAAGCCTTGCGGGGTTGCGTGCCGTCGACCTCACCCCCGTCTCGTAGCTGCGTGCGACATGGCGGTGATACTGGCCTACGGGTCGCCGGCCCTGGGTCACCTGTTGCCCGTCGGCGCGCTGCTGGCCGAGCTCGCCGGCCGCGGTCACGAGGTTCACGCGCGCACCATGGCGGCCGGCGTCGCGACGATGCGCGCGGCCGGCGTGCACGCCGAGCCGGTCGATGCCGGCATCGAGGCGATCGACGGCGAGGATTGGCAGGCCCGAAACGCCCTGGGAGTGTTGAAGTCAACGATCGACGTGCTCTGCCGGCGAGCGGTGCTCGAAGTCCAGGATTTACGACGCGCGGCGGATGCCGTCCGGCCGGACGCGATCATCGTGGACGCGAACTGCTGGGGGGCGATGTCGGCGGCGGACGCCGGGGATACTCCCTGGCTGGTGTTCTCGCCGTTCACGCCCTACCTGCGGTCCCGGGGGGTGCCGCCCTTCGGTCCGGGGCTGCGCCCGCTGCCGGGCATCCTCGGCGACATCCGGGACGCCCAGGTCCGACCGATCGTCCGTCATCTGTTCGACCGGCCAATGCTGCCGCGGGTCAACGCCATTCGCGCCGAGCTGGGAGTGTCTGCGGTCTCTTCGGTCGACGACTTCATGCGGCGCGCGCCGCTGCTGCTGGCCGTCGGCGGCGAGCCCTTCGAGTACCCGCACCCCGGCTGGGCCGGTCTGGTTCACCACATCGGTGCGTGTGTATTCGAACCCGCGCAGACGGCCGCACCCGACTGGGTCGCTGCCCTCAAGCGGCCGGTGGTGCTGGTGAACACGTCCTCGATCAGCCAGCCCGACGCCGCCCTGGGACGGATCGCGTTGCGGGCGCTGGCCGATCAGCCCGTGCACGTGGTGGCGACGTTTCCGGCGGGGATACCGCCGGACCTCCCGCGACCACCCAACGCGACCATCTGCCGCTTCGTCCCCCACGCGCCCGTACTCGAGCGGGCCAGTTGCGCCATCACGCACGGGGGAATGGGAACGACGCTGAAAGCCCTCGACCGCGGTGTGCCCGTCTGCGTCGTGCCCTTCGCGCGGGACCAGGCCGAAGTGGCCCGGCGCGTAGAGGTCGCTCGCTGCGGTACCCGCCTGGCGGCCAAAAACCTCAGCCCGGCTCGGCTGAGGGCGAAGGTTCGCGCGGCGACGACGATGGTGGAGGGCGCGCGTCGAGTCGCAGCGGGGTTCGCCGCGACCGGAGGCGTGCGGCGCGGGGCGGACCTGATCGAACAGCGGGTGCTTGGCTGCGCGGCCCCGCGGCCGTTGCGCTAGGCCGGTTGCTCGCCGGCCTTGGTCACCGCACGCCGCCGGCCCTTGGCCGGGACGCGTTTTGAGTTCGTCGCCGACGGCGTGGGGGCGGCTGCGTCGAGTCGCGATTCAAAGGTGGACATCGCCGCCATCATCGCCAGGAAAACCCGGTGTGCGGCGGCCAGATCGCGGTCGGGCACGTCGGCGAGGGCCGTGCGCAGTTCCGCACCGAGGGGGGTGAAAAACGAGCGGGCCAACGCCATGCCCGGTTCCTCGTAGCGGAGCAGCGTCTTGCGCCGGTCGTCGGGGTCGGGCTCGCGCCGCAGGTGGCCGGACTCGATCATCCGGTCCACCAGGTAGGTGATCGCGGCGGGCGACACGTCCAGCCGTTGTCGCAACTGTGCCGGCGTCAATGGCGTTCCGGCCGTCTCGGCAACCATGATGTGCAGCAAGGCATGCAAATCGGTGCCGCCGACGTCGTTTTGACGGGCGAAGTGCCGGCCGATGCGGTCCGATTGCGCCGTGAGTGCGCGCATGTCGGCCGACATCAATTTCTCGAGTTCGGCTCGGTCTGGTCGCCGGTCGGCGGCGCCGCGCTTGGTCACTTAGCTGTGTCCTTACTGCAAGATTCGCCGACCAGCGTATCGGCGACCGCCACGCGCGGCCCGCGAACCCCGGTAAGTGTCTCGCATTTGTGTCCGATCGGCCGGCTTATCCGCGGAGGTGAGCGGTGCACGCGCCGCCCATCAGGACTTCGTCGGGTCGTGGCTCCGGCTCATCAGCGCCTCAGTCCGCGCGGTCGCGGGACCGGGTATCTCGTGGAGCCGCGCACGACGCAATGCATCACTCCTTCGCCGAGTGCTCGTCGGGAGTCGCGGCATGGGCCGGGTGCCCTGCCGTGCGCCGGTGTTCCTTCAGTTGTGCTTCGTGAACGTGACGGTGACCGCCGGTGAGGCGGTTTCGCACCAGGCGTTCGACGTCCTGGAAACACCGGTAGTAGCCGTCGTCGTATTCGTCGACGACCTGAAAGCTCCACCGACCGGGTAACACGTTGCGCCCGATGGAAGGAATCCGGTGTCGCTATCGCTGCTTACTCGTGAACCCTTGCCGAGCAACGGCTTTGCGCGCGCAGCGGCCGCAAATCAAAGCGGCCTGAGATCCTTCTTGGCGGCCCGACGTAGCTGGATCATCCGCGCGGCGCCGACCAGCACGGTCGTGGTCGCGCCGGCCACCGCGGCCAACAGGTAACCCACGCCCACGGGCAGGTTCCAGTGGAAGCCCAAAAAGTGCGTGGTGATCGATTCGGTGTTCTGCGCGACGAAGATGAGCAGAACGATGAGTATCACCAGGCCGACGACAAGGGCCCACCACGCGGCCGCCAGTCGGGTGAACGATCGCGATGACGGCTCGGGGGGAACGTGCGACTCAGTGCTCATGCTGGTGACTAGCCCGCAATGCGCTGAACCAAACACGCCGGCCGCTGCGAGATGTTCGCGTGCCCTGCCGTTTGAACCGCCGGGTCCGGGGTATGCGGCCTGCGATGACTGTGAAAGAGATGCCGCAGCGGGTCTGGCGCGGCCGGCGCAAGGCGATGCGGCTGCAGCGAGACCTGTGGCTGGCCCAGCTGGCTCTCTGGCCGACGTTGATCCTGTCGGCCGTTCTGCTTTCGGTCGCCACTTGGGCGTTGTGGCACCGCAAATCTCGCCGGTATCAACCCGACGCGGCGCCGCCCGTCACGGATTTGCCGGAGGGCGGCGCGCCGCGGCCACCGGTCGGCCTGAGCGGCTGACGCGCCGGGCGAACAGGCACCACGAGATGGCGGCCAACAGAAACGCGAAGAACTGCGCGACACCGACGCGGCCGGACGGAACCAGCAGCCCCGCGACATAACGGTCGACGAATCCCGTGGTGGGTAAGGGATTCATGTCTGCGCGGCGGCGCGCCCACGATTCCAGTGAGGTCAACGGGCATGGCAGCTCCAGCGCGATGATGGCGGCGCCCCACGCGACGGCGGCCCGGTGCAACGCGATGGTGCGCGGCCAGCGCAGCGCGAGGAAGCCGCCGGCCGGTACGTACGCCAGGTAGGCGAGGTGCACGCCGACCGTGAGGACGACGGTGGCGACATAGCCTTTCCGCACGGCCGAGCCGTCACCCGAGGCCGGCACGCACGTGGTAGCGGCGCTCGGCGTAGGCGAGATCGTCGCGCCAGAGTCTGTTGGCCGCCAACCGCATGAGCGGCGTGATCAGGGGCGCGGCCCGGGACGCCCGCTTGAATCCGGGACGGTCCGAATGCGCGAGGCTGGCTTCCAGCACCGCGGTGCGGGGATGCCCGTCGGGGCCCAAACCGATTGGCGTGGCGTGGGTCTCGACGATGCTGCCGGTTCCCTCGCCGTCCACGATGCGCATCACGATGGTGCGCGCCTCTGGGCAGCTGAATTCCGCGACGACGGGAACGCCCAGGCGGCCCATCCGGAATGTCACCGCCACCAGGAAGCGATCGACCTGTTCGGTAGGTGTGGTGAGCACTTCGAGCCGGCTGAACGAGTACGGGTGAAACCACGCGCCGTGCCAGGGGTCAAGCCGGTTGGCGATGATGTCGGCGGGCTCGCACACGCCCACCATGCGGGCCACGGCGGCCAGGGTGTCACCGATCGGCCGGGCCGGAATCACCGGCTCCTCCAACGGGGCCTCCCCGCCCACCTTGTCGAGCCGCACCCACACCAGGGTGCCGTCGTCGTAACCGGGCAACGGGCTCCAGCCGAATTCCCGTGCCTGGCCGTCCAGCGCCAGCCCGTGCCAACGGCAGATCAGCGTGCCGTCGTGCACGGCCCCGGTGGCCAGATCGGCCCCCAGGTGCGGGCAACTGCGGGGACCCACACAGAGCCGGTGGTCCTGGTCGCGCCAGGCGACGACCTCGACTCCGGCGACCCGCGCGCCGAACGGCCGGCCGGCACGCACGTCAGCTCTGCCGGCGAACGCGAACCAGTTTCCGGTGGGCTTCTGCTGGGCCCGTTCCAGTGCGCCCTCGATGATGGCGGGTTGTGCGTCCCGGTAGGTCGGGCGTTGGTCCGCCCAAGCCGTACGCGGGATCACCTGCAGGGGCGAATCTTTGGACCGGGTGGCCGGCCGCAGGTGTTGCAGGTGTTGGCGAATGTTCATCGTTGGGCAGGTCCTTCGCGGGTGGCGAGCCATCGCAACAGGGGTGACCGGCCTCGGGTGGGTACGGTGACCAACGGGTGCCCGGCCAATCCCCATCTTCTCAGCAAATGGTTCGCGGCGCACCAACCCGTGGTGGCGGCGCGCTCCATGAGCGCCACGGGCAGGTCGATCCGGACGCCATCGCCGGCCAACACCAGGCCGGGCTGCGGCGTGACCACCGCGGGCCGGCGCGCATAGGACCCGGGCGGAAACAGCGGGCAATCGCTGCGATGCAGGAGTCGTTCGCAAACGATTTGCGCCGCCGCGGTTTCCGGATACACCCTGTGCAATTGGCGCAGCGCGGCCGTGCGGGACGGCGCGGCGTCGAGGGCGTAGGAGTGCAATTCGACGACGGAGCCGTGATGGGTGCGGGACCACTCGGCGGCCTCGCGTTCGTAGCGCTCCAGCACGCTGATGTTGTCCAGTGGCTCGTGGCCGGCCGTGCCGAGGAACGCCGGCCGCCCGGCGGCGACGGGCCGATCGAGCCAAAACCGATGCACGGCGAACGGCGGTGCGGTGCGCAGCCGCGCGATCTGTGCGCGCCAGTCATCGGCGGCCAGACCGGTTGACGCGGCCACGACGCGCTGCAAGCCGGCCACATCGGTGGCCAGCACCACGGCATCGGCCTCCACGTTCTCGCCCGAATCGGTCTGCACCCGCAACGCCTTCGTCGAGCCCTTGTCGATGTGCGAGGCGCCAGTGCCGAGCCGGAACTGCACGTCCCGCGCCTCGAGGTAGGACCGCAGCGGCTGCCACAGAGCGCTGTCGTAGTTCGACGTGGGGACGTCGAAGATGAGGCCTTCGGACGACCCGAGGAAGTAGATGTGGAACATGGTCGCCAACTCGGCCGCGGAAAGCTTAGAGGGGTCGGCGAAGAAGCTGCGGGAGAACACCTCGAACGCCAGATGCCTTGCCGCCTCGGGGAAACGGATGTTCTTCAGGAACGCCGCGGCGTCGAAGTGGTCGAGGCGCTCGTAGATGTCGGGCACCGACACCGCGGCCAGCGGCGCGGCCGCGCGAGCGTCGATCTGAAGGAAGTCGCGAAGCCGGAAGGTCGGGCTGCGCGCGGCGAAGGCCACGGCGTTCCACGGCGGGGTGCGCGGCAGCCCCCGGAAGGTGTCGCGCCGGCCCGCCCCATCGATGAGCGGATAGTCGTCGACGGGCGTGAGCATCCGCAAATGCGGGTCGACGCGCTCGAGCAGGGCCCGCAGGTTGTAGTACTGCCGGAAGAACGCGTGGAAGCCGCGATTCATCGCGAGCTCGGCACCGTCGTGGTGCTCGGTCCACCCGCCCACCCGCCCGCCGAGGTAGTGTTCGCGCTCGATCACCTCGACGGCGACGCCGCGTTCGGCCAGCCCGGTGGCGGCCGTCAGCCCCGCGATGCCGCCTCCCACGACGACCACCCGGGGTCGCGCCGGCAGCGCGCCGGCGTCCGGCAATCCGGGTGCCGCGGGCAGTGTTTCGCGTCGGCGATCGGTAGGGCGATCGGTTGTGCGGGCCATCATTGCGGCGCGTCCGCCAGGAACGTGTGCACGATGTTGGCCTCCCAGCCGGGCATCGTCTCGCTGTGCACCGCGGTGAAACCCGCATCGGCGAGCCGGGCCCGGAATTGCGCCGCGCCGTCGAATTCCAGCACGCTGCGCCACAGGTAGCGGTACAACGCCGTGTCACGGGTGCGCCACCACCCGGCGGGGATGATGATGCCCCAGCACACGGCGTGCCAGATCAGGGTGGCCGCGGGGGAGTCGCGCACCGAGTATTCGTGCACCGCCAGCGTGGCGCCGGGCCGAAGCAGCTTCCGCAGCTTCCGCAATTGGTCGTCCCGGTCGGCGAGGTTGCGGATCAGGTAGGCGGCCAGGATGCCGTCGAACGGCCCGGTGATGCCGTGCTCGGCGAGCTGCTCGACGGGGGTGTGCACGAACCGCACCGACGGGGGCCAGTCCTTCGCGGCCGCCGCGTCGAGCATCCCCCGCGACGCGTCGACGGCGACGATGTCGGCCTCTGGCGCCACGGCAAGCAGCGCGGCCGTCGAGGCGCCGGTGCCGCACCCGGCGTCGAGCAGCCGTAAGCCCTTGCCCCGGTAGGGGATTCGCATGCGGCGGGCGGAGAGCAACAGTTGCTCGTGGTAGCCGGGGCTGGCGCCCACCAGCCGGTCGTAAGCCGTCGCTCCAGCATCGAACGCGGCCGACAACTGATCTGGGGTGGGACCGACGTCACCGACGGCCACGTTGGCGTTCCCATCCCAGCAGCACCGCGGTGGCCAAAGCGAAGCCGAACAAGAAATCCTCGACCGGGATGTCGAAGGGGAAGCGTAGGCCGGTGATCTGGCGAGGGTCATAGCTGACGATGGGGGAGCTGAGCTTGGTCAGCCAGCCATCGACGGGGATTTGGAAGCCGAGAATGATCAACATCGACAACCAGTACGCCGGCCGCCGGAAGAGCCCGGTGTGCAGCACCGCCAATTCCATTGCGCAGACGGCCAATACCGCCGCCACCGCCGGCACGGTATAACCCAGGCCGGTCATCGGCGGTTGACCCTCTCCAGGATGGTGCTCACGGCGTTGTAGGTCAGCAGCGCGCATATCGGAATCACGATGAAGAACAGGACTTCTTCGATCGGCACCCGGAACGGGACGCTCAGGCCGGTGATGTAGGCGCTGTTGTACGTCCACGCGTGCGCGGCGATGGCGATCTCATCCCAGAGCAGGAATACCACCGCGACGGGAAAGACCGCCTTCGCGAGGCGGCGCCATTGCCGATAGACGCCGGGACCGAACATCTCCAGGGGCGCGGTGATCGCCAGGCATGCGGCCAGGACCAAGAGATATTGCCAGCGGTCGGTCATGCGGCCCCCGGGGGATCCGAAACACCGGGCGAACTATTGCGCGCCCGCCACGACCGTATCAGCCCGATGCTGGCAACCTGGAGTCGTCGAAGCCTGCCGACCGTGGCCCGGTGATTGAACACCGCAAAGTCGCTTTCTTCGATGCGGTCCAGGATTTCGGAGTACAGCGCCGCCGCCGTCGCCACGCACGGTTGTGAGCGGGGGCTGAGCATGGCAATGCCCGCAGCGGCGAAACGGTAAGTCTCCCGGGCGATCTCGTGCTGAGCGGTTAGCGCCTCTCGCACCCGCGGATCGGTGCGGCGCTGCTGGTGACACCAGGTCAACAGCTCGCGGTCGACCCCGTGGGCGGCGAGTTCGTCGGCCGGCAGGTAGACCCGCCCGCGCAGCAGGTCTTCATCGATGTCGCGCAGGAAGTTGGTGAGCTGGAACGCCCTGCCCAGCGCGGCGGCATACGGCGCGGCCTGCTCGACCGGCACCACGGTCCCCAGCACCGGAAGCACCTGCAGGCCAATGGCTTCGGCGGATCCACGCATGTAAAGGTTGAGCGCCCCGCGGTCGGGATAGTCGGTGATGGTGAGATCCATCCGCATCGACGCCAGGAAGTCGTCGAACAACTCGGTGCTGATGCGGTACCGCCGCGCGGTGTGCGTGACCGCGGCCAGCACTGGGTCGTCGAGGTGGTCTCCGCCGGTGAAGAACCGGTCGGCCAGTTCCTGTAGTCGTTGAGCGCGAACGTCGGTGCTCAGCTGCGGATCCAGGTCGTCGAGGATGTCGTCGGCGTAGCGCGCGAAACCGTAGAGGGCGTGCACCGCCGGCCGTTGGTCGGGCGCCAGTAGCCGGGTGGCCAGGAAGAAGGTGCGGCCATGCGCGGCGTTGAGTTCGCGGCAGCGCCGATATCCCGCGCGCAACCGCGGATCGTCGATTCCCGCCGCGTCCAACTCGCTTCGGATCATGTCAGCCCGGCTCCCATGTCGTGGTGCGTCGGCATCCGGTTGGCTCGGGGACCACCGGGGCCGGTGATACGGTCGGCCGCCAGCCGGCCGGAGATCAGCGTGGTGGGAACACCGACGCCGGGCACCGTCGAGGACCCGGCAAGCACCGCGTTGTCGACGCCGCGCACCATATTGGCCGGCCGGAACGGACCCGTCTGCCCGAAGGTGTGGGCCAGCGCGAAGGGGCTGCCCGCGGCCATGCCCTGACGCGCCCAGTCGGCGGGCGTGACGACGTCCAATACCGTTGCGCTGTCAGGCAAGCCGGGCAACAGCCGCGCCGCGACGTCGTCGATGAGGGTGTCGACGTACGGGGCACCGAGACTGCCCCAATCGATGTCCCCGCGATCCAGATTCGGCGCCGGGGCAAGCACGTACAGCAGGTCGTGCCCGTCCGGGGCGAGCGTCGGGTCGCTGGCCGTGGGGCGGGTGACCAGCAGCGACGGGTCCTGCATCAGCCGCCCATCGCGGATGATGTCGGTGAAGGTCTGGTCCCAGGAATCACCGAACAGGATGGTGTGATGCGCCGTGTCGGACGGAAGCCCGCGACAGCCCAGATGAGCCACGACCGCCGACGGTGCCGGCCGCAGCCGTACCGGCCGACGCGGTGTGCGGCCCAATAATTCATAGGTCCGCGGTAGTTCGGTGGTCAGCACCACCGCGTCGCAGGCGATGGGGTCCATCCGATCCGTTCGCACGGCGTTGACCCGCGCCCCGATGCGGTCGAGCCCGGTCACGGTGGCGTTGTAGCGGAATTGAACCCCAGCGTCGGAGGCCGCCGCGGCGAGCGCGTCGGGAAGCGCGCGGACACCGCCGCGCGGAAAGAACACTCCCGCAATGGTGTCCATGTAGGCGATCACCGCGTACACGGCCAGAGCGTTTCGCGGCGCCACGCCGGCGTACAGCGATTGAAACGTGAAGACGCGCTGCAGCCGAGGGTCGCTGATGTGGCGCTTGACCACGCTATCCCACTTGCGGAACCCGCCGATCGCGGCCAGCCGCGCCAACTGCGGCGTGAGCAACGACAGCGGGGAATCGAAATTGGCGGCGATGAACCCGTCGAATTCGATCCGGTACAGCCGTTTCAGCCACTCGCGCAGCCGCCGGTAGCCCGCTGCCTGCCCGAAGCCGGCGAACTCTTCAATGGCGGTTGTCATCCGATCCGCGTCGGTGTGCACGTCGAGTGCGCTGCCGTCGGCGAACACCGCCCGGTAGGCCGGATCAAGCGGCAGCAGCTCCAGCCGGCCCGACCGGCTCTTGCCCGCGGCCGCGAAAGTCTCGTCGATGATGTCGGGCATCGTCAGCACGGTCGGCCCGGTGTCGATGCGGTAGCCGTCGATGTCGAGCCGCCCGGCGCGCCCGCCCGGCCATGGCTGGCGCTCGACCACCGTGACGGCGCGCCCGCGGCCGGCCAGATGCAACGCGGCGGACAGTCCCGCCAAGCCGGCGCCGATCACCACCACGTGCTCGCTGCGTCCTTCGATGGTCCGCATGTCAGCATGCTCCCAAACTTGTGGCCCTCATTGGGCACGATCGGTACAGGTGGCCGCCATTTCCTCCAGCGCGGCGCGGACTTGCTCGTCGATCGGCGTGTCGCCGAGGTCTCCGCGCGCGGATGCGACCCGGTCGCTGATCATCTCCTCGATCATGTCGACGGCCCCGGTCGCGACGATCAACGTTTTCCATCGGTCGAGCGCGTCGACGTCGAGGGCATGGCCGTTCATCAGTTCCGTCAGCTCGGCGCGGGTCGGCGGATCGGCCAGCTGGTGCGCGGCCACCACGACACTGGTTGCCTTGCGTTCCAGCAGATCTCCGGCACACGGCTTCCCGGTGGTCGCCGGCGAGCCGAAGACACCGAGCACGTCGTCGCGAAGCTGGAACGCTTCCCCGACGGCCGCACCGTACCGGCCGAGCAGTGTCACTGTCCGATCGTCGCAATCGGACATCGCTGCACCGATCTCCAGGGGTCGCCGCACAGTGTAATTGCCCGACTTGCGCCGGGCCACGTCCAGCACGGCCTCCAGCGAAGGCATGTGCCGGACATCGCTCGTCAGGTCCGCGAACTGACCCACCGCCAGCTCGGTGCGCATCGCGTCGTAGTGGGGCCACGCCTGCTGCAACCGCCTGGGTTCGACACCGCTCTCGCGCAGCATCTGCTCGGACCAGATCAGGCAGAGGTCGCCGAGCAGGATGGCGGCCGATTCGCCGAAGCGCCGTGACGAGCCGGACAGCCCACGCTCGCGGTGCCATTGGGCGAATTGGAGGTGCGCCGACGGGCGCCCCCGCCGTTCGGCCGAACCGTCCATGACGTCGTCCTGCAGCAGCGCGAACACGTGCAGCAACTCAAAACTGGCCGCGGCCCGCAACGCCGCCTCGGCGGGCGCGGCACCGCAGAGCCAGCCCAAGTACACGAAAGTCGACCGCAGGCATTTGCCCCCGGAGGCGAACGCCATCAAGATGTCGCCGGCGGCATCGACGCGCGTGTCGTCCAACTCGTCGCGCCGCGGGCCGACGAAGGCTGCCAGGTGGGCGAGAACACCGTGCCGCACAGCCCAGCGCCATTCGTTGAAGTGCGCGTTGCCTGGGCTTTGCGGCGCGATTGCCGGCGACCCGGTCGCGGGTGTCAATGACAAAGCACCCATCTTGGCCACGCGCTCCCTCCCGGACGGCTTGGCATTCCCAGGTCAGAACGGCTCACACACGCGGTCATAACCGCTGCTCGGAGCCGTGAACCGGCCATGCCGTCGCCGTGAACCCGCTCCGATCAGCCCTTCTCGACCTCGGACGATTTTACCCATCATCTTCAGTTACTTAAACATTAACTTACTGAAAGTCATCGTGCACCACCAGTCGGAGCCGCCGGAAAAACGGCGTCGCCGCCGGCCCTGTCGCCCAGGGCAAAGCCTCCGCCACGCGTGCATTTCAGCAAATTAACCATTAACCAACTGAAATGTCTGGCGGTTCGGGGATATGCTGCACTTCGTTATGGAAGCTGACGAGCAGCGCCGGCGTCGTGAGTCGCTGGAGTCGCTGATCACGGCCGATCTGCGGGAGATATCAACTGAATCCGACCAGATCGGGCGGCAGTTCGCGACGTCACATCGCTTGCGGCCCAATGACTTCCGTGCATTGATGTACATCATGGTCGCAGAGACCGCCGGGCGGCCGATGACTTCAGGTGACCTCAGCCACCGGATGGGACTGTCCGGTTCGGCCATCACCTACCTGGTGGACCGGTTGATCGATTCCGGACACATTCGCCGTGACTCACACCCCGACGATCGTCGCAAGGTGATCCTGCGTCATGGCGAATCCGGCCTGGCCACCGCCCGGTCGTTCTTCAGTCCGCTGGGTGCCCACACTCGTGTCGCCCTCGAGGAGCTGCCCGACGCCGACTTGATGGCCGCGCATCGGGTGCTCGGTGCGCTGATCTGCGCGATGCAACGATTCGCGGGCGAACTGGGCGCCCCCAGCATTGATGGACGATCGGGCGATGCGGTATCGCGTTGACGGCCGACCGCTCCCGGGAATTTTCAGCCGGTTTGGCGGCGTTGCCGCTGGGTATACGCGGCTCAAGAGTGTCCGACAAAATCCCTCGGACGGACGTGAGGGGTGGTGCGGCCCAATGGAAGCGGTCAGCTGCCGGCGCGGTCGCCTGGTGATCGCATTTGCGATTGCGGTGGCGGTCGTCGGGTCCCCCGGTCGGGCGAGCGCCGATCCCGACATCACGGTGTTTCCCGGTATGGAGATTCGCCAAGGGGGCACGGTATGCATGGTCGGACTGGTCGAGCCCAAACTGCGGGTGGCGATGACAAGCGGCCAGTGCGGCAGCGGGGAATCGGACGTCACCGACCATGACGGAAACCCCATCGGAGCGGTGGTGCTCGCCCGCCGCCTGGCACCCGACGACGCCGCCGCGAATGGCGCGATGCTGCCCGTCGAGTACGAGGTCATTGCGCTCGGCCCCACTGTTACGGCATCCGACGTGCTGCCGACCGGTCGGCAACTGAGGTCGGCTCCCGGCCTGCGTGCGCAACCCGGTCTTCCGGTGTGCCAGTTCCGCAGAGCGGTCGGCCAGCGGTGCGGCTCGATCACCTCGGTGAGCAATGGCCGTTTCACCATGGCCGACGTGGCCGTGGACAGTCGCGACTTCGGTGGTCCCGTTTATGCGCTGACCGATGACAACGGGGCCGTGATGGTGGGGTTGTTCGAGGGGATCTGGGGATCGGCGCCCGAGATGGAGTCGTGGCAGGCGGTGATGCAGCAGGTATACATCGACGGCCGCGCGCAGGACCAGCAGCAAAAACCGCCGGGGGAAGCACGCATGATCGGCCGGCGGATGGCCGCGTGACGCTCCGGCGTCGCTGACCCGCGCGCCTGCACCCGCGGTGGCTCGCCGACCTGCGCGCCCGCGCTCATCACCGGAAGCCGTCACGGCAGAGACGCGGACTAGGAGGGCGCCGCGGCGGGTGCCGTGACTCCTCACCCCAGCGTGGCGATGGTGCCGGCCGTCAGGAGTTCGGTGTAATAGCCTCCGCCAGGGTAGAAATCGGGTGTGATCGTTCCCGCGAACATGTCGGCTATCCAGCCGCGTGTCAGACCCCACACCGCCGCGACGTTGTCCGGTTTCGGACGACCACAGACCAGGTTCTCGTAAAGGGGCGACGACGGGCCGAGCGCGTCGCCGTGGGCGCCGGCGGTGATGTTCACCCCGTGAAACGGGCGGTCCGGCAGATACCGTTGGATTGCCTTGGTCCCGCGCCGGAAGTAGTTGCAAAGAAGATGTGGTGACGCCGTGGCGTAGATCGGCAGCGCCGTGCTTGCCAGGCCCGCCAGCGCGACGTCGGTGTTGGAACCGATGAACGACTTCACGCCGTCTTCGCTGACGATGCCGCGCAGTTGGGTGAAGGCGCCCGGGTAGGTGCTATGCAGGCGCTCGGCGACGTATTCGACGGCCTCGACCCCCGCCGAATGTCCCACGAAAACCAATTTGTCGGGCAACGGCGTGACAGGTCGGCCGGCCTCGGCCGCGGCCATGGCGACGGACGTCGCCAATGCGCCATTCGGATCGTCTTTGTGGGCAAGGACATCGGCGATGTTGTTCAGGAAGTCGGTGTTGTCGATCAGGTGCTCCACGGTGCAGCCCAACGGGCTGACGGTGGACAGCGTGGTGGCCATCACGAGGTAACCGCTGGCGGCGACCTCGGTGGCAAAGGCGGACCATACCTTTTTGCCTTCGACGAATCCGTGCTGTAGCCAGACCAAACCCAGA
The DNA here is from genome assembly GCA_963732835.1 of uncultured Actinomycetota bacterium. Lineage (GTDB taxonomy): Bacteria > Actinomycetota > Actinomycetes > Mycobacteriales > Mycobacteriaceae > Mycobacterium. The sequence goes on from CAVTBA010000006.1 coordinate 228,910, forward strand.
GGCGGCGTGCTCGGGAAATACCATGTCGTCGGTACGGCCCGGGTCGTGCCTGCGCAGGCGACGTCGGTCGTGCTGTCCGCCTCCGTGGCCTCGGCTCGGGCTTCGCGCGGGGCAATAACTATGGTCGCCGCCGCGACGATGCCCATGACGGCCGCGCCGGTCCGGCGGACATGCCGGGCCAGCGCGCCGAAGGTCATTAAGAAATTGAACCATTTAGGTATGCGCCAGGGGCTTGATCAGGCCCAAATCCGGTAGATCTTCTCCCTAGCCCTCGCGCCCGAGCAGGTGCCGCAACGCCTGGTCGAGATCGGGCTGGCGAAACCGGTGCCCGGCCGCAGTCAGCTTGTGCGGAGCCACCCGCTGACTGGCGCACGCCAGTTCCCGCGCGCCCTGCGCGCCCAGCAGCACCCGGGGCCCCAGCGACGGCACCGGCAACACCGCGGGCCGGTGCAGCACGCGTGCCAGTGTGCGGGTGTACTCGCTATTGCGGACCGGTTGCGGGGCAACGGCATTCACCGGACCCGACAATCCGGTGTCCCACAGGGCGCGGTGATAGACGTCGATGAGATCATCTATCCCGATCCAGGAGAGCCATTGCCGGCCGTCGCCGAGCCGGCCGCCCAACCCGGCGCTGAACAACGGACGCATCAGCTTCAACGTGCCACCGCGCGGGGATTGCACGATGCCGGTGCGCACCTGGACGACCCGCACCCCGGCCCGCTCCGCGGGGACGGTCGCCGCCTCCCAGTCGGCCACGACAGCGGCGAGAAAACCGTCGCCGCGCTCGCTGTCCTCGGTCAGGACGTCATCACCGCGGTCGTATCCGTAGTATCCGATCGCCGAAGCCGAGATGAGGACCGCCGGGGGGTGCGGGGTGCGGCCGAGCGCTTCGGCGAGCCCGCGGGTGGGGCCAATCCTGCTGTCGCGGATGGCACGTCGGTGCTTCTCGGTGAACCGGCCGGCGATCGAGGCGCCCGCCAGATGGATGACCGCGTCCACGCGATCGAACAGTCCCGGGTCGGGGTCGTCGGGATCCCACTGGCGCTCGTCGTCGCCCCGCGCGCTGCGGCGGACCAACCGGATGACGCGATGGCCGCCCGTGCTCAGAAACGCCGTCAACGCCGAGCCCACCAATCCCGACGCTCCGGTGACGGCGACCGTCGCCGGTGCCAGCCCGTTCTCGGCGGCCAGCCGATGCGCGGCCAGGTCGTCGGCGAGCTGACGGTGCCGGTAGGTGAACATGGGGCGCAGCAAGGACCCGGGCACCGGAGTGTCCACCCGGTCGATGACCCGGGTGCGGCCGTCGCCGAGGTCTTCGAAGTCGTGGGTGTGCCGCCAGCGCATCGCCGTTCGTGCCGGCAGCGCGGCCAGCCCGTCGCCGCCGATGGCGTCGACGAAGCGCCGCGGCGGGTCGTAACCGTCGGGTTGGTGGACGGCGACCCAGCGCAACCCGCCGGGTAGTGCCAGCGTCGCCCGCCCGTCCTTCAGCGAAGCGGCCTCGGTGACCAGCCGCATGGGCTGCCACGGCGGCGAGAGTCGGGCGAACGCGCCCGGTCTGGCGTGCCAGGCAAAGACGTCGGCGATCGGCGCGTCGACCACGCTCGAGTATTCCAGCCCCATACTGCAGGTTAGCGGTTCGGCAGGGCGTGCTCGACGATGGGCATCCGTGGCTGCGGCTGCCGCTCGCCGCGCTTGGCCGCCAGATACACCTGCGCGGTTTCCTGAGCCACGGTCTTCCAATCGAAATCCGAGGTGAGCCGTTCGCGCGCGGAGCGGGCGCGCCGCTGCGCGGCCTCCGGCTCGTCGAGCACGGCCCTGACGGCCTCGGCCAGGGCGGAGACGTCACGGGGCGCACACGACGCCCCGGTCCGGCCGTTGATCACCGCCTCGCCCAGGCCCCCGATGTTCGACGTCACCAGCGGGGTGCCCGCCGCGGCGGCCTCGAGCGCGACGATCCCGAACGGCTCGTAGTGGCTGGGCAGCACGGCGGCATCGGCGCGATGCAGCACCGCGAGCAGCTCGGCATGGTCGAGGTGCCCGACGAACCGAGTTGCCTTGAGCACCCGATGCTTTCGGGCCTGCTCGACGAGCCAGTCCTGCTGGGTGCCCTCGCCGGCGATGGTCAGCGTGGTCCCCGGATGGGTGCGTCTGATCCGCGGCAGGGCGGCGATGACGTCGTGCACGCCCTTCTCGTACTCGAGCCGCCCGAGGTAGAGCAGTTCGGCGGGACCCGTGCGCGGTCGCCGCTCCGCGAACGGCCAGCGGGCGGCGTCGATACCGTTGCGGATGACCGTTATCCCGGCCAGCCCGGGACCGAACAGTTCGGTGATCTCGTCGGCCATCGAAGCCGAACACGTGATCAGCGAATCGGATTCGCGCACCAACCACGACTCCACGGCGTGCACCTGACGGCTGATCGCGCCGGACACCCAGCCGGAGTGCCGTCCGGCCTCGGTGGCGTGGATGGTGGAAACCATTGGCACGTCGTAGAACTCGGCGAGTGTGATCGCGGGATGGGCCACCAGCCAGTCGTGCGCGTGCACGACGTCGGGACGCCACGAACGGTTGCTGCCGCGCTTCTTCAATGACAGCCCGGATCGGATCATGGAATGGCCCATCGCCAGCGTCCAGGCCATCATGTCGGCGCCGAAGGAGAATTCGTGCGGGTCGTGTGCGGCCGCGATCACCCGGACGCCGTCGACCACCTCGTCGGACGACGGGTGCGTGCCGGGGTCGGTGCCCGAGGGGCGGCGGGACAGCACGACGACCTCGTGGCCGGCCGCGGCCAGCGCGGTCGACAGGTGATGCACGTGCCGGCCGAGCCCGCCGATCACCACCGGCGGGTACTCCCACGACACCATCAGGATCTTCACGTCGACCTCTCGTCGCGCGAGGGTGCGCGGAATGCCGGCCGCCGCGGCGTGTTCGTGTGAAAACACGCACCCTCGCGGGGAAGCCTGGAGCTCATCGAGGCAGCCTGCGCGCGTCCAGCGCGCCGAACAGTCCGTCGGCGCGGTTCCATCCGTCGGCCAGCCGCCCAGCGGTGTCCCGCCGGCCGGACGCCAGCGCCCCGGCGATCTCGCGGGTGGCGTGGGCGTGCAGGTGGGCGCGGTAGCGCGCGTAGTCGGCGGCCGAGTCCTTGCTCACCATGAACGGCCAGTCGCTGGAGACCGTCAGCAGGGTTTCCCGCAGGATCTGGTCGGCGACGTGGTCGCGGGCGAGCGGCCCGTCCAGCGACGTCCGCTGCGCCAGCGCCTTGTCGACCGTGCTCAGCGCCGTGTCGACCACTTCGTTGTTGAGCTGGACTAGATCGGCGACCTTGTCGCCGGCCCACACCTGCCAGTCCTTGCCCGAACCCCACGAACTGGGCGGCAATGCCACCGCGCGCCCGACGAATCCGTCGGTGATGGCGTCGCTCAGCGTGCCCACCCGCACGCCGGCGGCGGGCAGCGCCCGCAGCACGCGCTGCAGCCACGTCGGGCCCTCGTACCACCAGTGGCCGAACAGTTCGGTGTCGAAGGCGGCGACCACGTGGGCGGGCCGCCCGATCCGCTCGGATTCGGTCGTCAGCCGGTTGCGGACCACGTCGACGAAGTCGGCGACATGGATGTCGACCGCGTGGTCGGCGCGCTCGGGATCGTAGGGCGCCTTGGCCTCCGACGGCACGTTGCGGCCGGTCACCCGCGCCGGCTTCAGGCCGGTGAGGTGGTCATAGGTGTGGAAGTCGCGGTAGGCGGCGTTCCCGGGGTAGCCGGATTTGGGTGACCACACCCGGTAGCTGACCTGCAGGTCGCGCCCGAACGCGACGACGTCGGTGTCGCCGACGGGCCGGCCCAGGGCGGTGTCGCCGTGCAGTGACGGACCGTCGACCATGAAGTGGGTGACACCGGCGGCCGCGTAGTCGCGTTCCATGCCTGGGGCATAGGCGCATTCGGGCGCCCAGATCCCGCTTGGGCGATGCGCCATCCGCAGCTGGGGGTCGGCCAGTCCCTCGCGTAAGGCGAACTCGCGCAGCCGCGGCGCGAGCAGCGGCTGGAACGGGTGGGCCAGCGGGCCGCCGAGCAACTCAACCGTGCCGGCGTCGATCAGGCCGCGCAACAGCGGGCTACCGCCGTGCCGCCAGTGGGTGGCGAACTCGTCGAGCGCCCGATCCGCCTCGGCGCATTCCCGAATCCCCAAGGCGCGCAACGCTTCCGGTGTGCATGACTGGAAACCGGCCGACTTCGACCGGGGCGCGGACCGCACGCTGGCTGCTTCGGCCGCCCGCAGCCGCCAGTTGGCCAGCCAGCGATGCATGCCGTCGAGGCAGTACGGGTCGTCGAGCTGCGCGTTCACCACCGGAGTGACACCGAGGGTGACCGATCCGCGGCGGTCCTCGTCGGCCAGGGTGGTCAGCACCCGCGTCAGCGGCAGGTAAGCGGCGGCCCAGGACTGGTAGAGCCACTCCTCGCCGACCGGCCACCGGCCGTGATGGGCCAGCCACGGCAGATGGGTGTGCAGAACCAGGGTGAACATGCCGGGTACCCGGTCGTGCGAATTGCTCACGGCGCTACCGCGATCGCGATCAGATCAAGGCTGTCGTCGATGTCACGGCGTCCGCTCTCCACCATGTCGAAGTCGTCGCATGTCACCGCGGCCACGTCGGCGGCCAGCTCGGGCGGCCAGGGCGCGTCGGCCACCGCGCGCTCGATCTGGGCGTCGATGATGGAGCCGCCGTGGCGGGCGTCCATCTCGCGGAGCCGCGGACCGTGGAACAACCCGCTGATCGACACCTGGCGAAAGCCCGCGCCGACCAGCAACTCGGTCAGCTCGTCGGCGTTGAGCTCGCGGGTGTGGAAGGGGTTGATCGGGGTGTCGCGGCCGGGAGAGAAGGTGATCCGGTTGGGCGTGGACACCATCAACAACCCGCCGCGACGCAGCACCCGCGCGCACTCGGCGACGAATTGTGCCTGATCCCACAGGTGCTCGATGACTTGGAAGTTGACCACAATATCCACCGACGCGTCGGTCAGCGGCAGCTCCGCCAGGTTCGCCCGCATCACCTCCACGCGGGGGTAGCGGGTGCGCACGTGGGCCACGGCGGCCTCGTCGTAGTCGACGGCCACCACACGACGGGCGACGCCGGCGATCAGGTCGGCGCCGTACCCTTCACCGCAGCCGGCCTCGAGCACTTCGCGCCCCGAGCACCGCCCGGCCAGTCGCTGGTAAACCACCTGGTGGCGGCGGAACCAGTAGTTTTCGACGTCCAGATCCGGGATGGTGCGCTCGCCCGTCAGCGTCAGCACGGGGTCAGCCTCCGGCAAGGGATCGCCGGGGCTGCGCCGGGGTACGTCGGGGACGGTTGCGCTCATCGCATAGGCAGGCTAACGCGAAGTGTCGGATTCGCGAACCGAGGGCGGAGCCGCCCCGGTCGCCGACGGTAGACATGCCGCAAGAACGTGCAGTACGACCCGCTATGGTGTGAATGCAGGCTGCACAAAGTTACCGGGTAGTAACACGACCGTGCGCTGCAAAACGCGTATTGAAAGTCTCGTGGCCGACCGCTGCGAGACTCCTTCGAGGAGGACGAACCACACTCATGACGAACATCGTGGTCCTGATCAAGCAGGTCCCAGACACCTGGTCGGAGCGCAAGCTGAACGACGGCGATTACACGCTGGACCGCGAGGCTGCCGACGCGGTTCTGGACGAGATCAACGAGCGCGCCGTCGAAGAGGCCCTGCAAATCCGGGAGCGGGAGGGCGGCGAGGGTTCGGTGACCGTGCTGACCGCGGGCCCCGAACGTGCCACCGAGGCGATCCGCAAGGCGCTGTCGATGGGCGCCGACAAAGCCGTCCACCTCAAGGACGACGGCATGCACGGCTCCTGCGTCGTCCAGACCGCATGGGCGCTGGCCCGCGCGCTGGGCACCATCGAGGGCACCGAGCTCGTCATCGCCGGCAACGAATCCACGGACGGCTCCGGCGGCGCGGTGCCGGCGATCATCGCCGAGTACCTGGGCCTTCCGCAGCTGACCCACCTGCGCAAGCTGTCCCTCGAGGGCGGCAAGGTCACCGGCGAGCGCGAGACCGACGACGGCGTGTTCACGCTCGAGGCGTCGCTGCCCGCGGTCGTGAGTGTGACCGAGAAGATCAACGAGCCGCGCTTCCCGTCCTTCAAGGGCATCATGGCCGCCAAGAAGAAAGAGGTGACGGTGCTGACCCTCGCCGAGATCGGGGTCGAAAGCGACGAGGTCGGACTCGAGAACGCCGGGTCGAAGGTGCTGTCATCGACGCCGAAGCCGCCGAAGACCGCGGGTGAGAAGGTCACCGACGAGGGCGAGGGCGGCAACCAGATCTCCCAGTACCTGGTCGGCCAGAAGATCATCTAGCCGAGCACCCATCCCACAGACGAGAAGAGCGAAGAAACCATGGCTGAAGTTTTGGTGCTCGTTGAGCACGCCGAAGGCGCACTGAAGAAGGTCACCTCCGAATTGATCACCGCCGCCCGCGCGCTGGGTGAGCCGGCCGCCGTCGTGGTCGGCAAGCCGGGGACGGCCGCACCCCTGGTCGACGGGTTGACGGAGGCGGGCGCCGCGAAGATCTACGTCGCCGAGTCCGACGACGCCGAGAACTACCTGATCACCCCGGTGGTCGACGTGCTGGCCGCGCTGGCCGAGTCGAACGCGCCCGCCGCCGTGTTGCTGTCCGCCAACGCCGACGGCAAAGAGGTCGCGGGCCGGCTCGCGGCCCGGATCGGATCCGGCCTGCTGGTCGACGTGGTCGGCGTCGAGGAGGGCAACAAGGCGGTGCATTCCATTTTCGGTGGCGCGTTCACCGTCGAGTCGCAGGCCAACGGCGACACCCCGGTCCTCACGGTGCGCGGCGGCGCGATCGACGCCGAGCCGCAGGCCGGCGCCGGCGAGCAGGTCACCGTGGAGGTGCCCGCGCCCGCCGAGAACGCCACCAAGATCACGTCCCGCGAGCCGGCGGTCGCCGGTGACCGGCCCGAGCTCACCGAGGCCACGATCGTGGTGTCCGGTGGCCGTGGGGTCGGCAGCGCGGAGAACTTCAGCGTGGTCGAGGCGCTGGCCGACTCGCTGGGTGCAGCCGTCGGTGCGTCGCGCGCCGCGGTCGACTCCGGCTACTACCCGGGCCAGTTCCAGGTCGGCCAGACCGGCAAGACGGTGTCGCCTCAGCTCTACATCGCGCTGGGCATCTCCGGAGCCATCCAGCACCGCGCGGGCATGCAGACGTCCAAGACCATCGTCGCGGTCAACAAGGACGAAGAGGCGCCCATCTTCGAGATCGCCGACTACGGCGTGGTGGGCGACCTGTTCAAGGTCGCACCGCAGCTGACCGACGCCGTCAAGGCACGCAAGGGCTGAGTTTCTCGGACGCAGGAGCCCCCGGCACGTCGGTGTCGGGGGCTCCTGCGTACCCCGGGGCGGTGCGGGCTTGTCCAGCCCGGGCAATGCCGCCTCCCCGACACCGCAAGTCGCGGGCGACCGTGACGGCATGTTGCGGCGATCCGTGACGTTCAGAAAGGTTTGCGCCATGTTCTTCTCGCGCTGGTAGGGTGGCGGCTACCGGCAGATCAAGGCTTAACCCCCAACGGTCACTCGGCTCCTCGGCACATTCCCTGAGCTCGGGCTTCGCCCCAACTGTCCGGCCACCGGACATCAGTCGGGAAGGTCGGAGATGAGCGACGACGAGCGTACATCGGCTTTCAAGCTGCACCGCCCCGACTATCTGAGCCGGATGCATGAGCAGCTCGATGCATTGGTTGCCGACCGTCAGCAGGTCGGACAGCTGCTGACGGTCGCGATCGAGATCGGCTCCGATCTGGAACTGGACGCGATATTGCACCGCATCGTGGCCGCCGCGATCGGCATGACCGGCGCCCGCTACGGAGCGATCGGCGTGTGGGGGCCCGAGGGCAGGCTGGCATCCTTCGTGCACAGCGGAATGGACCCCGAAACGGTGCGGCTGCTCGGCCATCTGCCAGCGGGAAAAGGGGTGCTCGGCGCCCTCCGCGACCGCACCGAGCCGCTGCGCCTGGCCGAGCTGTCCGACCATCCGACCGCCGTTGGATTCCCGGAGCATCACCCCCCGATGCGAGCTTTCCTCGGGATGCCCGTGATCATCCGCGGCGCGGTATTCGGCAGCCTGTACGTCACCGACGATCGGCCCGGGCGTTGCTTCGGCGAGGCCGACGAGATCACCATGCAGGCGCTGGCGTCGGCGGCGTCGGTCGCCATCGACAATGCCCGGCTGTTCGACCGGGTCCGCGCGGGCGCCCGATGGAGCGACGCCAGCCGCGAGATCAGCACAGCCCTGCTCTCCGAGTCGTGCCCGGATGTGCAGCCGCTGCAACTGATCGCCGAACGCGCCGCGGTGCTGACGGACGCCGAGCAGGCGATCGTCCTCGTACCGACCGACCCCGACCGACCCAACGACGACGTGGACCGCCTGGTCGTGTCCGCGGCGGTCGGTCTACACGCCGATGAGGTTCTGGGGCAAGAGATTCCGGTCTACGGATCCACCACCGGCGAGGTGTTTCAGTCCGGCCGGCCGTTGCTCACCGAGACGTTTCGCCGTCCCATCCCTGCGTTCACCGACGTCGGCGAGCGACCCGCGATCCTGGTGCCGCTGAGATCCGACCAGCAGACGCTGGGCGTGATCGTGGTCGCCCGCAACACCGACGCGCAACCCTTCGACGACGGGCACCTCGACCTCGTTCGCGACTTCGCCGACCACGCCGCGATCGCCCTCACGCTGGCCACCGAACGACGCAACGCCCGCGAGCTGAGCGTGCTGGTCGACCGGGAACGCATCGCCCGCGATCTGCACGACCACGTGATCAGCCGCGTCTTCGCCGTCGGGATGAACCTGCAAGGCGTCGTCGCCCACCTCCGCTCGCCGCAACTCGCCGCCCGGCTGACCCAATCCGTGAACGAGCTGCAGGCCGTCATCGACGACATCCGGTGCACGGTCTTCGATCTGCAGCACCGCGCCCGGCGGCGCAGTTTCGCCGGGCGCGTCCAGGACGCGTTCGCACGCCTCACCGATGACGGAAACGAGGGGACGACGCTGCGCATGGCGGGGACGATGACCGCGGTGAGCGACGAACTCGCCGGACAGGCCGAAGCCTTCGTCAACGAAGCGCTCAGTAATGCGGTGCTGCACTCGCGCGCCGCGAGCGTCGCCGTCGAGGTGACCGTCACCGATGAGCTGCTCATCGAGATCACCGACGACGGGTGCGGGGTCTCCCCGGCGTACCAACGCGCCGGCGGTATGGACGACATCGCCCGCCGCGCCAGGGAGCTCGGCGGCGATTGCGCGGTCACCACTCCGGCGGGCGGCGGTACCTGCGTCCGCTGGAGCGCGCCGGTGCGAAACCGCTGACCCCGCGCTCCCCCCGGGAGAACGCCGGGTCAGCCGCCCTCGCAACCACATTTCGTCACCTGACGTGCACGGACATGTCACAGCCACGATGCCGACTCGCTGATCGACTACGCAACGTTTGTTCACATGAGCATTGCTTCTGTCCTGATTCCCAGCGGCAAGCCCGAAGGTGCGACGACGGCGTCGCCCGCAGGGCCCCACTACTCGCTGTTGCTGTCCACCGACGCCAGCATGATCGAGGCGGCCCAGCGGCTCCGGTACGACGTCTTCAGCAGCACGCCCGGCTTCGCACTGCCGACGAACGACCACGAACGCCGCGACGCCGACAGGTTCGACGAGCACTGCGATCACCTGCTGGTCCGCGACGATGCCACCGGCGAACTGGTGGGTTGCTACCGCATGCTGGCTCCGGCGGGCGCCATCGCGGCCGGGGGGCTCTACACCGCGACGGAATTCGACATCCGCGCTTTCGACCCGCTCAGGCCGTCGCTGGTGGAGATGGGACGCGCGGTGGTGCGCGAGGGCCACCGAAACGGTGGTGTCGTGCTGCTGATGTGGGCGGGCATCCTGGCCTACCTGGACCGTTACGGCTACGACTACGTGACCGGCTGCGTGTCGGTGCCGGTCTGCGGCGACTCCGACGACCCGGAGAATCGGGCTCCGGGCCGTCAGCTGCGCGGCGTCCGCGACTTCATCCTGAGCCGTCACGCCGCGCCGCCGCAGTACCGGGTGCGCCCGCACCGGCCGGTGATCGTGGACGGGAAGGCCCTCGACGACATTCCGGCGCCCGCGCGGCCGTCGGTCCCGGCGCTGATGCGCGGTTACCTGCGGCTGGGCGCCCAGGTGTGCGGTGAGCCCGCGCACGACCCCGACTTCGGGGTGGGTGATTTCTGTGTCCTGCTGGACAAGGGGCGCGCCGACACCCGATATCTGAAGCGCCTCCGGTCCGTATCGGCGGCCTCGCAGATGGCGGGCGGCGGCCGATGAACGCTCCCGCTCGCACCGGGCACTCGTGGCTACCACGCGCCACGTGTGACGCCGGTTGTGTGGGCGTCGGCGACGGGGCCGCGTCGCCGCCGTTGTTGGTGGCGTTGCGGGTGATGCTTCGCCTCACGCTGGCGCTGCTGCTGGCGCCGGGGGTGGCGCTGCTGGCGGTGCCCCTGCCGGGCCGCACGCGCGTGCAGCGCATCTATTGCCGGATGGTGTTGCGCTGTCTCGGCATCCGGATGACCGTTACGGGCAGCCCCATCCGCAACCTGCGCGGGGTTTTGGTGGTCAGCCCGCACATGTCCTGGATCGACGTCTTCGCCATCGGGTCGGTGTTGCCCGGGTCGTTCGTCGCCCGGGCGGATATGTTCACCGGGCCCGCCACGGGGGTCGTGGCCCGCATCCTCAAGATCATCCCGATCGAGCGGTCCAGTTTGCGGCGGCTGCCCACGGTGGTGGACACCGTCGCCCGCCGGCTGGGCGCCGGCCAGACGGTCGTGTGCTTCCCGGAGGGCACCACCTGGTGTGGTTCGCCCGGCGACGATGCCGGGCACCGCCCGGCGAGGGGCGGAGCCGGGCAGTCGCACCGCGGCCGCGGTGCGTTCTATCCGGCGATGTTCCAGGCCGCGATCGACGCCGGCCGCCCGGTGCAGCCGCTTCGGCTGACCTACCACCACGTCGACGGCAGCGTCTCGACCGTGCCGGCCTTCGTCGGCGACGAGACACTGGTGCAGTCCATCCGCCGGCTGCTGACCGTGCGGCGCACGTTGGCGCGGGTGCATGTCGAATCTCTGCAGCTCCCGGGGACCGATCGACGGGCCTTGGCGAGCCGCTGCCAGTCGGTGGTGGGCGCCGGAGCCACCCGGCACGCCGGTCACGAGCCCGTGCTGGTGGCTTCCTAGCCCTATAGTGGCGACCCGCAGCGCCCGGCTACGCCGCGCTTGCGATCGCCACTGGCTCTATGGTGGCCGACCCGCGGCGCCCGGCTACGCCGCGCTTGCGATCGCCACGGGCCCTATAGTGGCCGACCCGCAGCGCCCGGCTACGCCGCGCTTGCGATCGCCACGGGCCCCGAAGGGCCTTCGGCGCTGCCGGTATCGTGGGTCGCGTCATGGTCTACCTGGATCACGCCGCTACCACGCCGATGCACCCCGCCGCCGTCGAGGCGATGACGGCGGTCTTGTGCACCGTCGGCAACGCCTCCTCGCTGCACACCAGCGGCCGGACGGCGCGGCGGCGCATCGAGGAATCCCGCGAGCTGATCGCCGACAGGCTGGGCGCCCGCCCGTCGGAGGTCATCTTCACCGCGGGGGGCACCGAAAGCGACAATCTGGCCGTCAAGGGCATCTATTGGGCCCGCCGCGACGCCGAACCGCGCCACCGGCGCATCATCGCCAGCGAGGTCGAACACCACGCCGTCCTGGACTCGGTCAACTGGCTCGCCGAACATGAGGGCGCCGAGGTGACCTGGTTGCCGACCGCCGCCGACGGCTCGGTGTCGGCGGCCGCGCTGCGCGAGGCGCTGCGGAGCCACGACGACGTCGCGCTGGTATCGGTGATGTGGGCCAACAACGAGGTCGGCACCGTCATGCCGGCCGCCGAGCTCGCCGCCGTCGCGGCCGAATACGGGGTTCCGATGCACAGCGACGCCGTGCAGGCGGTGGGGCAGTTGCCGGTGGATTTCGCCGCCAGTGAGCTCTCGGCGATGAGCGTGGCCGCGCACAAGTTCGGCGGTCCTCCCGGTGTGGGCGCATTACTGGTGCGCCGCGACGTGACGTGTGTACCGCTGTCACACGGGGGCGGGCAGGAGCGCGACATTCGCTCCGGCACCGCCGATGTCGCCGGCGCCGTCGGCATGGCGGCCGCGGCCCGTATCGCGGTGGACGGCATCGAGGCGAACAGTGCGCGGCTGCGAGCCCTGCGCGATCGCCTCATCGAAGGGGTGCTGGCCGGCATCGAGGACGTCAGCCTCAACGGTGCCCGCGACACGCTACGGTTGCCCGGCAACGCGCACTTCACTTTCCGCGGCTGCGAAGGCGATGCGCTGTTGATGTTGTTGGACGCCAACGGAATCGAGTGTTCGACCGGATCTGCGTGCACCGCCGGCGTTGCGCAACCGTCCCATGTGTTGCTCGCGATGGGTGCCGACCCCGCCAGTGCCCGCGGGTCCTTACGAATGTCATTGGGGCACACCAGCGTTGATACCGACGTCGACGCGGTGTTGCAGGTGCTGCCCGCGGCGGTGGACCGCGCCCGCCGGGCCGCACTGGCCGCTGCGGGGGCACCCTAAGTGAAGGTCCTCGCCGCGATGAGTGGTGGCGTCGACTCGTCGGTCGCCGCCGCCCGCATGGTCGACGCCGGGCACGATGTGGTGGGCGTGCACCTGGCGTTGTCGACCGCGCCCGGCACGCTGCGCAGCGGCTCGCGCGGGTGCTGCTCAAAGGAAGACGCCTCGGACGCGAGCCGCGTCGCTGATGTGCTCGGAATCCCGTTCTACGTCTGGGATTTCGCCGAGAAGTTCCAGGCGGACGTGATCGACGATTTCGTGTCGTCGTACGCGCGCGGCGAAACGCCCAACCCCTGCGTGCGGTGCAACCAGCGGATCAAGTTCTCGGCGCTATCGGCGAAGGCCATTGCGCTGGGCTTTGACACCGTGGCCACCGGCCACTACGCCAGGCTGTCCTGTGGGCGGCTGCGCCGCGCCGTCGATCAGGACAAGGACCAGTCCTACGTGCTTGCCGTGCTGACCGCCGGTCAGCTGCGCCACGCCACGTTCCCGATCGGGGACACTGCCAAGACGCAGATTCGGGCCGAAGCCGCCCGCCGCGGCCTCGCGGTCGCGGAGAAGCCGGACAGCCACGACATCTGCTTCATCCCGTCGGGTAATACCCGGGCCTTCCTGGGTGAGCGCATCGCGGTCCGCCGCGGCGCCGTGGTCGGCGCCGACGGCGCAGTGCTCGCCGAGCACGACGGGGTGCACGGTTTCACCATCGGCCAGCGCAAAGGTTTGGGCATCGCCGGACCGGGACCCGACGGCCGCCCGCGCTACGTGACGGCCATCGACGCCGACACCGCGACCGTTCGGGTGGGGGAGGCGGCCGACCTCGACGTGCGCGAGTTGCGCGGGCGGGAGCCGGTCTTCACCGCCGGGCGGCCGCCATCAGGCCCCGTCGAGTGCGCGGTCCAGGTGCGGGCGCACGGTGAAACCGCCGGTGCGGTGGCGGAATTGGTCGGCGACGAGCTGGTCGTGCGGCTACGCGTCCCGCTGCGCGGTGTCGCCCGCGGCCAAACGCTGGTGCTGTATCGCCCGGATCCGGACGGTGACGAGGTGCTCGGCAGCGCCACCATCGCGGGCACCGCGCGCTAGGCCGGTACGTTCGCGACGATGTTCGTCATCACGATGTCGGACACCGATTGCGCAAAGCCGCAGAAGGTGACCTCCACGATGGCCACCGACCGCTGCCGATAGTCGCGGCCGCAGCCTCCCGGGCGCAGGTGCAGCGAGCCGGAATCGGCCCTCCAGTCGCCGACGTATTGCTGGCCGGCCGAGCCGTTCGCGCAATTCCCGACCGTCGTCACCAGTGCGCCGAAAGCGCGCTGTGCGGTGTCGACATCCCGGTAGGCGGCGGCTCCTTCCGAGATCAGCGCGCCGTCGGGCGGGTCTTGGAAGGTGGTCTTGTGGAACTCTTCGATGTCGGGGCCGAACGTCGCGGTCTCGGCGTAGATGAAGCGGCATTCGCGCGGCGTGGTGCCTGCGAGCGCGTCGATGTCCACGGGGCTGGTGCCGTCCATGGAGGGAATGATCGTCAGGTGCTCGCCGGCGCCGGTGATCGCGCGCATCCGCGCCTGGTCCAACAGGATCGTGTCGACATTCACCCCCTGCACGGCCCTGTCCGGGGAACCGAATCCGGCCACCGCCGCGCCGTCCACCACCCGGGTGCACGCCGCAGCCAGCACCACTGCCCCACACAGCAGCGGCCGTGCCAATCCCGCCATCCACGACACGTTTCGCACCCTTCTGGCGTCGAACCTACCCGCGCGGGCGCGCGGCAGACACCCCTGGTCACCGCCGGGCGGGGCCACGTCGAATACGGTTGGGCGGGTGAGTGTTTTCCCGCATTCCTTCGCGAGGGCCAGCGGCGTCGGGTCGTGGCCCGGCATCAAGCCGCGGGAGGCCGCCGAGGTCGTCGTCGGGGAGTTGGCCGGCGGGCTGTCCCACATCGTCGAGCTGCCCGCCCGGGGAGTAGGCGCCGACATGATCGGTCGGGCCGGCGCGCTGCTGATGGATGTGGCCATCGATATAGTGCCGCGGGGCTATCGCGTTGCCGCTCGGCCCGGCGCGGTCACCCGCCGCGCCGCCAGTCTCCTCGACGAGGACATGGACGCGTTGGAAGAGGCCTGGGAGGTGGCCGGCCTGCGCGGCGGCGATCGCGTGGTCAAGGTGCAGGCTCCCGGGCCGATCACGCTGGCGGCCGAACTCGAGCTGGCCAACGGCCATCGGGCGATCACCGACTCCGGCGCCGTGCGCGATCTGGCGGCGTCGCTGGCCGAAGGTGTCGCCGGCCACCGCGCAACGCTGGCCCGCCGGCTCGAGACGCCGGTGGTGGTGCAGTTCGACGAGCCGTCGCTGCCGAAGGCATTGGGCGGACGGCTGAGCGGTGTGACGGCGCTGAGCCCAGTGGCGCCGCTCGACGAGGCGGTGGCCCTCGCCCTGCTCGACACCTGTGTCGCCACGGTGGGAGGCGAGGTGCTGTTACACAGTTGCGCCCCGGACTTGCCGTGGAACATGTTGCAGGACAGCCATATCAGTGCGGTCTCGGTGGACGCCGGCGCGCTCGCCGCGCCGGATCTCGACGGTATCGCCGCGTTCGTCGAATCGGGTCGCACGGTCGTGTTGGGGGTGGTTGCCGCCAGCGTTCCACCGCGGCGGCCGTCGGCCGAAGAGGTGGCCGCCGCACTCGTCGCGGTCACGGATCGACTTGGCTTCGGTCGCTCGGCGCTGCGCGATCGCATCGGCGTCACCCCGGCGTGTGGTCTGGCCGCCGCGACGCCCGAGTGGGCCCGCCTGGCGATCGAGTTGGCCTGCAAGGCGGCCGCGGCGTTCGCCGAGGACCCCGAGGCGATCTGATAGGCAACCAAACGGTTGCACGAAGGTTGGGCGATCCAGGCGGATCTGGTGCGCAGGTACACCGAGGACACCCGGGTGTGAGCGCCCCAGCTATTTCCGCACCCCTCTTCGACGCGCTCGGGGATCCGAATCGGCTGCGTGTGGGCGGTGCGGACAGAACCCTTGGCCCAGGCCAATGACTATCTGACTGCGCTGTCGCGCCGGTGGGACGCGGCGGTGGATCGGCTGCGGGCATACGTGGAGGACTAACCCGGGCGTGATGTCGGCGGCCTCCGATAGCCTGCGAGGGTGAGCTCAGCAGAAGCTGATCCGGTGTCGCCCGAGGTCCGGCGGCAGTGGCAGGAACTGGCAGGTGAAGTTCGGGAGCACCAGTTCCGCTACTACATCAAGGACTCGCCGATCGTCTCCGACG
The DNA here is from genome assembly GCA_963732835.1 of uncultured Actinomycetota bacterium. GTDB lineage: Bacteria > Actinomycetota > Actinomycetes > Mycobacteriales > Mycobacteriaceae > Mycobacterium. Next base: position 244,823 of record CAVTBA010000006.1, read on the forward strand.
CCGAATTCGACAAGATGTTCAACGACCTGGTCGCGCTGGAGGACCGGTACCCCGAGCTGCGCGTCCCGGATTCCCCTACGCAGCTGGTCGGCGGGGCGGGTTTTGCCACCGACTTCACCGAGGCCGAGCACCTCGAGCGGATGCTGAGCCTCGACGACGTGTTCGACCGCGACGAGCTGGTCGCGTGGAACAACCGCGTCGAGAACGAGATCGGACGCGAGCCGTACTACCTGTGTGAACTCAAGATCGACGGAGTGGCGTTGTCGTTGGTGTATCGCGACGGCCGGCTGGAGCGGGCCGCCACGCGCGGCGACGGCCGGGTCGGCGAGGACGTGACGCTCAATGCGCGCACCATCGGCGACGTTCCCGAGCGGCTCACTGCCAGTGCCGATTTGCCGATTCCCGCCGTGCTCGAGGTGCGCGGCGAGGTCTTCTTCATGCTGGCCGATTTCGAGGCGCTCAACGCCAGCCTGGTCGAGGACGGCAAGGCGCCGTTCGCCAATCCGCGTAACAGCGCGGCCGGTTCGCTGCGCCAGAAGAACCCGGCGGTCACCGCACGGCGCAAGCTGCGGATGACCTGCCACGGCATCGGCCGCACCGACGGGTTCGCGCCCGCGACACTGCACGACGCCTACACCGCGCTGAGAGGCTGGGGCCTGCCGGTGGCCGAGCAGACCGCGCGCGTGCGCGGCCTGGCCGCGGTGGAGGACCGGATCAAGTACTGGGGCGAGCACCGCTATGACATCGACCACGAAATCGACGGCGTGGTGGTCAAAGTCGACGACTTCGCGCTGCAGCGCCGGCTCGGGACGACGTCGCGGGCGCCGCGATGGGCGGTCGCCTACAAGTACCCGCCCCAGGAGGCGCAGACCAATTTGCTCGACATCCGGGTGAACGTCGGGCGCACCGGCCGCGTCACGCCTTTCGCGTTCATGACGCCGGTGAAGGTGGCCGGGTCGACCGTGGGGCTGGCGACCCTGCACAATGCCGCCGAGGTCAAGCGCAAGGGGGTGCTGATCGGCGACACGGTGATGATCCGCAAAGCCGGCGACGTGATCCCGGAGGTGCTCGGTCCGGTCGTCGATCTGAGGGACGGCTCCGAACGCGAATTCATCATGCCCACAACGTGTCCCGAATGCGGCACCACGCTGGCCCCCGCCAAGGAGGGCGACGCCGACATCCGGTGTCCCAACGCGCGGTCCTGCCCGGCTCAGCTGCGGGAGCGCGTCTTCCACGTCGCCGGTCGCGGAGCGCTCGACATCGAGGGCCTCGGCTACGAGGCGGCCATCGCGCTGCTCAAGGCCGGGGTGATCGTCGACGAGGGCGATCTGTTCACCCTCACCGAGGACGACCTGTTGCGCACCGAGCTCTTCCGGACCAAGGCCGGCGCGATGTCCGCCAACGGCAGGCGGCTGCTCGACAACCTGGACAAGGCCAAGAGAGTGGCGCTGTGGCGGGTCCTGGTGGCGCTGTCGATCCGGCACGTCGGGCCGACGGCCGCGCGCGCCCTGGCCACCGAATTCGGCAGCCTGGACGCGATCATGGCGGCGTCGACCGAGCGACTGGCCGCGGTCGAGGGCGTCGGTCCGACGATCGCCGCCGCGCTCACCGAGTGGTTCACCGTCGAGTGGCACCGCGCGATCGTCGACAAGTGGCGGGCCGCGGGGGTGCGGCTGGCCGATGAGCGCGACGCCAGCGTGCCCCGCACGCTGGAAGGGCTGACGGTTGTCGTCACCGGCTCGCTGGCCGGTTTTTCGCGCGACGACGCCAAGGAGGCGATCATCGCGCGCGGCGGAAAGGCCTCCGGTTCGGTGTCGAAGAAGACCGACTACGTCGTCGCCGGGGACTCACCGGGCTCCAAGTACGACAAGGCGGTCGAGCTCGGCGTGCCGGTCCTCGACGAGGACGGTTTCCGGAAGCTGCTGGCCGAGGGTCCGCCGCAAACCCCGGCGGACTAGGCCGATAGCACCTCACCCGAAATTGGGCCGCGGAGCCCAAGCGGTTCTATCGTGGGCGCTATGACCCAGATGGCGGACCCATGCACACAGGCGTCACCGTGGTCGGCCCGGGAGGCCGAGATATTGGCGGTCACCCTGCGCCTGCTGCAGGAGCACGGTTATGACCAGCTGACGGTGGAAGCCGTGGCCGGTGCCGCTCGCGCCAGCAAGGCCACGGTGTATCGGCGCTGGCCCTCCAAGGCCGAATTGGTGTTGGCCGCGTTCATCGAAGGCGTCCGTCAGGTCGCGGTCCCGCCGAATACGGGCACATTGCGGGGCGATCTGCTGCGACTGGGCGAGACGGTCTGCCAGGAGGGTGCCCAGCTGGCCAGCACCATTCGCGCGGTGATGGTCGAGGTGTCGCGCCACCCCGCGCTGAACGATGCCCTGCAGCGTCAGTTCCTGCAGCAGCGCAAGGCGCTGATCCAGCACGTCTTGCACCAGGCCGTCGATCGCGGCGAGATCCGAGCGGACGCCATCACCGAGGAACTCTGGGACCTGTTGCCCGGTTACCTCATTTTCCGGGCCATCATCCCGGGCCGGCCGCCCACCCGTCGCACCGTGCAAGCGCTTGTCGATGGGTTTCTGATCCCGGGTCTGACCAGAACCACCGGGTAACGGTACGGTCGCCGCCGAGCAGGACAACTTTGTGGAATGTGTACGCGCGCGTCTCTTGTAGAGTACGGTCCCGTACCGTACTGTCATACCTGTCGATGACGCCCGGCCCACCGGCAGCCGCCCTCGAATCGAGGGTGATCGTTGTCGCCCGATGATCGAAAGGTGAACGGGTGAAGGGGATTTCGGTGACTTCCCTGGTCAAGCGAGGGTGGATGGTGCTGGTCGCGGTGCTGGTCGTCACGCTTGCCGGATTCGCCATCTATCGCCTGCACGGAATCTTCGGCTCACATAACAACACCTCCGCAAACGGCGGCCTGTCGAACGAGATCGTGCCCTTCAACCCCAAACAGGTGGTGCTCGAGGTGTTCGGCGCGCCCGGCGCGACCGCGACCATCAACTACCTTGATGTCAACGCCCAGCCGCAGCAAGTCAAGGACGCCCCGCTGCCGTGGTCGTTCACCATCACCACGACGGAGCCGGCGGTCCTCGGCAACGTCGTCGCGCAGGGCAACGGGGACACCCTCGGCTGCCGCATCACGGTCAACGGTGAAGTGAAAGATCAACGCACCGTTCACAAAGTCGACGCATACACCTTCTGTCTGGACAAGTCGGGATAGATCTTTGATGAGCAACCATCACCAGTCGCCCGGCTTCGCGCCGCGCAACATTCGCCGGCTCGCACTGCCGATCCTGCTCTTCTGGGTGGCGCTGGCCGCGATCACGAACATCGCGGTGCCGCAACTGGAAGAAGTCGGGAAAACCCACAACGTGGCGCTGAACTCGCCAGATGCACCGTCGCTCAAGGCCATCAAGCGCATCGGCGAAAAGTTCCACGAATTCGACACCGACAGCTCGGCCATGATCGTCCTGGAAGGCGACAAGCCACTCGGCGCGGACGCGCACAAGTTCTACGACGCGATGATCCACAAGCTCGACCAAGACCGCAAGCACGTCGAGCACGTTCAGGACTTCTGGGGCGACACCCTGACCGCAGCGGGATCGCAGAGCTCCGACGGCAAGGCGGCCTATGTTCAGGTGTTCCTCGCGGGCAATCAGGGCTCGGCGCTGGCCAACGAATCCGTCGGCGCGGTCCGCGACATCGTCGAGCACACACCGCCCCCGCCGGGCGTCAAAGCCTACGTCACCGGTGCGGCGCCGCTGATCTCCGATCAATTCGACGTCGGTAGCAAGGGGACGGCAAAGGTCACCGGGATCACCGTCGGCGTCATCGCGCTGATGTTGTTCTTCGTCTACCGCTCGGTGCTCACCACGTTGCTCGTGCTCGCCACGGTCCTGATCGAAATGTCCGCCGCCCGCGGCCTCGTCGCGTTCCTCGGCAACGCCGGCGTGATCGGGCTCTCGACCTATGCGACGAACCTGCTGACGCTGTTGGTGATCGCCGCCGGGACGGACTACGCGATCTTCTTCGTGGGCCGCTACCAGGAGGCGCGCGAGGCGGGTGAAGATCGCGAAAAAGCTTTCTACACCATGTATCGCGGCACGACGCACATCGTGTTGGGTTCGGGGCTCACCGTTGCCGGGGCGGTGGCCTGCCTGGGCTTCACCCGGCTGCCGTATTTTCAGAGCCTGGGCATTCCCGCCGCGCTGGGCATCCTGGTCGCGCTTTTCGCCGCGCTCACGCTGGGCCCGGCGATCCTCACCTTGGGGGCCAAGGTCGGCATCTTCGACCCCAGGCGCGCGATGAGAACTCGCGGATGGCGGCGGATCGGCACCGCCATCGTCCGCTGGCCCGGGCCCGTTCTTGCCGCCGCGTGTGCACTGGCCCTCGTGGGTCTGCTCGCACTGCCCGGCTACAAGACGAGTTATGACACCCGGCCGTACATGCCCGCCAGCGCCCCGGCCAATGTCGGGTACACCGCGGCCGAGCGCCATTTCTCGCGTGCCCGGCTGGAGCCCGAATTGCTCATGGTCGAAACGGATCACGACATGCGCAACCCGGCCGACATGCTCATCGTGGACCGGGTTGCCAAGGCGGTTTTTCACGTGCCCGGCATCGCCCAGGTGCAGACCATCACGAGGCCGTTGGGCACCCCGCTGGACCACAGCTCGCTCGCGTTCGTGGTCAGCAATTCCAGCGCCGCGCAGCAGGAAAACCTGACGTATCAACGCGATCGCGCGGACGACCTGCTGAAGCAGGCCGGCGAACTCGCGAAAACGATCAACATCCTCAAGCAGCAATATGTCCTGCAGCAGCAGCTTGCCGACACGACGCACGGTGAGGCCCAGAGCTTTCACGACACGATGGGCACCATCAAAGACCTGCGAGACAAGATCGCGAACTTCGACGACTTCTTCCGGCCGATCCGCAGCTACTTCTACTGGGAAAGGCATTGCTTCGACATCCCCGCGTGCTTCGCGTTCAGATCACTCTTCGACGCACTCGACGGCATCGACCAGCTCACTGAGAAGTTCGAAGACCTCACGGCCAGCTTGGACAAGCTCGACGCCCTGCAGCCGAAGCTGGTGGACCTGATACCGCCGCAGATCGCCAGTCAGCAGACCAATCACGATCTGACGCTGGCCAATTACGCCACCCTGTCCGGCATTTACGCGCAGACGGCGGCCGCCATCGACAACGCCACGGCCTTGGGGCGAGCCTTCGACGCCGCCAAGAACGACGACACCTTCTACCTGCCGCCCGAGGTGTTCAACAACCCCGATTTCAAGCGTGGGCTCAAACTGTTCCTCTCGCCGGACGGCAAGGCCGTCCGGATGATCGTCACCCATGAGGGCGATCCCGCGACGCCCGAGGACATCGCGCACATCGACCCCATCACCAAGGCCGCGCACGAGGCCCTCAAGGGCACGCCCATGGCCGATTCCCGCATCTATGTCGGCGGGACGGCCGCGACGTACAAGGACATCCAAGACGGCGCCAAATACGACCTGTTGATCGTCGCTTTCGCTGCCCTGAGCCTGATCTTGCTGATCATGATGATCATCACGCGAAGCCTGATCGCCGCACTCGTCATCGTCGGCACCGTCGCCCTGTCGCTGGGTGCCTCGTTCGGGCTCTCGGTTCTGGTCTGGCAGTACATTTTCGGCATCCAGCTGTATTGGGTCGTGCTGGCGCTGGCCGTAATCCTGCTGCTGGCAGTCGGTTCCGACTACAACCTGCTGTTGATCTCCCGATTCAAGGAAGAAATCCACGCCGGCCTGAAGACGGGCATCATCCGCGCGATGGCCGGTTCGGGCTCGGTGGTCACCTCGGCAGGCCTGGTTTTCGCCGTCACCATGTGCGCGTTCATCTTCAGCGGCTTTCAGGTGCTCGGCCAGATCGGCACCACCATCGGGCTCGGCTTGTTGTTCGACACGCTGATCGTGCGGTCGTTCATGACGCCCTCCGTCGCAACGCTTCTCGGACGATGGTTCTGGTGGCCCCAACGGGTGCGCCCGCGCCCGGCGAGCACGATGCTGCGGCCCTACGGCCCGCGACCGGCGGTTCGTCAGCTGCTGCTGTGGGAGGACGACGACCGGGCGGTGCTGTCCGGATCGAATTCGCAGCCGCTTCGCTGATTCAGCGCGGCCGCGACCATCGCGGTTCCCACACCCTGCGGGTGTCACCGGGTCGGTCCGTAGAATGCGTCCGACGACCGCTTGGTCTTCCCCGTGGCAGAGCGGACGGGGCGATCGTAGGTTGCCGACCAAATTTGATGGGCAACCGTCACCCGACTCAACTGTTCGCGAGGTTCTTCGATGCATGTCGCACTCTTCACCGATCTTCACCCCGACGGCCTCGGGGGGACGCAGGTTTCGGTGGCCACCCAGCGTCGTGCTCTCGAGCAGTCCGGCCACCGGGTCACGGTCTTTACGGCACCGATGCCCGGCTCGGTCGACCGCGACCCATGCGTCGTCGAGTTGAGGCCGGTGCCCGTCGTCGACCCGCTCATGCGCAAGCTGGGCAGGAACGAAGACTTTGTTCTGGTATGGCCCTCCAAGGCGAATCACGCGATCATCGACGAGGCCTTCCGCAGCCGCGGGCCCATCGATATCGTGCACACCCAGGGTGACTTGGGTGTGGCGATAGCCGGTGTACAAGCCGCTCGCCGGCACGGTATTCCGGTTGTCCAAACCAAACACACCCGCTACGACACGTATTTCGCCCAGGCCACCCCGGCCCCGCTGTTCCTGGCGATACTGGTCAGCCAGGTGCAGAAGCGCCATCTCGCACAGGCGTTCCACCTGACCCCCGCAAAGGAGAGCGCGGCGTCCCGACTGGCGTGGCGGTTCATGGTGGCGCACGCGCAAGCCGTAGACCACGAGATCACACCGACGAGGCATTTTGCGCAGTCACTGGCCAGACGCGGGGTGACCCGTCCGATATCGGCGATTTCCAACGGTTGTGACGACGATGTCGTCGACCGGGCCCGGGCGGCCGTGGTTGGCGGCTCGTCTGACGACGGACCGCTCCGACTCATCTGGTGTGGGCGCCTGTCGTCGGAGAAGCGGGCTCTGGAAGCGATCGAGGCCGTCGCCCAGGTCGACAACTGCACGCTCGACATCTATGGCCAGGGTCACCTCGAGGCTTCGATGAGGAAACGCATCCACTCCGCCGGACTCTCTCAACGGATCCGCCTGCACGGTCGGGTCGACCGCGAAGCCTGTCTGGTCGCGATCGGATCGAGCGATGCGCTGCTGTTCACGTCCTATGATTTCGACACCCAGGGACTCGTCCTGCTGGAAGCGGTGGCCATGTCGTCGCCCGTCATCTATTGCGACCCCGCGCTGAGCGAAACAGTTCCGCAAGGCGGCGGCATCCTCGCCGCCGACCCGTCCCCGTCCGCACTGGCGGCGGCGATTCGTGTGCTCGTCTCGGATCGCGAGAGATTGAGGGAAATGTCCGGCATCGCCACCGAACACCGGGACAACGGTCGGCAATCCCTGCAAACCGAGAAGATCATCGCCATCTACACCAGCCTGCTGGACCGGGTGCCCGCCTAGAGCCGGCGCTCAGCGCAGCATGGTGGCCACGATCCCGGCCAGGTAGCCCAGGCGAGCCACCTCCGACGGCCGGAACTCCGGGCCCGGGCGGCCCAGCACCACCGCCGTGTGCGGATCGCCCAACGGGGCCGCGACCATCGTGGTGTCCATGTCGCGCCACGCCTGCGGCACCCACTCGCCGGTGCTGTCGAGCGTTGCCGCCTGCTCGATCGGCAGCCACGGGGCCGCGACCGCTCGCGTCTCCGGCGCACCCGGGCTGGAGGCCAGGCGCTGCAACTGATCGCCCGCACCGCGCAGCACGGTGCACCAGCTGACGCGCAGCACCCTGGGCGCCTCGTCGGCCAGAACCTGCAGCCGCGACGTCTTGTCGCCGGCCGCGGCGACGTGGTCGAGCAGCTCCAGCTCGCGGTGCGCTTCCAACAACCCGGTGTGCGGGCGCACGCTGTCCACCCGGACCCCGGACAGTGACTCCGCGGCGGTGATCAGCGTGTCCGGCATCGCCCCCGGCGGCAACTCGATCACCAGGTCGTCGATCGCATACCCCGAGCTGCGCTCCACCACGTCGAGCGACAAGATGTCGGCGCCCACCGAACCAAGCGCCACGGCCAGCGAGCCGAGGCTGCCCGGGCGGTCGACGAGCTCGATGCGCAACAGATACGAGGGCACGGCCAACACTGTTACACAGCGATGCGTGGACTGCATTTCTGCACGGAACCGGCTGCGCGCTCGGCGGTGGACAGGCAGCCGGCGGCGAGATCGGCAACGGGCCTGAACCCGGCCGCACGCCCGCGGCTAGGCTTTCCTGTCGTGTCTCAGATCTCCCGCGACGAGGTGGCGCACCTGGCCCGGCTGTCCCGGCTGGCGCTGACCGATAGCGAGCTGGACAGCTTCGCCGGCCAGCTCGACGCCATCCTGACCCACGTCAGCCAGGTGCAGGCGGTGGACGTCACCGGCGTCGAAGCGACCGGCAACCCACTCAAGGACGTGAACGTCACCCGCCCGGACGAACCGACCCCGTGCCTGACCCAGCGGCAAGCGCTGGCCGAAGCGCCCGAGGTCGCCGATGGCCGCTTCGCGGTGCCGCAGATCCTGGGGGACAGCGAGTGAACGACATCATCAGGTCCGACGCCGCGACCCTGGCCGCGCGAATCGCCGCCAAGGAGCTGTCGTCGGTCGAGGTCACCCGGGCGTGCTTGGACCAGATCGCGGCGACCGACGACCGCTACCACGCCTTCCTGCACGTGGCCGCCGACGAGGCGCTGGGCGCGGCGGCCGTCATCGACGAGGCGGTGGCGGCGGGGGAGCGGCTGCCGTCGCCGCTGGCGGGGGTGCCGCTGGCGCTCAAAGACGTCTTCACCACCGTCGACATGCCCACCACCTGCGGCTCCAAGATCCTCGACGGGTGGCGTTCCCCCTACGACGCCACCGTCACCGTGCGGTTGCGTGCCGCGGGCATCCCGATCCTGGGCAAGACCAACATGGACGAGTTCGCGATGGGCTCGTCGACGGAGAACTCCGCCTACGGCCCCACCCGTAACCCGTGGAACCTCGACCGGGTGCCCGGCGGCTCCGGGGGAGGCAGCGCGGCGGCGCTGGCCGCGTTCCAGGCGCCGCTGGCCATCGGATCCGACACCGGCGGCTCCATTCGGCAGCCGGCGGCGCTGACCGCGACGGTCGGCGTCAAACCGACCTACGGCACGGTGTCGCGCTACGGGCTGGTGGCGTGCGCGTCGTCGTTGGATCAGGGCGGGCCGTGCGCGCGCACCGTGCTGGACACCGCGCTGCTGCATCAGGTGATCGCCGGGCACGACACCCGCGACTCCACGTCCGTCGATGCGGCGGTGCCCGACGTCGTCGGCGCCGCGAAAGCCGGCGCGGCCGGTGACCTCAGGGGCGTGCGCGTCGGCGTCGTGAAGCAGCTGCGCGGCGACGGCTACCAGCCGGGAGTGCTGACCTCGTTCGAGGCCGCCGTCGGGCGGCTGACCGAACTGGGCGCCGAGGTGAGCGAAGTCGACTGTCCGCACTTCGAATACGCGCTGGCCGCCTACTACCTGATCCTGCCGTCGGAGGTGTCGAGCAACCTGGCCCGCTTCGACGCGATGCGCTACGGGCTGCGCGTCGGCGACGACGGGACGCACAGCGCCGAGGAGGTGATGGCGCTGACCCGCGCCGCGGGTTTCGGGCCGGAAGTCAAGCGGCGCATCATGATCGGCACCTACGCGTTGTCGGCCGGTTACTACGACGCCTATTACAACCAGGCGCAGAAGGTGCGCACGCTGATCGCGCGGGACCTCGACAAGGCGTACGAGTCCGTCGACGTGGTCGTGTCGCCCGCGACACCGACCACCGCCTTCCCGCTGGGCGAGAAGGTGGACGATCCGCTGGCGATGTACCTGTTCGACCTGTGCACGCTGCCGCTGAATCTGGCCGGCCACTGCGGCATGTCGGTGCCGTCGGGGCTGTCGCCGGATGATGGCCTCCCGGTCGGTTTGCAGATCATGGCGCCGGCACTGGCCGATGATCGCCTGTACCGGGTGGGCGCCGCCTACGAGGCTGCCCGCGGCCCGCTGCCGAGCGCGATCTAGGCGTTTGCGCGGCGCCGCCGCCTGGCCACAGGGCAAGATGAAGGCATGCGGATCGGAGTTCTCACCGGAGGTGGCGACTGCCCGGGGCTGAACGCCGTCATTCGGGCGGTGGTGCGCACCTGTGACGCCCGGTACGGCTCGTCGGTGGTCGGCTTCCAGGACGGGTGGCGCGGGCTGCTGGAGAACCGGCGCATACAACTGCAGAACGACGACCGCAATGACCGGCTGTTGGCCAAGGGCGGCACGATGCTGGGGACCGCCCGGGTGCATCCCGACAAATTGCGGGCCGGGCTCGACCAGATCAAGCAGACCCTGGACGACAACGGCATCGACGTGCTCATCCCCATCGGCGGGGAAGGCACCCTGACCGCCGCGCACTGGCTGTCCGACGAGAACGTTCCCGTCGTCGGGGTGCCGAAGACCATCGACAACGACATCGATTGCACCGACGTCACTTTCGGCCATGACACCGCACTGACGGTGGCCACCGACGCCATCGACCGCCTGCACAGCACCGCCGAATCCCACCAGCGGGTGATGCTGGTGGAGGTGATGGGCCGCCACGCCGGCTGGATCGCGCTGAACGCCGGGCTGGCTTCCGGCGCGCACATGACGCTGATTCCCGAGCAGCCCTTCGACGTCGAGGAAGTGTGCCGACTCGTGAAACGCCGCTTCCAGCGAGGGGATTCGCACTTCATCTGCGTGGTCGCCGAGGGCGCCAAACCCGTACCGGGCTCGATTTCGTTGCGCGAAGGCGGAATTGACGAGTTCGGCCATGAGCGTTTCACCGGTGTGGCCGCCCAGTTGGCTATCGAGGTGGAAAAGCGGATCAGCAAGGAAGTGCGGGTGACGGTGCTGGGCCATGTCCAGCGCGGCGGTACCCCGACGGCGTACGACCGGGTGCTGGCCACCCGGTTCGGCGTCAACGCGGCCGACGCAGCCCACGCGGGGGAATACGGGCAGATGGTGTCGTTGCAGGGACAGGACATCGGCCGGGTGGCGCTGGCCGACGCCGTGCGCCAGCTCAAGCTGGTGCCCGAAAGTCGCTACGACGACGCCGCGGCCTTCTTCGGTTGATAGCGGCGGATTCGGCAAACGACGGGTGGCCTCGACCCGACTTTCACCTGACTTCGACCTGACCGAGGCCTGAATTTGCCGGGCGATTGACCAGCTCCGGACCGTCGGCCCAACATTCGTGGTTTCCGAACGGGTTCCCAGCGGTTATACCGGGGGTGTGAGCAACCGCGGTTCGATTCGCGGAGTCGTTCAGCACCCCGCGGCGTCGGCGGTGCCTCCGGGCCCGCCGGTTCGTCCGCCGCGGCCGCCCGATCGGCGCATCGATCCGGCCGCCGCCACCACGCCACAACGCCGTCGCTCGGATCCACCCCTCCGCCGGGCGCCGTTCGGGCCAGCCCCGCCCGCGCCTGCGCCCGCCGCGGCATCGCGAGTCCCTGGGCCGCCGCGGCCGGCGCGACTGCCCGGGGGGACGGCACTGGACGGCCTCGACCAGCAGGAGCGCGAGGGCTCCCCCAGGTTCGGCTGGCGAGAAATGGTCCATCGCGTGACCGGCGTCGATCTGGGTCCCGGCAAAGACGTCCAGTACGAAGAGGACCTGCGCAACCGCATCCGCGCGGTCGTGGGCGGCGCATTCCCCATCGCCGTTCTCAACCTCAAAGGCGGCGTCGGCAAGACCGCGGTGGTAGAGGTGCTGGGGTCGACGTTCGCCCACGTGCGTCACGACCGAATCATCGCCGTCGACATCGACGCCGGCGACCTGGCGGAGCGGCATGGCCGTCCCAACTCGCTGGGCATGGCCGACCTGCTCGGCGACCAGGTGATCACGAATTATGCCGACATCCGGGCACACACCTACATGAACAATTTCGGCCTGGAAGTGCTCGGCTTGCCCGATTATGCGCACACCGACTGGCGGCTCGAGCGTCACGACGTGGCCAAAGTGTTTTCGCTGTTGCGGAACCACTATTCGGTGGTGCTGGTGGACTGCGCCAAGGCGCTCAATTCGAGCGTGATGGAAGCGGTCCTGCCCGAGGCTCGGGCGCTGGTCGTGGTGACCAGCACCTCGATCGATGCGATACGCAAGACCGCCACCTCGCTGGATTGGTTGGGCAACAACGGATATCAAGGGTTGGTGCGGTCGACGGTACTTGCGATCAACCACGTCGAGCCAGCCAAGGTGGAGCTGCTGGCCGCCAAGGAACTCGAGCGACTGTCCGCGCGCGTCGCCGCGACGGTGGTGCTGCCGTTCGATCGGCACATCCACGACGGCAAACAGATCGAGCTGGATCGACTGAGCAAGGAGAGCCGGCGCAGTTACCTCGAGATGGCGGCCGTGCTGGCCGGCATGGTCCCCGGCAGGGGTGAGGAGCGCAACCGATTGCCGGTATCGCGCTCGCCGCACTGGCCCTGATAGCTCCCGGGCCCGCCGTCTACGCCTGTTGGTGGTGACCCGCTTCGCCCGGTCCCCCGCAAGCGGGAGGTGCCCCCACCGCCGCGCTCGCGATCACCACTGGCCTGTTGGTGGTGACCCGCTTCGCCCGGCTCCGCCGCGCTCGCGATCACCACTGGCCTGTTGGTGGTGACCCGCTTCGCCCGGTCCGCCCGCAAGCGGGTGGTGCCCCCTCCGCCGCGCTCGCGATCACCACTGGCCTGTTGGTGGTGACCCGCTTCGCCCGGCTCCGCCGCGCTCGCGATCACCACTACGATCGACGGCATGAGTGTTGCCGCCAGCGCCGATCTCATGGACTACGACGACGTCATCGCGCGTTTCGACCCGGTACTCGGCCTCGAGGTGCACGTCGAGCTGTCGACCGTCACCAAGATGTTCTGCGGCTGCTCCACCGCCTTCGGCGCCGAACCCAACACCCAGGTGTGCCCGGTGTGCCTCGGGCTACCCGGTTCGCTGCCGGTGCTCAACCGCACGGCAGTGGAGTCGGCCATCCGGATCGGGCTGGCGCTGAACTGCGAGATCGTGCCCTGGTGCCGCTTCGCCCGGAAGAACTACTTCTACCCGGACATGCCGAAGAACTACCAGATATCCCAGTATGACGAGCCGATCGCCATCAACGGCTACCTGAACGCGCCGCTGGATGACGGCACCACCTGGCGGGTCGAGATCGAGCGCGCGCACATGGAGGAAGACACCGGCAAGCTGACCCACCTGGGCAGCGAGACCGGCCGCATCCACGGCGCCACGACGTCGCTGCTCGATTACAACCGTGCCGGTGTGCCGCTGATCGAAATCGTGACCAAACCCATCGTGAGTGCGGGCGCCCGCGCGCCGCAGATCGCCCGCGCTTATGTCACGGCGTTGCGAGACTTGTTGCGCGCCTTGGGTGTATCGGATGTCCGGATGGACCAGGGTTCGATGCGTTGTGATTCCAACGTGTCGTTGAAGCCGACGGGAACGACCGAGTTCGGAACGCGTACCGAGACCAAGAACGTCAACTCGCTGAAAAGCGTTGAGGTCGCCGTGCGTTACGAAATGCAGCGGCAGGCCGCGGTTCTGGCGTCCGGCGGCCAGATCATCCAGGAGACCAGGCACTTTCACGAGGCGGGGTACACCAGCCCGGGCCGCGCCAAGGAGACCGCTCAGGACTACCGCTATTTCCCCGAGCCCGACCTGGAGCCCGTCGCGCCCAGCCGGGAATGGGTCGAGCAGCTACGCCAGACGATCCCGGAGCTACCGTGGCTGAGCCGCAAGCGGATTCAGCAGGATTGGGGTGTTTCCGACGAGGTGATGCGTGATCTGGTCAACGCCGGCGCCGTGGAATTGGTCACCGAGACCGTCAAGCACGGTGCGGCCAGCGAGCAGGCGCGCGCCTGGTGGGGAAACTTCTTGGTGCAGAAGGCCAACGAGGCGAACGTCGGGCTGGACGAACTGGCCATCACCCCGGCCCAGGTCGCTGCGGTGATCGCACTGGTCGACGAGGGCAAGCTGTCCGTCAAGCTGGCCCGCCAGGTGGTGGAGGGTGTGCTCGCCGGCGAGGGCGAACCCGAACAGGTGATGACCGCGCGCGGTCTGGCGCTGGTGCGCGACGACTCGGTGACGCAGGCCGCCGTCGACGAGGCTCTGGCCGCCAATCCCGATGTGGCGGAGAAGATCCGCGGCGGCAAGGTGGCCGCGGCGGGCGCGATCGTCGGCGCGGTGATGAAGGCCACCCGGGGCCAAGCCGATGCGGCTCGGGTGCGCGAACTGGTGCTGGCCGCCTGCGGGCAGGGTTAACGAAAGAACGCTGTTCGCTCGGCGTTCGCTACGTCTTGTCGTCGTTGTTGCGCGGGAAACCGCCGCCCTGCGGGAACAGCGGGAACACCACGTCGTCGAGCTTCTCGGCATCCCCGGCGGTCTTGTTGACGGTTGCGCCCCAGACGTTTCCGTCCGGTGACATCCGCAGCGCCCACGCGTGGGCATGGGTGTCCTTGCGCACCACGTCGGGCTCGCCGGTGACCGCACCCGTCGCCGGCGCCAGCCGCACCGCCACCGTCATTTTGGTGTTGATCAGGTTGACCAGCACCGTCCCGTCCATCGCCGCACAGCCGGCCACGCCGGGTTTGTCCGGCCAGGTCCACACCGTGGAGACCTCAGAGGTCTTGGTGATGCGCTGCAACCGATCCGCCGTCGGGGTGCGGTCGGCAACATACAGCGAGCCGTCCACCGGGTCGATGCACAGGCCGCCGCCGGAGCCGACGCCCGACAGCGCCGTCGTCGGCGGCGCCTGACCGATGGTGGTCGGCTGCTCGATGCGAAGGACCTTGCCGGCCAGCGATTTGGGATCGGCGGCCAATGCGGGATTCCCCGCGTCGCCGGTCATCACGACCAACGTGGTGGGGCTGGTGAAGATCAGCGCTCCGGTGTTCCCGGTGGCGCCTTTGGGGATCCCGGTGAGGATGTCCTTGGGGATGTCGCCGTCGGCCACCCGGATCACCCGGTTGTCAGTCGGCGTGCTGATGTAGGCATACATCAGCCGGTCCTGCATGTAGGTCGGCGACAGGACGATATCCATCAGGCCGCCGTCCCCGGACGGGTCGACCGGTATGACCACCTTCACCTTCGGCTCGGCGCTGACCGAGATCTCCTTGACGGCGCCGGTGGTGCGCTCGGCGACCAGCGCGGTTTTGCTGTCTGGTCCCATGATCAGTCCGCTGGTGCTCTCCAGGCAGCCCTGCATCACGCCTGGAGCCGGGCACGCCTTGGGGAACGGCGTGGGCGGCAGCGGCGGCGGCGGGGGCGGCGTCGAGCTGGGTTGGGGCTTGAGTTCCGGGTTGGTGGTGAAGGGCTGCGACTGGGCGTCGTTGAACCGCGCGCACCCGCTCGCGACCAGCACCACCGCGCAAAGCGCGGCAAAGCCGCACCGAACTGAGCGCCGTAGTCGCATGCCGACAGGCTACGGATAGTCCGGCCGCCGCCGCCACACGCATGCGCCTGCCCGCCGGCGCGGCGCGACCGGAACACGTTTCGTGCCGCCCAACGGGGGCCCTACGGGGCCCGAGTTCACCCGCTCGGGAGCCTCTGGAGCCGCGAGCAACGTCATTTCGGGCCGATCTCGGCCCATTTTGACGGGCAAACCACCGATTGCCTGGCGAAAAGCGCCGCTCAAATCCCAAATTCAGCGCGAAATGCCCTTACCCTGACACCCGTGACCAGTCAATCGGATGACGGACATTGGCAGCGGCCGGGCGAATCCCCGGAGCCGACCCCGGGACGCCCCGCCACAGCGCGCGTGGTCGACCCCGAAGATGACTTGACGCCCGTCGGTTACCCCGGCGACTTCAACCCCTCCACCGGAACCACCACCGTCATTCCCTACATGGGCGACCACGCCGCCGTGGGCGGGTCCAGCGCGGCTGGTTACCACGTGCTCGATCAGCAGGAGCCCCTGCCCTATGTCCAGCCGCAGCCCGCCCGGCACGCGGCCGTCGAGCCCGCCGAGATCGACGGGGACGAGCACCACGGCCGGCTGCACGACGTCGGACGGCGCGGAACCCAGCACCTGGGTTTGCTGATCTTGCGGGTCGGGCTTGGGGTCGTGCTGGCCGCCCACGGGTTGCAGAAGCTGTTCGGCTGGTGGGGCGGCTCCGGGGTGGGCGGGTTCAAGAACTCACTGTCCGACGTCGGCTACCAGCATGCCGACATCCTCGCCTACGTCAGCGCCGGCGGCGAGATCGTCGCGGGTGTGCTGCTGGTGCTGGGACTGTTCACCCCGGTGGCCGCTGCCGGTGCGCTGGCGTTTCTGATCAACGGCATGCTGGCCACCATCACGGCGCGGCCGCATCCGCATTCCTTCACGTACTTCCTGCCGGACGGGCACGAATACCAGATCACGCTGATCGTCATGGCCGTCGCCGTCATCCTGTGCGGGCCCGGCCGCTACGGTCTCGACGCGCGGCGGGGCTGGGCGCACCGGCCCTTCATCGGGTCGTTCGTCGCGCTGCTGGTCGGCATCGCCGCCGGCATCGCCGTGTGGGTGCTGCTCAACGGGGTCAACCCGATCGCCTGAGCCCTCACTGATAGGGGTTGGGCACGCGCCCCGAGCTGACCGCTGTCAACTGCGGCAGCGTCGCGAACGTCACCGCGGGCAAGCGCAACTCCGCGCCGCTCCTGAGGTGCGCGCGGGCCCAGGAACCCCGGTGGAAGCGCAGCCCGTCAATGTCATCCCACTCCACCGTCCGGCTGTCCAGCAGCGTTCGAACGGTCACGCCGCGATCGTCGGCGACGGTGCGCCACCGGACGATCAGCGCCGACAGCACCACGGGGATGAGCAGCAGCGGCGCCGAGGGCGGCCACAGCGTCACCGGTATCAGCAACCCCAGGGCCAGGAATCCGACGGCCAGGTGCGCGATCGGTGACACCTTGATCACGACGGGTGTGTGGGAAGACGAACCGGTAGCCACCCGACCATCATTTCACCCGGTGCCAGCGACGGGATCCCCGCGCGCGCCCACGGTAGCGGATTTGACTGCTGAGCTGTGCGAAGGCTACCGTCGGACGTTATGGATACCGCCGGACAGCCCGGGATGCTCGTAGTAATTGGTCGGCGCGTTGGTGCCTGACTAGCCTCTTCGGCATTTGAAGCTATCCAGACCAACGCGCAACCCTCGTGCAGCAGATGAGCTGTCGGGGGTTTTTTGTTGCCCCCAGCGAGACTCCGAGAGTGAATGAGGACGAAACCACAGTGAGCGCTCCCACCAGACCGCCCGCCGCCGAGCCGCAGCGCGCCGCCGACATCGCCACGGACGCGGTCAAGCCCACCGCGAAATCTTCGCCGGCCAAGCCGAAACGTGTTGGGCCCGAGAAACTTACCGGCGCCCAGTCGGTGATCCGTTCGCTGGAGGAACTCGGCGTCGAGGTCATCTTCGGGATTCCCGGCGGCGCCGTGCTGCCGGTTTACGACCCGCTGTTCGACTCGAAGAAGCTTCGCCACGTGCTGGTCCGCCACGAGCAGGGCGCCGGCCACGCCGCCAGCGGCTACGCCCACGCCACCGGCAAGGTCGGGGTGTGCATGGCCACGTCGGGGCCGGGCGCGACGAACCTGGTGACGCCGCTGGCCGACGCCCAGATGGACTCGGTGCCGGTGGTCGCCATCACCGGCCAGGTCGGTCGCTCGCTGATCGGCACCGACGCCTTCCAGGAGGCCGACATCTCGGGCATCACGATGCCGATCACCAAGCACAACTTCCTGGTCCGCTCGGGCGACGAGATACCGCAGGTGATGGCCGAGGCCTTCCACATCGCGTCCTCCGGCCGCCCCGGTGCGGTGCTGGTCGACATCCCCAAAGACGTGCTGCAGGGTCAGTGCACGTTCAGCTGGCCGCCGCGCATGGACCTGCCCGGCTACAAGCCCAACACCAAACCGCACAACCGGCAGATCCGCGAGGCCGCCAAGCTCATCGCGGACGCTCACAAACCGGTGCTCTACGTGGGCGGAGGCGTCATCCGCGGTGAGGCGACCGAGCAGCTGCGCGAACTGGCCGAGCTGACCGGCATCCCGGTGGTCACCACCCTGATGGCGCGCGGCGCGTTCCCGGACAGCCATCGACAGCACCTGGGCATGCCCGGCATGCACGGCACGGTCGCCGCGGTGGCGGCGCTGCAGCGCAGCGACCTGCTGGTCGCCCTGGGCACCCGCTTCGACGACCGGGTGACCGGGAAGCTGGACACCTTCGCGCCGGAGGCCAAGGTCATTCACGCCGACATCGACCCGGCCGAGATCGGCAAGAACCGCCACGCGGACGTGCCGATCGTCGGCGACGTCAAAGCCGTCATCACCGATCTGATCGCGATGCTGCGCCACTACGATATTCCCGGCAACGTCGACATGACCGAGTGGTGGGCCTATCTGGACAGCGTTCAGTCCACCTATCCGCTGAGCTACGACCCGCAGAGCGACGGCAGCCTCGGCCCGGAATACGTCATCGAGAAACTGGGTCAGATCGCCGGGCCGGACGCGGTGTACGTCGCGGGGGTGGGCCAGCACCAGATGTGGGCGGCGCAGTTCATCTCGTATGAGAACCCGCGCACCTGGATCAACTCCGGTGGGTTGGGCACCATGGGGTTCGCCATCCCGGCGGCCATGGGGGCCAAGATGGCCCGCCCGGAGGCGGAGGTTTGGGCCATCGACGGCGACGGCTGCTTCCAGATGACCAACCAGGAGTTGGCCACCTGCGCGATCGAGGGCGTGCCGATCAAGGTGGCGCTGATCAACAACGGCAACCTCGGCATGGTGCGCCAGTGGCAGACGCTGTTCTATGGGGAGCGGTACTCGCAGACGGACCTGGCCACGCATTCGCACCGCATCCCGGACTTCGTGAAGCTGGCGGAGGCCCTGGGTTGTGTCGGATTGCGTTGCGAGCGAGAGGAAGACGTCGAGGACGTGATCAACGCGGCCCGCGCGATCACCGACCGTCCGGTGGTGATCGACTTCATCGTTGGCGCGGACGCGCAGGTGTGGCCGATGGTCGCCGCCGGCACCAGCAACGACGAGATTCAGGCCGCCCGCGGCATTCGTCCGCTGTTCGACGACGAGAGCGAAGGGCACGCCTGATGCACACGCACACGCTGTCGGTGTTGGTGGAGGACAAACCCGGCGTGCTCGCCCGCGTGGCGGCGCTGTTCTCCCGGCGCGGTTTCAACATCGAGTCGCTGGCGGTCGGTGCCACCGAGCAGAAAGACATGTCGCGCATGACCATTGTGGTCAGCGCCGAGGAGACCCCGCTCGAGCAGATCACCAAACAACTCAACAAGCTGATCAACGTCATCAAGATCGTCGAGTTGGACGATGGGGCCGCGGTGTCCCGGGAGTTGGCGCTGATCAAGGTGCGCGCCGACGCCGGTAGCCGCAGCCAGGTGATCGAAGCGGTGAACCTGTTCCGCGCCAAGGTGATAGACGTATCGCCCGAGGCGCTGACGATCGAGGCGACCGGCGACCGCGGCAAGATCGAGGCGCTGCTGCGGGTGCTGGAACCGTTCGGTATCCGCGAGATCGTCCAGTCGGGCGTGGTGTCGTTGTCCCGCGGTCCGCGCGGCTTAGGCGCCAAATAGCCACGGCCAAATAAGTTTTCAGCTGATCAATGAGAAGGAGATAGTGAAGTGGCAAACCCGTCTGGGGAGGCATTGCCGATGTTCTACGACGACGATGCAGACCTGTCGATCATCCAGGGCCGCAAGGTCGGCGTGATCGGTTACGGCAGCCAGGGGCACGCGCACTCGCTGAGCCTGCGCGACTCGGGCGTGCAGGTGCGCGTCGGCCTGAAGGAGGGCTCGAAGTCGCGGGCCAAGGTCTCCGAGCAGGGCCTCGAGGTCGACACCCCGGCCGAGGTGGCCAAGTGGGCCGACGTGATCATGTTGTTGGCTCCCGACACCGCGCAGGCCGACATCTTCAAGAACGACATCGAGCCCAACCTCAAGCCCGGTGACGCACTGTTCTTCGGGCACGGGCTCAACATCCACTTCGGCTTGATCAAGCCGCCCGCCGATGTCACCGTCGCGATGGTCGCCCCGAAGGGGCCCGGCCACCTGGTGCGCCGTCAGTTCGTCGACGGCAAGGGCGTGCCCTGCCTGATCGCGGTCGACCAGGACCCGACCGGCAAGGGCGAGGCGCTGGCGCTGTCCTACGCCAAGGCCATCGGCGGCACCCGGGCCGGCGTCATCAAGACCACCTTCAAGGACGAGACCGAGACCGACCTGTTCGGTGAGCAGGCCGTGTTATGCGGCGGCACAGAGGAATTGGTGAAGACCGGTTTCGACGTCATGGTGGAGGCCGGCTACCCGCCGGAGATGGCCTACTTCGAGGTGCTGCACGAGCTCAAGCTGATCGTCGACCTGATGTACGAGGGCGGCATCGCCCGGATGAACTACTCGGTCTCCGACACCGCGGAGTTCGGCGGGTATCTGTCGGGTCCGCGGGTCATCGACGCCGGTACCAAAGAGCGGATGCGGGAAATCCTGCGCGACATCCAGGACGGCACCTTCACCCAGAAGCTGGTCGCCAACGTCGAGGGCGGCAACAAGCAACTGGAGCAACTGCGCAAGGAGAACGCCGAGCACCCCATCGAGGTGACCGGCAAGAAGCTGCGCGACCTGATGAGCTGGGTGGACCGGCCGATCACCGAGACGGCGTAACCGCGAGCGTCACGCCAGAGTGGCGTTCGGCCACCACAGTCACTCTGGCGTGACGCTGGGCGGCGCGAGCCGGTCGGCAGTCAGGACCACCCGACGGGCCAGGTGGTCGAGGGCTTTGTTGGTCGGTTCGTCGAACTCGTGGATGTTGTCGTGCGTGGCGACCAGGCTCACCCCGTACGGGTTGCCGTCGACGAACTTGCACGGGTCGGTGTATCCCGGCGGCACGATGATGCCCCCGAAATGCATCAGCGTGATGTAAAGCGACAGCAGGGTGGTCTCCTGGCCGCCGTGCACGGTGTTCGAGGACGTGAAGGCCGCGTACACCTTGTCGGCGAGCTTTCCCTCGGCCCACAGCCCGCCCAGTGAGTCGAGGAAGGTGCGCAATTGCGCGGCGGGAGAACCGAACCGGGTGGGTGAGCCGAAGATCACCGCGTCGGCCCAGACGATGTCGTCGCCGGTCGCGGCGGGAAGATCCTTGGTGGCTTCGTAGTTCGCCGTCCAGGCCGGGTTGCGGGCGAACGATGCCGGGTCGTGGGTTTCGGTGACGTGCCGCAGGCGGACCTCGGCGCCGGCGGCCTCGGCCGTTGCGGCGACGCGTTGTGCCATCGCGGTGCCATGACCGGTGGCCGAGTAGTAGATGATCGCGAGTCTGGTCACGGCGTCATCGTAGGCATTGCGCTGCCAGAGTTGAACGGATGTGGACAGATGGCGACGCCGGCGCGTAAATCGCTGCCGATAGGCTGGCCGGGTGAATCTGCCTGTTGTATTGATCGCCGACAAACTCGCCCAATCGACCGTCGCCGCCCTGGGAGACCAGGTCGAGGTGCGCTGGGTAGACGGGCCGGACCGGGAGAAGCTGCTGGCTGCGGTGCCGGAGGCCGACGCGCTGCTGGTGCGCTCGGCCACCACCGTCGACGCCGAGGTGCTGGCGGCCGCACCCAAGCTGAAGATCGTCGCCCGCGCCGGCGTCGGGCTCGACAACGTCGACGTGGACGCCGCGACCGAGCGCGGCGTCTTGGTGGTCAACGCCCCCACCTCTAATATCCACAGCGCCGCCGAGCACGCGTTGGCGCTGCTCTTGTCCGCTTCGCGGCAGATCCCCGCTGCCGACGCCTCGCTGCGCGAGCACGCCTGGAAGCGGTCGTCGTTCAACGGCACCGAGATTTTCGGCAAGACGGTCGGCGTGGTGGGTCTGGGCCGGATCGGGCAGTTGGTCGCCCAACGGTTGACGGCCTTCGGCACCCACCTGGTCGCCTACGACCCTTATGTTTCGCCGGCCCGGGCCGCGCAGCTGGGTATCGAACTACTGCCCCTCGACGACCTCCTCGCCCGCGCCGACTTCATCTCGGTGCACCTGCCGAAGACCCCCGAGACGGCGGGCCTGATCGGCAAGGAGGCGCTGGCGAAGACCAAGCCGGGCGTCATCATCGTCAACGCCGCGCGCGGCGGCCTGGTGGACGAGGCCGCGCTGGCGGAAGCGGTGAGCAGCGGACAGGTCCGCGCGGCCGGTATCGACGTCTTCGCCAAGGAGCCATGCACCGATAGCCCGCTGTTCGAGCTGCCGCAGGTGGTGGTCACGCCGCACCTGGGTGCGTCCACCTCAGAGGCCCAGGACCGGGCGGGCACCGACGTCGCCGAAAGCGTGAAGCTCGCGCTGGCCGGGGAATTCGTCCCCGATGCCGTCAACGTCGGCGGCGGTGTGGTCAGCGAAGAGGTGGCACCCTGGCTGGACCTGGTGCGCAAGCTCGGGGTGCTGGCCGCTTCGCTGTCCGACGGGCCCCCGGTGTCGGTGTCGGTGCAGGTGCGCGGCGAGCTGGCTTCCGAAGACGTTGAGGTGCTGAAGCTTTCGGCTCTGCGTGGACTGTTCTCGGCAGTGGTCGAGGGCCCGGTCACTTTCGTCAACGCACCGGCGCTGGCCGAAGAACGCGGCGTCACCGCCGAGCTCGCCAAGGCCTCGGAGAGCCCGAACCACCGCAGCGTCGTCGACGTGCGCGCCGTCGCCCCCGACGGCACGGCCGTCAACGTGGCAGGCACGCTGTCCGGGCCGCAGCTGGTGGAGAAGATCGTTCAGATCAACGGCCGCAACTTCGATCTGCGCGCCCGGGGTACCAACCTGGTGATCAACTACGCCGACGAGCCCGGGGCGCTGGGCAAGATCGGCACCCTGCTCGGCTCGGCGGGCGTGAACATCCAAGCCGCGCAACTGTCCGAGGACGCCGAGGGCCCGGCTGCGACGATCCTGCTGCGGCTGGACCAGGATGTGCCGAGCGAGGTGCGGTCGGCGATCGGCGCGGCGGTGGGCGCCAACAAGCTTGAGGTGGTTGATCTGTCGTGAAATTGGCGGTCATCGAAGGCGACGGCATCGGGCCCGAGGTGGTGGCCGAGGCCGTCAAAGTCCTCGACGCGGTGCTGCCCGGCGTCGAGAAGACGCCATACGACCTGGGCGCGCGGCGTTTTCACGCCAGCGGTGAGCTGCTGCCGGAATCGGTGCTCGCCGAGCTGCGCCAGCACGACGCCATCCTGCTCGGGGCGATCGGCGATCCGTCGGTGCCCAGCGGCGTGCTGGAGCGGGGTCTGTTGCTGCGCCTGCGTTTTGAGCTGGATCATCACGTCAACCTGCGACCGGGCCGGCTGTATCCCGGTGTGAGCAGCCCGCTCGCCGGAAACCCCCACATCGATTTCGTGGTGGTGCGCGAAGGAACCGAAGGCCCCTACACCGGTACCGGCGGCGCGATCCGCACCGGAACGCCCCACGAGGTCGCCACCGAGGTGAGCCTCAACACCGCCTTCGGCGTGCGCCGGGTGGTCGCCGACGCCTTCGAACGCGCCCAGCGCCGTCGCAAGCACCTGACGCTGGTGCACAAGACCAACGTGCTGACGTTCGCCGGGAAGTTGTGGTCGCGGATCGTGGCCGAGGTCGGGGAGGGCTACCCCGAGGTGGAAGTCGCGTACCAACACGTCGACGCCGCCACCATCTTCATGGTCACCGACCCCGGACGCTTCGACGTGATCGTCACCGACAACCTGTTCGGTGACATCATCACGGACTTGGCCGCGGCGGTGTGCGGCGGAATTGGCTTGGCCGCCAGTGGAAATATCGACGCCACCCGGACCAACCCGTCGATGTTCGAGCCGGTGCACGGCAGCGCGCCGGACATCGCCGGTCAGGGCATCGCCGATCCGACCGCGGCGATCATGTCGGTGGCGTTGCTGCTCGCCCATCTCGGCGAGGACGATGCCGCTAGGCGGGTGGACCGGGCTGTCGAGGCCTATCTGGCGACGCGCGGGAACGAACGGCTCGCCACCACCGAAGTCGGCGAACGGATTGCCGCCGGGCTGTAGCTTCCAGACCCGGCGGGAGCAGCCGCGCTGGCACCAACGGCACCGCGACCGCCGGGAACAGCCCGCACAACATCCACGCGTTCGGGTATTTCGCGGCGGTGATCAAGGCGCCGAACAGCGGCGGCGCGGCGGCCGCCAACACCCGCTGGGTGGTGTTCTGAATGCCCAGGGCGCGCCCGCTCCAGAACGGCCCGGCGAATTCGGTGATGGCCGTGGCCTCCAAACCGTTGTCGAGCACGGCGATCACCGAGATGGCGACCATCAGGGGTGCCTGATAAATCGAACTCAGAAAGTCGGCCCACGCCAGTAGGAAGAGGGTGACGGCGGCGGCGGCCGCGATGATGCGGACCGGTCGCATTCGCGACCCGATGCGGTCGGACCAGCGACCCACCATGACGCGGCCGAGCGCGCCCAGCAGCTGCGAAAGGGTGACCAGACCGCCGGCGGCCGCGACCGACCAGTGCAGATTCCTGATCAGCCACACCAGCATGAACGTGACGGTTACCGTCTGCGGAACCATCATCAGACCCGCCACCGTGTGAATTCGCCACAGCGCCAAGGACCCTCGATAGGGGCTGGCGAGTTCGGAGTCGCTGGCCTTCTCCCGGGGCTTGCGGGGCGGGTCGATGATGCCGACCGCGCTCGCCGCCGCTCCCATCGCGCACGCCAAGGCGGTGAACTTCAGACCGGCACCCGGCCCGTGTTCGGCCAGCTCGGGAATTACCAGCGCGCCCAAGGCGATTCCGAGGGGTTGCGCGGTCTGCCGGATGCCCATGGCCAGGCCGCGTTGGTGCGACGGGAACCACGCCGACACCAGCCGCCCGCCGGCGGTATTGCAACTGGCCGCGGCCATGCCGCCGAGAAACAAGTAGACGGCGATCAGCACTATCGAATGTGCCGATGCCGCGGCGTAGGCCGCTGCCGCGGTGAGTGCCGAACCGGCGGCCATGACCAGCCGTTCGCCCACGCGGTCCAGCACGTAGCCCCACAGCACCAGCGTGACCACCATGCCCCAGCTGGGCATCGAGGACAACAGACCGGCTTCGCCGAGCGGGATTCCGCGCACGGTCTGTAGCGAGGGAATCAGAAATGCGACGCCGTTGATGAAGAGGAAGGAACTCGCCGTGGCAACGAGCGATACGGCCATGACGGACCAGCGCGCGCCCGCGCCCAGCTCGCGCGTGGCGGCCGGACCCGTTTGCATCCCCAATGCTTGCACACGCACCGAAAACCGCTGGTAATCCTCGTGCCACCGCGCCCGGCTACGCCGCGCTCGCGACCGTCCAGACGGCCTCCTCGTGACGGCCCGCCGCGCCCGGCTACGCCGCGCTCGCGACCGTCCAGACGGCCTCCTCGTGACGGCCCGCCGCACCCGGCTACGCCGCGCTCGCGACCGTCCAGACGGCCTCCTCGTGACGGCCCGCCGCGCCCGGCTACGCCGCGCTCGCGACCGTCCAGACGGCCTCCTCGTGACGGCCCGCCGCGCCCGGCTACGCCGCGCTCGCGACCGTCCAGACGGCCTCCTCGTGACGGCCCGCCGCGCCCGGCTACGCCGCGCTCGCGACCGTCACTAGGCTCAACGAAATGCGCCTTGGTCGAATCGCCAGCCCGGACGGTGTCGCCTTCGTCAGCATCGAGGGTGAACTCGCCGATCCCGCCGCAATGACCGTCCGCGAGATCGCCGAGCATCCCTTTGGCACGCCGAACTTCACCGGCCGGTCATGGCCGCTGGCCGATGTGCGGCTGCTGGCTCCGATGCTGGCCAGCAAGGTGGTCTGCATCGGCAAGAACTACACCGATCACATCGCGGAGATGACCGAGCTCACCGGCCCGGCGGCGCCGGACCCCATCATCTTCCTCAAGCCCAATACGGCCATCATCGGCCCGAACGTGCCGATTCGGTTGCCCGCGAACGCATCACCCGTGCATTTCGAGGGGGAGTTGGCGGCTGTCATCGGCCGGCCCTGCAAGGACGTCTCGGCCGCCGAGGCCGCCGACAGCATCCTCGGCTACACCATCGGAAATGACGTGTCGGCCCGCGACCAACAGAAGTCGGACGGCCAATGGACCCGCGCGAAAGGGCACGACACCTTCTGCCCGGTCGGGCCGTGGATCGTGACCGACGTCGACCCGGCTGATCTCGAGATACGAACCGAGGTCAACGGCGAAGTGAAGCAACACAGCCGTACCTCGCTGATGATCCACGACGTCGGCGCGATCGTCGAATGGATCTCGGCCGTGATGACCCTGCTGCCCGGCGACCTCATCCTCACCGGAACGCCCGCAGGCGTCGGCCCGATCGAGGACGGCGACACGGTTGCCATCACCATCGAAGGGATCGGCACCCTCACCAATCCCGTGGTCCGTAAGGGAAAGTCGTGACTGGATCAGCTTCGCAAGCCGCTCACGTCCGCGTCCGTTTCTGCCCGTCGCCCACGGGCACCCCGCACGTCGGCATGGTCCGCACCGCGCTGTTCAACTGGGCCTATGCCCGGCACACCGGTGGCACCTTCGTGTTTCGCATCGAGGACACCGACGCCGAACGCGACAGCGAGGAAAGCTATCTGGCGCTGCTCGACGCGCTGCGCTGGCTCGGCCTCGACTGGGACGAGGGGCCCGAGGTCGGCGGGCGCTACGGCCCCTACCGGCAGTCGCAGCGCAAGGAGATCTACCGCGACGTGGTGGCCCAACTGCTCGAAGCGGGCGAGGCCTACTACGCCTTCTCGACCCCGGAAGAGGTTGAGGCGCGCCACATCGCGGCGGGCCGCAACCCCAAACTGGGATACGACAACTTCGACCGGCAGCTGACCGATGCCCAGCGCGCCGCGTTCCTCGCGGAGGGCCGCAAGCCGGTGGTGCGGCTCCGGATGCCCGACGAAGACCTCGCCTGGAACGACCTGGTGCGCGGGACCACCACCTTCGCCGCGGGCACCGTGCCGGACTTCGCGTTGACCCGTGCCAACGGAGATCCGTTGTACACCTTGGTCAACCCGTGCGACGACGCGCTGATGAAGATCACCCACGTGTTGCGTGGCGAGGACCTGCTGCCGTCGACTCCGCGCCAGCTCGCGCTATATCAGTCGCTGATCCGGATCGGCGTCGCCGAGCGCGTCCCGGAGTTCGCGCACCTGCCAACCGTTCTGGGGGAGGGGACCAAGAAACTCTCCAAGCGCGACCCGCAGTCGAATCTGTTCGCCCACCGCGACCGGGGCTTCATCCCCGAAGGGCTGCTCAACTATCTCGCGTTGCTGGGTTGGGCCATCGCCGACGACCACGACCTGTTCAGTCTCGACGAGATGGTGGCCGCTTTCGACGTCGTCGACGTCAACTCCAACCCGGCGCGGTTCGATCAGAAGAAGGCCGACGCGCTCAACGCCGAGCACATCCGGATGCTCGAGCCGGCGGACTTCGCGGGCCGGTTGCGCGACTACTTCGACGTCCACGGCCACCGCCTCGGGTTGGACGACACGGCGTTTGCCACCGCCGCCGAGCTGGTGCAGACCCGCATCGTCGTGCTCGCCGACGCGTGGGACCTGCTGAAGTTCCTCAACGACGCGGAATACGCCATCGACCCCAAGGCCGCCGCCAAGGAGCTCGGTCCGGACGCGGCCGCGGTGCTGGACGCCGCGCTGGCCGCGCTGGACGGCGTGACGGACTGGACCACGGCCCGGATCGAGCCGGCCCTCAAGGCCACGCTCATCGACAACCTGGGCCTCAAACCGCGCAAGGCCTTCGGTCCGATCAGGGTCGCCGCCACGGGAACGACGGTCAGCCCGCCGTTGTTCGAATCGCTGGAGCTGCTGGGCCGTGAGCGCAGCTTGCTGCGGCTACGCGCCGCGCGCGAAACGGTCGCCGGCTAGGCGAAGGCCTCGCGTGCGGATTGTGCGGTGAGTCTTTGGTAGTCTGCACTGCGGCTCACAAAGGCCGACAACCGCTGGCGGCGGCGGTCCTCCGAGCGGCTTGATGCGGCTCAGAATGACCGCTGACCAGCGGTTTCAGGCAGCCGATGGGGTATGGTGTAATTGGCAACACAGCTGATTCTGGTTCAGCCATTCTAGGTTCGAGTCCTGGTACCCCAGCAAAATCCGGCCCCCTCGAGCAATTAGGTGGGCTTCTGAGTGTGAGCTATGCTGACTGCTCGGATCGGTTCTGGCCCCGTCGTCTAGCGGCCTAGGACGCCGCCCTCTCACGGCGGTAGCGTGGGTTCGAATCCCATCGGGGCTACAAAATTTACTGGCCGGTCCGCATAACCGCCGGCGCCGTGGATCCACCCACCGGCATGGCCGGCAGGCCGAGTTTGCGGTGATCCCACGAACGGGCGCGCTGGGCGACGATGCGCACGCACACGCGCTTGTTCATCATCTGCTCGACGAAGGGCTTCATCTCGTCGCTGTAGGGGCCGGTGTAGCGCTCGAAGACACTGACCCCGACCCGGTGTGAGACGTCGGGATCGTCGACGATCTCCGCGACGCCCTCGAACGACACCCCACGCAACGTGTCATAGGTGTCGCCGTCCTCGATCAGGAAGCTCACCCGCGGATCACGTTTGAGGTTGACCGCCTTCTGGGACTTGGCCTTGGTTTCCAGCCAGACTTCGCCGTCCACGACGGCGTACCACATCGCGGTGAGATGCGGCTGGCCGTCGGGACCGATGGTGGCCAGCGTCCCGGTGCGGCTCTTGACGACGAAGTCAGCGATTTCGTCGGACGACATGACGATGCTCGCGCGCTGATTGGTTCCCATGGCGGTCAGTCTGTCAGGGCCCTCCGCGGATGGTGTGCGCTGGTGGGCGAGAAGGAAGTCGCGCGCCACCTTCAGAGCCGGCGGGTGAGTGCTTCGGCCGCGGAAAGGAGATCGGCCGCCCAGCGCGCCCCCGGGCGCCGGCCGATCCGGTCGACGGGTCCCGACACCGAGATCGCGGCGATGACGGCACCGCGGCCGTCGCGCACCGGAACCGACACGCTCGCCACCCCGGATTCTCGCTCGGCCACGCTTTGCGCCCAGCCGCGCCGCCGCACTTCGGCCAGGGTGCGCTCGGTGAATTTCGCGGTCGGTAGCACGGCTTTTTGCGTCGCCGCGTCGCTGTGTGCCAGCAGCACCTTGGCGCCCGAGCCCGCCGTCATCGGCAATCGCGCCCCGACCGGGACCGTATCGCGAAGGCCTGCAGCGGGTTCCAGGGCCGCCACACAGACCCGCGTGGTGCCCTCGCGACGGTACAGCTGCACGCTCTCACCGGTGGCCTCGCGCAACAGGGGAAGCACCCCCGCGCTGGCGGCCAGCAGCGGATCGTTGACATGGGCTGCGAGCTCGTTAAGGGCCGGACCGAGCCGCCAACGCCCCTCGTCGTCGCGGGCCAGCAGCCGATGGACTTCGAGCGCGGCGGCCAGCCGATACGCAGTGGCCCTGGGCAATCCGGTTCGCTCGCACAGTTCGGCCAATCCGCAGGGGGATTGGGCGATCGTGTGCAGGACACTCACGGCTTTGTCAAGGACACCGATGCCGCTATGCTGTCTCACAAGGAGATATTAGCGTCTCGCATGCTGAGATCACAGCCCAGATCCATCGGCGAGCCGCGCACGAGGCGAATCGAGGCGAATTCGAGATGGGATCCGGCAAGCCGCGCACCCTGGCCGAAAAGGTCTGGGACGACCACGTTGTGGTCGCCGGTGGGGATGACGCACCCGACCTGATTTACATCGACTTGCATCTGGTGCACGAGGTCACCAGCCCGCAGGCTTTCGACGGCCTCCGCCTGGCCGGCCGGCCGGTGCGGCGCCCCGATCTGACGCTGGCCACCGAGGATCACAACGTGCCCAC
Organism: uncultured Actinomycetota bacterium; assembly: GCA_963732835.1. Lineage (GTDB taxonomy): Bacteria > Actinomycetota > Actinomycetes > Mycobacteriales > Mycobacteriaceae > Mycobacterium. The sequence continues at coordinate 274,780 of CAVTBA010000006.1, forward strand.
CGTCGACATCGACAAGCCGATCGCCGACCCGGTGTCGCGCACTCAGGTCGAGACGTTGCGCCGAAACTGCGCCGAATTCGGTGTCCGCCTCTATCCGATGGGCGACATCGAGCAGGGCATCGTGCATGTCGTCGGGCCGCAGTTGGGCCTCACCCAGCCGGGGATGACGGTCGTCTGTGGTGACAGTCACACGTCGACGCACGGCGCATTCGGCGCGCTGGCGATGGGCATCGGCACCTCGGAGGTCGAGCATGTGCTGGCCACCCAGACGTTGCCGCTGCGGCCATTCAAGACGATGGCGGTCAATGTCGACGGGGACCTGCCCGCCGGTGTGGCCGCGAAGGACATAATTCTCGCGTTGATCGCCAAGATCGGCACCGGCGGCGGGCAGGGGCACGTCATCGAATACCGCGGCAGCGCCATCGAATCGCTGTCGATGGAAGGCCGGATGACGATCTGCAACATGAGCATCGAGGCGGGCGCCCGCGCGGGCATGGTCGCCCCGGACGCCACCACCTTCGAATTCCTGCGCGACAAGCCGCACGCGCCGCCGGGGGCGCTCTGGGACGCAGGCAATGCGCTATTGGCGGCAGCTGCACACCGACCCCGGCGCCGTCTTCGACACCGAGGTCCACCTCGACGCAACATCGTTGAGCCCGTTCGTGACGTGGGGAACAAACCCCGGACAGGGTGTGCCGCTGGCCGCGGCCGTACCCGACCCGGAGCTGATGGCCGGCGACGCCGAGCGGCAGGCCGCCGAGAAAGCGTTGGCTTACATGGACCTTCGGCCGGGGACTCCGATGCGCGATATCGCGGTCGACACCGTGTTCGTGGGCTCTTGTACCAACGGTCGTATCGAAGACCTGCGGGTGGTCGCCGACGTGCTGCGCGGCCGCAAGCTCGCCGCCGGGGTGCGGATGCTCGTGGTGCCCGGGTCCATGCGGGTGCGCGCGCAGGCCGAAGCCGAAGGGCTGGGCGAGGTTTTCACCGCCGCGGGCGCGGAGTGGCGACAGGCGGGCTGCTCGATGTGCCTGGGGATGAATCCGGACCAGCTGGCGCCGGGGGAACGGTGCGCGGCGACGTCCAACCGCAACTTCGAAGGGCGCCAGGGGAAAGGCGGCCGCACGCATTTGGTTTCTCCGGCCGTCGCCGCCGCGACAGCGGTTCGCGGCACATTGTCTGCCCCGGCCGATTTGAACTGACCTAATCGAGAAGAAGGGATGACCATGGAGGCATTTCACACCCACACCGGTATCGGTGTGCCGTTGCGGCGGTCCAATGTCGACACCGATCAGATCATTCCGGCGGTCTATTTGAAGCGGGTCACCCGAACCGGTTTCGAGGACGGGTTGTTCGCCAGCTGGCGTTCGGATCCCTCATTCATCCTCAACCTCAGCCCCTTTGACCGGGGGTCGGTCCTGGTCGCCGGACCCGATTTCGGGACCGGCTCGTCGCGCGAGCATGCGGTGTGGGCGCTCATGGACTACGGGTTCCGGGTGGTCATCTCGTCTCGATTCGGTGACATCTTCCGGGGCAACGCCGGCAAGGCGGGGCTCCTGGCGGCCGAAGTCTCCCAAGACGGCGTGGAACTACTTTGGAAGCTCATCGAGCAGAGTCCGGGACTGGAAATCACTGCCAATCTTCAAGATCGAAATATCACCGCGGGAACGACGGTGTTGCCGTTCAAGATTGACGACCACACCGCCTGGCGACTACTCGAAGGACTCGACGATATAGCCCATACGCTGCGGAAACTCGACAAAATCGAAGTCATACGAGGCCACCTATCCGCAGTGGAAACCGCGCACTCAGCCCGCCTCCTGAACGGTCGAGAAGGCCGGAATTTCTTCTCGCTCACCTAACTAAACCGGGCCGATTTCCAACCGCCACCACCGGTCAAGGGCGGCAACCGGATTGCGAAACCGGCCATTGCCCGACCCTGAAATTGCGCGTGGCTCTTGGAAATTTGCTGGGTGAGGGTTTACCGTGTGCACTAGTCGGTTCAAATCGAGGACCACTAGCGTCGGAGGGATTGGATGAATAAGGCAGAGCTCATTGATGTGCTCACACAGAAATTGAACACCGACCGACGGCAGGCGACCGCCGCCGTCGAGAACGTTGTCGACACCATTGTGCGTGCGGTGCACAAGGGCGACAGCGTCACCATTACCGGTTTCGGTGTGTTCGAGCAGCGGCGCCGCGCGGCCCGGGTGGCCCGCAACCCGCGTACCGGCGAGACGGTGAAGGTGAAGCCGACCTCCGTCCCGGCGTTCCGGCCCGGTGCTCAATTCAAAGCGGTTGTCTCTGGCGCACAGCGTCTCCCGTCGGAAGGACCTGCAGTGAAGCGTGGTGTAGTGGCAAGCGGCGCGGCCAAGAAGACCGCCGCCAAGAAGGCTCCCGCCAAGAAGGCCGCGGCGAAGAAGGCTCCCGCCAAGAAGGTCGTGGCGAAGAAGGCTCCCGCCAAGAAGGCTCCCGCCAAGAAGGCCGCGACCAAGGCTCCGGCCAAGAGGGCCGCGACCAAGGCTCCCGCCAAGAAGGCCGCGACCAAGGCTCCGGTGAAGAAGGTCGCGGCGAAGAAGGCCGCCACCAAGGCTCCGGCCAAGAAGGCCGCGGCGAAGAGGCCGGCCAGCAAGGCTCCCGCCAAGAAGGCCACCGCGCGTCGCGGTCGCCGTTAAGGCAGCAGTCGAGTTTCTCAACGCGAATACCCTTCGGGTGGCAACGATGCACCCGAAGGGTATTCGCGTGTCAGGCCCGGACGTTCGCGGCCAGCGAGCCGCCGATGTGGTCGGCCGCCACCAGTCGGCCGCCCGGCAGCGAGAGCACCCAGGTGCTGCCCTTGTGGTTGCGCGACTTGTCGGGACGCACCCCGTCCCGTTCGCACCACCAGGCGATCAAGTCCGGGATCACCTTGCCCTGTGTGCAAATGACCGGTGTGCCTTGCTGCTCGGCGATATCCAGCATCCGGTGGCGGGCGCGTTTGGGGCTCTTGGCGTAGGACTCCTCGGTGAGGGTCGGGCTCGTTGTGCACGGCCACGCCCAGTTCCGCGGCCAGCGGTTCCACCGTCTGGTGGCAGCGCAGGCGGTCGGCCGCGTACACGTCGGTCGCGCCGAAGGCCAGCAGCTGCGGAACCAGCGCCTCGGCCTGCGCGCGGCCCCGCTTGTCCAGCGGGCGCTGGGTGTCGTCGCCTTTGAAGCGCGATTTCCGGCCCGGCGGTGCCGTGCCGGACCACCAGCACGGTATGCGTGTCGGCGGGATGTTTCATGAAGTGGCGCAACATCTTTCGATCGTGTGAATAGGTGAGCTTCTTCAGCGCGTCGCCACCGGCAGCCACACCAGCTCGTCGACCTCGTTGCCGGGCGTGAAGTCCCCGCCGGTGCTGCGCGCCGCCCAGTAGTAGACCTTCTTGACACCCGCCTCGATCGGGTAGCTCACCATGTCGAGCCGCCTGCCCAGGAGCGCGTGGTGACCGGTCTCCTCGCACACTTCCCGCACGGCGGCGACGGGCGCCGTCTCGCCCGGGTCCACTTTTCCCTTCGGCAGCGACCAATCGTCATAGCGGGGGCGGTGGATCACCGCGATCTCGAGGCCGGGGTTGGCCGAATCAGTCGGTCGCCACAAGACCGCTCCGGCGGCGTAGACGATCCGGCTTCCCGAACGCCGAGCGGTAGACGAGCTCTTGGTCGGCAACTCAACTCCTGCAGGTCAATTCGGTCGGCGCCGCCCGCACACTTGCGGTGCGGCCGGAAAACAACCGTAAATCACCACCCAGGGGGTTACGGACTGCGGTGCCTCTCCATCAACGACACTTGGTGATCGCGCACGGTGTGGCCCTCCTGCGGCGACGCGGTCCACTGCCCGTCGGGCCCCAGCTCCCAGCACCGGGTGGACGGGTCCAGCGCGGACTCGAACAAGTCGTCCAGGTATGCGGTCAGCCGCGGATCCTTCACCTGAACCAGCGCCTCGACGCGCCGGTCGAGGTTGCGGTGCATCATGTCCGCGCTGCCGATCCAGAACTCGTTGATGCGATTGAAATGCATGATGCGGGAATGCTCGAGGAAGCGGCCGAGGATCGACCGGACCGCAATGTTCTCCGAGAACCCTTCCGCGCCGGGGCGCAGCGCGCAGATGCCGCGCACCACCACCTCCACCCGCACATCCGCCCGCGACGCCCGATAGAGCGCGTCGATGACCTGCTCGTCGACGAGGGCGTTCATCTTGAGGCGGATCCGGCCGCCCCCGTGTTCACGGTGGGCGGCGATCTCGCGCTCGACGCGTTCGATGATCCCGGTGCGAATTCCGCGCGGGGCGACCAGAAGGTTGCGGTAGGAGACCTTGCGCGAGTAGCCGGTAAGCGAATTGAACAAGTCCGTCAGGTCGGCACCGATCTCGGGAGAAGCCGTCAGCAGACCGACGTCCTCATACAGTCGTGCCGTCTTCCCGTTGTAGTTGCCGGTTCCGATGTGGCAGTAACGCCGGATCGCCGAGCCCTCGCGACGGACCACCAGGCAGGTCTTGCAGTGCGTCTTGAGCCCGACATAGCCGTAGACGACGTGCACGCCCGCTTGCTCTAGCTCGCGCGCCCAGCGGATGTTGGCCTGCTCGTCGAAGCGTGCCTTGATCTCCACGAGCGCCACCACTTGCTTGCCGGCCTCGGCGGCGGCGATGAGCGCCCGAACGATCGGCGAATCACCGGATGTGCGGTACAGCGTCTGCTTGATCGCCAGCACGTTCGGGTCGGCGGCGGCCTGCTCGATGAATCGCTGCACGCTGGTGGAGAACGACTCATACGGATGATGAAGCAGCACATCGCCTTCGCGCAGCGTTGCGAAGATGCTCCTGGGCGTCTCGCGGTCGACGAATGCGGGACTGGTGGTCGGAACGAATGCCGGGTCTTTGAGTGCGGGACGGTCGACGCTGTAGATCTGCCACAACGACGACAGGTCGAGCAGGCCGGGTACCTCGATGACGTCACCCGGATTGACGTCGAGTTCGCGCAGCAGCAATTCCAGCATGCTCTCGGTCATGTCGTTGGCGACCTCGAGTCGCACCGGCGATCCGAACCGCCTGCGGGCCAATTCCCGTTCCAGCGCTTGCAGCAGGTCTTCGTCGCGGTCCTCTTCGACCTCGTAGTCCGCGTTGCGGGTGATGCGGAAAGCGTGGTGCTGAACGATCTCCATGCCCGGGAACAGCACCGGCAGGAACGCCGCGATCAACTCTTCCATTGGCAGGTAGCGGATTATGGCGGGCCCCTCGGCATCAGCCGCGCTTTCTCGGGTCCCGTCGCGCCCCGCCAGCTCGACGAAGCGATCCACGTTGTTGGGGACCTTCACGCGCGCGAAGTGCTGGCCGCCCTCCTCGGGCTGGCGCACCATGACGGCCAGGTTCAGGCTCAACCCACTGACGAACGGAAAGGGGTGAGCGGGATCGACGGCGAGCGGCGTCAGAACGGGAAAAACTTGTTCGTGGAAATAGGTCGACAGTTCGTCGCGCTCACCTTGATCCAAATCGGCCCATGTGACTATATGTATGCCCTCCTCGGCGAGCGCCGGGCGCACCGAATCGAGGAACACCCGCGCGTGCCGGGTCGCGATCCGCTGCGTCTGCTCGCCGATGCGGGCCAGTTGTTCGCGCGGCGTCAGACCGTCGGCGGAGCGCACCGACAGCCCCATCTCGTCGCGACGCTTGAGGCCGGCGACCCGCACCATGTAGAACTCGTCCAGGTTGGAGGCGAATATCGCCAGAAACTTGGCTCGCTCCAGCAGCGGCAACGAGTTGTCGGCGGCCAGCGCCAGCACGCGGGCGTTGAAGTCCAGCCAGCTCAGCTCCCGGTTGAGGTAGCGGTCCTCCGGCAGGTCGGTGATCGCGACCGGCGTCGCGGCGGGCGGCGCGGCCACGGCCGAGTCGCCTTGATGCCACAGATTCTCGTCGGGGCGCGCCTCGGCTTCGATTTCAGTCACCCTGCGATCATCGCTTATCACTCACCGATGCTGCTAGCGCTCGACGGACATCCATTCCCCGTTGGGACGACGTTCACCCCGTGGACAGGTACGCCGCCTCGCGGAAGTCACTGCTGCGCGAGGGCCCGGGCGGTCGCCGCCCCCACCCCGAGCCGGCGGGCGGCGGCGAGGTCGTCGGGAGTGTCGACGTCACAGCGCAGGCCCGGCCACGCCCCGGTCAGTTCGATCGCGCCCGAACGCCGGTGCCGCGCCGACGAATCGGCCCCGAACTGCGGATCGAGTGGGGCGCCGAAGGCAAAGAGGGCGGCGGTTCCCGTGGCCAGCCGGTCGGCGACGAAGCTGCGCCGGTGGTGCCGCGCGGCGACGATCGCCTCCGCCAGCTCCTGCGTCTGCAGCGCCGGCAAATCCCCCTGCAACACAACGACATTCGAGAAGTAACTCGCCACCGCGCGTTCCGCGGTGGCGATGGCGTTGTTGAGTGGGTCGCCGTGCCCCTCGGGTGTCGGGTCGGCCAGCACGTCCGCCCCCAGCTCGCTCGCGGCGGCGGCCGCGGCCTCGTCGGGCGTGACGACGGTGATCGAGCCCAGTGAAGCAACGCGTCCCGCGGCGGTCAGGGTGTCCGTCAGCATGGCCAGCACCACGTTCTCCCGGGTGCGCGCCGAGAACACCGGGGCCAGCCGGGTCTTGGCCGCGGCCAACCGTTTGACGGCGATGATCAGGGCGATGTCTGTTCCTGTGCCGTCGGCGCGTGTGCCGCTCATGAGATGCCATCCTGCCAGCGACTGCTGACGGCGGACGCGCTAGCTTGCGTGACGCCCCGTCCGTCGCTGATCTAGGGTGTATCGGCGCCAACACACGGGAGACGACAGACGGGGGTGGCGGATGGCCGGCTCGAAGGGCGCCGTCGCGGTCATGGGTGCCGGGGCGTGGGGCACCGCACTGGCCAAGGTGCTCGTGGAGGCCGGCGGCCCGGAGGCAGAGGTCACGCTGTGGGCCCGTCGGTCTGACGTCGCCGACCGGGTCAACGCCACCCGATCCAACCCCGACTATCTGCCCGGCACGCTGCTGCCGGACGGCGTCCGCGCCACCACCGACGCGGCGGAGGCGCTCGGCGCCGCCTCGACGGTGCTGTTGGCCGTGCCCGCGCAGACGATGCGGGCCAACCTCGACGGGTGGGCGCCGTTGGTGCCCGAGGGTGCCACGCTGGTCAGCTTGGCCAAGGGCATCGAGCTGGGCACCCTGATGCGGATGAGTCAGGTCATCGTTTCGGTGACGGGTGTCGACCCGGCTCAGGTCGCGGTGATCTCGGGGCCGAACCTGGCCAGCGAGATCGCCGAATGCCAGCCCGCCGCCACGGTCGTCGCGTGCAGCGACTCCGGCCGCGCCGTCGCCCTGCAGCGCATGCTGAACACCGGGTATTTCCGCCCCTACACCAATAGCGATGTCGTCGGCACCGAGATCGGCGGGGCGTGCAAGAACGTCATCGCGCTCGCGTGCGGGATGGCGGCCGGCGTCGGGCTCGGCGAGAATACCGCGGCCGCGATCATCACCCGCGGTCTGGCGGAGATCATGCGGCTGGGCATCGCGCTCGGCGCCAAGGGCGCCACGCTGGCCGGTCTGGCCGGTGTGGGTGACCTGGTGGCCACGTGTACGTCGCCGTATTCGCGCAACCGGTCGTTCGGGGAGTGCCTCGGCCGCGGCGAGACGATGGACTCGGCGATGCAGGCCCGGGGCGGCCACGTCGTCGAGGGGGTCACCTCCTGCGAGGCGGTGCTGGCGCTGGCCTCCAGTTATGACGTCGAGATGCCGCTCACCGACGCGGTGCACCGGGTCTGCCACAGGGGACTGTCGGTGGACGAGGCGATGGCCCTGCTGCTCGGCCGCAGGACCAAGCCCGAGTGACCGCCGCGCCGCGACCGAAACCCCAGCTAGCGGCCCGCCGCCCGGCCCGCGCGCCGCACAACCGGTAGCCTCTTTAGGTTGTGAGTGCCAGCGGAAACCGCGTGCGCGTCGCCGTCGTCTTCGGCGGGCGCAGCAACGAGCACGCCATTTCGTGCGTGTCCGCGGGCAGCATCCTGCGAAATCTCGACCCCCAGCGGTTCGAGGTGCTCGCGATCGGCATCACCCCGGAAGGGTCGTGGGTGCTCACCGACGGTGACCCGGCCGGGCTGGCCATCAGCAACCGGCAGCTGCCCGAGGTGACCGCGCAGTCGGGCACCGAACTGGCCCTCCCGGCGGATCCGCGCCGCGGCGGCCAACTGGTCTCCCTTTCGTCCGGGGCGGGTGAGGTGCTGGCGTCCGTCGACGTGGTGTTCCCGGTGCTGCACGGTCCGTACGGAGAAGACGGCACGATCCAGGGCCTGCTGGAGCTGGCCGGGGTCCCCTACGTCGGGGCCGGCGTGCTGGCCAGCGCGGCGGGCATGGACAAGGAGTTCACCAAGAAGCTGTTCGTCGCCGAAGGGCTGCCCGTCGGCGACTATGCGGTGCTGCGCCCGTCGCGGTCGGCCCTGCAACCCGAGGAGTGCGAACGGCTGGGTCTGCCGGTGTTCGTCAAACCCGCGCGGGGTGGCTCGTCGATCGGCGTCACCCGGGTGTCCAGCTGGGACGATCTGGGGGCGGCCGTCGCGGTGGCGCGCCGGCACGACCCGAAAGTGATCGTGGAGGCGGCGATCACCGGCCGCGAGCTGGAGTGCGGCGTGCTCGAAATGCCCGATGGGACAGTCGAAGCCAGCACGGTGGGCGAAATCCGGGTGGCCGGGGTGCGGGGGCGCGAGGAGTCGTTCTACGACTTCGCCACCAAATATCTGGACGACGCAGCGGAATTGGACGTGCCGGCCAAGGTGGACGACGACATCGCCGACGCCATCGGGCAGTTGGCGATCCGGGCGTTCAAGGCCATTGACTGTCAGGGCCTGGCCCGGGTCGACTTCTTCCTCACCGACGACGGGCCGGTGCTCAACGAAATCAACACGATGCCGGGCTTCACCACGATCTCGATGTATCCCAGGATGTGGGCGGCCAGCGGCATGGACTATCCCACCCTGCTGGCGACCATGGTCGAAACGGCGTTGGCTCGCGGCGTAGGTCTGCGTTAGTGGCGATCGCAAGCGCGGCGTAGCCGGGCGAAGCGGGTCGCCACCGTCGGGACTAGTGGCGATCGCAAGCGCGGCGTAGCCGGGCGAAGCGGGTCGCCACCGTCGGGACTAGTGGCGATCGCAAGCGCGGCGTAGCCGGGCGAAGCGGGTCGCCACCATCGGGACTAGTGGCGATCGCAGGCGCGGCGTAGCCGGGCGAAGCGGGTCGCCACCATCGGGACTACCGCGGCGGCCCGGGGTTGATGGGCACCGCCGCGATGGTGCGGTCGATCACCTCGGAGAGTTGCTGGATCGGTGTGGGGCCCGACCCTGACGGCAGCGTGAGCGCCACATACACCGGCCGATCCACCGTGTACCAGGTGGATCTGCCCGCGTCACCGGCGGATTGCTGTTCGGGGCGCACGGCGAACCACTGCACCCGGTCGACGATCTGAATCGGCGACCCCACCACGAACTCGGCGGGGCGGTCGAGTCCGCAGCGCAGCACCACGGGCTCGCTGTCGGGTCCGGCCCGCCACGCGGTGGCACCCTGGGGCGCCGGTTGCGCGACGGGCGCGCGTTGATAATCGCCGAGCCGCTGGGGCAGCGCCCCGGCCAGCGCCCGGCAGGCGGGGCTATCGGCCTGTGGCGCCGGGGCGGCGGGTATGGCAACCGGTTGCGGCGGCGCCTCGCGGTTCGCCGCGATCACCAGGATCACGCCGACCGCGGCGACGGCCACCGCGACCGCGGCGATGATCAACGCGGTCGGCGGCCCGGCGTCGCCACCGGGGCCGGTATCGGGGTTGGTATCGGCGTCGGTCGTCACCGCCCGCGCACCTCCTATCTCTGGCACGACGGCGCGGGTTCTACACTGGCGCGGGCCGCCCGCGCGGGCAGTAACCCAACTTACCGCAGGTCGGTGACCCGGATAGAGGCCCGCACGGGGTGAGGACGCGCCGGAGGAGGTGGCGTGCGCGACGACGCATCGAATCCCACACTGCAGCAGCTCGGTGAGTTCGCCGTCATCGACCGCCTGGTGCGCGGCCGCCGTCAGCCGGCCGCGGTGGCCGTCGGGCCGGGCGACGACGCGGCGGTGGTGCATGCCGGGGATCGTCGCGTCGCGGTGTCGACCGACATGCTCGTGCAGGATCGGCACTTTCGGTTGGACTGGTCGACGCCCCACGACGTGGGCCGCAAGGCGATCGCCCAGAACGCCGCGGACATCGAGGCGATGGGCGGGCGGCCCACGGCCTTCGTGGTCGCGTTCGGCGCACCCGGTGACACTCCGGCGGCCGCCGTGGACGCGCTGGTCGGCGGAATGTGGGACGAGGCGCAGCGCATCGGCGCGGGTATCGCCGGCGGCGATCTGGTCAGCTGCCCGCAGTGGGTGGTCTCCGTGACGGTGCTGGGCGACCTGGACGGTCGCGCACCGGTGCTGCGGTCCGGGGCGAAAGCGGGCTCGGTGATCGCGGTCGCCGGTGAACTGGGTCGCTCGGCGGCCGGGCTTGCGTTGCTCGGCAAGGGGATTGAGGGCTTCGATGCCCTGCGCCGCCGGCACCTGATTCCCCAACCGCCCTACGGCCAGGGCGTGGCGGCGGCCGCCGGTGGGGCGCGGGCGATGATCGACGTTTCCGACGGCCTGGTCGCCGACCTGCGGCACGTCGCCGAGGCGTCGGGGGTGGTGATGGATCTGTCGACCGCGGCGCTGGCCGCGGACCGCGACGCACTGACCGCCGCGGCCGCCGCGGCGGGCGCCGACCCGTGGTCGTGGGTGCTGGGCGGCGGCGAGGACCACGCCCTGGTGGCCTGTTTCGCCGGCCCCGCGCCCGCCGGATGGCGAATCATCGGACGCGTTATCGAGGGGGAGGCCGGAGTGCTTGTCGACGGGCAAGAGTGGACCGGCTACGCGGGCTGGCAGTCATATGACGGCTAGGCCGGTGACGATGCGGGCCGTGAGCGGCCCGAGGCGGAGCCGGGCATTCGGCTACGGTGGCGCGGTGGGCGTCGAAGCCGTGAAGGGACCGCGATGACGGCGCGGCCGTTGACTGAACTCGTCGAGCAGGGTTGGGCGGCCGCGCTGCAGCCGGTGGCCGATCGGGTGGCCGAGATGGGCCAGTTCCTGCGCGCCGAGATCGCCGCCGGGCGCAGGTATCTGCCGGCGGGTCCGAACGTGTTGCGCGCGTTCACGTTTCCGTTCGACAACGTCCGCGTGCTGATCGTCGGGCAGGACCCCTACCCCACGCCGGGGCATGCCGTGGGCCTGAGCTTTTCGGTGGCCCCCGACGTGCGTCCGCTGCCCCGCAGCCTGGCCAACATCTTCGACGAGTACGCCGCGGACCTCGGGCATCCGCAGCCCTCGTGCGGTGACCTGACGCCGTGGGCCCAGCGGGGGGTGATGCTGCTGAACAGAGTGCTCACCGTGCGCCCGAGCAATCCGGCCTCACACCGGGGCAAGGGCTGGGAGGCGGTGACCGAATGCGCGATCCGTGCGCTGGCCGCGCGTTCGCAGCCGATGGTGGCCATCCTGTGGGGACGCGACGCGTCCACGCTCAAACCGATGCTGGCCGAAGGCAATTGCGTCGCGATCGAGTCGCCGCACCCCTCGCCGCTGTCGGCGTCTCGGGGATTCTTCGGGTCGCGCCCGTTCAGCCGCGCCAACGAACTCCTGACGGGCATGGGCGCCGACTCGATCGATTGGCGGCTGCCCTGACCGAGATGAGGGCGTTACGGGCGGACCGCCGGGGCGGCCCGGAGCAACTGGTCGTCGAGCGGACGCCCGTGCCGGTCCCGGCCGCGGGGGAGGTCTCGGTGGCCGTGCACGCCGCCGCCATCACCTTCGACGAGTTGACGTGGGAGGAAACCTGGACCCGCGACGGTGTCAGCCGGACGCCGGTGATCCCGTCGCACGAAGTATCGGGCGTGGTGTCGGAGGCGGCCCCGGGCGTGACCGATTTCGGGCCCGGTGACGAGGTGTACGGGCTGATCCGCTTCGACCGCGACGGCGCGGCGGCCGAATTCGTCTGCGTGCCCGCGGCGGACCTGGCCGCCAAGCCCTCGACGGTGTCGCACGCCGCCGCCGCCGCGCTGCCGCTGGCCGGCCTGACAGCGTGGCAAGCGCTGGTCGACCATGCCGGTGTCCGCCCGGGCGAGGCGGTGCTGGTGCACGGGGGTGCGGGCGGCGTGGGCGCCTTGACGGTTCAGCTGGCGGCGATGTTGGGCGCGCGCGTCACCGCGACCGTCCGCAGCGACACGGGCGACCTCATTCGCGGATACGGGGCCGTCCGGGTGATAGACGTCCGCACCGAGGCGTTCGACGACGCGGTCTACGACGTCGTGATCGACACCGTCGGCGGTGAGACGTTGGACCGGTCGTTTCCGGTGCTGCGCCCCGGCGGGCGGCTGGTCACCCTGTCGGCGCCCCCGCCGCCGGGCAGAGCCGACGAATACGGTGTCACGGCAACCTTTTTCATCGTTACGCCGAATCGGGAACAGCTGGTCGAGCTCGCGGGGCTGGTCGACGGCGGACGGTTGCGCGTCCAGCTCGCCGAGACGTTCCCGCTCGAGAAGGGCCGCGAGGCGTTCGAAAGCGGTAGGCGCCCGGGCCGGCGCGCCGGCAAAACGGTCCTCGTGGTCCGGGATTGACGGCAGGGGGCGCGGGCTGTGTACGACCTCGAAGACACCATTCGGCAGCGGCATTCGACGCGGCTGTTCCTGCCGGACCCGGTACCGCGCCATCTGGTGGAGGAATCGCTGGAGCTGGCCATCCGCGCGCCGTCGAACTCCAACGTGCAGCCATGGCACATGGTGTTCGTCTCCGGTCCGGCCCGGGACCGGTTGGTCGCCGCCATGCTGGAAAAGGCGCGCGCCGAACCACCCCGCGTCCCCCAGCTGCCCGCCGCGTTCGCTCATTTCCGGAGCGAGACCGGCGCGCAAGTGTACGGCTCGATGGGTATCGCGCGTCATGACAGCGAAGCCCGACGCATCGCCGTCCTGCGGAACTGGGAGTTTTTCCGCGCACCGCTGGGCGGCATCGTGTGCATGCACCGCGATCTCGGTTATGCCGACAGCATAGGTGTCGGCATGTTCCTGCAGACGCTGCTGCTGGCCTTGACTGCGCGCGGATTGGGCACCTGCGTGCAGGTGGCGATCGCCGGTTATCCCGACGTCGTGCGCGAGGCAACTGAACATCCCGCCGGAGATGAACATCCTGTGCGGCCTGGCGATCGGTTACTCCGACCCCGATTTTCCCGCCAACAACCTGCGCGTCGGGCGCGATGCCGTGGACCGGCACGCCGTGTTCGTCGACGAGTGACCTTACGAACTCTCGAAATTGACGTCCTTGGTGACCGATTTCCACTCTTCGATCGACGATGACAGCGCCGCGATCCTGTCGCGCATGGCCTTCAGCACGTCACGCCCCAGCAGCAGCCGCAGCGGTGGCTCGTCGAGCGTGGTCACCATCAGTACCGCCTCGGCGACCTTCCTCGGATCACCGGGAAGATGATCGGCGAACTGCTTGATCAGGTCCTTGCGCGCCGCCACGTCGGCGTAATCGGCTATCGGGGTGGCCGATTCCTTCATCGAGCGCGTCGCCCAGTCGGTGCGGAAGGCGCCCGGCTCGATGGCGGTCACCTTGATGCCCAGCGGCCGCACCTCGGTGGCGAGTGCCTCGGTGATCGCCTCCAGCGCGAATTTCGTCGACGAGTAATAGGCGTTGGGCGGGTTGGCGACCAGTCCGGTCATCGACGACATGTTGATGATGTGCCCCGAGCCGCGGGCACGCATGGCCGGCAGCACCGCCTTGATCATGTTGACCGCACCGAAGTAGTTGACCTCGAACAGCTTCCGCACTTCGGCGTCCTCGCCCTCCTCCACGGCGGACAGGTAGCCGTGACCGGCGTTGTTGACCAGGACGTCGATGCCGCCGAAGGCCGCATCGGCCGCCGACACCGCCGCCGCGATCTGGTCGGCATCCGTCACGTCGAGCGTGACGGCCAGGGCGCGATCGCCGAACTCGTCGGTGAAGTCACGGACCGAATCGGCCCGCCGCGCGGTCACCACCGCATCGTGGCCCGCTTCCAGTGCCGCGCGCGCGATTTCGCGGCCGAAGCCGGTGGAGCAACCGGTGATCAGCCACCGCGCCATCTCAGGCCGTCCCTTCCGGCAGGCGGCGCAGATACGCGGCGCGCCGGTCGGCGAGCTGGGCGGCCCGGGCCTGCGGGCTCACCCGCGGCAGGTGCGGCACCTCGGCGTCGAGCCGGTCCAGCTTTACGACCCGCCCGCGCGCGCCCAGATCTTCCCGGGGACCCGTCGCACCGAATTCCGCCATGCGCAGCGTCAGGATGGCCTCGCGCAGCCCGTCGGAGTCGATCCAATTGGCCACGCCGGGGTCGGTCGGCGCGATCACATACGTATAGCTGCCGTCCTCGTTGGCAACCGATTGCGCCTTGTTGAGGCTGCCGGCGCGGTCGAGGATGTCCAGCGTGGTGCCCCAGATGTTGCTCAGCGGCACCGTGAAGTATTCGGCGCCACCGTCGTTGAGGTCGACCACGAACGCCTCGTCGGGGGCCAGATCGAAGCGCCCCATGACATAGACCTGGTTGCGCATCGCGCCGGCCTTGTCGGCGGACCAGGCCAGGTCGAAATGGTTGGGTGGCATCTTGTACACGCCGTGGCTGAGCTTGCCGGTGAAGTTGGCGAAGTAATCCATCATCGCCGCGGTGGCTTCGGCCTGCTCGTCGAGCGTGCGTGCCGGTGCCGCCGGTGGCCCGCCGAGCCGTTGCACCTCAAGGTGATTGGGGTCGTCGCGGCTCCAGTCCAGCAGCACGTCGCGGATGTAGAACTCGTGCGCCGCAGGGGAGGTCCGCACGTGGTTGGGCCGCCCGCCGGCGGGGTCTGCGTCCACGGTGATGGTGAAGCTGCCGTCGGACTCGACCGCCATGGTGCGCCCGTTGAGCACGTCGACGGTGCCCATGTGGGCATCCCACAGCGTGAAATAGTTTTCCGTCATCCGGTGCTCGCCCACCCGGCCGTGAATCTCATAGCGTTCATCTCCGGAGATCGGGATCACCCGGTACACGCTGTCCGGATTGTCGATGCCCCAACGCGATCCGGGGATGCGCCGGCCGTCGACGGGGTGCGCCAGCCGGGTGATGCAGCTGACCTTCGGCCGCAGCTTGTCCTGGTTGGACGACCACACCGCCGCCGAGAACATCACCTCGGCGAACGCGTCGTCGAACCGCTCCCGCATCGCGTCGGACGCCTTGGCGCGGCCCAACCAGGTCTCGGCCACCGCCCGATAGGCCGCCTTGACGACTGGGTGCTCGATCAGCTCGAGGGCGGCGAGTTCCTGTTCGTGCTGGGATGTCGTCGCGACGGGGTCGTCAGACATTCGCTGTTCCTCCGATATACTGTCCAAAACGCTTGCTGTACAACGTGAATCGCTCGTCGACCTGCTCGGGAGCCAGGCCGTAGGCCCGCAGGCCGTAGGCGGGGCGCGCCGCCTCGCGGGGACGCTCCCCGAGCCAGTGCCGCATGGCCTTCTCCGCCTGAGCCGTCAGCGGAAGTCCGATAGCGTCATAGACGCGGCCCACCTGACCGATCGGGTCGGCCACCGCCTGGTCGAACCCGATGTCGGTGACCCGCTCACCGTCATCGGACCACCCGTCACGGGTCGCCATGGCCCGGTCATTGGTCCAACCCATCCGCTGCAACCACTGCGCGCCCACCCGGTGCACATCGACGTTGTCGGTGTGCATCGCGTGCAGGGTGGCGTTCAGGCTGGCCCCCGACGCGATCGTGGTGCGCGGGTCACGGTGCATGTGCACGATGTGCAGATCGGGGAACCGTGCGCGCAATAGGTCTAAATATCCAAGGTGCGCCGGTGATTTGAGCACCCAGCGCCGCAGCGGCCAGCCCTGCTCGGGAAACCGTTGCCGCTTCTGCCACTGCAGGAATTGCAGCATGCGGTGCAGGTAGTCGTAGGCGGGGGAGAAGTCCTGCTCGTCGAGCCAGGACCGGTAACGGGGAAGGTGGGCACCGGATTCGGGGACGTGGGACAGGAACGCGTCGGCCAGGAAGACGATTTCCTCCTCGGCTTCGGTGGCGTACATCGGATGGATGGAGAACAATTCCGGCGCCAGTTCGCGCGACTTCGCCTCTCGCGCCGCGCTGATGGCGATGCGCGGATCCACACCGCTGAACTGATGATCGAGCCGCGGTGCCACCTCGACGACCTCCCAGCCGTAGGCGCAGACGAACCGCGGGTCGGCGGCCAGCAGCCGCTGCAACAGCGTGGTGCCGCTGCGCATCATCCCGACGACGACGATCGGCGCGGCGACCCGTTCGTCGAGGATCTCGGGGTGGCGGCGTATCCACTCCTGCGCGCGCAGTCGCATGCGCAGGCTGTGCACGATGCCCGAGCGCAGGATGTGCGCGCCGACCGCGTTGAGGTCGGCGCCCGCGTAGTCGGCCAGCAACACCCGCAGCGGGCGTTCGAATTCGCCGGGGCCCCAGTCGGTGAGCGCCTCCTTGCGTCGGGCGTCGGCCATGACGGCGGCCGGGTCGAACGGGCTCGAGGCTTCCACGCGCTCAGAACTTCAGATGCCGGCTGACGTCGCCGACCTGGTCGACGAACATGGTGCGGCTGTCGAACCGCCAGGCGCCGTCCACCCGGTGAAACGTGTCCTTGTAGTGCCCGGTCACGATCACCTGCAGCGGCAGCTCGGGAGTGGCCTGGGTGACGCAGTAGTAGGACGTGCTGCGGGCGGTCCCTTCGGCCTCGTCGATGTGCAGCTGCACGTTGGTCGTGTTGTGCTTGGTCTTCGGGGTGCCGTCCTCGTAGATCCGCGTGGCCATCTCATACATCTCGCGCACCCGCGCGGCCCCGGCGAACACCGTCTCCGGTGGACCGTTCTCCACGCCGCAGATGCGGCCATGCTCGAAGAGCCGGGCCACCCCGTCCAGGTCGCCGCCATCGAGAAGCTCGGCGTAGGTGTAGATCAGGTTGGTGATTTCTCGTGCGCTGTCACTCATGTGGAACCACCCGTCGAAACCTCCGCTTCCGCGAACAATGGTGGCAGAACCGGTCCAACTTACATAGAACCGACCATTACTCTTGATCGCCGTGACCCTACCTTGGACGCCGAGCCGGCTCGGCAACCTGACCGGCAAACGAATCGTCGTGACTGGAGCGACCAACGGCGTCGGGCTGGGCACCGCCCGCGCACTGGTCAAAGCCGGTGCGCACGTGATCCTGGCGGTGCGCAACACCGAGCTGGGCGAGCGACGCGCCACTGAAATGTCTGCAATGTCTGCGCTGGGCGGCTCCACCGCGGTGGCCCGGGTCGACCTCGCCGACCTGTCGTCGGTGCGCGCCTTCGCGAAGTCGATCGACGACGACATCGACATCCTGATCAACAACGCCGGCGCCCTGACCGAGCGCCGCACCGACACGGTCGACGGATTCGAGATGACGCTGGGCACCAACCTGCTCGGGCCGTTCGCCCTGACCAACCTGCTGCTGCCGCGCGTGCGTTCGCAGATCATCAACGTCGGCTCCGACGCGCACCGGTCGGCGACCCTGCACCTGGACGACCCGCACCTGCGCCGGCACAAGTGGACCCGGTTGGGGTCCTACGCGCAGTCGAAGCTCGCGGTCATGCTGTGGGGCTTGGAACTGGACCGCCGGTTGCGCGCCGCCGGATCGCCGGTCGTCGCCCAGCTCACCCACCCCGGCTGGGTCGCCTCGAACCTGTCGCACGTCGGCGACTCGCCGCTGATGTCGGTGGCCCACAAAGCGGTGAAGCTGGTGGCCGACCGGCTGGCCAACGACATCGACGAAGGCGCCGCGCCCACGCTGTACTGCATCAGCGAACCGTTGCCGCCGGGCAGCTACGTCGGGGTGAGCGGTAGGTTCGGCCTGCGCGGCGGGCCGGTGCTCATCGGCCGGTCGCCGGTCGCCGGCGATTACGACGCGGCCGCCCGCCTGGTGGCCTTCGCCGAACACGAGACCGGCACGACACTGGAGGTGTAGCCATGGGTGAATTCGACAACACGGTCGCCGTCGTCACCGGCGCCGCGCGCGGCCAGGGCCGCAGCCACGCCGTCGCGCTGGCCGAGCAGGGTGCCGACGTCATCGCCTTGGACATCTGCGCCGATCTCGAGGCGATTCCCTACGCCCTGGCAACGGAATCCGAACTCGACGAGACCGTGCGGCTGATCCGGGCCGCCGGACGCAGGGCCGTGCCCGTCGTCGCGGACGTCCGCGACCTGAAACAGGTGCAATCCGGGGTGCAGGCGGGCATCGACGAACTCGGTGAGATCGACGTCGTCGTCGCCAACGCGGGGGTGGTGGCGATCGGCGTCACGGACACCGAGTCCGAGCCGGTGTTCAACACGATCGTCGACACCAACCTCAAGGGGGTGTGGCACACCATGCTGGCGACGGTGCCGTCGATCATCCGCAAGGGTCGGGGCGGCTCGGTGGTGCTGGTCAGTTCGTCGCAGGGCCTCACCGGGCGCGGCGGTGACGGCAGCGCGGCGATGTTCGCCTATGCGGCATCCAAGCACGGCGTTGTGGGCCTCATGCGTTCGGCGGCGAATGCCTATGCGCCGCATAAGATTCGGGTCAACTCGGTGCATCCGAGCGGCGTCGCGACGCCGATGATCCTCAACGATTTCGTGGTGAACCGGATGCTGGAGAACCCGAACCCGGCGCTGTCGCAGACGCTGCTACCCGAGGTGCCGTTGGTCGAGGCGCAAGACGTGACCGAGGCGGTGCTGTGGCTCGCCGGCCCGCGGTCGCGCTACGTGACGGGGGCGGCCATGCCGGTGGATGCCGGCCACGTCGTCATGTGACTGACCGCTGCTAACCCGGCCGGCGCCGGATGTCTAGCCCCGGACGACCTTGCCGGCCTTGATGCAGGACGTGCAGACGTTCATGCGCTGCTTGTTGCCGCCCGGCCGCGTGACGACGTGCACGGTCTGGACGTTCGGGTCCCACCGGCGGCTGGTGCGGCGGTGGGAGTGCGACACCGACTTGCCGAAGCCGGGGCCTTTCCCGCAGATCTCGCACACAGCGGCCATGGTTCAAGCTCCTCAAATCTCGGGGGTCCGGCTCGGCGGTCTGACACGTGGCCGGGACAGCCCGGGTCGACCCAGGCCCAACCAGGATACCGACTGTCGCGGCAACCACCAAAACGATCGCCACCGCTGTCGTCGCGCGTGGCTAGGCTCAATGGGCCGGATCGCCCCGCCGGCGGGTGGTGGTCACGGGCGGCGGTCGCCCGAGTCGGCGAGCTACGCTGGCGCCCACCGGGGGCTGGGTACTGGGAGGCACCGAGGAGGTGGGTAACGCTGGGACCGTCGGACCGTCTGTTGGACGCGATCACCTTGCGGGACTGGGCGCACACCGTCGTCAGTGACCTCATCACCCACATCGACGAGATCAACCGGCTCAACGTCTTCCCGATCGCCGATTCCGATACCGGCGCCAACATGCTGTTCACCATGCGCTCGGCGCTGGCCGAGGCCAACGCCGGCGTCAATTCCGAGGGCGGGTCGGCGTGCGTCGCCCGGGTCGCCGCGGCGCTGTCGGCCGGCGCGCTGAACGGTGCCCGTGGCAATTCCGGCGTGATCTTGTCCCAGATCCTGCGCGGCATCGCCGACATCACCGCGATCGCGGCCGCCGATTCCGGCGGTGAGCTGCCCGACATCGACGCCGCCATCCTGGGGGCGTCGTTGCGGCGCGGGGTGGACCTGGTCATCACGTCGATGGGCGGGGCCGAAATCCCGGGGACCATCGTCTCGGTGCTGCGCGCCGCCGCCGACGCCGTCGCGGAGTGCGCCCAGGCGGGGGAAGGGCTCGCTTCGGCGATCATCGCCGCCGGTGATGCGGCGGTCGTCGCTCTGGAGAAGACGCCCGAGCAGCTCGACGTGCTCGCCGACGCCGGTGCCGTGGACGCCGGCGGACGGGGCCTGCTGGTGCTGCTCGACGCGCTGCGCACCACCGTCACCGGGCAGGCGCCCGCCCGGACCGTGTACGACCTGTCCCCGCGGGCGCCCCAACCGGAGGCCACCGCCGCACGTCCCGCGCCGCAGTTCGAGGTGATGTACCGGCTGGACGCGTGCGAGTCGGCCGCGGCGGATGCCCTGCGGGACCGGCTGGGGGAGCTCGGCGATTCCGTCGGCATCGCGGCCGCGCCCTCGTCGGCCCAGCGCACGTACTCGGTGCACGTGCACACCGACGACGCCGGCGCCGCGGTCGAGGCGGGGCTGGCGGCGGGGCGGCTGAGCCGTATCGTGATTTCGGCGTTGAGCTCCGGCGCCACCGGGCTGCCGGCCGGCGGCTGGACGCGGGAACGCGCGGTGCTGGCCGTCGTCGACGGCGACGGCGCCGCCGGGCTGTTCGGCGGTGAAGGCGCCTGCGTGCTGCAGCGCGACCCGGGCGGGGGCGACCCGGTCAACATCAGCGCCCACCAGCTGATGCGGGCGGTGGTCGACACCGGCGCCGCGCAGGTGATGGTGCTGCCCAACGGCTACGTGCCGGCCGAGGAGCTGGTGGCCGGGTGCACCGCGGCCATCGGCTGGGGCATCGATGTGGTGCCGATCCCGACGGGATCGATGGTGCAGGGGCTGGCCGCGCTGGCCGTGCACGAACCCGGCCGCCAGGCGGTGGACGACGGCTACACCATGGCCCGCGCCGCCGGCGCGGCCCGGCACGCATCGGTGCGCATCGCCACCGAGAGCGCGTTGACCTGGGCGGGCCGCTGCCAGCCGGGTGACGGCCTGGGCATCGCGGGGGATGAGGTGCTGATCGTGGCCGCCGACGCGATCGCGGCGGCGATCGGTCTGCTCGACCTGTTGCTTGCCTCCGGCGGCGACCTGGTGACGGTGCTGGTGGGCGCCGGCATCGACACGGACGATGACGCCGCGGCCGTCGGCGACATCCTGGAAGAACACATGCACGACCACCACCCGGGAACCGAGCTGGTCACGTACCGCACCGGCCATCGCGGCGACGCGCTGTTGATCGGAGTCGAGTAGCCGTGGTGTCGCTGCGCGACCGGCTGGACTTCGTGGTGGGCGCCAGGGCCGCCGATCAGCTCGACGAGGAGTTCGGCATCCGCACCGTCGACGACCTGCTGCGCCATTACCCGCGCAGCTACACCGAGGGCGCGACCCGTTGGGACGCCGACGATCAGCGCCCGCCGGCCGGCGAGCACATCACGATCGTCGACACGATCGCTGAAACCAAGACGTGGCCCATGAAAAAGACGCCGAAGAAGGTGTGCCACCGCATCACCCTGGGCAGCGGCCGCAGCAAGGTGACCGCGACGTTCTTCAACGCGAATTATCTGAAAAAGGACCTGACCGAGGGCACCAAGGTGATGCTCTCCGGCGAGGTCGGCTTCTTCAAGGACGTCATGCAGCTGACGCACCCGGCATTCCTCATCCTCGACTCCCCGGACGGCAAGAATCGCGGCACAAGCTCACTGAAGAACATCGCCATCGCCTCGCAGGCCACCACCGGCGAGGTGCAGATGGCGGCGTTCGAGCGAGCCTTCTTCCCGATTTATCCGGCGACCACGAAGCTGCAGAGCTGGGACATTTTCAGGTGTGTGCGCCAGGTGCTCGACGTCCTCGATCCGGTGGACGACCCGCTACCCGCCGACGTGCTCGGCCGCTACGACCTGGTCTCCGAGGATCGGGCGTTGCGCGACATCCATCTGGCCGAAGACGAGTCGGCGCGGAGGCGGGCGCGGGAGCGGCTGACCTTCGATGAAGCCGTGGGGCTGCAGTGGGCGCTGGTCGCCCGGCGGCACAGCGAGCTCTCGGAATCGGGGCCGCCGGCGCCGCCGCGCTCCGACGGCCTGTCCGCGGAACTGTTGGGGCGGTTGCCGTTCGAGCTGACCGCGGGACAACGCGAAGTGCTCGACGTGTTCACCAAGGAGCTGTCGGCCACCCGGCCGATGAACCGCCTGCTCCAGGGTGAGGTCGGGTCGGGAAAGACCATCATCGCGGTGCTGGCGATGCTGCAGCTTGTGGACGCCGGTTACCAGTGTGCGCTGCTGGCGCCCACGGAAGTTCTTGCCGCCCAACACCTTCGGTCGATCAACGATGTGCTCGGCCCGTTGGCGATGGCGGGCCAACTCGGTGGTGCGGACAATGCCACCCGTGTCGCGCTGCTCACCGGCTCGATGACGGCGGCCCAGAAGAAGCAAGTCCGCGACGAGGTGGCAAGCGGTCAGGCCGGGATCGTCGTCGGCACCCATGCGCTGCTGCAGGACGCGGTGGAATTCCACAACCTGGGCATGGTGGTGGTCGACGAGCAACACCGGTTCGGTGTCGAACAGCGAGACCAGTTGCGGGCCAAGGCCCGTCCCGGTGTCACACCGCACCTGCTGGTGATGACGGCAACGCCGATACCCCGCACGGTCGCGCTGACCGTCTACGGCGATCTGGAAACCTCGACGCTGCGCGAACTTCCGCGCGGGCGCCAGCCGATCACCAGCAACGTCATCTTCGTCAAGGACAAGCCCGCGTGGCTCGAGCGTGCCTGGCGGCGCATCACCGAAGAGGTCGCCGCCGGCCGCCAGGCTTATGTGGTGGCCCCGCGGATCGACGAGACCGACGATCCGGACAAGGAGGAGCAGACCACCAGACCGTCGGAAACCGCCGAGGGTCTCTACGCCCGGCTGCGGTCGGGGGAGCTGGCGAATGTGCGCCTGGGACTGATGCACGGGCGGTTGTCCGCCGACGAGAAGGACGCCGCAATGGCGGCGTTTCGGGCCGGTGAGATCGATGTGCTGGTGTGTACCACCGTCATCGAGGTGGGTGTGGATGTCCCCAACGCCACGGTGATGCTGGTGATGGATGCCGACCGCTTCGGCATCAGCCAACTGCATCAGCTGCGGGGCCGGATCGGTCGCGGCCGGCATCCCAGCCTGTGCCTGCTCGCCAGCTGGGTTTCACCGGAGTCGCCGGCGGGCCGGCGGCTTTCCGCCGTGGCCGCCACCTTGGACGGGTTCGCGCTCGCCGACCTGGACCTCAAGGAGCGCCGGGAGGGAGACGTCTTGGGCCGCAACCAGTCCGGTCGCGCCATCAATCTGCGCCTGCTGTCGCTGGCCGATCACCGCGAGGTCATCGAGGCCGCGCGTGATTTCTGCGTCCGAACCTACGCGGATGACCCGGCCGACCCCGGATTGGCTTTGCTCGCAGCGCCTTTCGTCACCACCGACCGGATCGAATACCTGGACAAGTCGTGACCGCCGGCGACGATGCAGAGCGACGCGATGAGGAGGAGCGGCGCTGGTGAACCGCAAGGTGTTGCTGTGGCTGTCCGCGGCGGCGGCGCTCGCACTGCTGGTGGCCTACCAGACGGTCGGATCCTCGGCGGCCAGGCACGACGCCGAATACGCGGCGCGCGCCGACGTCCCGACCGTGCAACCCGGGACCGACGTGCTGGCCGGTGTTGAGGTGCTGCCGCTACGGCGACACCGCTACGACTACCGCCGGGCGGCGTTCGGCGACGCGTGGGACGACGACAACGACGCCCCGCTGGGGCACAACGGCTGCGACACCCGCGACGACATCCTCAACCGCGACCTCGTCGACAAGACGTATGTGTCGACCAAACGATGTCCGGACGCGGTGGCCACCGGCACTCTGCACGATCCGTACACCAACAAAACCATCGCGTTTGCGCGCGGCGCCAAGGTCGGCGAGGCGGTGCAGATCGACCACATCGTCCCGCTCGCCTACGCCTGGGACATGGGCGCCTACGGCTGGCCGGCCGGCGAGCGGCTGCGGTTTGCCAACGACCCGGCCAACTTGCTGGCCGTCGACGGACAGGCCAATCAGGACAAGGGCGACGCGCCGCCGGCGCAATGGATGCCGCCGAACGCCGCGTTCGCCTGCCAATACGCCATGCAGTTCATCACCGTGCTGCGCGGCTATTCGCTACCGGTGGACCAGCCGTCGACGGGGGTGTTGCGTCAGGCGGCCGCCACCTGCCCGCCGGGCTGAGTCAGCCCTCGAAGGTGTTCGGATCGGGGCGCAACCTGGTGCCGTCGTTGAGCCCGTTGATCGCGTCCATGTGCTCGGCGGCGAGCTCGAAGTCGAACACATCGAGGTTCCCCGCGATGTGCTCGGGCTTGGCCGACCGGAAGACAACCGCGTTGCCGAGCTGCAGGTTCCACCGCAGCAGCACCTGCGCCGGGTTCCTGTCGTATTCGCCGGCGACCGAGGTCACCGTCGGGTTGTCCATCAGCTTGCCCAACGCCAGCGGCGTGTAGGCCTGGGTGATCACGTTGTGCTCCGCGTCGGTCTTGCGGATCTCGGCCTGACTGAGCAGCGGGTGCAGCTCGACCTGGTTGACCGCCGGCGTGACGAACGTCAGGTCGATGATGTCCGTTACATGCACCTCGGTGAAGTTCGAGACGCCGATCGAACGGGCCAGCCCGTTGCCGCGGCACTGGATCAGCCCGCCGAAGGAATTCACATATTCGCCCCGTGACGGCACCGGCCAGTGAATCAGGTACAGGTCGACGTAATCCAGGCCGAGCCGCTCCAAGCTCTCTTTGCAGGCCTCCTCGGACCGCAGGAAACCGTGGTCGGCGGCGGCCAACTTGGTGGTGACGAACAGTTCGGCGCGCGGGATCCCGGAGGCCGCGATCGCACGGCCGACGGCCGCTTCGTTGCCATAGGACGCGGCCGTGTCGATCAGCCGGCAGCCCATCTCCAGTGCCGCCGAGACCGCGCGTTCGGTCTCGTCCTCCGATAGATCCGCGACGCCAAGGCCAAGCACCGGCATCGTATTTTCGTCATTAAGAGCTATCGAGGGCACGGCAGCGCCCGACTCGCCAGCCAATGTCATTCACCTGCCTGTGAAATTGAAGGTTCGTGGACCCAACCCGGTGCCGACATCGCGCGAGGAGATCGACGCCATTTCATCGGCCACTTAGTTCGAGGCGCTGAGTTCGAAATTGAACACGTCGAAACTGCTCGCAATCCGTGAGGCGGTTCCCGGCTGGGGATCACGATATTACCGCGCAGGAAAATACCACCTCATCAACACCTGGCCGGGGCGCGGTGATATCGCGCCCGGTCTCCATTTCGCAAATTCGTCACCACGTAGAGTTGGTCACACGACACACCGGAACCGGCAATCGCCCCGCCGGTAACCGACGCAGCGCGGCACGAACCACACCTGCCCGGTGGCCGCCGGGGTCGGAAGACGCTTATTCGAGGGAGTGCCCATGACCAAGAGCGTGCCCGCGCCGGACCTCCACCTCGGAGCGAAACACGCGCCCATGCGCCTGGCCAGCCGCATGCAGGGCGCGGTCTCCACGATCGGTGTGAAGCTCATTCCGTGGATCCCGACCCCCGCCAAGCGTGCGCTGTTCGGGGGCCGCTCGGTGACCATCGACGGCAACACGCTGGATCCGACGCTTCAGCTGATGCTCTCCGGGCTGCGTGCCGTCGGCATCGACGGCCTGGTCGTCGACGACGACCCGGCCGCGTCGCGCGCCCAGATGCGCCAGCTGTCGCTGGAACTTCCCGGCCCGCAGATCCACGTCGACGGCGACGACCTATCGCTGCCCGGACCGGCCGGCGACATCCCGGCGCGGCACTACCGTCCCGCGAGCGGCGCGCCCGCGCCGCTGCTGGTCTTCTATCACGGCGGCGGATGGTCGATCGGCGACTTGGACTCCTACGACGCGCTGTGCCGGTTGACGTGCCGCGACGCCGGCATCCATGTGTTGTCGATCGACTACCGGCTGGCCCCCGAGCATCCGGCGCCGGCCGCGGTCGAGGACGCGTACGCCGCCTTCAGGTGGGCCTACGACCACGCCGAGGAACTCGGCGCCGCGCCCGGTCGGGTCGCGGTCGGCGGCGACAGTGCGGGCGGCAATCTGGCCGCCGTCGTCTGCCAACTGGCCCGCGACGAGGGCGGCCCCGCCCCCGTGCTGCAGTGGCTGATCTACCCGCGGACCGATTTCACCACGCAGACCCGCTCACTGAGCCTGTTCGCCCGCGGGTTCCTGCTGACCAAGCGCGACATCGACTGGTTCGAGTCCCAATACCTCAGGCGTTCGAGCGTCGACCGGGCGGATCCGCGGATATCGCCGCTGCTGGCCGAGTCGTTGGCCGGGCTCGCGCCCGCGCTGATCGCGGTCGCCGGGTTCGATCCATTGCGCGACGAGGGCGAGAGCTATGCGGCGGCCCTGCAGGCCGCGGGGACCGCGGTCGATCTGCGGTGCATGGGGTCGTTGACGCACGGGTTCGCCAACCTGTTCAAGCTGGGCGGGGGCAGCGCCGCGGCGACCACCGAGTTGATTTCGGCCCTGCGTGCCCACCTGAGCCGGGCCTGACCGGTCGCGACGTTGGCGCCGGTAACCTAGAGGCGCCCACGAGCAAATGACGACGACCAACGAACGACGACGACCAACGAACGACAACCCGAGTACCGAAGGATCACTGAACTGTGGCCGACAAACCCAAACCCCCGCGCTTTGACATCAAGGCGGCCGACGGTAAATCGGGCCGACTCGTTCAGATCGGTGGGACCGCCCTCGTCGTCATCTTCCTGGTCGCGGTCGTCTCCTACATCGTGGTCACGCACCACAAGAAGACCGCCGCCATCGGCGGGGGCGACACGGTGCGCGTGACGTCGAGCAAGCTGGTCACCCAGCCCGGGACCAGCAACCCCAAGGCCGTGGTCACGTTCTACGAGGACTTCCTCTGCCCGGCCTGCGGCAACTTCGAGCGCACGTTTGGGCCGACCGTGTCCAGGCTCATCGACGTCGGCGCCATCGCGGCGGACTACTCGATGGTGTCGATCCTCGACAACGCCAGGAACCAGAACTACTCGTCGCGGGCGGGTGCCGCGGCCCTGTGCGTGGCCGACGAGTCCCTCGACGCCTTCCGCCGATTCCACACCGCGCTGTTCACCACCGACCTGCAGCCCAGCGAACGCGGCAGCAGCTTCCCGGACAACGCCCGGCTGATCGAGATCGCCAGGGAGGCCGGCGCCGCGGGCAAGGTCCCCGACTGCATCAACAGCGGCAAGTACGTTTCCAAGGTCACCGCCGAGGCGGCGGCCGCCAAGATCAATGCCACGCCGACCATCAAGATCAACGGCGAAGACTACGACCCGTCCACACCCGACGCGCTGGTCGCCAAGATCAAGAGCATCGTGGGCGACGTGCCGGGCATCGACGGCGCCGTCGCCCCCGCGGCTACGTGATTACCCCGGTGTCAGCCCAAACCGACGACCTGACACCGGAATCGCGTCCCGAAGCGCGCGTGCCGGCGCCCAGCGCGTGGTGGGTGCTGATCGCCGGCGTGATCGGCTTGGTGGCCTCCGCGACGCTGACGGTGGAGAAGATCGACCTCCTGCTCAACCCGGCGTACGTGCCGTCGTGCAACTTCAACCCGATCCTGTCGTGCGGCTCGGTGATGATCACGCCGCAGGCGTCGCTGCTCGGGTTCCCCAATCCGCTGCTCGGCCTGGTGGCGTTCACCGTGGTGGTCGTCACCGGCTTGCTGGCGGTGACCAAAGTGGCTTTGCCGCAATGGTATTGGGCCGGGCTGGCGGTCGGGCTGCTGATCGGGGCCGCGTTCGTGCACTGGTTGATCTACGAGAGCCTGTACAGCATCGGCGCGTTGTGCCCGTACTGCATGGTGGTCTGGGCGGCCACCATCACGCTGCTGGTGGTCGTCGCGTCGATTGCGTGGCGTCCGGCGCTGCAAGGCCGGGGACACGGTGTGGCGTGGGTTCTGTATCAATGGCGGTGGTCCGTCGCCGCGCTCTGGTTCACCGCGGTGTTCCTGCTGATCATGGCGCGGTTCTGGGACTATTGGTCGACGCTGCTGTGAGTGTTGGTGCGTGACCCGGATCATCGGCGGCGTGGCCGGCGGCCGGCGCATCGCCGTCCCGCCGCGAGGGACCAGACCGACCACCGACCGCGTGCGCGAGTCGCTCTTCAACATCCTGGCCACGCGGCGTGACCTGACCGGCGTCGCGGTGCTGGACCTCTACGCCGGTTCGGGCGCACTGGGATTGGAGGCGCTGTCGCGGGGGGCCGGCTCGGCGCTGTTCGTGGAATCGGATCATCGCAGCGCGGCGGTCATCGTGCGCAACATCGACACCCTGGGTTTGACCGGTGCGGCTGTGCGCCGCGGCGCGGTCGCGACCGTCCTGGCGACCGGGACCGCGAGCCCCGTCGACCTCGTTCTGGCCGACCCGCCCTACGACGTCGAGCCCGCCGAGGTGGAGGCCGTGCTGGCCGGTTTGGTCGCCCATGGTTGGGCCGACGCCGGAACCGTGGCGGTGGTGGAGCGCCCGGCGACCGGTGCACCGCTGACCTGGCCGGCCGGCTGGTCCGTGTGGCCGCCACGCGTGTACGGCGACACCCGCCTGGAGATGGCCGAACGACTGTGAGGCGGGCGTGTACCGTCTTTCGTCATGAGCGCCGCTTCTCCTCATCGCTCCGCTCTGCATCGTCGCCGGCGCGCGTCATGAGTGGCGCGGTATGCCCGGGGTCGTTTGATCCAGTGACGTTGGGCCACATCGACGTCTTCGAACGGGCGTCGGCCCAATTCGACGAAGTGGTCGTGGCGATCCTGACCAATCCCGCCAAGAAGGGCATGTTCGACCTCGACGAGCGGATCGCGATGATCAACGAATCGACGACGCACCTGTCCAACCTGCGCGTCGAGTCCGGGCAGGGTCTGGTGGTCGACTTCGTCAGGTCGCAGGGGATGACCGCGATCGTGAAGGGCCTGCGCACCGGCACCGACTTCGAATACGAGCTGCAGATGGCGCAGATGAACAAGCACATCGCCGGCGTCGACACGTTTTTCGTCGCGACGACGCCGCGGTATTCGTTCGTGTCGTCGTCCTTGGCCAAAGAGGTCGCGCTATTCGGTGGCGATGTCTCGCAGTTACTGCCCGAACCGGTCAACCGCCGCCTGCGCGAGAAGCTTGCCGGACGCTCCTAAAGCGTTGCGCCGCAACCGATGAGCCCGCGCTCGCGGTTCGTCGTCGTCGCCGTTGTTCAGGGGTGTTTCGGGGTGGAAGGTGTTGGTGCGGGCGCCGCACCGCCTCGGGATCAACATTCACACCGTCAAACTGGCCACGCCCACACTCAAAAAACGGCCACCGATCGCCACAGATGCACGCTCGTGCACAAGATTTCACGCCCCTAGTGGCACTCGTGATCGTGGTCGTGTCCGCCATCGGGGGAGCCGCCCATCATCCGCGCCATCGGAACCCCGCCCGTCGTGACGAACCGAACGACCAGAATGGCGGCAACGACGAGGAAGGCGATATTGAGCCAGGTCGTGTAGTTCCACGAAATCGTCGCTTCCATGACCGTGGCGTTGCGCTGACTCGGGATGAGACTCGTTGCGCCGAAGATCAATTCGACCAGATAGCCGGCGGCGACCATGGCGGCGTAGAACGTGCCCAGCAGCGTCAGCATCATCCTGGTGCCGTAGTACTTGCGGTAGATATTGAGGATCGGCAGGATCAGCAGGTCGGCGTAGATGAACGCGATGACACCGCCGAAACTGATGCCGCCGTTCCACAGCACCGCGGCCAGGGGGACGTTGCCGATCGAGCAGACGAAGGACACGATCGCCACGATCGGGCCCACGATCGGCCCCCATATCGTCGACCAGCCCGGGTGGTCGGCCAAAAAGAAGACCTGCCAGAACTTTTCGGGAACCCACGCCGCGATGGCCCCCGCGATCAACAAGCCCAGCACCAGGTCGCGCAGAATCGCCAACCACTCCATCGCGAACACATGGGAAACGGAAGTGAAGCCCTCCGCGGAAAAGAGCCGCCGCGCGAACGAGCCCTGCTTCTTGATGGACATGTCCATCGCCGCATGGCCTTCCATCGAGCCGGCAATCCCGCGGTCGGCCTGCTCGCGGGCGGCATCGATAAGGCGCGAGCGCACGAACAACCGGAACAGGACGGCGAGGACCACGATCATCACCGGGCCGCCGACGAACTCCGCGGCGGTGAACTGCCAGCCCATCAGCAGGGCGAGGATGATGCCCAGTTCGACCACCAGGTTGGTGGAGCCGATCTCGAACGCCATGGCGGCGGTGAAGCTGGCGCCCTTGCGAAAGAGTGACCGGGCCAGGGCCACCGCGGCGTACGAGCACGACGACGATGCCGCGCCGAGCCCGGCGGCCACCGCCAAGGTCCGCGGCCGGTCGTCGCCCAGCAGCGCCACGATGGTCGAGCGTCGCACCACCGCCTGCACCACCGCCGACAAGGCGAATCCCAGGATCAGCGCCCACAGGATTTCCCACGTCATCGATCCCGCCACCGCCAGGGCGTGTCCGACCGCTGCTAGCACGAGTGCTCCATCCTCCCCTTCGGTGGCTTGGTCCCCAGACCATATACCCCATAGGGGTATATGGTCAAACCCCGCAAAGTCCCTTGGCCAGGCGCTAGGGCCGTCCCGATCCCTAGAATGGCCACAAAAGGCGCAAACCAACCTTGGCGGCGCGGACGGGCGTTTCGATGGATTTCACTCATGACGGCGGGGCTGCGGCCCGTTTCCTGCGGCGTTTGCGTCGTTGTCGCGGTCAAATGTCCGACACACCGGCCTCGCCACCACTGTCACAAAGGCAACACCAGGCACACTGGTAACAACAGGATTTTTGCAGACGCCAGGAGGAAATGGCCGTGTACCGAGTCTTTGAAGCGCTCGACGAGTTGAGCGCCATCGTTGAAGAAGCACGCGGCGTTCCAATGACGGCCGGCTGCGTGGTGCCGCGCGGTGACGTGCTGGAACTGATCGACGACATCAAGGATGCGATCCCTGGCGAGCTGGATGACGCCCAGGATGTGCTCGACGCGCGTGACTCGATGTTGCAGGACGCCAAGTCGCACGCGGAATCCATGGTCTCCTCGGCGACCACCGAGTCCGAGTCGATGCTCAACCACGCCCGCGCGGAGGCCGACCGGCTCTTGTCCGACGCAAAAGCGCAGGCCGACCGCATGGTCAGCGAGGCTCGCCAGCACAGCGAGCGGATGGTCGGCGAGGCTCGCGAGGAGTCGATGCGCATCGCCACGGCGGCGAAACGCGAGTACGAGGCCAGCGTCGGCCGCGCCCAGGCCGAGGCCGACAGGCTGCTCGAGAACGGCAACATCTCCTACGAGAAGGCCGTGCAGGAGGGCATCAAGGAGCAGCAGCGCCTGGTATCGCAGAACAGCGTGGTGGAAGCGGCAAACGCCGAGGCCACCCGTCTGATCGACTCGGCGCATGCCGAGGCCGACCGGCTGCGCGGCGAGTGCGACATCTACGTCGACAACAAGCTCGCCGAGTTCGAGGAGTTCCTCAACGGCACGCTGCGCTCCGTCGGGCGCGGTCGTCACCAACTCCGGACGGCGGCCGGTACACACGACTACGCGGTGCGTTAGCGCGTCAGCCCGGCGGCCGCGCCCTGGAATTATGCGGTTCGCGCCGTAGGATTTCTCCTATGACGCGGCACCGCAGCACCACCTCGCAGCGCCATCTCAACTCCCCGCTGACGTTTGACATCACCCGGCTCGGGCGGCGCCCCGGCGCGATGGTGACCCTGCGGAAGACCGTGGACAGCCCCTCGCGCATCGGGCTGGACATGATCGCGATCGAGGCGGGCGCTCCATTGGAGCTGGACCTGCAAGTTCAGTCGGTCTCCGAAGGCGTGCTCGTGACGGGGACGGTAGACGCGCCCACCGCCGGCGAATGCTCCCGTTGCCTGACCCCGGTCAACGGTCGGGTGCAGGTCCGGTTGACCGAACTGTTCGCCTACCCCGACAGCACGACGGAGGCGACCACCGAGGAAGACGAGGTCGGCCACATCGTCGACGACACTTTGGACCTCGAGCAGTCGATCGTCGACGCCGTGGTGCTCGAGCTGCCGTTCTCGCCCTTGTGCACGCCCGATTGCCCGGGGCTGTGCCCGGAATGCGGCGTTTCCCTCGCGGCCGAGCCCGACCATCACCACGACCGCATCGACCCGCGGTGGGCCAAGCTGGCCGGCATGTTTCCCGAACCCGACGCACCGCGGGGTGAGCAATGACGTCACGGGAGGACCTGCTCGATGCGCTCGGGGTCGAACTGCCCGAAGAGCTGCTTTCGCTGGCGTTGACGCATCGCAGCTACGCCTACGAGCACGGCGGGCTGCCGACCAATGAACGCCTGGAATTTCTCGGCGATGCCGTGCTGGGCCTGACCATCACCGACGAGCTCTACCACCGGCATCCCGACCGGTCGGAAGGCGACCTGGCCAAGCTGCGGGCCAGCGTCGTCAACACCCAGGCGCTCGCCGACGTCGCGCGCAAGCTCTCCGAGGACGGCCTGGGCGCGCACCTGTTTCTGGGGCGCGGCGAGGCCAACACCGGTGGCGCCGACAAGTCGAGCATCCTGGCCGACGGCATGGAGTCGCTGCTGGGCGCCATCTACATCGAGCACGGCATCGAAACCGCGCGCGACGTGATCCTGCGGTTGTTCGGCGCGCTGCTCGACGCCGCGCCGACGCTCGGGGCCGGGCTGGACTGGAAGACCAGCCTGCAGGAGCTGACCGCAGCGCGGGGCATGGGCGCGCCCTCCTACGCCGTCACCTCCACCGGCCCGGACCACGACAAGGAATTCACCGCCGTCGTCGTCGTGATGGACACCGAATACGGGTCCGGCGTGGGCCGCTCCAAGAAGGAAGCCGAGCAAAAGGCCGCGGCGGCGACCTGGAAAACGCTGGAAGCGCTGGACACGGCGGGGAAAACGCGCGTCTAGATGCCCGATTAAATGCCTGAGCTACCCGAAGTCGAGGTGGTGCGCCGCGGCTTGCAGGCCCGCGTTGTGGGCAAGACGATCACGGCCGTTCGGGTGCACCACCCGCGTGCGGTGCGCCGGCACGAGGCCGGGCCCGCCGACCTCACCGCCCGGCTGCTCGACGCCCGGATCACCGGCACCGACCGGCGCGGCAAGTACCTGTGGCTGCTGCTCGACACCGAGCCCGCGCCGTCGGAATCGGACACGGCCCTGGTGGTGCACCTCGGCATGAGCGGACAGATGCTGCTGGGGGAGGTGCCGCGCGCCGACCACGTGCGCATCTCGGCGCTACTCGACGACGGGACCGTGCTGAGCTTCGCCGACCAACGCACCTTCGGCGGGTGGATGCTCGCCGATCTGGTGAGCGTGGACGGCAGCGTGGTGCCTGTTCCCGTCGCGCACCTGGCGCGCGATCCGCTGGACCCGCTTTTCGACCGCGACGCCGTCGTGAATGTCTTGCGAGACAAGCATTCCGAGATCAAGCGCCAGCTCCTCGACCAGACCGTGGTGTCGGGCATCGGCAACATCTATGCCGACGAGGCGCTGTGGCGGGCCAAGGTCAACGGCGCCCGGATTGCCGCGACGCTGAGCCGGCGCCGGCTGGGTGCCATCCTGGACGCCGCGGCCGCCGTGATGCGCGACGCGCTCGCGCAAGGCGGGACGTCGTTCGACTCGCTGTACATCAACGTCAACGGCGAATCCGGCTACTTCGACCGTTCGCTGGACGCCTACGGCCGCGAAGGTCAGAACTGCCGGCGCTGCGGCGCGGTGATGCGCCGGGAGAAGTTCATGAACCGGTCGTCGTTCTACTGCCCGAGATGTCAGCCGCGACCGCGGCGTTGAGTGCGCGTGCACGGGTCTTGAGCGCACCCACTCGACGGCGCTGTTCGTGCTTCCGGCAAAGTCTGGAAGGAAAGGTGAGGTTAACCTCACCTCGCGTCGTTATCCTGGGTGGCATGGTGAACTTCTGGCGTCGGGTCGGCTAGTGCGGAGATCGGTGCGCAACGCACAACGTGTCCCGGGGTCACGGACGGTGCTGGCTCAGCTCGCGCCGGGCCAGCGAGCGACCATCCTGGGCGTGGTGGCGGCGGCGTCTCCCGCGGTGGCGGGCCGACTGCGGCAGCTGGGATTCCGGCCGGCGTCCGACGTCGAGGTCATTCGGCGGGCCCCGATGGGCGACCCGACCATCTACCGGGTTCAAGAAACCGAATTGTGCCTGCGGCGGCGCGAGGCGCGGCTGATCGAAGTCGACCCGGGGAGCGACGCATGACCTCCTGCCACGAGGAAGGCGCCACCGCGGTCGCAGTCGCGAGCATGGCGCGCGTCGCCCTGGTGGGCAGTCCCAATGCGGGCAAGACTTGCGTGTTCAATCACCTGACCGGCCTGCGCGCCAAGACCGGCAACTACCCCGGTGTCACCGTGGGGCGCCGCGTCGGCGTCATGAAGGTCAACGGTGTCGAGATCGCCGTGGAGGATCTGCCCGGCACGTACAGCCTGCAGCCCATCAGCCCGGACGAACGGGTGGTGGCCGACCTGTTGGCCGGCAACGTCGCCGAGGCCGGCCAGCCGGATGCGATTGTCCTGGTGGCCGACGCCACCACGCTGCACCGCTCGATCACGCTCGTGGCCCAGGTGCTGCGACTCGACGTTCCGTGTCTGCTGGTGCTGACCATGACCGATGAATTGACCGCACGGGGGGGCGGCATCGCCGTCGATGCCTTGTCGACTGCCCTGGGCATTCCGGTGCTCCCGGTGATCGCGCACCGCGGCGCGGGCATCGACACCCTGCGCGCTCAACTGGCGTCCTTTGACCGGTGGCAGCGGCCCCCGATCCTGCCGCCGGGCCACGACGACGCCATCGACGCCTGGGGAAGATCGGTGCTGGATGCAGCCGGATACGTTGCGCCACAACCGGATCGGCGCACGCGAGGGATCGACGCAATCGTGCTGCATCCGCTGTGGGGGACCGTCATCTTCTTCGCGGTGATGTTCTGCTTCTTCCAGGTCGTCTTCACCGTCGCCGCGCCACTGCAGTACCGGGTGAGCCAGGGGCTCGACTGGCTTGGCGTCCTGGTCGGCGACCACGTCGGCAACTACGTCGTGCGCGGTCTGCTCGGCCAGGGACTCATCGGCGGCGTGGGAACGGTGCTCCAATTCATCCCGCAGATCGTGTTGCTGTTCCTGTTGATCGCGCTGCTGGAGAACGTCGGCTACATGGCGCGGGCCGCGTTCTTGATGGACCGGGTGATGGCCGCGACGGGGTTGGAGGGTCGTGCCTTCGTGGCGATGCTGTCGTCGTTCGCCTGTGCGATCCCGGGGATCATGGCCACCCGGACGCTTCCGTCGTCGCGGGACCGGATCGCCACCATCATCACGGCGCCGCTGATGACCTGCTCGGCCCGGCTTCCGGTGTTCACCCTGCTGGTCGGGCTGCTGGTTTCGCCGCAGACCCAGTGGTGGGGCTTCAGCGCGCAGGGTGTCGCGATGTTCCTGCTGTACCTGTGCGGCGGCACCTCGGCGCTGATCGCCGCGTCGCTGTTCAAGTCGACGATCCTGCGCAGCGATCTGCTGCCGTTCACCATGGAGCTTCCCCCGTACCGCTTCCCGTCGGCCAAGAACGTGCTCATCACGATGTGGGATTCGGCCAAAGTGTTCTTGCGCAAGGCCGGAACCATCATTCTGGGCACGTCGGTGGTGCTGTGGGTCCTGCTCAATCTGCCGGCACGCCAAGCGGAAACCGCACATATGTCGGCGACGGAGACCACCGCCTACGTGATGAACCACAGCTACGCCGCCGATGTCGGCAAGGCGATCGGGCCGGTGTTCAGGCCACTGGGCTTCGATTGGCACATCAACGTCGCCCTGCTCGGTTCTTTCTCTGCGCGTGAGGTATTCGTGTCCACCCTCGGCCAGGTGTCGGCGGCGACGAGCCCCGAGGATCCGCATCAAGCCCTGGCCACCATGACCGCCGACGACGGGCACAAGGTGTTCACCGCGTCGACCGTCATCGCTCTGATGGTGTATTTCATCTTCGCGTTGCAATGCATGTCCACCGTCGCGGTGATGCGCCGCGAGACCAACTCGTGGCGGTGGCCCGCGTTCGCGTGGTGCTACATGTTCGTCCTGGCGTGGACGATGGCGTTCGCCGCCCGGTCGATCGCGATCGGCGTGGGCGCATGATTCCGATCCACGCCACGGTCACGGCGAACCCGCGTCAGCTGCGCTGGGTGGTCCCGCCCGACCGGCTGCCCGCGCGCGGCACCGTCCGGCAGGTCCCGGGCACGTTGGGTGCCCTGCTGGAGAGCGGGACGATCGCCGAGATTCTGGTGGGCGTGGGCGACATCCTGATCACGGTCGGCGAGGAGGGCAGCTGGCGCGAGTTGGGGGACGACGTTCGCGAGGCGCTCGGCGAGGCGCTGCTGGACCCGCAGGGCTGGACCGTCGACGAATCGTCCGCCCCGGATTTGGAAAGCATCGCGGCGGAACTCCTCGCGGGACCTGTTGGCGCGCTTGCCGCTTCGCACGGCGGTTCGATCGAGCTTGTGCTCGGTGGCCGGCCACACCGTGACCGTGCGGATGGTGGGTGCCTGCGACGGATGTCCGGCCGCCGCGTCCACGCTGCGGGACGTATTCGAGCGCGAACTGCGGCGGCGATTCGATGAGCAAGCCGTGGTGCGCTGCGAAAACGATTCCGCTGCAATCTCGTTGGGTAAGAAGCTGCTGTCGCTGATCGTTCGCTGAGGGCTTAGCGGGGCGCTGGGCGAATCAATCGAAGATGTCGCGGCGGACGGCCCCCGCGGGCAGGGCCGGGTCGACAAACCACTCGCGGGGAAACAGCAGGCCGAACGCGTGGGGTGGCAGTCGGAGCAGGGCCCCGTACATGCGAGCGGCCACGCCGGACGCGCCGAGCTGCGAGCGGTGGGCGGCGAACGCGTCGCGCTTCTGGCGGGCGAAACCGAAGACGTCGATGCGGTGGGTGATGGCGGCCCGGGGCGCGTACGCGGTGCGGGCGACGTCCGGCTCGTAGGGCGCCGGTAGCCGCAGCAGACGGGCGAGGCGGCCGACGCGGACAAGTAATTCGCGCGGCATGGTCGCCTCCAGCACCCGCGGTGTCGCCGCGAGTTCGGCGCCCCGCTTGCCGACATGATGCACCTGGACATGATCCCGGTGGCCGTAGCCGCCGTTGGGCTGATAGCTGAGCAGCACATCCGCGTCTTCCTCGCCGAGTATCGCCGCGAGTCGCTGCGCAGCCTCCTCGACACTTGCTCGCCCGAAGCGGACCCGGCCCGGGGGATCCGGATAGAACAGCGGGCCATAACCGCTGTCGGCGTAGCCGAGGCACTCGACCCGGTCCACTCCCAAAATGTCTGCGCTCGACCGCAATTCGTCGAGCCGGAAACCCCGTTCTTCGTTCTGCATTCGTCCGTCGGTTGCGGTGACGACGACCACGCGATGCCCGCCTGCCGCCGCACGCGCGAGCGTGCCTCCGGTCAGGATCACCTCATCGTCCGGATGTGCGTGGAACGCGACGACGGTGCCCATGGAACGCAGTATGCCCGCGGCGCAAGGCATGCGCCGCCCGGTAAGCGGCCGCCCGGTAAAAAGTAGGGCATGACCGAACTATGGGTGGAGCGCACGGGATCGCGCCGTTACACCGGATACAGCTCGCGCGGTGCGCAGGTGCTCATCGGCTCGGAGGACGTCGAGGGCGTGTTCACCCCCGGCGAGCTGCTGAAGATCGCGCTCGCCGCGTGCAGCGGGATGTCCAGCGATGAGCCGCTCGCCCGCCGGCTCGGCGACGATTACAAGGCGGTGGTCAGGGTGTCTGGGGACGCCGACCGCGAACGGGAGGTCTATCCGCGGCTGGATGAGACGCTCGAGCTCGACCTGTCCGCACTGTCCGCGGAGGACAAGGAGCGGCTGCTGGTGGTGGTCGACCGGGCGATCGGCCTGGTCTGCACCGTCGGACGCACGCTGAAAGCCGGCACACAGGTCAATTTCGAGGTCGAAGATGTCGGATCCTGACGTCAGGCTCACCGCCTGGGTGCACGGGAAGGTCCAGGGCGTCGGCTTCCGCTGGTGGACGCGTTGCCGCGCGCTGGAGCTGGGTCTCACCGGTTACGCGGCCAACGAGGCCGACGGCCGCGTTCAGGTGGTCGCACAGGGGCGCCGCGAAGGCGCAGAGAAGCTGCTGGAGCTGCTGGAGGGTGGCGAGTCGTGGCCGTCCAGGCCGGGGCGCGTCGACGGGGTCGTCGCCGACTGGTCGCAGCCGCAGGAACGGTTCGAGGGCTTCATCGAGCGCTGACCTTCACCGTGGCTGGTGTGGCCACTGTGACCAGTGCGCCGGAGTGTGTTTCGGCGGCGACATTTCGACCCGGACGACACCCCGCGGTGCGGGTGGCCCGGGCGATTTGAGCGGTAGTCTGGCACGCCGTGTACCTCAAGAGTCTGACGCTGAAGGGCTTCAAGTCCTTCGCATCGCCGACGACTCTGCGCTTCGAGCCGGGCATCACCGCGGTCGTCGGACCCAACGGCTCGGGCAAATCCAACGTCGTCGACGCCCTGGCCTGGGTCATGGGGGAGCAGGGAGCAAAGACGCTACGCGGCGGGAAGATGGAAGACGTCATCTTCGCCGGCACCTCGTCGCGGGCCCCGCTGGGCCGCGCCGAAGTCACCGTCACCATCGACAATTCCGACAACGCACTGCCGATCGAATACTCGGAGGTGTCGATCACCCGCCGCATGTTCCGTGACGGCGCCAGCGAATACGAAATCAACGGCGCCAGTTGCCGTTTGATGGATGTGCAAGAGCTGCTGAGCGACTCCGGGATCGGCCGGGAGATGCACGTCATCGTGGGGCAGGGCAAGCTCGACGAGATCCTGCAGTCGCGGCCCGAAGACCGTCGCGCCTTCATCGAAGAGGCCGCCGGCGTGCTCAAGCACCGCAAGCGCAAGGAAAAGGCCCTCCGCAAACTCGACGCCATGTCGGCGAATCTGGCCCGGCTCACCGACCTGACCACCGAGCTGCGCCGCCAGCTCAAACCGCTGGGCCGCCAGGCCGAGGTGGCCCGTCGCGCCCAGACCATCCAGGCCGACCTGCGCGACGCCCGGTTGCGCCTGGCCGCGGACGACCTGGTCAACCGGCAGGTCGAGCGCGACGCCATCTTCGAGGCCGAGGCCGCGATCCGCCGCGAGCACGACGAGGCCGCCGCCCGCCTGGCCGTGGCATCCGAGGAGCTCACCGCGCACGAGGCGGCGGTGGCCGAACTCTCGGTTCGGGCCGAATCGGTACAGCACACCTGGTTCGGGCTGTCCGCGCTGGCCGAACGGGTGGCCGCGACGGTCCGCATCGCCAGCGAACGCGCGCATCATCTCGACGTGGAACCCGCGCCGTCCAGCGACACCGACCCCAGAAAGCCCGAGGAGCTGGAAGCCGAGGCCGAGCGGGTCGCGGTCGGCGAACAGCAACTGCTGGCCGAACTCGGCGAGGCGCGCACGCGGCTCGATGCCGCCCGCGCCGAACTGGGTGAGCGCGAGCGCGAGGCCACCGAGGCGGATCGCGCCCACCTGGCGGCGGTGCGGGCCGAGGCGGACCGGCGTGAGGGCCTGGCGCGGCTGGCCGGCCAGGTGGAGACCATGCGGGCGCGCGTCGAGTCGATCGACGACAGCGTCGCGCGGCTGTCCGAACGCATCGAACAGGCCGCCGCCCGCGCGCAGCAGTCCAAGGCGGAATTCGAGACCGTGCAGGGGCGCGTCGGTGAGCTCGACCAGGGCGAGGTGGGCCTGGACGAGCACCACGAGCGGACGGTGGCCGCGTTGCGGTCGGCCGACGCCCGCGTCGCCGAACTGCAGGCCGCCGAGCGCGACGCCGAACGCCGGGTGGCCTCGCTGCGGGCCCGCATCGACGCGCTCTCGGTCGGGCTGGAGCGGAAGGACGGCGTGGCCTGGCTCACCGAAAATCACTCTGGGACAGGGCTTTTCGGACCAATCGCCAAGTTGGTCAAGGTCCGCTCCGGTTACGAGGCCGCGCTGGCCGCGGTGCTGGGATCGGCGGCCGACGCGCTGGCCGCCGAAAGCTTCGGCGCGGCCCGGTCCGCGGTCGCCGCGCTCAAGCAGGCCGACGGCGGGCGCGCGGCGCTGGTGCTCGGCGACTGGCCCGCCGATCACCCCGCGTCGCGCGATGCCCTGCCCGGCACCGCGCGATGGGCGCTGGATTTGATCGACACGCCCGCGCGGCTGCGCGGCGCCATCACGGCGATGCTTTCGGGTGTCGCGGTGGTCGACAACCTGGATCAGGCGCTCGAGCTGGTGGCGGCGCGCCCGCAGTTGCGCGCGGTCACGCTCGACGGCGACCTGGTGGGCGCCGGCTGGGTGAGCGGCGGCTCCGACCGCAAGCTGTCCACGCTCGAGGTGACCTCGGAGATCGACAAGGCCGCCGGCGAGCTGGCCGCCGCGGAATCGCAGGTCGCCCAGTTGACCGCGGCGCTGTCCGGCGCGCTGACGGAGCAGGCCGCCCGCCAGGACTCAGCGGAGCAGGCGTTGGCCGCTCTCAACGAGTCCGACACCGCGATCTCGGCGATGTACGAGCAGCTGGGCCGGCTCGGGCAGGAAGCCCGCACGACCGAAGACGACTGGAGCAGGTTGCTGCGGCAGCGCGAGGAGCTCGAAGTGGGCCGCGCGCAGACCGTCGAGGAAGTCACGGAACTGGAAAACCGGCTGCGCAACGCGCAGGAGACGCAGGACGTGCAGGCGGAGCAGCCCAACCACGCGGAGGTCCGCCAGCGGATCGCCACCGCCGCCGAAGCCGCCCGCAGCGCCGAGGTGGAGGCCCGGCTGGCGGTGCGGACCGCCGAGGAGCGGGCCAATGCGGTGCGTGGGCGCGCGGATTCCCTGCGTCGCGCCGCGGCCGCCGAACGCGAGGCACGGCTGCGGGCCCAGCAGGCGCGTGAGGCGCGGCTGCGCGCGGCCGCCGTCGCGGCGGCGGTGGCCGACGCCGGGCGGCTGCTGGCGCAGCGGCTGGACCGGGTGGTCTCGGCGACGTCGAAGATCCGCGACGCATTGGCGGCCGAACGCCAGGAGCGTGCGACGGCGATGGCGGCGGTGCGCACCGAGGTGAACGCGTTGAGCGCCCGGGTGGCCACCCTGACCGACTCGCTGCACCGTGACGAGGTGGCCAACGCGCAGGCCGCGATGCGCATCGAGCAGCTCGAGCAGATGGTGCTGGAGCAGTTCGGCATGGCACCGCCCGACCTGATCGCCGAATACGGTCCCGACGTGGCGCTGCCGCCCACCGAGCTCGAGATGGCCGAATTCGAGCAGGCCCGGGAACGCGGTGAGCAGGTCGTCGCGCCCGCGCCGATGCCGTATGAGCGGGCCACCCAGGAACGCCGGGCCAAACGCGCCGAGCGGGAGCTGGCCGAGCTGGGCCGGGTCAACCCGCTGGCGCTGGAGGAGTTCGCCGCGCTTGAGGAGCGCTACAACTTCCTGTCCACCCAGCTGGAGGACGTCAAAGCGGCCCGCAAGGACCTACTCGATGTCGTCGCCGACGTCGACGCCCGCATCCTGCAGGTGTTCAACGACGCCTTCGTCGACGTGGAACGCGAATTCCGCGAGGTCTTCACCGTGCTGTTCCCCGGCGGCGAGGGCCGGCTGCGGCTCACCGATCCGGACGACATGCTCACGACCGGGATCGAGGTGGAGGCGCGTCCGCCGGGCAAGAAGATCACCCGGCTGTCGTTGCTGTCCGGTGGCGAGAAGGCGCTGACCGCGGTGGCGATGCTGGTGGCCATCTTCCGCGCCCGCCCGTCGCCGTTCTACATCATGGACGAGGTGGAGGCTGCCCTCGACGACACCAACCTGCGCCGGCTGATCAGCCTGTTCGAGCTGCTGCGGGCGCGGTCGCAGCTGATCATCATCACGCACCAGAAGCCGACGATGGAGGTCGCCGACGCGCTCTACGGCGTGACCATGCAGGGCGACGGCATCACCGCGGTGATCTCGCAGCGGATGCGCGGACAGCAGGTCGAGCAGCTGGTCTCGCAGTCCATCTAGCCCCCGCGCCGACCGCGCGGCGTCACGCCCCTGAAACAATGTCAGCGTGTCGCAAGGTCTTTGGATCGCCATCGCGGTCGTCGCCGTCCTGGTTGTCATCGCCGCGCTGGTCTTGGGCCTGCTGCGGTACCGCCGCCGGCGGATCAGCTTCACGGCCGCGCCGGAGCCCGGCGCGATCGACCGGTCGGGCGGCTACACCGCCTCGTCGGGCATCACCTTCACCCAGACGGCGCCGGCCGATCGGCTCGACACCACGGGGCTGCCCGGGGTGGGCGACGACGCCACCATTCCGCGCGACGCGCCACGGCGCACGATCTCGGAGGTCGAACTCCCCGAACCGGAGACCATCGCCCCGCCTCCGGTAGCGCCGCCGGCACCCGAGCCGCCGCCGGCCCCCCAACCTCCCGAGGCCACCGCAGCCCCCGAGATCGAGGCCATCGCGCCGCCCGAAGGGCGGCTGGAGCGACTCCGCGGCCGGCTGGCCAGGTCGCAGAACGCGCTGGGGCGCAGCGTGCTGGGCCTGATCGGCGGCGGCGATCTCGACGAAGACGCATGGCAGGACGTCGAGGACACCCTGCTGGTCGCCGACCTGGGCCCGGTGGTCACCGAGTCGGTGATGTCGCAGCTGCGCAGCCGTCTGGCCGGCAGCGCCGTGCGCACCGAGGCCGACGCGAAGGCCGTCCTGCGCGATGTGCTGATCCGGGAGCTGCACCCCGACATGGACCGCTCGATCCGCGCCCTGCCGCACGCCGACCACCCGTCGGTGCTGCTGGTCGTGGGAGTCAACGGCACCGGGAAGACGACCACCGTCGGCAAGTTGGCGCGGGTGCTGGTGGCCGACGGACGTCGGGTCGTGCTCGGTGCCGCCGACACCTTCCGGGCCGCCGCCGCCGAT
Source organism: uncultured Actinomycetota bacterium (assembly GCA_963732835.1). Classification (GTDB taxonomy): domain Bacteria; phylum Actinomycetota; class Actinomycetes; order Mycobacteriales; family Mycobacteriaceae; genus Mycobacterium. Next base: position 317,598 of record CAVTBA010000006.1, read on the forward strand.
CAGCTGCAGACCTGGGCGTCGCGGGTGGGTGCGGAGGTGGTGCGCGGGGCCGAAGGCGCGGACCCCGCATCGGTGGCGTTCGACGCCGTCGACAAGGGCATCGCCTTGGGCGCCGACGTGGTGCTCATCGACACCGCCGGCCGCCTGCACACCAAGGTCGGACTGATGGACGAGCTCGACAAGGTCAAGCGCGTGGTGACACGGCGCGCCGCGGTCGACGAGGTGCTGCTGGTGCTCGACGCCACCATCGGGCAGAACGGGCTGGCGCAGGCGCGGGTGTTCGCCGAGGTCGTCGAGATCACCGGCGCGGTGCTGACCAAGCTGGACGGAACTGCCAAGGGCGGCATCGTCTTCCGCGTCCAACAGGAACTCGGGGTGCCGGTGAAGCTGGTCGGGCTCGGCGAGGGTCCCGACGATCTGGCGCCGTTCGAGCCGGCCGCCTTCGTCGACGCTCTGCTCGGCTGAAAGCCCTTACACGCCGCGCGGGACGTTAATCCCGCCGAAACACCGCGGCCCCATCGCCGAAACACTTATTGCGCAAGGTTCTGGATCAGGCCACAGGCGCACGTCTGACGGCCCTTCCTGTGCGACCGGAGGTGATAGCGCGTGGCATTCCCGCAATTGGGCCAACCCGATACCGGCGACACCGCCTGGATGTTGGCGAGTTCTGCGTTGGTTCTGTTGATGACGCCGGGTCTGGCGTTCTTCTACGGCGGCATGGTGCGCACCAGAAGCGTGCTCAACATGCTCATGATGAGCATCAGCTCGATGGGCGTGGTGACCGTACTCTGGGTGCTCTACGGCTACTCGATGTCGTTCGGTGACGACCGGGGCGGCGTCGTAGGCAACCCGACCGATTACTGGGGCCTGGCAAAGCTTATCGGCGGCAACGCCGTCAAGGCGGACCCGAGCAAGGGCGTCGCGCAGGTCGATATCCCGCTGGCGGGCACCATGCCCGCCACCGTGTTCGTGGCCTTCCAGCTGATGTTCGCGATCATCACCGTCGCGCTGATCTCGGGCGCGGTGGCCGACCGGCTCAAGTTCACCGCCTGGCTGGTGTTCTCCGGGTTGTGGGCGACGTTGGTCTACTTCCCGGTCGCGCACTGGGTCTTCGCCGCCGACGGCTTCGCGTCCGAGCACGGTGGCTGGATCAACAACAAGCTGCACGCCATCGACTTCGCCGGAGGGACAGCGGTCCATATCAACTCCGGTGTTGCGGGCCTGGCGTTGGCGATCGTCCTCGGCAAGCGCAAGGGCTGGCCCACCACGCTGTTCCGCCCGCACAACCTGCCGTTCGTGATGCTCGGCGCCGGATTGCTGTGGTTCGGCTGGTTCGGGTTCAACGCCGGTTCGGCGACCAGCTCCAACGGCTCGGCCGGGTCGACGTTCATGACCACCACCATCGCCACGGCCACGGCCATGCTGGCCTGGCTGCTCACCGAGCGCATCCGCGACGGCAAGCCCACCACGCTGGGAGCGGCGTCGGGCATCGTCGCCGGGCTGGTCGCCATCACGCCGTCCTGCTCGTCGGTGAACGTGTTGGGCGCGCTGGCGGTCGGCGCGGTGGCCGGAGTGGTGTGCGCCCTGGCGGTCGGACTGAAATTCAAGTTCGGCTACGACGACTCGCTCGACGTCGTCGGGGTACACATGATCGGTGGTCTGACGGGCACGCTGCTTGTCGGCCTGCTCGCCGCCCCGGAGAGCCCCGCGATCTTCGGCGTGGCCGGCGTGTCCAAAGGATTGTTCTACGGCGGCGGCTGGTCCCAGCTGGAACGCCAGGCGGTCGGCGCCTTCGCGGTACTCTTCTACTCCGGTATCGTCACGCTGATCTTGGCTTTGATCCTGAAGTACACGATCGGGCTGCGTGTCGGCGCCGAGGAAGAATCCAACGGCATCGACGAGTATGAGCACGCGGAGAGCGCTTACGATTTCGGAGCGATCGGTGGGCAGGGATCCGTTCTGCCGGCGGCGCGGATTCCCGTGGATGACCGCAACGGGCTGGAGGAGGACCGAGTGGGCGACAAGGTGGAGGCAGAGCAGGCATGAAGCTAGTCACCGCAATCGTGAAGCCGTTCACCCTCGATGACGTCAAGACCAGCCTCGAGGAAGCGGGCGTCCTGGGGATGACGGTCAGCGAAATCCAAGGGTACGGCCGGCAGAAGGGTCACACCGAGGTTTACCGGGGTGCCGAGTACTCGGTGGATTTCGTGCCGAAGGTGCGAATCGAGGTCGTGATCGACGATTCCCTCGTGGACAAGGTCGTGGACAGCATCGTCCGGGCGGCGCGCACCGGCAAGATCGGTGACGGCAAGGTCTGGGTCACCCCCGTGGAAACCATTGTGCGGGTGCGCACAGGTGAACGCGGAACCGATGCCCTCTGACCGTAGCCGCACATTGCTGAACCGGGCCGGACGGGCCGGGAGGGTATGACTAACCCACCCGGCCCGTCCGAGTCATCTGGAACGGGATCGCAAAGCGCCTGCGGAGCAAGTGGTTTGGCTGCCTCGCGGCGCCAACTGCTGTCGGAGGGCCGCGAACTGGACGCGGCCGAGCTGCGGAAAGCCTGGCTGGAGCTCCACGAATCCTGGCTGGTCGCCAAGGCCGGCGAGATCGGTATCACCGACGGCAGCGGTTTCGCGATCGTCGGGGTCGGCGGCTTGGGCCGCCGCGAGCTGCTGCCGTATTCCGATCTCGACCTGATGTTGTTGCACGACAATAAGTCTGACCAGGTGCTGCAGCGGGTCGCCGACGGGCTGTGGTATCCGCTGTGGGATGCCAACGTTCGGCTCGACCACAGCGTGCGGACGGTGCCGGGGGCCCTGGGTGTCGCCAATAGCGACCTCGTGGCCGCGCTGGGCATGCTGGACGCACGGCACATCGCGGGGGACGAGCGGTTGTCGGCCGAACTCATCGACGGTGCGCGACGCCAGTGGCGCAGCGCGATTCGATCCCGCATGGACGAGCTCGTCGCGATGACATATGAACGCTGGCAACGGTGTTGGCGGATCGCGCAGCGGGCCGAGCCGGACCTGAAGTCGGGGCGCGGGGGCCTGCGCGACGTCCAACTGCTCGACGCGCTGGGCATCGCGCAGCTCATCGACCGCCACGGCATGGGCCATCCGGACGCGCCGGGCGGCTCGCTGGACGCCGCCTACCTCACGCTGCTCGACGTGCGCACCGAACTGCACCGGGTATCCGGGCGCGGGCGCGATCAACTGCTGGCTCAGTTCGCCGACGAGGTCAGCGCCGCCTTGGGCGTCGGGGACCGATTTGCGTTGTCGCGCATGCTGTCCAGCGTCAGCCGCACCATCGCCTACCACGCCGAAACCGGGCTGCGGACCGCGCAGAACGCGCTACCGCGACGCGGCCTCACCGCCCTGGTGCGGCGCCCGAAGCGGCGACCGCTGGACGAGGGCGTGGTCGAGTACGACGGCGAGGTGGTGCTCGCCCGTGACGCCCAACCCCAAAACGATGCCGGGTTGGTGCTGCGCGTGGCGGCCGCGTCGGCGAACAGCGGCCTGCCCATCGGCGCGGGCACGCTCAAACGGCTGGCCGACAGCGCCCCGGACTTGCCGTCGCCATGGCCGCGGGAGGCCCTCGATGACCTCCTGGTCGTGCTCCTGGCCGGGCCCACGACGGCGAACACGATCGAGTCGCTGGACCGCACCGGCCTGTGGGGTCGTCTCTTCCCGGAATGGGACGCCGTCCGCGACCTTCCGCCGCGCGACGTCTCGCACAAGTGGACCGTTGACCGTCACATCGTCGAAACCGCCGTCAACGCGGCCCCGCTCACCACCCGCGTGGCGCGCTCGGACCTGCTTGCGCTGGGCGCGCTGCTGCACGACATCGGCAAGGGGCGTGGGACCGACCATTGCGTGCTGGGCGCGGAATTGGCGATTCCGATCGGCAACCGGCTGGGGCTGTCGGCCCAGGACACCGACACGCTCGCGGGCATGGTCCGCCACCACCTGCTGTTGCCGATAACGGCTACCCGAAGTGACCTCAACGACCCCAAGACCATCGAGTCGGTGGCCGCCGCCCTGAACGGGGACCCGCAACTGCTCGAGCTCCTGCACGCGCTGGCGCAGGCGGATTCGAAGGCCACCGGGCCCGGGGTATGGAGCGACTGGAAGGCATCGTTGATCGAGGACCTGGTCCGTCGTTGCCGGTTGGTCATGGCCGGTGAGCCGCTTCCGGAAGCGGAACCGATTGACCCACATTATCTTTCTCTGGCATCCGACCGCGGCGTGCACGTGGAGATCAACCCCGGCGACCGGGAGCGCTTGACCGCGGTGATGTTCGCGCCGGACCAGCGGGGCCTGGTGTCGAAGGCCGCCGCGGTGCTGGCGCTGAACTCGCTGCGAATCCACTCGGCGTTGGCCAACATTCACGAGGGCGTCGCGATCGTCGAGTTCGTCGTGTCGCCGGTGTTCGGCTCGCCGCCCGAATCAGGCTTGCTGCGCCAGCAATTCAACGGCGCCCTGGCCGGCGACCTCGACGTCCTCGGCACCTTGGAGAAACGCGACAGCGACGCGGTGAGCGCCGCGATCGCGCGGGCCGGCGAGATTCAGGCCGGGGTGCCCGTGACTCGGTCGACCGCTCCGCCGCGCATCCTGTGGCTCGACGCGGCGACCGTCGGGCAGCTGATCTTCGAAGTCCGCGCGATGGATCGCTTGGGTCTGCTCGCGCTGCTGACCCACGCGCTGGAACGTGCCGGCGCGGACATCGTCTGGGCCAAGGTCAACACGTTCGGCTCGACGGCGGCTGATGTCTTCTGCGTGACGGTGCCACCGCACGCCGAGCACGACGCGCGCACCGCGATCGAGCAGAACCTGCTGGCCGTGTTGGGAGGCCCCGCGGTCGAAGTGCTCCGGGAGCCGGTGGGCGACTAGCGGATTCAGGAGTGCTCGGCGTTGAGCCGGCGCAGGGCCTCGATGCGGGCCTGGATCTGTTCGCGGGTCGCGGCGGCGATCGGCGGCCCTCCGCAACGACGGCGAAGCTCGCTGTGAATCCAGCCGTGTGGCTTGCCGATGCGGTGGTGGGTGGCCGACACGAGGGTGTTGAGCTCGCGCCGCAGCTCGCGCAGCTGGCCGTGCATCGAGGGTGGTGGCGACACCGCGGCCGGCGCCCCCCGCGCGGCCCGTCGTTGGAGCTGTTCGTCCTGGCGGCGGTGCAGCAGCGCCCGCATCTGTTCGGCATCGAGGAGACCCGGGATGCCGAGGTAGTCGGCCTCCTCGTCGCTCCCGGCCGGGGCGGCGGTGCCGAACGACGACCCGTCGAAGATGACCTGATCCAGCTCGGCGTCGGCGCCCAACGAGGTGAAGCCGTTGTCGGTGTCGGTCTTCTCGGTTTGCGTTCTGGTGGCGGGATCACCGTCGAGGGGATCATCGGCCGGGCGGTGCGGCTCCCCGAGTACGTGGTTGCGCTGGGCCTCCAGCTCGCTGGCGAGCTGGAGCAGATTGGGCACCGACGGCAGGAAGATGCTCGCGGTCTCGCCCGGCCGGCGCGACCGCACGAACCGTCCGATCGCCTGCGCGAAGAACAGGGGAGTCGAGGCGCTGGTGGCGTAGATGCCGACCGAGAGCCGGGGCACGTCGACGCCTTCGGAGACCATCCGCACCGCGACCAGCCACCGGCTGGTGCCGGCGGCGAATTCGCTGATGCGCGCGGACGATCCGGGATCGTCGGACAGCACCACCGTCGGCGCCTCGGAGGTCAGCGTCGTCAGCAGCGCGGCGTACGCGCGGGCCGCGGTGCGGTCGGAGGCGATGATCATGCCGCCGGCGTCGGGCACGTGCGCGCGCTTCTGGCCCAGCCGCTGGTCGGCGGCCGCGATCACCGCGGGCATCCACTCGCCGGCGGGGTCGAGCGCCGTCCGCCACGCCCGCGCCGTGTGCTCGGCGGTCAGCGGCTCGCCCAGCCGCGCGGCGTGCTCCTCGCCGGCGCTGTCCCGCCAGCGCGCCTCGCCGGAGTAGGCCAAGAACACCACCGGCCGGACCACGCCGTCGGCGAGGGCCTCGGCATAGCCGTAGGTGTGGTCGGCCGCCGAACGCCGCACCCCGTCGGCGCCCGCCTCGTAGGCCACGAACGGGATGGGGCTGTCGTCGCTGCGAAAGGGCGTGCCCGTCAGCGCGAGCCGGCGGGTGGCATCGCCGAAGGCCTCGCGGATGGCGTCACCCCAGGTCTTGGCGTCACCGCCGTGGTGAATCTCGTCGAAGACGACCAGAGTCTTGCGCTGCTCGGTGCGCACCCGGTGCAGCGTCGGATGCGCCGCGACCTGTGCGTAGGTGACCATCACGCCGTGGTATTCGCCCGACGTGTGCGCGCTGCTGTTCGAGAACTTCGGGTCCAGGGCGATCCCGTGCCGCGCGGCCGCCTGCGCCCACTGCACCTTGAGGTGCTCGGTGGGCACCACGACCGTGATCTGCTCGACGGCGCGCTGGCTCAGCAGTTCGGCCGCCACCCGCAAGGCGAACGTCGTCTTCCCGGATCCCGGGGTGGCCACGGCCAGGAAATCGCGTGGCTGGCCGGCCAGGTATTTCACCAACGCCCGGCGCTGCCACCCGCGCAGCGCCCGGCCGTTGTCGTCGACGGAGGACTCCGTGCGAGCGACCGATTGCACGGACATTTCCCCCCGTAGTTGTAGTTTTCGACGCGGCCAGCATGGTTTAGCGGTGGCTGTGAAATCTAGCACGCCAACGCTTTTCGGCGCAGTAACGACTCGAACGCGGTTAGGACACCCGGCTCGCCAGGTCGCGCGCCGCCAGCCAGGCGCGGATGCGTTCGGCGACGTCAGCCCACCCCGGTTCGAGCATCATGTTGTGGCCCATCGAGAAGAATTCCGGTTCGGTTCGGTAGGCGCGCGCCGTGGCGCGCACATCGCCGACGCTGACGAAGCCGTCGTGCTCGGCGCCGAGGACCAGGATCGGCGTCCTCACCCGCCGGGTTCTGACGCGGCGGACCATCGGATCGGTCATGGCGGCGCGCACGCTCTCGGCCCCGGCGCGTTGCATGCAGGATTCGACGACGGCCTCGGGCGTGTCGGCGCAGAAGAGGTACTCGCGGGTCAGCGCCGGGGTGGCGAGGAACTTCAGCAGCGTGCGGTCGGTCCAGGCTTCCATCGTCATCGACGGTCGGCGGCGCCAGACGCGCACCGCCAACCTGAGCACGCCCCGCGGCGGCACCGAGCCCACCAGCACCGCGGCGGGGGCGCTGCGCTCTTCGAGGTAGCGCTGGATCACGAAGCCGCCCAGCGAATGGCCGATGAGAACGGGGTGGCGCTCCGGGCCGCCACCCACTTCGTCGGCCACCGAACGGACGTCGTCGATGTAGTCGGCGATGGAGACCTTGTGCAGCGGCTTCGCCGTCGGGCTGGCGCCGTGCCCGCGCAGGCTCACTGCGACCGCGCGATAGCCCGCGTCGGCGAAGAAGTCCAGGAAGTGCTCCCAGCACCACGCGCCGTGCCAGCCGCCGTGCACGAAGAGCAGTGGCACGGGATGGTCTTCGCTGCACGATCCTTTGTCGATCACCTCGAGCATGAGCTGCACCTCGTTCGGCGACGTTTGTTGTTCGCTCGACCATTCAAGCCCGCTCGCCGTCGCGCCGAGACTGAAATTACGCAGACGCTTATCGGCGTGTCGTGTGCGTAGTTGCAGTGTCGCGGTCGATGGGCGGCGCCAAGCCGCCGCGCTTGCAGTACCACTAGGCCTGATGAGCGGTACCTGCTGCGCCCGGCTTCGCCGCGCTTGCAGTACCACTAGGCCTGATGAGCGGTACCTGCTGCGCCCGGCTTCGCCGCGCTTGCAGTACCACTAGGCTGGCGGGGTGTTTGAATCGCTGTCCGACCGGTTGACCGGTGCCCTGCAGGGACTACGCGGTAAGGGTCGACTGACCGACGCCGACATCGAGGCCACCACCCGCGAGATCCGGCTGGCGCTGCTGGAAGCCGACGTGTCCTTGCCCGTGGTGCGGGCGTTCGTCACCCGGATCAAAGACCGCGCCAAGGGCGCCGAGGTCTCGGGTGCCCTCAACCCGGCGCAGCAGGTCGTCAAGATCGTCAACGAAGAACTCATCGGCATCCTGGGCGGGGAGACGCGCCAGCTGGCGTTCGCCAAGGCGCCGCCGACCGTGGTGATGCTCGCCGGCCTGCAGGGCTCCGGTAAGACGTCGCTGGCCGGCAAGCTGGCCGCCTGGCTGCGCGGGCAGGGGCACACCCCGCTGCTGGTGGCGTGCGACCTGCAACGGCCGGCCGCGGTGAACCAGCTGCAAGTCGTCGGTGAGCGCGCCGGAGTACCGGTGTTCGCGCCCCACCCCGGCGAGTCCCCCGAATCGGGGCCGGGGGACCCGGTTGCGGTCGCGGCGGCGGGGCTCGCCGAGGCTCGGGCCAAGCATTTCGACGTCGTCATCGTCGACACCGCCGGCCGGTTGGGCATCGACGACGAGCTGATGGCCCAGGCCGCGGCCATCCGCGATGCCGTCAACCCCGACGAGGTCCTGTTCGTCCTGGACGCGATGATCGGCCAGGACGCCGTGACCACCGCGGAGGCGTTCCGCGAGGGCGTCGGCTTCACCGGCGTGGTGCTGACCAAGCTCGACGGTGACGCCCGCGGCGGCGCCGCGTTGTCGGTCCGCGAGGTGACCGGCGTCCCAATCCTTTTCGCCTCGACCGGCGAGAAGCTGGAGGACTTCGACGTCTTCCACCCCGACCGGATGGCCGGCCGCATCCTGGGCATGGGCGACGTACTGAGCCTGATCGAACAGGCCGAGCAGGTCTTCGACGCCGAGCAGGCCGAGGCCGCCGCCGCCAAGATCGGCACCGGCGAGCTGACCCTGGAGGACTTCCTCGAGCAGATGCTCGCCATCCGCAAGATGGGTCCGATCGGCAACCTGTTGGGCATGCTGCCCGGGGCCGGACAGATGAAAGACGCGCTGGCGCAGGTCGACGACAAACAACTCGACCGCCTGCAGGCCATCATCCGCGGCATGACGCCGCAGGAGCGGGCCGACCCGAAGATCATCAACGCGTCGCGGCGGCTGCGCATCGCCAACGGCTCGGGCGTGACCGTGTCCGAGGTGAACCAGCTGGTCGACCGCTTCTTCGAGGCCCGCAAGATGATGTCGTCGATGCTCGGCGGCATGGGCATCCCCGGCATGGGCCGCAAGTCCGCCACCCGAAAGGCCAAGGGGGCCAAGGGCAAGAAGGGCAAGAAGGGCGGACGGGGTCCGACGCCGCCCAAGGTCCGCAACCCGCTCGGCGCCGGAATGCCCCCGGGCATGCCGGCGGGCTTCCCCGACCTCTCGCACCTGCCCGAGGGCCTCAACGAGCTGCCGCCCGGGCTGGCGGACTTCGACCTGTCCAAGCTCAAGTTCCCAGGCAACCCGGGACGAAAGTAACCCGTCGTGCGCATGCACGTGCGAGGCGTCGGGCTGCCCGACGAGACCCAAACCGAGCTGTGGGTCGTCGACGGCCGCATCAGCACGGAGCCCGTCACCGGGGCCGACACCGTCTTTGACGGCGGCTGGATCATCCCCGGAATGGTGGACGCGCATTGCCACGTCGGCCTCGGTCACCACGGCGAGATCCCGCTCGACGAGGCGATTGCGCAGGCCGAGACCGAACGCGACGCGGGGGCGTTGCTGCTGCGCGACTGCGGCTCGCCGACAGACACCCGCAGCCTCGACGACCGCGACGACCTGCCCCGCATCATCCGCGCCGGCCGGCATCTGGCCCGGCCCAAGCGCTATATCGCGGGCTTCGCCGTCGAGCTCGAGGACGAATCCGGGCTGCCGGCGGCCGTGGCCGAACAGGCGAAGCGGGGCGACGGCTGGGTCAAGCTGGTCGGCGACTGGATCGATCGCAAGGCCGGCGACCTGGCGCCGCTGTGGTCCGACCATGTCCTCAAGGCCGCCATCGACGCCGCCCACGCCCACGGCGCCCGGGTCACCGCGCACGTCTTCGGCGAGGACGCCCTGCCCGGGCTGATCAACGCCGGCATCGACTGCATCGAACACGGCACCGGGCTCACCGATGACACCATCGCGCTGATGGTCGACCGCGGGACCGCGTTGGTGCCCACGCTGATCAACGTCGAGAATTTTCCGGGCATCGCCGACGCCGCCGCGAAGTATCCGGCCTACGCGGCCCACATGCGCGACCTGTACGCCCGGTGCTACCCCCGGGTGGCGGCGGCGCGCGAGGCGGGGGTGCGGGTGTACGCCGGCAGCGACGCCGGCAGCACGGTCGCGCACGGCCGGATCGCCGACGAGGTCGAGGCGCTCAAGCGTATCGGGATGAGCCCGACCGAGGCGCTGGGCGCGGCCTGCTGGGACGCGCGCCGCTGGCTCGGTCGGCCCGGGCTCGATCACGGCGCGTCCGCGGATCTGCTGTGCTACTCGGAGGACCCGCGGTCGGGCCCGGCCGTACTGCACCGCCCGGACCTGCTGATATTGCGCGGCAAGCCCGTCCGCTCGTCGGCGTAGCCCGGCGCCGGTCGGGGGCCGGACACGCCGGAAGTAAAAAGATTGCGAGTACTTGCTATCTATGTTACGGTCCGTGTCACGCGACGACCTGGAGGCAGAAGTGGCTTACGACGTGATCATTCGCGACGGGCTGTGGTTCGACGGCACCGGCGGTGCACCGCGGACCCGGACGCTGGGCATCCGCGACGGGGTGGTGGCCACGGTGTCTGACGGGCCGCTGGACGAGACGGGTTGCCCCGACGTGATCGACGCGGCCGGCAAGTGGATCATGCCCGGCTTCATCGACGTACACACCCACTACGACGCCGAGGTGCTGCTGGACCCGGGCCTGCGGGAGTCGGTGCGCCACGGCGTCACCACCGTGTTGCTGGGGAACTGCTCGCTGTCGACGGTCTACGCGGGCTCCGAGGACGCCGCCGACCTCTTCAGCCGGGTCGAGGCCGTGCCGCGCGAATACGTCTACGGCGCCCTGAAAGCCAACAAAACCTGGTCCACCGCCGCGGAATACATCAAGGCGATCGACGCCCTGCCGCTCGGGCCGAACATCGGCTCGCTGCTTGGTCATTCGGACCTGCGGACCGCGGTGCTGGGACTCGACCGGGCCACCGACGCCACCGTCCAGCCCACCGCCGCCGAACTGGAGCAGATGGCGGCCCTGCTCGATGCGGCGCTCGAAGCCGGGATGCTCGGCATGTCGGGGATGGACGCGGCCATCGACAAGCTCGACGGCGAGCGCTTCCGGTCGCGGGCGCTGCCGTCCACGTTCGCGACCTGGCGCGAGCGGCGCAGGCTGATCAAGGTGCTGCGCAAGCGCGGCCGCATGCTGCAGAGCGCGCCCAACGTGGCCAAGCCGTCGACCGGGATGCTGTTCTTTTTGGCCAGCAGCCGGATCCTCAACCGGGGCAAGGGCGTTCGCGATGAGCATGCTGGTGTCCGCTGACGCCAAGTCGATGCCGCTGTCCGTATACGTCTTCGGCCCGGGGACGCGACTGCTGAACAAGCTCTTGGGCGCCAGCGTGCGATTCCAGCATCTGCCGGTGCCGTTCGAACTGTACTCCGACGGGATCGACCTCCCGGTCTTCGAGGAGTTCGGTGCCGGAACGGCCGCCCTGCACCTGCGGGACCAGTTGGAGCGCAACGAATTACTGGCCGACAAGGAGTACCGCCGGAAGTTCCGGCGTGAGTTCGACCGCATCAAACTCGGGCCGTCGTTGTGGCACCGCGACTTCCACGATGCGGTCATCGTCGAATGCCCCGACAAGTCGTTGATAGGCAAGAGCTTTGGTGCGATCGCCGACGAGCGCAAGCTGCACCCGCTCGACGCCTTCCTCGATGTGCTCGTCGAGAACGGTGAACGCAACGTCCGGTGGACGACCGTCGTGGCCAACCATCGCCCCAAGCTGCTCGACGCGCTCGCCAACGAAGGCAGCGTGCACATGGGCTTCTCGGATGCCGGCGCGCACCTGCGCAACATGGCCTTCTACAACTTCCCGCTGAAGCTGCTCAAGCGCGCCCGCGACGCCTACCGGGCCGGTGCGCCGTTCATGTCCACCGAGCACGCGGTGCATCGCCTCACCGGTGAACTGGCGGAGTGGTTCGGCATCGACGCCGGCACGCTGCGGCAGGGCGACCGCGCGGACTTCGTGGTGATCGACCCGGCCGGTCTCAACGAATCGGTCGAGGGCTACTACGAGGAGGAGGTGACGTTCTACGGGGGCTTGCGGCGCATGGTCAATCGCAATGACGACGCCGTCGTCGCGACGGGTGTCGGTGGCGCCGTCGTCTTCCGTGGGGGCCGGTTCCGCGACGGCTACGGCCGGACCGTCAAATCGGGCCGCTACCTGCGTGCGGGCCAGCGGCACCGGGGCCAAAGCGCCGCGAAGGTCGGGGCCTGAGGTGCCCAGAACCCAGCAGCAGCGTCGGGAGGAGACCGTCGGCCGCCTCCTCGACGCCTGCATCGCCACCATCATCGAGGTCGGGTACGCCCGGGCGTCGGCCGCGGTGATCACCAAGCGCGCGGGGGTGTCGGTGGGCGCCCTGTTCCGCCACTTCGAGACCATGGGCGATTTCATGGCGGCCACCGCGTCGGAGGTGCTGCGTCGTCAGCTCGAGACGTTCACCAAGCGGGTCGCCGAAATACCGCCCGATCGGCCGGCGCTGCAGGCCGCGCTGGCGATACTCCGCGATGTCACCGCCGCCCCGAGCAACGCCGTGTTGTACGAACTGCTGGTCGCCGCGCGCACCGACGAAAAGCTCAGGGCCACTTTGCAACACGAGCTGCGGCAGTACTCGACCAAGATTCACGACGCCGCCCGTGCGCTGCCCGGAGCCGAGAGCTTCCCCGAGGAAACGTTCCCGGTGCTGGTGGCGGTGCTGACCAATGTGTTCGACGGGGCCGCGGTGGTGGAGGGCGTGCTGCCGCAGCCGCAGATCGCCGAGCAACGGATCCCGATGCTGATGACGCTGCTGTCCGCGGCGGCGGACGCGGACCTGTCGGAGTAGCTAGAGCGAGCCGATGCTGGACTGCGGGTCGAGCGCGAAACCCCAGTCGAACAACGTTGCCGCCTGGTCCCAGTAGCGTCGGCCCGCCCGCCTTCACCAGGCCGTACATCATCGCGATGACCAGTCGTCGGCCACCCCGGGCGGCCGCGCCGACGAAGGTCTTGCGGGCGGCGTCGGTGAACCCGGTCTTGCCGCCGATCGCTCCCGGATAGCGCTGCAAGCAGCTCGTCCTGGTTGGTGATCGGGTGGTCGCCGTTGTCGCCGGGGAACATCGCCGACGGCTCGGCGGTGATCTGGGCGAAGATCGGGTTGGCCATGGCGGCGCGGAAGATCACCGCGAGGTCATGGGCGGTCGAGCACCCGGGATCCGTCGGGCCCGTCCAGGCCGGACGGCGTCGCGGCATGGGTGTTCGTCGCGCCGAGCGACGCGGCCTTGGCGTTCATCTTGGCGACCGTGGCGTCGGCGCCGCCCAGCATGTGCGCCAGCGTGTTGGCGGCGTCGTTGCCCGAGACCAGCAGCAGGCCGTCGAGCAGTTGGCGCGCCGTATAGATGCGGCCCGGTTTGACGCCGACGCAGTTGCACTCCACCTCGGTGTCGGCCGATCGGCGACGACGGTGGAGTCCAGGCTCACCTCGTCGAGGGTCACCAGCGCCAGCAGCACCTTGATGGTGCTCGCGGGCGGGTGGGCGACGTTCTGGTCGCGGCCGGCCAGCACCTGACCGCTGTCGAGATCGGCGACGATCCAGGTCTGCGCCGGGCCGTCGGGGATCGGCACCGAGCCGGCCTGTTGCATGTTGTCGGCCCAGGCCACGGGGGCGGTGGCGGCGCACGCACTGACCGTGAGCAGGGCCGCGGCTGCGGCCATGAGCTTTCGCATGGGCCGAGAGTCTAACTTCCGGGCCTGCGCCGTGCGCCGATTTTCGATGCTGCTGCGTGCTGAATCGAGCATGTTGAGCCTGGCCGAGATTTCCGACCGCCTGGAGATCCAGCAGCTGCTGGTGGACTACTCCACCGCCATTGACCAGCGCCGATTCGACGACCTGGACAAGGTCTTCACCGAAGACGCGTACATCGACTACACCGCCCTCGGGCGGGATCGAGGGCCACTATCCCGAGGTCAAGAAGTGGCTGTCGGAGGTGCTGCCGAACTTCCCGGTGTACTCGCACATGCTGGGCAACTTCTCGGTCCGTATCGACGGGGACACGGCGTCGTCGCGGGTGATCTGCTTCAACCCGATGGTGCTCGGCGGCGAGAAGGATCAGATGCTGTTCTGCGGGCTCTGGTACGACGACGAGTTCGTCCGCACGCCCGCGGGCTGGCGGATGACCCGCCGCGTCGAGACCAAGGTGTTCCAGAAGGTCATGTAGTCCGACCGGATAGCGCTTTTGGCGCTTTTCCGACGGATTTCTGGCGCGGCGCCTGTTCTGGCACAATGGGCGGCTGTCCGCCGCGCGATTACGCATCGCTTCGTGGTCACACACGCGAGGCAAAACCGGATCCGGGCATCCCGCCCCGGTCGCTGAATTGCAGCGTGACACACACAGGAGAATTCGCTTAACCATGGCTGTGAAGATCAAGCTCACCCGGCTTGGCAAGATCCGCAATCCCCAGTACCGCATCGCCGTCGCCGACGCGCGCACCCGCCGCGACGGCCGCTCCATCGAGGTCATCGGCCGCTACCACCCGAAGGAAGAGCCGAGCCTGATCGAGATCAACTCCGAGCGCGCCCAGTACTGGCTGTCCGTGGGTGCTCAGCCCACCGAGCCCGTCCTCAAGCTGCTGAAGATCACCGGTGACTGGCAGAAGTTCAAGGGCCTGCCCGGCGCCGAGGGCCGCTTGAAGGTCAGCCGAGCCCAAGCCCAGCAAGCTCGAGCTGTTCAACGCCGCGCTGGCCGCCGCCGAGGGCGGCCCGACCACCGAGGCCACCAAGCCGAAGAAGAAGGCGCCGGCCAAGAAGGCCGCGAAGGCCGACCGAGCCAGCGGCCGCCGCGAAGGCCGCCGAGCCAGCTGCCGCCGCTGAGGCCGCGCCGGCGGAGCCGGCCGCCGACGGCCGGCGAGCAGGCCGAACCGAGCGCCGAAAGCTGACTGACGTGAGCACGGTCGTCGTTGACGCCGTCGAGCACCTGGTCCGTGGGATCGTCGACAACCCCGACGATGTCCGGGTGGACATGGTGACCAGCCGTCGTGGCCGAACTGTCGAGGTCCACGTCCATCCCGACGACCTGGGCAAGGTGATCGGTCGCGGCGGACGTACCGCGACCGCGCTGCGCACCCTGGTCGCCGGTATCGGTGGCCGCGGTATCCGCGTCGACGTGGTGGACACCGACCAGTAGCCGCTGATGGAACTCCGATGGAGTTGACCGTCGGGCGCGTGGCCAAAGCGCACGGCATCACCGGCGAACTCGTCGTCGACGTCCGCACCGACGATCCCGACGACCGGTTCGCGCCGGGTAACACGCTTGCGCGCCAAGGCATCCCGCGGCGGTGGCCGGCACGCGACTTCGTCGTCGAGAGCCGCGCGCGCACACGGTGCCCGGCTGCTGGTGCGATTGGCTGGCGTGACGACCGCGACGCCGCCGATGCGTTGCGCGGCAGCTTGTTCGTCGTCGACTCCGACGACCTGCCGCCCATCGACGAGCCGGACACGTACTACGACCACCAGCTGGAGGGCCTGCGCGTCCGGACCGTCGACGGGCCAGGACATCGGCGTCGTCGCCGAGGTGCTGCACACCGCCGGCCGGTGAGCTGCTGGCGGTGCGCAGGGGCGACGGCGGCGAAGTGCTGGTGCCGTTCGTCAGCGCGATCGTCACGTCGGTGTCACTGGACGACCGCGTCGTCGAGATCGATCCGCCAGAGGGCCTGCTGGATCTGGCATGAGAATCGACGTCGTCACGATCTTCCCGGCCTACCTGGATCCGCTGCGAGCAATCGTTGCCGGGCAAGGCGATTGAGTCGGGCCTGGTCGACCTGCGGGTGCACGACTCTGCGTCGGTGGACCCACGACGTGCACCATTCGGTCGACGACTCGCCCTACGGTGGTGGCCCCGGGATGGTGATGAAGGCGCCGGTGTGGGGCGAGGCGCTCGACGAAATCTGCTCGGACCAAACGCTTTTGGTGGTCCCCACGCCGGCCGGTGCGTTGTTCACGCAGGCCGACGCCCAGCGCTGGAGCGCCGAGCAGCACCTGGTGTTCGCCTGCGGCCGCTACGAAGGCATCGACCAGCGGGTCGTCGAGGATGCCGCCCGGCGGATGCGGGTCGAAGAGGTGTCGATCGGCGACTACGTGCTGCCGGGTGGGGAGTCGGCGGCGCTGGTGATGATCGAGGCCGTGGTGCGGCTGCTGACCGGCGTGCTGGGCAATCCCGCGTCGCACCAGGACGATTCGCATTCGCCGGCCCTGGACCGGCTGCTGGAGGGGCCCAGTTATACCCGGCCGCCGAGCTGGCGTGGGCTCGACGTTCCCGAGATCTTGTTGTCCGGCGACCACGCGCGCGTCGCCGCATGGCGCCGCGAGGTGTCGCTGCAGCGCACCCGCGAACGCCGCCCGGAGCTGCTGGACCCGCAGGACTAGAGCCCGCGGCCCAGCGGGTCGATCCGGCCGTCGGGAAATATCGTCTTGACCGCCTGGGTGATGGTTTCGCGCGCGGTGGCGTCGTCGGAGGGCTGCAGGGACTCGATCACCATGACGTAGCGCCGGTCCGCGCCGATCACGCCGGTCGACAGGTGCATCCAGTCGCTGCCGATGCAGCACATCCAGCCCTGCTTGACCGCCACCGGTTCGGCGTACAACCCATCCGGGATGCCGAACCGCTGCGGATAGCCGTCGAGTCCGTTCGGGGTGGACTGGGCCAGGTCGTCGACGATGACCTGGCGCCTTGTCGGCCGGCAGCCCGCCCGATCCGTCGAGCAGCATCTCGTAGTAGCGGATCAGGTCGGTCGTCGAACTCATGGTGTTCCACCAGCGTCCGTCGCCGGGCGGGGTGGTCGACGTGAGCCCGTAGCGGGCCGCGACCGCGGTGACGATGGCGTTCCCGCCGCCCTGGGCCCAGAACTTCTCGGCAGCGCCGTCGTCGGATGACTGCAACATGATGTCCAACGCCTGGTGGTCGTCCGGGGACAGCGCGGCCTTGCCCTCGGATTCGTGCAGCAGCAGATCGTCGGCGATGAACAGTTTGGCCACGGATGCGGTGCCGATGACCTGGCTGTTGCCGTGGAGACCAGCTGGTGGGTCTTGCGATCGAGAATCGCCACCGAGAGGGTGGCGCCGGCGGCGGCGGCCTCGTCGGTGGCCTGCTGCACCCGCGCCTGCAGGCCAACGGGCCCCGCACTCGCCAGTTGCGGTTCCGGCGTCCGCGGGCCTGACCGCATCGAGCATCAGCTCGGCCAGCTGTGGGGGCGGCTGGCGCAGACCACGGTCGGGCGTGCGTACACCGGGAGGCTGTATGCCCTGGCCTGTACCTTCGCCTCGCACCCGGCGGCCACCACCAACGCCACCGCCGCTGTGGCGGTGAGCAAGATCAGCGGCCGAACTCGCATCCCTCTCCTCCGGTGTGGCAACCTGCACGAGCGTGGGTCCGCGTCGCGCCCCTGGGCCCCGGCCGGCATGCCGAGGTGCGGATACGCGCGTTCTGACCCAGCTCATATGTACCACTCACCAGCGTTTTCAGCTCGCGCGAACCACGTCGGATGCTGTGATTTTCACTGGCATGCGTCCCGTCTGGCACAATTGACCAGTTGTCTCCAGCGGTTGCCGGCCGGCCGGGCCGCTTCCGCCTGCTGCGAGATACACGCAAGTTGCCCCAAACCATCGGCTTGGTGACCGCCTCACACCCAGCGTGAGGACGGTTGTCGCAGGCCGCGACCGCAAGGAAGTGTCATCTGCGATGAACCGCTGGACTTCGTCGACCAAGCGTCGCTGCGCGACGACATCCCGGCCTTCGGCCCGGGCGACACCATCAACGTGCACGTCAAGGTCATCGAGGGCGCCAAGGAGCGTATCCAGGTGTTCAAGGGTGTGGTGATCCGCCGGCAGGGCGGCGGCATCCGCGAGACCTTCACCGTGCGCAAGGAGAGCTACGGCGTCGGCGTCGAGCGGACTTTCCCGGTGCACTCGCCGAACATCGACCACATCGAGGTGGTGACCCGTGGTGACGTCCGTCGCGCCAAGCTGTACTACCTGCGCGAGCTCCGCGGCAAGAAGGCCAAGATCAAGGAAAAGCGCTGAGCTGCGACGGCCGGGCGGCAGTCCCGGTCGGTTTACAGCGCCACAATCTGCGCTGGCTACTCTGATCTCGTGACCGATCCCACGGACTCACCTGAGCCCCCGTCCGCCCAGTCAGATCCGAAGGTCTCCACCCGCATCCCGGACCCGCCCGAAGGCGATTCGCCGAACGCGGCCGAACCGGTCCCCGAACCGGGGGAGTCGCCCGACGCGGGCGAGGGGGAGCCCACCAAGCGCTCCACGCTGCGGGAATTCGCGCTGCTGGCGGTGATCGCGGTGGTGCTCTATTACGTCATGTTGACGTTCGTGGCCCGGCCCTACCTGATCCCGTCGGAATCGATGGAGCCGACGCTGCACGGGTGCGCCGGTTGCGTCGGGGACCGGATCATGGTCGACAAGGTCACCTATCGCTTCGAATCACCGCACCCCGGTGATGTCATCGTCTTCAAGGGACCGCCCTCCTGGAACCTCGGGTACAAGTCGATCCGCTCCAACAACACCGCGCTGCGCTGGGCGCAGGACGCGTTGTCCTTCATCGGCTTCGTGCCGCCCGACGAGAACGACTTGGTCAAGCGGGTCATCGCGGTCGGAGGGCAGACGGTGCAGTGCCGGGCCGACACCGGGTTGACGGTCAACGGCAAGCCGCTCAAGGAGCCGTACCTGGATCCGGCCACCATGATGGCCGACCCGTCGGTATACCCGTGCCTGGGCAGCGAGTTCGGGCCGGTCACCGTCCCGCAGGGGCGGCTGTGGGTGATGGGCGACAACCGGACGCACTCGGCGGATTCCCGTGCGCACTGCACCAGCGTCCCCGCCGAGGCGCTCAAGGGCGTGTTGTGCACGGGCGATCCGGCGTCGGGGACCGTGCCGGTGTCCAACGTGATCGGCAAGGCGAGGTTCATCGTGTGGCCGCCGGGGCGGTGGGGTGGCGTGTCTTCGGTGAACCCGCAGCAGCATCAGTAGCCATGGCCACGACGTGGCCGCCGCGGGCGGTGATCCGCAAATCGTCGGGGTTGCGCACCCTGGAGTCGGCGCTGTACCGCAGCGGTTTGGGTCCGGTGGCCGGCGTGGACGAAGTCGGCCGCGGCGCCTGCGCCGGACCGCTGGTGGTGGCGGCCTGTGTGCTCGGGCCCGGGCGGTTGGAAAGCCTTGCCGCGCTTGATGACTCGAAGAAGCTGACCGAGGGTGCCCGGGAGAAGTTGTTCCCGCTGATCCGCCGCTACGCGCTGGCCTACCACGTGGTGTTCATACCGCCGGCCGAGGTGGACCGGCGCGGCGTGCACGTCGCCAACATCGAAGGCATGCGCCGCGCCGTGGCGGGACTGTCGCTGCGGCCCGGTTACGTGCTCAGCGACGGATTCCGGGTGCCCGGCCTGCCGGTGCCGTCGCTGCCGGTCATCGGCGGCGACGCGGTGGCGGCGTGCATCGCCGCGGCCAGCGTGCTGGCGAAGGTCAGCCGGGACCGGCTGATGGTCGCCATGGACGCCGACCACCCGGGTTACGGCTTCGCCGAGCACAAGGGCTACAGCACACCCGCGCACAGCACGGCGCTGACGCAGCTGGGTCCCTGCCCCGAACACCGCCATTCGTTCATCAATGTCCGGCGTGTGGCCATAGGGTCGCAGGCGTCGGGTGGCCGCGTGGTGGCCGAGTGCAGACCGGACCCTCCGCTCGCGCGCGGCGGGTATCGGTGAGGAAAGATGGGGCCAGGATCCCCGCGCGCAATGCCGGGGAAGTGTTTCTCCGAGAAGGACGTCTGAACAGATGAGTGCCGAGGATCTCGAAAAGTACGAAACCGAGATGGAGCTCTCGCTGTACCGCGAATACAAGGACATCGTCGGGCAGTTCAGCTTCGTCGTGGAAACCGAGCGGCGCTTCTACCTGGCCAACAGCGTGGAGATGGTGCCACGCAACGCCGACGGCGAGGTGTACTTCGAGCTGCGCCTGTCCGACGCCTGGGTCTGGGACATGTACCGGCCGGCGCGGTTCGTCAAGCAGGTGCGGGTCGTGACGTTCAAGGACGTCAACATCGAAGAGGTGGAAAAGCCCGAGCTGCGGCTCCCGGAATAGCGCCGGGCTAGCGGTCCTCCGTAAGCTGCTTGTCCTCCGCGGCCGGCAACTCGCCGCGTCTCTCGATGACCTCCCGCGCCACATCGGCCAGCTTGATGTTCAGTGACTGGGAATGGCGCCGCAGCAGGTCGAACGCCTGCTCCTCGGTCATGTCGTGCAGCAGCATCAACATGCCGACCGCCTTGCCGATCTCGCGGTTGCTCAGCAGCCCCCGGCGAAGGCTGGTGGCGTCCTCACCCTTGGCGACCGCATTGATGGCCACGCTGGCGAAGGCCGCCAGCAGCGCCGCGCTTCCGGCCGCCTCGGCGTCGAACACGTTGACGGTGTCGCTGAACAGGTTGAGCGCGGCGCCTTTGCGCTTGTCCACCAGCAGCCGAAAGCCCATCGCCCCGCGCACCGGGGTTTCGGCCACCAGCACCTTCGCCAGCTTGGGCCACAGCGACGGCGTGGTGAGATCCGGATCGATCTGGGGGGTTTCCTCCTCGATCGCGTCGATGCAGGGTCCGTCGCCGGAACGCCGTTCCAGCTCGTCGATCTGCTGCGAGAGCCGGTCACTCGCGCCCACGGTGACGTAGCGGTCGCCCTCGCGCACCAACAGGCTGGCGTGGTCACATCCGGGGACGACCAGGGTGGCGGCGACGCAGATGGCCGCGTACATCTGGCCGGCGTCCGAGCCCTGGTAGATGATCTCGGCCAGCGCGGCGAAAACGGTCCCCGGGTCAGCCTTCTCCCCGCCGGGTGTTGACCCGCCTGCGGCCGTCGATTCGTCCCCCATGTCGTTCCTCATTCCCTGCGCAGTCGGCAACGTGACCCCGCGTTGGATCGCCGTAGATTATCGGCCCTCGGTGCGGGCCGCACACGCCGTTCGGTGCGATTGCGGGGAAATCCACGCCCTCGGCCGCCAGCCGTGGCCAGCGCAAAACATTCGCTGACAATACGGGTACCCGCGCGCCCGGCGCTCACGAATTGCGACATCGTCGGCAACGGCTCTTGGTGACGTTTCCCACCCGGTGGTTTCGGCTGCGCCTCGACGGGAAAAAGCCTTGGGGTGGGAATTACCGTCGCGGTGACCGGGCCAACCGGCGAGATCGGCATGTCCGCGGTGACGGCGCTGGAACGCGAACCCGCCGTGGACGCCATCGTCGGGATGGCGCGCCGCCCGTTCGACCCGTCGTCGCGCGGCTGGCTGAAGACCACCTACCAGCAGGGCGACATCCTGGACCGCGAGGCCGTCGACGCCCTGGTGGCACAGGCCGACGTGGTGATCCACCTGGCCTTCATCATCATGGGTTCACGGGAAGAGAGCGCCCGCATCAACCTGCAGGGCACCCGCAACGTGTTCGAGGCGACCGTCGCCAGCGAGCGGACACGGCGCCTGGTGTACACCTCTTCGGTGGCGGCCTACGGATATCACGGCGACAATCCCCACCCGCTCACCGAGGACGTGCCGGCACGCGGGTCCGACGAGCACTACTACTCGGCGCAGAAGGCGGCCTGCGAGGCGCTGCTCGGCGAGATCACGAAGGACTCGCCGCTCGAGGTCTTCGTGTTGCGGCCGTGCATCGTCGCCGGGCCCAACGCCACCGTGCTGGCCGACGCGATGCCGTGGAATCAACTGCCCGGCCCGATGCGCGCCGTGGTCAAGGCGGTGCCGATATTGAAGCCGGTCGTTCCGGATCCGGGCATCCCGTTGCAGCTGGTGCACCACGACGACGTCGCGAGCGCGATCGCGCTGGCGGCCACCACCCCGGCTCCGCCCGGGGCATACAACATCGCCGGTGACGGCGTGGTGACGGTGGGGGACGTGGCCAGGGCCCTGGGCGGCCGTCCGGTGCGGGTTCCCGCCGTTGCGGCGTCGGCGGCGTCGGCGGCGCTTTCGCGGGCGCCGCTGGTCCCGTCCATGCTGGAATGGCTGCACACCGCGCGCACGTCGATGGTCATGGACACCACCAAAGCGCGCACCCAACTCGGGTGGCGCCCGGTCCACTCCTCGGCGGAAACCCTGGAGGCCCTGGCTTCGGCGGTGTGACGGCGCGGGCGGCCGGCGGCCGACCAAGGTAGTTTGGCTGCGTGAGCTCCCCGCGTTCCGCCGCGATCCCGGTTTACGGTGAAATCGCCTAGTGCGGCACGTAACCGCACGCCGGCGGGTGAAGCATCTGACCGCCGGGAAAGCGATCACCCGGCCGGAGACGCTGGTCGTCGAGGAGCCGCTGGAGATCCGGGTGAACGGCGCGGCGGTCACCGTGACGATGCGCACGCCGGGCGCGGATTTCGAACTGGCGCAAGGCTTTCTGCTGACCGAGGGGATCATCGCCGGCCGCGACGACGTGCTGACCATCCGGTATTGCGGCGGTGCCGTCGAGGGCACGAACACCTATAACGTCCTGGACGTGACGCTGGCCGCCGGCGTCGCGGCGCCCACCCTCGACGTGACCCGCAACTTCTACACCACCTCATCGTGCGGGGTGTGCGGCAAGGCGTCGCTGGACGCGGTGCGGCTGATCGGCCGCTTCGCGCCCGGCGCGGATCCCGCCACCGTCGCGGCGGCCACGCTCAAGGCGATGCCCGCCCAACTTCGATCCGCGCAAAAGCTTTTCGACAGCACCGGTGGGCTGCACGCGGCGGCGTTGTTCGGGGTCGACGGCACCATGCTGGCGGTGCGCGAGGACGTCGGCAGGCACAACGCGGTCGACAAGGTCATCGGCTGGGCGCTGGAACATCGGCGGGTGCCATTGGTCGGCTCGGTGCTGCTGGTCAGTGGGCGGGCCTCCTTCGAGTTGACGCAGAAAGCGGTGCTGGCCGGGATTCCGGTGCTGGCCGCCGTGTCCGCACCGTCGTCGCTCGCCGTCTCGTTGGCCGAGGAGTCGGGAATCACCCTGGTGGCGTTCCTGCGGGAGGACTCGATGAACGTCTACACCAGGGCGGATCGAGTCCGCTAGTCGTTTGCCGGCCGGTTGTGAATGAAACCGGCTCTGGGGATAACCGGTCACCGCGGACGGGTCGCACGCGCCGCTGCGGCCCCCTTGTCGGGCCGTCGGAGCACATTGGCTCCCATGACGACCGAAACGACTATGACTCGGGTCCAACTCGGGGCGATGGGTGAGGCGCTCGCCGTGGACCACCTGACGAGGATGGGATTGCGGATCCTGCACCGCAACTGGCGTTGCCGCTACGGCGAACTCGACGTCGTCGCCTGCGACGATGATGCCCGCACGGTGGTATTCGTCGAGGTGAAGACCCGTACCGGTGACGGCTATGGCGGGCTGCCGTATGCGGTCACCGAGCGTAAGGTGCGCCGGCTGCGCCGGTTGGCCGGGCTGTGGCTGGCCGGCCAGGACCGGCGCTGGGCGGCGCTCCGCATCGACGTGATCCAGGTGCGGATCGGGCGCCGGCGCACCCCGGAAGTCACCCATCTGCGGGGGATCGGCTGATGGCGCTGGGTCGCGCGTTCTCGGTCGCGGTGCGCGGGGTGGACGGACAAATCGTGGAGATCGAAGCCGACATCACCTCCGGACTGCCGGGCGTGCATCTGGTGGGCCTGCCCGACGCCGCCCTGCAGGAGTCCCGCGACCGGGTCAGGGCGGCGGTCGCCAATTGCGGCAACAGCTGGCCGATGGCGCGGCTCACGCTGGCGCTCTCCCCGGCGACGCTGCCCAAGATGGGCTCCGTCTACGACATCGCCCTGGCCGCGGCCGTGCTGTCGGCGCAACGAAAGAACCCGTGGGACCGCCTGGAAAAGACCGTGCTGCTGGGCGAGCTGTCGCTGGACGGTCGGGTCCGCCCGGTGCGTGGCGTGTTGCCGGCGGTGCTGGCCGCCAAACGCGACGGCTGGCCGGGCGTCGTCGTGCCGGTGGAGAACCTGGCCGAGGCCAGCCTGGTCGCCGGCATCGACGTCTGGGGCGTGCGCACGCTGGGGCAGTTGCAGAAGTGGCTCAGCGGGTCGGTCGCCCTGGACGGCAGGATCGCCCCGACGGCCACCGCGCCGGAGCCCTCGGTCGATCTGGCCGATGTGGTGGGGCAGACACAGGCGCGCTTCGCGGTGGAGGTGGCCGCCGCCGGGGCGCACCATCTCATGCTGACCGGGCCACCGGGTGTCGGCAAAACCATGCTCGCACAACGACTTCCGGGCCTGTTGCCGCCGCTCTCGGAGGGCGAGTCATTGGAGGTCACCGCGATCCATTCGGTGGCCGGGCTGCTGTCGGGGGACACGCCGCTGATCACCATGCCGCCGTTCGTGGCGCCGCATCACAGCTCCAGCGTGGCGGCGCTCGTCGGCGGAGGTTCGGGCATGGCGCGCCCGGGCGCGGTCAGCCGCGCGCACCGTGGCGTGCTGTTCCTCGACGAATGCGCCGAGATCAGCGTCCGCGCACTCGAGGCGTTGCGAACCCCGTTGGAGGACGGGGAGATTCGTCTCGCGCGACGCGACGGGGTGGCCTGTTACCCGGCCCGTTTCCAGCTGGTGTTGGCGGCCAACCTGTGCCCATGCGCGCCCGCCGATCCGCAGGACTGCATGTGTGCGGCGGCGGCCAAGCGTCGCTACCTGGGCAAGTTGTCCGGGCCGCTGCTGGACCGGGTGGACCTGCGGGTGGAGATGCATGCCGTGCGTGCGGGCGCGTTCTCCGGCGGCGAGGCCGAATCGACCGCACAGGTTCGGCTGCGGGTGGCGCAGGCCCGCGCGGCGGCGGCCGAGCGGTGGTTACCGCATGGATTTAGCACCAACGCCGAAGTCAGCGGGGCGCTGTTGCGCCGAAAGTTCCGTCCCGGCAACGCCGCGATGACCCCGCTACAGAAAGCGCTGGACCGGGGTCTGCTCAGCATCCGGGGCCTGGACCGCACCCTGCGGGTCGCGTGGAGCCTGACCGACTTGGCCGGCGGGGTATCGCCGGGGCCCGAGGAGGTCGCGGCCGCGCTGAGCTTCCGGCAGCCGGGGGCCCGGCGATGAGCGCCGGCGTCGGGTCACCAGTACGTCCTCGTCAGCCAGTCGTTGTGCCCGCCCCGGACCACAATCGCCGCGGTCACCAGGATGGCGAACGCCCTGGCGAACTGCGCCATCGCGCGACCGCCCTCGCCGCGCTGTTCCATGTCGCGCAACGCGACGGACGCCAGGACGCCGCTCAGGATGGGAATGGGCAATCCGCACCAGCTGACCAGGCTCAGGGTGAACGCCGCGATCGCCCATGGGTTTACGGGGCGGGCGGGCGCGGCGAGCTGCGTCGGCTGGCAGATGATCATCGTTCGCTCCGCTCCATGCGTGCTGCGCGATGGCGAATGGGGGTCGACGACAACACATTCACGTACGGGGCTCAACGGATCCTTGGCGAATTCTTGGAACCCGGAGCGCGGCGATGCTGACCGCGGTGGACGATCCGGTGCTGCGCGCGTGGGCGTACCTGTCCCGGGTGGCCGATCCGCCCTGCGCCGAGCTCGCCACGCTCGCGCGGCGGGTTGGCCCGGTGGAGGCGGCCGACCGGGTCCGCCGCGGACTGGTCGACGAAGCCCTGACGCGTCACACCGAGGCGAGGCGCGAAATCGACCACGCCGCGGCCGACCTCGAGCTGCTCGCCAACCGCGGCGGACGGTTGATCACTCCCGACGACGACGAGTGGCCGCTGCTGGCGTTCGCCGCGTTCGCAAACGCCTCGGCAAAGGCCCGCGGCGGGGCGCCGATGGTGTTGTGGGCGCAGGGCCCGACCCGGCTCGACGAGGTGGCACACCGCGCGGCCGCCGTGGTGGGAACTCGCGCCGCGACGGTATACGGCGAGCAGGTGGCCGAGGACTTGGCGGTCGGGCTGGCGCAACGTGAGGTCGCCGTCGTCTCCGGTGGCGCCTACGGCATCGACGGCGCGGCACACCGGGCGGTGCTGAACGCTGACGGGATCACCGTGGCCGTTCTCGCCGGCGGGCTCGACATTCCCTATCCGAGCGGCCACACGGCGTTGCTGCATCGCATCGGCCAACATGGGCTGCTGTTCACCGAATACCCGCCCGGTGTCCGGCCGGCCCGCCACCGCTTCCTGACCCGCAATCGTCTGGTGGCCGCCGTCGCGGGGGCCGCGGTGGTGGTGGAAGCGGGGCTGCGCAGCGGCGCGGCCAACACCGCCGCCTGGGCGCGGGCGCTGGGACGGGTGGTGGCGGCGGTGCCCGGGCCCGTGACGTCGTCCGCGTCGGCCGGGTGCCACGCGCTGCTGCGCAACGGCGCCGAGTTGGTGACCCGCGCCGACCACATCGTCGAGCTCATCGGCCGCATCGGCGAGCTGGCAGTCGACGAACCGCGCCCCGCAACGGCGCTTGACGGGCTCGGCGACGCCGAGCGCCGGGTGTACGAGGCGCTGCCGGGCCGTGGCGCCGCCACCGTCGAACAGCTCGCGGTCGCGTCCGGGCTGGCACCCGAGCGGGTGCTGGGGCCGCTGGCGATCCTCGAGCTGGCCGGGTTGGTGCAGCGCCAGGACGGCAAGTGGCGGCTTGTCCGTGCCGCCGGCGGCCAAGCTGCGTCGACGACGCGGCTCGTATAGTCGACGGGGGTCGGGTCTGGACAGGAGGACAAGTGGCGGGTCGACCTCTGCAACGTTTCGAAGTCGTCGATACCAAGGAACTCGCACCGCACCTGGTCGGTGTGGTGCTGGGGAGCCAGGATTTCGACGCCTTCGTGCCCAGCAAATTCACCGACTCCTACGTCAAGTTGGTGTTCGTCGCCGATGACGTCGACGTGGCGGGCCTGCCCCAGCCGTTGACCCTGGACAGCTTCGCCGGCCTGCCCCCCGAGAAGAGGCCGTCGGTCCGAACCATGACCGTCCGGCACGTCGACGTGGCGGCCCGCGAGATCACGCTGAACATCGTCGTGCACGGCGAGCACGGGATCGCGGGCCAGTGGGCCGCGGCGGCGCAGCCCGGCCAGCGCATCTACTTGATGGGCCCCGGCGGTGCCTACACGCCCGACCCGGCCGCCGACTGGCATCTGCTGGCCGGCGACGAATCAGCGCTCCCGGCCATCGCCGCGGCGCTGGAAGCGTTGCCCCCCAACGCGATTGGCAAAGCGTTCATCGAGGTAGCGGGCCAGGAAGACGAGATTCCGTTGACCGCCCCGGACGGCGTCGAGGTGCATTGGGTTTATCGCGGTGGCCGGGCCGACCTGGTCCCCGAGGACCGTGCGGGCGATCATGCCCCGCTGATCGAGGCGGTCACCACCACGCCGTGGCTGCCCGGGCAGGTGCACGTCTTCATCCACGGCGAGGCGCAAAGCGTCATGCACAACCTGCGGCCCTTCATCCGCAAGGAGCGCGGCGTGGACGCGAAGTGGGCGTCGTCCATCTCGGGTTACTGGCGGCGCGGGCGCACCGAAGAGACATTCCGGCAATGGAAGAAGGAACTGGCCGAGGCGGAGGCCGGGGCCTCGTAGCGGGTTCGCCGGTCCAACGGCCGGCTGGCATCCTCTACTCCCATGGCGCATTTTGGGGACTACCAGAACGAGATCTACCTGCGCGGCCTGGGCGGGGTGGTGCCGCCCCTGCCGATGGCCTTCGCGGAGCTGGAGGCCAAGGCGGCCACCGCGCTGCCGCCCTCGGTCTGGTCCTACGTGGCGGGCGGAGCCGGCGACGAACGCACCCAGCGCGCCAACTGCGAGGTCTTCCAGCGATGGGGTCTGATCCCCCGCATGTTCGTGGGCGCCGCCGAACGCGACCTGTCGGTCGAGCTGTTCGGGATGACCCTGACGACGCCGGTGTTCATGGCGCCCATCGGCGTCATCGGCATCTGCGCCCAAGACGGCCACGGCGACCTGGCCACGGCGCGGGCCGCCGCGGCCACCGGCGTCCCGATGGTCGCCTCCACGCTGACCGTTGACCCGATGGAAGACGTCGCCGCCGCCCTGGGCGAGACCCCGGGGTTCTTCCAGCTGTACACGCCCAACGACCGCGAGCTGGCCGCCAGCCTGGTGCAGCGCGCCGAAGCCGCCGGATTCAAGGGCATCGTCGTCACCCTCGACACGTGGGTGACGGGCTGGCGCCCCCGCGACCTCAGCACGTCGAACTTCCCCCAGCTGCGCGGGCACTGCCTGGCCAACTACACCAGCGACCCGGTCTTCCGCGCCGGCCTGCAACGCCCGCCCGAAGAGGACCCACAGGGCGCGGTGCTGCGCTGGGTGCAGGTCTTCGGGTCTGCCCTTACCTGGGACGACCTGCCGTGGCTGCGTTCGCTCACCGACATGCCGCTGCTCGTCAAGGGCATCTGCCATCCCGACGACGCCCGGCGCGCCAAGGACGGCGGCGTCGACGGCATCTACTGCTCCAACCACGGCGGCCGGCAGGCCAACGGCGGCCTGCCCGCGCTCGACTGCCTGCCGGGCGTGGTCGAGGCGGCCGACGGCCTTCCGGTGCTGTTCGACTCCGGGGTCCGCAGCGGCGCCGACATCATCAAGGCGCTCGCGCTGGGCGCCACCGCGGTGGGCGTCGGCCGCCCGTACGCGTACGGCCTGGCCCTCGGCGGGGTCGACGGCATCGTGCACGTGCTGCGGATGATGCTCGCCGAAGCCGACCTCATCATGGCCGTCGAC
Organism: uncultured Actinomycetota bacterium; assembly: GCA_963732835.1. Lineage (GTDB taxonomy): Bacteria > Actinomycetota > Actinomycetes > Mycobacteriales > Mycobacteriaceae > Mycobacterium. The sequence continues at coordinate 346,420 of CAVTBA010000006.1, forward strand.
GGCTATCCCCGGCTCAAAGATCTCGCCCCGGACACACTTCGGCGCGTCGACTGACGCTCCGCCGCCGGTGTCTGCGAACGTGAGGTCGTGGAGGTGATCCTCAAGGAGTTCGACCAGTACCTGGAGCTGCAGTGCGGTCGTTCGGCACACACCCGCCGGGCCTACCTCGGCGACCTGCGCTCGCTGCTGGCGTTCCTCGGCGGACGGGGCGCCGGCCTGGACGGGCTGAGCCTGCCCGTGCTGCGGGCATGGCTGTCGGCCGGGGCCACCGCCGGCGCGGCCCGCACGACGCTGGCCCGCCGCACTTCGGCGGTCAAGACGTTCACCGCGTGGGCCGCCCGGCGCGGCCTGCTGGCCGGGGACCCCGCGGCCCGGCTGCAGGTGCCCAAGGCGCACCGCACCCTGCCGGCGGTACTGCGCCAAGACCAGGCGCTAGACGCGATGGCCGCCGCTAAATCCGGTGCCCAACAAGGGGATCCGATGGCATTGCGGGACCGGCTGATCGTGGAGATGTTGTATGCCACCGGAATCCGGGTCAGCGAGCTGTGCGGCCTGGACATCGACGACGTGGACACCCGCCATCGGCTGGTCCGTGTGCTCGGCAAGGGCAACAAGCAGCGCACCGTGCCGTTCGGGATGCCGGCCGCCGAGGCGCTGCGCGCCTGGCTGGACGAAGGACGGCCCGCGCTGGTGAACGCCGAGTCGGGCCCGGCCCTGCTGCTGGGTGCGCGGGGCCGGCGGCTCGACGTGCGCCAGGCGCGCACCGTCGTGCACCAGACGGTGGCCGCGGTGGACGGCGCGCCGGACATGGGGCCGCACGGGCTGCGGCACAGCGCGGCGACGCATCTGCTGGAAGGCGGGGCCGACCTGCGGGTGGTGCAGGAGCTGCTCGGCCATTCCAGTCTCGCGACCACCCAGCTCTACACGCATGTCGCCGTCTCGCGGTTGCGGGCGGTGCACGACCAGGCCCATCCGCGGGCCTGACGTTCCCCGCGAGCAGACGCAAAAGCGCCCATTTCGGCACGTGAAACCGCGCTTTTGCGTCTGCTCGCGCGAGGAAGCTCAGCCGTTCAGCGGTTTGAGCCGGATCGGGGTGGACGCCAGCAGACCCAGCGGATCGACGTAGCGGGCGCCGGACGCCGGACCCCACATCGCGCCCCAGTGCAGACACGCCGCGGCGCGGCAGCCGGCATGCCCGGGCACCAGCTCGCCAATCACGGTTCGGGCCGTCACCGGCTGACCGACGCGCACCGCCGCCCGGACCGGCTCGTAGCTGGTGCGCAACCCGCCGGGATGGGCCAGCGACACCACCGGCCGCCCCGCCAGCTGCCCGGCGAACACCACGGTGGCCGCACCCGCGGCGTACACCTGCTGACCAGCGGCGCCGGGCAGGTCGACCCCCCGATGCCCCGGCTTCCAGTCCGGTGACGGGGCGTCGAATCCCCGGGCGACGGCCGGCGGCGGCCGCAACGGCCAATCCAGGCGAGCGTCGTCCGCAACGGCCGGCGCCGCGCCGAGCACCGCCAGGCACAGCATCGTCCCCAAGACCCGTCGCATCGGCTCAGTTCATCGCCGCGCCGCCGCCGGCACCACTCAGGCCGGCCGGTGCTGTGCAAAACCACCAGCTGAGTCGGTGTAAACTCCTGGTCGCAGCTCGTTCGCGGGCTGACTTCGCGCGTCTGCCCCGCGTCTCCCGTGCCACTAGGAGTTCGCACCGCATGCCGGGCGGTCCCGTAACAGGGTCCGGCACCGCAGCAGGCGCCAGGGCCCGGCTTCACCCGATGCCGGGCGACAACCGACACAAGTAAGGCACAAGCATGGCCGTCGTAACCATGAAGCAGCTGCTGGACAGCGGCACTCACTTCGGGCACCAGACCCGTCGTTGGAATCCCAAGATGAAGCGGTTCATCTTCACCGACCGCAACGGCATCTACATCATCGACCTGCAGCAGACGCTGACTTACATCGACAAGGCGTACGAGTTCGTCAAAGAGACGGTCGCCCACGGTGGCAGCGTCATGTTCGTCGGCACCAAGAAGCAGGCGCAGGAGTCTGTCGCAGCCGAGGCGACCCGCGTCGGCATGCCGTACGTGAACCAGCGCTGGCTGGGCGGCATGCTCACCAACTTCTCCACCGTGCACAAGCGCCTGCAGCGCCTCAAGGAGCTCGAGGCGATGGAGCAGACCGGTGGCTTCGAGGGCCGCACCAAGAAAGAAATCCTGATGCTGACCCGGGAGAAGAACAAGCTGGAACGCAGCCTGGGCGGTATCCGCGACATGGCCAAGGTGCCATCGGCGATCTGGGTCGTCGACACCAACAAGGAGCACATCGCCGTCGGCGAGGCCCGCAAGCTCGGTATCCCGGTCATCGCGATCCTCGACACCAACTGCGACCCGGACGAGGTCGACTACCCGATCCCGGGCAACGACGACGCGATCCGCTCGGCCGCGCTGCTGACCAAGGTGATCGCCTCCGCGGTCGCCGAGGGCCTGCAGGCCCGCGCCGGCGTGGGCCGCGGCGACGGCAAGCCCGAGGCGGAGGCCGCCGAGCCACTGCCCGAATGGGAGCAGGAATTGCTGGCCTCCGCTGCTGCGACCGCCGCCCCCACCGAAGCCGCTGCGGGCGCTACCGAATCAACCACTGAACCCTCCTAAGGAAGGCTGATCATTGGCCAACTTCACCGCCGCCGACGTCAAGAAGCTTCGGGAGCTCACCGGCGCCGGCATGCTCGACTGCAAGAACGCGCTGGCCGAGAGCGACGGCGACTTCGACAAGGCGGTCGAGGCGCTTCGCATCAAGGGCGCCAAGGACGTCGGCAAGCGCGCCGAGCGCGCCACGGCCGAGGGTCTGGTCGCGACCAAGGGCGGCGCCCTCATCGAGCTGAACTCCGAGACCGACTTCGTCGCCAAGAACGCCGAGTTCCAGAAGCTCGCCGACGACATCGTCGCGGCGGCGGGCCAGTCCAAGGCCACCGACGTCGACGCCCTCAAGGCGGCCAATACCGGTGACAAGACGGTCGAGCAGGCCATCGCCGACCTGTCGGCCAAGATCGGCGAGAAGCTCGAGCTGCGCCGCGTGGCGTTCTTCGACGGCACCGTCGAGGCCTACCTGCACAAGCGTGCGGCCGACCTGCCGCCGGCCGTCGGTGTGCTGGTGGAGTACAGCGGCTCCGACTCGGACGCGGCGCACTCGGTCGCCCTGCAGATCGCCGCGCTCAAGGCGCGCTACCTGTCCCGCGAGGACGTTCCCGACGACGTCGTGGCCAGCGAGCGGCGCATCGCCGAGGAGACGGCCAAGGCGGAGGGCAAGCCGGAGCAGGCGCTGCCCAAGATCGTCGAAGGCCGGCTGAACGGCTTCTTCAAGGACGCGGTGCTGTTGGAGCAGCCGTCGGTGTCCGACAGCAAGAAGACGGTCAAGGCCCTGCTCGACGAGGCCGGCGTGACGGTGACGCGGTTCGTGCGCTTCGAAGTGGGCCAGGCCTGAGTCCCCACGCGGCGGCGGGTTAGCGTCGGTACATGCGACACGTGCATGCGTTCGGCGACGACGCCCTGGGTGATCTTGACGCGGTCGGCGTCGCCCACGCGATACAAGCCGGGTGGGTCAGCAGGACCGAGGTCATCGAGGCGGCCATCGCGCGCACCGAGGCCGTCGATCCGGTCCTCAACGGGCTGGCTTATGCGGCCTTCCAGCAGGCGCGGGCCGCCCCCGCGGGCGACGGCTTCTTCGACGGCGTCCCGACCTTCGTCAAGGACAACGTCGACGTCGCCGGCCAGCCCACCATGCACGGCAGCGACGCCTGGGCGCCCCGGGATGCCGTGGCCGACAGCGAATTCGCGCGGGTTTACCTGGCCACCGGCCTGACGTCGATCGGCAAGACGCAGCTGTCGGAATTCGGGTTCAGCGCGTCCGCCGAACACCCACGGCTCGGGCCGGTCCGCAACCCGTGGAACACCGACTACACCGCGGGCGCCTCGTCGTCGGGCTCGGGTGCCTTCGTCGCCGCCGGGGTGGTGCCGATCGCGCACGCCAACGACGGCGGCGGCTCCATCCGCATCCCGGCCGCCTGCAACGGTCTGGTCGGGCTCAAGCCGTCGCGCGGGCGGTTGCCGCTGGACCCGACGCTGCGCCGGATGCCGGTGGGCGTCGTCGCCAACGGGGTGCTGACCCGTTCGGTGCGTGACACCGCGGCCTTCTACCGGGAGGCCGAGCGGATCTGGCGCAACCACAAGCTGGCGCCGGTCGGCGACGTCACCGGCCCCGGCAGGCAGCGGTTACGGATCGCGGTGGTGACCCGTTCGGTCCAGCGGGAGTGCAGTCCCCAGGTGCGGGAACTGACGCTGAAATCGGCCGGGCTGCTGGAGGAATTGGGCCACCGCGTCGAACACGTCGACGAGCCCCCGGTGCCGGCGAGCTTCGTCGACGATTTCATTTTGTACTGGGGATTTCTCGCGCTGGCCCAGGTGCGCAGCGGGCGGCACATGTTCGGCAAGACGTTCGACCGCGCCCGGCTGGACAACCTGACGCTGGGCCTGGAACGACACACGGCCCGCAACATCCACCGGCTTCCGTCGGCGATCCTGCGACTGCGTCGGACACGCCGGCGCACGGCGCGATTCTTCGGCACCTATGACGCGGTGCTCACACCGACGGTGGCCGACGAGACGCCGCGCATCGGCTATCTGGCTCCCACCGACTACCGGCAGGTGCTCGATCGGCTGATCGACTGGGTCTCGTTCACCCCGCTACACAACGTCACCGGCGAGCCGGCGATCTCGCTTCCGTTGGCGCAGTCCACCGAAGGCATGCCGGTGGGCATGATGGTCTCGGCCGACCTCGGGCAGGAGGCGCTGTTGCTCGAGCTGGCCTACGAACTCGAAGAGGCCCGTCCCTGGGCCCGGATCCAAACCGCCTGACGTGCGGTCAATTGCGGCGACCCGCTTCGCCCGGCTGCGCCCGCGCTCAATCGGACCCGAGCTTGTCGAGCATCCGCTTGAAGTCGCGCTGCTGAGTTTCGGTCAGCTTGGCCAGGATGCGGGCATCGGCGGTCCGCACCGCGCCTTCCGCCCGCTTCAACAGGGCGCGGCCCTGGCCGGTCAGCGTGGCCGGTAGCGCGCGACCGCTGGACACCGATGTCGGGCGCGCCACGGCGCCAACGTCTTCCAGCTTGCGTAGCACCGTGTTCATCGCCTGCGGTGTGACGCCCGCCTGCCTGGACAGTTCGGCGCTCGACATCCCCGGAACCATGGAAAGCATGCGCAGGCAGACGAATTCGGGCAGCGTCAGGCCGAGCGGGCCGAGCACGGCGGATACCTCCGGTCGGAGCAGGCTCGCCACCCGGTACAGCAGGTAGCCAAGCGGGGCGTCGTCGGCCTGAACCATGTCAACGATATTGACATATTTTCGCCGCCGGGATGGGCACTTTCGGGCGCGAAGTTGCGATTGCCGGCCCGTCAATGGGGTAACCCGAACAGCGGTGATACGTCACCCCGCACCGCACGGGCATATCGGGAGGTTCCATGCCGAAGACGACGAAAGGCGGCAAGCCGAAGAAGCACGAATTGCCGAGCACTTTGCAGCGTTCCAACACCAAAGCGCAACACACGTTCGCGAAAACGCATGACGCGGCCGCCGACGAATACGGCAGCGAAGAACGCGCCCACCGGGTCGCGTATTCCGCCCTCAAGCACAGTTTCGAAAAGGTCGGGGACCATTGGGAGCCCAAAGAGGAGAAGGGCCCGTCCGACGAGCGCGCCATGAGCGGTGGCCCGCGGGCCTCCGGCGCGTCCGCCGAGGGTGTGGACGCCAACGCGAGCAAAAAGCACTTGCTCGACCTGGCCCGGCGACTCGACGTCCGGGGCCGCTCGACGATGAGCAAGGCGGAGTTGGTCGAAGCGATCAAGAAGCACAACCGCCGGGTTCGCGGCCGCTGAGAAGCGCGTCCAGCGGCCGCGCCGATGTGACGCTGGCATCAGCCCGGGCCGCGTTTAGACCTACGGCCACCGGGCACCCCGACGACCATGGTTGCGTCCACCACAACTAGCCAGCTTCGTCAGTGCCTCAGCGACGTGAACTTTCCGGCGAACAAACAAGATCTGCTTGACGCCGCCGGTCGCAACGGCTGTGACGCTGACACGATCCGCGCCCTGCGGGGCATTCCGCCGGAGACCTACAACAACGCGGCCCAGGTCGCCGCCTCGGTCACCATCGCCGATCACGACGTCCGGGACGGCGACAAGGCCGCGGCGCGTCGCACCCACACCAAGCCGGGGCTCGCCGAAACCGCAAAGGACATGTGCAATCCCATTCCCCGTCGCTGATTTCGTCGAGGCTTTTGCGCATCATCTGGTAGGCGGCGTTGTTGACCTGTCGATGCCGCCGAATTCCTGGACGGCCCGGTCGACGACGGCACGGCAATGCGCCGCATCGGAAAGGTCGCCGGCAACCAGTACGCATTTGCGTTCGGCGGCCTGCACGTAGCGGGCGTCGTCGTCCTCATTGAGGTAGGAGATCAGCACGTCGGCGCCTTCCCTGGCGAAGCGATGGCGACGGCCCTCGCGCGGACCGTGCTTAAAGCTGCCGCCTTCCATGGAGGGCCCCTTCGTGATTCGTTGGCTTCCTCTCGCTCCGACTACCGCCGGGACGGGGGCTAATCGCTCTCTCAAACCCGGACCCGGTCTGGCTGAATCACTGATTTCGGCGTGAAAAGCGATGCAGATGTTAGAACTGATGCGAAAGATGCTGTCCGCCAAAAGAAGCCCGTTGCGGCCGCTTACCGACCGGAATTGGGGTAAAAGCGAGCGCACATGTTTAGAGCGGGGAACAAATGGCTATTAGCGCCTGGTGTGCGTATTGCCCTTTCCGGGGGGCTATTTGTTCGACACGAAAGGAATGAGCAATGAAGGTCACCAAGACGGCCATTAAGACCGCCGCCGCTGCCGGGGGGATAGCGGCGGCAAGCATTTTTGTCGCGACGCCGGCTTCTGCCGCGCCGCCCAACATCCAGGGCTTCGGCACCAGCGAAAAGCTGGTCGACGGGCCGCTGATCACCGACTACACGGTGAGCAACCTGCAGCCGAGCACCGTCTCGATTCCGGGCTACACGCCCAAGGGCACGCTCTACCAGGCGGACGTCACCGCCCGGTCGGACGGCGGGGTCGTGACCCCGATGGTCAACGACTTCATCGCCCGCGGGCCCAACGGTCAGAACTACCGCGTGATCGACAAGGTCGGGGCCCCGAACGGCCTCAACCCGGCACCGATTCCGCAGGGTAACGAGTCGACCGGGACGCTGTACTTCGACGTGACCGGCGCGCCCCCGAACGGCGTCGTCTACAACGACGGAATGCAAGACGTTCTGATGTGGACGTCGAACGTGCAGGGTGGCTCGGCGCCCGGCGCTCCGAACGCCAGCCCGGCACCGGGTGCGCCGCCCAGCCCGGCCCACACCTAATCCGGTTGCGGAAACTCCCCGCGTCGCGCATGCGGCGCGGGGAGGCCCTTTTTCAGCCGGTGTTGCATCGTGCGGGCACGGATCGGGTACACCGCACCCATGAGTAACCCAGATCACAGGCCAGCCGAAGTACGCGAGCAGGCGCAACTGAACGCCGAGCACGCGCGGACCACGATGGAGGAGCGGCGCAGTGACCATGGCGGCGGATTGAGCGGCTGGGTCGCCGAGCGCGCCGGCAGGTGGGATCTCAGCGGCCAGGATGAGACCACTCTGCAGCGACAGAAGTATCTGTGGAATGTGCTGGTGGACTACTGGTTTCGCATGGAGATCGACGGCTGGGAGAATGTCCCGCCGCCGCCGGCGCTGCTGGTGGGGATCCACTCCGGCGCTCCCTTCGTCTGGGACGCCTGGACCGTCGGTTTGCAATGGTGGCGACGCTTCGGCCAGGACCGCCCGCTGCACGGCACCGCCCACGACGCGTTGATGGCCATTCCGGTGATCGGTCGCTACTTCCGGTCGATGGGTGTGCTCCCGGCCGCCCCGGACGCGATCGCCACCGCCCTGGCCGAAGGGCGCGACGTGGCGCTGTGGCCCGGTGGGGAAGTGGACTCGCTGCGCCCGTGGAGCGAGCGCGACCAAGCCAACCTGGCGGGCCGAAAAGGCTTCGTGAAGATGGCGATTCGGGCGGGCGTGCCTGTCGTGCCGATCGCCACGGTTGGCGGTGCCGACGCCATGCCCGTGCTGATCCGCGGTGACAAGCTGTCGAAAGCCCTACGGCTGGACCGGATGCTGCGCCTCAAGGTCTTCCCCTTGGCGATCTCACTGCCGTGGGGGATCGCGCCGGCCGCGCTTCCGCAGCTGCCGCTGCCGGCCAAGATCAGGACCCGGTTCATGCCGGCCGTGGAGCTCGACCACGATCCCGCACGCGCAGACGACGAAGCCTACGTCGACCGCAAGTACCGCGAGGTCCAGGACGCCATTCAGGAAGGCATGGACGCGCTCGCGCGCAAGCGCGCCTTCCCGCTCTTCGGCTGAGCGCTCCGCGGACTTTCTGGGACAACGGGATTCGGGCTCAGCGCGGAGGTCAGCGCGCGACCGGATTCGTCGTCCCCGACATCGGGTGTGAGCGGCGGCCCACTGACGATCCATTCCGGATGTGGCGGAATCGCCGCCATGTAACCCACGCCCCGCACGGTGTCGACCATCGACTGGTATCGGGGCCCGAGCTTGGCGCGCAGCCGCCGGACGTGGACGTCGACCGAACGGACTCGACCGTTGCTGTCGTAGCCCCACGCCTCGTGCATCAGGCGGGTACGGGTAAACGGCCGACCGGCGTGCTGCACAAGGAAACTCAGCAGCTTGAACTCGGTCAGCGTCAGGCCCAGGTCCTTGCCCTCCAGCGACCCGGTGAAGCTCGTCGGGTGCAACAGCAGGACGCCGAATCTCAAGCTGCCATTGATTGCGCTGCGCCGCTGCGCGATCGCCCGCCGCAGCCGCTCCTGCAGCTCGTCGGCGTCGGTGCCGGGCGCCATGACGTCGTCAACGTTCCAGTCGCCCTCGATCGTCACACCGTCGGCCGGTGCCACCAAGGCCATCACTGCGGTGGCAGGGGTGACCGTGGTCAGCCGACGGCAGGCCGCCTGGGCCGCCGCGACGTCGCTGCGGGCATCCACGATCGCAACGTCGCCGGGTTCGGCGGGCCCGTGGCCGTCACCCGTCAGCGGGGAGCGCCGCATGATTCGGGCAAAGGAAGTCAGGGGCGGCAGCGCGCGATCGAAGTCGTCCGCGTCGGTCAGCAGTAGAACGTCCAACCACATCTCCCGAACACTTCGTGTGGGTCTGCTGCCCCCGGCCCGTAGGCATCTCGTGGGGAGATGTCTGCGAGCAGCGCTGATTACCCGCTCGCCGCGAAACTATGCAAACTGCGTTGCCGTGCTTGCCCAGCGCGCCGGCCTGGTTAACCGGACGCGACCGTCCTGGCCTGGAAAAGTCGATGGGTCCGGTCCGTTTCCACAGACCGGACCCATCCTCCCAGCAAGCTACTGCAAGCTACTGATTGGCCTTCTGGCGCTCCTCGGCGGCCTCGGCGCCGCCTCGCGCCGCCTCGGCCTCGGCTTCCTTCTTCGCCGCGTCGCGCTGTGCTTCCGCCTTGTCCTGCTGGGCCTGGCCCTCGCGGGTGAGGTCGTCACGACCAGCCACCGCGCCGACGGCCTCCTTGGCCTTGCCCTTGACGTCCTCGACGACGCCCTTGACTGCTTCAGCAGGTCCCGAGTTGTTGTCCGCCATGGAATTAGTTCCTCTCGTTGGCGTACGTTGAGCGATCCGTGCTCACTGCCGATCGCCGAGGCGACCGGCCGGTCATACGGCGAGGCTGGCCCTTGTTCTCAAGGCCGTGAATTCCCACCGCGATTGTGCGGATTCCCCCTGTCGGCCACGGCTCAAACATCCGCGGCCGGACGGCGGCGTAGCCGTCGCCGCCGGCGTCATCTGGGCCCATCGCCTCGAAAGGCCGCCCGCATCGCCAACTCTGCGCATAACGCACCCCGCCGACGCCGCGTTGTGCTGCGATGAGGCAGGATGTGAAATGCCGTTCCGGATGCGCTCACCCCGGGATGGCACTCTCATGCAAGGAGCCTGATGACGGAGTCCAGGGAGCCCCAAGCCGCCGGCGCGGCGGCTCCGAGGCCGGAGCCCACGGCAGCGGAGAACGGATCAGCTGCCGGGCAGCCGCGACTGCGGCCCAAATACTCCAGGGTGTTGCTCAAGCTTGGTGGCGAAATGTTCGGCGGCGGCCAGGTCGGGCTGGATCCCGACGTGGTTGCGCGGGTGGCGCGCCAGATCGCCGAGGTGGTTCGCGACGGTGTCCAGGTCGCCGTCGTCATCGGCGGCGGCAACTTCTTCCGCGGCGCGCAGCTGCAGCAGCGCGGCATGGAGCGCACCCGTTCGGACTACATGGGCATGCTCGGCACGGTCATGAACAGTCTGGCGCTGCAGGACTTCCTGGAGAAGGAGGGCATCGTCACCCGCGTCCAAACCGCGATCACCATGGGTCAGGTCGCCGAGCCCTACCTGCCGCTGCGCGCCGTTCGGCACCTGGAGAAGGGCCGGGTGGTGATTTTCGGGGCCGGCATGGGACTGCCGTACTTCTCCACCGACACCACCGCCGCGCAGCGGGCGCTGGAGATCGGCGCGGAGGTGGTTTTGATGGCCAAGGCGGTCGACGGGGTGTTCTCCGCGGATCCGCGGCACAATCCGCACGCCGAGCTGATCACCGCGATCAGCCATCGCGAGGTCATCGACCGGGGGCTGCGGGTGGCCGATGCCACCGCGTTCAGCCTGTGCATGGACAATGGCATGCCGATCCTGGTGTTCAACCTGCTGACCAATGGCAATATCGCCCGCGCGGTCGCCGGTGAGAAGATCGGGACACTGGTCACCACCTGAGGGGAAGAGCGAACGATGATTGACGAGGCTCTCTTCGACGCGGAAGAGAAAATGGAGAAAGCCGTAGCGGTGGCCCGTGACGACCTGTCGAGCATCCGGACCGGCCGCGCCAACCCGGGCATGTTCTCCCGGGTCGTCATCGACTACTACGGCGCCACCACCCCCATCACCCAGCTGGCCAGCATCAACGTCCCCGAAGCGCGGCTCGTCGTCATCAAGCCCTACGAGACCAGTCAGCTCGGCGCGATCGAAACGGCGATCCGGAACTCCGACCTGGGCGTCAATCCGACCAACGACGGCACCCTCATCCGGGTGGCGGTGCCGCAACTCACCGAGGAGCGGCGTCGGGAGCTGGTGAAACAGGCCAAGGGCAAAGGGGAAGACGCCAAGGTGTCGGTGCGCAACATCCGCCGCAAGGCGATGGAAGAGCTGCACCGCATCCGCAAGGACGGCGAGGCCGGCGAGGACGAGGTCGGCCGCGCGGAAAAGGACCTGGACAAAACCACGCACCAGTACATCACCCAGATCGAAGACCTGGTCAAGCACAAAGAAGGCGAGCTGCTGGAGGTCTAGCGGCCGCCCAGCAGCTGAGTTCACCCAGGTCCGTGGCAACCACCGGCGCAGCCAGCCCGCCCGACGAGCCGGCGCGTGAGGCCGAGAACACCACGCAGCAGCCGGCAAAGAAGACGTCCCGAGCGGGGCGCGACCTGCGCGCCGCCATCGCGGTGGGCGCGGGGATCGGCGCCGTGCTCATCGTGACCCTGGTGTTCGCGCCGCGCTACTGGGTTGCCATCGTCGCGATCGCCATCTTCGTCGCCACCCATGAGGTGGCGCGGCGGCTGCGCGAGGCCGGATACGTCATCCCGCTCATCCCGTTGCTGATCGGCGGTCAGGTCACCGTCTGGCTGACGTGGCCGTTTCATGCCGCCGGCGCCCTGGCCGGCTTCGGCGCCACCGTGGTGGTCTGCAACGTGTGGCGCCTGTTCATGCAGGACAACAGCAAACGGCCCGAGCCGTTCGCCGGGTCTCCGTCGGCCAACTACCTGCGCGACGCCTCCGCGACGGTGTTCCTGGCGGCGTGGGTGCCGCTGTTCGCCTCCTTCGGCGCCCTGCTGGTCTACCCGAAGGACGGCGCGGGCCGGGTTTTCTGCCTGATGGTCACCGTCGTCGCCTCCGACGTGGGCGGCTACGCCGTGGGCGTGCTGCTGGGCAAGCACCCGATGGTTCCCGCGATCAGCCCGAAGAAGTCCTGGGAGGGGTTCGCCGGTTCGCTCTTCTTCGGGATCACCGCGGCCATCCTCACGGCGACGTTCCTGGCCGGCAAACCGCCGTGGATCGGTGCGCTGCTGGGCGTCATCCTGGTGCTCACCGGCACGCTGGGCGATCTGGTCGAGTCACAGATCAAGCGCGACCTCGGCATCAAGGACATGGGCCGCCTGCTGCCCGGCCACGGCGGCCTGATGGACCGGCTCGACGGGGTGCTCCCATCGGCGGTCGCCGCGTGGACGGTGCTGACACTCGTGCCCTGACAGGGCCGATACTGGACGGGTCATGGTCCAACAACTGGTTTTCACCGAACCCCGCCCCGCCAAGCCGCCGCGGCACCTGGCCGACCTCGACGCGGAGGGCCGCGCGGCGGCCGTCGCGGAGCTGGGCCTGCCGGCGTTTCGCGCCAAGCAGCTCGCGCAGCAGTACTACGGCCGCCTGATCGCCGACCCCCGCGCGATGACCGACCTCCCGGCGGCCGTGCGGGACCGGATCGCCGAGGCGATGTTCCCGCACCTGCTCACCCCGGCCGCCGAAGTCACCTGCGATGCCGGACAGACCCGAAAGACGTTGTGGCGCGGCACCGATGGGACGACCTTCGAGTCGGTGCTGATGCGTTACCCGCAGCGCAACACCGTGTGCATCTCCTCGCAGGCCGGCTGCGGCATGGCCTGCCCGTTCTGTGCGACCGGGCAGGGCGGACTGACCCGCAACCTGTCGACCGCCGAGATCGCCGAACAAGTCCGTTCCGCCGCCGTAGCCCTGCGCGACGACTTCGGCGATCGGCTCTCCAACGTCGTGTTCATGGGCATGGGGGAGCCGCTGGCCAACTACGCCAGGGTGCTGGCCGCGGTGCGGCGCATCACCGAAGCGCCGCCGCACGGCTTCGGCATTTCGGCCCGCTCGGTCACGGTCTCGACGGTCGGTCTGGCCCCGGCCATCCGCAAACTCGCCGACGAGCGGCTCGGGGTGACGCTGGCGCTGTCGTTGCACGCGCCCGACGACGAACTGCGCGACACGCTCGTCCCCGTCAACAACCGGTGGAAGATCAGCGAGGCGCTTGACGCCGCCCGCTACTACGCCGATGTCACCGGTCGGCGCGTATCGGTGGAATATGCCTTGATCCGCGAGGTCAACGACCAGCCGTGGCGGGCCGATCTGCTGGGCAAACGCCTGCATCGGGCGCTCGGACCGCTGGTGCACGTCAACCTGATCCCGCTCAACCCCACGCCAGGCAGTGACTGGGACGCCAGCCCCAAGGCGGTGGAGCGGGAGTTCGTGCGGCGGGTCCGTGCGCAGGGGGTTTCGTGCACGGTCCGGGACACGCGCGGCCGGGAGATCAGTGCCGCCTGCGGACAGCTGGCCGCCGAGGGCGGGTAGCTGGAGCGCAGGCGAATCGGCGGGGCCTGCGGACAGCTGGCCGCCGAGGGCGGGTAGCTGGAGCGCAGGCGAATCGGCGGGGCCTGCGGACAGCTGGCCGCCGAGGGCGGGTAGCTGGAGCGCAGGCGAATCGGCGGGGCCTGCGGACAGCTGGCCGCCGAGGGCGGGTAGGTCTGATGAACCAGGCGAGCGCCTGGCCCGTCGAGTAGGGCAGGACTCCAGCAAACGAGGTGTGCCATGAGGATTCACTTTTCAGCCCTGAGCAAAGCGATTGCCGCGGCGCTGGTCGCGGTCATGGTGACGTTCGGTGTGGGCAACGCGTCACGCGCGCTGGCCGCCGACGACCGCCTGCAATTCACGGCGACGACCCTGAGTGGTGCGCCCTTCAACGGCGCAAGCCTGCAGGGCAAGCCCGCGGTGCTGTGGTTCTGGACACCCTGGTGCCCGTTCTGCAATGCCGAAGCGCCCGGCGTCAGCCAGGTGGCGGCCGCCAACCCGGGCGTCACGTTCGTCGGCGTCGCGGCCCATTCGGACGTGGCTGCGATGCAGAATTTCGTCGCCAAGTACAACCTGAACTTCACCAATCTCAACGACACCGACGGCTCGCTCTGGGCCCGATACAACGTCCCCTGGCAGCCCGCTTACGTGTTCTACCGAGCGGACGGCAGCTCGACCTTCGTGAACAACCCGACCTCGGCGATGTCGCAGCAGGAGCTGGCCGACCGGGTTGCCGCGCTGAGGTCCTAACCTCGTGGATCAGGGCCTCGTCGGCCTGGCCTTCGCCGCCGGATTGGTGGCGGCCCTGAACCCGTGCGGCTTCGCCATGCTGCCGGCTTACTTGCTGCTGGTGGTGCGAGGTCAGCGGTCCGGCGAGCGAGCGGGAGGGTCGTCGGGTGTGACGGCCGCCGGGCGGGCGCTGGCCGCCACCGGTGGGATGGCGCTCGGCTTCCTCACGGTGTTCGGCTTGTTCGGCGCGCTGACCGTATCGGCAGCCGCGACCGTGCAGCGGTTCCTGCCGTATGCAACGGTGATCGTCGGTGTCGTGCTCGTCGCGCTCGGGGTTTGGCTGATGTCGGGCCGCCAGCTGTCGGGGCTCACCCCCCGGCCGTTGGGTCCGCTGCGGGCACCCTCGGTGCGACTCGGCTCCATGTACGGATACGGCGTCAGCTACGCGATCGCCTCCCTGTCGTGCACAATCGGGCCGTTTCTGGCGGTCACCGCGGCGGGCCTGCGGGGTGGATCGATCGTCACGGAGGTGTCGATCTACCTCGCCTACATCGCGGGCCTGACCTTGATCGTCGGTGTACTCGCGGTCGCCGCCGCGACCGCGAGCTCGGCGATTATCGACCGTCTGCGGCGCATCCTGCCGTTCGTCGACCGGATCAGTGGCGCGCTGCTGTTGCTGGTCGGCCTCTACGTGGCCTATTACGGCTGCTACGAGCTGCGCCTATTAGGCCCGAACGCCAACCCGCGGGATGGGGTGGTCACCGGGGCGGGGCGCTTGCAGGGGACGCTGGCCGGCTGGGTGCATCAGCACGGGATGTGGCCATGGCTGACGGCCATGCTCGCGTTGGCCGCCGTCGTGCTCGGCGGCGCCTGGCACCGGCGGGCGCAACGCTAGGGGCCCGGGTGGCGGTTACCTGATCCAGCCGCGCCGACGGCCCCACAGGTCGCGGACCAGGGCGAACAGCGCCACCGCGGCGAACCCGATCAGGTACAAGTTCTCGATGTGGCCGACGTGGTTGCCGCGCAGCATCGCGAGCAGGAAGACGAAGATGACCAGGCCGGTGATGTGCCAGGTGCGGTGATTGATCCTGCTCCAACCCCACGCCGCCGACGGCACCTCGACGGGGTCGACGCCGGTGAACTGTTCCACCTCGGTACTGGCCACGGTGAATCCCTTCCCTCGCTTCTGCAGCGATTCTGGCATACCCGCGGCGAGGTCCCGCAGCCGTCGCTGGAGGTTGGTACCCGGACCGCTGCGCGGACCCCATCGCCGCCGCGCGGGGCACAATGAGTGAGTGACAGTCGCGACACCCGAGGGCCGCCTGCGCGTGCTGGTGCTGGGCAGCACCGGTTCGATCGGTACCCAGGCGCTGGAGGTGATAGCGGCCCATCCGGACCGCTTCGAGGTGGTCGGCCTGGCCGCGGGGGGTGCGAAGCTGGACACCCTGCTGCGGCAGCGCGCCGAGACCGGGGTCACCAACATCGCCGTCGCCGACGAACGCGCGGCGCAGATCGCCGACGTCCCCTACGGCGGCCCCGACGCGGTGACCCGCATGATCGAAGACACCGAAGCCGACGTCGTCCTCAACGCGCTGGTGGGCGCGCTGGGCTTGCGGCCGACGCTGGCCGCGCTGGAATCGGGCGCCCGGCTGGCGCTGGCCAACAAGGAATCCTTGGTCGCCGGCGGTCCGCTGGTGTTGCGCGCGGCGCGGCCGGGGCAGATCGTGCCCGTCGACTCCGAACACTCCGCGCTGGCCCAATGCCTGCGCGGCGGCGCCCCCGAGGAAGTCGCCAAGCTGGTGCTGACCGCCTCCGGCGGGCCGTTTCGCGGCTGGACGGCCGCCCAGCTCGAGGGTGTCACCCCGGAACAGGCCGGTGCCCACCCGACCTGGTCGATGGGCCCGATGAACACGCTGAACTCGGCCTCGCTGGTCAACAAGGGCCTCGAACTCATCGAAACGCACCTGCTGTTCGGCATCCCGTACGACCGCATCGAGGTCGTCGTGCACCCTCAGTCGATTGTTCACTCAATGGTCACCTTCGTTGACGGCTCGACCCTCGCCCAGGCCAGCCCGCCGGACATGAAGCTGCCGATCTCGCTGGCCCTGGGCTGGCCGCACCGGGTCCCGGGGGTGGCCGCGTCGTGCGACTTCAGCACCGCCTCTAGCTGGGAATTCGAACCGCTGGACAGCGGGGTTTTCCCCGCCGTCGAACTGGCCCGCTATGCCGGCCGGGCCGGCGGCTGCATGACCGCCGTGTACAACGCGGCCAACGAGGAAGCGGCGGAGGCGTTCCTTGCGGGCCGGGTGGGATTCCCCGTCATCGTGAAAACGATCGCCGACGTGCTGCACGCCGCGGACCAATGGGCGGTCGCACCCGCTAACGTGGATGAGGTACTAGACGCGCAGCGCTGGGCGCGGGAGCGGGCGCGAAGCGCCGTCGCACACGCACGGCCCACCGAGGCCTCCGTCAACGCCTCCGGAATGGTGTGAGAAAGGTCCTGCAGCGGAGATGATGTTCGTTATCGGCATTGTGCTGTTCGCCCTTGCCATCCTGGTCTCGGTCGCGTTGCACGAGTGCGGCCACATGTGGGTCGCCCGCGCCACCGGTATGAAGGTCCGTCGTTATTTCGTCGGGTTCGGGCCAACGCTGTGGTCGACGCGGCGTGGTGAGACCGAGTACGGCCTGAAGGCCGTGCCGCTGGGCGGATTCTGCGATATCGCCGGGATGACCTCGGTCGAGGAACTGGCTCCCGACGAAACCGACCGCGCGATGTACAAGCAGGCCGTCTGGAAGCGTGTCGCGGTGCTGTTCGCCGGTCCGGGCATGAACTTCGTCATCTGCCTGGTGTTGATCTATGGCATCGCACTGGTCTGGGGGTTGCCGAACCTGCACCCGCCGACCAGGGCGGTGATCGGCGAAACCGCTTGTGTCGCACCGGAAGTCGCTCCCGGGAAGATTGCGGAGTGCACCGGTCCCGGGCCGGCCGCGCTGGCCGGCATCCGCGCCGGTGACGTCGTGGTCAAGGTCGGCGACACCCCGGTGTCCACGTTCGAGGACATGGCCGCCGCGATCCGCAAGCTGCACGGCATCGTTCCGGTCGTCGTCGAGCGTGGCGGCAACACGATCACCACCTACGTCGACGTCACGCCCACCCAGCGCTTCCTGACCAGTGGGCCCAACGGGCAGGGCGGTCAAGCGGCGCCAGCGACGGTCGGCGCCATCGGCGTCGCCGCCGTCAAGCTCGCGCCCGCGCACTACGGGGTGCTCTCCGCGGTGCCGGCCACCTTCGCGTTCACCGGAGAGCTGACCGGCGAGGTGGGCAAGGCGCTGGTCACCATCCCGACCAAGGTGGGTGCGCTGGTGCACGCCATCGGCGGCGGACAGCGCGACCCGCAGACCCCGATGAGCGTGGTCGGGGCCAGCATCATCGGCGGCGATACCGTGGACCACGGGTTGTGGGTGGCGTTCTGGTTCTTCCTGGCCCAGCTGAACCTCATTCTGGGCGCGATCAACCTGGTGCCGCTGCTGCCGTTCGACGGCGGCCACATCGCCATCGCGGTGTTCGAAAAGATCCGCAACCTCGTCCGGTCGGCGCGCGGCATGGTCGCGGCCGCGCCGGTGAACTACCTCAAGCTGATGCCCGCCACCTACGTGGTGTTGGTGTTCGTGGTCGGGTACATGTTGCTGACCGTGACCGCCGATCTGGTCAATCCGATCAGGCTCTTCCAATAGCAACTCGTCCAATAGCAAATTGAAGGAATCTACGACAGTGACCATTGGCCTGGGCATGCCGGACGCTCCGGCGCCCACGCTCGCACCCCGGCGCAAAACGCGCCAACTGATGGTCCGCGACGTCGGGGTGGGCAGCGACTATCGGATTTCGGTGCAGTCGATGTGCACCACCAAGACCCATGACGTCAACACGACGCTGCAGCAGATCGCGGAACTGACCGCCGCGGGCTGCGACATCGTCCGGGTGGCCTGCCCGCGGCAGGAGGACGCCGACGCGCTGGCCGAGATCGCCCGGCACAGCCAAATCCCGGTGATCGCCGACATCCACTTCCAGCCGAAGTACATCTTCGCCGCGATCGACGCGGGGTGCGCGGCGGTGCGGGTAAACCCCGGCAACATCAAGGAATTCGACGGCCGGGTCGGCGAGGTGGCCAAGGCCGCCGCCGCGGCCGGCATCCCGATCCGCATCGGCGTCAACGCGGGCTCGCTGGACAAGCGCTTCATGGAGAAGTACGGCAAGGCCACCCCCGAGGCGCTGGTCGAGTCCGCGCTGTGGGAGGCCTCGCTGTTCGAGGAGCACGGCTTCGGCGACATCAAGATCAGCGTCAAGCACAACGATCCCGTCGTGATGGTCGCCGCCTACGAGCAGCTGGCCGCCCGATGCGACTATCCGCTGCACCTCGGCGTCACCGAGGCCGGTCCCGCCTTCCAGGGCACCATCAAGTCGGCAGTGGCGTTCGGGGCGTTGCTGTCGCGCGGGATCGGCGACACCATCCGGGTGTCGCTGTCCGCGCCGCCGGTCGAAGAGGTGAAGGTCGGCACCCAGATCCTCGAGTCGCTGAACCTGCGGCCGCGCGGGCTCGAGATCGTGTCCTGCCCGTCCTGCGGTCGCGCGCAGGTCGACGTCTACACCCTGGCCAACGCGGTCACCGCCGGGCTCGACGGTCTCGACGTGCCGCTGCGGGTCGCGGTGATGGGGTGTGTGGTGAACGGCCCGGGCGAGGCCCGCGAGGCCGACCTGGGCGTCGCGTCGGGAAATGGCAAGGGGCAGATCTTCGTTCGGGGGGAAGTCATCAAGACCGTGCCGGAAGCCCAGATCGTCGAGACGCTGATCGAGGAGGCCATGCGGCTCGCCTCAGAGATGGGGACCGATCACGGTCCTGACACAACATCAAGCGGTTCACCGATCGTAACCGTAAGCTGATGGGGGCCCGTTTCCTCGTGCGGGTCCATTAGTTCGCATCACAGAGAGTTCGCCAGATGTCGGCTCCGCCCCTCTTCCGCCTTGTCGGCGAGCGACGGGTGTCGGTGGTGCGCGACGCCGCGGCCGTCTGGCGGGTGTTCGACGAGGATCCCGTCGGGTCGTGCATGGTCGCGGCCCGGGTGGCGGACCACGGCATCGACCCCAACTCCATCGGCGGGGAGCTGTGGACCCTGCGCGGCGTGCAGGAGTCGCTGTGCTTCGCCGGCGCCAACCTGATTCCGCTGCGCGGCGCACCGGCGGACATGGACGCCTTCGCCGACGAGGCGATGCGCGGAACGCGCCGCTGTTCGTCGCTGGTGGGCAGGGCCGACCTGGTGATGCGGATGTGGGAGCGGCTCGAATCCGCGTGGGGCCCGGCGCGTGACGTGCGCGACCACCAGCCGCTGTTGGCGCTGTCCAGACACCCCAACTGCGACATCGACCCCGGGGTGCGCCAGGTCCGGCCGGACGAGCTGGACGCCTATCTGGTGGCCGCGGTGGACATGTTCATCGGCGAGGTGGGCGTCGACCCGCGGGTGGGCGACGGCGGCCGGGGTTACCGGCGGCGCGTGGCCAGCCTCATCGCGGCCGGCCGGGCCTGGGCCCGTTTCGAGAAGGGCCAGGTGGTGTTCAAGGCCGAGGTGGGCTCGCAGTCGCCGGGCGTCGGCCAGATCCAAGGGGTGTGGGTTCACCCGGAGTGGCGGGGCCTGGGCCTCGGCACCGCCGGCACCGCGACCGTGGCCGCCGTGATCGTCGGGAGCGGGCGCACCGCCAGCCTGTACGTCAACAGCTTCAACACGGTGGCCCGCGCCGCGTACGCCCGAGTCGGCTTCGCCGAGGTGGGCACCTTCGCGACGGTGTTGCTCGACTGATCCGCCGGGCGCTCGCGAGCGTGACCTGGCTGCGATTTCGGGCCCCTTCTTTCGCAGTGGCGTTCCGCACGCGTGCATAACGGCCGGGTCTCGGTGTGTCGGCGCGGGTATGGCCGCCAAGCTCATAACATCTGTACCGATGGTCACAAAAACCTCACTGGTATCGTCTGCCTCAGGGCTGCTGCTCCTCGCGGCCGTCGCGCTGTCCGGCTGCACCCCGCGTCCCGACGGCCCCGGCCCGGCGGCGGAGAAGTTCTTCGGCGCCCTGGCCGTCGGCGACACCGCCACGGCCGCCCAACTCAGCGACAACCCCAACGAGGCACGTGAAGCGCTCAACGCGGCGTGGGCGGGGCTGCAGGCGAGCCACCTCGACGCGCAGATCCTCAACGCCAAGTACGCCGAGGACACCGGCACGGTCGGCTATCGCTTCACCTGGCACCTGCCCAAGAACCGGACCTGGACCTATGACGGCCAGCTGAAGATGGCCCGCGACGAGGGGCGCTGGGAGGTCCGGTGGACCACCACCGGCCTGCACCCCAAACTGGGCGAGCATCAGACATTCGCGTTGCGGGCCGACGCGCCGCGGCGCGCCTCGGTGAACGAACTCGGCGGCAGCGACGTGCTGGTGCCGGGCTACCTGTACCACTACACGCTGGATGCCACCCAGGCCGGTTCCGGCGCCGCCCTGATCGGCACGGCGCGCGCGATCGTGGACGTCCTGCACCCGTTCAACGGCGCGCTGAACGACCCCCAGTTGCTCGCCGAGCAGGCCAGCTCGGCGACCCAGCCGCTGGACCTGGTGACGCTGCATCCCGACGACAACGACAAGGTCTTTCCCGCGATCGGCCGGTTGCCCGGCGTCGTGATCACCCCGCAGCCCGAGATTCTGCCCACGGACCCGCATTTCGCGTCGGCGGTCATGTCCGAGGTGAAGAAGGCCGTGGCCGACCAGCTCGACGGCGAGGCGGGCTGGCGGGTGGTCAGCGTCAACCAGAACGGAGTCGAAGTCGAGGTCCTGCACGAGGTGCCGGGATCGCCGGCGCCGTCGATCTCGGTCACGCTCGACCGGGTGGTGCAGAACGCCGCCCAGCGCGCGGTGGACACCCGCGGCGGCAAGGCCATGATGGTCGTGATCAAGCCGTCGACCGGAGAGATCCTGGCGATCGCCCAGAACGGGGGCGCCGACGCGGACGGCCTGCTGGCCACCACCGGCCTGTTCCCGCCGGGGTCGACGTTCAAGATGGTCACCGCGGGCGCCGCCGTCGAACGCGACATGGCGACCCCCAACACCATGCTGGGCTGCCCGGGCCATGTCGACATCGGGCACCGGACGATCCCCAACTACGGGGGGTTCGACCTCGGCGTGGTGCCGATGTCGCGGGCCTTCGCCAGCTCCTGCAACACCACCTTCGCCGAGCTCAGCAGCAAGCTGCCGCCCCGGGGTCTGACGCAGGCGGCCAGCCGGTACGGGATCGGGCTGGACTACCAGGTGGACGGCATCACCACGGTGACCGGGTCGGTGCCCCCGACGGTGGACCTCGCCGAGCGCACCGAAGACGGCTTCGGCCAGGGCAAGGTGCTGGCCAGCCCGTTCGGCATGGCCCTGGTGGCCGCGACCGTCGCCGCCGGCAAGACCCCGACGCCGCAGCTCATCGCGGGTCGGCCTACCGCCGTTCAGGGCGATACCACGCCGATCAGCCCGAAGATGGTGGACGCGCTGCGGCCCATGATGCGGCTGGTGGTGACCAACGGGACCGCCAAGGAGATCGCCGGCTGCGGCGCGGTCTACGGGAAGACCGGTGAGGCCGAGTTCCCGGGCGGGTCGCATTCCTGGTTCGCCGGATACCGCGGCGACCTGGCGTTCGCCGCGCTGATCGTCGGGGGCGGCAGCTCGGAATACGCGGTTCGGATGACCAAGGTGATGTTCGAATCGCTGCCGCCGGACTTCCTGGCCTGACGCCGGCGTGGTGGCCCCGGCCGGTTGCGGCGGTAAGTTGCGGGGGTAGGCGAGGTTCGAGCGTCAGGAAAGGCCATGACTGAGACCGGTGGAGAGATGGTGGCGTTACGGGTCTCGGACGCCGACCGCAACGGCACGATGCGGCGACTGCACAACGCCGTCGCGCTCGGGCTGATCGACATCGACGAGTTCGAGCAGCGCTCGTCGCAGGTGTCCTACGCGCGCACCCGCGGAGAGCTCGACGGGCTGGTCGGGGACTTGCCCGGCCCGGGCGCCATCGTCACCTCCGCGGCCGACCGGGTCGAGCTGCGCGGCTGGGCCGGCTCGCTCAAACGCCACGGGGAGTGGACGGTGCCCACCCGCCTGGCGCTGGTCCGCCGGCTGGGCTCGATCGAACTCGACCTCACCAAGGCCCGGTTCGCGGGCCCGGTGGTGGTCATCGAACTCGACATGCGGTTCGGCTCGGTGGAGGTCCGATTGCCGGAAGGCGCCAGCGCGTCGCTCGACGACGTGGAGGTCTACGTGGGCAGCGCCAGCGACCGCCGCAAAGACGCGCCGGGCGAAGGGCGTCCGCACGTCGTGTTGACGGGACGGGTGGTGTGCGGCTCGGTGACGATCCGGGGGCCGCGGCGCTCGTTGATCCGCGGCCGCTTCGGCTGATCGCCCGCCGAGCCCGCGCCGCGCAGCGTGATTAAGCTGGTCGGCATGCCTGCTCGCACCGCGCTTTCCCCCGGAGAGTTGTCCCCGACTCTGCCGGTGCCCGGCCGCATCCCCCGTCCGGAGTACGCGTGGAAGTCGACCGTGCGGGAGGGCAGCGAGCCGTGGGTGCAGACGCCGGAGGTGATCGAGAAGATGCGGGTCGCCGGCCGGATCGCGGCCGGCGCGCTCCAGGAGGCCGGCAAAGCGGTTGCGCCCGGGGTGACCACGGACGAACTGGACCGGATCGCCCACGAGTACATGATCGACCACGGTGCCTACCCGTCGACCCTGGGCTACAAGGGCTTCCCGAAGTCGTGCTGCACGTCGCTCAACGAGGTCATCTGCCACGGGATCCCCGACTCGACGGTGGTCGCGGACGGCGACATCGTCAACATCGACGTCACGGCCTACATCGACGGGGTGCACGGCGACACCAACGCGACGTTCCTGGCCGGCGACGTCTCCCAAGAGCACCGGCTGCTGGTGGAGCGGACCCGAGAGGCGACGATGCGCGCGATCAACGCCGTCAAGCCGGGGCGGGCGCTGTCGGTCGTCGGCCGCGTCATCGAGGCGTACGCGAACAGGTTCGGGTACAACGTGGTTCGGGACTTCACCGGTCACGGCATCGGCACGACGTTTCACAACGGCTTGGTCGTGCTGCATTACGACCAGCCCTCGGTGACAACGATCATGCAGCCGGGGATGACGTTCACCATCGAACCGATGATCAACCTCGGCGGCCTGGACTACGAGATCTGGGACGACGGCTGGACGGTGGTCACCAAGGACCGCAAGTGGACCGCGCAGTTCGAGCACACCCTGCTGGTGACCGACACCGGCGTGGAAATCCTCACCCTGCCGTGAACCCTTGAACGGGGCGCTGCTGGTCGCCGGCACCAGCTCCGACGCCGGGAAATCGGTGGTGGTCGCGGGCTTGTGCCGGTTGCTGGCGCGCCGCGGGGTTCGGGTGGCGCCGTTCAAGGCCCAGAACATGTCCAACAATTCCGTGGTCACCGTCGAGGGCGGCGAGATCGGCCGGGCCCAGGCGCTCCAGGCGCGGGCGGCGGGCCTGGAGCCCAGCGTGCGGTTCAACCCGATCCTGCTCAAGCCGGGCAGCGACCGGACGTCGCAGCTGGTGATCCGGGGCCAGGTCGCCGAGTCGGTCACGGCGGCAGGCTATGTGCGGCACCGCGACCGCCTCGCCGGGATTGTCGCCGACGAATTGTCCTGCCTGCGTGAGGAATTCGACGCCGTCATCTGCGAAGGGGCCGGCTCGCCGGCCGAAATCAACCTGCGGGCCACGGATTTGGCCAACATGGGCCTGGCCCGGGCGGCGAACCTGCCGGTGATCGTGGTCGGCGACATCGACCGCGGCGGGCTGCTCGCCCACCTGTTCGGGACCGTGGCGGTGCTCGAACCCGACGACCAAGCGCTGATCGCCGGCTTCGTCGTCAACAAATTCCGCGGCGACCCCGCCCTGCTGGAACCCGGGCTGCGGCAGCTGCGCTCGATGACCGGCCGTCCGACCTACGGGGTGCTGCCGTACGCCGACCAGCTCTGGATGGACGCCGAGGACTCACTGTCGGTGGTCGCGCACCGCGTCGTCGGCACCCCGGCACCGCCGCGCGGGCACGAGTGGCTGCGGGTGGCCGCGATCCGGCTGCCGCGGATCTCCAACTCCACCGACGTGGAGGCGCTGGCATGCGAGCCGGGCGTCATGGTGCGCTGGAGCACCGAACCCGCCGACCTGGCCGATACCGACCTGATCGTCATTCCCGGGAGCAAATCCACCGTCGCCGACCTGACCTGGCTGCACGATCGCGGCCTGGCCGACGCGATCACCGCGCACGCCGCGGCCGGCAAGCCGGTGCTGGGCATCTGCGGGGGCTTTCAAATGCTGTGCCGGGCCATCGATGACACCGTGGAATCCGGGGCCGGCGAAGTTGCCGGGCTGGGATTGTTGGACGCCGACATCGCCTTCGGCCAGACCAAGATTCTGCGCCGGTGGCCGCGGCCGCTCGCCGGATACGAGATCCATCACGGTCGGGTGTCGCGGTGCGCCGAGGAGAGCTGGTTCGGCGCGGAGGGTGGACGCGATTGCGCACCGCAGGGCCTCGCGCGCGGCGCGGTCTTCGGGACGCACTGGCACGGCCTGCTTGACAACGACGACTTCCGCCGGGCGTGGCTCACCCGGGTCGCGGCCGCGGCGGGCCGCGACGGGTTCGTCGTCGGCGCCGACACCGACGTCGCCGCGCGACGCGATGCCCAGCTCGACCTGTTCGCCGACCTGCTGGCTTCCCATCTCGACGTCGACGCCGTCCTCGGCCTGCTCGACGGTCCGCCGCCACGTCGACCGCACATCGCAAGTCAGTTGTGGCCGTAGGGCATTCGCCGAGTGGTCGCGGCGTGAAGGTGGAATTGACGGCGACGCAAAGCCCACTGAGTGCACGCCGATGTTGCGGAAATCTCCGCGCGCGCAGGCCGCTCGGTTGTAGCGTGCGTAGATGTCCTCGATGATGACCACGCTGGACGGGTTCCCCGTCCCGGTAGCCGTGGCCGGTCCGGAGCAGGGCGTTGTGGTCGTCATCCTGGGTGACGAGGACCGCGTCCCCGCCGCTTACCACGCGGTCTGCGAGCGGCTGCACACCGCGTCGCTTCGCACGGTCGTCGTCGGTCTGGACCCGCGCCTGACCCCCAAGTCGGTGGTCGGCATCCTTGACGCACTGGGCATCGGATGGGCCGTGGTGGTCGGCGACCGCGCCGGCGGCGAACTGGCCTGGGAACTGGCCGCGACGAAGCTGGGCCGGTTCGTCGGCCTGGTGGTGATCGATCGCGGGCACCCGCGCGCGACCGATCGCGACGGCGCGGTTCGCGACGAGCATTGCCCGCCGGTGGAGATCGGCACCACGGTCCTGGTCAGTACCCCGGCCGCACGGGCGGTGGCCCGCGCCAGCCAGCAGTATGTCTACGCCGAATACCGCGTCGTGCACCTGGGCCGGCGCACGGTGCAGGAGTCGACGGCACAGTTGGCCGCCGAGATCGTGTTGCGCACCAGTACCTGGTAATCCCGGCTTGGCGCACGGAACCTCAACTCGCACAAGCGGTTTGGCCACAGCTCCGCGCGACGTCCGCCGCGGGAGGCGCTGATCGCGCCCGGGCTGTACCGTGTCGAGCGGGGCTCGGGAATTGGCGGCGGTCATCGATCGGAAAGGATGATGCGCGGTGGCGAACGCCTCTGGGCGCCCGGTGGTGGGCCTGACCTCCTACCTCGAGCGCGTGCAGACCGGGATCTGGGACATGCCCGCGGGTTATCTGCCGGCCGATTATTTCCAGGGTGTCGTCGGGGCCGGCGGGGCCGCGGTGCTGCTACCACCGCAGCCGGCGGAACCCGACACCGTCGGTTCGGTCCTCGACAGCTTGCACGCACTGGTGATCACCGGCGGCTACGACCTGGACCCCACCGCGTATGGGCAGCAACCGCATCCGACCACCGATCAGCCGCGCGCCGCCCGCGACGCCTGGGAGTTCGCGTTGTTGCGCGGCGCGCTTCAGCGGGGCCTGCCGGTGCTGGGCATCTGTCGCGGGGCCCAGGTGCTCAACGTGGCGTTCGGCGGCACCCTGCACCAGCACCTGCCCGACGTTCTCGGGCACGACGACCACCGGGCGGGCAATGGGGTGTTCACCAGGTTGCCGGTGCGCACGGTCGCGGGCAGCCGGCTGGCGGCGCTGGTGGGGGAGTCCACCGATGCGGCGTGCTACCACCATCAGGCGATCGACAAAGTGGGTGCGGGCCTGGTGGTCAGCGCCTGGGACCCCGACGGCGTCGTCGAGGCGCTGGAGTTGCCCGGTGACCGCTTTGTGCTTGCGGTGCAATGGCATCCGGAACAGACCCTGGACGACCTGCGCCTCTTCGCTGCGGTCGTGGACGCCGCGCGGTCGTATGCCGCGCGCGCGAGTTGACCGGCGCTACGCCACCGTTCCGCGGTAGACGTGCATCGGCGTCGCGGCCGTCGTCCACGTGCGTGGCACCGACAACGCCCCGACCGGCGTCGCGCGGCCCACTTGTGCGGTGATTGCGTCGCCGCGAACACCACGCCTGGGCAGCAGGCACCGCAGCGCCGCCGCCTTGTTGAGCGAATTGAGGTGAGCGATCGCGACACCCGACGGCGCCGTCAGCGAGCTCAATTTCGACAGGGGGCAGGTCACCGAAGCGAGCGAGACATCGAACGTGGCCAGCGGTGACCGGGACAGCGCCCGCAGGGCGGCGGGGGCGACCGAGATCAGCTGCCGTCCGGCCGACACGACCTCCGGCGCCGACGTCAGCGCCCGAGTGCGCGGGCCCGGCCCGACGGCCGCGCCCTGGCCGGCGTCGGGCGGCGAGGTGAACGGCGTGATGGCCGCGGCATCCGCCGAGGCCTCGGCGTAGGCGTACATGGCCGCGGCGTCCTGGGCCCACATGCGCTCGTAGTCGGCCTCGGTGTCGGCGATCGCCGGGCCGGCCAGTGCCAGGGGGTTCGCGAGGGTCAGCGATCTGCGCCGGGCGCGGTTGGCGCCGATCGTCGACGGCTGCGCCGTCGCCGCCACCGCCGCTTCGTGGGCACTCGCCGCCGCGGCGGCCCGGGTGGCCGCCTGCTCGGCCCGTATCGCGGTGGCGCTGAGCCAATCGATGTAGGGTCCCATCGCGGCCATGGGACCCTCCCATCCGGCCGGCGGCTTCGCGGTCACCGCCCGGTAATTGGCGACCGCGGTGTGCAGCCGAATGGCCAGGCGGCCCCAGGCCGTCGCGGCTTCGGCCATCGATCCCGGGCCGGGGCCGTGATGCAGTTGGCCGGAAATGATTTCTGGAGGAAGCGTCGTGAAATTCATTGCTGTCTCTGCCTAACGACGGCGGTATGAGCCGTGGTGAGAACGGGCTCTTGGGGGGACGTAGGCCTGCGGGTTACAGGTTCACCTGGCACTGCGGCAGTGCAACGGCGGCGGCTGCCGCGGGCTGGTGCGCCCTCAGCAACGGGCGACGCAGAGCCGCGTCAACAGATCCCGGTCGGTGCGAACCGCCCCGGAAGCACCGGACCGCGCGCGGGGCAGCCGAAATGCCGTCGCCGCAAGCGAAGTCGGTAACGGCGACCCGATCGATGGCGGCGACGAGCGGGCACAATTCGGCGGTCGGTCGCGCGTCATCCACGCGTTCTTGGTGGCCTTGTGATGCGCCGGCGAGGTGCCGGACGACAACCCCGGTGCAACCGGATGCGCGTTGTGTGCTTGCGCCCGCAGCACATTCACGCCGGCATGCGCCGCTTCCTGGGACAAGGCCGCCGGCTGCGGGAGCCCGAGCACGGCGACCGCGGTCCCGCGCGACGCCCAGCCCGCGGTGACCGCGCAGAACAGGCCGAGCACCGCAACGATCGCGATGGCTGACCGCCATCGCCGAACTCTACGAGCGCCTCCGACTGCCACAGTGGCCCGAATTTATAACACGAGGCTTGGCGGGCAAGCCGAGCGAGCTGTGAAAACGATCAAAGTCCGGTGTGCGTTCGCGGCACCTGGTGTATGGGGCGCCGGGGCGAAGTTGGCCGCGTGCGCTCCGGGTCGGGCCCGGCCGCGGGCAGCCAGGCCCGCGGCACCGATAGCCCCCGGATCGAGTTGCTGCGTCCGGTACCCGCCTTCACCGCGGCGCGGTTAGCTCTGCCCGCCTTGGCCGCCGCACCGCCGATGGCCACCGCGATGGGCACGCTGGCCTCCCGGGCGAACCCGGTGCGCAGGGAACTCAGCTTGGACAGCGGCGACGACATCGCCAGCACAGCAGTACGGAACCGCCAGGAAGACGCCGCGGACAGCCCGTCGAGTGCTGCGGGCAGCATCGAAATCATTTCAGCGCCAGCCGATATCACCTCATCGCCGTCGGCGGCGGCGGGTGGGGAGGTGAACGGTGTCAAAGCCGAGGCCGCCGCCGAGGCATTGGCGTAGGCGTACATGGCGGCGGCGTCCTGCGCCCACATCTGGTCGTAGTGGCCCTCCGCGGCCGCGATGGCCGGGGTGTTCTGCTGGAGCCCGTTCGCCGCGACCAACGACTTCCGCAATGACCGGTTGGCGACGATGGTCTGCGGGGGCACGGTCGCGACCAACGCGCACTGATACGCGTCGGCGGCTGCGCCGGCGCGGGCGGCGGTTTGCTCGGCTAGTACGGCGGTGGCCTGCAGCCACCCAATGTAGGGGGCCGTCGTGCCGCGCATCTGCACCGCGGCGGGGCCGCGCAACCCGTCCAGCAACCCCGCGCAAATGAGGTACTTGGTCGCGGCGTCGCGGAGGTGGTCGGCCAGCCGCTGCCACGTTGCGGCGGCGGTCAGCAATGATCCGGCGCCGGGGCCGAAATACATTCGTGCGGTATTGATCTCCGGGGGTAGCGCGCCGAAATCCACCGCTACCTGCCCACGGTCGGGGCTGGGCCGGTGGCCGCGGATCCGGTGGACGGGGCCGAGTTGGCTGCAAACATGACGTCCTTGGTTCTTGGAGCGACCGACATCCATCATCGGTTCTGGGGGGTTCGCGCATGCCGAGAGGCTCGGGCGCTCCGGCTAACGCGGTTGTTTTCGCACCGGCGCGCAAAGGCCAGACCGGACACGACTACGAGTGGTCCGCCCGCCGATCAGCGGCGGGACACGCAGAGCTTGGCCAAAAGGTCTTGACCTGCAAGGACGGTCGAGGGTGCGCGCGAAGGCGATGCGTCGACCCGCCGCTGCGCTCCAGTGGCCGTCGCGAGCGACGACGGCGTCCACGACCAGCGCGGCGCGGCCAGCGAAAAAGTCGGCGGCCGATCGCGCTTCAATCCCGCGCTCTTGAATGCCTTGTCATCGTTCAGGGTGGAGCCGAAGTCGGGATGGCGCTGCGGTGTCGAGCCGTCCCTGAATTGCGGCGGCCCGGCGTCGATGGCCGCCGCCACCGTCACCTGCTGCCCCGAGTCGGCCATCGCCCCAACCTGGGGCGCCCAGAATCCGAAGGCGGCGGCGAAAAGGGACAGTGCAGCGATTACGGCCAGAGCCGACTGGCGTCGCGGCCGTCGTGAAGGTCTGCCTGCACCCCGGAAACTCACTGTGCTGCCACCGTAGCAGCGCGGGCGAGTGGCGGCCCGGCGGGGCGCCTATGAAAATGCGTAAAGGTCGCGCAATCTCGGCTGTGACCATCCCGTCCGGTGGAGACGGCCAGGTGCCGCAACGGCGACTAGTGATCCGCGGCAGGGGATTTGAAAGCGATGAGCGGGATGGCCATTTCCGCGGGGGTTGCCGCGCCGTGAAAGCCTATGAGGCGAGCCGTTTCCGGCGGTTCGTGCCCGGTTGCCAGGATGGCGGCATCGCCGGTGCAGACGGCGACGACATCGCCGATCCGCGCCAGGTGCGCCGGGTTGACCGTTCCG
Organism: uncultured Actinomycetota bacterium; assembly: GCA_963732835.1. Lineage (GTDB taxonomy): Bacteria > Actinomycetota > Actinomycetes > Mycobacteriales > Mycobacteriaceae > Mycobacterium. The sequence goes on from CAVTBA010000006.1 coordinate 376,600, forward strand.
AACATCCCGGTGGCCACCGCCTGCTCCCGGCTGTAGACGTGCGCCCTGCCGTTGAGTACCTCGGTCCAGGCCGCCTGCACATCCGCCGCGGCGCCCGGCTCGGTATGCAGGTAGCGCACCCGCGGCTCGCCGGCGACCACGCGGACTCCCGCGCCCAGCCGAGGGTCGGTATCAAGGTCGACCCGCGCGTCCGGTGGCACGTTGAAACCGCCATGGTCGGCGGTCACCAGCAGTGCCGCGTTCGGGGGCAGCGTCTCGACCAGCCGGGTCAGCAGCGCGTCGACCCGGGCCGCCGCTTCGTGCCACCGGGAGGATCCGACGCCGAATGCGTGCGCCGCGGTGTCCAGGGCGGCGGTGTAGCCGTAGACCAGGCCCGGTGCCGCGCGCAACTCGCCGGCCAGTTGCTGCGCGTTGTCGTCCTTGGGTTGCATCGGGCGGAACTCGGCGCCGCGATACGCCGACTCGGTCAGCCCGCTACCCATGAACGCGGCCGGCAGCACGGCGCGCGCCCCGATGCCGGCTTTGTTGAGCCGCCCGAACCAGGTCGGTAACGGCTGCCACTCGGTGTGCGGTGGATCGTCACGCCAGAGGATGTGATTGAGCACCCGATCGGTGCCGGGAACGTTGAGCGTGAAGCCAAGGATGCCGTGCTCGCCGGGCTGGGCCCCGGTGCCCAGCGACACCAGGCTGGTCGGGGTGGTCGACGGGAAGGTGCAGGTCAGCTCCGTGAGATGCCCGGTTTGCCGGGCGAGCACCGCGGCGAGCAGCGGGGCACTGCCGGCCAGCTCGCCAAGCAGGTGCCAGCCCAGGCCGTCGACCAGCACGACCGCGACGCGATCGATCTGGCCGGGTCCCCCGACCCAGTCGGCCAGCGCCAGCTTGTCGACGGCGCCCGGCGCGCCGAGCAGCGCGGCGACCGCGGGCAGCACGTCGCAGAGGGAACCGGACACTGGGCCAGTTTGGCATGAAATTAGACACGCGCCAGTCGGTGGCTCGTCACGCGCAGCTGACGGTCCGTGCCGTCGGCCAGGGCGCGCACCTGCCGCGGTGACAGCCGGCCACACAGCCGACCCCAGTGCAGCGCGACCTCGTCGCCGGCGGCCACGTCGGGCACCCCGCTGTACCCGTCGGTCCAGACGTCGAACACGCCGGACGACGGTTCGGAGAGCGCCAGCGACTCGCCGTCGAGCACCAGCCTTCGGCGCAGCACCTCGATCCGGCCGTGGTCACGGGAAACCACGGTCCCCCAGGTGATGCGGCAGTTATCGAGCACATTCAGCGGATGTTCGTCCAGGCCCCGGCCCAGGAACCGCGTCCACGGGTACACGCCGAACACGTGGAAGCAGTGATTGGCGGCGGCCTCGCCGGCCAGGTCCGGTGTCAGGTGGGACCAGTAGCGGCCCGCCTGCGGGCCGATGATCGCCAGTAGCGCCTCGAAGAAGTCCCGCGGGTCCAGGTCGGCGCCGGCGCCGCCGCCCAGCCAATACGACTCGACGAGCCGATAATCCAGCGGGTCCGCGATCCCGGTCAGCCTCGACAGCACCCGCAGGTACGGCCACGCCCCGGAGAATTTGGTCGCGGCGCTGCGCACCTCGTCGACCGAACCGTCGCGCAAGGTGGCTCCCAGCGGGGGACCGCAATAGCCCAGCGCGTTGGGCGCGTAGGCATAGCGCGCGAACATCTCGACGCCGATTTGCGAGCCGTTGGTGTCGCCGGTCAAGCGCGCCCCACCAGCTTGACCGCGTCCCGGTGCATGCGCCCGAAGTTGTAGTAGGCCGCGCATGCCCCCTCGGGGGACACCATGCACGTGCCGATCGGGGTCTCCGGGGTGCACGCGGTGCCGAAAACCTTGCACTCCCAAGGCTTGAGCACACCCTTGAGCACCTCGCCGCACTGGCACGCCTTGGGGTCGGCGACCCGCACGCCCGGCATCGCGAACCGCAGCTCGGCGTCGAATTCCGCGAAGTCGTCGTGCAGCCGCAGCGCGCTCTGGGAGATGAAGCCCAGCCCGCGCCATTCGAAGTGGGGACGCAGCGCAAAAACCTTGCCCATCAACGCCAAAGCGGCCGGGTTGCCGCGCTCGGGCACCACGCGCTTGTACTGGTTCTCCACCTCGCAGCGGCCCTCGCGGATCTGGGTCAGCAGCATCGCGACCGCGGCCAGAATGTCCAGGGGCTCAAAACCTGCCACCACCAACGGCTTTCGATACACCTCCGGCACGAACCGGTAGGGGCGGTTGCCCACCACGGTCGACACATGCCCGGGGCCGATGAACCCCGAGAGCCGCAAGTCCGGCGACTCCAGGATGGCCTTGATCGGCGGCACGATCATCACGTGGTTGCAGAACACGCTGAAATTCTTCAGCCCCAGCTCGCGGGCCCGCACCAGCGTCACCGCCGTCGACGGCGCGGTGGTCTCGAAACCGATCGCGAAGAACACCACGTGCTTGTCGGGATTGTCGAGCGCCATTTTCAGCGCGTCCAGCGGCGAGTAGACGAACCGCACGTCGGCGCCGCGCGCCTTGGCATCCAGCAGGCTGCCGGCCGACCCGGGCACCCGCATCATGTCGCCGAAGCAGGTGAAGATCACGTCGGGCTGGCCGGCCAGCCACATCGCGTCGTCGATGCGGCCCATCGGGATCACGCAGACCGGACAGCCGGGGCCGTGCACCAGTTCGACGTTGTCGGGCAGCAGGTGCTCGATGCCGTGCCGGTAGATCGTGTGCGTGTGCCCGCCGCAGACCTCCATGAACTTGAACTGCTCACCGCCGTGCGAGGCCTGGTCGGCCAAGCGCCCGATGGCGCTCAGCAGCTTGCGGGCCGCGGCCGGATCACGGAACTCGTCAACGAATTTCATGACGGTCCTTCCTGTCAGACGATCGACGAGGAGTCGAAGGCTTCCATTTCGGTGTCGTAGGCGTCGCCGAGTTTCTTGACGGCGGCCAGGGTCAGCAGCGCCTCGGTCTCGTCGATCTTGGCCATCGCGAACCCGACGTGAACCAGCACCCACTCGTCGGGCTCGGGCATGTCGTCCTCGAGCAGCCGGACACTGATGGTGCGCTGCACACCGCTGACGTCAACCTTCGCCAAATAGTTGGCGGGATCGGTGATCTCAACGATCCGACCCGGAATTCCCAGACACATGTGCCGGCCTCCCTTCCTTAGCAGATTCGCGGCAGCGGGTCGCCGACGAGCATGTCGACGATCCGTGTTCCACCGAATCCGGTACGTAGCACCACGCTTTCGGCTGGTTCGGTAACGATTTCCCCGACCTCGGCGGCCTCGGCGCCCAAGGGGTGTGACCGCAGCGCGTCGAGCCCGGCCCGCGCCTCCTCCGGCGCGACGACGGCGACGAACTTGCCCTCGTTCGCGACGTAGAGCGGATCGATGCCGAGCAGTTCGCAGGCGCCGTTCACCATGGGCGCCACGGGAAGTCGCTCCTCTTCGAGCAGCACCCCGAGGCCGCAGGCCTGGGCCAGTTCGTTGCAGACGGTGCCCACCCCGCCCCTCGTGGCGTCCCGTAACCAGCGGGTGGACGGCGCGGCCTGCAGCAACAGCTCCACCAGCGGGCTGAGGCACGCGGTGTCGGAGTGGATGTCGGCCTCGATGGCCAGGTCGCCCCGCGCCAGCATGACCGCCATGCCGTGATCGCCCATGGACCCCGACAGCAGCAGCTTGTCACCGGGCCGTACCGACGCCGCGGACAGCGCACGCCCCGCGGGGATGACACCGGCCCCGGCGGTGGTGACGAACATCCCGTCGGCGGCGCCCCTGGGCACCACCTTGGTGTCGCCGGTGACGATCCGCACACCCGCCTCGGCGGCCGCCGCCGCCATGTCCGCGACGATCTCTTTCAATTCGGTGATGGGGAAGCCCTCTTCGAGCACGAAGGCCGCCGAGATCCACGACGGCACGGCACCGGCCATCGCGAGGTCGTTGCAGGTGCCGTGCACCGCGAGCGCGCCGATGGAGCCGCCGGGAAAGCGCCTGGGCTGCACCACGAATGAGTCGGTGGACATCGCCAGGCGTTCACCGCTCGGCAGCGTCAGGACCGCGCTGTCGCCCAGTGACTCCAGCAGCGGGTTGCGGAACGCCTCCACGAACACCGCGTCCACCAGCGCCGCCGAGGCCTTGCCGCCCGCGCCGTGCGCGAGCGTCACGTGGTCGTCGAGTAGGCGGGGGCGGCGCCTGCGGAACGATTCGATCCGCTCGATCACCTCGCCCTCGGCGAACCTGGGCCCCGATGAAAGGTATTCACCCGCCGGCTTGCTCATGCCGCCCCCAAACCTTGCTCGCCGCCGAGATGTTGATGCACGCTCAGCCACAGCTGATAGCCCAGCAGCGCCTGCGATTCCTGGATGCGGTGCACGCTTTGCGAACGAACGACGAAGCAGGCGTCCACATTCGGATTGTTCGCGAACGCGCCGCCGTCGTAGCCGGCGAATCCGATGGTGTACAGGCCGCGTTGACGCGCCTCGGCCAGCGCGGCGAGCAGGTTGGGCGAACCACCGCTGGTCGACATGGCGATCGCGATGTCACCGGCCGCGGCGCGGGCGATCAACTGCCGGGCGAACACCAACTCGAAACCGACGTCGTTGCCCAGCGCGGTCAGGATCGCCTGATCGGTGGTCAACGGCCACGCGGGCAAGGGCTTGCCGAGCGGGGGCCGGGCGAACAGCCGCGCCAGGGTGGTGGAATCGGTGCAGCTGCCGCCGTTTCCGAAGGTGAACATGCGCCCGCCCGCCGCGAAACGCCGCGCCAGCTCGGCGGCGGCCTGACCGAGCAACGCGGCGTTGGCTTCCAGCGTCGAGCGCCGCAGCGCCAGGCTCTCGGCCGCCTTCGCCCGCGCCGATGCGGCCAGGTCGGCCAGCAGCGCCCCGGCATCGTCTTCCTGGGCGTCGATGAAGGGGTACAGGAAGTTGGTGGGCTCGTCGCCGCCGCCGGTGATTTGCGCCACTCCTTCGATCCCGGCTACGCCTTCATCTTCGTCGTCGTCGCGGCACATCAGCCGTCCTCCTCGTCCAGTCTGCCGATCGCCATGCCGGCGTGCACCAGCATCAGGTCCCCGGCGGCGACCGGGTCGATCAGTGTGGTCACCACGTTCTCGACGCCCCGCGCGGTGCGCACCGCGGCGTGCCCGTCGGCCGACGCCGTCACCGCCTCGCCCGGGCGACCTTCGTCGCCGCAGGTGACGCAAACCGGTTCGGAGCACTCGGGTTTGAGCAGACCGGGGTGCTCGAAGCACACGTGGGTCAGCTCCCACAGCAGGTGATAGAACAGCACGAAGCCCCCCGTCGCGGGCACCCGCGGATCGGGGTCGTCGAGCCAGAGCACGTGATCGGCCGCGCCCGCCCAGGGGCGTTCGCCGCTGCCGATCCAGATCGTGGTGGCGCCCCATGCGGGGGCGCGCCGCATCACCGCACGGACCTGCGCGTCGTCCGCTCCGGAAACCGCGATTACGATGTCGCCGGGCCGCACGGACACCCGGACCAGGTCCACCAGGTCGGGTCCGGTCAGCGCCACCGCGGGCAGGGCCCGTTTGCCCATGATCACCGGGTGGACGAACTCGACCGCGATGTGCTGCGCGTGCGGTTCCCACGATGGCGCGATGGACCACATGGTGGCGCCCGCGGCGAAGCGCCTGGCGAGTGTGAATGCGGTGGCGGCGAGGTCGTCGGCCAATTCGGCGCCAAGCCCGCGATCGATGGCAGTGGTAGTCATCGCTCAGCCCTCCTCCAGCGCGGTCAGCATGGAGATCGCGGCCTGACCCAGGGCGAGCCCGCCGTCGTTCGGCGGAACGGTGTGGTGGGTCAGCACCTCGAATCCGGCCAGCCGCAACCGCTGACGACACGCGTTCAGCAACAACACGTTCTGGAAAACCCCGCCGGTGAGGCCCACCAGCCGGGTGGCGCCGGCCACCTGACCGACCACCTTGGCGACGGCGTCGGCGACGGCGTCGTGGAAAGCCGCGGCCAGCAGCGCCGGCCGCGTGCCGGCGTACAGCGCCGACACCAACGCCTGCACCATGGGGGCGGGATCGATCACCCCGTCGGCACCCACCAGCAGCGGCAGCGACGGCCCGGCTTTGCCACCCGCCGACTCCGCCAGCGCCTCCAGCTCGATGGCGGCCTGGCCTTCGTAGTCGATGCGGTGCCGGACGTCGAGCAACGAGGCGACCGCGTCGAACAGGCGGCCCATGCTCGAGCAGGGCACGCAGCCGGTCCCCGTCTCCAATTGGGCACGGGTGACGCGTATTTCCTCGGGGGCCGCCGCCGCGACGGGCGCCAGGTGGGGGGTCCAGTCGATGCCCGCCGACCACAACTGCGACAGCGCCATCCGCCACGGATTGCGGACCGCCGCATCACCGCCGGGCAACGGCACCGGCAACAGGTGACCGGCCCGGACGAACCGGTGGCTGTCGCTCCCCAGCCGGAGAATCTCCCCGCCCCAGATGGTCTGGTCGCATCCGTAACCCGTGCCGTCGAAGGAGACTCCGACGATGGGTTCGCCGATGCGTCCGTGCTCGGCCAGCAGCGACACCACGTGCGCGTGGTGATGCTGAACGAGATCCAGCGGTCGCCCGCCGGCGCGACGCTCCGCCCAGTTCCGGGTGTGATATCCGGGATGCAGGTCGGCGGCCAAACGGGCCGGCTCGCCGCGTATTTCGGCCAGTTGGCTCACCGCCCGCTCGAACGCGCGCAGCGTCTCCCAGGTGGACATGTCGCCGATGTGCCCGGACAGGTAGGCGCGCGGGCCGTCGGTCAGGCAGAAGGTGTTCTTCAGCTCCCCGCCGACGGCCAGCACGCCCGGCCCCGCGACCTTCAAGTCGACCGGCAGCGGCGCGTAGCCACGGGAGCGGCGGATCGGCAGCTCGGCGCCGCTTTCCCCGTCCTTGACGATGCGCACCACCGAGTCGTCGCAGGGGACGTGGATCGGACGGTCATGGTCGAGGACCGCATCACACAGCGCCGGAAGACGTTCTGACGCATCGTCGTCGGTGAAGCAGATGGGCTCGTCGGATCGGTTGGCGCTGGTGAGCACCAGCGCGGTGGGGGCGGGTTCGGCGGCGCCGGGCACGGGTGCCAGCAGCAGGTGATGGATGGGGGAGTACGGCAGCATCAGGCCGAGCAAGGGGCTGCCGGGCGCGACGGCCTCGGCGACCGGCGCGCTGTCGTTGGGGGGGCGGCGCCGCAGCAGCACGATCGGGCGGGCGGGGCCCAGCAGCGCGGCGGCCTCGGTGTCGTCGACGTAGGCGTAGCGGCGCGCGACCTCAAGATCGCGGACCAGCATGGCAAACGGCTTGGCGCCGCGGGCCTTTCGCGTGCGCAGCGCGGCTACCGCCCCGCCGTCGCTGACGGTGCAGGCCAGGTGATAGCCGCCGACGCCCTTGATGGCGACCAGCCTACCCGCGGCCAGCGCGCGTTGGGTGGCCGCGAGCGCAGCGTCGGATCCTTCGACGCGCCCGGCCGCTGACCGGAACCACAGCGAGGGCCCGCAATCGGGGCAGGCGATCGGTTGCGCGTGGAACCGGCGATCCGCCGGGTCGTGGTATTCGGCGGCGCAGCGCTCGCACATGGCGAACCCCGACATGGTGGTGGCCGGTCGGTCATAGGGCAGCTCGCGAATGATGGTGAATCGCGGCCCGCAGTTGGTGCAGGTGACGAAGGGGTGGCGGTAGCGCCGGTCGCGCGGGTCGAACAGCTCGGCGACGCAGGCATCGCACACCGCGATGTCGGGCGGAATCGGCGTCGTACCGCCCGGGACGGCCCGGCTGTCCACTATCCGGAACTCGCGCGTGCAGCCGGCGTCGGCGGCGAGCTCGGTGACCGTGACGCTGCCGATCCGGGCCAGCGGCGGCGCGTCGGCGCGGAGGCGCCGGCCGAATTCGGCCATGCGGGCGGCTTCGCCCTGCACCTCGAGGAAGACGGCGCCGGAATCATTGCCGACGAAGCCGGACAGGCCGAGCTCGGTCGCGATGCGGTGCACGAAGGGCCGGAAGCCAACCCCCTGCACGACACCGGTCACGGTGAAGCGCTGCCGAACGTCGTGCCGCAGCAGCAGGGGGGACGGGGTCATCTCAGCCGCCCTCCGGGAAGTCGAAAGGATCCGTGCGGCCCCTGCCCATCAGCTCCAGGCCGGCCATCGCCTGCTCGGCGCCCGCCCGGTCCGTCTTCTCGACGGCGAAGCCCATGTGGATGATGATCCAGTCGCCGGGGGCGAACGTCTCTTCCGGCATCATCCCGACGTTGACCCTGCGCTGTTCGCCGGTGACGTCGACCAAGGCGAGTTGTCCTTCGTAGCCGTCCAGCATCCGGATCACTTGACCGGGAATCCCCAAACACATGGCTCAGCGGTCCTCTCGGCTGGTTGCGGCCGAATGCGCTTGCAACGCCGCGACGATCTCCTCGACGGCCCGGGCGGCGCGGGGAACCGCGTTGGCGACGGGCTCGGTGAGTCCGATGCCCTCCTCGACGCTGCCCGCCTCGCAGCCGACGACGACCGTGTACGGCGGATTGCCGCCCAGCGCCCGCAAGCTGGCGAACACCGCGGCCGGATCCATGCTGTGGGCATCGAAACCCGTTGCAGCCGAATCCGATTCATGGTCGGCCTGGAAGACGTGCAACGTGCCGGGACTGCCGCGGCTGGGGACGGCGTCGACGAGAACCAGCGTGTCCCATTCCTCGAGCAGATCATAGGCCAGGTGCATGCCGCTGATGCCGTAGTCGGTGACGCGCACACTCGGGTCACCGTGCGGGATCTCCGCGTTGCGGATCACCTCGGATCCGAATCCGTCGTCGCCCAGGAAGATGTTGCCGATGCCGGCCACCAGGATGCGCGCTGTCATCTCCGCCGTCCGGGCAAGTTACATCCGCCTAAGCCGAAGGTAGCGGCGGGCGTCGGGGATGGACACCACCCCCAGCACGAATCCGAGTGCGAGCACCAACGCGATGATCGCGAGGAATATCCAACCCAAGATCTCCATCTGAAGACTCCTTTCACGAGTTTGCCGGGCTGCGTTGAGCTTCCAGGGGCTCGATTTCGTCGGGGGAGAAGTACAGGTAACGGCCGTACCAGTCGTGCAGCTCGGCGGCCGGATCGTCGTCGACGACGACCGCGACGTGCTTGTTGCCCTCGACATCCTCGTGCACCGAGGTGACGCGGGCGGTCTTGCCGGCGACGAAGATGTCCTGCGCGTCGGCGTTACGCCTCGGCCGCAACCGGACCCGGCTGCCGCGCGCTACCCGGATCCCGTTCACCCGCACCGCGTCGATTTCCGGACGGACGGCGTTGTCGGCCAGCGGGTCCCACCAATCGAGTCCCTCGGGGATCTCGGGGACCAGACCCGAGCTCGCGTGGGGATCACGCAGCACGCCGTGCAGGCGTGCCATCGCCTCGGGGGACATGGCGTCACACTGGTCGATGATCCGCGCCGCTCGCGGATCCGTGGCCCGGGCCTGTGCCTTCTCCTCGTCCGTCATGGTCATCACGCGCAGGGTGAGGATCTCGTCGATCTCCGTGCAGTCATACAGGGCGGTGTCGCTCTGTTCGGCGACCTCGGGGTGGTCGTAGAGGATGATCGGCGAGATCAGCAGCAGGTCGCGGGCGCCGGGCGGGCCGGCCAGCACGGGGAAGCAGCGGTGCTGGCTGCACCGGGATGCCGCGTCGGCCGCCGCCGGGGGCGGCTCGAGCAGCGAAACGAACTGCCCGCGCTCGAGTTCGGCGATGAGGTGCGTTCCGATCATGGACCGAGCGATCGAGTCGTTCTTGTCGAGCGCGCCGTCGCCGACGTTGCTGACCCGCACCGACACCCGGCACAGGTCGCCGTCCGCCTCGCCGGCGACCGTCAGCACGCCACGTACCTCCCGTCGTTGGCGCACCAGGCGCCCGGCATCGAGGAACTCGATGTCGGTGCCCGCGTCCGCCGTCACCGACAGTGTCCACTGCCCGCCGTCCAACGGGACAGGGCCGAAGGACCTTTCGCATTCGACCGCCTCGTCCCAGGTGAGCCACGATCCACCGGCGGTCGCCAGCTCGTCGACGGGCTGGTATTCGCCGGGGGCGACTTCGCGCTCGGCCCGGCGGTGCTGCAACTGCAGGAACCGCACCACCAGGCTCAGCTCCCGGGCCCCGTCGACCAGGAACTGCGCCGCCAGGGTGGCGTCCTCGCCCAGGCCCGCGTCTGCGGCCCCGGGCGGCCCCAGAACACCGAATTGCCAACGTGATTGGTTCTTGCTCGACGTTCCGCGGTACGGATAGAGCAAGTAGCCCTCGTAGAGCACCGCGTCGGCGACGGCGCGGGCCCGGTCCCGATCCTCGGTCACCGCGCCGTCTCCCGCTCCGTGTCCAACAGCGAGGTGATCGCGTGGTCGAGGTCGAGCAGCCCGTGCGCCGACTTGTAGGCGGCCAGCGCGGCGATGGTTTCGTGGCTCAGCCGCAGCCAGCCGGCGTTCGGGTAGTGCTGGGCCATCAGCTGCCGCCAGACCGCGACCGGCATATCGTAGCGGTCTTCACAGTCCCACGGAACCTGCTGGACGGAAAAACCCCGTTCGGATTTGACGAAAATCGTTCCGCTGAAGAGGAATTGCAGGGGCAGCGCCCCGTCGCCCAGCGCGTGCAGGTACTTGGCGGCGGTCACCTCGAAGTCGTAGGTGCAATCCAGTGGCAGCGCCACCGTCGTGTTGCCGGTGAATCCCTGCACCATCGCGGTGCAGTGCTGCCAGAGGAAGGTGCGCTGGGTGCTCGCCCAGCGTTCGCGCCGCCCGAACAGGTCGGTCAACCCGGCGGCTTCGTCGTCGGAGTAGGACCGGCGTAGCGGTTCGATGCGGACCTGGCAGCGCAGGGCGATCGCGTGCACCGGGTCCACGACCTGAGTACCGCCGGCGGCCACGGCGACCCGCGCGGTCAGCACCGGGCTGACGGTGTACGGTTCGGCCGCCACGTCCAGGACCGAGAAGTCGACGTCCATCATGGCGGTGTCTCCACTGCGCGGGCGTCGAGGTGGGAAAAGAAGCCGTCGATGAACTCGCGCGCCTCCTGCCCGCCGTCGAACCCACGCCACAGGATGCGTAGCCGCCCGACGAATTCGTAGCAGGCATCGATGGGGACGAGGTAGCTCTGCGGCGGACCGGATTCGGGGACCCGGACCAACAGCGCCTCCACGTCGTCGGCCAGCAGGCCCACCCGGGCGTCGGCGCCGCTGAGCGCGTCCCAAACATCCAGTGCGAGCTCGGATTCGCAGGCCCCCGCCGGTCCGGGGTAGAAGGCAACGGTGCGCCCCAGGGCGGAGTTGGCGAAGAAGAAGGCGACACCCACCGGGATCTGCAGCGCCTCCCACGCGCGGCGGTCCAGGGCGAAGTCCGGGAACGACAGATACCGGTCGGGCACCGCGCGGTAGCGGAGTTCGGCCCGGTAGTCGGTGAACAGCAGATAGCAGGCGCGGCACACGCACATCAACTGTCGGTCTGCCACGTTGACGACGTGCTGGTGTTCGTCGGCGATCGATTCCGAGCACATCTCGCACCGCTCGCCGGCCGGTTCGGGGGCCGGCCGGTTGCTGCGGATGCGGGTGAGGACCTCGTACGGGCTCGTCATGCCGGGGCGCCCATCACATGTGCGGGGTCCCGGGCCGGTAACGCCACCGACAGCACGCCGTCGCGGGCCAACAGCGGCAGGGGATGGAGGTGAGTGCCGTTCGCGCTGGCGCCCGCGCGCACCACATCGAATTGCGACCCGCACCGCGGGCATTCGAGTAAGGAGTCGCGCAGCGAGGCACCGGCGAGCGTGTCGTCACACACGGGGCAGTGGTCGCGGTAGGCGAAAGTTCGGTCGTCGACGCGGCAGGCGAGCAGCGTCGTTTCATCGACCCGATAGCCCGCGACCTTGCCGGGCCGCAGCACGGCCAGCTCGGGCACCGGGTGCCAAGCGGTCGGTGCATTCGAACGAACTTGTGCGAGAAGCGACTCCGTGGGTATCACGGCTGGCCCCGGTTGGGCGGCCACCACCTCGATCGACGAGACCTCGGGTGCCGCCGCGCGCACCGCGTCCTCGACCGCCAGTTCCAGCGTGACCGCCGACGACGGACAGCTCTTGCAACTGCCGGTGAATGCGAGCCGCACGGTGCTTTCCCCCGGCCGTTCGCCGGGAACGATGCCCAGCAGATCGACATCGCCGCCGTGCGAGCCCAGGTACGGCCGCACCCGGTCGAGCGCGTCGGACACCCGGCGGTGCACGCTGTGCGGGTGCAGGCCGTGGACAAGGAGCAGGCTGGCCACCAGGTCGTCGGTGGCCAGCCGCTCGGCCAGGCCGGGGCCGTGGCCGTCCTCAGCCAGCAGCATGATCCGTTCCAGTCCGGCCCCGTAGAGCCCGACCACCTCGCGGACCAACTGCTGGGCGCGTTCCCGCGCGGCCGCGCCGCTCGCCGCGCAGGAGTCCAGAAGGGTCTGGATCCGATCGCCCGCCGTGCGCCACTGCGCTTCGTTGTCTGAGGTCATCAGGGGTTCCTCCGGGCGATCCGCCATGCGTCACTCCCCGACGGGTGACTGTGTTGGCGTGTGCAGTCTTTCCAGGGTCTTGCCCTTACCCAGGTACATGTGCACCCCGCAGGGCAGGCACGGATCGAAGCTGCGCACCGTGCGCATGACGTCGATGCCCTTGAAGTTCTCCCGGCTGTTCTCCTCGAAGATCGGCTGACCCTGCACCGCGTCCTCGTACGGCCCCGGCGTGCCGTAGCTGTCGCGGGGGTTGGCGTTCCACGGTGTGGGCGGGTAGGGGTGATAGTTGGCGATCTTGCCGTCCCGGATCACCAGGTGGTGGCTGAGCACGCCGCGCACCGCCTCGGTGAAGCCACAGCCGATCGCCTCGTCGGGCACCTCGAACTTTTCCCACGTCTTGGTGCGGCCGGCCCGGATCTCGCCGAGCGCCTGCTCGGCGAAGTGCAGCGCGCACGCCGCCGCGTAGGCCTGGAAGTAGGTGCGCGCCCGGTCGCGTTCGATCGTGTTGCTGCCGTACTTGGGGATCTTCCACTCGAACTCGACCGGCCCCTTCAACGCGGTCTTGGGCAGGTTGATCTTGACGCTGTTGCCGGTCGCCTTGACGTAGCCGATGTCGACCAGGCCGGCCAGCGCGGTCGACCACAGCCGGGCCAGCGGGCCGCCGCCGGTGTCCAGCGCCAGGTGGTCCTTGCCGTCGAACCAGCGCGGCGACATCACCCAGCTGTACTTGCCGCCGTCCAAGTCCCGTTTCTGCGGGTGCGGGTTGGTGTGCTGGTTCCACGGGTGCCGCCGGTCCACCGCGTTGCCGAGCGGATCGGTCTTGACGAACATCTCCTGCTCGGTCCAGTCGTCGTAATACGAACTGCCCAACAGGATTCGGATGCCGAGGTTGATGTCCACCAGCGAATGGGTGAGGAGTTTACCGTCGACCACCACGCCGGGCGTGACGAACATGGCGTTGCCCCACCGCTCCATGTCCTTGTACTCGAAGTTGCACACCTCGGGGTCCTGGAAGGAGCCCCAGCAGCCGAGCAGGGTGCGGCGCAGCCCCACCTTCTCGTAACCGGGCAGCGCCTCGTAGAAGAAGTCGAACAGGTCGTCGTGCATGGGCACGACCTTCTTCATGAACTCGACATAGCGCATCAGCCGGGTCATGTAGTCGGTCATCAACTGGATGGTCGCGACGGTGCCGACACCACCCGGGTACAGCGTCGACGGGTGCACGTGGCGGCCCTCCATGAGGCAGAACATCTCGCGCGTCCAGCGGCTGACCACCAGTGCCTCCCGGTAGAACTCGCCGCTGAACGGGTTGAGCGAGCGCATGATGTCGGCGATCGTCTTATAACCGTGCGCGTCGGCGTGCGGCGCCGGAGTCTTCTCGGCCAGGGAGAGCACGCTGGGGTTGGTCTCGGCGACCATCTTCTCGCAGAAGTCCACGCCGACCAGGTTCTCCTGGAAGATGTTGTGGTCGAACATGTATTCCGCGGCCTCGCCCAGGTTGACGATCCACTCGCCCAGATGTGGCGGCTTGACGCCGTAGGCCATGTTCTGCGCGTAGCACGAACAGGTGGCGTGGTTGTCGCCGCAGATCCCGCAGATGCGGCTGGTGATGAAGTGGGCGTCGCGAGGATCCTTGCCCTTCATGAAGATCGAGTAGCCACGGAATATCGACGAGGTGCTGTGGCACTCGACGACTTCTTTGTTCTCGAAATCGATCTTGGTGTAGATGCCCAGGCTGCCCACGATCCTGGTGATCGGGTCCCAGGACATTTCGACGAGCTGGCCGGGTTCCCGCTTGGCGTGGGTGGGTTCCGGAATGATGGTTGTCATCGCGCTTCTTCTTCCCGCTGTGGGCTCTTGCGCCCGACGGCTCGGATGGTCAGAACGAAGAGCGCCGACCCGGTAGGTGACCTACCAGGTGCGGCGCGCCCCGGTGGTGAGTTGGTTACCGTTGTGGCGCCACCGCGGTTCTTTGTCGACGGTGCGCGCCGTGATACCCCTCAAACTGCGAATCACGGTGCCGTACAGGCCCGACGCGGCGCTGGAGAACTTGCCGCCCGGCGGTTCGTCCATGAATGGCATGAATTTGTCGGGGAAACCCGGCATTGTGCATCCGATGCAGATGCCACCCACGTTGGGGCAGCCGCCGATGCCGTTGATCCACCCTCGCTTGGGCACGTTGCATTTGACCACGGGGCCCCAACAGCCAAGCTTTACAATGCATTTCGGCGATCCGTATTCGGTGGCGAAGTCGCCCTGCTCGTAGTAGCCGGCCCGGTCGCAACCTTCGTGGACGGTGTTGCCGAACAACCACTTGGGGCGCAGTGCGTCGTCGAGCGGAATCATCGGTGCCTGACCGGTCGCCATGTAGAGCAGATACGTCAGCGTCTCCGACAGATTGTCGGGATGGATCGGGCAGCCGGGCACGCACACGATCGGAATGCCGGCCTTGCTCTTCCAGTCCCACCCCAGGTAGTCGGGCACCCCCATCGCCCCCGTCGGGTTGCCGGCCATGGCGTGGATACCGCCGTAGGTGGCGCAGGTGCCGACCGCGACGATCGCGGTGGCCTTGGGCGCCAACCGGTCGAGCCACTCGCTGGTGGTCATCGGCTGGCCGGTGGCCGGGTCGTTGCCGAACCCGCACCAATAACCCTCGTCCTTGATCTTTTCGTTGGGGATGGATCCTTCGACGACGAGCACGAAGGGTTCCAGCTCGCCGCGGTCCGCTTTGAAGAACCACGACAAGAAGTCGTCCGCCCCCCCGTTGGGCCCGCACTCGAAATCGATGAGCGGCCAGTGCACGGCAATCTTCGGCAGCCCCGGCAGAGCGCCCAAGGCGATCTCCTCGATGCTGGGTTGGGTGGCGGCAGTCAACGCCACCGAATCGCCGTCACAACTGAGCCCCGCATTAATCCATAGAACATGAATCAATGTTTCTTCTGCTTTGACTGCTGCTTCTGTTGGCATGCTGCAGCTTTCCGGAGCCGGGCTGGGGCCCCTGCGCCGCCGGAGTCGACCGTCGGCCCACTTGCGCAGCGCTAATTTCTGGGTCTACTCCTCACCGCCGAGTGTGTCAACGTTTCTGCGGCACCAAGAAGTTAGACAACCGTTGCATAGCCTTTCGTGCCGCCGCGAGCGCAATCGGCGGGCGCAGGACGTCCCGGCGTCCTGCAAAGCCCTTGCAAGACGGACCCGTTAGACCGCCGGCTCGGCGGCGAAGCGCCGCAGCCAGCCGAACCAGGCGGCCATCCCGGCGCCGGTGCGCGCACTGAGCGGCAGGATGGTCGCCGCCGCATTGACCTGGCGCACGTGGGAGATGTAGGTGTCGACATCGACGTCGAGGTACGGAACCAAGTCAATCTTGTTGATTAACACCACATCCACCGACCGGAACATGACCGGGTACTTCAGCGGCTTGTCCTCACCCTCGGTCACGGAGTAGACCATGGCCTTGGCGTGCTCGCCGACGTCGAACTCCGCCGGGCAGACCAGGTTGCCGACGTTCTCGATGACGACCAGGTCCAGGGCGGGCAGGTCGAGCCCCGGCAGCGCGCGGTTCACCATCGGCGCATCGAGATGGCACTCGCCGCCAAAACCGTTGCTGGTGTTGAGCAGTGACACCTGGGCGCCGCGACCGCTGAGCTTGGCCGCGTCCAGATCGGTGGCGATGTCACCCTCGATCACCCCGATGGCGATCTCACCGGCGAGCTCGTCAAGTGTGGCCTGCAGGATGGTCGTCTTGCCCGATCCCGGTGAGCTCATCAGGTTGAGGGTGCGCACCCCGTTGCTCTCGAACGCCGCCCGGTTGGCGTCGGCGAGCAGGTCGTTCTCCGCGAAGATCGCCTCCAGCACGTCGACGCGCTGCCTACCGGTCTGGTACTGGCCGTGATCGCCGTGCCGGTGATCGGGGTCGTCGTGCTCGTGGGTGTGCACGGTTCCGTCGTCATGCCGATGAAATCTACCCATGGTCAAATCCGTTCGGAACAGGCGTTTTTCACGAGACGTCCAGTGACGTCACCAAGAATTCGTTGCCGCGCAACACCTCGACGTCGGAACTGTCGCACGCCGGACACCAGATCGACCAGGCCGACGTGATCTCCGATCGCCGGCCGCACGCCCGGCAGCGCACCTCGGCGGCGACGCACTCGAGTTCCAGCTCGGCCTCCGGCATGTTCTCGGCGTCCCGCACGAGCGTCCAGCAGAACGACAGCGATTCGGGCACCACCTGGCGCAGCGCCCCGATCCGCACGCGCACCACGTCGACGTGCCGACCATCGGCATGCGTCTTGGCCACACCGGCGATCGCCTCGCACAGCGACAGCTCATGCACCGCCGATCACCGGCGTCCGGCCCAGCCTCATGAGCACTGTTCTACACCCGAACGCCCCGAGCGCGCAGCAGTGTCCGGGGGCCCGCTCAGGAGGAAGTCCACTTCTGTTCGAGGCGACCGTAGCGCCAGACGAGCAGGGCCACCGCCCAGGTGATGACGAACGTGCCCACCACGAAATAGCCGACGGTGTTCAGGTCCAACCCGCCGATCCAGTCCCAGAAGGCACCGCGCCAGCCGAACTGCTCGGCGAACAGCGTCAGCAGTTCGACGCTGCCGATCAGCAGCGCGACGGCCACCGATAGAGCGGTGATGGTGATGTTGTAGTAGATCTTGCGCACCGGATTGGAGAAGGCCCAGCCGTAGGCGAAGTTCATGAACGAGCCGTCGACGGTGTCCAGCAGGCACATGCCGGCGGTGAACAGCACGGGCAGGCACAGGATCGCGTACCACGGCAACCCGGCGGCCGCGCTGGTGCCCGCCAGCACCAGCAGCGCGATCTCGGTGGCGGTATCGAAGCCGAGCCCGAACAGCAGCCCGACCGGGTAGGAGTGCCACGACTTCGTGATCGATTTCGTGAAGCGGCCGAGGAATCGGTTCATCAGGCCCCGGTTGTCCAGCTGCCGTTCCAGTTCGGCTCCGTCGGTTTCGTGGTCGTAGTCGCCGCGGCGCAGCCGGGTGAACACCCGCAGGATGCCCACCAGCACGACGACGTTGAGGAGGGCGATCGCGTAGAGGAACACGCCGGAGACGCCGGTGCCGATCAGCCCGGTGTAGTGGTGCAGCGTCGAGGAGTCGTCGCGGACTCCTCCGACGATCGTCTTGACCCCGCACGCCAGCAGGACCGCCAGTCCGAAGACCACCGTGGAATGGCCCAGCGAGAAGAAGAATCCGACGGCCAGCGGGCGTTGCCCGTCGTTCATCAGCTTGCGGGTGGTGTTGTCGATGGCGGCGATGTGGTCGGCGTCGAACGCGTGCCGCATGCCCAGGGTGTAGGCCGTCAGCCCGACGCCGACGCCAAATGCCTTGCCGCCGAAGCTGAATCCAGCCGGCGCCACTAAGCCCATCAGGGTGAACCAGCCGACCACGTGCAGCGCGACGATGACCGCCGACATCGCTGCGAGGCGCCACCACTCCGCCGGAGTCAAGGCGCTGCGAAGCTTGGTCGTCCATGACGGGCGCCAGTCGAGCTCAGTACCGGTCACCGGGGTCCTTCCAGCCTCGGGCGGGAACCACCGGCACGACTGTATGTGCCGTCATCAACCAGATGCAAGTGGATTGCAGGTATCGCCGGTGCCGATCCGGGGCCCGGATTCGGCCGAAGACTGGCGCGCCCAGCGGGGCGGCGCGACACTGAACGGGTGACGCCCAAGCCGTCGGCACTGGACCCGTCCGTCACCGCCCGGATCGGCGATCTCCTGCGCGACCGGGGGCTGCGGCGGATGTCGTCGCGGATCCAGGTGCTGGCGGTGCTCGAGCCGGTGGACGGGCACCTGCCGGTGGCGGAGATCCACAAGCGGGTGCAGGCGTGCCTGCCGCACGGCGCCCACCCGCCCGATGTGGCAACCATCTATCGCACGGTGACCACCCTGGTCGGGCAGGGGGTGTTGCACCCGTTGACGCTCGAGGGCGGCGTCACCACCTACGGGATGGCCACCGCGCCGCACCACCATGCCGTGTGTACCGAATGCGGCTCGATCATCGAGGTGCCCGCCCGGCAGCTCAGTTCGGCGCTCGAACACGCGATGGCGGGCAGTTCCTTCGCGCTGTCGGAGGCCGCGGGCCTGACGCTGCACGGCCTGTGCCCGCAGTGCCAAGAGGGCAAGCGCCCGCTGAAACGTTCAGGGTGCTGACCTCACTGCAGATCCAGTAGCGCGTTCTCCACCACCTCGGGCAGCGCCGGATGAATCCAGTACTGGCCGCGGGCCATCTGCGGGGCGGTCAGCCCGAAGGTCATCGCCTGGATCAGCGGCTGGATGATCGACGATGCCTGGGGGCCCATGATGTGCGCCCCCAGCAGGCGGCCGGTGTTCCGCTCGGCGATGAGCTTGACTATCCCGGTGGTGTCCTCCATCGCCCAACCGTAGGCGACGTCACCGTAGTCGTGTATCGCGACCGAGATGTCGAATCCCTTTGCGATGGCCTGGTTTTCGGTTAGGCCGACGGATGCCAGCTGCGGCTCGGTGAACACCGCCGACGGCACGTAGCGGTGATCGGTCATCACCATCGACTCCGTGTCGTCCCAGTCGCAGTGCACGTTGTGCCGCACGACGCGGGCCTCGTGGTTGGCGACGTGCTTGAGCTGGTACGGCGAGGAGACGTCGCCGAGGGCGAAAACCCCACGCGCGGAGGTCCGTTGGTATTCGTCGACGGCCACTCGGCCGTCCTCGACCTCCACACCGGCCTGTTCGGCGTCCAGCAGGTCGGCGTTGGACACCCGCCCGGTCGCGACCAGCAGCAGGTCGGCGTTCAGCGTGGACCCGTCGTCGAGCCGCAGGGAGACGCCGGAGCCGTTGTCGGTGCCGGCCACCACGTTGCGGTGCGTGCGCAATTCCCATTTGGCCGCGGCGATGCGGGTGAAGCGTTTGCAGATGGTGTCGTCACAGTGCCGCAGCATGGTGGCGCCCCGGATCACCAGCGTCACCCGCACACCGAGAGCGGAGAAGACATGGGCGAATTCGGCTGCCACGAAGCCACTTCCAACGATCACGAGGTGCTCGGGCATCTCGGGAATCCGCATGATCGTGTCGCTGGTGTGATAGCCGACCCCGCAGTCGGTGATCGCGGGTGGGATCACCGGGCGTGACCCCGCCGCGATCACCACCTGATCGGCGGTGAATTCGTCACCGGCATCGGTGCGCAACAGGTAGCGACCGTCGGGCTGAACCGGTCCGAACCGGGTGTGCTGGCTGTACAGGTCGACGTTGGGGGACGCGCGGCGGTAGTCTTCGCCGCTCATCGAGATCGGATCGATCCGGCCGAAGATGCGCGAGACGATGTCATCCCAACGCACCCGGTCGACGTGCGCGTCGATGCCGTAGCGCGCCGCTTCGCGGATCGTCGTGGCGACCTCGGCGGCGTAGACGAACATCTTGGTCGGGATGCACCCGACGTTCAGGCAGGTGCCGCCGAACGTGCCCTGCTCGCACAGCGCCGCCCGCTTGCCGAGGAAGCGATCGTCGAGAAGTGTGTTGCCCGAACCGGTTCCGATGATCGCGATGTCGTACGTCTCCACCTCGTCATCCCTTCCTCGAAGATGACTCGGTGCGATCGGAGCGCAGGTAGTCGTCCAGCCAGCGGTCCAGCTGACGATAGGCCGCCTGCCGCGGCCGCGGCAGCGACAGGAATACGTCGTGTTTGGCGTCGCGGATCGGAACGATGGTGCTGCGATTGCCGACGCAGCCGGCGCGCCTGGCGATCTGGGTGACGTCGAGAACCGCGTCGCCGCATTGCATCGACGCCGCGTCGCCGGTTTCTCGCACGGTGTGGTCCGAACGCAGGATCAGGTTCGGCACCCCGACGTCGAGTCCGCGGTGCAGCCGGGCGTGGCCGCGGCGGATGGCGTTGAGCCAGCCGAGCGTGATGGGGAAGCCGCCCACCGGTTTCCACTGCAGGTCGTAGTCGAACTCGCCGTGGTAGTCGCGGTGCAGGGTGGTGCCGTAACCGCCCTCGGTGGGAGCCCGGACCACCCCCTTGGACCGCACCCGGGACAGGCCGGCGATCAGCGCCGAGGTCACCGGAAGGCGCAGCAGCGCCGGGCCGTGCAGGTCCAGGAACGGGCTGTTGAGCACCAAACCCCCGATACCGGCGTGGGCTGCGGGATCGCCGCGGCGAAGCCGGTCCAGCCATAGCGACACGATGAGCCCGCCGGAGGAGTGGCCGTACACCAAAACCTGAGCGGACCGGTCCCGCCCGCGGATGGCCGCCAGGGCGTGTCCGAGTTCGGCGTCATAGTCGTCGAGGCTGGTGATGAAGTGCGGTGTCTGACCGTCGCGGCGCGACCGGCCGCATTTCTGTAGGTCCAGCGCGTAGAAGGCAAAGCCGCGGTCGGCGAAGTGATCGGCCAGCGCCGTGTTGAAGAAGTAGTCGGTGTAGCCGTGCACCGCCAGCACCGCGTGGCCCGCGCCGGGGGGGCCGGACGGCCCGGCGGGCTCGCCGCGCCGGATCAGCGTCGCGACGATCTCACCCTCGCCGACCGGGTCGGCCCCGAGGGGGATGGTGCGCTGCCAATAACCGGGCAGGACATCGGGCTCCCAGCCAGTCACGAGGCCAGCTTAGAGGTTTTGCTGGCCATCGGGAGGCGCATGCCGTTCGTGCCGGGTTCGCCTCGGGATAGCCTGGGGACCGGCGCAGTCGAGGGAAGGACCAAGAGCAGGTGTCATCGCTAGCCCGAACCGCACGGACGGACGTCGTGTTGGTGGGCGCGGGCATCATGAGCGCCACGCTGGGTGCGTTGCTGCGGCGGCTGCAGCCCGACTGGTCCATGACCGTTGTCGAACGGCTGGACGCCGTCGCCGCGGAAAGCAGCAGTCCCTGGAACAACGCCGGCACCGGGCACTCCGCGCTGTGCGAGCTCAACTACACGCCGCAAAACCCCGACGGCTCGATCGACATCACCAAAGCGGTGCGCGTCAACGAGCAGTTCCAGGTGACCCGGCAATTCTGGGCCTACGCCGTCGAGAACGGGATCCTGACCGACACCGGCTTCGTCAACCGGCTCCCGCACGTGAGCTTCGTGCGCGGCGCGGAGCGCGTCGAGTTCCTGCGCCGACGGCAGCGGGCCCTGGCGCCTAACCCGCTGTTCGCCGGTACCGAATTCGTCGACGACGCGCAAGAGTTCGCCCGCCGGCTGCCGTTCATGGCCGCCAAGCGCGACTTCTCCGAACCGACCGCGCTCAACTGGGCCCCCCACGGCACCGACGTCGACTTCGGTGCGCTGGCCCGGCAACTCATCGGCTTTTGCGTGCAGGACGGCGCGACCGCGCTGTTCGGCCACGAGGTCCGCAATCTGACCCGGCGATCGGACGGCGGCTGGACGCTGCTGCTCCGTAATCGCCGCACCGGCGAAAAGCACCGGCTGAACGCCAAATTCGTCTTCGTCGGGGCCGGCGGTGACGCGCTGCCGTTGCTGCAGAAGTCCGGCATCAAAGAGGTCAGGGGCTTCGCCGGATTCCCCATCGGCGGCCGGTTCCTGCGCACCGGCAACCCGGCGCTCACCGCCGCGCACCGGGCCAAGGTGTACGGGGTCCCGGCGCCGGGAGCACCGCCGCTCGGCGCGCTGCACCTGGACCTGCGGTTCGTCAACGGCAAGTCGTGGCTGGTGTTCGGGCCCTACGCCGGCTGGTCGCCGAAGTTCCTGAAACACGGCAGGCTCAGCGACCTGCCCCGCTCGGTGAAGCCGGACAACGCGCTGTCCATGCTCGGGGTCGGCCTCACCCAGCTGACGCTGGTCAACTACCTGATCGGTCAGTTGCGGCTGTCCGAACCGGACCGCATCCATACGTTGCGCGAATTCGCCCCCAGCGCAACCGATTCCGACTGGGAGCTGACAGTGGCCGGTCAGCGCGTGCAGGTGATCCGGCGGGACAGCCGCAAGGGTGGCGTGCTGGACTTCAGCACCACGGTGCTGGCGGCCGCCGACGGCAGCATCGCCGGGCTACTGGGGGCCTCCCCGGGGGCATCGACGGCCGTGGCGGCCATGCTCGAGGTGTTGCAGCGGTGCTTCGCCGGCCGCTACCGATCCTGGCTGCCCGCGCTCAAAGAGATGGTGCCGTCGCTGGGGGTGGAGCTGTCCCGTGAGCCGGCGTTGTACGACGAGGTGTGGTCCTGGGGTACCGAGGTGCTGGGGTTGAAGTCCGATTCGGGGGTTCGGTCATGAGTGAAGCGTTGCGTCGGTCCTGGGCCAAAGACCTTGATGCCCAGACCCTTTACGAGCTGCTCAAGTTGCGGGTGGAGGTGTTCGTGGTGGAGCAGGCGTGCCCGTACCCGGAACTCGACGGGCGCGACCTGCTCGCCGAAACGCGGCACTTCTGGCTCGAGACGCCCGAGGGCGAGGTGATCTGCACGCTGCGGTTGATGGAGGAACACGCCGGCGGGGAGAAGACGTTCCGGCTCGGCCGGCTGTGCACCAAACGCAGCGCGCGCGGGCAGGGTCACACCACCCGGCTGCTGCGCGCCGCCCTGGCCGAGGTGGGCGACTACCCGTGCCGGATCGACGCGCAGACCTATCTGGCCGACATGTACGCCCAGCACGGGTTCGTCCGCGCCGGTGAGGATTTCGTCGACGACGGCGTTCCGCACGTGCCGATGCTGCGGCCGGGCTCCGGCCTGACGGAGCTACCGTGAAGCCGTACCCGTTCAGCGCGATCGTCGGGCACGACCAGCTGCGCCTCGCCCTGCTGTTGTGCGCCGTGCGCCCGGAGATCGGGGGCGCGCTCATCCGGGGCGAGAAGGGCACGGCCAAGTCGACGGCCGTGCGTGGACTGGCGACGTTGCTGTCCGCCGCGACCGGGAGCGTGAGCGGCGGCCTCATCGAAATGCCGCTCGGCGCAACCGAAGACCGGGTGATCGGCTCGCTGGATCTGCAGCGGGTGCTGCGCGACGGCGAGCACGCGTTCTCGCCTGGGCTGTTGGCCCGCGCGCACGGCGGCGTGCTCTACGTCGACGAGGTAAACCTGCTGCACGATCATCTGGTGGACGTGCTGCTCGATGCCGCGGCTATGGGCCGCGTGCACATCGAGCGCGACGGCATCTCGCATTCGCACGAGGCCCGGTTCGTGCTGATCGGCACGATGAATCCGGAGGAGGGCGAACTGCGTCCGCAACTGCTGGACCGGTTCGGTCTCACCGTCGACGTGCACGCTTCGCGGGATGTCGACGTGCGGGTGGAGGTCGTCCGGCGGCGGATGGCGTATGAGGCCGACCCCGACGCGTTCGCCGAGCGCTACGCCGACGCCGAGGCCGAACTGGCGCGGCGAATCGCCGAGGCGCGGGCGCTCGTCGGCGAGGTGGTGTTGCCGGACAACGAATTGCGGCGCATCGCGGCGGTGTGCGCGGCGTTCGACGTCGACGGGATGCGGGCCGATCTCGTGGTGGCCCGCACCGCCGCCGCGCACGCCGCCTGGCGTGGCGCCAAGTCCGTCGAAGAGCAAGACGTCCGGGTGGCCGCCGAGCTGGCGTTGCCGCATCGTCGCCGCCGCGACCCCTTCGACGACCCGGGCATCGACCCCGACCAGCTCGACGAGGCGCTGGCGCGCGCCGGCGACGAGGATACTGAGCCGCAGCCCGACCCGCCCGGAGGCGGTGAGACCGCGAATGACGCCGCGCCGCGAGATCATTCGCCACAATCGCAGGAGCCCCACGCGCCGCAGCCCCGGTCGACGAAGCCCCAGGCGCCGAAACCCAGCGCGCCCCCATCGAAGACCTTCCGTGCCCGGGCGCTGACGGTGCCCGGAGTGGGCGCGGGCGCGCCCGGGCGACGGTCGCGGGCCCGCAACGCCGCCGGCAGCGTGATCGCGGCCGCCGACGGCAACGACACCGGTTCCGGCGCGCACGGGCTGCACCTGTTCGCCACCCTGCTGTCGGCCGCCGAGCGGGCCGGGGCCGGCCCGTTGCGGCCGGGCCCGGACGACGTCCGGCGGGCGATCCGCGAGGGACGCGAAGGCAACCTGGTCATCTTCGTCGTGGACGCGTCGGGCTCGATGGCGGCGCGCGACCGCATGGCCGCGGTGAGCGGCGCGACGTTGTCGCTGCTGCGCGATGCCTACCAGCGCCGCGACAAGGTCGCCGTGATCACGTTCCGCCAGCAGGAGGCGCGGCTGTTGCTGCCGCCGACATCGTCGGCCTACATCGCCGGGCGGCGACTGGCTGGATTCGACACCGGCGGCAAGACTCCGCTCGCCGAGGGCCTGCTCGCCGCGCGTGAACTGATCGTTCGGGAGAAGGCGCGCGACCGGGCCCGACGCCCCCTGGTGGTGGTGCTCACCGACGGCCGGGCCACCGCGGGACCGGACCCGTTGGGCCGCAGCCGGGCCGCGGCCGCCCGGTTGGTGGCCGAGGGCGCCGCCGCGGTGGTCGTGGACTGCGAAACGTCCTATGTGCGGCTGGGTTTGGCCGAGCAGCTGGCCCGCCAGCTCGGCGCGCCGGCGGTGCGCCTGGAGCAGTTGCACGCGGACTCGCTGACGCGCGCCGTGCGCAACGCGGCCTGAGGAAGGTAACCGCTCATGCCCCAAGGCCGACCACTTCAAGTCCCCGACGACGGACTGAGCACCAAGGCCCGCCGCAACACCCCGGTGCTGGCGGTACACACCGGCGCCGGCAAGGGGAAGTCGACAGCGGCGTTCGGAATGGCCTTGCGGGCCTGGAATGTCGGGCTCTCCGTCGCGGTGTTCCAGTTCGTCAAGAGCGCCAAATGGAAGGTGGGCGAGGAGACCGCCTTCGCCCAACTCGGTGACCTGCACGATCAGCACAACGTCGGTGGGCCCGTCGAATGGCACAAGATGGGCGCGGGCTGGTCCTGGTCGCGCAAGGCGGGCAGCGAACTCGACCACGCCGCGGCCGCGGCCGACGGGTGGGCGGAGATCTCGCGCCGGCTGGCCGGACAACGCCACGACTTCTATGTGCTGGACGAGTTCACCTACCCGCTGAAATGGGGATGGGTCGATGTCGACGAGGTGGTGGACGCCCTGCTGGCGCGGCCCGGCCACCAGCATGTGGTCATCACCGGGCGCGATGCCCCGCAGCGGTTGATCGAGGCCGCCGATCTCGTCACCGAGATGACCAAGGTCAAGCACCCGATGGACGCGGGCCGCAAGGGGCAGAAGGGCATCGAGTGGTGAGTGTCCCCGCGGTCGTCGTCGCCGCGCCGGCGTCGGGCAGCGGAAAGACGACCGTCGCAACGGGTTTGATCGGCGCCCTGCGGCGCGCGGGTCACGCCGTGGCGCCGTTCAAGGTCGGTCCGGACTTCATCGACCCCGGGTATCACGGCCTGGCGGCCGGGCGTCCCGGCCGCAACCTCGATTCTGTGCTGGTCGGCGAGAACCTCGTGGGCCCGCTGTACGCCCACGGCGCCGGCGGCGCGGACATCGCGGTGATCGAAGGGGTGATGGGGCTCTTCGACGGGCGGATCGGGCCGGCCTCGGCCGGCCCCGCGGACGGCTCCACCGCGCAGGTGGCCGGCCTGTTGGGTGCGCCCGTCATCCTGGTGGTCGACGCGCGCGGTCAGAGCCACAGCGTCGCCGCACTGCTGCACGGCTTTTCGACGTTCGACGCCGCGACGCGGGTCCGTGGCGTGATCCTCAACCGGGTCGGTTCGGCCCGACACGAACACGTGTTGCGGCAGGCCTGCGAGCAGACGGGCGTCGCGGTGCTGGGCGCCATCCCGCGCACCGCCGAGTTGGAGCTCCCGACCAGGTATCTGGGCCTGGTCACCGCGGTGGAGTACGGGCGACGGGCGCGGCTCGCGGTCGAGGCGATGACCGACCTGGTCGCTCGTCACGTCGACCTGGCCGCCGTGGCGGCGCTCGCCGCCGCCCGGACCGCCCCGGCGTGGGACCCGGTGACGGCGGTGGGGGAGGCGCCGAGCGGGCGGGCGACCGTGGCGATGGCGGCGGGGAAGGCGTTCACCTTCGCCTATGCCGAGCACGCCGAGCTGCTGGCGGCCGCCGGCGCCGACGTGGTCGAATTCGACCCGCTGGCTGACCCGTTGCCGGACGGCACGGACGCGGTGCTGCTGCCCGGCGGCTTCCCGGAACAGTTCACCGCCGAACTCTCCGCCAATGACGCCGTACGCCGGCGGATCAACGAGCTGGCCGCCGCCGGAGCGCCCATACACGCCGAATGCGCCGGCCTCATCTACCTGGCCACCGAACTCGACGGCCACCCGATGTGCGGAGTGCTGGCCGGGTCGGCGCGGTTCACCCCGCGCTTGACGCTGGCCTATCGAGACGCTGTCGCCGTGGCCGATTCGCCGCTGTATTCCGCCGGGCAGCGGGCGGTGGGGCATGAATTCCACCGGACCGAGGTCACTTTCAGCGACAGCTACCAGCCCGCGTGGGTGTACCGGGGCACCGACGTCGATACCGTGCGGGATGGCGTCGTGCACGCCGGCGTGCACGCCTCCTACCTGCACACCCATCCGGCCGCGGCGCCGGGCGCGGTCGCGCGGTTCGTCGCGCACGCCGCCGCCCGCCGCACCGGCTCGCGTATGTAACGCCACTGCGAAAAAATCCGCGCCCAAACCCGCCATGGCGTTACGCTCGCGGCGCCAAAATCGGCTGCCATTAGGCTTGCCGGGTGACCGAGAACGCCTACCTCGCTGGACTGCGGCTGACCGGCAAGAAGGTCGTCGTGGTCGGCGGCGGCACGGTTGCCCAGCGCCGGCTGCCGTTGCTCATCGCCAGCGGCGCGGACGTCCATGTCATCTCCCGCAGCGCCACCAGGTCGGTCGAGGCGATGAGCGGAATCACCTTGTCCCTGCGCGAATACCGCGACGGTGACCTCGACGGCGCCTGGTATGCGATCGCGGCCACCGACGACGCGCAAGTGAACGCCGCGGTGGTGGCCGAGGCCGAGCGCCGCCACCTGTTCTGCGTCCGCGCCGACATCGCCGTGGAAGGGACCGCGGTGACACCGGCGTCGTTCAGCTACGAGGGCCTATCGGTCGGGGTGCTGGCCGGCGGCGAGCACCGCCGGTCCGCGGCGATCCGCTCGGCCATCCGGGAGGCGTTGCAGGCCGGGGTCATCACCCCGGAGCGGGCGGTGAGCTCCGACGTCGTGCGCGGTGGGGTGGCACTCGTCGGCGGCGGGCCTGGCGACCCCGAACTGATCACGGTGCGCGGACGCCGGCTGCTGGCCCAAGCCGACGTGGTGGTCGCCGACCGGCTCGCACCGCCGGAACTGCTGGCCGAGCTGCCGCCGCACGTTGAGGTCATCGACGCCGCGAAGATCCCCTACGGGCGGGCGATGGCGCAGGACGCGATCAACGACGTCATGATCGACCGCGCCCGGTCCGGAAAATTCGTCGTCCGCCTCAAGGGCGGGGACCCGTTCGTCTTCGCCCGCGGCTACGAGGAAGTGCTGGCGTGCGCCGACGCCGGGATTCCGGTCACCGTGGTGCCGGGTGTGACAAGCGCCATAGGAGTGCCGGCCCTGGCCGGCGTTCCGGTCACGCATCGGGCCATAAATCACGAATTCGTCGTGGTCAGCGGCCATCTGGCGCCCGATCACCCCGAATCGTTAGTGAATTGGAATGCGCTGGGCGCGATGTCGGGCACCATTATTTTGCTGATGGCCGTCGAACGCATCGAGCTTTTCGCCGACGCGCTGATAGCGGGCGGCCGACCTGCGGATACGCCGGTATTGGTCGTTCAACATGGGACGACGGCGGCTCAGCAAACTTTGCGGGCCACGCTCGCCGACACGCCCGAAAAGATCCGCGCCGAGGGCATCCGACCTCCCGCGATCATCGTGATCGGACCGGTGGCGGCTTTCGGGCTTTAAACGATTCTTAAGATTACTGTAAGGTAACCCTTTATGACGGCTCTCAACGACAGTGAGCGCGCTGTGCGGAACTTGACGTCCGCGCGCTCCGATCGTCCGGCCCCGGTGCGCTCCACGCGCCCGGCGGAGACCGCCTCCGCTCGCATCAGCAAGTATTACCCGGCCTGGCTGCCTTCCCGTCGCTTCATCGCGGCCGTGATCGCCATCGGCGGTATGCAGTTGCTGGCGACCATGGACAGCACCGTCGCCATCGTCGCGCTTCCCAGGATCCAGAACGAGCTGAGCCTGTCCGACGCCGGCCGTAGCTGGGTGATCACCGCGTACGTGCTCACCTTCGGCGGGCTGATGCTGCTGGGCGGCCGACTCGGCGACACCATCGGGCGCAAGCGCACCTTCATCGTCGGCGTCGCGCTGTTCACCATCTCCTCCGTGCTGTGCGCGGTCGCATGGGACGAGGCGACCATGGTGATCGCGCGGCTCTCCCAGGGGGTGGGGTCCGCCATCGCCTCGCCGACGGGCCTGGCGCTGGTCGCCACCACCTTCCCCAAGGGGCCCGCCCGTAACTTCGCGACGGCGGTGTTCGCCGCGATGACGGCGATCGGGTCGGTGATGGGCCTGGTCGTCGGCGGAGCGCTGACCGAGGTGTCCTGGCGGCTGGCGTTCCTGGTGAACGTGCCGATCGGGCTGGTGATGATCTACCTGGCCCGCACCGCGCTGCGCGAGACCAACCGGGAGCGGATGAAGCTCGACGCCACCGGGGCCATGCTGGCCACGCTGGCGTGCACCGCCGCCGTTTTCGCCTTCTCGATGGGCCCGGAGAAGGGCTGGATCTCGATCACCACCGTCGGCTCGGGCGTGGTCGCGATGGCCGCCGCTCTCGCCTTCGTCATTGTCGAGCGCACCGCGGAGAACCCGGTCGTCCCCTTCAGTCTGTTCCGCGACCGCAACCGGCTTTTCACCTTCGCCGCGATCTTCCTCGCCGGCGGCCTGATGTTCAGCCTGACGGTGTGCATCGGCCTGTACGTGCAGGACATCCTCGGCTATAGCGCGCTGCGCGCGGGCGTCGGCTTCATTCCGTTCGTCATCGCGATGGGGATCGGCCTGGGCGTGTCCTCCCAACTGGTGTCACGGTTTTCGCCCCGGGTGTTGACGATCGGCGGCGGAATTCTGCTGTTCTGGGCGATGATCTACGGCTGGGCGTTCATGCACCGCGGAGTGCCCTATTTCCCCAACCTGGTGCTGCCCATCATGATTGGCGGAATCGGCATCGGCATCTGCGTCGTCCCGCTGACGCTGTCGGCCATCGCCGGCGTGGGTTTCGACCAGATCGGCCCGGTCTCGGCGATCGCGTTGATGCTGCAGAGCCTCGGCGGGCCGCTGGTGCTGGCCGTCATCCAGGCCGTGATCACCTCACGCACGCTGTACCTGGGCGGCACCACCGGCCCGGTCAAGTTCATGAACGACCTCCAGTTACACGCGCTCGACCAGGGCTATACCTACGGCCTGCTGTGGGTGGCCGGGGTGGCCGTCGTCGTCGGCGGCGCGGCGCTGCTGATCGGCTACACGCCGTCGCAGGTGGCCCACGCGCAAGAGGTCAAGGAAGCGATCGACGCCGGCGAGCTGTAACGCCGCGGGTCGCCGTTGGCGACCGGCCCCGATAGTCCTTGCGCCGGATCCGATAGCGCCTGCGATATCACGTTTCCTGCAGCGCGCATGGTCCCTCGACGGCCACGCGCCCGCCATCGCCCGACCCCCGACAAGTTAGGCTGGCCCGCTGTGATCACCCGGATGTCCGAGCTGTTCTTGCGCACGCTGCGCGACGATCCCGCTGACGCCGAAGTGCCCAGCCACAAACTTCTGATCCGGGCCGGCTACATCCGGCCCGTCGCGCCCGGGCTGTACAGCTGGCTGCCGCTCGGCCTGCGGGTGCTGCGCCGGATCGAACGTGTCGTCCGCGAGGAGATGGACGCGATCGGCGGGCAGGAGATTCTGTTTCCCGCCCTGTTGCCGCGGGCCCCGTACGAGACGACGAACCGGTGGACCGAATACGGCGACGGGGTGTTCCGGCTCAAGGACCGCCGCGGCAATGACTACCTGCTCGGTCCCACGCACGAAGAGCTGTTCACGCTGACCGTGAAGGGCGAATACAGCTCCTACAAAGACTTTCCGGTGTTGCTCTACCAGATCCAGAACAAATACCGCGACGAGGCGCGGCCGCGCGCGGGGATACTGCGGGTGCGCGAGTTCCTGATGAAGGACTCCTACTCCTTCGACATCGACGACGCCGGACTCAAGGCCGCCTATCACGCGCATCGGGAGGCCTACCAGCGCATCCTCCGTCGGCTTCAGGTGCGCTACGTGATCGTGTCCGCGGTGTCTGGAGCGATGGGCGGCAGCGCGTCCGAGGAGTTCCTGGCCGAAAGCCCGGTCGGTGAGGACACCTTCGTGCGGTGCCTGGAGTCGGGGTACGCGGCCAACGTCGAGGCGGTCGTCACCGCCCGGCCCGAGGCGCGACCGATCGACGGACTACCCGAGGCGAAGGTTTACGACACCGGCGACGCCCCGACGATCGCCACGCTGGTGGACTGGGCCAACACGGCCGACCTCGGCCGCACGGTCACCGCCGCCGACACGCTGAAGAACGTGTTGCTCAAGGTGCGCCAGCCCGGCGGGGAGTGGGAGCTGCTGGGGATCGGGGTGCCCGGCGACCGCGAGGTCGACGACAAGCGCCTGGGCGCGGCGCTGGAGCCGGCCGACTACGCGTTGCTCGACGACGCCGACTTCGCCAGGCACCCCTTTTTGGTGAAGGGCTATATCGGCCCGAAAGCACTGCGCGAGAACGGTGTTCGCTACCTCGTCGACCCGCGGGTGGTCGACGGGACCAGCTGGATCACCGGGGCGGACGAGCCCGGCCGGCACGTCGTCGGGCTGGTGGCCGGACGGGATTTCACGGCCGACGGCACCATCGAGGCCGCCGAGGTGCGCGACGGCGATCCGTCTCCCGACGGCGCCGGCCCGCTGGTGTCGGCGCGGGGTATCGAGATCGCGCACATCTTCTCACTCGGCCGCAAATACACCGACGCCTTCACCGCCGACGTGCTCGGTGAGGACGGCAAGCCGGTGCGGCTGACCATGGGCTCCTACGGCCTCGGCGTGTCCCGACTGGTGGCGGTCATCGCCGAGCAGCACCACGACGAGCTCGGCCTGCGCTGGCCGTCGGCGGTCGCGCCGTTCGACGTCCACCTGGTGATCGCCAACAAGGACGCGGACGCCCGCACGGGAGCCACCGCGCTGGCCGCCGACCTGGACCGGTTGGGCGTCGAGGTGCTGCTCGATGACCGTCAGGCATCGCCGGGGGTCAAGTTCAAGGACGCCGAGTTGCTCGGCGTGCCATGGATTTTGGTGGTGGGCCGCGGCTGGGGCAACGGCGTGGTCGAGCTGCGCGACCGTTTCAGCGGACAGACGCGCGAGCTGGCCACCGGGCCGTCGCTGGCCACCGACGTCGCGGCGGCTCTGACCGGATAGCGGCGAAAAACCTTGGCGCGCTAGTCGTTTCCGCCGGGGAAGCTCGTCGTGATCGGCCACGCGCCCAGCACGCGGTTCCATCGGGCGGCCATCACGGCGCTTTGCGTCAGGGCCGTCGCGGCGAACGCACGGTCGTCGGCCGTCTCGGCGTGCTCGATCACCACGCGCCAGGCCGACGCGCCGTCGTTCTCCATCCGCGCGGCCAGGCGCGCCGCATCCGCGGCGCTGCCCACCAGCATGGGCAACTGATAGCCGGGGGCGGCGACGGGCGCGTTGACCTTGCGGGCGGTCAGCATCGCGATCACGTCGTCGCGGCGTTGGCGGTGCTGGGTCAGGCCCTCCACCACCAGGCCGTTCACGCTGGGCGGCGACAGCGCCGAGACGATGCCGTAGCCGTAGATCGTCGAGTGTTCGATGGCCAGCGCATCGCACAGCGCCGCGTTGTCGGCGTCCTTGCCGGAGCTCATATCGACGGCCCCCCGGGCACCAGGGCGACCGTGTACGACGCCGTGCACGACGCGATGATCGAGGCGAGCAACCCCGCCCGGTAGCCCGATTCACCCGCCACCAGGCGGCTGGCGCTGTCCGCCGAGGCTCGCAGCGCGTTGATCACGTCGGACACCGGCGGGGGAGGCGGCGGCGGCCCCGCCGGTTCGGCCGGGCTCGGGCCGGGGCTGCTCGTCTCGCTTGTCGAAGACGTGGTGATCTTGCCGGCGGCCCGCGAGATCTCGGTGGACAGGGCGCGGGCATGCGCGGCGCGTTGGCTCGCGACCACCGTCAGCGCGGCGGCGACCTGCGGCGGATTGCCGACGGCCGCCGCGGCGGCCCCGGCCAGCGCGCTGTCCTTGCGGGCCTGATCCAACGGCCCCAGCAGCTCTTCGACGGCCGGGGGCTTGGGCGGGGGCTCGCCGCAGGCGGAGGCGAGGGCCCCGAGCGCAGCCAGAGCCGCCCCGCCGGCGAGCACACCCCGCCGGTTGACGACGGGATCTGCGCTAGCCACAAACACATCCTGCCATCGCCGCGGAGGTGGGTACGAAGCCAGGACGCGATCCCGCCGTCAGACGCCATTCCTGGCGTATCGTTGATAGCTGCTCTCGCGGAACGGCAGCCTTCGCGTTCCGCCGGGACACTGGAGCCGCCCGCAAGCCAGCGGGGTGGCGACGCCCTCCAGCTGACCGGACAACTCAAGATGAGGAGCTCGCCGTGACCACCGGGCTACCTTCGCAGACGCAGGTGATCGAGCTACTCGGTGACGAGTTCGCGCGCGCGGGATATGAGATCGAAGACGTGGTCATCGATGCCCGGACGCGCCCGCCGCGGATCATGGTGGTCGCCGACGGTGACAAAGCCCTCGATCTGGATACCATCGCGACGCTGTCGCGCTCCGCGTCGGCTTTGCTGGACGGCCTCGACGACGTCGGGGACCGCTACGTGCTCGAGGTGAGTTCGCCCGGGGTGGACCGCCCACTGACCAGTGAAAAGCATTTCCGCCGCGCCCGCGGCCGCAAGGTCGACATCGTCCTCTCCGATGGTTCAGCGCTGACCGGCCGCGTCGGCGAGACGCACGGTCAAGCCGTGGCGCTGGTGGTCCGTGCAGGCCGTGACTACCGGGTGCGCGAGATCCCGCTCGCCGATATTGCCAAAGCCGTTGTCCAGGTGGAGTTTTCGGCCCCAGCCCAAGCGGAGTTGGAGCTGGCGGGCCAGGCCGACAGGACGGAGGCGGGAGCATGAACATCGACATGGCCGCGCTGCATGCCATCGAGGTGGATCGGGGAATCTCGGTCAACGAGCTGCTCGAGACGATCAAGTCGGCGCTGCTCACCGCCTACCGGCACACCCAGGGCCACCAGAACGACGCGCGCATCGAGATCGACCGCAAGACCGGTGTCGTTCGTGTGGTGGCCCGCGAGACCGATGACGACGGCAATGTGATCAGCGAATGGGACGACACTCCCGAGGGTTTCGGGCGCATCGCCGCCACCACCGCGCGCCAGGTCATGCTGCAGCGGTTCCGCGACGCGGAAAACGAGCGCACCTACGGCGAGTTCTCCACCCGCGAAGGCGAGATCGTCGCCGGCGTCATTCAGCGGGACAGCCGCGCCAACGCCCGCGGTCTGGTCGTGGTCAGGATGGGCACCGAGACCAAAGCCTCCGAGGGCGTCATCCCGGCCGCCGAACAGGTTCCCGGCGAAAGTTACGAGCACGGCAACCGGGTGCGTTGCTACGTGATCGGCGTGACCCGCGGCGCGCGCGAGCCGCTGATCACCCTGTCCCGGACGCACCCCAACCTGGTGCGCAAGTTGTTCTCGCTGGAAGTCCCCGAGATCGCCGACGGGTCGGTGGAAATCGTGGCGGTGGCGCGGGAGGCCGGCCATCGCTCCAAGATCGCGGTGAAATCGAACGTCCCGGGGCTGAACGCGAAAGGCGCCTGCATCGGGCCGATGGGCCAGCGGGTCCGCAACGTGATGAGCGAGCTCTCCGGGGAGAAGATCGACATCATCGACTACGACGAGGACCCGTCCCGCTTCGTCGCCAACGCGTTGTCGCCCGCCAAGGTGGTCTCCGTCTCGATCATCGACCCGAACGCCCGCGCCGCCCGCGTGGTGGTGCCCGACTTCCAGCTGTCGCTGGCCATCGGCAAGGAGGGCCAGAACGCGCGGTTGGCCGCCCGGCTCACCGGTTGGCGCATCGACATCCGCGGCGATACGCCGGGTGAATCCGAGTCGCATTCGGAGGCCCACCCCGAACACGGCGCCACCCATCCGATGGCGCACGACCGCTAGCGCGGTGACCCGGCCGGACGGCGCTGCGCCGGGTGAGAGCGGCCCGCACCCTCGGGCGGTTCTGACCATCGGATAAGTGACGCTAGACTGAGCCGTGATCCAGCGTGAGCCTTCGGCCCCCGATACCGAAAGGGCGCACAGACGTGTGGACGGACCAGTCCGCACGTGCGTCGGGTGCCGGAAGCGAGAGTTGGTCGTCGAACTGCTTCGCGTGGTGGCTGTGTCGGACGGGAACGGCGAATGTGCCGTGATCGTTGACACCAGCAGTAACCTGCCGGGGCGGGGTGCGTGGCTGCATCCCGTACCGCAGTGCGTGCAACAGGCGATTCGGCGGCGGGCTCTCACC
The DNA here is from genome assembly GCA_963732835.1 of uncultured Actinomycetota bacterium. Classification (GTDB taxonomy): domain Bacteria; phylum Actinomycetota; class Actinomycetes; order Mycobacteriales; family Mycobacteriaceae; genus Mycobacterium. The sequence goes on from CAVTBA010000006.1 coordinate 411,570, forward strand.
AGAGCGCTGCGCATCGACCGTCCACCGGACACATCCGCGTTGGTCGAGCACGTGGAAGCGCTCGACTCGCCCGGCAACAGAACAGGCAGCAAAGAACATGAGCACACCGTGAAGTCCCGATGACCATGCGTCATAGCTAAACCCGAGGCGCGGCCCCACGACTGTCGCCTCTTAGACAGGAGATGTAGTGGCAGGTAAGGCCCGCGTACACGAGTTGGCTAAGGAACTCGGTGTTACCAGCAAGGAAGTTCTCGCCCGGCTGAATGAACAGGGCGAATTCGTAAAATCCGCATCGTCAACGGTGGAGGCGCCGGTCGCTCGTCGACTGCGCGAATCCTTCGGAGGCGGCAAGGCGGCTCCCCAAAAGGCCGCGGCCAAGGCGGCCGCCAAGGCTCCCGGCAAGGCGCCGGACAAATCGCTCGACCAGGCCCTCGACAAGGCCATTGGCAACGGCGAAGCGACCGGTGGCCCCGCCGGCGGGACGACGACCGCCGCCGCGCAAGCGGCCCCGGCCGCGCCCGCGGCAGCGCCGGAGCACCCCGGCCCGGTGCCCGCCCGTCCGGCCCCCGCGCAGCCGAAGCCGCCCGCGCCCGGGCAGCCGACCACCGGCCAGGCTGAGAGCCAGCCCGGACCCCACCCCGGCATGACGCCGGGTCCGCGCCCCGGCCCGGCGCCGAAGCCCGGGGTCCGCACCCCGCGCGTCGGCAACAACCCGTTCTCTTCCGCGCAACCCGTCGACCGGCCGATCCCGCGTCCCATGGCGCCCCGCCCCGGGGCTCCGAGGCCCGGCGGTCCGCGCCCCGGCGCATCACCTGGCAACATGCCGCCCCGCCCCGGCGGTGCCGCTGGTCAGGGCCGCCCGGCCCGGCCCGGTGCCCCGCGACCCGGCGGTGGCCGACCCGGCGGGCCCGGCGGCCGTGACGGTGGCGGCGGCAACTACCGCGGCGGTGGCGGCGGGGTCGGTGCCCCGCCCGGCGGTGGCGGCGGTCCGGGAGGTTTTCGAGGTCGTCCCGGTGGCGGTGGCGGCGGTGGCCGTCCCGGTCAGCGCGGCGGTGCGGCCGGCGCGTTCGGCCGTCCCGGCGGTGCGCCCCGGCGGGGTCGCAAGTCGAAGCGCGCAAAACGCGCCGAGTACGAGAACATGCAGGCGCCGGTCGTCGGTGGCGTGCGGTTGCCGCACGGCAACGGCGAGACGATCCGGCTGGCCCGCGGCGCGTCGCTGAGCGACTTCGCGGACAAGATCAACGCCAACCCGGCCTCGCTGGTGCAGGCGCTGTTCAACCTCGGCGAGATGGTGACGGCCACCCAGTCGGTCGGCGACGAGACGCTCGAGCTGCTGGGCAGCGAGATGAACTACGTCGTCCAGGTCGTCAGCCCGGAGGACGAGGACCGCGAGCTGCTGGAATCCTTCGACCTGACCTATGGCGAGGACGAGGGCACCGAGGAAGACCTGCAGACCCGGCCGCCGGTGGTGACCGTGATGGGTCACGTCGACCACGGTAAGACCCGGCTGCTGGACACCATCCGGAACGCCAGCGTGCGCGAGGCCGAGGCCGGTGGCATCACCCAGCACATCGGTGCCTACCAGGTGGGTGTCGACTTCGAGGGCAACGAGCGGCTGATCACCTTCATCGACACCCCGGGTCACGAGGCGTTCACCGCCATGCGTGCCCGCGGCGCGAAGGCCACCGACATCGCGATCCTGGTGGTCGCCGCCGACGACGGCGTGATGCCGCAGACGGTGGAGGCCATCAACCACGCGCAGGCCGCCGACGTGCCGATCGTGGTGGCGGTCAACAAGATCGACAAGGAGGGCGCCGACCCGGCCAAGATCCGGGCACAGCTCACCGAATACGGTTTGGTCGCAGAGGATTTCGGCGGAGACACGATGTTCGTCGACATCTCGGCTAAGGAAGGCACCAACATCGAGGCACTCGAGGAGGCGGTGCTGCTGACCGCCGACGCCGCCCTCGACCTGCGGGCCAACCCGGACATGGAGGCCCAGGGCGTGGCGATCGAGGCGCACCTGGACCGCGGCCGCGGCCCGGTCGCCACGGTGCTGGTGCAGCGCGGCACGCTGCGGGTCGGCGATTCGGTGGTGGCCGGCGACGCCTACGGTCGTGTCCGCCGCATGGTCGACGAGCACGGCGACGACGTCGAGGAGGCGCTGCCGTCGCGGCCGGTGCAGGTCATCGGCTTCACGTCGGTCCCGGGCGCCGGCGACAACTTCCTCGTCGTCGACGAGGACCGCATCGCCCGCCAGATCGCCGACCGGCGCAGCGCGCGCAAGCGCAACGCGCTGGCGGCGCGGTCGCGCAAGCGCATCAGCCTGGAGGACCTGGACTCGGCGCTGAAGGAAACCAGCCAGCTGAACCTGATCCTCAAGGGCGACAACGCCGGTACGGTCGAGGCGCTCGAGGAGGCCCTGATGGGCATCCAGGTCGACGACGAGGTGGAGCTGCGCGTGATCGACCGCGGCGTCGGTGGCATCACCGAGACCAACGTCAACCTGGCGTCGGCGTCGGACGCGGTGATCATCGGCTTCAACGTGCGCGCCGAAGGGAAGGCGACGGAGCTGGCCAATCGCGAAGGCGTCGAGATCCGCTACTACTCGGTGATCTACCAGGCGATCGACGACATCGAGAAGGCCCTGCGCGGCATGCTCAAGCCGATCTACGAGGAGAACCAGCTGGGTCGCGCCGAGATCCGCGCGATCTTCCGCTCCTCGAAGGTCGGCATCATCGCCGGCTGCATGATCAGCTCGGGCGTGGTGCGCCGCAACGCGAAGGCCCGGTTGTTGCGGGACAACATCGTGGTCGTCGACAACCTCTCGATCACCTCGCTGCGCCGGGAGAAGGACGACGTGACCGAGGTCCGCGAGGGCTTCGAGTGCGGTATGACGCTGGGTTACTCCGACATCAAGGAAGGCGACATCATCGAGTCCTACGAGCTCGTCGAAAAGGAGCGCGCCTGATGGCCGACCCGGCCCGGGCGCGCCGACTGGCCAAACGCATCAACACGATCGTCGCCTCGGCGATCGAGTTCGAGATCAAGGATCCGGGGCTGGACGGGGTGACCATCGTCGACACGAAGGTCACCGCCGACCTGCACGATGCGACGGTGTTCTACACCGTGATGGGCCCCACCCTGGACGACGAGCCGGACTACGCCGCCGCCGCGGCCGCGCTGGAACGGGCCAAAGGCGCGCTGCGCACCATGGTCGGGGCGGGCACCGGCGTGCGCTTCACGCCGACGCTGACCTTCACCCGTGACACCACGTTGGACACCGTGGCGCGGATGGACGAGTTGCTGGCCCGTGCCCGCGCCGCGGACGCGGACCTGGCGCGGGTTCGTTCGGGGGCCAAGCCGGCCGGGGAGGCCGATCCCTACCGGGGGTCAAGTGACGAGGACACCGGTGACGACGACCGACGCGAAGGCTGAGCTGTCCCGCGCCCCGGGAGCCGGGGCGCGCGTCGACGTCCGCGGGGCGGTCGAATTGCTCTCCGGCGCCGCGACTGTCGCGGTGGTCGCCCATGTCCACCCCGACGCCGACACCATCGGCGCGGGCCTGGCGCTGGCTTTGGTGCTGGACAAGTGCGGCAAGCGCGTCGAGGTCGGTTTCGCCGAGCCGGCGACGCTGCCGGAGTCGCTGTCCTCGCTGCCCGGTTGTCGGCTGCTGGTCAGCGCGGACGCGATACGGCGCGACGTCGATCTGGTTGTCACCGTTGATGTTCCGAGCGTCAAGCGGCTGGGCGCGCTGAGTGATCTGGCCGGTCCCGGCCGGCAGTTACTGGTGATCGACCACCACGCTTCCAATGACATGTTCGGGACCGCCAACTTCGTTGACGTGGCGGCGGACTCGACCACGATGATGATCGCCGACATCCTCGACGCGTGGGACAAGCCGATCGACCCGGACGTCGCGCATTGCATCTACGCCGGGCTGACGACCGACACCGGGTCCTTCCGCTGGGCCAGCCCCCGCGCCCTTCGGCTGGCGGCCCGGCTGGTCGAGACCGGTGTCGACAACGCCGCGATCAGCCGAACGCTGATGGACAGCCACCCCTTCACCTGGCTGCCGCTGCTGTCCCGCGTGCTGGGCTCGGCGCACCTGCTGCCCGACGCGGCCGGCGGCCGTGGGCTCGTGTATGCCGTTGTCGGATACCAGGATTGGGTGAGTTCGCGCCCCGAGGAAGTCGAAAGCATCGTCGACATCGTGCGCACCACCCAGCAGGCCGAGGTGGCCGCGGTGTTCAAGGAAGTCGACCCGCAGCATTGGTCGGTGTCGATGCGGGCCAAGGCCGACGTGGACCTGGCGGCGATCGCGTCCGCGTTCGGCGGGGGCGGCCACCGGCTGGCGGCCGGCTATTCGACGAGCGGCCCGATCGACGACGCCGTGGCGTCGCTGCGCACCGCCCTGGGCTAGAACGACCAGCTGCCCGAGCGTTGCAGCACGAACCCGTGGTCCCCGCTGGTGGTGTCCAGGCAGGCGACGAGGTTGTCGGCGCCGACGGCGCACGTGACGTTCAGGTGCGTCAACTTCTGGCCCGCGCCCAGCAACTTGCCGCCCGGCGGCAGGGCGGGGGGGTTGCCGTCGCATCCGCCGTAGGACATGCGGCTCAACTGGTAGCCGGGTCCCTTGAACTCGGCGGAACCCACCAGGCAATCGCCCGGATGCGGGCGCCCGCCGAGAACGGGGACGTCGTCGATGCCCGGCATGTCGCCCTTGCACTTGATGTCCTGTGACGGCTGCGGCGCCGGCGCCGGCCCGCCGTAGAAGTCACACACCAGGTTGTAGGGGGTGGAGAAACTGATCCGGGGCGGGGTGCCCGGACCGGTGCTGGTCACATAGCCGTCCGCCGGGACGGGTGTGAAACCGTCCAGGTTGGGAAATCCCGGCGGTTGCGCGGCCGCGTGCGGTGCGGGCACCGCGATCGCGGCCGCCGCGAGCGTCACGGCGCCCGCGAGCCCCTTCACGATGACGCCGACGACAGCACGCATCAGCTGATCGTATTGCTTGATGCCAGCTCACCCACAAGCCCGCGGCGATGAGAAACTGACGAAACGGCGCGACCAGGCCTAACGGACCTGGGCCCGCCCGCGCTGCAGCACCGCCTCGCGATTGGCGGCGATGTCATCGCCGCTGGTCCGGAACTGGCGGGCCGCCATCGCCTCGAGCCACAGCCCCGCGCCGGTCTGCGACTCGTCGATCCGGTGATAGGAGGCCAGCAGCGCGCGCACCGCGTCCTGGTTGTTGCCGACGATCGACGCCGCCACCTGTCGCGCGGTGCCCAACAGCTGGTCGTGCGGCACCACCTCGGTCACCAGCCCGGCGCGCAGCGCGTCGCCGGCGGACAGGTAGTCCCCGGTCATGCTCATGCGCCGGGCCAGGCCCACGCCCACCTTCTGCGGTAACCGCACGCTCAGCCCCCACGTGGGCAACAGGCCCACGCGGGCATGGGTGTCGGCGAAGCGGGCCTGCTCCGAGGCGATCAGGATGTCGCAGTACAGGGCCAGCTCCAGCCCGCCGGTCACCGCGGCGCCGTTGATCGCACCGATGACCGGCTTGCTCATCGCCGGCCACCGCGGGGAGATGTCCGGAAGCGCCGAGGAACCGCCCAGCTCTTTGAGATCCAGTCCCGCGCAGAACACCGGGTCGGTGCCGGTGACGATGACGACGTCGACCTCGTCATCGGTTTCCGCGTCGGCCAGGGCCCCGAAGAACCGGTCCCGCAGCGCCGAGGACAGCGCGTTTCGGGATTGCGGCCGGTTGAGGGTCAGGGTGCGCACCCGCTCGTCGGTTTCGATCAGCAGGATGTCGTCGGTCATGGGACCACCGTAAAGGGTCGCGGCCGCGCCTATCGTAGAGGCATGTGCCGGAACATCACCGAGCTGCGCGGCCTGGAACCGGCGGCCACGCCCGAGGAGATCGCGGCGGCGGCGCGCCAGTATGTGCGCAAGGTCAGCGGCATCACCCGCCCCAGCGCGGCCAACGCCGAAGCCTTCGAGGCGGCGGTTGCCGAGGTCACGGAGACGACGACGCGGTTGCTGGCGGCGCTGCCTCGGCGGCGGCAGCCGCCCAAGACCGTCCCGCCGTTGCGCCGGCCCGAGGTGCTCGCCCGGCTGGCCGGGACGCAATGACGCTCACCGCGACGACGCCCGCGCTCAAGGAGTGGAGCGCCGCCGTGCATGCCCTGCTGGACGGTCGCCAGCGGGTGCTGTTGCGCAAGGGCGGCATTGGCGAGAAGCGATTCGAGCTGGCCGCACGCGACTTCCTGTTGTTCCCGACGGTCGCGCACAGCCACGCGGAGCGCGTCCGGCCCGAGCATCGCGACCTGCTGGAAGCGGCCGCCGCCGACAGCACCGACGATCGTTTGGTGATCCGGGCGGCCGCGAAAGTCGTTGCCGCGGTGCCGGTTGACCGGCCCGACGGCCTTGCGGCGATCGAGGATCTGCACATCTGGACCGCCGAGTCGGTGCGTGCCGACCGGCTCGACTTCCGCCCCAAGCACAAGCTGGCCGTGCTGGTGGTGTCGGTGCACCCCCTGGCCGAGCCGGTGGAAATCACCCGGACTTCCGAGTACGGCGGCTGCAAGAGCTGGGTGGAGCTGCCGGTGCGGGCGCCGTCGGCGTGCGACCCCGTTCACCACCCCGCCGCGCTAACCGAGGTCGCCGCGCGCGTCCGCCGCGCCGTTGGCTGACAGGTCCGGCGGGCCGACGGGCAGCAGCAGCCGGGATCGTCCGTAGCGCACGGTGTGCGTGGCCGGCTTGGACCCCCGGCCCGTCAAGATCGGCTCGTCGGTGCCCAGGTTGCGCGCGTAGCGGGGAAACCAGCTGCCGGCGATCAGCACGCGGATGCGTGAGCCGGCGCGGAAGCGGTGGGCGATGCCGTCGAGTTCGACCCGGACGGTTTTCCTCGAGTTCTTGGCGGCGGCATCCAGCCGCCGGTAGCCGTCGCTGACATTCCTCGACCGGCCCTTGGCGTCGACCTCGCTCACCCGGGCGAACAGGTCGACATGGGGATTGTCCGCGCCGTGCGCCAGCTCGACGACCGGGCTTCCGTACACGCACAGGTCGTGGGTGAGGGTGAGGCTGGTGAAGGCCAGCACGTCGTCGCGCGCCGCGAGCCGGCTGTCGTCGCGGTAACCGCCGCTCGGCGACAGCAGCGGGCCGCCGGTGGTGGGGGTCGGGTCGGCGGGGTCGTAGCGGAAAGTCGCCGGCGCCAACCGCGCCAGGTCCGTCGGCGCGGTCTCACCGAGGTGGCCGCCGGGCCGCAGGTACAGCGCGCGCTCGGTGGTGGCGGGCGGCCAGTCGGCCACGTTGCGCCAGCCCTGTCCGGTGACGTAGACGCGGACCCGGCTGGGCCGGTGCGGGCCGGGCGCCCCACCCAGGTGGCCGTCCAGCCAATCCAGCGACTCCCGCATGCAGGTGCGCAGCCCGTTGGTGAGCAGCTGGCTGTGCGTCCACGGGCCCATGGTGAGCGCGACGTCGACGCCCCGGCCGCGCAGATGACCGTACTGCTGCAGCGTCTGCCGGACGAAGATGTCCTGCCAGCCGCCGATCAGCAACACGGGCACGTCGACGCGATCCAGCGCGTCGCCGCAGCGCAGCGCGTCCCAGAACGGATCGTTCGGGTCGGCGTGCTCGACCCACGACTCGAACCACGGCGCGCCCACACCGAGCAGCGCCCGGGCCGTGTCACCCACCGGCAGCCCGAGGGCCGCCCGGGCCACCTTGTTCCGGTTCTGCAGCTGACGCAGCGCCGCCCGGGCGCGCACCGGGTCCTCCTGGTGGGAAACCATGTCGCTCCAGCCCAGGAAGTCGTTGATCGCGAACGAGCCGGTGCCCCACACCGAGGCGTTGAAATCGTGCGGCCCCACGGTGATGACGGCCGCGGCCAGCTCCGGCGGGGGATCTTGCAGCAGCGCCCACTGGGTGAACCCGAGGTAGGACAGCCCGACGGTGGCGAAGCGGCCGGTGAACCACGGCTGCTCGCGCAGCCAGGCCACCGTGTCGGCGCCGTCGGCGGCCTCGTTGGCCATCGGCTCGAAATCCCCGCCCGACCCGAACGTCCCTCGGACGCTTTGCAGCACGACGTGGTAGCCGCGCGCCGCGTACAGCGCGCCGAACACCAGGGAGAACGGGAAGGCGCGCCCGTAGGGTCCCCGGACCAGCAGGGTGCCGGCGGCCGACGGGGTGTTCGGCGCGTAGTGATCGGCCACCAGATCGACCCCGTCGCGCATGGGCACCCGGACGCGCTGCACGGTGTAATCGGTGGCCGCCGGCGGCAGGCCCAGCAGCCGGCCGACCGCCTTGCCGCCGAGGTGTCGCAGGGTGTGCAGCGTGGACGGGGTGGTGCGCGTCGCGGTGATACTCACGATGCCCAGGTTAAGGCCCGGGCTGCCTTCAGAACTTGTAGTAAGGCGTGAGGTCGTTGGCCCGCTGCAGGTTGGTGGACATGCAGTCCACCTCGGGACTGGAGTAGACGGTCGAGTAGTAGAGCGACTGCTGCAGCACGCCGTAGCTGGTCTTGAACGCGACCATGCAGGAGTAATACCAGTAGCTGTTGTGATACGTCGGCTTGAGCACCCAGTACTGCGCGGCGCGGTGGCCCGCGATGGTGGTCTCGACGGCGTCGGGCGGCAGCGTCGCCTCGTAGGTGCGCCAGATGATGGGCTCGACGGCCAGCTGATAGTTTCCCGCGTCGAAGTGGCAGCGCAGGCCGTCTTCGTGCTCGGGCGGTGTGAAGGCCAGCCCGAGCCGCTGCACCGCGTCGAACGGGATGTCCTCGCAGGCGTCGAACGGCCGCGGATCGGTGGTCGCCACGATCGGGCTCTTCATGGTGGTCTCCATCGGCGCCGCGGTCGAGCGCAGCTCGACTCGCCCGCTTCCCGCCGGCCCCGGCGCGGCGCCGTGCCACCCCAGCGTGCCTGCTATGGCCGCTGCGACCAGGGCACCCACCGCCCCGATCAGACGCACTTTGGCGAACACGACACCCCCTGACGGCTCGGCGCTCCTTGCCCGGGAGTGTACAAGTCGCGTCGCCGAGGCCACAGTGAAACAAGAACACGTTCTAATGCCGCGAGCAAGGGCTAATGCCGCGGGCAAGGGCCGGCCCCAACCGGCCCACGGCCCCGCATCGTTAGTCTGGTTAATCGTGGCTGGTCAAAATGCGGGGCACGAATCGACCAATGGCGGGCAGCCGACGCTGTGGGCCGTCTCCGATCTGCACACCGGCCATCTCGGCAACAAGCCGGTCACCGAATCGCTGCACCCGTCCTCGCCGGACGATTGGCTGATCGTCGCCGGCGACGTCGCCGAACGCACCGACGAGATCCGGTGGGCCCTTGACCTGCTGCGCCGCCGATTCGCCAAGGTGATCTGGGTCCCCGGCAACCACGAGCTGTGGACCACGACGCGTGACCCGGTGCAGATCTTCGGCAAGGCCCGGTACGACTACCTGGTCAACATGTGCGACGAAATGGGCGTCGTCACACCCGAGCATCCCTTCCCGGTGTGGACCGAGCGCGGCGGCCCGGCGACGATCGTGCCGATGTTCCTGCTCTACGACTACAGCTTCCTGCCCGAGGGCGCGACGAGCAAAGCCGAGGGCTTGACCATCGCGCGGGAGCGCAACGTGGTCGCCACCGACGAATTCCTGCTGTCGTCGGAGCCGTATCCCACCCGGGAGGCCTGGTGCCAGGAGCGGCTCGCCACCACGCGGGCCCGTCTCGAGCAACTCGACTGGATGACACCGACCGTCCTGGTCAACCATTTCCCGCTCGTCCGCGAGCCCTGCGATGCGCTGTTCTACCCGGAGTTCTCGTTGTGGTGCGGAACCACCAAGACCGCCGACTGGCACACCCGCTACAACGCCGTCTGTTCGGTCTACGGTCACCTGCACATTCCGCGCACCACCTGGTACGACGACGTGCGCTTCGAGGAAGTGTCGGTGGGCTACCCCCGGGAGTGGCGGCGCCGCAAGCCGCACAGCTGGCTGCGCCAGGTGTTGCCCGATCCGCAATACGGGCCCGGATATCTCAACGACTTCGGCGGTCACTTCGAGATCACTCCCGAGATGCGGCAACAGGCCGCGCAGTTCCGGGAACGGTTGCGCCAGCGGCAATCCCGATGACCGGGGAGATGCTGGTTTCCTCGGTGCTGCCGGCATCGGACGGTCTGGCGTACTCGGAGGTGTATACCGATCCGCCCGATCTCGCCCCGCTGCCCGAAGAGGAGCCGCTGATCGCCAGGTCGGTGGCCAAGCGGCGCAACGAGTTCATCACCGTCCGGCACTGCGCCCGGGTCGCCCTGGGCGAGCTCGGCCTGCCGCCGGTGCCGATCCTCAAGGGCGAGAAGGGCGAACCGTGCTGGCCCGACGGGGTGGTGGGCAGCCTCACCCACTGCACGGGCTATCGCGGTGCGGTCGTGGGTCGCGCCGATGCGGTGCGCTCGGTGGGCATCGACGCCGAACCGCACGACGTGCTGCCCGACGGCGTGCTGAACGCGATCAGCCTGCCGGAGGAGCGGCACGAACTCGCGTCGTTGCCCGATGGCCTGCATTGGGACCGAATCCTGTTCTGCGCCAAGGAAGCAACGTACAAGGCCTGGTTCCCGCTGACCAAGCGCTGGCTGGGTTTCGAGGACGCCCACGTCGTGTTCGACCTCGACCCGCCCGACGGGGGGACCACCGGGGTGTTCGTGTCGAAGATCCTGATCGACGGGCAGGCCCTCGATGGCCCCCCGCTGACCGCGCTGAGGGGCCGGTGGTCGGTCGAGCGGGACCTCGTGCTGACCGCCATCGTGCTATGAGCCCGAGCCCGAGTCCGAGCCCGCACGGCCCGGGCATCGTCGTCATCGACAAGCCGGCCGGGATGACCAGTCACGACGTGGTGGGGCGCTGCCGCCGCATCTTCTCCACCCGCCGGGTCGGGCATGCGGGGACGCTGGACCCGATGGCCACCGGCGTGCTGGTGATCGGCGTCGACCGTGCCACCAAGATCCTCGGCCTGTTGACGGCGGCCCCCAAGTCCTACGCCGCCACCATCCGGCTGGGCCAGACCACGTCCACCGAGGACGCCGAAGGGGAAGTGCTGCACAGCGTCTCGGCCGCGCACCTAACGCGCGAGGCGATCGCCGCGGCGGTCGCCGGCCTGCGCGGCGACATCGAGCAGGTGCCGTCGGCGGTCAGCGCGATCAAGGTGGACGGCCGGCGTGCCTATCGGCTGGTTCGCGAGGGCCAGGCCGTCGAACTCGCGGCCCGGCCGGTGCGCATCGACCGGTTCGAGGTGCTCGACGTTCGATCCGGATCCGGCGTCGACGGCGTCATCGATCTTGACGTGGAGGTCGACTGCTCGTCGGGGACCTACGTGCGCGCGCTGGCCCGCGACGTCGGGGCCGCGCTCGGCGTGGGCGGGCACCTGACAGCGCTGCGGCGCACCCGTGTCGGGCGCTTCACGCTGGACGAGTCCCGCTCGCTCGACGACCTGGCGGAGCGGCCCGGCCTGTCCTTGACCCTGGACGAGGCGTGCCTGCTGATCTTTCCGCGCCGCGACCTGACCGCCGGGGAGGCCGAGGCGACGGCCAACGGGCGGCCCCTTTCGCCGGCCGGCATCGAGGGCATGTACGCCGCCTGCGACGCCGGCGGACGGGTGATCGCGCTGCTGCGCGACGACGGCTCGCGCACCAGGTCGGTGGTCGTGATCCGCCCGGCGACCCTGGAGGAATAGGCTGAGACGCGGACCTCCAAGCCTGTCGAAGAAGGGGCGCGCTATGTCGAACAAGGTTTACGTCGTCGGCGTCGGCATGACGAAATTCGAGAAGCCGGGCCGCCGGGAGGGCTGGGACTACCCGGACATGGCGCGCGAGTCCGGCACCAACGCCCTGGCCGACGCGGGCATCGACTACCGCGAGGTGCAGCAGGGCTACGTCGGCTACGTCGCCGGCGACTCGACGTCCGGGCAGCGGGCGCTCTACGAGCTGGGCATGACCGGGATTCCGATCGTCAACGTCAACAACAACTGCTCGACCGGCTCGACGGCGCTGTTCCTGGCCGCGCAGGCCATCCGCGGCGGGATCGTCGACTGCGCCGTCGCGCTGGGCTTCGAGAAGATGCAGCCGGGCGCGCTGAGCGGCGGCGCGCAGGACCGCGAATCGCCGATGGGCAAGCACGTCAAGGCGATGGCCGAGATCGACGAGTTCGCGATGCCCGTCGCGCCCTGGATGTTCGGTGCGGCCGGCCGCGAGCACATGCGCCAATACGGCACCACCGCAGAGCATTTCGCGAAGATCGGCTACAAGAACCACAAGCACTCCACCAACAACCCGTTCGCGCAATTCCAGGAGTCCTACACGCTGGACGACATCCTGGCGTCGCGAATGATCTCCGACCCGCTGACCAAGCTGCAGTGTTCGCCGACGTCGGATGGGTCGGGCGCGGCGATCCTGGCTTCGGAGAGCTTCGTCGACAGCCACGGGTTGGCCGGCCAGGCCGTGGAGATCGTGGGTCAGGCCATGACCACCGACTTCGCGTCGACCTTCGACGGCAGCGCCAAGAACCTGATCGGCTACGACATGAATGTTCAAGCGGCCCAACAGGTTTACGACCAGTCCGGGTTGGGCCCCGAGGACTTCGGAGTGATCGAGCTGCACGACTGCTTCTCGGCCAACGAGCTGCTGCTCTACGAGGCCCTCGGCCTGTGCGCCCCGGGTGAGGCGCCCAAGCTGATCGACAACGGCGACACCACCTACGGCGGCCGCTGGGTGGTCAACCCGTCCGGCGGGCTGATCTCGAAGGGTCACCCGCTGGGTGCGACCGGGCTGGCGCAGTGCGCCGAGCTGACCTGGCAGCTGCGGGGGACCGCCGACAAGCGGCAGGTCGAGGGCGTCAGCGCCGCACTGCAACACAACATCGGGCTGGGCGGGGCGGCCGTCGTCACCGCCTACCAGCGCGCCGAACGCTGACCGGCGCGCCCATGATCGGGTGGTCGGACGCGGACCTGATGGTCCGGGACGCGGTCCGTCAGTTCATCGACAAGGAGATTCGTCCGCACCTCGACGAGCTGGAGACCGGCGCGATGTCGCCCTATCCCATCGCGCGCAAGCTCTTCAGCCAGTTCGGTCTCGACGCGATGGCCGCCGAATCGGTCAAGTCGATGCTGGAGCGCGAGCGGGCCGAGGAAGCGGGCGAGGCGCACGGCGAAAAGCCGGACGCCGCGGGCGGTCTCGGCGGGATGGCCGCCCAGGCGTCGATGGTCGCCATGATGGTCTCCGAACTGGCCGGGGTGAGCATCGGGTTGCTGAGCACCGTTTCGGTCAGCCTGGGCCTGGGCGCGGCGACCATCATGAGCCGCGGCACGCTGGCCCAGAAGGAACGCTGGCTGCCCGGGCTGATGACGCTGGAGAAGATCGCGGCGTGGGCCATCACCGAGCCGGACTCCGGCTCGGACGCCTTCGGCGGCATGAGGACCCACGTCAAACGCGACGGCGAGGATTACATCCTCAACGGGCAGAAGACCTTCATCACCAACGGGCCCTACGCCGACGTCCTGGTGGTCTACGCCAAGCTCGACGAGGGCGACGCCCACCCTGACAAGGCGGCGGACAAGCGCAACCGGCCGGTGTTGGTGTTCGTCCTCGACTCCGGCATGCCCGGCCTGACACAGGGCAAGCCGTTCAAGAAGATGGGCATGATGTCCTCGCCGACGGGCGAATTGTTCTTCGACAACGTGCGGCTGGGGCGCGACCGGCTGCTGGGGGAGAGCGAGCAGCACGCCGGCGGGGACGGCCGCGACAGCGCCCGCGACAATTTCGCCGCCGAGCGGATCGGCATCGCGATGATGGCGCTGGGCATCATCAACGAATGTCACCGCCTGTGCGTGGATTACGCCAAGACGCGCACGCTGTGGGGCAAGAACATCGGGCAGTTCCAGCTGATCCAGCTCAAGCTGGCCAAAATGGAAGTCGCCCGGATGAACGTGCAGAACATGGTTTTTCACACCATCGAGCGCCAGCAGGCGGGCAAACCGCTGACGCTGGCCGAGGCGTCGGCCATCAAGCTGTACTCGTCGGAGGCGGCCACCGACGTCGCGATGGAGGCCGTCCAATTGTTCGGCGGCAACGGCTACATGGCCGAGTACCGGGTGGAACAGCTCGCCCGCGACGCGAAATCATTGATGATCTACGCCGGCAGCAACGAGGTTCAGGTCACCCACATCGCCAAAGGGCTGTTGAGCTAGCCGGGTGCGGCTTAGCCGACCACCCAGATCGCCCGGGCAGCCGGGCTGCCCAGGTCGACCGTCGTCTCCGCGCCGTCGGCCGACTCGATCGCCACCGAGATCATGCCGGCGAACTCCCGGCGGGTCAGCACCCGCACCCGCGAGTCGAGGTTGATGCCGACGTCGGCGAAATAGCGCAGCATCTCCGGGTCGGCGTCGGAGATGCGCGCCACGGTTCCGGTGTCCCCGTCGCCGCACGCCCACAGCTGGCGGGCCGGCGGGGTGGGCACCTGCCCGTCCGAGGCCGGGATCGGGTCCCCGTGCGGGTCGCGTTGGGGGAACCCCAGCTTGGCGTCGATGCGGGCCACCAGCCGGTCCGACACCGCGTGTTCGAGCACCTCGGCCTCGTCGTGCACCTCGTCCCAGCCGTACCCGAGCTCGTTGACCAGGAAGGTCTCCAGCAGCCGATGCCGGCGCACCATCGCCAGCGCCGCCCGCCGGCCCGCCTCGGTCAGGGTCACGGCCCCGTATTTCTCGTGGTCGACCAGTCCCTGCTCGGCGAGTTTGCGGATGGACTCCGAGGCCGTGCTGGCCGACACCCCGATCTTCTCGGCGAGCATCTTGGTGCTGACCTTTTGCGGCGCGTCCTTGGGGGACCACTCCTGGGCGTTCCAGATGACCTTGAGGTAGTCCTGGCCGACCGCGGTGAGACCGCCACGCTCTTCGTCAGCCCTCACGACGACCCCTCACGACGACCCCTCACAACGACCCCTCACGACGACCCCTCACAACGACCCCTCACAACGACGAAGTTTAGGCAACCCAAGCCTGATCGTGTGCTCCTCGACACCCTCGCGCCGGCGGATCTCCCGGCGAACGGCGGGGAGCCGTAGGCTTGCGGTCGTGCAGCGGTGGCGCGGCCAAGACGAGATTCCCACGGACTGGGGCAGATGCGTGCTCACCATCGGGGTGTTCGATGGTGTACACCGGGGCCACGCCGAACTGATCGCGCATGCGGTGAAGGCCGGGCGGGCGCGCAACGTGCCGGCCGTCCTGATGACCTTCGACCCGCACCCGATGGAAGTGGTCTACCCGGGCAATCATCCGGCGCAGCTGACGACGCTGACGCGGCGCGCCGAGCTGGTCGAGGAGATGGGCATCGACGTCTTCCTGGTGATGCCGTTCACCAGCGATTTCATGAAGCTGACGCCGGAGCGCTACGTCCACGAGCTGCTGGTGGAACACCTGCACGTGGTGGAGGTCGTGGTGGGGGAGAACTTCACCTTCGGCAAGAAGGCGGCCGGCAACGTCGAGACCCTGCGGCGCGCCGGGGACCGCTTCGGGTTCGCGGTGGAGTCGATGTCGCTGCTGTCCGAACACCACAGCAACGAGACGGTGACGTTCTCCTCCACCTACATCCGGTCCTGCGTGGACGCCGGTGACGTGGTGGCGGCCATGGAGGCGCTGGGCCGTCCGCACCGCGTCGAGGGCGTCGTCGTCCGGGGCGAGGGGCGGGGCATGGAGCTGGGATTCCCGACCGCCAACGTGGCGCCGCCGATGTATTCGGCCATCCCGGCCGACGGGGTATACGCCGCCTGGTTCACCCTGCTCGGGCACGGGCCGGTGACGGGCACCGTCGTTCCGGGCGAGCGCTATCAGGCCGCGGTGTCCGTCGGCACCAACCCGACCTTCTCCGGACGCACCCGCACCGTCGAGGCCTTCGTCCTGGACACCACCGCCGACCTCTATGGCCAGTACGTGGCGCTGGACTTCGTCGCGCGCATCCGCGGGCAGCGCAAGTTCGACTCGGTGCGCGATCTGGTCGAAGCGATGGGCAAGGACACCGAACGGGCCCGCACGATCCTCTCGGCTTAGCCTGCGTTAGCGTGCGGATTTCGGCGGACATCACCGCCGCTGATAGACTCGCTCCCCATACGGCGTGTGCTGCAGTCCGCGGCGGCCACGTGCGAAATTTTCGCGGCACCGATTGATGGAGATTTTTTCGTGGCGCTGACAGCCGAGCAGAAAAAGGAAATCCTGGGCACCTACGGCCTGCATGACACCGACACCGGTTCCCCGGAGGCACAGGTCGCGCTGCTGACCAAGCGGATCGCCGACCTGACCGAGCACCTGAAGGTGCACAAGCACGATCACCACTCCCGGCGGGGCCTGCTCCTGCTGGTCGGGCGGCGCCGCAGGCTGCTCAAGTACGTCGCGCAGATCGACGTGGAGCGGTACCGCTCGCTGGTCGAGCGCCTGGGTCTGCGCCGCTGACCCGGGCGGAAACCGTCAATCCTCCAGCCCTACTGGTGGGCCAAGTCCGCCCGTGTAGAGTGAGAGCGTTCTGGGCCGGTTCGGCCCGAGCAAACGGTGCGGTCGCGCAGATCCGCGTGCGCCGTTCCAGCGTGTCACTGTGCACGTCACAAGGGAGCAGCCCCGGTCTGTATCGGGCGGTCTTCGGTAGTGGCTGCCGGGCTCTCCGGATCCGGGGCAGGTCGGCCGCTTCGATCGACGGCCGTAGCCGCATTCAGACTCTTTCCTCTCCTTAGGAAGCTCCCCGGTCACTTGCTCGTGACGACGCGAAATAGCTGAATACCCAGGAAGGCCGTACGGACACCTATGTCTGTCGCTGAAATTGAAGAAGGCGTGTTCGAGGCAACCGCCACCATCGACAACGGGAGCTTCGGCACCCGCACTATCCGTTTCGAGACCGGCCGGTTGGCCCAGCAGGCCGCCGGTGCCGTCGTCGCCTACCTCGACGACGAAAACATGCTGTTGTCGGCGACCACCGCCAGCAAGAACCCCAAGGAGCACTTCGACTTCTTCCCGCTGACCATCGACGTCGAGGAGCGGATGTACGCCGCGGGCCGCATCCCGGGCTCGTTCTTCCGCCGCGAGGGCCGGCCCTCCACCGACGCCATCCTGACCTGCCGGCTCATCGACCGCCCGCTGCGGCCGTCGTTCGTCAATGGGCTGCGCAACGAAATCCAGGTCGTCGTGACGATCCTGAGCCTGGACCCCAACGACCTGTACGACGTGCTGGCGATCAACGCCGCGTCGGCATCCACCCAGATCTCCGGGCTGCCGTTCTCCGGTCCGGTCGGGGGTGTGCGGGTGGCGCTGATCGACGGCACCTGGGTCGCGTTCCCCACGGTCGAGCAGCTCGAGCGGGCCGTGTTCGACATGGTGGTGGCCGGCCGGATCGTCGGCGAGCAAGACGGCAAGGCTGACGTCGCCATCATGATGGTCGAGGCCGAGGCCACCGAGAACGTGATCGAGCTGGTCGAGGGCGGTGCCCAGGCGCCGACGGAAAGCGTCGTGGCCGAGGGTCTGGAGGCGGCCAAGCCGTTCATCGCCGCGCTGTGCACCGCGCAGCAGGAGCTGGCCGACGCGGCCGCCAAGCCAACCGGCGACTACCCGGTCTTCCCCGAGTACGGCGAGGACGTCTACTACTCGGTTGCCTCGGTGGCGACCGACGAGCTGTCCAAGGCGCTGACCATCGGCGCCAAGGCCGAGCGCGACCAGCGCACCGACGAGCTGAAGGCCGAGGTGGCCCAGCGGCTCGCCGAGACCTACGAGGGCCGGGAAAAGGAGGTCAGCGCCGCGTTCCGCTCGCTGACCAAGAAGCTGGTCCGCCAGCGCATCCTGACCGACCACTTCCGCATCGACGGCCGGGGCACCACCGACATCCGCGCCTTGAGCGCCGAGGTCGCCGTGGTGCCGCGGGCGCACGGCAGCGCGCTGTTCGAGCGCGGCGAAACCCAGATCCTGGGTGTGACCACGTTGGACATGGTCAAGATGGCCCAGCAGATCGACTCGCTGGGGCCGGAAACCTCCAAGCGCTACATGCACCACTACAACTTCCCGCCCTTCTCCACCGGCGAGACCGGCCGGGTCGGTTCGCCCAAGCGGCGTGAGATCGGGCACGGCGCGCTCGCCGAGCGGGCCCTGATCCCGGTGCTGCCCAGCGTCGAGGAGTTCCCGTACGCCATCCGCCAGGTGTCCGAGGCGCTGGGCTCCAACGGCTCGACGTCGATGGGATCCGTGTGTGCGTCGACGCTGGCCCTGCTCAACGCCGGTGTGCCGCTGAAGGCGCCGGTCGCCGGCATCGCGATGGGGCTGGTCTCCGACGACGTCGAAGTTGAGGGCGGCGCCGCCGAGCGTCGTTTCGTGACGCTGACCGACATTCTGGGCGCCGAGGACGCGTTCGGCGACATGGACTTCAAGTGCGCCGGCACCAAGGACTTCGTCACCGCGCTGCAGCTGGACACCAAGCTCGACGGGATTCCGTCGCAGGTCCTGGCGGGTGCGCTGGCGCAGGCCAAGGATGCCCGGCTGACCATCCTCGAGGTGATGGCCGAGGCCATCAACGCGCCCGACGAGATGAGCCCGTACGCGCCGGTGGTGACCACCATCAAGGTCCCGGTGGACAAGATCGGTGAGGTCATCGGCCCCAAGGGCAAGGTCATCAACGCCATCACCGAGGAGACCGGCGCGCAGATCTCCATCGAGGACGACGGCACCGTGTTCGTCGGTGCCACCAACGGCCCCTCGGCGCAGGCCGCGATCGACCGGATCAACGCCATCGCCAACCCGCAGCTGCCGACCGTGGGCGAGCGGTTCCTCGGAACCGTGGTCAAGACCACCGATTTCGGGGCCTTCGTGTCCCTGCTGCCCGGGCGTGACGGCCTGGTGCACATCTCCAAGCTCGGCAGGGGCAAGCGCATCGCGAAGGTCGAGGACGTCGTGAACGTCGGGGACAAACTGCGGGTCGAGATCGCCGACATCGACAAGCGCGGCAAGATCTCCCTCGTCTTGGTCGAGGAAGACAGCGCCGCCCCCGCCGATGCCGGGGCGCCCGCCCCCGCCGATGCCGCGACCGCCAGCAACTGACGTACCCCGGCCGCGTCCGACTCGTGCGGGCGCCCTGCGCCGGGGTAAGCAGATCGCCGACGCGGAACCGGACCGCCAATCCGCGCTGCGCCGCAGCACGCTTCCGGGTGGCCTGCGGGTCGTCACCGAGTACCTGCCGTCGGTGCGTTCGGCGTCCATCGGCGTCTGGGTCGGCGTCGGATCGCGCGACGAGGGTGCCACCGTGGCGGGTGCGGCACACTTCCTCGAGCATCTGCTGTTCAAGTCGACGCCCACCCGCAGCGCCGTGGACATCGCGCAGGCGATGGACGCCGTCGGCGGCGAGCTGAACGCCTTCACCGCCAAGGAGCACACCTGCTACTACGCGCACGTGCTGGACAGCGACCTGGAGCTGGCCGTCGACCTGGTGGCCGACGTCGTGCTCAACGGTCGCTGCGCCGCCGAAGACGTCGAGCTGGAACGGGACGTGGTGCTCGAAGAGATAGCGATGCGCGACGACGACCCCGAGGACGCGCTGGGGGACATGTTCCTCGGCGCGATGTTCGGCGACCACCCGGTGGGCCGGCCGGTGATCGGCACCGCGCGGTCGGTGTCATCGATGACCCGTGCCCAACTGCACTCGTTTCACGTGCGGCGCTACACGCCGGAACGCATGGTCGTCGCGGTGGCCGGCAACGTCGACCACGACGAGGTGGTCGCGCTGGTGCGTGAGCACTTCGGGCCGCACCTGGTTCGCGGGCGCCGGCCCATCGCCCCGCGCAAGGGCGCCGGACGGGTAACCGGACGACCCGGTTTGATGCTGGGCAACCGGGACGCCGAGCAGACCCACGTCTGTATGGGCGTGCGCACCCCCGGGCGTGGCTGGCGACACCGCTGGGCGCTCTCGGTGCTGCACAGCGCGCTGGGCGGGGGCCTGAGTTCCCGGCTGTTCCAAGAGGTTCGCGAGTTGCGCGGGCTGGCCTACTCGGTCTACTCGACGGTCGACATCTTCGCCGACAGCGGCGCGCTGTCGGTCTATGCCGCCTGCCAGCCCGAGCGGTTCGCCGAGGTGATGCAGGTGACCAAGCAGGTCCTCGAGTCGGTGGCCCGCGACGGCATCACCGAGGCGGAGTGCCGCATCGCCAAGGGGTCGTTGCGCGGCGGGCTCGTCCTGGGCCTGGAGGATTCCAGTTCCCGGATGAGCCGTCTGGGCCGCAACGAACTGAACTACGGAGAGCACCGCAGCATCGAGCACACCCTGCGGCAGATCGACCAAGTGACCGTCGAGGAGGTCAACGCGGTTGCCCACCGGTTGCTGAGCCAGCCCTATGGCGCGGCCGTCCTGGGGCCGTATGCCGCCAAACGGTCACTGCCCCAACAACTTCGGGCGATGGTAAATTAGCTCCGTGGTACTGGGCTTTTGGGACATCATGGTGCCCATCGTGGGTGCGCCGATGGCCGGCGGACCGGGCACGCCGGAACTGGCCGCGGCGGTGTCCAACGCGGGTGGGCTCGGCTTCGTCCCCGGCGGTCACCGAAGCGCGGACCGGTTCGCCGAGGACATCGCGGCCGCGCGCGCGGCCACCACCGGCCCGCTGGGCGTCAACCTGTTCGTTCCCCAACCCAGCGTCGCCGACTGGGTGGCGCTGGACTACTACGCCGAAGAACTCGAAGAGATCGCCGACTACTACCAGGTCGAGGTCGGCCACCCGCACTACGGTGACGACGACGACTGGGAGCGCAAGCTCGAGGTGGTGGCCGACGTGCGGCCCGAGCTGGTGTCGTTCACCTTCGGTGTCCCGCCGCCCGACGTCATCCGGCGGTTGGGGGCGCTGGGCCTGCTGGTCATGGTCACGGTGACGTCGGCGTACGAGGCCGGCGTGGCCGTCTCCGCCGGCGCGGACAGCCTGATCGTTCAGGGTCCCGACGCGGGCGGCCACCGGGGCACCTTCGCGCCCGACATGGAGCCAAGCAGCGAGTCGCTGCACCAACTGATCACCCGGATCCGCAGCGCCCACGACGTGCCGCTCGTCGCGGCCGGCGGCTTGGGTAACGCCCGCGACGTCGCCGCCGCGCTGCAGCGGGGCGCGGTGGCCGCGCAGGTCGGCACCGCGCTGCTGCTCAGCGACGAAGCGGGCACCAGCACCGCGCACCGCACCGCCCTGAAGAATCCGGTCTTCGGCACCACCGTTGTCACGCGCGCCTTCTCGGGCCGCTACGCGCGCGGCCTGGAGAACAACTTCACCCGGCTGCTCGACAACGTGGCGCCGCTGGGCTACCCGGAGGTCAACCAGATGACCTCGCCGATCCGCGAGGCGGCGGCCGCCATGGAGGACCCGAACGGGATACCGCTATGGGCCGGAACGTCGTTCAAGGAGGCCCAACCCGGGGCGGCGGCCGACATCATCGCCGGCCTGGTTGAGGCCGACTAGGCCGACTGGGCGAGCAGGCTCGCCGGATCGGTGAACGGCAGGCCCAGGTCGGCGGCAACCCGTTCGGACAGCAGCCCACCGTCGTGCGTCGAAAGGCCTTTCGCCAGAGCGGGATCCGATCGGCACGCCGCCCGCCAGCCACGGTCGGCCAGTTCGAGCACGTACGGCATCGTCGCGTTGGTCAGCGCCACGGTCGACGTCTTGGGCACCGCGCTGGGCATGTTCGCCACACAATAGAACTGCGTGTCGTGCACGGTGAACGTCGGGTCATCGTGCGTGGTCGGCCGGGAATCCGCGAAGCAGCCGCCCTGGTCGATGGAGATATCCACCAGCACCGCACCCGGCTTCATCTGCGCGACAAGCGAATTCGAGACCAGTTCCGGGGCCTTGGCGCCCGGCAACAGGACCGCCCCGATCAGCAGGTCGGCGCGGGTGACGGTGCCCTCCAGCTCGTACGCCGACGAGTAGCGCGTGCGGACCTGTCCGCCGAACTCGGCGTCGAGCAGTCGGAGCTTGTTGATGTTGACGTCGAGAACCGTCACGCTCGCGCCCATGCCATTTGCGACGCGGGCGGCGTTGTAACCGGCCGTGCCCGCGCCGATCACCACGACGTCGGCGGGTTTGACGCCCGGGACCCCGCCCATCAGCACACCGCGCCCGCCGTGTGACCGCATCAGATGGTAGGAGCCGACCTGCGCCGAGAGCCGACCGGCGACCTCGCTCATCGGCGCCAGCAACGGCAGGCTGCCGTCGGCGGCTTGCACGGTCTCATACGCGATTGACGTTGTGCGGGAAGCCAATAGCGCTTCGGCGCAGGCGCGGGAGGCGGCCAGGTGCAGGTAGGTGAAGAGCACCTGACGCTGCCGCAGCAGGCCGTATTCGGCCGGAATCGGTTCCTTGACCTTGAGCAGCAGATCGGCCTCGCCCCACACCTGTTCGGCCGAGTCGGCCAATTGGGCGCCCGCCGCCTTGAACTCCTCGTCGGGGATGGACGAGCCGTCCCCGGCGCCGGCCTGGATGAGCACTTCGTGGCCGCGGCGGGTCAGTTCGGCGACGCCGGCGGGCGTGATGGCCACCCTGAACTCGTTGACCTTGGTCTCGGTCGGTACGCCGACTCGCATGGATGCCCCTTGCTATGGAAGGTTCGCACTCAAGTGTGGAGAAAGTTCGGATGGGCCGCAATCGAGGTGAAACCCCGGGCGTGCTGGCTATGATCGGCGCATGACTGACCCGTGCGTGACGGCCACTGTGCAGGTCGACGCCCAGCCCGAGGTGGTGTATCGGCTCATCACCGATCTGCCCACCCTGGCCTCGTTGGCCGAGGAGGCGGTGGCCATGCAGTGGCGCAAAGGCGATGCGGCGCGCCCCGGGGCCGTGTTCACCGGTCACAACGAAAGCGACAAGCGGCGCTGGAGCACCAGGTGCACGGTCACCGATGCGGAACCGGGTCGCGTCTTCGCGTTCGACGTGCGGCACACCGTCGTCCCGATCGCGCGCTGGCAATACGACATCGAGGCGGCCGACGGCGGTTGCCGGGTGACCGAAAGCACCTGGGACCGCAGGCCCGGCTGGTTCCGCAAGCTCGCCGGCAAGGCCACCGGTGTTCCCGACCGCGTGGCCGCCAACACCGAACACATCCGGCTGACCTTGCAGCGCCTCAAGCAGCGCGCCGAGTCCGAGTAACCGGCGACCATGCGACGCGACCCCGCCGTAGCCGTCGTCGGAGCGGGCATGTCGGGGTTGTGCGTCGCGATCGCCCTGCTGCGCAACGGGATAACTGATGTCACCGTCTACGAGAAGGCCGACGAGGTCGGCGGGACCTGGCGGGAAAACACCTACCCCGGTCTGGTCTGTGACATCCCGTCGCGGGTCTACCAGTACACGTTCGCCCAGAACCCCAACTGGTCGCACCTGTTCTCGCCCGGGCGCGAGATCCAGGCCTATTTCCGCGACGTCGCCGATCGCTTCGGGCTGCGCGACCGCATCCGGTTCGGCACCGAGATCTCCCATGCGCGATTCGAGGACGGCCGCTGGCGGCTGCGCACGGATGCCGGCGCCGAGGCGACCGTCGACTTCCTGATCTGCGCCACCGGGGTGCTCCATCACCCGCGCCTGCCGTCGATCTCCGGTCTGGATGACTTCGGCGGAACCGCTTTTCACTCGGCGCGGTGGGATCATTCCGTCGAATTGCGGGGTCGGCGGATCGCCATCATCGGCAACGGGTCGACGGGAGTGCAGCTCGTCTGCGGCCTGACGGGCTTGGCGGGCCGCGTCATGCTCTTCCAGCGCACCGCGCAGTGGGTGCTGCGGCTGCCGAACCCGCGATACAGCAGGCTCACCAACATCACCCACAACAGGTTCGGCTGGCTCGATCGGATGGCATACCGCTGCTACAGCTTCGGCTACGACCTGTTCGCCGCCGGGCTGACCAAGCCGGGCCTGCGCCGAAAGATCATGGGAGCGCTGTGCCGCGCCAGCTTGCGCGAGGTGCGCGACCCCGAGTTGCGCCGGGCCCTGACCCCCGACTACACGCCGATGTGCAAACGCCTGGTGATGTCCAATGGCTTCTACCGCGCGATCCAGCGCGACGACGCCGAACTGGTGACCGCCGCCATCGACCATGTGGAACGGCGCGGCATCGTCACCGAGGACGGCATCCTGCACGAGGCCGACGTCATCGTCCTCGCCACCGGATTCGACACCCATGCGTTCTTCCGGCCGATGCAGCTGATCGGCCGCGACGGCATCGCCGCCGACGACGTGTGGCGCGACGGTCCGCGGGCCTACCAGACCGTCGCGCTGCCGGGCTTCCCGAACTTCTTCATGATGCTGGGGCCACACAGCCCGGTCGGCAACCTCGCGCTGACGACCGTCGCCGAATCGCAGGCCGACCACATACTGCGGTGGATTCAACGTTGGCGCCGTGAGGAATTCGACACGGTGGAGCCGACGTGGCCCGCGACCGAGGACTTCAACGCCAAGCTGCGCGCCGCGATGCCGGACACGGTATGGACCACCGGTTGTGACAGCTGGTACCTGAACAAAGACGGGGTGCCCGAGGTGTGGCCCTTCACGCCGGGCGAACATCGCGCCATGCTCGCGAACATCGATCGCGGACAGTACGACCTGCGCCGGCGCGTCACCGCCGGCTGAGCCGGCAGCCCAGATGAGCGACCTTGACACCGGGCAGCGGCTCCCAGTCCAGGGTGCGGTCGTCGACGTGAAAGTCGTTCTTCTCGTAGAAGATCCGTGCCTGCGTGTTGCGCTCCGCGCACCATAGGACGACGTCACCCGCCGGGCTTTCACTCAGAGCGGTGGCGAGCAGGCGACGCCCGACGCCGCGCCGTTGGCATTCGGCCGCGATGTAGAGCGAGTCGAGTTCGACTTGCCCGGGATTCGCGAGATCCGGGCCGAAGATCGTCATTCCGATTGTCCCGGAGGCGGATTCCGCGACCCACATGCTCCAGCCGCGGCGCTGCAGGATTCGCGGGTACGCCAGTATCGACCAGCGCCGCGGCGATCCGAGAACGTCGAGCGTCGAGTCCGGCAGTATGCCGGTCCAGGATTGGCGCCAGACCGGGTAGTGCATCTCGGCGACCCGGGCGAAATCGTTCGGTCCGGCTCGGCGGATCGTGATGTCGCCGTTCGTCACCGACGGGATTGCTCCAGGTAGGCGGCCAGCGCGTTGGTCAGGCCCCGGCGCGCTACATCCAGGTCGGCGTACGAGCCGAGCTGGCGCTCGGACACCAGCCCGCGCATCGCGCCGGGGATCAGGGCGGCCACCTCGCGTACCCGGTCCGGGTCGACGTCCAGACCGGCGAAGGCGTTCTGACAGGTCTCCAGCCAGCTCTTGCCCCAGGAGAACAGCTCGGCGGCGGTGCGCGGGAACAGGCGCTCGAGCTCGCCGGGGTTGCGGGGGAGGGCCGCCCGCAGATTCTCGATCGCGCGGGAATCCGGCGACGCCAACCCGTCGTAGAGGGTGTCGATGATGGCGCCGACCCGCTCGCGCAGGGGGGCGTCCGGTGAGATCGGCGTCGACAATGTCGAGAAGGTCGCGGCGCGCCGCTCGGCGGTGCGGTGCAGCACCGCCGCCCAGAACCCGTCGGTGTCGCCGAACTGGTATTGCACGGCGCCCCAGGTGGCGCCGATCTCCTTGGCGATGCGGTTGGCCGACACCGAGCCCGGGTCCCCGGATGCCAACGAGGTGAGCGCGGCTTCGAGCATGCTCTCGCGCGTGGCGTTGCCACGCCGGTTGGGGCGCCGGTTCGCGGTTCCGGTGCCGCTGACCTGCCGAGTCATCTGCCGAGCCTATCGCGCGGGGCGCCAAAAGCCAGTTTCATAGAGGGTACTTTTATTTACTGGGGCGCCCCGCCTATCATTTCTTCTCAAGGAGGGATCCCGCATGGCTAAACCGCCGCTGTCGATGAAACCAACCGGCTGGTTCCAGGTCGCCTGGTCCGACGAGATCGGTATGGGCGACGTGCACAAGATGAAGTACTTCGACCAGGAGATGGTCGCGTGGCGGGCCGAGTCCGGTCAGCTCACCGTGATGAACGCCTACTGCGAACACCTCGGCGCGCATCTGGGCTACGGCGGCACGGTCGTCGGCGAGGTGCTGCAGTGCCCGTTCCATGGGTGGCAGTGGAGTCAGGAGGGCCGCAACGTCCGCATTCCCTACCAGGATCGCCCCAACCGCGGTCGGCGCATCCGCACCTACCCCGTGGTGGAACGCAACGAGTCGGTCTACATCTGGCACGACGTCGAGCGCCGCGAGCCGTACTTCGACGCGCCGGACGTGTTCGGCGCGTTCCGCGACGGCAGCAACGCGGACGACTATTACCCTCAGCAGCGGCTGTACCGGCAGAACCTGGAGCTGCACCCGCAGTATGTGCTCGAAAATGGCGTCGACTTCGCGCATTTCAAGTTCGTGCACAACACGCCCATCGTGCCGGTGTTCACCCGCCACGACTTCGCCGAGCCGGTGTCGTTCGTCGACTTCACCATCACCTTCGAGGGTGACGACGGGCAGAAGATCGAGGACGTCAACAGCGGCGTCGAGGCCATCAACGGCGGCCTGGGCATCGCGGTGACCAAGAGCTGGGGGATGATCGACAACCGCACCATCTCCGCGGTCACCCCGGTCGACGAGTTCACTTCCGATGTCCGGTTCATGGTCTACATCGGTCGCACGCCGGCCAAGGACCCGGCCCGCGCCGGGGTCAAGGCAGCCGAGTTCGGCGGCGAAGTGATCCGGCAGTTCGAGCAGGACATCGAGATCTGGCAGCACCAGCGCTACTCGGACCCGCCGGCGCTGGCCACCGACGAGTACGAAGGCTTCACCGCAATCCGCACGTGGGCCAAGCAGTTCTACCCCGAGGCATTCGCATCGCAGGAAGGTTCAACGCTATGAGTAACGCACCGATCCGCGTCTTCCAAGTGGCCACCGGAAACGTCGGCTCGGAGATGATCAAGCGGATCGCGACCCAGCCCGATCTCGAACTCGTTGGCGTGCATTGCTATTCGCCGGAGAAGATCGGCAAGGACGCGGGCGAGCTTGCCGGTGTGGCGCCCAACGGGGTGAAGGCCACCGGCACCGTCGAGGAGATCATCGCCGCCAAGCCGGACGTGCTGACCTTCCACGGCGTGTTCCCTGACGAGGACCTCTACGTCAAAGTGCTTGAGGCGGGCATCAATATCGTCACCACCGCCGACTGGATCACGGGCTGGCACCGCGACAAGAACCACCCGCATCCCTCGGGTAAGCCGGTGAGCCGGCTGCTGGCCGAGGCCTGCGAAAAGGGCGGCGCGACGTTCTACGGGACCGGGATGAACCCGGGCGTGAACCAGATTCTGGGCGTGGTGTGTTCGGCCGACGTCGCCGATATCGAGAACGTCACCACCATCGAGTCGGTGGACGTGTCGTGCCACCACTCCAAGGACACCTGGATCGAGGTGGGCTACGGCCAGCCGGTCGACGATCCGGAGATCCCGTCCAAGCTGGAGAAGTACACCCGCGTCTTCGCCGACAGCGTGCTGATGATGGCCGATTGCTTCGACCTGACCCTCGACGAGGTGAAGTTCGACTACGAGCTGGGTGCCTGCACCAAGGACGTGGACCTGGGCTGGTACACGCTGCCCAAGGGTTCGCTGGGCGGCAACTACATCAAGTACCAGGGCATGGTGGGCGGGATTCCCCGGGTCGAGACGCACCTGGAGTGGCAGATGACCCCGCACACCGATCCGAGCTGGATTATCAAGGGCTGCTACATCACCCAGATCAAGGGCGACCCGTGCATCTACAACAAGCACATGATCTTCCCCAAGCCCGGGGTGGACCTGTCCAATCCGGAAAACTTCGCCTCCATCGGCATGACCGTCACCGGTATGCCCGCGCTGGCCTCGATCAAATCTGTCGTCGCGGCGCCGCCGGGACACATCACCAGCGCCGACCTGCCGTTGCGCGGGTTCGCCGGGCGGTTCAGGATTTAAGCGTGGGTCAAGGATCCGCGAGGCGTTCCGGGTGGTGGGAATCATTAGTGCGCTGCCCGCGGTCTAAGTGCGGCGGCGGAATCCATTCGGTTCGCCCGTTGGGCAGCTTCCTTGTCCGCCAGCCCTTTTCGATCAGCTTGTGGTGCGGCGTGCAGGCGAAGGTCAGTTTGTCGGCATCGGTCAACCCGCCAGCGGCCCACTCGTCGACATGGTGCACTTCGCACCAATAGCCCGGCGCGTCACAGCCCGGATGGGTGCAGCCGCGGTCCTTCGCGTAGAGGACGACGCGCTGATCCGGCGTGGCGATTCGCCGCGACCGGCCGAGATACAGTGGGCGGCCTGAGTGTTCATCGAATACGGCCAAATAGTGGTAGGCGTGGGCTGCCATCCGGATCGCATCGCGCATCGACAGCACCGTTCCGCTGCCCGTGACCGCCCGCCCGGTGCCCGCCGCCAGCTCCTGCAGCGTGGTGGAGACGATGACGGTGACCGGCAACCCGTTGTGCGCCCCTAGTTTCGGATCGCCCAGCTGGCCGCGGACCAACGCGTTGAGCGCGTCATGCTGGCGTTGTACGTGGCTGCGCACGTCGCCTCTCGCGGATTCGTCGCTGGGTTCGCCGTCGACGCAGGGCTTTTCATCGTCCGGGTTGCACATTCCGGGGGCGGCGAACCGCGCGAGCCAGGCGTCGAGGTTGGCGCGCAACTCCGGGCTTGCGACCAGCTTTCCGATGCTCATCCCGTCGACGCGCTGCCCGGTCCAGGCGAAGCCGCGCTGCCGCGCGCGGTCGGCGTCGGAGAATTTCCCGTCCGGGTTGATTCGCAGCGCGCACCGGTGCGCGACCCTTTCCAGCTGGTCGGGCCGCAGCTGCACCGCCTGTTCGGCGAGGAATCGCTCGGCCGCTTCCACCGTCTCGGCGGGCACCGCGTCTGGAAGGCCGCGCACAAACGTCTGGATCGCCCGCAGGTGCTGGCCGTCGAGGATGCCGTCCCGCCACGCCTGGGCGGTGGCCGGGAGCTCCGGTGGCAGCTCCTGGCCGGTGAGGGTCGGGCGCGGCGCGAGCTGCCGGGCGTCTCGGAGCCGCCGGCACGCCTCGGCGTAGCTGATCCGCAACCAGTCGCCGATGACCTTGTGGACCGGGCCGCCGATGTCGGCGGGATCCTCCCGCGCGAGGCCCGCGATCAGGTCGTGACTCGTCGCGACCTGGCGTCGGCGCGACGTCTCCATGCGCTCCAGCACCCGCAGCCGGATGGCGGGGCTCAGCACGTCGAAGTTCAGGCCGCGCACCGCCGCGTCGGCCGCGTCCAGCGCGTCCAGGGCGGCGGTCACCTCGGCCGGCACTTCGATCGAATGCATGTTCGAAACAGTATCCAAAGCCGCCGCCTTCCGGCCAGCGAGAAGGTGGCCGTTGTGGATAAACACCCAACTGTGGATGAATCGGCCCGGTCTAGGGTGAAGCCCATGCGGGTAGGCGTGTTGGGGGCCAGGGGCAAAGTCGGTTCGGCGATGGTGGCGGGCGTGCAGGCCGCCGAGGATCTGAGCCTGTCCGCGGAGGTGGACGCCGGGGATTCGCTCAGCCTGCTCACCGATTCGGACACCGAGGTGGTCATCGACTTCACCCACCCCGACGTGGTGATGGGCAATCTGGAGTTCCTGATCGGCAACGGGATTCACGCCGTGGTCGGCACCACCGGCTTCACCGCCGACCGGCTGGAGCAGGTCCGGGAGTGGCTGGCGAAGAGCCCCGGCACGTCGGTGCTGATCGCGCCCAACTTCGCGATCGGCGCCGTGCTGTCGATGCATTTCGCCAAGCAGGCGGCGCGCTTCTTCGATTCCGTGGAGGTGATCGAGCTGCACCACCCGCACAAGGCCGATGCCCCGTCCGGCACGGCCGCGCGCACCGCCAAGCTGATCGCCGAAGCGCGAAAAGGCATGCCGCCCAACCCCGATGCCACCAGCACCAGCCTGCCCGGTGCTCGCGGGGCCGACGTCGACGGCATCCCGGTCCACTCGGTGCGGCTGGCCGGGCTGGTCGCCCACCAGGAGATTCTGTTCGGCACCGAGGGGGAGACGCTCACCATCCGCCACGACAGCCTGGACCGCACCTCGTTCGTGCCCGGCGTGTTGTTGGCGGTGCGGCGCGTGAAGGAACGTCCCGGACTCACCGTGGGGCTCGAGCCCCTGCTCGACCTGCAGTGAATCTTCAATGAACCCCGCCCTGCGCACCCAGCTGCTCATCGCGTTCCTGTGCGTGGCGATGCTGGCGTACTTCGTGCTGCTGGGGCGGATGGCCGTCGCGATGATCGCCTCGGGGCGGGCGGCCGCCGTGGGGCTGGGGCTGGCGGTGTTGATCATGCCCGTGATCGGGCTGTGGGCGATGGTGGCGACCCTGCGATCCGGGTTCGCCCACCAGAAGCTGGCCCACTTGATCGCGGCCGACGGCATGGAGCTCGACACCAGCGCGCTGCCGCGGCGGGCGTCGGGCCGCATCGAGCGCGACGCCGCCGACGCGCTGTTCGCCTCCGTGCGCACCGAGGTCGAAGACCACCCGGATGACTGGCGGCGCTGGTACCGGCTGGCCCGCGCCTACGACTACGCGGGGGACCGCCGCCGAGCGCGGGAAGCGATGAAGACGGCGCTCGAATTGCAGGGCCGCCGATGAGCAAGACGCTGCTGATCGTCCACCACACACCGTCCCCGCATACGCACGAGATGTTCGAGGCGGTCGTCTCGGGTGCCACCGACCCCGAGATCGAGGGCGTCGAGGTCGTTCGGCGACCGGCACTGACCGTATCGCCGGCCGAGATGCTGGAGGCCGACGGCTACGTGTTGGGCAGCCCCGCGAACCTGGGCTACATGAGCGGGGCGCTCAAGCACGCCTTCGACTGCGCCTACTACCAGCTGCTCGACACGACGCGCGGGCGCCCGTTCGGCCTGTACCTGCACGGCAACGAGGGCACCGAGGGCGCCGAGCGTGGCGTCATGTCCATCACCACCGGGCTTGGCTGGACGAAAGCCGCTGAGACCGTGGTGGTTTCGGGCAAGCCGGACAAGGCGGACCTTCAGGCCTGCTGGGAACTCGGCGCGACGGTCGCTGCCCAGTTGATGGAATGAGCCGTCTAGCTATAAGTGGGTTTGAACGCCTCGGCGGGTTGGGCCAGGGCCAGCGCCGAGCTGGTGCCGATCGGCCCGTGCCGGTCGAACAGCGCGGCGGCGCCGGTGGCGACCCCGGCTGCGCCGTAGTGGCTTTGCGCCGCCAGCCCCAAATACTCGCCGTCGGGCAGGCGGCTCGCCGTGACCGTGTAGTCGGCGTTGATGTAGCGCAATCCGCCGGTGCCCCAATGGGTCAGCGAACTCGTGATGTCTCCGACGAATGCCAGGCGGGTGAACGGGGTCAGCGGATGGCCCTGCACCATCGGTCGAAAGATCCGCGTCCACGCGAACTTCTGGGAATGGGACTGTTCCCACTCGCCGGCTGCGATGCCCGGACTGCCCGCGGTGGTGGCCCCGTAGCCCCAGATCAGAAACGGCATATCGGCCGGGAAGCCTTCGGAATCGGCCGGAAGCGGCGGCATCGCCAGGGGAGTGGACCACACCGCCTGATCGGGATGATCCCCTCGGCGCAGGAACAGCGCGCTGGCCCGCGCGACGATTTGGTCGTTCTGGACCAGCGCGGCGTCCACGAGTTTTATGCGCCGACCTTCCCGCTGCACCGAGGTCTCGATCCGCACCGGTTCGAGCAAAACCGGGCGCAGCAGATCGACGGTCAGGCGGGCGGGCTGAAGGTCGCGATCGATTCCGGATCGCTCTATGCCAAACGCCAGCAGACCACCGACATTTTGACCTCCCAGCGCCGCGCCCCATGGTCCTCGCGTCATCGCGCCCGGCAGGTAGGAGTCGCCGTCGACAGTGAAGAACGCCTCGGGCATGATGGCGGAATCCTCGATCGTCACCGCTATCACGATAGGACACCGGACAGCGAAACCTGCGCGCTGTCATGCACAGGTGGGAATCACAACGCGCAGTGCGGTGCCGCCGCCGGGCGGGCTGGCAATGTCCATCTGGCCCCCGAGCGCTTCGACTCGGTCTATCAAACCGACGAGCCCAGATCCGTTGCCACTGTCGGCTCCGCCGACACCATCGTCGCGAATGGCGAGCATCAGCTTCGACTCGTCGATCCGGACGTCGATATCGATCCCGGAGGCGTGCGCGTGCCGGGCGGCGTTCGTAAGTGCCTCCGCCACAACGTAGTACGCGGCGACTTCAGCAGCATCAGGTATCCGTTCCTCTAGTGCCAGGCGAATGGTGACCGGGATCGGGCAGCGGCGGACGAGCGCCTTGAGCGCCGGACCGAGCCCGCCTCTGGACAAGATCGCAGGATGAATGCCCCGAGCGAGTTCCTGGAGATCGGCCGATGCCGTGTTCAGACCCGTCACAGCCGCTGAGATTTGGTCTTTCAGCCAACCGAGCTCTGACGGCACCCCGGCCTCGATGGAGCGTAGTTGCAGGGCAAGCGATACCAGCCGCTGTTGTGCCCCGTCGTGCAGATCGCGCTCCAGGCGGCGGCGGGCATCGTCGGCGGCCGCGACGATGCGCGCTCGGGACGCGGTGAGCGCCGCATGGGCCTCGGCGTTGGCAATGGCGGTGGCAACGAGTTCGGTGAACTCACCGATCCGCTGTTCGGTACCGGGCGGCAGCGGCTCGGCGGAGGAACCGACGACTGCGACGCCCCACAGCCTGCCCTCAACCACGATCGGTGCTCCCACGCCGCTGCGCAATCCGAGACAGC
Organism: uncultured Actinomycetota bacterium; assembly: GCA_963732835.1. Classification (GTDB taxonomy): domain Bacteria; phylum Actinomycetota; class Actinomycetes; order Mycobacteriales; family Mycobacteriaceae; genus Mycobacterium. The sequence goes on from CAVTBA010000006.1 coordinate 444,342, forward strand.
GAATCAGCGCCGCCACTTCGCCAATCGCTGTGTCATGACTGTCCATCCGGGCGGGTTGACCGGAATCGGCCACCATGGCGCCGATGTTCTCCCCGTCGAGGCGCCAGCGGCTGCCGACGGGCATCTGTGCCATCTGCACAGGGTCGTCGCAGGCCGCGACAAGCGTTGCGGTGCCGTCGGTTTCGTAACGCCACAGCGCGGCGTTGGCAACGCCCAGCGATCTCGCAAGCTGATTCGCCACGGCCGGGAAGATCTCAGATGGCCGAACTCCGCGCGCCACCAGGGTCGCGACCCGGCGTAGCGCGGCTTGTTGCTCGGCCAGAACTGTGAGCTCGTCGCGGCTCGCCTCGGCTTCGCCCCTGCGTTGTCCGGCGTCCACGGCATGCGCTCGCGCGGTGCGCGCCAGGACATTTGCCACCAGTGCGACGACGACGAAGACCAGCAGTACCGTCCAGTCCTGGAGCTGGGTCGGCACCATCTCGGCGTCCGGCCAGCCACGGAAGTAGTCGAAAGCGAGTGCGCTCAGCACCGCCGTGGCGGTGGCCAGTCCAGCGCCCCAGCCGGTTGCGACGATTAGAACGCCGATCAGGTAGAGCACGCCAAAGGCGTTGTCGGGCGCGAGCGTCTTGAGTAGCAACATGACGGAGGTTTCCACCGCAATGCAGGCGATGGCCACCGCGAGACCCAGCGGCGTCGGTAGTGGGTCCCGTGACAGCAAAATCGAGCCCAGGCGAGATAGGTTCTGCGGCACAGCTTTTGACACCGGTCAGCGAGCCTCCAGGAAGGTGATGACCGCACGAACGCGTCGGTGATCGTCCGGGCCTCGGCTAGCTCCAGTTTGGTCATGATGCTGCGGACGTGCTTTTCTACGGTGCCCTCGGTCACCCACAAGCGGCGGGCAATACCAGCGTTCGAGCGCCCTTCCGCCATGAGGGCAAGGACTTCCTTCTCCCGCGGGCTCAGCACGGCGAGCGGATCGTTGCGTGTGCGCGCTTCGACCAACTCCTGAACCAGCGCGGGGTCGACTACACACCCGCCGTCGGCGATTCGGCCCAGCGTGTCCAGGAAATCGTCGACATCGGTGACCCGCGTCTTCAGCAGGTAACCGATGCCGCGGCCGCTGGCCAAGAGCTGCATCGCAGGTTCGACGTCCACGTGCGCAGACAAGATCACCAGTCCGACTGCGGGCAGCTCTTCGCGGATGGTCATCGCGGCGTCGAGTCCGTCGGTGGTGCCCGTCGGCGGCATCCGGATGTCGACGATCGCCAGCCCCGGCTTTTCTTGACGGACCAGTTCCAGAAGGCCTGCGGCGTCACCGGCCTGACCGACGACGCGGTAGCCGGAGCGGCCCAGCAGGCTGGCCAGCCCCTCCCGCAATAGCACGTCGTCGTCGGCGACGACAACCGGCACGCCTGCCTTCTCCGGCTCCACCCCGACCGTGATCCTCTCGTATGATCTGCACCGGCAATGCCGAGCGTAATTGCAGCTAGCAGGTAATGCCGCAGTCGGGGTGGCGGGCCCGCAAGTCGGGTGTCAGCACTGACGACACAGACCCTGCAGTACGCGAGCCTGGGGTCATGACGTCGACCACCGTTTCTTCGATCAGTATCCGTGCGGGGGGCGGCCGGTATTTGATGAGGTACGCGGTCCACTTGGCCGGGACCTTCGCCTTCAACGCAGCCGTCTTGCTGGCAGGCGTTCGAATGACCGGATTGAGCTGGTCGGAGCTGTGTTTATTGGTGCTGCCACCGATGATGGCCGGATCCGGGGCCGTCCTCACGTTCTCGGCCGTCAACCGGATGGTTTTGCGGTCAGAGGCGGCTGAGGCGGCCATTGATTGCGGAAGCACCCGCAATGTCGTCAGTGGGACCCGTTAGTGCGCCGTGATGTGATCGGCAGGGTACTGCTCAGCGCTGTTCTCGCTCTGAGCTCCGGTACCGGGATACCGGTCAGCGCCGACCCCAACCCTTTCGGCACCCTTGGCTGCAGCTGCCGGGACACGCCTCCAGCCGGCGGCACGCTGCAAAAACACGAGATAGATCGGGGTATCGCCGACGGCCTCTCTGGCCCGTTGCCAGGACCACCGCACTGATCCGGCCGGACCGTTTCGAGCTCTAGGACGAGACCGCCTACTACGCTCACACCCGGGACGTAACTGTTCTTTGTGACGGAGGTCGAGACGTGACGCAGCGGAGTGCAGTCGTCGACATTCCCCGTGACAACAACCCGTTCCCCACGACAGGCGTGTCCCGCGACGCCGACGGTGTCCCGCGCTACGACCGCCTGCCCGCCACCCTGCTGGACATGCTCGCCGAACAGGTCGAGCGGCGCCCGGGCAGCGAGGCGTTGGTCGAACTCGGTGCCGGCCGGTTGACCTACCGCCAGCTATGGGACCGCGCGGCGCGCGTCGCCGGCGGGCTGCGCGCGGCCGGGCTGCGGCCGGGTGACCGCGTCGCGGTGCGCTACCCCGCCGGCATCGACTGGGTGCTGGCGTTCTGGGGCACCGTGATGGCCGGTGGCGTTGCGGTGGCGGTCAATACACGCTCGGCGCAACCGGAAGTCGAGTTCGTCCTCGCCGACTCCGGGGCGACCCTGGACCTGGCGGCGGGCGCCCGGTTGCCCGACGGCCAGCCGTACGTGATGGAGCGACTCGGCCCCTCCGACGTGGCCGCGCTGTTCTACACCTCGGGCACCACCGGCCATCCCAAGGGGGTGCCGACCACCCACGAGGCCTTCCTGACCAACACCGAGAACGCGATCCGCTGTCTCGACCAGCCCCGAGACCTGGGCGAAGCGATGCGCACGCTCATCTCGGTGCCGCTGTTCCATGTGACGGGTTGCAACACACAACTTCTCGTTGCCGCCCGGCTGGGCGGGGCCGCGGTGATCATGCCCGCGCTCAACCTGGACGGGTTGATCGCGGCGCTGAGCGCCGAGCGCATATCCGTCATGGTCACCGTTCCAGCCGGTTACGCATTGATGTTGCGGCACAACGCCTTCGCCGACGCCGACGTGTCCGGCATCCGCTGGGTGGGTTACGGGGGCGCACCCATCGCCCCGTCGTTGGTGCGGGCGGTGAAGGACGCATTTCCTCAAGCCACCGTGTTCAACGGCTACGGCATGACCGAGACGGCATCGCTGATGACCGTCCTGCCGAGCCGAGACGCCGTCGAGCACGCCGACTCGGTCGGCTACGCGGTCCCGTCCGTCGACCTCGGCCTGATTCCGTTCGGCGGCGACGAGCCGGGCGTCGGCGAGCTGGTGGCGCGCGGCGCCAACGTGACCGCCGGATACTGGAACCGCCCGGAAGCGACCGCGGCCACCATCGTGGACGGTTGGCTGCACACCGGCGACGTGGTGCGGGTCGACGATGCGGGCCGGGTGCACATCGTCGACCGGCTCAAGGACATCATCAACCGCGGCGGTGAGAACGTCTCCAGCGTCGAGGTGGAAGCCGTGCTGCTGGCGGCACCGCACGTCGCGGACGCGTGCGTGCTGGCGGTCCCCGACGACATCATGGGCGAGAAGGTGGGCGCGGTGTTGTTCGGCGGTGCGGACGAGATCGACGTGCCGACGGTGCTCGATCACTGCCGCGAGCAGCTTGCCGACTTCAAGGTGCCGCAATACGTCACCGTGGTCGACAGCGCGCTGCCGCGCAACGCGGGCGGCAAGCTGCTCAAGGGCAGACTTCGTGAGCAGGTGCGGTGGGGGGAACCGCTGCGATGAGCGCGACGGTGCTGGTCGCCAACCGCGGCGAGATCGCTCTCCGAATCATCCGCACCACAACCGAATTGGGCATGCGAACGGTCGCCGTCTACGCCGAAGACGATGCCGAGAGCCCGCATGTGCACGCCGCCGACGAGGCGATCGGCCTCCCCGGATCCGGACCGCGAGCCTACCTGGATCAGTCCGCCGTGCTGGCCGCGGCCAAGAGCGCCGGCGCGGAGCTGATCCACCCGGGTTACGGATTCCTCAGCGAGAACGCCGAATTCGCGCGTGCCTGCGCCGGCGCCGGCTACACGTTCGTGGGACCGGACGCCGCCGCGCTCGAGCTGGTGGGCAACAAGTCCGCCGCCCGCGGTGCCGCCGTCGCCGCCGGGGTGCCGGTGTTGCCCGCGACCGAAGGGCCCAGCAGCGTCGCCGACATCGAGGCGTTCTTCGAAGCCCGGGGCGGCGCCATCATGATCAAGGCCCTCGCCGGCGGGGGCGGGCGGGGCATGCGCACGGTGGGCAGTGCCGATCAGATCGGCGACGCCCACCGGCAGTGCGCCGCGGAGGCGCAACTGGGCTTCGGTGATCCGGCGCTGTTCGCCGAGGCGCTGCTCGACGGAGCGCGGCACATCGAGGTCCAGGTCGTCGCCGCGCCGGCGGGGCACCAGACCCGCGCTCTCGCGCTGGGCGACCGCGATTGCAGCATCCAACGGCGTTACCAAAAACTCGTCGAAATGGCCCCCGCCCAAGGGCTTTCCGACAAACTCCGGCGCGACCTACACCAGGCCGCGGCCCGGTTGTGCGCGCGGGTCGCGCTGCGCGGGCTGGCCACGGTCGAATTCCTGGTCGACGGTGAGGATTTCGTGTTCCTCGAAGTCAACCCGAGGATTCAGGTGGAGCACACGGTCACCGAGGAGACGACCGGGTTCGACCTGGTGGCCGTCCAGCTGGCCATCGCCGGGGGCGCCTCCTACTACCAGCTCGGGCTGCCGGCCGGAATCGCCTCCGACGGCAACGAAGTCATCGGCGAGCCCGCCGCGCATCGCGGCATCGCGATCCAGGCCCGGGTCAACATGGAGACTTTCGGACCGGACCTCTCCGTTGTGCCCGTCGCCGGCACGATCACCGCGTTCTCGCCGCCGAGCGGGCCGGGTGTCCGTGTCGACACCTACGGCCGGGCCGGGCTGGTCGTCAACCCGCACTACGACTCCCTGTTGGCCAAGGTGATCGCCCACGTGCACGGGTCATCGCGACAAGCCGCGGTGCGCAAGGCCCGGACCGCCCTCGCCGAGTTCGGCATCGAGGGCGTCGGCACCAACATCGACTTCCTGCGCGAGCTGCTGAGTGACCCCGCCGTGGAATCCGGTCCGGTGAGCACCGGCTTCCTCGACGACAAGCTGCCCGAGCTGGCGGCGGCGGCGTCGGCGCATCAGCACGACGTCCGTGCCGCGCCGGTCGAGCTCTATCCCGGCGAGGACGTGCTGCGCGCGCAATTGGCCGGCACCGTGGTCGAGGTGGCCCCGGAGGGCACCGACTTCCGCGCGGGTGGCCAGCTCGTCGTCCTCGAGGCGATGAAAATGCAGCATGTGCTCGTCGCGCCGGACGCGCTGCGAACCGTTCGCAGTCTGGTGACCCCCGGGCAGGTCGTCGGAACCGGCGACCCGTTGCTCGTCTTCACCCGCACGGGCACCGCCGCCGGCGGCGACTCGTCCACGGCCGCAATGGATCCCGACCGGCCACGCGCCGACCTCGACGAGGTGCGCAGACGGCATCTGTTCACCCTCGACGAGGGACGCGAGGCCGCGGTGGCCAAGCGGCACCAGCAAGGTCGTCGCACCGCGCGAGAGAACATCGCCGATCTGATCGACCCCGGTAGCTTCGTCGAATACGGCGCGCTGGCCATCGCGGCACAGCGCAGCAGGCGCTCGGAAGAAGACCTGATCGCCAACACACCCGCCGACGGCCTGGTCGCCGGCCTGGCCACGATCGGTGCGGACCGTTTCGGGCGGGCGGCGGCCGAGGCCGTCGTCGTGTCCTACGACTACACCGTGCTTGCCGGCACGCAAGGCATGCGCAACCACGCCAAGACCGACCGCGCGTTCGACCTGGCCGCCCGAAAACGGCTGCCGGTCGTGCTTTTCGCCGAGGGCGGCGGTGGCCGGCCGGGGGACACCGACGTCGGCGGCGCCGCCGGGCTGGACGTCCCGACCTTCCGGATGCTGGCCGCGCTGAGCGGCCGGGTGCCGCTGATATCGATCGTCTCGGGTCGGTGCTTCGCCGGCAATGCCGCCCTGGCCGGGGTGTGCGACGTGATCATCGCGACCCCGGACGCCAACATCGGGATGGGTGGGCCGGCCATGATCGAGGGCGGGGGGCTCGGGGTGTACCCGCCCGAGGCGATCGGGCCGATCGGCGTGCAACGGCGCAACGGCGTGGTCGGCCTGGTCGCCCGCGACGAGGCGCACGCGGTGTCGCTGGCCAAACAGTATCTGTCGTATTTCCAGGGCACACAGGACGACTGGGCGGCGCCGGATCCGCGGCTGGCCCGGCATGTGGTGCCGCAGAACCGCTTACGCGCCTACGACGTACACCGGGCGATCGAGGCGATCGTGGACACCGGTTCCGTGCTGGAGCTGCGGCCCGATTACGGCGTCGGCATCGTCACCGCGCTTGTCCGCGTCGAGGGGGCGGCCCACGGGCTGATCGCCAACAGCACCCACCACCTCGGCGGCGCCATCGATGCCGAGGCGGCCGACAAGGCCGGCGACTTCCTCGCCCTGTGCGAATCGTTTCGGCTGCCGGTGATCTCGCTGTGCGACACCCCGGGCTTCATGGTCGGGCCCGACGCGGAGATCCAGGCGGCGGTGCGGCGGTTCGGGCGGATGTTCGTCCTGGGCGCGCGGCTGACCGTGCCGCTAGGAATGATCATCCTGCGCAAGGGATACGGGCTCGGCGCGATGGCGATGGCCGGCGGCTCTTTCCGCGCGCCGCAGTTCACCGTCGCCTGGCCCACCGGCGAGATCGGCGGGATGGGACTGGAGGGCGCCGTGCGCCTCGGATTCAGCAAGGAGCTGGCGGCCGAGGCGGACCCCGTCAAGGGCCAGGAGCTGTTCGACAAGCTGGTGGCGGCGGCCTACGAGCACGGCAAGGCGCTGCGGGCGGCCACCACATTCGAGCTTGACGACGTCATCGACCCCGCGGACTCCCGGGCCTGGATTGCCAGGCTCCGGGAGCCACGGAGGTCGAACTGATCGAACTGATCAGGCGTGGCCGGAACCGCAGCCGACGCCGGGCAGGCAGCCCTGGCCGCCCGGAATCCCGCCGGGACCGGCGAACTGGCCGCCGGAGCCGCAGCCGACGCCCGGGACGCAGCCCCGGCCCCCGGGGCCGCCGCCGGGGCCGTTGAACTGGCCGCCCGAACCGCAGTTGCCGTTGGCGTCGCAGCCGCCGCCGCCCGGGTCGTCCTTGAACACCACGTGCGTGGGCGCCGCGGATGCCGCAGGTGCGGAAGCAAGTGAATCAGTGATGGCGATTGGGGCAACCGCGATTGCCGCGGCCGCAGCCCCGCCCACCACCAGTCTTTTCGTGAGGGTTAATTTCGAGAACATGCGGGTCGCATACCACGCAAGCACGCGTGTAAAACATCCATGTAGCGGACGGGGAACCGTTGGCTTTCGCGCGACGGAAGGCGCACCACGATGACCTCACTGGATCTGACCGGCCGAACGGCGATCGTCACCGGCGCCTCGCGCGGGATCGGGCTCGCGATCGCCCAACAGCTCGCGGCCGCCGGGGCCAATGTGGTGCTGACCGCCCGCAAGCAGGAGGCCGCCGATGAGGCGGCCGCTCAGGTCGACGGCAACGCCCTGGGCGTCGGCGCGCACGCGGTCGACGAGGACGCCGCCCGGCGCTGCGTGGACCTCACGCTGGAGCGATTCGGCAGCGTCGACATCCTGATCAACAACGCGGGCACCAACCCGGCGTACGGTCCGCTGATCGACCAGGACCACGCCCGCTTCACCAAGATCTTCGACGTCAACTTGTGGGCCCCGCTGCTGTGGACCTCGCTCGTCGTCAAATCGTGGATGGGAGAGCACGGCGGCGCGATCGTCAACACCGCGTCCATCGGCGGCCTGCACCAGTCGCCGGCCATGGGCATGTACAACGCCACCAAGGCGGCGCTGATCCACGTCACCAAGCAGCTGGCGCTCGAGCTCTCGCCCCGCGTCCGCGTCAACGCCATCGCCCCCGGGGTGGTGCGCACCCGGCTGGCCGAGGCGCTGTGGAAGGACCACGAGGATCCGCTGGCGTCCTCGATCGCGCTCGGACGCATCGGTGAGCCCGCCGACGTGGCCGGCGCGGTGGCCTTCCTGGTTTCCGACGCCGCGAGCTGGATCACCGGCGAGACGATGATCATCGACGGCGGCCTGCTACTCGGTGCCGCCCAGGGCTTCCAGTCTCGGCCGCAGGGCTAGCCATGAGCTCCGACGATCTGGCGGTGGACCTCGAGGCGCGGGTGCAGGCACTGCTGGACGAGCATGACCCGGCCACCGCCGACCCGCGGGAATTCCTGGGCGCCCAATACGACGCGGGCCTGGCCTGGGTGCACCTGCCGCACGGCTTCGGCGGGCTGGGCCTGCCGCGAAAGGCCCAGGAACTCGTCGACGCCCAGCTGGCCGCCGCGGGCGCGCCGGTGGGCGGCACCGTCAAGAACTTCATCGGGATGGGGATGGCGGCGCCCACCATCGCGGCGTTCGGGACCGACGAACAGAAGCGAAAGTTCTTGCGCCCCTTGTTCACCGGCGAGCAAGTCTATTGCCAGTTGTTCAGCGAACCCGGCGCGGGCTCGGACCTGGCCGGGTTGGCGACCCGCGCGGTCCGCGACGGTGACGACTGGATTGTCAACGGGCAGAAGGTGTGGACCTCGATGGCGCAGCACGCGCAGATGGCCATCCTGGTCGCCCGCACCGACCCGACGGTGCCCAAACACTTCGGCCTGACGTACTTCCTGTGCGACATGACGCAGCCGGGCGTCGAGGTGCGCCCGCTGCGCCAGATCACCGGCGAGGCGGAATTCAACGAGGTGTTCCTCACCGACGTGCGGGTGCCCGACGCGAACCGGCTCGGCCCGGTCGGCGGCGGCTGGCGGGTCGCGACCACCACGCTCAACAACGAGCGCGTCGCCATCGGTAGCCGCGCCGGAACGCCGCGCGAGGGCGGGATCATCGGGAAGGTCGCCAAGGCGTGGCGGGACGAGCCGGGGCTGCGCAACCCCGCGATGCACGACGAGCTGATGAAACTGTGGGTCGACGCGGAGGTCCTTCGGCTGGCGGGTGAGCGGCTGCGGCAGCAGGCCCAGGCCGGTCAGCCCGGACCGGAAGGCGCCGGCATGAAGGTGGCCTTCGCCCGCCTCGCGCAAGCCATTTCGGGCTTCGACATCGAGCTGCACGCCGAGTCGGGCCTGCGCTACGACGACTGGACCATGCGCAGGACCGAAGTCGTCGATCTGGTCGGGCGCGAGCCCGGATATCGCTACCTGCGCGCTCGCGGCAACTCGATCGAGGGCGGCACCTCGGAGATCCTGCGCAACACCATTTCCGAGCGCATCCTCGGCCTGCCGGGCGAGCACCGCGTCGACAAAGACGTCGCGTGGAAGGAGCTGGACCGATGAGTGACCTGCTCTACTCCGACACCGAGGAGGCGCTGCGGGACAGCGTTCGGCACCTGTTCGCCGACCGCTGCCCACCCGAATCGGTGGCCCGCGCCTACGACCCAGTGCCACCAGACTTTTCGGGTATTTGGCGCACGCTGGCCGTCGAGCTGGGAGTGGCCGGCCTGTTGGTCCCGGAGTCACTCGGCGGCGCGGGCGCGGGCGCCCGCGAGGCCGCGGTCGTCATGGAGGAGATCGGCCGGGCCGTCGTGCCGGTGCCGTTCTTGTCCAGCGCGGTGCTGGCCACGGTCGCGCTGTTGCGGGCCGGCGATACCGAGACCGTGTCCGCGCTGGCGCAGGGTGCACTCACCGCCGCCTTGGCGGTGCCGCTGTCGACCGCGCCCGGAGATCCGGTCGGGGCGGTGACCGGCGGCGCCGACGGGCTGAGCGGTTCGGTCACCAGCGTCGCCGGTGCCGCCGAGGCCGACGTGCTGGTGGTGCCGGTCGCCGGCCCGGACGGACCCGAGCTGCATACCGTCTCGCGCACCGCGGCCGGGGTGGAGGTGTCGCCGCTGCTGGCGTTGGACATGACGAGACCCCTCGCCGACGTGCGATTTTCGGGGGCGGCGTCGGCACGCGTCGGGCGGGCGGACGGACGGGTCGGCGGGGCGCTGCGCATGGGGGCGGCCCTGCTCGCGTCCGAGCAACTCGGAGTCGCCCGGTGGTGTTTTGAGACCACGCTGGATTATGCCAAGCAGCGCAAGCAGTTCGGCCGAGCGATCGGCTCCTATCAGGCGATCAAACACCGGTTGGCCGATCTGTGGTTCGAGGTCAGCGCCGCGGCGGCGGCGGCCCGCTACGCCGCCGACACCTGCGCCCGCGACGACGACGACGCGGCCGTCGCGGCGGCGCTCGCCCAGGCCTATTGCAGCGGCGTCGCCGTGCACGCGGCCGAGGAGTGCGTTCAGCTGCACGGCGGTATCGGCATGACGTGGGAATATCCCGCGCACCTGTACCTCAAGCGAGCCAAGAGCGACCAGTTGGTCTTCGGCACCGCCTATCGTCACCGCGCCCGACTGGCCGAGTGGGTAGACCTGCCCCCGAACTAGTCGCGCCCGCAGGTGATTGTTGGCTCGGGGCCTCCCGGAAATGGTTGAGACACCCCGGGGCCGGAGCGGGCCCGACGTGGTCCAGGCCGGGTCAGCGCCGTAGCGCCGAACCGAAGACCTCGGTCATGGCGTGCCAGTGCCGTTCGGCCGCGGCGGGGTCATACGGCGCGTTGTCCGGAACCGCGAACCCGTGGGCCGCCGGATACCACTCGATCGTGTGCTGCACGCCGGCTGCCGTCAGCGCCTTGTCGAGCTGTTCGGCGTGGTCGCGTGTGAAGGACGCGTCGTCCTTGGCCCCACCCACGTACACGGTCGCGCGGATCCGGTCGGCCAGCAGGTGTGGGCTGTCGGCGGTGTCGGTCACCAGGCCGCCGCCGTGGAACGAGGCCGCGGCGGCGACCCGCTCGGGCACGCGGCCGGCGACGACCAGTGAGGCCCGCCCGCCCATGCAGTAGCCGCACACGCCGAAGCGCTCCCCGGACACCTCCGGGCGGGCCGCCAGGTAGTCGAAGAAGGCGCCGGCGTCGCCGGCCATCTTGTCCGGCGTGACGCTGCCGATCATGCCGAACAGCCGCTTGCGTTCCCGCTCGTCGCCGAACACCGTGGCCATGTCGAACGGTGCCCAGTCGCCGCTGCGGTAGTACACGTCGGGAAGCAGCACCGCGTAACCGAATCCGGCCAGCTTGGCGGCCATCTGGTCGAAGGTGTCGCGCACCCCGCCGGCATCGCAGTACATGACTATCCCTGGCCAGGGACCGGGTCCTTCGGGGGTGAACAGGCCGACGGGGCAGGTGCCGTCGGCGGTGGTGATGGTGTCGGTGCTTTTCGGCATGGCCTCCGTTCTACTCTCTGCGCCCAGAGCGGGATTTGTCGGCGTCGACCCGCCGCGCCCGGCTTCGCCGCGCTTGCGATCGCCGCGCGAAATCTGTGGCGTCGACCCGCCGCGCCCGGCTTCGCCGCGCTTGCGATCGCCGCTAAGCTGGCCGCGTGCCGATCTCGACCCCCTACGAGGACCTGCTGCGCCTGGTGCTCGAACGGGGCACGGCCAAATCCGACCGCACCGGCACCGGGACCCGCAGCCTGTTCGGCCAGCAGTTGCGTTACGACCTGGCCACCGGATTCCCGCTGCTCACCACCAAGAAGGTGCATCTCAAGTCGGTCGTTTACGAGTTGCTGTGGTTCTTGCGCGGCGACTCCAACGTCGCCTGGCTGCACGAACATGGGGTCACCATCTGGGACGAATGGGCAAGCGACACAGGCGATCTCGGGCCGATATACGGCGTGCAGTGGCGGTCGTGGCCGACGCCGACCGGTGCGCACATCGACCAGATCAGCGCCGCGCTGGACTTGCTGCGCACCGACCCGAACTCGCGCCGCATCATCGTCTCGGCGTGGAACGTCGGCGAGATCCCGCAGATGGCGCTGCCGCCGTGCCACGCGTTCTTCCAGTTCTACGTGGCCGACGGTCGGCTGAGCTGCCAGCTGTATCAGCGCAGCGCCGACCTGTTCCTCGGTGTGCCGTTCAACATCGCCAGCTACGCGCTGCTCACCCACATGATGGCGGCCCAGGCCGGGCTGTCGGTCGGTGAGTTCGTCTGGACGGGCGGCGACTGCCACATCTATGACAACCACGTCGAGCAGGTGCGGACCCAACTCGCCCGCGAGCCGCGGCCCTACCCGGAACTGGTACTGGCGCACAGGGATTCGATCTTCGACTACACCTACGACGACGTCGTCGTGAAGAATTACGACCCGCACCCGGCGATCAAAGCCCCCGTCGCCGTATGACGCGTGCCGACGACGATCGCGCCGGCGCAGCCGGGGTCAAGGAGTGGCGCATATGACGGAGGTGGGCCTGGTGTGGGCTCAGTCGACGTCGGGCATCATCGGCCGCGGCGGCGACATCCCCTGGCGAGTGCCCGAGGACCTGGCACGCTTCAAAGAGCTGACCATCGGGCACACCGTCGTGATGGGCCGGCGCACGTGGGAGTCGTTGCCGGCCAAGGTCCGGCCGCTGCCCGGTCGCAGGAATGTCGTACTCTCGCGCCGGAGCGACTTCTCGGCCGACGGGGCACAGGTCGTCGAGTCGCTCGAGGCGGCCCTTGCCGGCTGCGCGAGTGAGCCCGAGACCTGGGTGATCGGCGGCGAGCAGGTCTATCTGCTCGCGCTGCCGCACGCCGCCCGGTGCGAGATCACCGAGGTCGAAGTCGACCTGCGGCGCGACGACGACGACGCGCTGGCGCCCGTGCTCGACGACACCTGGCTGGGTGAGACGGGGGAGTGGCAGGTCAGCCGCACGGGGCTGCGGTACCGGCTGCACAGCTACCGTCGGGCATGAGCGTCGGCCTTCGCGCCCGTGACATACTCGGACGCGGGGGTCGGTCTGACCAGGTCACCACACGTTGCCAGAAGGGGGAATTGGCAGTGATAACCGAACCCGCGAAGACTTTCACTCGCATGTTCAGGGGCTACGACCCGGCCGCGGTCGATGCCCACATCGAGATGTTGAACACCAAACAGCAGTTGCTGCTCGACGATGTCGAGAGCCTGAGGACCCGGCTGAAGGAAGCCGGTGACGAATCGGCCGCGCTGCGCAAGGAGGTCGCCGTCCTCACCGACACCTCACCCTCACCCCACGCGATGCAGCGCCGGATGGCGAAGATGTTGCAGCGCGCGGTCGACGAGGTCTCCGAGATGCAGGCCGAGGCTCGGACCGAGGCGGACGCGCTGATCGCGGCGGCGGAGGCCGAGGTCGCGGCCGCGCAGCGAAAGCACGAAGAGGAGTTGGCGGAGATGGCAGCGCAGCGAAAAGTCATGGAAACCGATTACCAGGAAACCAAGAAGCAGCTCGAGGCGGAATTGGCCGCGATGCGAGCCGAAACCGAAGCGGCGATCGACATGGCCTGGCGGGACGCCCAGCGGGAGGCCGATCACTATCGTGAGCAAGCCCGGCGCGCGGCGGACGAGGCGATTCAACAACGGATCAACGTCCTCGAGCAGCTGATGGGCGTGTACCGCGACCTCGAAGTGGTCCCCGCCGCTCTCGAGTCGGCCTACCAGGAGCAGAAGGATGCGCCGGAGCCGAGCGTCGTGGTGCCGCTGGACGGCAAAGTCAGCACGGGCTAGCCGCGTCGCCGCTGAGCGCTGTCGGACCTGAGCGGTATCCTCGGCGCCGTGTCGATCCGGACCCAAAGGCTGTCGGCCGCGCAGGCCCGGCGGATCGCCGTTGCGGCCCAAGGCTTTGGTGAGCCGCGGCCAGCCGGTCCGGTCACCCGCGCCCACCTGAAGCGGCTGATATCGAGAATCCAAGTGCTGCAGCTGGATTCGGTGTCGGTCGCCGTGCGCGCCCACTATGCGCCGGTGTTCAGCCGGCTCGGCCCGTATGACCGCGACGTGCTGGACCGCGCCGCCTGGGGTCCGCGTTCGTCGCGGCTGCTGGCGGAGTACTGGGCGCACGAGGCGGCGCTGATGGCCGTCGACGACTGGCCGCTGCTGCGCTGGCGGATGCGTCAGTACCGTCATGGCCGCTGGGGCACCCACGTGGTCAAGGCCAACCCCCAACTCGCCGAGGACGTCGTCGCCGCCGTCGCCGATCTCGGCCCCAGCACCGCCGGGCAGATCGAAGCACACCTGGCCGCCGAACCGCGCCGGAGAAAGGGCACCTGGTGGAACCGCAGCGACACCAAGTGGGTCGCCGAGGCGCTGTTTGCCGCCGGCGTGCTCACCACGGCCACCCGGGTGGGCTTCGCCCGCCACTACGACCTGGTGGAACGGGTGCTGCCGGCGAGCGTGCTCGCGCGCGAGGTCGACGACGAGGAGGCGGTGCGGGAACTCACGCTGCGGGCGGCCACCGCCCTGGGCGTGGGCACCGAGGCCGACCTCCGCGACTACTTCCGGCTGTCGGCCCAGCAGGTCAAGCCGGCGGTCGCCGACCTGGTGGCCGCGGGTGCGATCGAGCGGGTCGAGGTGGGGGGCTGGTCCGCGCCGGCCTATCTGCGCACCGGTAGGGCGGTGCCGCGTTCCGACCGGGGCACCGCGCTGCTGTGCCCGTTCGACCCGCTGATCTTCTTCCGGCCCCGGGTTGAGCGGCTGTTCGGGTTCCATTACCGCATCGAGATCTACACCCCGGCCGCCAAGCGCCGATACGGCTACTACGTGTGGCCGCTGCTGATGGACGGGCAGCTGGTGGCGAGGGTCGACCTCAAGGCGGACCGGGTCGGTGACACGCTGCGCGTCATGGGCGCGTTCGGCGAGCCCGACACCCCTCGACCGCGCGTGGTCGAGGCGCTGGCCGGCGAACTGGCATCCATGGCGGCATGGCTGGAACTGGGCGGATTCAGCGTCGCCACCCGGGGCGACCTGGCCGCCGACCTGCGGGCGGTCAGCTGATGCGTGCGACCGACCCACCGCGGCCACGCAAACGATCACCGGTCTGGGGACGCTGTGCGACGCGCTGCTGCCGCTGCTGATATCGGGTGAGCTCCCGTTACGGTCACCACGTTAAGGTGAGCGCCGTGGCCGAGACCGCGCCGCTACGCGTGCAACTGATCGCCAAGACGGAGTTCCTGGCGCCGCCCGACGTGCCGTGGAGCACCGACGCCGACGGTGGCCCGGCGCTCGTCGAGTTCGCCGGCCGGGCCTGCTATCAAAGCTGGTCGAAACCCAATCCCAAGACCGCGACCAACGCCGGCTACATCAAGCACATCATCGACGTGGGGCATTTCTCCGTGCTCGAGCACGCGAACGTGTCGTTTTACATCACCGGCATCTCGCGGTCGTGCACCCACGAGCTGATCCGGCACCGGCATTTCTCCTACTCGCAGCTGTCGCAGCGCTATGTCCCCGAGGGCGACTCGCGCGTCGTCGTGCCACCGGGCATCGAAGACGACGCCGAACTGCGGCGCATCCTGACCGAGGCCGCCGACGCCAGCCGTGCGACCTACGCCGAGCTGCTGGCCAAGCTCGAGGCGAAGTTCATGGCGGGTGAGCCCGCCGAAAAGTTAGGCATCCTGCGCCGCAAGCAGGCGCGCCAGGCCGCACGGGCCGTGTTGCCCAACGCGACGGAAACCCGCATCGTCGTGACCGGCAATTACCGGGCCTGGCGGCACTTCATCGCCATGCGGGCCAGCGAGCACGCCGATGTGGAAATCCGGCGCCTGGCCATCGAGTGCCTGCGCCAGCTCGCCGAAGCCGCCCCCGCGGTGTTCGCCGATTTCGAGATCTCGGCGCTGGCCGATGGGACCGAGGTAGCCACCAGCCCGCTGGCGACCGAGGCCTGAGTCCCGGTCGAAGCTCCGCGCCGTTGCCAAATACCTTGCCGGTGCCAGGTAACCTAAGGACCGTGAGCACCGTCGGATTCGACGCCCCGGCCCGGTTGGGAACCGTGCTGACCGCGATGGTGACACCGTTTGCTCCCGACGGCTCGCTCGATACCGCCGCCGCGGCACAACTGGCGAACCACCTGGTGGACGCCGGATGTGACGGCCTGGTCGTCTCCGGCACCACCGGCGAGTCGCCGACCACCACCGACGACGAGAAGCGGGAACTGCTCCGCGTCGTGCTGGAGGCGGTGGGCGACCGCGCCCGGGTCATCGCGGGTGCGGGCACCTATGACACCGCCCACAGCGTCCGGCTGGCCCGGGCCTGCGCGGCCGAGGGCGCGCATGGATTGCTGGTTGTCACGCCGTACTACTCGAAGCCGCCGCAGAGCGGGCTGATCGCGCATTTCACCGCCGTCGCCGACGCCACGGAGCTGCCGGTGCTGCTCTACGACATCCCGCCGCGCTCGGTGATACCGATCGAGACCGAGACCATCCATGCGCTGGCCGCCCACCCGAACATCGTCGGAATCAAGGACGCCAAGGCCGACCTGCACAGTGGTGGCCAGATCATCGCCGAGACCGGACTGGCCTACTACTCTGGAGACGACGCGCTGAACCTGCCGTGGCTGGCCATGGGCGCCACCGGCTTCATCAGCGTGATCTCGCATCTTGCCACGGGCCAGCTCCGAGAAATGTTGTCCGCCTTCGCTTCCGGCGACATCGCCACCGCGCGGAAGATCAACGTCACCGTCGCCCCGCTGTGTAACGCGATGAGCCGACTCGGCGGCGTCACGATGTCCAAGGCGGGTTTGCGCCTGCAGGGCATCGAGGTTGGCGATCCGCGGTTGCCGCAAATGCCGGCGACGCCCGGGCAGATCGATGCGCTGGCCGCCGACATGCGCGCGGCGTCGGTGCTCCGGTGAGCCAAAAGGTGGTTCGTAAGTGGATGTAGACCTCGCCCCTCCCGGTCCCTTGGCCAATGGCGGGTTGCGGGTCACCGCGCTGGGTGGCATCAGCGAAATCGGCCGCAACATGACGGTTTTCGAACATCTCGGCCGGCTGCTGATCATCGACTGCGGGGTGATGTTCCCCACCCACGACGAGCCCGGGGTGGACCTGATACTTCCCGATCTGCGCCATGTCGAGGATCGGCTCGACGACATCGAGGCGCTGGTGCTGACCCACGCGCACGAGGACCACATCGGCGGCATCCCCTTCCTGCTCAAGCTGCGCCCGGACATCCCGGTGGTCGGGTCGAAGTTCACCCTGGCGCTGGTCGCCGCGAAATGCCGTGAGCACCGGCTCAAGCCGGTGTTCGTCGAGGTCACCGAGGGGCAGCGGAGCACCCACGGCGTCTTCGAGTGCGAATACTTCGCCGTCAACCACTCCATCCCGGATGCGCTGGCGATCGCCGTGCACACCGGCGCGGGAACCATCCTGCACACCGGCGACATCAAGCTCGACCAGCTTCCCCTCGACGGCCGGCCCACCGACCTGCCCGGCCTGTCCCGCCTCGGCGACGCCGGGGTGGACCTGTTCCTCTGCGACTCGACCAACTCCGAGATCCCGGGCGTGGGGCCGTCGGAAAGCGAAGTGGGACCGACGCTGCACCGCCTGATCCGGGGTGCCGAGGGCCGCGTGATCGTGGCATGCTTCGCCTCCAACGTGGACCGGGTACAGCAGATCATCGACGCGGCGGTCGCCTTGGGCCGGCGGGTGTCGTTCGTCGGGCGGTCGATGGTGCGCAACATGGGTATCGCCCGCGAGCTGGGATTCCTGCGGGTGGCCGATTCGGACGTGATCGACATCGGCGCCGCCGAGATGATGGCGCCCGAGCAGGTGGTGCTGATCACCACCGGCACCCAGGGCGAGCCCATGTCGGCGTTGTCGCGGATGTCGCGCGGCGAGCATCGCAGCATCACGCTCACCGCGGGCGACCTGATCGTGCTGGCGTCGTCGCTGATCCCAGGCAACGAGGAGGCGGTCTACGGCGTGATCGATGCGCTCGCCAAGATCGGGGCCCGCGTCGTCACCAACGCCCAAGCGCGCGTTCATGTTTCGGGCCACGCGTACGCCGGCGAGCTGTTGTTCCTCTACAACGGCGTGCGGCCCCGCCACGTCATGCCGGTGCATGGCACCTGGCGGATGTTGCGCGCCAACTCCAAGCTGGCGGCCAGCACCGGCGTGCCGCAGGAGGCAATCCTGTTGGCCGAGAACGGCGTCAGCGTCGACCTGGTCGCCGGCACGGCGTCGATCGCCGGGGCGGTGCCGGTCGGCAAGATGTTCGTCGACGGGCTGATCAGCGGCGACGTCGGCGACATCACACTGGGGGAACGGCTCATCTTGTCGTCGGGTTTCATTGCCGTGATCGTGGTCGTCCAGCGCGGCACCGGGCGCCCGGTGGCCGTGCCACACCTGTATTCACGCGGGTTCTCCGAAGATCCCAAGGCACTGGAACCCGCCGTGCGCCGGGTCGAGGGCGAGCTGGAATTGCTTGCCGCCGACAGCATCACCGACCCGGGCCGCATCGCCCAGGCGGTGCGCCGCACCGTCGGCAAGTGGGTGGGCGAGACGTATCGCCGGCAGCCGATGATCGTGCCGACGGTCATCGAGGTCTAAGACCCGCGGCTAGCCCTTCTCCGCGTAGGCCGACCATTCCAGTTGTGAGGCGGTGAGTTTGCGACCGGTGGGCTCGACGTAACGCTGGAGCAATTCGTCGGGGCCGGCCTGCTCCAGCAGCCGCCAACCGTATTCGCCGATGAACGCGCCGACCTCGTCGGGCTGTAAGCCGAAGCGCCACAACTGCCGCCGCTGGCGGACGCTGCGATAGAGCGTGCGGGTGCCGTATCGATTGGTGCCGTCGATGAAATCCCGCCGGACGTAGGTGAACACCAGACGGCTGCCGGGCGCGGTCGCGCGCAGCCCCTCCAGCGTCCGGCGGACGGTGGCTTCACTCAGGTACTGGGTGACGCCCTCGCAGATGAAAAATGCCCGGTAATCGGTGTGATATCCGTGCTCGGCCAGGGCGGTGAGCAGGTCGTCGCGCTCCAGGTCCAACGCCACCTGCCGCACCGACATCGGCGGGTCGCCCAGCACCCGGCGGACCGTCTGCACCTTCCTGGCGACGTTGACCGGCAGGTCGACCTCGAAGACGGGGATGCGTACCTGCCGCGTCAGAAGGTAAGCGCGGGTGTCCAATCCGGCGCCGAGGATGGCGACCGCGTCGATGCCGTCGAGCGCTTCGGTCAGCTTGTCGCCGATAAACCGCTTGCGGCAGGCCAGATTCGCCCACAGGCCGCGGCCGGACCACTCCGATCCCCGGATCATCAAGCGGCGCACCGGCGCCGCGCGGGTCGCGGCCACGAGCCACCGCAGTGGCGCCGGGAGGAACAATTCCGCGAGGTCGTCGTCCACCAGACGGCGGTCCGGCGGCTCGTTGTGTTCCACGGCCGCCAACAGCGTCGGGCCGAAGGCGGTCTGCGCGGCGGGATTTCGTGCCATGCGGCCCCTACTTGTTCAAGAACCCGGCATCGACGGGCAACGTAACGCCGGTGATGTAGCGGGCCTGGTCGGACACCAGCCACGCCACCGCGTTGGCGACGTCCTCGACCTGCAGGACCTCCACCGGCATGGCGTTGCCCATGGCTCCCGGCGTGTCAGTCGCGGCCGCCATCTTCGCCAGCCATTCGCGGGTGAACTCGTTGTTGATCATCGGGGTTTCGACACCGGACGGGTGGATCGAGTTCACCCGGATATATTGTGTCGCAAGCAGATTAGCGTATACGCGCATCAACCCCACTACGCCGTGCTTGGCGGCGGCGTAGCCGACGGAACCGGCGTCCGGGCTGCCGACGCCGGCCAGTCCGGCGCTCGAACTGATCAGCACGATCGAGCCCCCGGTGCCCTGCTTGACCATGGTCGGAATGGCGACCTTGATGGTGTTGTAGACGCCGGTGAGGTTGACGTCGATGACGTCACGCCAACCGTCGTCACCGGACTGCATCGGAGCGATACCGGCGTTGGCCACCACGATGTCGAGGCGGCCGAACTCGTCCAGGCCCGACTGCAGCGCGGCCGACAGCGACGCCCGGTCACGCACGTCGCCGCGAGCGGCCACGATGCGAGCGCCGGTGTCCTCGACCAGCTTGACGGTCTCCGCCAGGTCGTCCTCGGTGGCCAGCGGATAGGGGACGCTGGGGATCTGCTCACAGAGGTCGACCGCGATGATGCTCGCGCCGTCGGCGGCCAGTCGCACCGCGTGTGCGCGGCCCTGGCCGCGCGCCGCGCCGGTGATGAAGGCGACCTTGCCTTCGAGTGGCCGGGTCATCGGGACCGGAGCTGACCCTTGTCCGGGTCACCCGCGGGGACCGGTTGCAACATCTTGATGTCCGGGGCCCCCGCGAGGTGCTCGCCGGCGGCGGTGAACATCTTGGTGACGGCGGGTGCGGTGCTGTGCGCCTTGAGCGCCTCGGGGTCGGCCCACTGCTCGACGAAGACGAAGGTCTCACCCGATTGGTGCAGGGAGTACAACTGACAGCCCGGTTCGTTGTGCACTTCCTCCACCGCCTGCGTGAGGATGTCACGGACTGTGTCGACCGATTCGGGTTTGACGGTCATGGTGGCAACGACGACGACGGGCATGCTGGGGCCTCCTGTGGGCGACGGGGGTGGGTGACGCGCATGACTTCCGTCACCCCGTTTGTCACCCTACTCACGCGATGCCGCGACCAACCCGTCAGATGGCCCACAACCCCAAACCGTTACCAGTGTGGCGGGTGGTGTAGATGATGTCGATGCGACTACCCTTGCCGACATGGCTAACAAGACCGCCGCCCGCTCCAAAGCTCGAACGAGCAGGTCAAAGGTCACCTCGCGAAGTGGGTCGGGCCGCGCGCGGCCGGCGGCACCCCGCAAGCGCCCGAGCAGGCCCGCCAAGCGGCGTAATCGTTCGCTGCTGGTGGCCGCCGGGCTGACCGGCGGCCGCGCCCTGCGCGCCACCTGGCTGATGGCTGCGCGCAGCACCGGCGGCGCGGCCCGGTCGATCGGGCGGGCCCGAGACATCGACCCGGGGCATCGCCGGGACGGGATCGCGCTGATGCTGCTCGGACTTTCCGTCGTCGTCGCCGCCAGCTCGTGGTTCGACGCCGCCCGGCCGGTCGGCGCGTGGGTCGACACGCTGTTGCGCACTTTCATCGGGGCGGGCGTCCTGGCGCTCCCGGTCGTCACCGCCGCGGTGGCGGTGGCGCTGATGCGCACCCAGCCCAATCCCGACGCGCGGCCCAGGCTGATCCTGGGCGGCACCCTGATCGCGCTTTCCGTGCTCGGCCTGCGGCACCTGTGGTCCGGCTCGCCGGAAGACCCGGAAGCGCGCCGCCGCGCGGCGGGCTTCATCGGCTTCGCCATCGGCGGCCCCCTGTCCGATGGGCTGACGGCCTGGATCGCCGCGCCGTTGTTGTTCATCGGCTTCATGTTCGGGCTGCTGTTGCTGACCGGCACCACCATCCGGGAGGTGCCCGACGCCGTCCGGGCCATGTTCGGCGCCCGGCTGCTCGGCGATGACGACGAGTACGACTACGACGACTACGACTACGACGCGGATCCCGTTGCGGCCGAGGACTTCTCCGACGGGTACTACGACGAGAGCGCGCTCAATCCCGACGACGAGCCGCAGGCGTGGCCGACGGCCGACCCGGCCCCCGCCCTGCGCGACAACGAGGACGACATCCCCACCGCGCCGGAGCCGGCCATCGGGAAGAGCCGCCGCCGCGACAAGAAGCAGACCGAGGTGCTGGACCGGGTCGTCGAGGGTCCCTACACCCTGCCGCCGATCGGCCTGCTGGTGGCGGGAGACCCGCCCAAGAAGCGCAGCGCGGCCAACAACGTGATGGCCGAGGCCATCGGCGAGGTGCTCACCCAGTTCAAGGTCGACGCGGCCGTCACCGGCTGCACCCGCGGACCGACCGTCACGCGCTACGAGGTCGAGCTGGGGCCGGGGGTGAAGGTGGAGAAGATCACCGCCCTGCAGAAGAACATCGCCTACGCGGTGGCCACCGAGAGCGTGCGCATGCTGGCCCCGATCCCCGGCAAGTCCGCCGTGGGCATCGAGGTGCCCAACACCGACCGGGAAATGGTGCGGCTGGCCGACGTGCTCACCGCGCCCGCGACCCGCCGCGACCACCATCCGCTGGTGATCGCCCTCGGCAAGGACATCGAGGGCGACTTCATCTCGGCGAACCTGGCCAAGATGCCGCACCTGCTGGTCGCCGGCTCCACGGGCTCCGGTAAGTCCAGCTTCGTCAACTCCATGCTGGTGTCGCTGTTGACCCGGGCCACCCCGGAGGAGGTCAGGATGATCCTGATCGACCCGAAGATGGTGGAGCTCACGCCCTACGAAGGCATTCCGCACCTGATCACCCCGATCATCACGCAGCCGAAGAAGGCCGCGGCCGCGCTGGCGTGGCTGGTCGAGGAGATGGAGCAGCGCTATCAGGACATGCAGGCCTCCCGGGTGCGCCACATCGACGACTTCAACGAAAAGGTGCGGTCGGGGGCCATCACCGCGCCGCTGGGCAGTCAGCGCGAATACCGGCCCTACCCGTACGTCGTGGCGATCGTCGACGAGCTGGCCGACCTGATGATGACGGCGCCGCGCGACGTCGAGGACGCCATCGTGCGGATCACCCAGAAGGCCCGCGCGGCAGGCATCCACCTGGTGCTGGCCACCCAGCGCCCGTCGGTGGACGTGGTCACCGGGCTGATCAAGACCAACGTGCCGTCCCGGCTGGCGTTCGCCACGTCGTCGCTCACCGACAGCCGGGTGATCCTGGACCAGGCCGGCGCGGAGAAGCTGATCGGGATGGGGGATGCCCTGTTCCTGCCGATGGGCGCGAGCAAGACCGTCCGGCTGCAGGGCGCCTTCATCACCGACGAGGAGATCCACGCCGTCGTCAGCGCCTGCAAGGACCAGGCCGAACCCGAGTACACCGAGGGCGTCACCACCGCCAAGCCCACCGGGGAACGCACCGACGTCGACCCCGACATCGGTGACGACATGGACGTGTTCCTGCAGGCCGTCGAGTTGGTGGTGTCCAGCCAGTTTGGCTCCACCTCGATGCTGCAGCGCAAACTGCGCGTGGGCTTCGCCAAGGCCGGCCGGCTGATGGACCTGATGGAGACCCGCGGGATCGTCGGGCCGTCCGAGGGATCCAAGGCCCGCGACGTGCTGGTCAAGCCCGACGAGCTGGCCGGAACGCTGGCTTTGATCCGCGGCCTGGACGGCTCCGACGACGGGGCCCAGGACTAGCGCCGAGCAGACGCAGAATCGCACTGGAAGGGCGCATTTTGTGCGATTCTCCGTCTGCTCGCGGGGTCAAAGCACCAGCAGCATCCGGGAGTTGCCCAGGATGTTGGGCTTGACGTAGCTCAGATCCAGGAACTCGGCGACACCGATGTCGTAGGAGCGGCACATCTCCTCGAACACCTCGGCGGTCACCGGCGTGCCCTCGATCTCGGTGAACCCGTGCTTGCCGAAGAACTCGGTCTCGAACGTCAGCACGAACAGCCGCTTCAGCTGCAACTCGCGCGCGACCTCCAGCAGCCGGTCGACGATCGCGTGGCCGATGCCGTGGCCGGTCATGGCCGGGTCGACCGCGACCGTGCGGATTTCGCCCAGGTCGGACCACATCACGTGCAGCGCGCCGCAACCGACCACCTCGCCCCCGCGTTCGGCCACCCAGAACTCCTGGACGGCCTCGTACAGCGTCACCAGGTTCTTTTCGAGCAGGATCTTGCCCGCGTAAGTGTCGACGAGTTGCTTGATGGCGGGGATGTCGGAGGTTCGCGCGCGTCGCACCACGCAGTCCTGCGAACTTTCGGTCACGGCTAACAGTATCGGCATCGAGGACGGGTGCGCTGGTCAACAGTTATCCTGTTGCGGTGTCGGGGCAGCCGCAAACGGGTCCGTTAATGGGGCCGCCAGGCCGCGCCCACATCGCAAACCTCGCCAACACGCTGACGTTGCTGCGGCTGGTGTTGGTCCCGATCTTCCTGCTCGCGCTGTTCGCCGGTGACGGTCGCCAAACCGGGTTCCGCATCGTCGCTTTCGTGATCTTCGCGGTGGCCAGCATCACCGATCGGCTGGACGGCCTGCTGGCCCGGCACTACGGAATGGCAACCGAATTCGGTGCGTTCGTCGATCCGATCGCGGACAAGACGCTGGTCGGATCGGCGTTGATCGGGCTGTCGATGCTCGGTGACCTGCCCTGGTGGGTCACGGTGGTGATCATGGCCCGCGAGCTGGGGGTGACCGTGCTGAGGCTGGCCGTTATTCGCCGCGGGGTCATCCCGGCCAGTTGGGGCGGCAAGATCAAGACCGTGGTGCAGGCGGTGGCGATCGGCTTGTTCGTCCTGCCGCTGTCGGGGCCGTTCCGGGTGACGGCGGTGGTGGTGATGGGTGCGGCCGTCGTGCTGACGATCATCACCGGCATCGACTACCTGGTGTCGACGGTCCGGGAAGTGCGCCGGAAGCCCAGCTGATTCTGTGTTCGCCGAACGGGAACCAAGACCCCGTCGCTCGCGTTTCACGTAGTGAGCGCCTGCCGGACGGGGTCGATCGTCGCGCCGAGCGGGCTGACTGGACGAAGGAGGGCAGGAATGCCGCCATTAGTGCGCGAGGTCGTCGGTGACGTGCTGCGTGAGGCCCGGACGACACAGGGCCGGACGCTGCGCGAGGTGTCCGATTCGGCGCGGGTGAGCCTTGGCTATCTGTCCGAGGTCGAGCGCGGGCGCAAGGAGCCCTCCAGCGAGCTGCTCAACGCGATCTGCGAGGCGTTGCAGGTGCCGCTGTCGTCGGTGCTCACCGACGCCGGCGAGCGGATGGCCGGCCAGGAGAGGGCCCGCGAACGGGTGGCCTGCGGTGCGTCCGCCGACGGGCTGCGTGGTCCCAGCATCGACGCTGGCACCAAGGTCGTCATCCCGCCGGTGGCGTCACTGGCGATCGCCTGAGCGCGGCCCGGCGCAAGGATCCAGCGCCAGGGGTAGGGCGATCGGCGCCGACCCACTAAATTGAGCGACAAGCGTCGGCCCATCCAGGGACCATCCGGCCCACAGGAAGCGAAGGTGGAGCTCACTCATGGCCAATCCGTTCGTCAAGGCGTGGAAGTACCTCATGGCGCTGTTCAACGCGAAGATCGACGAGCACGCCGACCCGAAAGTCCAGATCCAGCAGGCCATCGAGGAAGCGCAACGCACGCATCAGGCGCTGACCCAGCAGGCCGCGCAGGTGATCGGCAATCAGCGCCAACTGGAGATGCGGCTCAACCGGCAACTCGCCGATATTGAAAAGCTCCAGGTCAACGTGCGTCAGGCCCTGACGCTGGCCGACCAGGCCACCGCGGCCGGTGACGCCGCCAAGGCCACCGAGTACAACAACGCCGCCGAGGCGTTCGCCGCCCAGCTGGTGACCGCCGAGCAGGGCGTCGAAGACCTCAAGACGCTGCACGATCAGGCGCTCAGCGCGGCCGGCCAGGCCAAGAAGGCGGTCGAGCAGAACGCGATGGTGCTGCAGCAGAAGATCGCCGAGCGCACCAAGCTGCTCAGCCAGCTCGAGCAGGCGAAGATGCAGGAACAGGTGAGCGCCTCGCTGCGGTCGATGAGCGAGATCGCCGCGCCGGGCAACGTGCCCAGCCTCGACGAGGTGCGCGACAAGATCGAACGCCGCTACGCCAACGCGATCGGCTCCGCCGAGCTGGCGCAGGGTTCGGTGCAGGGCCGGATGCTCGAGGTCGAGCAGGCCGGCGTGCAGATGGCCGGTCACTCCCGCCTCGAGCAGATCCGCGCTTCGATGCGCGGCGAAGCGTTGCCGACCGGTGGGACGGCCGCCGCCGGCGCCACCCCGGAGGCGGCCCCCGCGCCCGCCGAGACCACCGGGGGTGCGGTCGCCGAGAAGCCTTTTGGCCAGTAAGCCGGTGTCGTGGCGGTGAGCGAGACGCAGCGCGGGCTCTGGCGCACGCTGCTGGGGCGTGGGTTGGCCACCGCCGCCGACCTTTCCGACCTGGTGGCCCAGAAGCTCAGTGCCGCCGCGGATCCGCGCGCCCGGCTGCTGCGGCGGCGCCGCCGCGCGCTGCGGTGGGGCCTGATCTTCACCGCCGGCTGCGTGTTCTGGGCGGTGGTGACGATGCTGCTGGCGGCCTGGGGATGGTTCGCGCTGTTGCTGGAGATCACCGGCGCCGTCGCGGTCATCATGGCCATCCCGGCGACACTGTTGTTGCTGCGCTATCGGTGGCTGCGTGCCGAGCCGCTGCCGACACCCCGCCCGGCCAACGTGCGTCGGCTGCCACCGCCCGGCTCGGCGGCGCGGCCCGCGATGTACGCGCTGGGTGCCTCCGAACGCGGATTCCTCTCGTTGTTGAACGTGATGGAGCGGGGCTCGATGTTGCCGACGGCCGAGATCCGCGACCTGGCCGCGGCGGCCAACAAATCCTCGGCGGCGATGGCGGCCACCGCCGCGGAGGTGGTGTCGATGGAGCGGGCGGCGCAGTCCAGCGAATCGTCGCGGTCCTATCTGGTGCCCACCATCAACGCGTTCACCGCGCAGTTGAGCGCCGGGGTTCGCCAGTACAACGAAATGGTCACCGCCGCAGCACAATTGGTGTCGTCGGCCAACGGCGATCAGTTGGCCGCCTCGCAGCGCTACCGCGCCGAGCTGGCCGGGGCCACCGACCGCCTGGTCGGCTGGGCCCAGGCGTTCGACGAACTCGGCGGCTTGCGCGGCACCGGCTGATGACCCTTCGGGAGCTGATAACCGTCCGGGCGGCCTAGAACGTCGCCTTGAGCGAGGGCAGCACCACGGCCGCCAGGCCGCGAAGGGTGGCCTTGAACATGTCGAAGAAGTCAAAGTAGTCGCGCCACAACGTGATTCGCCCATCGTGGACTTCGAACACACCGCACACCCAGAACTGAAGCCGCAGCGGGCCGAAGATCAGGGCGTCGGTGCGCTCGGTGAGCACCGCCCCACTGTCGGCGGCGATGCGATGGATCTTCACCTCGAAGGCGGCGCGACCCTCCATCTGCCGAAAGAGCTTCATGGCCCTGGCGCGGCCATGAATCGTCGGCAGCCCCACATTTTCATAGACGAGGTTGTCGTCCAATGCCGCGTCGGCGGCGTCGTAATCCGCGTCCTGCAGGGCGTTCAGAAAGCCCTCGACCGTGCGGGTGTTCGCCACGGCGGTTCCAGTCGGCTCGGTCATGGTTGCCAGCGTAGGCGAGCCTCGCGGCCGCGCGCTGTGGCAGGGTAAGGCCGATGCGTGTCGCCGTCGTCGCCGGGCCGGATCCCGGACACTCGTTTCCCGCGATCGCGCTGTGCCAACGCTTCGCCGGAGCCGGCGACGAGCCCACCCTGTTCACCGGAGCCGAGTGGGTCGACACCGCCCGGGCCGCCGGCGTCGACGCCGCCCCGCTCGACGGGCTCGCGGCCACCGACGACGACGTCGACGCCGGGGCCCGAATCCATCGGCGCGCGGCGCGGATGGCCGTACTCAACGTGCCGGCGCTGCGCGACCTGGCGCCCGACCTGGTGGTGTCCGACGTCATCACCGCGGGCGGCGGCATGGCCGCCGAACTGTTGGGCATCCCGTGGATCGAGCTCGATCCCCATCCGCTGTACCTGCCGTCCAAGGGCTTGCCGCCGATAGGCAGTGGACTGGCACCGGGCACCGGCATCCGCGGCCGGCTCCGCGATGCCACGATGCGCGCGCTCACCGCGCGGTCCTGGCGCGCGGGCCTGCGGCAACGCGCGACCGTGCGGGTCGAGATCGGACTGCCGGCCCGCGACCCCGGGCCGCTGCGGCGGCTGATCGCCACCCTGCCCGCCCTCGAAGTGCCGCGGCCGGACTGGCCGGCGGAGGCCGTGTTGGTGGGCCCACTGCACTTCGAACCGACTGACCGGGTGCTGGAAATCCCGGCGGGCTCCGGGCCCGTGGTGGTGGTCGCGCCGTCGACCGCGTCGACCGGAACCGAGGGACTGGCCGAGGTCGCGCTGGCTCACCTGCGGCCGGGGGAGACGCTGCCGCCCGGATCGCGGCTGGTGGTCTCGCGGCTGGGGGGAGCGGACCTGCAGGTGCCGCCGTGGGCGGTGGTCGGGCTGGGCAGCCAGGCCGAATTGTTGAGGGACGCCGACCTGGTGATCTGCGGCGGCGGGCATGGCATGGTGGCCAAGACGCTGCTGGCGGGGGTGCCGCTGGTGGCGGTGCCCGGCGGCGGGGATCAGTGGGAGATGGCCAACCGGGTGGTTCGGCAGGGCAGCGGGCGGCTGATCCGGCCGCTGACCGCGGAGGCGCTGGTTGCCGCGGTGAACGAGGTGCTGTCGTCGCCGAGTTACCGGCAGGCCGCCCGAACCGCGGCCGCCAGCATCGCCGGCGTGGCCGATCCGGTCCGGGTGTGCCACGAAGCGCTCGCTCTTACGGGATGATCGACCGGGTTCGCGAGGGAGGGCAACGGCAATGAGGACGATCGCCGCCTGCGGCCTGCTTCTCGCCTTGATGTTCGGCTCGGGTGTCGCCCGCGCCGACAGCGGCGAGGAGCAGCAGGCATGCCAGCTGATGGACGACCCGGCGGCCGCTCAGCAGGGATTCGCGCCGGTCGAATACGCCTTCATGCAGTTGCGTTCCCGGATGTCGGCGGAGCGTGCGCGGACCATCATTTCCGAGGCCGTCCAGGACTACTGCCCCAATCACCTGTCCGACCTGCCGGCCGGCTGGCGGTGACGCGGGCGGTGTCCGATCGCTGCCCGGTGGGTATCTTGCTGGCGTGCGGCTAACGGAATTCAACGAACGGGTCGTCCTGCGATTCGGTGCGGCGTACGGCTCTTCGGTGCTGGCGGACCATGTCCTGACCGGTTTCGACGGCCGCACGGCCGCCCAGGCGATCGAGGACGGCGCCGAGCCCCGCGACGTGTGGCGGGCCCTGTGCGTCGACTTCGACGTGCCGCGCGAGCAGTGGTGAGTCCGGCCTATCTGCCTGTGGAGCGCGGGGTTCGGCGAAACACGCAGTCGCCGCACACCGATCCCCCGGGCACGCGATAGAACAGGCAGCAGCTGCGCCGCCTGAAGTCGAGATCCGAGCCGGTGACGATGCCGGATCCGGCCAACATGCCGGTGCCCAGCAGCGAGTTCGTGATGCCGACGATCGGGACGCGCAGGTCGGGACGCGCCGAAAGCAACGCCCGAGACGCCCCGACGAGCGCGGAGGCGATGTTGCCCGCCAGCAGGGCGGGCGCCAGCTTGACCCGCAGACCGGCGGCGAGCGGCTTCAGGTGCTGTATGACGACGACGCGGTAGAGCAACTGTGCCGACGGCCGGTCGACGGCTCGTCCGACGGGCGCGGGCAACCGCAGTTGCGCCCCGTCGTCGGCGCGTTGCAAGTCGTCGAGGTCGGGGACGACGCCGTGGCCCAGCGTGCATGCGAGCAGGGGTGACCACAGGCGCGTGGCGTGGCCGAGATGAACCAGCGAGGCGGCGATCCGCAGGTCCGTCGTGCGATAGCGCCTGGCGGTGGCGTCGACCAAGTCGGTGAAGCCGTCGGCGTAGGACTGCCTGACCGGGTGCCATCCGGCCGCTTCGCCGCCCACGGGCAACGCGAAAAACCCTTGGTAGGAAGATATTTCGGCCAACTCAGCAGAGATGTCCATGTATGCGCAACCAAGCCTCGTCAGGGCGGGACCGCACCGGATGCACACCGGTTTGCACAGGCGTTGCCGGCCCCGTCCGCGCCTTTCGGTAGCAGATGTTGCCACACGCGGTTGCCGGGGTCCGGCGTGTCCACTTGAATCGAACAGGTGTTCGGCTACTGTGGGAAACGTTCGGTGAGTCAACTTGTCGGTGGCCTTCTCTAATGTCACGGCCAACCGACCGACACCGGTCACCGAACACACCGAACCATAGGAGAGGCACCATGGCGCAAGCCCCCGACCGCGAGAAGGCTCTCGAACTGGCGATGGCCCAGATCGAAAAGAGCTACGGCAAAGGCTCGGTGATGCGTCTCGGCGACGAGATGCGTCAGCCGATCTCGGTCATCCCGACCGGATCCATCGCACTGGACGTGGCCCTGGGCATCGGCGGCCTGCCCCGCGGCCGGGTCGTGGAGATCTACGGCCCGGAATCCTCGGGTAAGACCACCGTCGCCCTGCACGCGGTGGCCAACGCCCAGGCCGCCGGCGGCGTCGCGGCGTTCATCGACGCCGAGCACGCCCTGGACCCGGACTACGCCAAGAAGCTCGGCGTGGACACCGATTCCCTGCTGGTCAGCCAGCCCGACACGGGGGAGCAGGCCCTCGAGATCGCCGACATGCTGATCCGCTCCGGCGCGCTGGACGTCCTGGTCATCGACTCGGTGGCGGCCCTGGTCCCGCGCGCGGAGCTCGAGGGCGAGATGGGGGACAGCCACGTCGGGCTGCAGGCCCGGCTGATGAGCCAGGCGCTGCGGAAAATGACTGGCGCGCTGAACAATTCGGGCACCACCGCGATCTTCATCAACCAGCTGCGTGAGAAGATCGGGGTGATGTTCGGCAGCCCGGAAACCACCACGGGCGGAAAGGCTTTGAAGTTCTACGCGTCGGTGCGCTTGGACGTGCGCCGGATCGAGACGCTCAAGGACGGCACCAACGCGGTCGGTAACCGCACCCGCGTCAAGGTGGTCAAGAACAAGGTGTCGCCGCCCTTCAAGCAGGCCGAGTTCGACATCCTCTACGGCAGGGGCATCAGCAGGGAGGGCTCGCTGATCGATATGGGCGTGGAGCAGGGCTTCATCCGCAAGTCGGGTTCCTGGTTCACCTACGAGGGTGAGCAGCTCGGTCAGGGCAAGGAGAATGCCCGCACCTTCCTGATGGAAAACGACGAGGTGGCCAACGAGATCGAGAAGAAGATCAAGGAAAAGCTCGGCATTGGCGCGGTCGTGACCGATGGCTTGCCCGATGACAGCGTCCTGCCCGCCCCCGTCGACTTCTGAGCCGTCCCGCGAGGAGCAGGCGCGGACGCTGTGCCTGCGCCTGCTCACCGCGAGGGCGCGCACCCGGGCCGAGCTGCACGGCCAGCTGGCGAAACGCGGTTACCCCGAGGACGTCAGCGCTTCCGTGCTCGACCGGCTCGCCGCCGTCGGCCTGGTCGATGACACCGACTTCGCCGAGCAGTGGGTGCGGTCCCGCCGGGCAACGGCCGGGAAGAGCAAGCGGGCGCTGGCCGCCGAATTGCACACCAAGGGTGTCGACAGGGATGTCATCGCCACGGCGCTGTCCGGGATCGACGCCGCTGCCGAGCGGGACCGGGCCGAGCAGTTGGTGCGGGCCAAGCTGCGCCGGGAGACGCTGGACGGCGATGACGCGCGACTGACCCGCCGGCTGGTCGGAATGTTGGCGCGGCGCGGCTACGGCCAGAATCTGGCGTGCGAGGTCGTCCTCGCCGAGCTGGCCGCCGAACGGGAGCGCCGCCGAGTCTAGCCCGGTGACGTGCGGTTTCTCGCTTGCCGACCGCTCGCCGTACCATGGCCCCGTGACTTCGATGGTGGCTTCGGCGCGTACCTACCAGGTGCGCACCTACGGCTGTCAGATGAACGTCCACGACTCGGAGCGGTTGGCGGGTCTGCTGGAAGCGGCCGGCTACCAGCGGGCGGTCGAGGGTGCAGACATCGGAGACGCCGACGTTGTCGTCTTCAACACCTGCGCCGTCCGCGAGAACGCCGACAACAAGCTGTACGGCAACCTCAGCCACCTTGCTCCGCGCAAGCGCGGCAACCCCGAGATGCAGATCGCGGTCGGGGGCTGCCTGGCCCAAAAGGATCGGGACGCGTTGCTGCGCAAGGCCCCTTGGGTCGACGTCGTCTTCGGCACGCACAACATCGGGTCGCTGCCCACGCTGCTCGAACGGGCCCGGCACAACAAGGTCGCCCAGGTGGAGATCGCCGAGTCGCTGCAAGAGTTCCCGTCGTCGCTGCCGAGCGCACGCGACTCGGCCTATGCCGCTTGGGTTTCCGTCTCGGTCGGGTGCAATAACAGCTGTACCTTCTGCATCGTCCCCTCGCTGCGGGGCAAGGAGGTTGACCGCAGCCCGGCCGACATCCTGGCCGAGGTGAGGGCGCTGGTCGACGACGGCGTGCTCGAAGTCACGCTGCTCGGCCAGAACGTCAACGCCTACGGGGTGTCCTTCGCCGACCCGGCGCTGCCCCGGGATCGCGGCGCCTTCGCACGGCTGCTGCGGGCCTGCGGGGATATCGACGGCCTGGAACGGGTGCGGTTCACCTCCCCGCATCCCGCCGAATTCACCGACGACGTCATCGATGCCATGGCGCAGACGCCGAATGTCTGCCCCGCCCTGCACATGCCGCTGCAGTCGGGCTCCGACCGGGTGCTGCGCGCGATGCGGCGCTCGTACCGCGCCGAGCGCTACCTGGGCATCATCGACCGCGTTCGCGCGGCCATGCCCCACGCCGCCATCACCACCGACCTGATCGTCGGGTTCCCCGGTGAGACCGAAGCGGACTTCGCGGCCACACTGGACGTGGTGCGGCAGGCCCGGTTCGCGGCCGCGTTCACGTTCCAGTACTCCAAGCGGCCCGGCACCCCGGCCGCCGAGCTCGACGGCCAGCTCCCGAAAGCCGTTGTGCAGGAACGCTACGAGCGGCTGGTCGAGCTACAGGAGCAGATCTCGCTGGAGGGCAATCGCGCGCTGGTGGGCCAGACCGTGGAATTGCTGGTCGCCGCCGGCGAGGGACGCAAGGACGCTCGCACGGCCCGGATGACCGGCCGCGCCCGCGACGGGCGCCTGGTGCACTTCAGCGCCGACGACGGGGTGCGACCCGGGGACCTCGTCACCGCGGTGGTCACCCAGGCCGCGCCGCACCACCTCATCGCCGACGCCGGCGTCCTCAGCCATCGCCGCACCCGCGCGGGGGACGCGCACGCCGCCGGGCGGCGCCCGGGGGGCATCGGTCTGGGGATGCCCGCCGTCGGACCGCCGGCCCGCCCCACAGAACCCACTGAACCCACTGGACCCCTTGGATGTGCCCGATGAACGAAGAACACCCGCATCTGAACGCCCTGCGCACCGAAATCGAGGCCGCCGAGCGGCGGGTGGCGCGCGGATTCGATCCGGGCCCACGCGGTTTCGTGGTGGCGATCCTGGTCTTCATGTTGCTGGGATCGTTCATCCTGCCGCACACCGGCGCGGTGCGGGGCTGGGACGTGTTGTTCAGCAGTCACGGGGCCGGCGCGGCGGCGGTGGCGTTGCCGTCGCGGGTGTTCGCCTGGCTGGCGCTGGTGTTCGGCGTCGGATTCTCCATGCTGGCGCTGGTGACGCGGCGCTGGTTGCTGGCCTGGATCGCGCTGGCGGGATCGGCGCTCGCCGGTGCGGTGGGATTGTTGGCCATCTGGTCGCGCCAGACGGTGGCCGCGGGGCATCCGGGCCCCGGGTTGGGGCTGATCGCGGCCTGGCTCATCATCCTCACGCTGACCTACCAATGGGCTCGGGTGGTGTGGTCGCGCACCATCGTGCAACTCGCGGCCGAGGAAGAGCGGCGCCGGATCGCGGCGCAGCAGCAGTCGAGGACCCTGCTCGAGAGCCTGGACGACGGGCCCGGACCCGACGCCCCGAACCGGCCCGGCGAGTCGAGCGACCGGACGCTCCGGGATCCCGAAGCCTAGGGCTTGCGGGCCAGCGCCTCGGCGGCCGCCTGCGCCCACTGCCGCCACTGTTCGGCGTTGGCCTTGGCCTCCTCGGCCTCTTTGGTACGGCCCGCCGCCGCGGCCTTCTGGGCCTGCTGCTCGTACTGTTCTGCGCGGGTGCGGAACTGCTCGGCGCGGGCCTGCGCCTGCGGATCCGACCAATCGGACTCGCCCGCATCGCGCACCTTCTTCTCGACCGCGCGCAGTCGACGCTCCAATTCGGCGGACCGCTCCCGCGGCACCCTGCCGATCGCGTCCCACTTCTCGGCGATCGCGCGCAGCGCCGCCCTGGCCGCGTC
Organism: uncultured Actinomycetota bacterium; assembly: GCA_963732835.1. Classification (GTDB taxonomy): domain Bacteria; phylum Actinomycetota; class Actinomycetes; order Mycobacteriales; family Mycobacteriaceae; genus Mycobacterium. Next base: position 478,139 of record CAVTBA010000006.1, read on the forward strand.
GTGGTTGCCCGTGTCGATCCTCTCCGCTTCGGCCAGCAGCGCTTCCTTGGCGGTGGCGTTTGCCCGCAGCTCCGCGTCCTTCTCCGCCGTCGCGGCGTTGCGGGCCGCGAAGAAGACGTCCTGGGCCGCCTTGAACCGCCGCCACAGGGCGTCGTCGACATCCCGGGCCGCCCGGCCCGCCGCCTTCCACTCCGTGAGCAGCTTGCGGAATTCCGCGCTGGTGGCGGTCCAGTCCGTCGAATCGGACAACTCCTCGGCCCGTTCGCAGAGTTGTTCCTTCGCCTGGCGTACGCCAACGCGTTCCCGGTCCAGTTCGGCGAAATGGGCGCCCCGGCGCCGGTTGAAGGCCTCCCGGGCCGCCGAATAGCGCTTCCACAGCGCGTCATCGACCTTCCGGTCCAGGCCGCTGATCGTCTTCCACTCGTCGAGGATGGCCCGCAGCCGGTCGCCGGCGGCCTTCCACTGCGTCGAGTTGGCGGCCAACTCCTCGGCCTCGGCGGCCAGCGCCTCTTTCCGCGCGGTCTGGGTGGCACGGTGCTCGTCGCGGCGGGAGCGATCCTCGGCGACGGTGGCCTCGACCTGGTCGATGAGGCTGGTCAACCGGCGTGCGAGCGCATCGATGTCGCCCAGCACGGTCGCGGTCGGCAACGTTTCGGCCAGCTCCGAGGCGTGGGCTTTGATCTTGCGGGCGTCACCGGTGCCCGCCGCCAGCCGCTCCTCCATCAGCGTGACCTCGGTGCACAGGTCGTCGAAGCGGCGGCCGAAGTGGGTGAAAGCGGCTTCGGTGTCACCGGCCTGCCAGGAGCCGACGATGCGCTCGCCGTCGGCGGTGATCAGCCAGACCGTGCCGTCGTCGTCGACCCGCCCGAACCGATGCGGGTCGCTCGGCGGGGGCGCAGGCACCGGGTGGGCGGTCGGCCGCGGCCCTGAGCTCTGCGGCCGGGGGCCGGGACGTGGTCCCGGGCGTGGCGCCGGGCCCGAAACCGGTTGGGGCACCGGCCCAGCCGAACCTCCGCCGTGGGGTTCATCAGCCGTCATGCGCTCGTCACCTACCCTTCGCGCGGTGGGTAATCCGCGCACCTGCCGCGCGTAGCGGCACCATCTGCTGCACCTGTGGGCCGGCCATCGCGGCTCTCCCAACAGCTGCTTAACAGTATTCAAGCAGCTTGGCGGCCCATACGCCGCCACCCTGATCTTCCGCCTCGGGATGCACCGGCGCAGACGCATGGGGTATGACACATGTCCATACCCCGACTCGGACGGAGAAACCATGGCCAAGGCGGACATTGCCGCTTTGCTCGCGTTAGCTTCCGCGCTCTGTGTCGCGATCGGCGACGTACTGCAGCAGCGCGCGACACACCGGATCGCCGACCCATCGGTCGGGCAGCTCGCACTCTTCCGCAGGCTGCTCGGCAATCGACGGTGGCGGTGGGGCGCCTTGATACTCGTGGTCAGCATCGCGTTGCAGGCGGCCGCGCTGGACCAGGGTTCGGTGTTGCTGGTGCAGGCGTTGCTCGTCCTTTCACTGCTGTTCGCGCTGCCCATCAGCGCCAGGCTGGCCGATCGCGCCGTGACCGCCCGGGAATGGGCCTGGGCCGTCGTGCTGACCGCCGCGGTGACCGTGATCGTGACGGTCGGCAACCCGCAGGCGGGTCATTCGACCGCGTCGCTGCGGACCTGGGCCACCGTGCTGATGGTGCTGGCGCCGCTGCTGCTCGGATGCGTCGTGGCCGCCCGGATCTGGGGCGGTGCCGCAGCCGCGGTGCTGCTCGCCTTCGTGTCCGGTTCGCTGTGGGGCGTCTTCGCGGTGCTCACCAAGGGCGCCGTCCATCGGCTCGGCGACGGGGGATGGGCAGTGTTCCGGACACCCGAGCTGTACGCCTGGGTGCTGGTCGCGCTGGCGGGATTCGCCTGGGAGCAGTCGGCGTTCCGGGCCGGAGCGCTCACCGCGTCGATGCCGACCCTGGAGGTGTCCCAGCCGGTCGTCGCGGCCGTGCTGGGCGTCGTCGTCCTGGGCGAGACACTGAACACGGGTCGCTCCGGCGCGGTCGCCCTGGTCGTGGCGGCGCTGGCGATGACGGTGGCCACCGTCGAGCTGGCGCGCGGCGATGCGGTGGCCACCCGAACGGCGGTCGAGCAGGCCCTCGAGGGTGCCGCCAGTCAGCCGGCGTAACCGCCGCGCGCCGGGTCCATGCCGCCCACACGGTCGGGTTTGAATACATAGAGTTCCCACAGCCGTTACCTAGCTTTGTGAAGTAACAATGAAACGGTTACCTACCAGGCGGTCAACGCAGCGCGCACGGCCATACAGTTGTAGTTGAACTGGCCGCAAACGCCACGTGTATACCGGCTCTCCGGGGGAACGCCTGGTGGAAATCTCGTGAGGTGAGGGGTCGCCCATGTCCAAAGTTGATGTTGCGGCGTTGATCGCGTTGTGCGCGGCGATGGCATCCGCGGTCGGCGACGTGATCCGTCAGCGCTCCGCGCAGGAGATCACCGACAAGCAGGTCGGGCATCTCGAACTCTTCCGCATGTCGTTGCGGGACACCCGCTGGTGGTTGGGGGGCCTGGCGGCGATCCTCAATTACAGCCTGCAGGCCGGGGCCCTGGCCTGGGGCTCGGTGGTGCTGGTGACCGCGCTGCAGGTCACGGCGTTGCTCTTCGCCCTGCCGATCTACGCCCGGCTCGCCCACCAGCGAGTGAGCCGCTGGGAGTGGATCTGGGCGCTCGTCCTGGCCGGCGCCCTGGCGGTGGTCATCATCGTCGGCGACCCGGCGCAGGGGCAGCAGCGGGCGTCGACGCAGACCTGGGGCATCGTGGCGCTGGTGATGGTGCCGCTGCTGGTGTCGTGCGTCGTGGCCGCGCGGATCTGGTCCGGGAGCCCGTTCGCGGCCGCGCTGCTCGCGCTGGTGGCGGGTTCGTCCTTGGCGCTGTTCGCGGTGCTGACCAAAGGAATCGTGGAGATGGCCGAGCACAGCCTGCCAGGCGTGCTGACATCGCCGGAGTTCGTCCCCTGGCTCTTGCTGGCGCTTACCGGGATGGTGTTCCAGCAGTCCGCCTTCCGCGCCGGTTCGCTGACCGCTTCGCTGCCGACGATGACCGTGGCGAAGCCCGTGGTCGCCGGTTTGCTTGGGGTGCTTGTCCTGGGTGAGACGCTGAACGCCGACGGCCCCATGGCGTTCGTGCTGATCGCGGCGGTGGCGGTGGTGATCATCGCGACAGCGGCCCTGGCCCGCGGTGAGGCCGCGACGATGGTTGCGCAGACCGAACGGGACGCGGGAACCCGCGCGGAACACGAGGCCCCCACGGACGGTTCGGCGGCACCGGACGTCGACCCTTTTAAGGGTCCCGTCGTCGTGGCGGACTGCCCGGGGTAGGCGGTTTGCGCCGACGAAACGTTAGTTTGGTGGCGTGCTCAGCGGCATTGCCATCGTTCCGTCGGCGCCGCTGCTGGTACCCGAGCTCGCCGGAGCGGCCACCGCGGAGGTGACCGAGCTGACGGCCGCGGTGCTGGCGGCGGCCGCCCTGTTGCCGGCGCGTTGGACGGTCATCGGGACCGCCGGGCGCGACGACGCATTCGGCCCCGACGCGGCCGGCTCCTTCGCGGGTTTCGGGGCGGACGTGCGCGTTCGGCTCTCCCCGCGGGCCGGCCCCGAGCCGCCCGCCGATCTGCCCGTGTGCGCGCTGCTGGCCGCCTGGGTCCGGGGCCAGGTCCGGCCCGACGCGGTCGCGCAGGCGCGGGTCTACTCCGCCGACCGTGACGCGCAGACCACGCTGGCCCTCGGCCGGCGCTTGCGCGCCGAGCTCGACCGGTCGCCGGAGCCGATCGGGGTGCTGGTCGTGGCCGACGGCGCGAACACCCTCACACCGGCCGCCCCCGGCGGTTACGACCCGGGCAACGCCGCCGCGCAGCTGACCCTCGACGAGGCGCTGGCAACCGGCGACGTCGCCGCCCTGGCGCGGCTGCCGCGGGAGATCCTGGGCCGGGTCGCCTTCCAGGTGTTGGCCGGCCTGACCGAACCCGGGCCACGGTCGGCGAAGGAGCTCTACCGGGGTGCGCCCTACGGCGTGGGTTACTTCGCCGGCGCCTGGCAGCTCTGAGGCGGCCGTGCGACCACTGGCGATCATCGGTCCCACCGGAACGGGCAAGTCGGAGCTGGCGCTCGACGTCGCAGAACGGCTCGGGGGCGGCGCCGAGATCGTGAATGCCGACGCGATGCAGCTCTACCGCGGAATGGACATCGGCACCGCCAAGCTTCCCGTCGACCGACGCCGGGGCATCCCGCATCACCAGCTCGACGTCCTGGACGTCACCGAGACCGCGACCGTCGCCCGCTATCAGGGCGCCGCCGCGGCGGACATCGACGCGATCGCGGCCCGCGGCGCCGTGCCCATCGTCGTGGGCGGCTCCATGCTCTACATCCAATCCCTGCTCGACGACTGGTCGTTCCCCGCCACCGATCCGGCCGTGCGGGCACGCTGGGAGCAGCGGCTCGCCGAGGTCGGGGTGGGCGGGTTGCACGCCGAGCTGGCCCGTCGTGACCCCGCCGCGGCCGCGGCCATCCTGCCCACCGACGCGCGGCGCACCGTGCGCGCGCTCGAAGTGGTCGAACTGACCGGACAGCCGTTCGCGGCGTCGGCCCCGCGCATCGGCCGCCCCCGGTGGGACACCGCCATCGTCGGGCTGGATTGTGAGACAACGATTCTCGACGAGCGGCTGGCCCGCCGCACCGACGCCATGTTCGACCAGGGTCTGGTCGACGAGGTGAGTGCGCTGCTCGGCGAGGGCCTGCGCGACGGGGTCACCGCGTCGCGCGCCCTGGGCTACGCCCAGGTGGTCGAGGCGCTCGACGCCGGGGGTGGCGCCGATCGACTGCGCGAAGCGCGGGAACAGACGTACGTGGGCACCCGGCGCTATGTGCGACGGCAGCGGTCGTGGTTTCGCCGCGACCACCGGGTCCACTGGCTGGACGCCGCAGATGGCGCCCGCCTCGTCGACGACGCCCTGCGAGCCTGGCGCCACGTATCCTGAGCGGGTGATCCGCGCCGACGACGACGATGCCGGCGCAGCCGGGATCGGAGGAGTGGCGCAATGATCTTCGCCGACGACGATGATGCCGGCGCAGCCCAATGAAGTTCGCCAAGGGCCACGGCACCGAGAACGACTTCGTGGTGCTCCCGGACGCGCAGGCCACGGTCGACCTCACCGCGGCCCGGGTGGCCGCCTTGTGTGACCGGCGGCGCGGGTTGGGCGCCGACGGGGTGCTGCGAGTCACCACCGCCGGTGCCGCCCTCTCGGCCGGCGTGCTCGACCGCCTGCCCGACGGCGTGGGGTCGGCCGACTGGTACATGGACTACCGCAACGCCGACGGTTCGCCCGCCCAGATGTGCGGCAACGGCATCCGGGTCTTCGCGCACTACCTGCGGGCCAGCGGGCTGGAGGCCCGCGACGAATTCGTGGTCGGGTCGCCGGCCGGCGCCCGGACGATCACGGTGCACCGCGCCGATGCGACCCGCGCCGACATCACCGTCGACATGGGCAAGGCCAACACCCTCGGCAGCGGGGGACCGGCCTTTTCGGCGACCGTCGGCGGCCGCCGATTTTCCGGCCTGGCGGTCGACGTGGGCAACCCCCACCTGGCGTGTGTGGATCCCGGCCTGACCGAAGAGGACCTGGCAAGGCTGGACGTGGCGGCGCCGGTCAGCTTCGACCACACCCAATTCCCGGAGGGGGTCAACATCGAAGTCCTCACGGCACCGGCCGGCGGCGCGGTGCGGATGCGGGTGCACGAGCGGGGCGTGGGCGAGACCCGCTCGTGCGGCACCGGCACGGTCGCGGCCACGGTCGCCGCGCTGGCCGCCACCGGTGCGGACACCGGCACGCTGGCGGTGCGGGTGCCGGGCGGCGACGTCGTCGTCACCATCACCGACGCCACCAGCTACTTGAGGGGGCCGTCGGTACTCGTGGCGCACGGAGAGATCAGCGGGGAATGGTGGGACGCACAGGAGCGTTAATTCGGGTGCACGACGCCGATTCGCCGTGCATCATCTTGTATTGCCTATGACACATTCTGAATCTCCCAATTACGCTCCCGCAGTTGCGGAGCCAAGCACCGGCGAACTCGCCCTGGAAGACCGGTCGGCGCTGCGCCGCGTCGCCGGTCTGTCCACCGAACTCACCGACGTCTCCGAAGTCGAGTACCGCCAACTCCGGCTGGAACGCGTCGTGCTGGTCGGCGTGTGGACCGATGGCACGGCCGCCGACAGCCAGGCCAGCATGGCAGAACTCGCTGCCCTGGCCGAGACCGCGGGCTCCCAGGTGCTCGAAGGGCTCATCCAGCGACGCGACAAGCCCGACCCGGCGACCTACATCGGCTCGGGCAAGGCCCAGGAGTTGCGCGAGGTGGTGCTGGCGACCGGCGCCGACACCGTGATCTGCGACGGGGAACTCTCCCCGGCGCAGCTGACCGCGCTGGAAAAGGCGGTGAAGGTCAAGGTCATCGACCGCACCGCGCTGATCCTGGACATCTTCGCCCAGCACGCCACCAGCCGGGAGGGCAAGGCACAGGTATCCCTGGCCCAGATGGAGTACATGCTGCCGCGGCTGCGCGGCTGGGGTGAGTCGATGTCCCGGCAGGCCGGTGGCCGCGCCGGCGGCAGCGGGGGCGGCGTGGGCCTACGTGGTCCCGGTGAGACCAAGATCGAGACCGACCGGCGCCGCATCCGCGAGCGGATGTCCAAGCTGCGCCGCGAGATCAAGGACATGAAACAGGTCCGCGACACTCAGCGCAGCCGACGCCTGCAGAGCGACGTGCCGTCGGTCGCCATCGTCGGCTACACCAACGCCGGCAAGTCGAGCCTGCTCAACGCGCTGACCGGAGCGGGGGTGCTGGTGCAGGACGCGTTGTTCGCCACCCTGGAGCCGACCACTCGCCGCGCCGAGTTCGACGACGGCCGCCCGATGGTGCTCACCGACACCGTCGGGTTCGTCCGGCACTTGCCCACCCAACTCGTCGAGGCCTTCCGCTCCACGCTGGAGGAGGTCGTCGACGCCGACCTGTTGCTGCACGTGGTCGACGGCTCCGACGTCAACCCACTGGCGCAGATCAATGCGGTTCGCGAGGTGATCTCCGAGGTCATTGCCGACCACGAGGGTGACCCGCCGCCCGAGCTGTTGGTGGTGAACAAGGTCGACGCCGCGAGCGGCCTGACGCTGGCCGAGCTCCGCCACGCGCTGCCCGGCGCGATGTTCGTCTCGGCACGGACGGGCGAAGGTATCGACTCCCTGCGGCGCCGAATGGGCGAGCTGGCCGTTCCCGTCGATACCGCGGTGGACGTGGTGATTCCCTACCACCGGGGCGACCTGGTGGCCCGGCTGCACGCCGACGGGCAGGTGCAGCAGCAGGAGCACAATCCCGACGGCACCCGGATCAAGGCCCGGGTCCCGGTGGCGCTGGCCGGGCGCCTGCAGGAGTTCTCGGCCCACTGACCACAGCGACGCACCGACCCCCGCCGGCTGCCGACCAACCGTCTGGTTGGTATATGTTGGGCGACAGAGTTTCCAGTCGCCGGAGGTCATCCACATGGGCAGTGCCGTCAAGTACCAGCGCACTCTTTTCGAGCCGGAGCACGACCTGTTCCGTGAGTCCTACCGAGCCTTTCTCGATCGGCATGTCGCGCCCCATCACGACGAATGGGAGAAGGCGAAGATCGTCGACCGCGGCGTCTGGCTCGAGGCCGGCAAGCAGGGCTTTCTCGGCATGGCGGTGCCCGAGGAATACGGCGGCGGCGGTAACGCCGACTTCCGGTACAACACGATCATCACCGAGGAGACCACCGCCGGTCGCTACAGCGGGATCGGCTTCGGCCTGCACAACGACATCGTGGCGCCGTACCTGCTGGCCCTGGCCACCGAAGAGCAGAAGCAGCGCTGGCTGCCGAAGTTCTGCAGCGGCGAACTCATCACCGCGATTGCGATGACCGAGCCGGGAACCGGCAGCGACTTGCAGGGCATCAAGACCCGCGCAGTCAAGCAGGGTGACCACTACGTGCTCAACGGCGCAAAGACGTTCATCACCAACGGGATCAACTCCGACTTGGTGATCGTGGTCGCGCAGACCGATCCCGACAAGGGGGCGCAGGGCTTTTCGCTGCTCGTCGTGGAACGCGGCATGGAGGGCTTCGAACGCGGCCGCCACCTGGACAAGATCGGGCTGGACGCACAGGACACCGCGGAGCTGTCGTTCACCGATGTCAAGGTTCCCGCCGAGAACCTGCTGGGGCAGGAAGGCATGGGGTTCATCTACCTGATGCAGAACCTGCCGCAGGAACGGATCTCGATCGCCATCATGGCCGCCGCCGCGATGGAGCAGGTGCTGGAAGACACGCTGCAATACACCAAGGAGCGCAAGGCATTTAACAAGCCGATCGGCAGCTTCCAGAACAGCCGCTTCGTGCTGGCCGAGCTGGCGACCGAGGCGACCGTGGTACGCATGATGGTCGACGAGTTCATCCGGCTGCACCTGGACAAGAAGCTGACCGCGGAACAAGCGGCAATGGCCAAGTGGTACTCCACCGAAAAGCAGGTCCACCTGATCGACCGCTGCCTGCAACTGCACGGGGGCTACGGGTACATGCGCGAATATCCCGTTGCGCGCGCCTATCTGGACGCGCGTGTGCAGACCATCTATGGCGGCACGACCGAGATCATGAAGGAGATCATCGGCCGCAGCCTCGGGGTCTAGCCCTGACATCGTTGGTCGGCAACGCCATCGGGCCGGCCAATTCGCGCGCTGACGGCGAACCCGATCAATGCCCGCCACCCCGGCTGTTTTTCGGGTAGATCGTTGACGAGTTAATGGGCTCACGTACCGTCGGCACATGTGTTCGGGGTATGGCGCCCGCGCAATAGCGCATAGTCAAGCCGCAAAACCCGACGCTGACGGGGAGCAGGGCAGGTTGCTCAAGGTAGCCGGGCGTGGAATCGCCACGCGCGACGCCAGCCGTGCCCGATTGCGCAGGCGGGCGTCGGGTTCGGGCGCAGGCACGATTACCCACATATCGCGCGAGCGACGGCGCGATTGGTCGCGATTTGAGCGTGGCTTGGCATCATTTCGGCACCGGGGTGGTATCCGTTTTTGTAATATGCCTGATTTGACTTCGCATTTTTCGTTGGCTGGAGCAAAGTTATGCGAGCCCGGCGATAATGCGGTTCGGAACGGGGCTGTGGCCCCGCGGTCGGACTACGGCCCGCTCGCCGGCTGTGCAGGCAAGGGCATAGCCGCAGATAGGGGCATAGCCGTCGGCTGGGAGGCTTGGTGAACGGGCGTAGAGGTCACATGCGCAGGCTGGTGGGGAGCGCGCTGGTCAGCTTGACCGCCACAGCAATAGCCGCCGCCTTGCTGGCGCCGCCGGCGGCGGCGTCTCCGATCGGCGACGCCGAGGCGGCCATGATGGCGGCATGGGAGAAGGCCGGCGGTGACGGCTCACCCCTGGGGCCCCGCAAGGGCGATGTATACCCCGCCGGCGACGGTTTCGCGCTGGACTTCGACGGCGGCAAGATGTTCTTCACCCCCGCCACCGGCGCCAAATTCGTCTACGGGCCGATCCTGGACAAATACGAGATGCTGGGCGGGCCCGTCGGCAGCGACTTGGGCTTTCCCGCCATCAATGAAGTGCCCGGCCTCGCCGGACCCGACAGCCGCGTGAGCACCTTCTCGGCCAGCGACAAGCCCGTGATCTTCTGGACGCCCGACCACGGCGCGTTCGTCGTGCGCGGCGCGATCAACGCCGCCTGGGACAAGCTCGGCAGTTCGGGCGGCGTGCTCGGCGTCCCGGTCGGCGACGAAACGTACAACGGCGAGGTGTCCGCCCAGAAGTTCAGCGGCGGACAGGTCTCCTGGAACCGGCAGACGAAACAGTTCACCACCGAGCCGCCGGCATTGGCCGACCAATTGAAGGGCCTGCAGGTGGCGATCGACCCCACCGCGGCCATCAACATGGCCTGGCGTGCGGCCGGCGGACCCAATGGACCGTTGGGGGTCAAGAAGGGCGCGCAGTATCCGATCGGTGGCGACGGGATCGCCCAGGACTTCGCCAACGGGAAGGTGTATTTCAGCCCGGCCACCGGAGCGAACGCCATCGAGAGCAATATCCTGGCCAAATACGAGTCGCTGGGCGGACCCGCGGGCAGCGACCTGGGTTTCCCCACCGCCAACGAATCCGATGGCGGCATCCCGTCCAGCCGCGTCGTCACCTTCTCCGGCGCCGATAAACCGGTGATCTTCTGGACCTCGGAGCACGGCGCGTTCGTGGTGCGCGGGGCCATGAAGGCTGCGTGGGACAAGCTTCGCGGGCCGATCGGCAAGCTGGGCGCGCCCCTCGGCGACCAGGCCGTGGACGGCGACGTCGTCTCCCAACAGTTCGCCGGCGGCAAGATCTCGTGGAATCGGGCGAAGAACACGTTCAGCACGGATCCGGCCAATCTGGCGCCGTTGCTGTCCGGCCTGCAGGTGTCGGGGCAGAACCAGCCGAGTAACTCGGCGATGCCCGCCCATGCCAAGAAGTCCACGTGGCAGTCGTGGTGGCTGCTGGCCGTCATTCCGGTGCTGGTCCTGATCGTCCTGGCGGGGTTGATGGCCTTCGGTTGGCGTCGGCGTCGCGCCGGACGTGAGGACGCCGGCTACGAGCCCCACGGCGACCTCGACGTCGGTTACGGCGCGGGCGACGAGCACTGGGGTCCCGACGACGTCACCACCGAGCACTTCGCCCGTCAGCCGGACGCCATCGGCGTCGAGGCCGCCGGGCGGGTCAGCTGGCCGCGGGGCGCCGCGGGCGACGGTCCATTCGGGGTCGAAGAGGAAGACCCCGACGCGGTGGACACCGATTCTTTCTCCGTCGTCTCACCGGCGGACCTGTCGGAGGCCGGCTACCCCGAGACGGAAGCCGATTACGCCGAATCCGACTACGCCGAAGCGGAGTACGCCGAAGCCGAGTACGCCGGCGATGAGCAGGAGTCCGCATACCCGCGTGCCGACTACGCCGACGATGCCTACGGGGAGGCCGGATACCTCGATGTCGCCGTGCCGCACACGCCTCCGGACGCCGAGTTCGACGGCGGTGCCCCCGGTGCCCCCGAGGCCGAGTATCCGGATGTCGCGGTACCGCACGTCCCGGCCGACATTGCCGAGGCCGAGGCCGAGACCGCCGGGCCGGAAGCCGTCGTGCCCGAGGCGGCGGCCGTCGTCGCAGCCGAGCAGCGCGGCGGGCGGCACGCGGCCGCAGATGACGACGACGCCGGCGCGGCCCCCGGCCCGGCCCGCCCGACCATCCACCTACCGCTCGAGGACCCCTACCAGGTGCCCGACGGATATCCGATCAAGGCGAGCGCCCGCTTCGGGCTGTACTACACGCCGGGCAGTGAGCTCTACCATGACACGCTCGCCGAAATCTGGCTCTGCAGCGAAGAAGTCGCGCAGGCCAACGGCTTCGTCAAGGCGGACTGAACCGGCCGGAACTCCGCGACGGCACTAGACCTTGCGGATCACCGTGACGACCTTGCCGAGCACGGTCGCGTCATTGCCGGGGATCGGATCGAACGCCGGGTTGTGCGGCATCAGCCACACCTGACCGCCCGCGCGCTTGAACGTCTTCACCGTGGCCTCCCCGTCGAGCATGGCCGCGACGATGTCACCGTTGTCGGCGACGTTTTGCTGTCGCACCACCACCCAGTCGCCGTCGCAGATCGCCGCCTCGATCATCGAGTCGCCGACGACCTTGAGCAGGAACAGCGTGCCCTCGCCGACCAGCTCGCGCGGCAGCGGAAAGACGTCCTCGACGGCTTCCTCGGCGAGGATGGGGCCACCGGCCGCGATGCGCCCGAGGACGGGAACGAACGTCGGCTCCGGCAACGCGTCCGAGCCGGCGACTTCGGTGGCGGGCGCCGCCACTTCGTCGTCGGAGCCGCGGACGTCGACCGCCCGGGGGCGGTTCGGGTCGCGACGCAGGTATCCCTTGCGCTCCAGGGTGCGCAGCTGATGAGCCACCGACGATGTCGACGTCAGGCCGACGGCGTCGCCGATCTCCCGGATGCTCGGCGGGTAACCGCGGCTGGTGACCGACGCGCGAATGACGTTCAAAATGGTGCGCTGCCGTTCGGTCAGCGGTGAATCCACGGCGCGCAGCCGACCGTCCGCGCCGGCCGATGAGGTGTCGTTCCTGTCGCTCATGGCACTGAATGTAACCCCACTGCGCCCAAGAATCAAACATGTGTTCGACTGGCGTGTCGCGCTGTTGCGCTCTGCGCGAAACGCCGTGCCGAAGTCGTTAATCACAAAGGTGTAACTCTTCGGCACATCGGGTATTTCAGCCGCATGTCAGCTCTAGCGACCACGAACTTGTCGGTGGGGTGCTCTAGCGTTCGACTCGTGCGACACGCTTCGCTCACATGTTCGGATTTCGAACACACGAGCGATACAGTCGAACAGCTGAGCGAATCTAGTTGACCCGGAGGAACGCAGATGACAACGATCCACACGCTGGCGCCGCGCACCAGCAGCCCTCGGCGTCCGGTCAACGGACCGGTCCAGGGCCTTCGTTACGGCCGGGACGGGCTGGCGCGTTCTCACCGCCCCGGCCCGTCACGGCCGGCGGGCTCGCCCACGCGCTACCACGGCACCGGCGTCGCGATGTCTGCCGCGCCTCATCGCAAGCGTCCCGTCACGGTGGTGACGACCATCTGGCTGGCGCTGGCCGCGGGCGCGATCACCCTGTGGCTGGGTCTCGTCGGGAACGTCGGTCAGGTGCTCAACGGTGACGCCGGGAATGCGGCCCTTCACGTACCCGACCGGTTGGCCGTCGTCCGCGTTGAGGCGGGGGAGTCGCTGCAAGACGTCGCGCACCGGGTGGCGCCCGGCGCGCCGGCCCGCCAGGTTGCCGACCGCATCCGCGAACTCAACAACATGAACTCCCCGACCGTGCTGGCGGGCCAGACCCTGATCGCCCCGGTCGGCTGACGATCACCCCGGACCTCCGAACGGCGGGCTGAGGCTTCGCGGCGCATGAGCGCACGGGTACGCTCGAAGTGCTGCGGTACCTGGTTGTCGGCACGGCGAAGGAGCGGTCATGCATTGCCCGTTCTGCCGTCATCCCGATTCCCGGGTCATCGACTCGAGGGAAACCGATGAAGGGCAGGCCATCCGGCGCCGCCGATCGTGCCCCGAGTGCGGACGGCGTTTCACCACCGTGGAGACCGCGGTGCTGGCCGTGGTCAAACGCAGCGGAGTCACCGAGCCGTTCAGCAGGGAGAAGGTCATCAGCGGTGTCCGCCGGGCCTGCCAGGGCCGCCAGGTGGACGACGACGCGCTGAACCTGCTGGCCCAGCAGGTCGAGGACACGGTGCGTGCCGCGGGTTCCCCGGAGGTCGCGAGTCACGAGGTCGGCCTGGCCATCCTCGGCCCGCTGCGCGACCTCGACGAGGTGGCCTACCTGCGGTTCGCGTCGGTGTACCGCTCCTTTGAGTCCGCGGACGATTTCGAGCGCGAGATCCAGGCACTGCGCGAACACCGCCAGGTGACCACACCGAGCTGATGGCCCGGCCCACCGGGCTGAGCTGGATTGCCCGGCTCCTCAGCAGGCCGCCCGGCCTGCATCGTCACCCGGCTGAGCTGGATTTGCCCGGCTCCTCAGCAGGCCGTCCCGGCCTGCATCGTCACCCGGCTGAGCTGGATTTGCCCGGCTCCTCAGCAGGCCGTCCCGGCCTGCATCGTCACCCGGCTAGGCTCGGTTTCATGCCCCCCGACTTGCATCCCGATCTCGAGGCCCTGGCGCCACTCCTGGGGACGTGGACCGGCCAGGGTGCGGGTGAGTACCCGACGATCCAGCCGTTCGACTACGGCGAAGAAGTGGTCTTCTCCCATGTCGGCAAGCCGTTTCTGGCGTACGCGCAAAAGACCAGGGCGCTGGCCGACGGCAAGCCGTTGCACGCCGAGACCGGCTACCTTCGCGTCCCGCAGCCCGGTCAGGTCGAACTGGTGCTGGCCCATCCGAGCGGCATCACCGAAATCGAGGTGGGCACATACGCGGTCACCGGCGGCCTGATCGAAATCGAGCTCTCCACGACGGAGGTCGCGCTGACCCCGAGCGCCAAAGAAGTGACCGCGCTTGGGCGTTCATTCCGGATCGTCGGCGATGAGCTCTCGTATTCGGTGCGAATGGGCGCGGTCGGGCAACCCTTGCAGCACCACCTCGCCGCGGTGCTGCACCGGCAGCACTGAGCGCAAGCCGGGGAGCCGGCCCGCGGTCAGTTCAGATGCGTCACACCGTCGTTGACGACGCGGCCGGCCACCCCCACCCACCCCTCGGCGTTCCAGGTCGTCTCGATGACCGATCCCTTGCCCTGGGTGACGTGTAGGTCGCGGCTGAGGTAGTCGGTGATCCGCATCGCGGCCGAGCCGGTCGCCTCGTCTTCCGGTACCCCGAGGTTGGCGGCAAACACGCGGGCGCGCAGCGATCCGGCGGCCCGGTCGGTCCAGGCCCACAGGTAGTGCGCCGTGTCGTCGGAAAAGTCTGCCGGATCGGCGGCGAGAAGGTCCTCGGCTGAACCGAATTCGTGGAGGGCAACCTCGGGCGCCCACTCCGAGCGCGCGCTGATGCTGGTGCGGTCGGCGCCGTAGCCCACCTGCACGAGGCCGGCCGACACCTGCAGCGTGTTGATCGGCATACCGTTCTCCCGCAGCCACCACGCCGCGCCGACGGTCGGGTGACCGGCGAACGCAATCTGGATACGAGGGGTGTAAATGGTGGCGTGCGCCGTGGTCGATCCGGTGGCCGGAAGATCGACGAAAACCGTTTCGCTGTAACCCAATTGAGTTGCCAGCCGTTGCCGGCCGGCGGGTCCGACCTGGTCGGCATTCACGACGGCGAGCGGATTGCCGAAATTGCCGTCCGAGTCGGTGAACACCCGCAACACGGTGACGTCGATACCCATGGTCCGACTGTACGGCTCCCGACGCGGCCGCACCGATCAAGGTGGTTCAGGTAGCGCTGCGTTCGTCGGAACCCATGGCGTTCAGCACCGCGACGCGGGTCGGGGCCGGCCCGCTCACGGCCTTCTCACCGCCGCCGCTGCGGAGCAACCCGCGCAGGGCGGCCTGATCGTATTCGGCGGGCACGGTGCTGTCGATGAAGCGTTCGACCACATCGATGAAGCGGGCCGGGTCGTCGTGGAACGGGAAGTGGCCGGAGCCTTCGAAGATCTCCAGGCGTGAGCCGGGCATCGCGGAGTGCGCCATCCACGCGTGACGAACGGGGACGACCACATCCTTGGTGCCCCAAACGATCTGCACCGGGATGGCTTCGGTCAAATAGCATCGGTCGAGCATGGTGACGATCTGGCCGCGCCAGTCCACCACCGCCCGCAGGGTCCGGCTGAAAGCCGCCGAGGCCGTCGGCTCCGGCAGGTCATCGAGGATCCGCAAGACGTTGGGCAGGTCGCGGCCCAGGCCCGTCGATCCGATCGCCAGGCCCGCTATCCGGCCCGCCAGCTGAACCGCGGGCAGCACGAGCGGAAGCCGCAGCAGGGCCAGGGCCTCGCTGCCCATCGGCAACGAGGCCAGCCGGAGGGCGACGTTGACGTCCTTGGTGACGCCACCCGCCGCGACCAGGATCAGCCGGTCGACCAAATGCGGGAACTGGTAGGCGAATTGCATGGCCACGCCGCCACCCAGCGAATGACCGACCACCGTCACCCGCTCGATGTCGAGCACGCTGAGCAGGTCGCGCATCCCGTTGGCGTAGGCGGCGACCGAGTAGTCGGCGCGGGGTTTGTCGGATCGCCCATGGCCCAGCAGATCCGGGGCGATGACCGTGAACCGCTGGGCGAGCTTGGCCTGCACGGTATTCCAGGTGGTGGAGTTGTCGCCGATGCCGTGAACCAGCAGGATCGCCGGCCCATCGCCGGCGATCCGGTAGGCCCGCTGATAGCCATGGATGGTGCGGAACTCCAGCCGGGGTGCGGCGACCTCACGCACCGGGCGGAGAGTGCTCTTGCGCTTCCGCTCGGTCATGTCGCCAACCTTGGTGTCGGGCCGGGGAAGGGCCGTGTGGAAAGGTCAGACCTGGTCGTCGTCGTCGCGCTTCTTCTCCGCCTGCTGGGCGAGGAATCGCTCAAACTCTGCGCCAAGCTCGTCGCCGCTAGGCAGGTCCTCGTCGCGAGTTAGTAACGACCTGTTCTCCTGAGCGTCGATGAAGGCATCGTACTGGCGCTCGAGCGCGGTCACCACTTGAGCAACCTCCGCGCTCGCCTCGACCTGCTCGTCGATCTTGGCCCGGATCACCGCCGCCGCTTCGGTCAACGCCGTCAGTGGCAGCTCGAGCGACGCGGTCTTGGCCACTTGCTCGAGCAACGCCTCGGTGGCGGCCGGATAGTCGGTCTGCGTCAGGTAGTGCGGCACATGCACGGTGTAGCCGACGACCTCGTGACCGTGCTGGGCCATCCGGTATTCCAACAGATTGGACGCGCTGCCGGGGACCTGGATCTCGGAGATCCACGGGGTGAACTCGGCGATCAGCTCGGGGTTGTTCGAGTGCGCGGTCATCGTGATGGGCCGCGTGTGCGGAACCGCCATCGGGACGGTGCCCAGGCCGATGGTCTGGCGCACGTTGAGGCGCTCGGCCAGCAGCCGCACCGCGGTGATGAAGCGTTCCCACTTCAGATCCGGTTCCATTCCGGCGAGCAGCAGAAACGGGGTGCCGATGGTGTCGCGCAACGCGTACAGGCTCAGTTCCGGGTCGTCATAGTTGGTGAAGTGATCGGTCTTGAAGGTCATCAGCGGCCGCCGCGACCGGTAATCCAGCAATTCGTCGATGGCGAAGGACGCCACCAGCTCGGTGTCCAACGCCGCCTTCAGATGCGACGAGGCCAGCCGGATCGCGTGACCGGCATCCGAGAAACCCTCCAACGCGTGCACCAGCACCGGGCCTCGGCCATCCGAGGTCGACAACTGCGGCGCCGGCAGCTCAAGCTCGTACATGCCGGCCTGTCCCGGCTGGTAGTACTGCTCCTGCGGGCCCTGATCGTGACTCATCGCCGATCGCCTCCTCTCGGGGTTTCTCCAGGGGTGCCCTACCAGTGTCCCCCGAATCAGTGGGCATCAATAACAAACAGCATTGTGAAGTTCGCGTTTAATCCGGATGCGTTGGAGTCGGCTCGCCGCGCGGGTGTCAGGCATGATGAAAACGATGCGCGTACCGACCGTGATCCTCTGCCTGGTGGTCGCCGTGGCGACGTCACTGACGTCGTGCAAGCGGCCGCCGGGCGATCGTGCGTCGGCCCCGCCGGCGCCCCCCGCACGGAGCAGCACGCCGGTGCAGCGGCTCGGTCAGCCCCAGCAAAAGGCGGTGGCGGGGCCGGTGGACCCGGACAAGCGCGTCGGCGCCATCTTCATCGACGGCGGGCCGCTGCACGTGTGCACGGGGTCGGTGGTGCATTCGACGGGCGGCAACCTGATGATCACCGCGGCGCACTGCCTGGCCGGGGCGTCCAAGATCTCCTTCGTGCCGGGTTTCGCCGGCGACGCGCCCCCGGCTCCGGCCGACGTGTGGATGGCCGACGCCGTCTACCTCGACCCCCGCTGGAGCGCCAGCAAGGACCCCAACGCGGACTACGCGATCGCGCGGCTCAGCAACGACACCGGGGGTTCGGTCGAGTCGCGCACCGGCCTGGCGTTGACGCTGGGCACGACGCCGCCGCCCGGTAGTCACGTCACCGTGATGGGCTATCCGGCCGGCGTGGGTGGCGCGCCCATCGGGTGTCAGGCCAGCACGTCGTTGACCGAGGGCGGGTTCCCCTCGTTTCCGTGCGAGGGGCTGGTGGACGGCACCAGCGGCGCGCCCTGGGTCAGCGGTACGACGCTCACCGGGGTGATCGGCGGTTTCGAGCGCGGGGGGTGCGCCGCCAACGTGTCGTATTCGGCCCCGTTCGACGCGCGGACCGCGCAGTTGCTGGCCCGGGCCGATGCGGGCGGCCCCGGCGACCCGGTTCCGGGCGAACTCGACGACAGCTGTTAGCGCCGGAACTGATTGAGCGCGCGCACTTTGTTCATCACGTCGAGCGCCGCCACCTTGTAGGCCTCGGAAAACGTGGGGTAGTTGAACACGGCGTCCACCAGGTACTCGACGGTGCCGCCGCAGCCCATGACGGCCTGCCCGATGTGCACCATCTCGGTGGCGCTGGTGCCGAAGATGTGCACGCCCAGCAGCTTGAGGTCCTCGGTGGACACCAGCAGCTTGAGCATGCCGTAGGAGTCGCCGGCGATCTGGCCGCGCGCCAGCTCGCGGTAGCGGGCCACCCCGACCTCGTAGGGGATCGCGTTCTTGGTGAGCTCGACCTCGGTCGCCCCGACGTAGGACACCTCGGGGATGGAGTAGATGCCGATCGGCTGCAGTTCGGTGATGCCCTCGCACGCTTCGCCGAAGGCGTGGTAGGCGGCCAGCCGTCCCTGTTCCATCGAGGTCGCGGCCAGCGCCGGGAATCCGATGACGTCGCCGACGGCGTAGATGTGGGGCACCTTGGTCTGGAAGAAGTCGTCGACGAAGATCCGGCCGCGGTTGTCGGCCTCCAGCTCGGCGTTCTGCAGATCGAGGTGATCGGTCTGCCCCTGCCGCCCGGCCGAATACATCACCGTCTCGGCGGGGATCTGCTTGCCGCTGGCCAAGGTGGTGACGGTGCCCGCCGAGCCGACGTCGACCGCGGTCACTTCCTCACCGAACCGGAACGTCACCGCCAGGTCGCGCAGGTGGAATTTCAGCGCCTCCACGACCTCGGGGTCGCAGAAGTCCAGCATGTCGCTCCGCTTCTCCACGACGGTGACCTTGGTGCCCAGCGCGGCGAACATCGAGGCGTATTCGATGCCGATCACCCCGGCGCCGACCACCACCATCGAGGTGGGCAGCGTTTTGAGGTCGAGGATCCCGTCGGAGTCGAGCACCCGGTCCTCGTCGAACTCGACGCCCGACGGCCGAGCCGGCCGGGTGCCGGTGGCGATGACGATGTATTTGCCGCTGACCAATAGCTTTTCGCGGCGGGAGGGGTCTTCGACCTCGATGGTGTGCGGGTCGACGAACCGCCCGTGGCCCAACAACAAGTCGATGCGGTTGCGCATCAGCTGGTTGCGCACCACGTCGACTTCCTTGCCGATCACATGCTGGGTGCGGGCCAGCAGGTCGGCCGGGGTGATCTTCTCTTTGACGCGGTAGCTCGCGCCGTACAGTTCGCGCTGGCTCATCCCGGTGAGGTAAAGGACGGCCTCGCGCAACGTCTTTGACGGGATGGTGCCGGTCTGGACGCAGACGCCGCCGAGCATCTGACCGCGTTCGACGATCGCGACCGACTTGCCGAGCTTGGCCGAGGCGATCGCGGCCTTCTGCCCGCCGGGCCCCGAACCGATGACCACCATGTCGTACTCTTGCGCCGAACTCATGGGCTAACAGTAGAGCAGCGGAACTCACAGTGCTGGGTTCATTCACAGGCGCGCGATCCCACCTGTTCTCGCGAGCACGAGCTGACGGCGGGGGCCGTCAGCGTGATGCCATGACGACGCATCGACCTGACTTCAAGCTGAACCGACCCGGCGCACTCATCGCCGCGCTGCCGGCCGTTCTGGGCTTCGTTCCCGAAAATTCATTGGTATTGGTGTCTTTGGATGGTGGTGACCTCGGGGCGGTGATGCGGGTCGACCTCTCCGACGAGCTCGCCGCCCGGGTCGGGCACCTCGCCGATGTCGCCGCCGCGGCCCGGCCCGACGCCGCGATCGCGGTGATCGTCGACGCGCAGGGAGCGCACTGCCCGTGCTGCAACGAGGAATACCGGCAGGTGTGTGACGCGCTCGCAAAGTCGTTGTCCCAACACGGCATTGAGCTGTGGGCCGCACATGTGGTCGACCGGGTCGCGCTCGGTGGGCGCTGGCATTGTGTGGACGGCTGCGGTTCGAGCGGTCTCGTCGACGATCCATCGGCGTCCCCGCTGGCCGCCGCCGCGGTGCTCGACGGCAGGCGGCTCTACGCGCGGCGCGCCGACCTGCAGGCCGTCATCGCGGTGCAGGACATGGCGCGCAGCGCCGAATTGACCGGCGTGATCGACCGGCAGGGCACCAGGCGCCGGGCGGCCCATCGCGCGAATCCGGCGCGCTGCGCCCGCGGCGACGTGAAGCACGCCATTTCGGCGGCGTCCGGTGTGGCCTCCGGTCAAGTACTGTCCGAGGCCCAGCTGGCGAAGCTGGCCTGTGCACTGAGCGACGCACAGGTGCGCGACATCCTCTACGCCCTGGCGGTCGGCGAGAACTCCGACGAGGTGGAGTCATTGTGGGCGCTGCTGGCGCGCACCCTGCCCCCGCCGTGGCGGGTCGAGGCGCTGGTGCTGCTCGCGTTCAGCGCCTACGCCCGCGGCGACGGGCCGCTGGCCGGGGTGTCGCTGGAGGCCGCGCTGCGCTGCGAGCCCGAGCATCGGATGGCGGGCATGCTGGACACGGCGTTGCAGTCGGGGCTACGCCCCGAGGACATCCGGGAACTGGCGATCACCGGCTACCGACTGGCCAAACAGCTCGGCGTGCGCCTACCGCCGCGACGGCCGTTCGGCCGCAGGGCGTGCTAGCCGGCGCGGTTCGGTCAGACCTTCTCGACCTTGACGGCGTGCGCCATCTCGTGCGGCAGGGTGACGTTCTCGTGGCCGGGGATGACGATGGTGACCCCGGCGGGGCCGGTCTCGACGGTCACCCGGGCGTTGGGGACGACGCCGGCGTCCTTCAGGCGGGTGATCAGGTCGATGTCACCTTGCACGTGCTCGGTGAGCTGGCGGACGACCACAGCCACCGGCGAGCCGGGCGGCAGCTCGGTCAGCCGGACGAGGTCGGCGTCGTCGGCACCGGACTCGGGGCCCACTCCCAGGTCCAGGAGCCCCGGGATCGGGTTGCCGAAGGGGGAGGTGGTCGGGTGGTTGAGCACCTTCACCAGCCGCCGCTCCACGTCCTCGCTCATCACGTGCTCCCAGCGGCACGCCTCGGCGTGCACTTCCTCCCAGGGCACCCCGATGACATCAACGAGCAATCGTTCCGCCAGGCGGTGCTTGCGCATGACGGCGATGGCCAACGCCCGGCCCTTGTCGGTGAGCTCGAGGTGGCGGTCGCCGGCGACGTGGAGGAGCCCATCGCGCTCCATGCGGGATACGGTTTGGCTGACAGTCGGCCCGCTCTGGTCGAGGCGTTCGGCGATGCGCGCACGCAGCGGCGTCACGCCCTCTTCTTCGAGGTCGTAGATGGTCCGCAAGTACATCTCGGTGGTGTCAACCAGGTCGTTCATTCAGCACCTTCCATCGACGCCGAGTCTACTGGGCCAGCTGCGTGAATGGGTGTAACGCTTCCCCGACAAGCAGTATGCCCGCCGCGTCCGCGGCGGGCATACCGTCTTGCTACTAGTTCCGGGGGCCTTAGCTTGCGTACGACCGTAGCCGGTCGGCGCGCTCGCCGTGGCGGAGTTTGGACATTACGTCCCGCTCGATCTGCCGGACCCGCTCGCGCGAGAGGCCGAACAGCTTGCCGATCTGGTCCAGGGTGCGCGGCTGGCCGTCGTCCAGGCCGAAGCGCAACCGGATCACCTGGTGCTCGCGCTCGTCGAGAGTGGCGAGCACGCTGCGGATGTCGGTGTGCAGCAGCTCGGCGATCACCGCGTTCTCGGCGGACATCGCCTCGGCGTCCTCGATGAAGTCGCCCAGCGGGGCTTCCTCTTCGGAGCCGACCGGCATGTCCAGGCTTACCGGGTCGCGGCTGTGCTCGAGCAGGTCGTTGATCTTCTCGACCGGGATGCCGGACTCGGCGGCAAGTTCCTCGTCGGTGGCCTCACGTCCGAGGTTCTGATGCATCTCCCGCTTGATCCGTGCCAGCTTGTTGACCTGTTCAACCAGGTGGACGGGCAGCCGGATGGTGCGGCTCTGGTCGGCCATGCCACGGGTGATGGCCTGACGAATCCACCACGTGGCATAGGTGGAGAACTTGAAACCCTTTGTGTAGTCGAACTTTTCCATCGCGCGGATCAAGCCCAGGTTGCCCTCCTGGATCAGGTCCAGCAACGGCATCCCGCGACCCGTGTAACGCTTGGCCAGCGACACCACCAGGCGCAGGTTCGCTTCCAGTAGGTGGCGGCGCGCGGCGGCGCCATCGCGCACCACGGCCTCGAGGTCGCGGCGGCGGTTCTCGCCGAGGCGCTTACGAGTTTCGAGCAGATGCTCGGCATAGAGCCCAGCCTCGATGCGCTTGGCCAGTTCAACTTCGCCCGCCGCGTTCAGCAACGCCGTCTTACCGATGCCGTTGAGATATACGCGCACGAGGTCCGCGGCGGGGCTTTGAGCATCCAGATCGCCATCAAATCTGCTCGTGCTGGCGTTCGCCATAGCGACCTCCCGTTCGGCTTGTACTGTCACTGACTTCAACGACAGATCAGCCCTGAGAGTTCCCAGCCCTTTGCCATCTCACACGTCTTGACGTGCAGAAATGTGCCGTCGACCTGAGAAAGTCCTGAGAAGTGGGAGCAACGCCCTTCTCAGCGCGGGCTAGTGGCTGATGTCGCCACCGCCGGGGCCGGGAGGCCATCCCGCTTGGGGCTGGCGTCGGGGCTCGAGCGCCGGGCGCTCGGCCGTCGGGAACAACGGGGTGCGCCGCCGGGCATCGTCGAACCGGCGGGGCTCGTCGGAGCCCCGCGGCGGCCGGTCGTTGGCGATCAGCACGGCCATCCACGGCAAGGGCACCGATGCCGCCACGATCGCCAGCGAGATCAGACCGTTGTGCCAGGCGCCGTACGCGACGGCAGCCAGGATGAGCGCCGGGATCCGGAACGCCATCAGCGTCAGGTATTTCCGCACCCGTGCGCGGTGCTGCTCTTCGTAGGAGGGTGCGGCGGCGGTGATGAGGACTGGCCTGCCATCATCGTCGAACCCAAGCTCGGAGTCGCGCTTCATTTCTCTTCGCGCTTCATTTCTCCACTGTCCCACACCAGACAGATTCCGGCAGGAGCGAGTTACGGGGCACAATGTCAGGTATGCAGACCCAGACGATCGAACGCACCGAGACCGACGAACGCGTCGACGACGGGACCGGCAGCGATACGCCGAAGTACTTCCACTACGTCAAGAAAGACAAGATCGCCGAGAGCGCGGTGATGGGTAGCCACGTGGTGGCCCTGTGCGGGGAGGTCTTTCCCGTCACCAAGGCGGCCAAGCCGGGCTCGCCGGTCTGCCCGGAGTGCAAGCAGATCTACGACCGGATGAAGAAGGGCTAGCTCGGCCGCGACGGCTCAGCCGTCACAGCGCGGCGTTGTCGGGTGCCGGCTCCGACGGGGAACCGGTCGTCCGCTTCAGCGGGGTCATGCGGGCTTCCAGCCACTTGCGCAGCCGGTGGGCGTGCGTCTTGGGCGCCGGGAACTCCTCTTGGATGGCGGCGTTGAGTTCGGC
Source organism: uncultured Actinomycetota bacterium (assembly GCA_963732835.1). GTDB lineage: Bacteria > Actinomycetota > Actinomycetes > Mycobacteriales > Mycobacteriaceae > Mycobacterium. The sequence continues at coordinate 501,633 of CAVTBA010000006.1, forward strand.
GCCCAGCATGACCGCGAAACCGCCGAAGAACGCGAACAACAGGAACGCGATCGGCGTCGACAGCGCGCCGTAGGTGTAGCCGGTGCTGGTGATCCACGTCAGGTAGACCCGGAGACCCAGCGTGGCGATCAGGAAGACCGCCGTGGCGAGCACGGCGCCGAAGATCAGCCGGTGCGTCGGTAACGGCTCGGGCAGTGCCACCCGGTACAGGATGACCACCCCGACCAGCAGGCCGAGGATCAGCGCCGGGTAGTAGCCGTAGCGCAGGACGTTGGCCAAGCTGTACGGAATGTGCTCGCTCAACTTGCGTGGCCCCACCACCACCAGGGGCGCGATTCCGACCGCGAACACCAGCGTCACCACGTAGAGGAACAGGGCAAAGAGCCGCTGCCGCACGGGATGCCGCAGGGGAGTCTGGTCGTGCGCCTCCACCACGGCATCGACGTAGGCCGAGATCGCCGACGATCCCGCCCACATGGAGATCAGGAAGCCGACCGACACCACCTCGCCACGGGCGTTGGCGGTGACGTCACGGATGGTCGGCTCGATGATCTCGTTGACGACGCTCGGCGAGAAGAAGCTGCGGATCGCGGAGATGATGCTCTTCTCGATCGCCGTCAACGTGTCCGGGCCGAACAGCGGCGCCACGTAGGCCAGGCTTCCCAGCATCCCCAGCAACAGTGGCGGGAGGGACAGCGCAGACCAGAAACCTGCCTGCGCCGACTCGGAAAAGATGGAATCATCCCAGCTTTTCGATACGGTCCTCAGAGTGAGTCGCCAGATGTGGTGGCGGGACGGTTTTGCCGCGATGTGATCGCTCATACCCGTCCAGCATTACCGAAGACTGCCCCGCTAGCCCACATTGCCGACGGGTGAGTTCGGGCGAATCAGCTTCCGCTGAACTCCAGAACGGCGGAAAGCTCGGCCAGCTTCGCCTCGTGCTCGTTGGCGTGATGCTGGCAGAAGAGAAGCTCAGCTCCGGAAGGCAGCTTGGCACGGACACGAGCCGCGGCACCGCAGCGATCGCAGCGGTCCGCTCGGGTGAGCTCGGGACTGGTCAGAGTTGCTGCATTCATGGCTTCTCCGTTCTTGCGTTTATTCACTCTCTCAGACGTATGGGGTTTTCGCGTTGTTCCCCGATCGTTATGGGGTGTGTCGTTTCTCACGGGTTGTAAACGTTTCGTTTCGGCGGGCTCTCTAGACTGATCATCCGTGGCTTTGGCTCCTGACCTGCTGGTACATCTGTGCGGGCTCGACGAGTGGGCGGTTGCCCGCGCCTCGGGTGAAATTCGCCCCGACGCGTCCGGCGGCCAGTTCATCCATCTTTCGGCGTCCGAGCAGGTCCACCTGCCGGCCAACCGGCTCTACCGGGGTCGCGGCGACTTGGTGCTGCTGCACATCGACCCGGCCCGGCTGACTTCCGAGGTGCGTTGGGAGCCAGGCGTGCCAACGGATCCGGAGTCGATGCTGTTCCCGCATCTGTACGGTCCGCTGTCCACGGATGCCGTGATCCGGGTCACCGCCTACCGGCCTGCGCCCGACGGCACGTTCCCGCCGGCCGGTGAGGCCACGTAGGCGTCGGCTTCGATCTCCACCAGCAGCTCGGGCGCGATCAGCGCGGACACCTCCACCATGGTCGCCGCGGGACGGATGGCGCCGAAGACCTGCGCGTGCACCGCTGCGACCTCGCGCCACCGGGAGATGTCGGTGACGTAGATGCGGGTGCGGACCACGTCGGTGAGTGCCGCCCCCACCTGGCGGAGCGCAATCTCGATGCGGCGCAACGCGTCTCGGGTCTGGGCCGCGACATCTCCGACCGGTCCGGAGCCCGTCGTCCCGGCCACCGACACGTGCGGGCCGACCCGGACCGCGCGCGAGTAACCGACCACCGCTTCGAACTCGGAGTCAGAGGAGACCACTGTGCGGTTTGCTGACATGACAGTCACCGTACGACGGCGCCGCCGCCGGCGCGACGGATTTTCCGTGCGGAGGTGAATACCCTTGGTTCCCAACAGGTCCGGCGAGAACCGGCAACGGTTTCCTAGTCCAGGTAGTCGCGCAGGACCTGGGAACGGCTGGGGTGGCGCAGCTTTGACATCGTCTTGGATTCGATCTGACGGATGCGCTCGCGGGTCACGCCGTAGACCTGGCCGATCTCGTCCAGGGTGCGGGGCTGGCCGTCGGTGAGGCCGAAGCGCAGCCGCACCACGCCGGCTTCGCGCTCGGAGAGGGTCTCCAGCACCGACTGCAGCTGGTCCTGCAGCAGGGTGAACGACACCGCGTCGACGGCCACCACGGCCTCGCTGTCCTCGATGAAGTCACCCAGCTGGCTGTCGCCCTCGTCGCCGATGGTCTGGTCCAGCGAGATCGGCTCGCGGGCGTATTGCTGGATCTCGAGCACCTTCTCGGGGGTGATGTCCATTTCCTTGGCCAGCTCTTCGGGCGTGGGCTCGCGGCCCAGGTCCTGCAGCAGCTCGCGCTGGATGCGGCCCAGCTTGTTGATCACCTCGACCATGTGCACCGGGATGCGGATGGTGCGGGCCTGGTCGGCCATGGCGCGGGTGATGGCCTGACGGATCCACCACGTCGCATAGGTGGAGAACTTGTAGCCCTTGGTGTAGTCGAATTTCTCGACCGCGCGGATCAGGCCCAGGTTTCCCTCCTGGATCAGATCGAGGAACGCCATGCCACGGCCGGTGTATCGCTTCGCCAGCGACACCACGAGGCGCAGGTTGGCTTCCAGCAGATGGTTTTTCGCGCGATCGCCGTCGCGGCAGATCCACATCATGTCGCGGCGTTGAGCGGCGGGCAGTTTGTCGCCGCGGTCGGCCATCTCGGCCATCAGCTGCGTGGCGTACAGGCCGGCCTCGATCCGCTTCGCCAGCTCGACCTCTTCCTCGGCGTTGAGCAGCGCCACCTTGCCGATCTGCTTGAGGTAAGCGCGAACCGAGTCCGCCGACGCGGTGAGTTCGGCGTCCTTTCGCGCCTGACGCAGCGCCTCGGATTCGTCTTCGTCCCAGACGAAATCGCCGGAGGCCTTGTCCTTTTCGGAAGGCTCGGCGATCTCCTCGTCCTCATCGGCGGGAGCCGCGACCGCGACGGCCGGGGTGGCGACCTCTTCCTCGGTGTCCTCGGGGTCGCCCGGGTCGACGTCGGCATCCGCGCCGTCGGCCGCGACGACCTCCTCCAGGTCGTCGAGGCTCAGGTCGGCGGCATCGATCTCGAGGTCTTCGCCGGGTTCGGCGTCGATCTCGGCCTCGTCGAGATCTTCGACGACCTCCAGGTCGACGTCGGAGTCCACCGGGGCACCCTTGGGCGCTTTCGTCCCGCGGCCCGACGGGGCCTTGGCGGCGCGGCCCTTCTTCGGGCCGGCAGCGACACCCGCCTCGGCCTCGGCCTCGGCCTCGGACTTGGCGGCGGGCGCCTTGGCTGCCCGTTTCGCGGGGGCGGAGCCATTAGCGGCCTTGGCCGCCGATCGCTTCGCGGGGGAGGACGGAGCTTTTGTGGCGGTCCGTTTCACCGGCGCATCGGTTGCCGGGCTTGCCTTGGTCGCTGCCACTTACACCCCTTCGTTTGGACTCACCTTCGGTGGGTATTGGGCATGGTTAACCGAAAGTGTCTGCTATGTCGATGTCGGCGTTGGATCAGCGTGGGTGTGTGCACGCTAAACGTTCGGGCGGTCGCCGATGACCATTGTAACGACAGCGAGCGGCCGAACGGCTCTGCCGGCAAAAATCAGTGGGTCACGTCGGAGGTGGAGGCCATCGCCGCGCCGACTATCCCGGCAGTGTTCAGCAGGCCCGCGGCCACCACCGGGGTGCGGTTTCCGAGCAGCGGTAGCCACTTGTCGGCCTTGCGGCTGATGCCACCCCCGGCGATGAACAGGTCCGGCCACACCGCGTTCTCGATGGCCACCAGCACCCGGGTGACCTGCGTCGCCCACTTTTCGTAGCTCCAATTGTTCTTCTCTTTGACCGACGACGCCGCCCGCTGTTCGGCCTCTTTGCCGCCGACCTCGAGATGCCCGAACTCGGTGTTGGGTATCAACGCGCCGTTGTGGATGACCGCGGAGCCGATTCCCGTGCCGAAGGTCAGCAACACGACCAGGCCGGACCGGTTGCGGCCCGCCCCGTAATGCTGCTCGGCCAGCCCGGCGGCGTCGGCGTCGTTGAGCACCGTGATGTCCTGGCCGTCCAGTTCGGCGCTGATGATGTCGCGCGCGTTGGCGCCGATCCACGATTTGTCGACGTTGGCCGCCGTCTGAACGACGCCATGGGTGACGACCCCGGGATAGGTCACCCCGAGTGGACCGGTCCAGCCGAACGCGTTGACCACCTCGGCGATGGACTTGGCGACCGCCGGTGGCGTTGCCGGCTGCGGGGTCAACAGCTTGATCCGCTCGCCGATCAACTGCCCGGTGTCCATGTCGACGATGCCGCCCTTGATGCCGCTGCCGCCGACGTCGATGCCGAATCCCCGGCGCTGTGGTGTGCCGACGGCGGCGCCGGTGCCGGGCGTATCCGTGGTCGAGTCGGTGCTGGTCATCGAAGCTCCTGGGCATGACTTTGGCTGTCCGCCCACCTTAGCCCGGCGCCGGTGCGGCTACGGGGTATCTGCGGGGCCGTGGCGCCTGTGATGCGATAGACCGGTGACCCGAACTGATGACGAGCCCGCCCGGCTGCGCACGGTGGCCGAGACTTTGGCGACGGAAGCCGCCGCGTTTGTGCGGCGTCGCCGCGCCGAGGTGTTCGGCGAAGCCGCGGCAGGCTCGAAAGTTCCAGGCGCCGGCGCGGTGCGGACGAAGAGCACCCCGACTGATCCGGTGACCGTCGTCGACACGGAGACCGAGCGCCTGTTGCGGGAACGGCTGGCTCAATTGCGGCCCGGTGACCCGATTCTCGGCGAGGAGGGCGGCGGGCCCACCGATCCGGCGCCGCCGGCGGACGCGGTCACCTGGGTGCTCGATCCCATCGACGGCACGGTGAACTTCGTTTACGGCATTCCCGCCTACGCGGTGTCGGTCGGCGTGCAAGTTGACGGTGTGTCGGTGGCGGGCGCCGTCGCTGACGTCGTCGGCGGCCGGGTCTACTCGGCGGCGACCGGGCTGGGCGCGCACGTCATCGACGAGCAAGGCGTACGGCCGTTGCAATGCGCGACCGTGGACGAGTTGTCGATGGCGTTGCTGGGCACCGGTTTCGGTTACGCACGGCAACGTCGGGCGGCGCAGGCGGCGTTGTTGGCGCGGCTGCTGCCGGTGGTCCGCGACGTTCGTCGCATCGGTTCGGCGGCGCTGGATTTGTGCATGGTCGCGGCGGGCCGGCTCGACGCGTTCTACGAGCACGGGCTGCAGCCATGGGATTGCGCCGCGGGTGCGCTGATCGCAGCCGAGGCGGGGGCGCGGGTTTGCTTGCCGGCGCGCGACATCGACGGTGCCGGGCTGGTGCTGGCCGCCGCGCCGGGGATCGCCGACCAGCTGCTGGCCGCCCTGGACGAAATCGACGGCCTGGACCCGATTCTCGATTGACTCCGCTGTCAGCAGCTGCTGGTGTGAATCTTCGTCAGCAGCGTGGGGTCGGACGGCTCGGTGGCGCCGGGGCGCAGTGTGGCCAGTACGGCGTCGATGTCGTCGTTGTGGGCGAGCGCGGTGAAGTCCGTCCCCAACGACAGGTCGACGGAGTCGTCCGCGCGGCTGTCGTTGAACAACTCCATGCACGGCGCGACCAGCCAAACCGCGGCCGCGGTGGCCTGCCCGGCCGTGCCGAATCGGATCTGGCCCTGGCAGGTGAGCCGGGTGCCGGCATAGAGGGGATCGTTAGCGGCCGTCGGCTGGGCGAACCCGAGGTCTTTCAGTGCGCCGGCGACGTCGCCGGCCTGTCCGCCACGGCCGCTGGCGTTGAGCACGCGAACCTTGGTGTCGCTGAGTTTGGCGGGCGTGACGTCCATCATCGCGCTTCGCGAGACCTGCTCACCGAGCTGAGCCGGCGCCGATCCGGCCGCTGTGGGCGGCGGGTTGCAGACCGCGACCTCGTGCACCTTCGCCGGCCGGGTCAGCGCAATCGTCCACACCGCGGCCGTCACCACCACGAGGAAAACCACCACGACGATTGCGGGCCTGGGATTGCGGCGCCGGAAGGGCCGGCCGTGCTTGTCGAAGGCGGTACCCTCGGTGATTTGTGCGACCACAGCTGCACTCTAGTCACACGCTAAACGCACTGTTCAAAGGCGAACGCAAGGCCCAAAATGATGGTGTGAGGTAAATCACACATTAACGGGCCGCGATACGGGCACGAATCATTTGGTGGATGCGTTCGACGCTGGTACAAAGCGATGCTTGAGATCACGAGGGCATGTAGAGGCAATAGGGCAGGGGAATAGGTATGCCTACCGACTATGACGCTCCACGGCGCACCGAGACCGACGACGTTTCGGAGGACTCGCTGGAGGAGCTCAAAGCACGACGCAACGAGGCGGCTTCGGCCGTGGTCGACGTAGATGAATCCGAAACCGCTGAGTCCTTCGAGCTGCCTGGCGCCGACCTGTCCGGGGAAGAACTGTCGGTGCGCGTCATTCCGAAGCAGGCCGACGAGTTCACCTGCTCCAGCTGCTTCCTGGTGCAACACCGCAGCCGGCTGGCCAGCGAGAAGAACGGCATGATGATCTGTACCGACTGCGCGGCTTGACCGGTCTCGGGGTCAGCTGCGCAATGCCGACAGCACCCGCTCCGGATGGCGGCAACTCACCAGCCAATACGGGGTTGGGTCGTCAGGGTCATCCAGAACGACCAGGATCATCGGCCCGATCCACGCCCGATGCAGCACATACGCCGCCGGGTCGAGCTGGCGGCCCAGGGCCGCGGACTTGGCCGACGGGGCGACCGCGGCGGACCGGGAGACTACGGTGATCGGCAGGTGTGCCTCGCCCGCCCACAGTTCCACCCCGCCCGGGACGTTCGGATCGGCGGTAACCCGGATCTCGATGCGGCCCAGCCACAACAGCGTGCCGCCCGCCACTGCGAAAAGCGTTGCGTACGGCAGCCACGAAGGTCGGGGGGCGACACCCATGTTGACTTCGAAAGCGATGAGCCCCGCCAGCCCGAAGGCCAGCGGCCACCACCACCATGGCACCCACAGGCGTTCGCGATATCGCACGCTGTGCGGCGCGACGCGCGTACCGGACACGCAGTCAAGGGTAATCTGTGGCCCCGTGTCGACCAGTCTGGCCATCGTCCGCCTCGATCCCGACCTTCCGCTGCCCGCGCGCGCCCACCACGGCGACGCCGGGGTGGATCTCTACAGCGCCGAGGACCTCAAGCTGGAACCCGGGCGACGCGCCCTGGTGCGCACGGGCGTGGCGGTCGCGATTCCGCTCGGGATGGTCGGCTTGGTTCACCCGCGCTCGGGATTGGCGTCGCGCGTGGGGCTTTCGATCGTCAACAGTCCGGGCACCATCGACGCGGGCTATCGCGGCGAGATCAAGGTCGCGCTGATCAATCTCGATCCGGCCGAACCGATCGTGGTGCATCGTGGCGACCGCATCGCCCAGTTGCTCGTGCAGCGGGTCGAGCTGGTCGAGCTGGTCGAGGTGTCGTCGTTCGACGAGGCGGGCCTGACCGAAACATCCCGTGGCGATGGTGGCCACGGTTCCTCCGGCGGACATGCGAGTTTGTGATGCGCGCCGGCGACGATGCGGTGGGGTACCGCCCGCTCGCGGGGACGATAGCGATGAGGAGGAGCGGCGCTGATGGCTGCATTCGGTAAGCGCGCACGCAAAGACGACAGCGCAGAAGCCCCCGCCGGCGCGGCCGGCGAAGACACCCGATCGGCGGACGACGTCGTGACCTCGGCCGGCGGCGAGGCTGCCCGCGAAATCGAGGAACTCGAGGGCCCGTTCGACATCGACGATTTCGACGACCCGTCCGTCGCGGAGCTGGCGCGCCTGGATCTGGGCTCGGTGCTCATTCCCATGCCCGAGGCGGGTCAGTTGCAGGTCGAACTGACCGAGACGGGGGTGCCGAGCGCCGTGTGGGTCGTCACGCCCAACGGGCGCTTCACCATCGCCGCCTATGCGGCACCGAAGACGGGCGGCCTGTGGCGTGAAGTCGCCGGCGAGCTCGCCGATTCGCTGCGCAAGGACTCGGCCAAAGTCAGCATCAAGGACGGCCCCTGGGGTCGCGAGGTGGTCGGCTCCGCCTCCGGTGCGGTGCGCTTCATCGGGGTCGACGGCTATCGCTGGATGATCCGCTGCGTCATCAACGGCCCCCACGAGACCATGGAGGTCCTCGAGCAGGAGGCGCGAGCGGCGTTGGCGGACACCGTGGTTCGCCGCGGTGACACGCCGCTTCCGGTGCGCACGCCGTTGACCGTGCAGCTACCCGAGCCGATGGCGCAGCAATTGCGGGAAGCCGCGGCCGCCCAGCAGGCGGATGCGCAGCAGGCCGCGGCGCAGGGGGAGCCCCCCGCCGGCGGGGGAGAGGGGCCCGACGAGCCGGCGGCGCGCCGCAGCGTCGAGGGCTCGGCCATGCAGCAGCTGCGCACCACCACCGGCGGCTGACCCGAAACCCGCTAGCTCAGTTCGGCGAGAGCGGCCAGGCACGCCGCGCCCAGCGCGGCGGCGTCCGAGCCGATCTGATCGAGCGTGACCTTCCGCAGCGCGGCCCGCGGCGCGGCGCCGACCCACTCCACACCGACCCGCAGCGGATGGATGGGGTCGTCGACGGCGGCCGCGACGCCCAGCGGGGCGGCCAGCCGGGCCAGCTCGGTGAGGTTCGGCGCCACGTAGGAGGCTGCCTCGTCCATGGCGTCGGGCAATTGTGGCCACTGGGCGCGCCACGAACGGGCCAGCTCGTCGGCCAGCCACGGGGGGCTGGACGCCCGCATCTGGCTGGTCGTCGCCTCGAGTCCATCAGCGCGCAGCTGCGACGCAGTATGCCGCGCCGCGAGGGCCGCGGGCGCCGCCTCCGGCGCCCCGGCCCAGGCCGGCAACGCGGCCAGGACCGCGACCGTGCGATCCGCGTGGGCCAGTGCCCAGGCGACCCCGACCGCCGCGCCGATCGAGACGCCGCCGACGGCGATTGGGCCCGTGCGGGCGGCGGCGGCCAACGCGGACACATACCCGTCGATCAACCGGTCCGGCTGGGGCGGAGGCGCCACCAGCACGGCGCCGGCCTCGCGCAACGGATCGGAAAACGCCCGGCGAACATAGTCGTCGTCGGACCCCGTACCGGGCAGCAACACGGTCGTCACACCCCGCAGATCGACAGCCACCCCCTGATAGTGCCCCGGGGTTCAGCCGCGCTCCAACATCGGCGTTTGAGTCGGTTGGCGCGCGGGAACCAACAGGTCTACGGTGTCCGTTGGCATAAGTGGAAGCGCCGAGGCTTATCAGCATTGTCAGGAGTGGCCATGGGGGCCCAAGGATATCTGCGCCGGCTCACCCGTCGCTTGACGGAGGCTCCGGAGCAACGCGACTCCGAGGAATTGTCCGACGAGGTAGCAAGTACCGGCGCGCAACGGGCGGTCGATTGCGAGCGTGGCCAAGAGGTCACCATGATCGGCACGCTGCGCAGCGTGGAATGTAACGGCAAGGCCTGTGCGGGCGGTGTCCGCGCCGAGCTGTTCGACGGCAGTGACACGGTCACTCTGGTCTGGTTGGGCCAGCGCCGCATACCCGGCATCGACTCGGGCCGCAAACTGCGGGTGCGGGGTCGGCTGGGCAAGCTGGAGAACGGAACCAAGGCCATCTACAACCCGCACTACGAAATTCAGCGGTGACGCGACCCGACGATTGGGGGCCAACTCCGGGACCCCACGAGTCGGTCTCGCCCGAACGCGCGACCGCCAGCCGCATCACCCCGGAACGCCTACTGGGACAGGCAGGCGGGGTCAGCGGCGTCATCTATTCGTCGCTGCCCGTTGTGATCTTCGTCATCGCTTCTAGCGTGTCGGGCTTGATGGTGGCGATCGCGACCGCGCTGGCCGCGGCCGCCCTGGTCCTGCTGTGGCGGTTGATTCGACGGGAATCCCCGCAGCCGGCGTTCTCGGGGTTCATCGGCGTCGCCATCTGCGCGCTCGTCGCCTACATCGTGGGGGAGTCCAAGGGCTACTTCTTGATGGGCATCTGGACATCGTTGCTGTGGGCGGTCGTCGTGGCAGTGTCGGTCGTCGTCCGGCGGCCTCTGGTCGGCTACGTGTGGAGCTGGGCCAGCGGGCGTGGTCGTGGCTGGCGCGACGTGCCCCGGGCCGTCTTCGCGTTCGACGTCGCCTCGATCTGCTGGGTGCTGGTCTTCGCCGCCCGGTTCGTCGTCCAGGGCCTCCTCTACGACGCCAACCGGACCGGTTGGCTGGCGGTGGCGCGGATCGCCATGGGATGGCCGCTGACCGTGGCGGCCGCACTGGCGACGTACGCGGCGATCAAGTCGGTGCAGCGTGCCATGTCGGCGGCCGGTGATGCCGGCGTCCCGCTCCGGGCCGACCCCGTCCGCGACTAGTTGTCCAGCGCCGGGCCGTCCGGCAGCAGGAGCTTGCGCAGATCCTCTTCCACCTCCGCGGCCGCGACGAAGAGCAGCTCGTCGCCGCCTTCCAGCGGCTCGTCCGCGTCGGGCACGATCACCCGCGGGCCGCGCAGGATCGTCACCAGCGATGCGTCCCGGGGCAGCTGCAGTCGGCGCACCGGCTTCCCGCCCCAGGGCGTGTCGTCGGGCAGGGTGATCTCGACGAGGTTGGCCTGCCCCCTGCGAAATTCCATGAGCCGCACCAGATCACCGACGGCGACGGCCTCTTCGATGAGCGAGGCCAGCATGCGCGGCGTGGACACCGCCACATCCACGCCCCAGGCGTCGGTGAACAACCATTCGTTGCGGGGGTCGTTGACCCGGGCCACCACCCTGGGCACCGCGAATTCGGTCTTGGCCAGCAGGCTGAGCACGACGTTGGCTTTGTCGTCGCCGGTTGCGGCCACCACCACGTCGAACTCGTGCAGATGCACCGATTCCAGCAGACTCAGCTCGCAGGCGTCGCCGAGCCGCCAGTGCGCGGCGGGGATGGCGTCGACGTCGACGTGATCGGGGTTGCGCTCGATGAGCGTGATGTCGTGCCCGTTGCCGATGAGTTCGCGACTGACGGAGCGGCCGACCGCGCCGGCCCCGGCGACAGCTACCTTCATTTTCGCCGCTCCTTAAACGAGCCGATCGAGGTCATGACAGGTCTTCACTCGGTGGCAGGGCCGCGATGGCCACGGCTTCCGCGGCGCGGCCGGAGATCGCGGCGACGTAGACCTGATCGCCGGCCTGGAGGACCGTTTTCGGTTCCGGTAGGACGCCGGCACCGAATCGGATCAGGAACGCGACGCGGGCGCCCGTGGCCTGCTCGAGATCGGTGATCCGGTGCCCGATCCACTCCTCGTGCAGGGCGACCTCGGCGACGGCGACCGTGCCGGTCGGGTCCCGCCATTTGGCGGTTTCGTTGTCCCGTAGCAGCGCGTTGAGCAGGCGATCGGTGGTCCAGGGCACCGTGGCGATCGTGGGGATGCCGAGACGTTCGTAGACCTCGGCGCGTTTGGCGTCGTAAATCCGGGCGACGACGCGCTTGACGCCAAAGGTCTCCCGGGCCAGCCGCGCCGAGATGATGTTCGAGTTATCCCCGGATGACACGGCGGCAAACGCCTCCGCCTCCTCGATGCCGGCCCTCAGCAATACGTCCCGGTCGAACCCCTGCCCCAACACGCGCTCACCGGCGTACTCCGGGCTGAGCCGGTTGAAGGCGGTGCTGTCCCGGTCGATGACCGCGACGTCGTGGCCGATCCGCGACAACCCGTCGGCCACCGAGGAACCGACGCGCCCACAGCCCATCACCACTACTCGCACTTGACGTCCTCTCGGCTGCGTCCTGAGCTCTCCATCGCCAACCCACGCCGGCCAGCCGATTTCGGTCAGCGAAATTCTCTCGCCTACGAACGCTACCGCGAAAGCCGTCTGGGCTTACTCTTGGCTCTCGTGTCCAAACTTTCAACCGCAACGCGTCGGTTGCTAATTGGCCGGCCGTTTCGCAGCGACCGGCTCAGCCACACCCTGCTGCCCAAGCGGATCGCCTTGCCGGTGTTCGCCTCCGATGCGATGTCGTCGGTCGCCTACGCCCCCGAGGAAATCTTCCTGATGCTCTCGGTGGCCGGCCTGGCGGCCTACTCCATGGCGCCGTGGATCGCGCTGGCGGTGGCCGCGGTGCTGCTCGTCGTGGTGTCGAGCTACCGGCAGAACGTGCACGCCTACCCGTCGGGCGGGGGCGACTACGAGGTGGTCACCACCAACCTCGGCGATACGGCCGGCCTGGTGGTCGCCAGCGCGCTGATGGTGGATTACGTTCTCACCGTTGCGGTTTCGATCGCCTCGGCGATGTCGAACATCGGTTCGGCGGTCCCGTTCGTATACGACCACAAGGTGTTTTTCGCGGTGTGCGCCATCGTGGTGATCATGGCGATGAACCTGCGCGGGGTTCGCGAATCCGGTCTGGCATTCGCGATCCCGACCTATGCGTTCATCTTCGGCATCGCCGCCATGCTCGGTTGGGGACTGTGCCGGATCTACGTGCTGGGCAATCCCCTGCATGCCGAGTCCGCGGGCTTCGTCATGCACGCCGAAAACGGCAAAGTCGTCGGGGTCGCGTTGGCATTCCTGGTGGCCCGGTCCTTCTCCTCGGGGTGTGCGGCACTGACCGGTGTGGAGGCGATCAGCAACGGGGTGCCCGCGTTTGAAAAGCCCAAGTCGCGTAACGCGGCAACGACGCTGTTGATGCTGGGCATCGTCGCGGTGAGCATGTTCATGGGCATGGTCGTGCTGGCCGTGCAGACCCGGGTGCAACTCGTCGACGATCCGACCACCCAGCTCAGCGGGGCCCCGCCCGGCTACCAGCAGAAGACGCTGGTCGCCCAACTGGCGCAGAGCGTGTTCGGCAGCTTCCACCTGGGATTCCTGGCGATCACCGCGGTCACCGCGCTGATCCTGGTGCTGGCCGCCAACACCGCATTCAACGGCTTCCCGGTGCTCGGTTCGGTCCTGGCGCAGCACAGCTACCTGCCGCGCCAGTTGCACACCCGCGGGGACCGGCTGGCATTCTCCAATGGCATCTTGTTTCTATCGGCGGCGGCCGTCGCGGCGGTGGTGGCATTCCGCGCCGAACTCAGCTCGCTGATCCAGCTCTACATCGTCGGCGTGTTCATCTCTTTCACGCTGAGCCAGATCGGGATGGTCCGGCACTGGACCCGGTTGCTGCGCACCGAGACCGAGCCGTTGGTGCGCCGTAAGATGATGCGCTCCCGAGCGGTTAACACGGTGGGCCTGTTGTCCACCGGCACCGTGCTGATCATCGTGTTGGTCACGAAATTCCTTGCCGGAGCGTGGATCGCGATCGTCGCAATGGGCGCGCTGTTCATCCTGATGAAGATGATCCGCAGGCACTATGACACGGTGAACCGCGAATTGGCGGACCAGGCCGCGGCGCAGGCAAACGAAATAGTACTGCCCAGCCGCAACCACGCCGTGGTGTTGGTGTCGAAGCTGCATCTGCCGACGCTGCGCGCCCTGGCCTACGCCCGCGCGACCCGTCCCGATGCGCTCGAGGCGCTCACCGTCAGCGTCGACGACGAGGAAACCCGCGAGTTGGTGCACCAGTGGGAAGAAAGCGACATCAGCGTTCCGCTCAAGGTCATCGCCTCGCCATACCGCGAAATCACACGTCCCATACTCGAATACGTCAAGCGCGTCAGCAAAGAGTCGCCGCGCACCGTGGTCACCGTGTTCATTCCCGAGTACGTGGTCGGCCACTGGTGGGAGCAGGTGCTGCACAACCAAAGCGCGCTGCGGCTCAAGGGCCGGCTGTTGTTCATGCCCAATGTGATGGTGACCTCCGTTCCGTGGCAACTGAATTCGTCGGAACGGCTGCAAACTCTGCAGCACCACGCGGCCCCGGGTGACGCTCGTCGGGGAATCTTCGATTGACCAGCGAATCACGCAGCACACCCAACGCGGTGCCGCTGCCGTGCGAGGAGCTGACGTTGGTCACCGGGGCCCCGGCCAACGGGGGCAGCTGCGTGGCGCACCACGAAGGACGCGTGGTGTTCGTCCGCTACGCGTTGCCGGGTGAGCGAGTGCGGGTCCGGATTACCGCCGACCGCGGATCTTATTGGCATGCCGAGGTTCTCGAGGTGCTGGAGCCGGTGGCCGATCGCATCGATTCGCTGTGCCCCATCGCCGGCGTGGACGGTGCCGGGTGTTGCGACTTGGCGTTCGCGGCCCCGGAGGCGGCGCGTGCGCTCAAGGCGCAGGTCGTGGCGAATCAGCTGGAGAGACTGGGCGGATACCACTGGAATGGTGAGGCCGAACCGCTGTCGGAGTGCGGGCCGACGGGTTGGCGTACCCGGGTCCGGCTCGATGTGGGCGCCGATCGTCGCCCCGGCTTTCACCGGTATCACAGCGACGAGCTGGTGACCGACCTGCGTTGCGCGCAGTTGCCGGCCGGCATGCTCGACGGGCTCGCCGAATCCGGTTGGCCGCCGACCGCCCAAGTGCACGTCGTCGTGGACGACGACGGCGCGCGCCACGTGGTGCGCACACTGCGACAGGGCAGACGGATCGCGACCAAGGTGATGGAGGGTGGCTACGAGGCGGTGCAGCGCGTCGACGACCGCAGCTGGCAGATCCCGGTGACGGCCTTCTGGCAGGCGCACCGCGGGGCGGCCGCGGTGTACAGCCGGCTGGTCGCCGACTGGGCACAGCCGAGCTCCGGCATGACCGCCTGGGATCTCTACGGCGGCGCGGGCGTTTTCGCCGCGGCGCTCGGCGCCGCGGTCGGGGACTCCGGGCGGGTGCTGACCGTCGACACCTCGCGCGCCGCCACGCGGTCCGCCCGCGCCGCGCTGGACGATCTGCCACAGGTGCAGTTCGTCACCGACTCGGTGCGGCGGGCGCTCAACGGGCGACGATCGAGCGCCGATGTGGCGGTGCTGGATCCGCCGCGGGCGGGCGCCGGGCGCGAAGTCATCGATCTCCTGGCCGGCGCCGGTGTCCCACGTGTGGTGCACATCGGTTGCGAGGCAGCGTCTTTCGCCCGGGACATCGGCCTTTATCTGGGCCACGGTTATGCCGTCGAGAAGATCAGGGTGTTCGACGCGTTCCCGCTCACCCATCACACCGAATGCGTCGCGCTGCTCACTCGCTAGGAAATAGGACACCCGTGGCCGCAATGCCTCTGCGGGTGAGGTTGTGCGGGAGCGGCTAGACTCCGTCGCGGTGTGCCGGGAAGTCTGGTCGGCGATGTCGTTGTCGACCCGACCGACCGAAAGGCTCAGGTGCATACCACAAAAGAACGCCCCCTGACCGAGCCGTGGCGGTTGCCTGCGCGGTGCGCACTCGCCTGCATCCGATTGCCGCCATCGTGAACGAGACTTTTCGTTACGCGCTCATCATTTTGTTCTCCAGCGCAGTCGGCTTGGTTGCGGTGCTGGCGAACCGCCTGACCGAGCGGGTCAAAATTCCGGTGCCTCTGCTTGTGCTGGTCGGAACGGCGGTGGCGGTGCACACGGTGCCCGCGGTGCAGCCGCCGTCGGAGGGGACGGTGGAGCGGGTCATCACCGTCGCGCTGGTGCTGGTGCTGTTCGACGGTGGCATGCACATCGGGCCGCGGCGCTTCCGTGCGGCGGCTGTCCCCATCCTGTCGGTGGGCGTCGTGGGCACCGCCCTCACCGCCGCGGGGGCGGCGCTGGTGTTGCACTACGTATGCGGGATCGGCTGGTTCCCCGCGGTGCTCGTGGCCACAGCCGTGGCCCCCACCGATCCGGCCGTGGTCTTCTCGGTCCTGGGTAAACGCGAGATCAGGGGTCGCAGCAGCACCATCCTGGAGGGCGAGTCGGGTGCCAATGATCCGGTCGGCATCTCGTTGATGTCGAGCCTGATCGCCGCCGGTGGCCTCAGCGCGGCCGGATTCGCCAGCGTGGGAGCTCAATTCGCTCTGCAGATGGCGGTCGGCCTGGCCGTCGGAGTGATCGGCGGCCGTGCCCTGCTCGTCTTCATGCGCCGCGTGGCGTTGCCGAGCGAAGGCCTCTACCCGCTACGAACGCTGGCATCCTGTCTGATGCTGTACGGCATCGCCACGCTTGCGCACGGCTCGGGGTTTCTGGCGGTGTTCGTCGCCGGCATCGTGATCGGCGACGCCCGCGCGCCTTACAAGCCGGAAATCAAGCGATTCCACGCCGCCCTGGCCGGTCTCGCCGAAATCGTCGCTTTCGCCGTTCTGGGTTTAACCGTCGACCTCAACGTGCTTACCCATCCCGATGTATGGATTCCCGGGCTCGCCCTCGGCGTGGCCCTGACATTGGTGATTCGTCCGTTGGCGGTGGGTTCCTGCCTGGTCCCTGTCCGACTACAGGGAAACGAGCGCATCTTCATTCTCTTCGCCGGCCTCAAGGGTGCGGTGCCGATTCTGCTGGGCGAGTTCCTGCGGGCCGCTCACGTCCCCGACGCCGAACGCCTGTACGGCGTTGTGGTCATCGTCGTCGTCTTCTCGGTTCTGGTGCAGGGCAGCGCGGTGCCTGGTGTCGCTCGACTGCTGCGCCTGCCGATGCGCACCGTGGAGACCCAGCCATGGCAGATCGGCGTCCGGCTCGCGGACGAACCGCAAGGGGTCCATCGCTTCAGCGTTGCCTCCGGGTCGGCTGCCGAAGGGTGCACGGTCGAGGGTCTCGGCGACCGCGTAGGTGACATCTGGGTGAGCATCGTGGTCCGCACCACCGGCCTGGTGCCTGTGCGCGGCGACACCGAACTTCGGGCCGGCGACGAGGTCGTCGTCCTGGCGGATCCCGAACTTCACGACGACCTGGCCGAACTTTTCGGCCCCGCGTAGGCCGGGCCCCGCGTAGGCCGGCTCCCTCCGGCCGCTTCCCTGCTGTCCCCGCGGTCGCTGCGTAGACTGACTGGATGCTGGAACAGATCCGCGGGCCCGCTGATCTGCAATACCTGTCCCAACAGCAGCTGCGCGAACTGGCCGCCGAGATTCGCCAGTTCCTGATCCACAAGGTCGCTGCCACCGGGGGACACCTGGGGCCCAACCTCGGTGTGGTCGAACTCACGCTGGCGCTGCATCGGGTGTTCGACTCGCCGCACGACCCGATCATCTTCGACACCGGTCATCAGGCGTACGTGCACAAGATGCTGACCGGGCGCTCGCAGGACTTCGAGAGCCTGCGCAAAAAGGGCGGGCTGTCGGGCTATCCGTCGCGCGCGGAGAGCGAACACGACTGGGTGGAGTCCAGCCACGCCAGCGCGGCGCTGTCGTACGCCGACGGCCTGGCCAAGGCGTTCGAGCTGACCGGTCACCGCAATCGGCACGTGGTCGCCGTGGTCGGGGACGGCGCACTCACCGGAGGCATGTGCTGGGAGGCGTTGAACAACATCGCCGCGTCGCGTCGTCCGGTGATCATCGTGGTCAACGACAACGGCCGCAGCTACGCGCCGACGATCGGCGGCGTCGCCGACCATCTGGCCACCCTGCGGCTGCAGCCGGCCTACGAGCAGGCCCTGGAGAGGGGCCGCGAGGCGGTGCGCTCGCTGCCTCTGCTCGGCGAGCTCGCCTACCGGTTCATGCACAGCGTCAAGGCCGGCATCAAGGACTCGTTGTCCCCGCAGCTGTTGTTCACCGACCTCGGGCTGAAGTACGTGGGACCGGTCGACGGCCACGACGAACGCGCGGTGGAGATGGCGCTGCGCCACGCGCGCGGCTTCGGCCGGCCGGTGATCGTGCACGTCGTCACCCGCAAGGGCATGGGTTTCGGACCGGCGGAGGACGACGAAGCCGAGCAGATGCATTCCTGCGGCGTCATCGACCCGGTCACCGGGCAGGCCACCAAGGTCGCCGGTCCCGGTTGGACCGCCACGTTCTCCGATGCACTCATCGGCTATGCCAGGAAGCGCCGCGACATCGTGGCCATCACCGCGGCGATGCCCGGCCCGACCGGGCTCAGCGCGTTCGGGCAACAGTTCCCGGATCGGCTGTTCGACGTCGGCATCGCCGAGCAGCACGCCATGACGTCCGCGGCCGGCCTCGCGATGGGTGGCATGCACCCGGTGGTGGCCATCTATTCGACGTTCCTCAACCGGGCCTTCGACCAGATCATGATGGACGTGGCCCTGCACAAGCTGCCCGTCACCATGGTGCTCGACCGGGCCGGGATCACCGGTTCGGACGGTGCGAGCCACAACGGCATGTGGGACATGTCGATGCTGGGCATCGTGCCCGGCATGCGGGTGGCCGCGCCCCGGGACGCCACCCGGTTGCGCGAGGAACTCGGTGAGGCGCTGGACGTCACCGATGGTCCTACCGCGCTGCGATTCCCCAAAGGTGATGTGGGCGAAGACATTCCGGCCCTCGAGCGCCGCGGCACGGGCGTCTCGGGTATCGACGTGCTCGCCGTGCCGGCCGCCGGGCTGAACCATGACGTGCTGCTGGTGGGCGTCGGCGCGTTCGTCCCGATGGCGTTGGAGGCCGCCAAGCGGCTGCACAACCAGGGGATCGGCGTCACGGTGATCGACCCGCGTTGGGTGCTGCCGGTGTCGGAGGGGGTTCTCGAGCTCGCTGCGCAGCACAAACTGGTGGTCACGTGCGAGGACAACGGGGTCAAGGGTGGCGTCGGGTCGGCGGTATCGGCCGCCCTGCGGAGCGCGGAGCTCGACGTGCCGTGCCGCGACGTCGGCCTGCCGCAGCGGTTCTTCGAGCACGCCTCGCGGGGCGAGCTGCTCGCCGACCTGGGGCTGACGGATCAGGACGTGGCCCGCCGCGTCACCGGCTGGGTCGCCGCGCTGGGCAGTTCCGTCACCGAAGCGGAGATCCGCGAGCACCTCGACTAGTCGTCGGTGTCGGCCTGCGATTCGTCGGGCGGTTGGAGCGCCCGGGCCAGAATGGGATCCACCAGTTCCCGCTGCCAGGGGCGGGCCTGCCCGGCGCGCAGGAACGTCTCGACGGCTTCGAAGGCATCGGGCGCGGGCTCCCAGTCCCAGCACAGGCGCCGCACCAGGTCGGGTGAGACCAGGTTCTCGGTGGGGACGTTGACCCGCTCCGAGACCTCGGACAGCGCCGCCCGCGCCGCCTCCAGCCGCGCGGCGGCCTCGGGTTTGCGCCTGCTCCACCGCGCCGGCGGTGGCGGTCCGTTCGGCTGCTCGGTATCCGCGGGCGGATTCTTGGTCTGCCGGGCCGCTTCCAGCGCCCCCAACCACGTGGCGGCGCTGCGCCGTTGATTGCGCCCACCGAACACCGGCAACGCGGTGAGCTCCTCGACCGTCTTCGGGTCGGCGATGGCGGCCTCGATGATGGCCGAGTCCGGCAGGATGCGCCGCGGTGCGATGTCGCGGCGCTCGGCGATGCGGTCCCGCGTCAACCACAACTCGCGCACCGCGGCCAGGCCGCGCTGGTCGCGCACCCGATGGATCCCCGACGTGCGGCGCCACCGGTCGCGCCGTACCGCGGCGCCGGGCTCCCTGGAACCCACCGTCCGCAGATAGTCGAATTCCTCTGCGGCCCAACCGCTTTTGCCCTGCTCGGCCAGGACGTCGGCGATCGCGGCGCGCAGCTCGATGAGCAGTTCCACATCCAGCGCCGCGTAGTTGAGCCATTCCGCGGGCAGGGGGCGTTTGGACCAATCGGCCGCCCCGTGCCCCTTGGCCAATCCGGAACCCAGCAGCCGCTCCACCATGGTCGCCAGGTTCACCCGGTCGTAGCCGGCCAGGCGTCCGGCCAGCTCGGTGTCATACAGCGCCGGTGGGCGCAAGCCGACCTCCGCCAGGCAGGGCAGGTCCTGGTCGGCGGAATGCAGGATCCATTCGTCTTCGCTCAGCACCTCGGCGACGGGCCGCAGTGCCTCCGGCGGGTCGGCGCCGTGGCTGACCGGGTCGATGAGCACGGTGCCCGCGCCGGCCCGCCGGATCTGAATCAGGTAGGCGCGGTTGGAGTAGCGGAATCCCGACGCCCGCTCGGCGTCCACCGCAAACGGTCCACGCCCGCGGTCCAGGAGCTCCGCCGCCGCCTCGATCTGGCGGACGGTCACCGACAGCTCCGGAATCCCTTCGGCGGGGTGCAGCAGAGGCGTGGGCTGGGGTTCGGTGCTGTCGGGCGCGGTGCTGCCGGGCCCGTGGGCCGACGGTTCGCACATGTCAGGCGCGTGACCGCGAGCTCAGATCGGTGACGCCCGTCGGCGGCAGGCCCGCCGCGTGTTCCAGTACCTCGCAGAAGGCCTCGACATGGACGCCGACTTGCGGCGTGGTCGCCGTCCACGACGCCCGCAACTCCAGCTGGTGCGCGCGCGGCGGCCCGGAAATGTCGCCGTAGCGCACCGACGTGGTGGCGGTGACGGTGCCCCCCAGGGCGGTGACCTGGTCCATCCGGGATTCCAGCGCCTCGACCAGCCAGCTCCAGGCCACCTCCGGCAGTAGGGGGTCGACCGCCTCGGTGGGATCCAGATCGGCCTGGATGTAGGCGACCAGGCGGATGGTGCCGTCCCACGCGTCGGCGCCTTCCGGGTCGTACAGCAGAATCAGGCGGCCGAAGGCGTCGCCTTCGGATCGCTCGGGGACGATTTCGCGGTCGGGATGTTTGACCTCGGCCCCCAGCGCGTAGCTGTAGGGCGCCAGGCGTTGCGGCGGACGGATCGGGCCCAGCTCGATTTCCGGCCGCACGACGACGCCGTTCATCGCCGCTACCGCCTCGCGGAATGGCTCCGGTTCAGCTGAGGTCACTTGCCGCCGCTCCTGTCCATCGCTGCCGCTCTGCGTCGGCGCGGCACGGGTCACAGGATCCGACGGTAGACCCATCGGCCGACACGCGGAATCAGGCGCGCCGACCGCGACCAAGCCGTTACCAGACCTCATCGGAGGGTATCGAGCCTGCTCAGGGGGCGGATTCGCCGTTGAACCGGGCCGGCCGCTTCTCGCGATGGGCGGCGAGACCTTCCTGCACGTCGGGGCCGCTGAAGCTGAGGAACTCCAGGCCGAGCGAGGTGTCGAAGGCGGGCGCGAACATCCGGTACCAGTAGTTGAGGCTGTGCTTGGTCCAGCGGATGGCGTTCTGCGCGCCGCGCGCCAGGTCCTCGGCGATCCGCGTCGCCGTGGACAAGACGTCGTTGTCGTCGACGCAGGTGGACACCAGGCCGATGCGCTCGGCCTCTTCGCCCAGCAGCGTCTCGCAGGTGAGCAGGTAGTACTTGGCCTTGGCCATGCCGACCAGCAGCGGCCAGCAGATCGCGGCGTGGTCGCCCGCGGCGACGCCCAGCTTGGTGTGCCCGTCGATGAGTTTCGCGGTGCGGCCCGCCACCGAGATGTCGGCGAGCAGGGCCACCACCAGGCCCGCCCCGACGGCGGGGCCCCGAATCGCCGAGACGACGGGCTTGTCGAAGTTGACCATGTTGAGCACCAGATCGCGGGCTTCCCGCATGATCCGGATCCGGCCCTCGTAGTCACCGATGGTTTCGGCGATCAGGTCGAAGCTGCCGCCGGAGGAGAAGGCCTTGCCTTCGCCGCGGACCAGCACGACGCGCACGTCGGGGTCGCGGGCGATCGCCGGCCAGATGTCGGCGAGGTCGCGGTGCATCTGCGGCCCGACAGAATTGAGGCCGGGGGCGTCGAGAACCAGCGTCAGGATGCCGTTGTCGCCCACTTCGCAGCGCAGGCTGGGGAACTCGTCGTACCTCACGGGAGGCTGGCTGACTGGCACGGTCGTCGATATTACGCAGCGGCGCCCTCGTGGCAGCATGGACGCCAATGAGTACTCGTCGCGACCTCCCCGAGTCGCCGTATCTGGCCGCCGTCACCGGTGGCAAACCCGCCCGGATCCCGGTGTGGTTCATGCGGCAGGCCGGCCGGTCGCTGCCCGAATACCGGGCGCTGCGGGCCCAGACCGACATGTTGTCGGCCTGCTTCGACGCCGAGCTGGTCTGCGAGATCACCCTGCAGCCGGTGCGCCGGCACGACGTCGACGCGGCGATATTGTTCTCCGACATCGTGGTGCCGCTGCTCGGCGCGGGCGTCGATTTGGACATCGTCGCGGGAGTCGGGCCGGTGATCGCGTCACCGGTGCGCACCGCAGCCGACGTCGACGCGATGAAACCCCTTGACCGGCAACGGATTCAGCCGGTGTCCGACGCGGTAACGCTGCTGGTGGCCGCGCTCGGCGACGTCCCGCTGATCGGGTTCGCGGGCGCGCCGTTCACCCTGGCGTCGTATTTGATCGAGGGCGGCCCGAGCCGCCACCACGCCCGCACCAAGGCGATGATGCTGGCCGAACCGGGCACCTGGCATGCGCTACTGGAAAAGCTGACCGACATCACCGTGGGCTTCCTGCGGGCGCAGCTGGATGCCGGAGTCGACGCCATTCAGGTGTTCGACTCGTGGGCGGGCGCCCTGTCGCTCGCCGACTATCGCACCTACGTGCAGCCGCACAGCGCCCGCGTTTTCGGCGCGCTGGCCGAGCACGGCGTGCCGATGACGCACTTCGGGGTCGGCACCGCCGAACTGCTGGGCGCCATGTCGGCCGTCGGTGCGACGGTGGTGGGGGTGGATTGGCGAACCTCGCTCACCGACGCGGCCGCTCGGGTCGAGCCGGGCACGGCGCTGCAGGGCAACCTCGATCCGGTGGTGCTGATGGCGGGGTGGCCGGCCGTGGAACGCGCCGCCCGCGCCGTGGTCGAGGACGGGCGCCGCGCCGTCGACGCGGGCGCGGCCGGCCACGTCTTCAACCTCGGCCACGGCGTGCTGCCGGAGACCGACCCCGGCGTGCTGACCGACCTGGTGTCGCTGGTCCACTCCCTATGACTTCTCTCTCGTATTGCGTTGTCGGGGGCGGGATTTCAGGGCTGACTGCGGTCTACCGGCTGCGCGCGGCGGTGGGCGACGACGCGGCCATCACGCTGTTCGATCTCGGTGATCGGCTGGGTGGCATCCTGCGCACCGAGCAGGTCGGCGGGCAGACCATGGACCTGGGCGCCGAGGCGTTCATCCTGCGCCGGCCCGAGATGCCGGCGCTGCTGGCCGAGCTGGGCCTGTCGGGGCGCCAACTGGTGTCCACCGGCGCCCGGCCGTTGATCTACAGCCAGCAGAAATTGCACCCGCTGCCCACCGGCACGGTTGTCGGGATTCCGTCGTCGGCCGCCTCGGTGGCGGGACTGGTCGACGAGGCGACGCTCGCGCGCATCGACGCCGAACCCGGTCGCGCTTTCACGTGGCGACCCGGCAGCGATCCCGCGACGGCCGAACTGGTGGGCGAGCGGTTCGGCGAGCAGGTCGTGGCCCGGTCGGTGGACCCGCTGCTCAGCGGGGTGTACGCGGGTTCGGCGGCCACGATCGGCCTGCGCGCGGCGGCCCCCGGCGTCGCAGCGGCCTTGGACCGCGGCGCCACCAGCCTGACGGACGCGGTCCGGCAGGCGCTGCCGCCGGCGACCGGCGCGCCGGTGTTCGGGGCGCTGGAAGGCGGCTACCAGGTGCTGCTCGACGCGCTCGTCGAGCGTGGCCGGCCGCACTGGGTGCGGGCCGCGGTGCAACGGCTGGACCCCGCCGGGCCGGGGTGGTCGCTGCTGGATGACACCGGCGCCCGGTGGTACGCCGATGCGGTGATCCTGGCCGTCCCCGCCCAGCGGGCGGCGCGCCTGATCGCCGATATCGCCCCGGATAGCGCCGCCGCCGCCGGCCGCATCACCTGTGCGTCGTCCGTGGTGGTGGCGCTGGCGGTGCCGGGCAACACCCCGTTCCCGGAGTGTTCGGGTGTGCTGGTGGCCACCGGGGAGCGGTTGCGCGGCAAGGCGATTACGCTTTCCTCGCGCAAGTGGGGCGCCCGCGCGGCCACGCAGCTGCTTCGGCTGTCGTACGGTCGGTGCGGTGACGGCCTGGCCGAAACGGCATCGGATGACGAGTTGCTGGGGTGGGCGGTGGACGATCTGGCCACCGTCTTCGGTCTGGACGTCGAGCCGGTCGATGCCCGCGTGCAGCGTTGGATCGCGGCCATGCCGCAGTACGGCCCCGGCCACGCGGAGCTGGTCGCCGCGATACGCGCGGGCCTGCCGCCGACGCTCGCCGTGGCCGGCAGCTACCTCGACGGCATCGGGGTGCCGGCATGCGTCGGGGCGGCGGGCCGCGCGATCGAGGCCCTCGAAGTGAAAGTGGCACGATAGGTTCCATGGCCAAGCTCGACTACGACACCCTCAACGCGACGATCCGCTACCTGATGTTCTCGGTCTTCTCCGTGCGGCCGGGCGTGCTCGGCGAACAGCGCGACGCCGTCATCGATGACGCATCGCGGTTTCTCAAACAGCAGGAGGAGCGCGGCGTCGTGGTGCGCGGCCTCTACGACGTGGCGGGTCTGCGGGCCGACGCCGACTTCATGATCTGGACCCACGCCGAAAACATCGAAGCGCTGCAGGCCACCTACGCCGACTTCCGGCGCGCCACCGCGCTGGGGCGGGCCTGCTCGCCGGTCTGGAGCAGCGTGGCGCTGCATCGGCCGGCCGAGTTCAACAAGAGCCACATCCCGGCGTTTTTGGCGGGCGAGGAGCCCGGCAACTACATCTGCGTGTATCCGTTCGTGCGGTCCTACGAGTGGTATCTGCTGCCCGACGAGGAGCGGCGCCGCATGCTCGCCGAACACGGCATGGCCGCCCGCGAATACAAGGACGTCCGCGCCAACACGGTGCCGGCCTTCGCGCTGGGCGACTACGAGTGGATCCTGGCCTTCGAGGCTCCCGAACTGCACCGCATCGTCGACCTGATGCGCGAGCTGCGCGCCACCGACGCCCGCCGGCACACCCGTGAGGAGACACCGTTTTTCACCGGCCCGCGCGTATCCGTCGAGCAGTTGGTGAATTCGCTGCCATGAGCCATCCCGACGTCACCGACCCGGCCCGCTTTGAGGAGATGTACCGCGACGACCGGACGGCGCACGGATTGCCCGCCGCCACGCCGTGGGACATCGGCGGTCCGCAGCCGGTCGTCCAGCGGCTACTCGCGCTGGGCGCCATCAAGGGTGAGGTGCTCGACCCGGGCACCGGCCCCGGTCACCACGCGATCTACTACGCCTCGAAGGGCTACTCGACAACACTTCGTAAACATTCAGCTGGCCGGGGCCGAGCCGCCGTGCCAAAAGGTGGGTGCTGCGGGTCGAAGGGGTCCTGGGGGTCGACGGTTTGACCGCACGCGGGGCAAGTGGTCGGCCTAGGTCCCCACCCCTCTGACCACTTGCCGTACAGCTCGACCGTGCGGGTCCAAACGTACTTCGCTTGGTCGGCGTACTTGGCGTACTTCCCGATTGTAGGCACAGCTTTGGGTTTCGACTCCCTGTTGAACGCGTCGTGGCCCGCGTGCCACTCGTGGACGCGAGTGGCGTACGCCTGGTCGCCCGTGAGCCCCTGCTCCGGGTCGTAATAGGACGCCTCGAACAGCACCGGGCGCTTCTCGGGGTATGAGCGGATGATGTGGCCGTCCTTCCGCCAGACCTCAACGGCCACGCGGCGAATCGCGGAAGCCGCGCCCTCGCGGCGCATCTCAGCCGTCCACTCGGCAGCCTGCCGCTCAGCCTGTTCCAGGCTGGCTCCGATCATCGCGTCCGCTCCGCCCCTGTACGACCGGACCGCCTGGTACTCGTCTTTCGGTATCTTCGCCATGGGATGACGATACCGGCGCTTCGGGTGGTGCCGTCCTCCGTTTCGAGAGCCTCAGAAAGCATGTGCCTGAACGACTCAGCAGTGGATAGCCTCGCTGCATTCATCACAGGCATCACAGGCATAAGCGGTTGGGCTCAACCAGAAATCCGCTCAGAGCAGATGCAGTCGTGTAGGCCGTCGGGGTAGCAAAATCCTTCGAACGACCGAAGTTCGTCCGGAGACTAGTCGCCAGGGCGGCAGGATCGTGGGGATTGAGCTTGCAGCCCGGGGGTCGTCAGCACGGCTACGTACCGCGACATCCTGGTGTCGTCGTCTGGTCGGAGTAACTTCCCCTATGCGAGCCGAGCGGAGGGAAGCAACGGACACATGGCGACGACGAATGCCAACCTGATCTGGAAGATCGCCGACCTGCTGCGCGGGCCGTATCAGCCCAACCAATACGGCGACGTAATCTTGCCGTTCACGATCCTGCGCCGCCTGGACTGCATTCTGGAGCCGACCAAGGACCAGGTCCTGGCGGAGTACAAGAAGATCCAGTCGATGAAGATCGACCCCGGAGTCTTGCTCAAGTCCAAGTTCAAACTGCCGTTCTACAACACCTCCCGGTGGACCTTCGCCTCCTTAATCGGCGATCCGGAGGGCGTCGCTGACAACCTGATCGACTACATCGAGCACTTC
Source organism: uncultured Actinomycetota bacterium (assembly GCA_963732835.1). Taxonomy (GTDB): domain Bacteria; phylum Actinomycetota; class Actinomycetes; order Mycobacteriales; family Mycobacteriaceae; genus Mycobacterium. The sequence goes on from CAVTBA010000006.1 coordinate 527,985, forward strand.
TCGCCGAACGTGCGCGACGTCTTCGACGGCTTCGGGTTGATCGACGAAATCGCCAAATTGGCCAAGTCCGATCGTCTGTATCTGATCGTCAAGGAGTTCGCCGCCGTCGATCTACACCCCAAGGTCGTCTCCGGGCACGACATGGGCTACATCTTCGAAGAACTCATCCGCAAGTTCGCCGAATCCAACTCCACCCAGGCTGGTGATCACTTCACCCCGCGTGAGGTCATCGCCTTAATGGTCGACATTCTCTTCCTTAAGGAAGACGATGTCCTGACCAAACCGGGCACTGTCCGGACAATCTATGACCCGGCTGCCGGGACCGGGGGCATGCTGTCGACCGCCTACGACCACCTGGTCGAGATGAACCCGAAGGCCCGCCCGGTGCTCTACGGCCAGGACATCAACCCGCGCTCGTATGCGCTGTGCAAGTCCGACATGATCATCAAGGGACAGGACGTCGACAATATCCACCTCGGCGACACTCTCACCGACGACGGCTTCCCGTCACGGCACTTCGACTTCCTGCTCTCCAATCCTCCGTTCGGGGTGGCCTGGAACAGCCAGCAGAAGAAGGTCACCGACGAGCACGAGCAGCGCGGCTTCGCTGGACGGTTTGGTCCCGGCCTACCCCGTGTCTCGGATGGGTCGCTGCTGTTCCTGCTGCACCTGATCTCCAAGATGCAGCCTGTCAAGAATGGTGAGGGCGGTAGCCGCCTGGCCATCGTCCTCAACGGCTCACCCCTGTTCACCGGCGGAGCAGGGTCGGGGGAATCGAACATTCGCCAGTGGATCATCGAGAACGACCTACTAGACGCGATCATCGCGCTGCCGACCGACATGTTCTACAACACCGGTATCTCCACCTATATCTGGATTCTGGACAACAACAAGCCTGATCAGCGTAAAGGCAAGGTCCAGTTGATTAACGCCGTGGACATGTTCGGCAAGATGCGGAAATCCCTCGGCTCCAAGCGCAAAGAACTGCGGCCCAAGGACATTGACCACATCTGCCACTTGTACGAGGGCTTCCGCAACGAGAAGGGCAGCAACGAGCACCCCGCCTTGTCGAAGGTCTTCCGTGGCGAGGAGTTCGGCTACTCGACCATCACTGTGGAGCGGTCTCTACAGCTGCGGTTCACCCCGACCGAGGACAAGGTCGAGGAAGTCCTTGCCCAGAAGGGCATCGACAGGCTCAAGGACGGTGAGAAAGCCTCGATCCGCAAAGCCCTCACCTCGCTGGTTGGGTGGCAGTGGAAGGACCGCGATGAGTTCGTCACCGAACTCAAAGACGCCCTCCGCAAGGCTGGTCTCACGAAACCGCCTGCCCCGCTGGTCAAGACGATCTGGTCCTCCATGGGGGAGCACGATGACGACGCCACCATCGTGACCGACGGCAAGGGGAACCCCGAACCCGACGCCGCCTTACGCGACACCGAGAACGTCCCGCTGACCGAGGACATCGAGGAGTACTTCGCCCGAGAGGTCCACGCGCACGTGCCTAGCGCCTGGATCGACCACGACAAAACCAAGGTCGGCTACGAAATCCCCTTCACCCGACACTTCTACCGGTATGTGCCTCCCAGACCCCTCGAAGAAATCCAGAAGGACCTTCGGGTCCTCGTCGAAGAGATCCAGGCGATGCTCGCCGAGGTCGGTGCATGAACTGGCCGGGATACGCACTGACGAAGGAGGCGGATATTCAGTGGCTGGATCGAGTCCCGGCATCGTGGGCTTCAGGGCGGTTACGTTCCCTCTACGTAGAGATCGACGAACGTCGTGGTGACCGAGATGGCATGGACCTACTGTCAGTGTCGATACACAGTGGCGTCAGGCTTCGCAGCGACCTGATCACCGACAAGGAGGCCCGGGCCGAGGATCTGTCTGGCTACAAGGTATGTCGTGCTGGCGACATCATCCTGAACCGCATGAGGGCCTTCCAGGGCGGGCTCGGAGCTTCACCGCAGAGCGGCATCGTCAGCCCCGACTACATGGTGATGCGCCCAACCGGTGACGCTGCCTCGCCCTTCTTGGCGTATCTCATGAAGACGAACTGGTTCGTCGCGCAGATGTCGTCACGGCTACGCGGTATTGGAAGCGCGGACCAGGGCAATGCACGAACACCGAGAATAAATCCAACGGACCTTGGCAACATCAAGGTCGCACTGCCTCCCCTTGCTGTACAGGCCGAGATCGTCCGGTTCCTCGATCGAGAAACTCAGAAGGCGGATGCACTGATCGCCAAGCAGGAGCAGCTCATCGCCACCCTGCGCGAGGACCGCACTGCCACCATCACCCACGCCGTCACCAAGGGCCTCGATCCTGGTGCTGACATGAAGGACTCGGGAAGCGGATGGATCGGTTTCACCCCGGCCGACTGGGAGGCGGTCCCGATGAAGCGCGTTGCAGCACGCATCACTGACGGTGCTCATGTTTCTCCCGAAACAGAAGGCGGTACACACGACTTTGTCTCGACAAAAGATGTCACTGAGGAAGGGATTGATTTCGTCGGCTCGCTCAAGACGTCGCCAGCCTCGTATGACTTCCTGGTTCGGAATGGTTGCAAGCCTGAGCCGGGGGACGTCCTTTTCAGCAAAGACGGCACCGTTGGTCGTACCGTGGTTGTCGATGAAGCTCGTGAGTTTGTCGTAGCGTCCTCGCTGATCATCATCAAACCTGCGTTGGACATCATGAACCCATGGTTCACCCATTACGCCTGCCAAGCAGCGAACGTCAAACAGCAGGTTGACTCGTTCGTTAAAGGGGCAGGGCTGCCTCGGCTATCGATTAGTAATCTCCGCAAGGTCGTAGTCGCTTGCCCTCCAATTCGGGCTCAGATCGCGATCACGGATTTCCTCAACCAACGATGCGGCAAGATCGACACTCTGATCGCCAAGGCGAAGGAGGTGATCGACACACTCCACGAGTACCGTTCGGCGCTCATCACGGATGCTGTGACAGGGAAGATTGACGTGCGGGGGGCGGCGTAGCGATGGCACAGCAGCATCATGAGTCCTCGTTCGAAGCCGAAATCTGTGAGTACCTTGCCGTACACGGTTGGCTGTACTCGCCTATGGACGCGGGTTACGACCGGGAGTTGGCGCTGTTCCCGGAAGACGTGTTCGGGTGGCTCACCGATACCCAACCGGACCAGTTGGCCAAGCGGGTCAAACCCGAGCTAACGGGCGAGGCGCTGGCCAAGGCAGAGACCGACGTACTGAACACCTTAGTTAAGGCGCTGGGGGCTGATCCGAAGGCCAACGGTGGCACGCTGGGCGTATTGCGGCGCGGGTTCAAGGACCTCAATGCCCAATTTTCGATGTGTCAGTTCCGCCCAAACACCACCCTGAACGTCACCACGAAGAAGAAGTACGACGAGGTACGGCTACGGGTGATGCGCCAGGTTCATTACTCGATGCAGAACAGCAACAGCATCGACCTGGTGTTCTTTGTGAATGGCATCCCGGTGGCCACTGCCGAGTTGAAGACCGACTTCACCCAAAACATCACTGACGCCGTGCTGCAGTACAAGCACCACCGGCTACCCCAGGGAGAACCTCTGCTGCAGTTCGGATCTAGGGCGCTCGTGCACTTCGCGGTGTCCAACAGCGAGGTGGAGATGACCACCAAGCTGGTCGGGAAGGATACGGTCTTCCTACCGTTCAACCGAGGCAATAAGGGGCACAAAGGAAACCCGCCGAATCCGCACGGATCACCAACGGCCTACCTATGGCAGACGATCTTGCAGCGTGACACTTGGCTGGACATTCTAGGACGCTTCATGCACCTGCAGGTCGATGAGAAGATCGATTCCGTCTCGGACAAGAAGGTCCGCACCCAAACGATGCTCTTTCCACGCTTTCATCAGTGGGAAGCGGTCACCCGGCTGGTCGAGGCCACCCGTGAACAGGGCCCTGGTCAGCGGTATCTGATTCAGCACTCGGCAGGATCAGGCAAGACAAATTCGATTTCGTGGCTCACCCATCGGCTTTCGGTGCTGCACGACGACACCAATAAGCCGGTGTTCGATTCGGTCATCGTGATCACCGACCGCAACGTGCTCGATGCCCAGCTGCAGGAGGCGATCCGCCAGATCGACCGCACCCCAGGAGTTGTCGCTCACATCGCCGGACTGGGCGGGGCCAAGTCGCAGGAGTTGGCCGACGCCTTGCAGGTTGGAACGAAGATCATCATCGTCACCATCCAGACCTTCCCATTCGCCTTGGAACTGATCCGTACCCAGGCCAACCTGAAGGACAAGAACTTTGCGATCATCGCCGACGAGGCCCACTCATCTCAGGCCGGGGAAGCGTCAAAGCGGCTGAAGGCGGCCCTGACAGCCACGGAGCTTGACGAACTCGCCGACGGCGGAACCGTGGATGCAGAAGACGTATTGGCGGCGGAGATGGCCGCTAGGGCCGAATCGAAGAACCTATCCTTCTTTGCCTTCACGGCCACGCCGAAGGCCAAGACGCTGGAATTGTTCGGGCATAGGGGTATTGACGGTAAGCCGCATCCGTTTCACCTGTATTCGATGCAACAGGCCATCGAAGAGGGCTTCATCCTCGACGTGCTGAGGAATTACACCCCGTACAAGACAGCCTTCCGGCTGACGCACAACGGACAGACATACGAAACGCAGGACACCGCCAATGCTGGGACGATCGAGGTCTCAGGCGGGGGTGGTGGTGAGTTGGTGGACAAGAGTGCGGCGATCAAGTCGGTGATGAATTGGGTAAAGCTCCACCCCACCAACATTTCCCAGAAGATCCAGATCATCATCGAGCACTTCCGTGAGAACGTTGGCTTGAGGTTGAACGGTGAGGCCAAGGCGATGGTTGTTACCTCGTCTCGCAAGGCAGCTGTGCGGTACAAGCTGGCGTGCGACAAGTACATCGCTGAGCAGGGCTACAGCGACGTGGCCGCACTGGTGGCGTTTTCCGGAGAAGTCAACGACCCCGAATCAGGGATCGAGAAGGTCACCGAAACCTCGACGATGATGAACCCGGGTCTGAAGGGCCGAGATCTGCGTGATGCCTTCGCCTCCGACGAGTACAACGTGATGTTGGTAGCCAACAAGTTTCAGACCGGCTTCGACCAGCCTCTGCTGGTGGCCATGTACGTCGACAAGCGACTGTCCGGGGTGGCAGCTGTGCAGACTTTGTCCCGGCTCAACCGGGTGGCTCCGGGCAAGGACCAGACCTTCGTGCTGGACTTTGCCAATACCGCAGAAGACGTCGTCGAGGCATTCGAACCTTACTACGAGGCAACGACTCTGGCCGATGTCACGGACCCCAACATCGTGCACCAGACCATGAACAAGCTTGACGCCGCCGGTATCTATCAGGAGTCAGAGATCAACGGGCTGGTCGGTGACTACCTGGCCCACAAGGGTCATGAAGCACTCAACAAGTGGGTCACGCCTGCCAGGGATCGCTTCCGTGACCGGGAATGCCAGGCCGTAGACCACAATGACAACCTCGCACTTGAAGAGCTGCGTCAATTTCGCAAGGACGTCGGCACCTTCCTGCGTCAGTACGATTTCCTGTCCCAGATCGTCAATTACGAAGATCCGTCGATTGAAAAGCTGTCCATATACCTGCGGCATCTGGCCCCGGTGATTACGAGCGAGCAGCTCAACCACGAGATCGACTTGTCGACGGTCGATTTCGACTACATTGCCCAGCGGAAGCAGGAGACCGCATCGGGCAAGCTCAGCGGCGGCATCCCTCTGGAACCGGCCAAAGAGGCAGGCACCGGCACCGTGCGCGATCCCGAGATGGTCGACCTTGACGAGGTCATCGCGCAGATCAACGATCTGTTCTCGGGTGACCACCCGGATTCCAGTGTCCGCAACGTTGTCACCCACATCAAAGACCGGCTCGGGGATAGCGAGACGCTGCAGCAGCAGGCGCAGAACAACTCCTTGGCACAGTTCTCGGCAAGCCCCGACCTGCATGATGAGTTCGTGGCGGCGGTGATTGCGGCGATGGATTCCTCAACGGACCTCTCGGCGCAGATCCTCAACAAACCTGAGCTGAAACAGAAGTTGCTAGGTGAACTGGTCCCGTTGATCTACCGGGAGTTGAAGGCAGCGGGGTAGGCGGGTGTTCGGCTGCACAACCTCCGACACACGTTCGGGCCGGAGTGCATTTCGGGCAAGTGATCAAGTGGCCGGGTCACTCCCAGTTTCGTCCTGACGCTAACCACCTACGCGGACTACATCCGCGAGGACGATACAGCGGCACCCAAGTTCGACCGCCCTGTCGCCGAGAGCCCCAATAACGTTGTGTCGTTTCAGTCAGCTATCGGGCTAGACTTTTCGGCGAGGTCGCTTCTGTGCTTCGGGAGTGAGCTGGCTAATTGTGTGCTCGTGAGCTTCCTTTAGCTCACGACGTATTTCTTCGTACTCTTCCGCACGTCGTCGTTGCTCCTCATGGCCCGGCAGAGTGTAAACCCAAATGCCCTTCTTGTCTTCGTGGTAGCTGTCGAGATGCTTTGCCACGTTTGCAATTTCTTGAGAGATTTGCTGCGCAGGCTCGATTGACGTAATTCGTAGCATGTTTCGGAACATCTTGGGGTCCAACCAAATTTGGTTGCGGTACGGCGGCGTAGCACTAGGGCCATGAACCATCTTGTCCCAGAAAGTCACTGTCCCAGTAACGTCGTTGTCGGATAGCTCGTCAGCGTGTTCTTTCCGTTTGATCGCAGAATCCCAAACCGTTCGCCACTCTTGGCCTGGTGCGAGCACCGCGATGTGTTCTGGTACGTAAAGCTTAGTGACACCGACATCTTCGCCGGTGATGTTGTTGTGGTACGGAGAGACGTCCGGCGGTACCATTTGGATCTTGATGCTGTACGCCGGTGTCTGACCGAAATTCTTCACGACGAAGTCCAAGTACTGCCAGTTCTTGGGGTTGTGATCCATGAAGACAACAACATTGGGCTGGGCCACTCGCTCGCGCGTCCTGCGTCCTTCAAGGACTTGACCGCGTGCAAACCATGCTGCTACGGCGAGAACCCCCAGAGTTAACCACTGCGCTAAAGCTGCCCAAGCGTCTGCGTGCATATTGAAACCCTATCGCGATTGGAGCCTGGCTTTACTCAAGCCAGATGTGTTGCCCAACAGGAAGTTTCCCAGCCAATCGGTCGGCCTTGTTTTGAGGTCGCAGCATGTATGTGATTCCGTGATGCGGCCAAGGATCACTCCATGTGAAATTGATGCGTTTCTCCACGCCGTTCATTTCCCAACCGATGAAGCTTGGCCGCTGCAACGATCCGTAGAGGTCGTTGCCAGGATTGTCCCATCCCGGCATCCCGCGCCCTGGGTTGAATAACGTTAAACCGAAAGTGACGTGGGCTAGGTCGACTAGTGCACCGCCCATCCAAGTTTCGTCCTTGAAAACAAATGGCGCAACGCCCCACCAATGGCTGTTAACGACGTCCTCGGTCTGAAACGGGCAGGCTCGGACGGCTCTGCTCCGCCTCTCACCTGGCACCGTCAAGCCCCACGTGGACGGCCAGGCGGCACGATTTAGCAACAGATCAATCGCGTCAGTCGGAAACATGACGCTCTTGCCCTGCTGTACCTCAAAGTGTTCTGTCACAGCGTGGTTCAAAAACACCTTGAGCACCCAGCGCTGCATATCGTCGCCGGAAATGGTGACCTCTTCCGCTTCACCCCACTCTCCGGCACCGGCGTCGTACTGTAAAGCGTTGCGACGCAGAAACGTTGCGAACGCCAGTGCGGCGTCATCTGCAGGGCTTAGCGCCGTGTTGTGGGCCTGGCACAGAATGTTCGCCTTGAAGTTCTTAGGCGTCACAGGGTGGCCAACGCCCTTGCCGCTCTTGTGCTGGATCGTGAAATCCGGATCGTTGCTTTCGTACAGCTTGATCAGCCCTAGCGACACATAGTGTTCGCCGGAAATTTTGGTAGAGCATCCACCGCGAGTGTTGGCGTAACACTTCGGGTGCTTGTAATCATCGGCTGCCTCTGTCATCCCTATCGCTTCCCGCCCCGTGGTTGAGTGGTCTGCGTCCAGGCTATCAAACGTTTGTTCGATTTTGTTGCGACCAAATACCGGGTCAAATGTGGACGCGGCGTTGCAGACGCCAGCAAGGTAGTGCCGCTACGCCAGAAAGCGTAGGGCCGCTCAGACGCTCATGTTTTGCCGCTTTTTGGCCAGCGTCCAAAGGTACTTGTCGATTTCGCGGATAGAGAATGCCTCAAGGCCATAGTGGGTGCGGAACTTTATGATGGATCTGCACCAGATCGGGTAATCGCGCAAGATACTTCCGTAGCTCAGCGGGTCGGTTCCCCAGCGTTCGCCGGGGCCGAAACTGTCAAAAGTCTCACCCTGTTGCAGCAGGGTGTTGAGGACGCCACGCACCAAGGAGTCATAGATCGGGTACACGTCCGGTCGGTGGAAAGAGCAATACTTGGTTGCAAACGCGTAGTTGTGTCGCTCCTTCCCCCTATGACGACAGTGGCGATCGCTGCGACAAGATCGGCGTCCACCGTGTCCTTGGCCAGCCTCGCGTCGATGCCCAATTGCACGATGTGCGTAGCAACTTGGGATACGGCAAGAATTCCGGTTTTGTACAGCTCATTAAGCGCTGCCGCCTTGACGGCGACCTCGCCCACATCAGTGTTGTTAGGCATCACTTCGTCGAAGAGGGTCCTAAGCGCAACGTCGATTTTCTCGTCGTTGCCCCCACGCCACAGGGCGAGATACTTCTGCACCTCGCTGGCTGACGGTGTTGGGATTGGCGGAATCACTGGGCGCGACCGTCAGTAGTCCGGGGGAATAGTAATACCGTTGCACATCGGGTTGTCGTGCCAGCGGACCGAGCCAAATGCTTTCTTAACCAGATCACTAGCTTGGTTGTAAGTCATGTTCGGGTACCGTTCGAGCATGTTGAGGGCATAGTTGTCGTTCGGATCGTAGGGATTAACACCCATAGCCATTACGGCTAAGCAGACCTCCCTGTTGATGTCAGCGTGTGCCGTCGGTGCCACGCCCACGGCGAAACCTGCAGCCACTACCGCTGCGGTCATCAGCTCGGCAATGCCAGACATCGCCCTGTTCATGGCTATGGAGTGTATGCCCCGCTGCGCGTCGGGTGCGCCGTACCTGCAACTAGGCGGGCCGGAACCGGGAAACCCGTTGTAACCGATATCAGGATCTACGGGCGGTCAGGCATGCTCAGATGGAATAACCTCGGTGTGCCGAAATCCGTAGCGATCAAGCAGTCGCCTCGCGGTAGACACAGCCAGGTCAAGGCTTTCAAGGTTAGGTCCGACTACGACTTTCACAAGCGCCGATTTCTCGAAGGCTATATCGGTGTACGGTTTGAAACCGGCCCGCCCACCCGGCCTGAATTGCACGTCCACAGTCTGAAGCGGTCCTTGTGCGTAGTAAGAATATTCCGGGACTTCCGCAAAGGCTTTTTTCATTGCAAGAGATGAATTCCCGAAATGCTCCGCAATCGTAATTCGCCATTCGAGTTCGCTTCGGTAGGTCTTCTTCTTGACCAGGGCAAGCATGGACATGTAGAGGCGGAAGTCTGAAAAGCGAATTGACGACCTTCTGAGCAGTAGTACCAACACTGTTTTCGTCACAGATTTTTCTCGACCTGCCATAGCACCTCATCGATGGCTTTCTTACGTGCAGCATCACCGTACCGCACCGGCTGAAGTATGGCGGGCCAGGTCATCGGCACCTTATCGTCCGTCCCTGAGATCGTCGCAAGCACAGGCACTAGCTGACCCTCTGACGTGTGGTAAAAGATTGGGACCTTACGCATCTGAATGCTTTCAAAGTCGAACCCCAAGGCCATTCCCCGTGCTTCGTCGGCATACCGATGCCACTGGTTCAATTCATCTCCGTCTTCGGAGAACGAAGTCGAGAAAATGCGATCTTCAATGCTGTCGGGGTCAACGGCATTGGTCATGGAAATGGCCTGCAGCACTGCGTCGTAGGCCTCAGAGTATTGAGGCTTCTCTGACTTGGCTGCCTCCAAAGCGACTAAAAGTTCTGCCCATGCGTATTTGAGTTCCAGTGGATCGTTTAGGAACCTTATGTCGGTCGCACGCAATATGCCCTGTTTGACGATTGCCGAAAACCCGCCTGCATCCGTGTAGTGATACAGGACATCGGGTCTCTTCGGGATCTCTTTGGCTTCATCCCGCACGCGGACAGCATAGGCCCGACGGCAGACAAGCTTGCTGACGTCTACTTTCTCCTCGAATTGGTAACGATTCGGTCTCATCGACCCAGAACCCGTACACAATCAGGCAGCCGCAATACCAACCGGTCGTGATAGCGGGGGCGAGGGTATACCCCCCTGGGGTAGGCCACAGGGGCGGCTAGCCAGGCGCACACTCCGCGACGTGGCCCTGCCACGCCCCGAAGGCTTACAGACTGAGCGGGGCCGCCTCGCGCCAGCGCAGGTCACGGGGACCAGGCGCAACCATCGGGAGGCGCTGCCCCGGTGTCACCCCTGCGGCCGAGGCTGTCCGGCGTGCCTCGGGCCGACCTGTCCCTGCCGGGTGGAACGATTGCCTGATGGACTACTGGGTCTATCCGTGGCCCGTCGAGATTATCAACGAGACGTCCCAATGGGCTTGGCTCGCGCCCGTACTTGGGCTCATCGGCTCTGGGTTGCTATTCATCGGCGGGTTGATCGGCGTTTGGTGGACCAACAACAACGCAGACCGGCGCCATCGGGAACAGTTAGCAGCGACGCAAGCGGAGGGACGCGCCGACCGAGCAGCGGAACGCAACGACCGCTTTCGCGAGGAGGTCGCCAACCTGCTAGGCGAGCGTTGGGCGACCGATAAAGCCGCGTACAAACTCGCTACAGCCGCAGATGAGTACCACACCGACCACGAGAGACCTGAGGTCCCACCAGGCGAACGATTTGCCAAAGCGTTGAAAGTACGCGACGAACACACGCCACAACTCAATAGGGTCGAACACCTCGCAATCCGGGCCTCTCTCTTGATCAACGATGCCGAGATTTCCGACGTACTGACTGCCATCCGGACAGTCGCACAGCTTTGGAAAGACCTCGTGGACCGTGACCCGATCGAGACGTACATCGAGATTCGCGGGAGGTTGGACAACGCCTTTGCCCGACTCGAGACGTTGACATGCAAGCTAGTTACGTCCGATGGGGCAATGTAGCGGCCTGACCCCTGGCACGGTTTTGTTGATTTGGAGTACACCCTTACTGGACAGCCCAAGATCCTCTCTACGGTGTCAAACTAGGATGGCTTCCTTATTTGTTTGACATCTGTCCACCATAGTCCTAAAGTCTACTTTGACAGTTCATCAACTGAAAGAAGTCAGAGTGGGCCAGCGAATTGGTTATCAGCGTGTCAGCACTGTCGACCAGAACACGGATCGTCAGCTCGATGATGTCGAGCTGGATAAGGTGTTCACCGACAAGGCCAGCGGCAAGGACACCAACCGCCCTGAGCTTGCCCGTGCCATCGACTACGTGCGTGATGGCGACACCCTCGTCGTCCACTCGATGGACCGACTCGCACGCAACCTGGAAGACCTGCGCCGGATCGTTCGGGAACTCACCGGAGCGGGTGTGCGTGTCGAGTTCGTGAAAGAGTCGCTCACCTTCACCGGGGAGGACTCACCAATGAACACGCTCCTCCTCTCGATGCTCGGGGCAGTCGCAGAGTTCGAGCGGTCGATGATCCTGGAACGCCAACGCGAGGGAATCGCTCTCGCCAAGGCTGCGGGCAAATACAAGGGCCGTAAAGCGGCCCTCACCGATGGCCAGGCTGACGAGCTCCGCGCTCGTCTGGCAGGCGGCGAATCGGTGACAGCACTGGCCAAGGAGTTCGGAATTAGCCGCCAGACCGTCTACAACTACGCGGCGTGATCGTCAGATGTAGTTCCCCGTGACCGCTAGCGCTTCCTGATCTCCCTCTGATCATCCCGCGCTATGACCCATCCCAGCGGATCCTCTTCGGCACCTCGGATGGCGTAGCGACGCACTTCGTCGTTGTCTCGCTCCCGTGCTTCCTGCTGTCGTTGCTCCCATGAGAGGTCTTTCACCCAGATGTCGGGTTCGCGCTTACGGCGCTCACCCGGTATCTTGAAGACGTCTCCGACTTCTTCGACACGTTTGCTGAGGAACGGGCGGGCGCTGTCTACTGACACACCCGCACGTCCTGCAAACTGCTTCGTGGTGAACCGTTCCCCGCGAGGTATGCGGGGGACGTAATGAATCATCTTCTGCTGAGCGATTCCCCTGGTCATGCTCGCCGAAGAACCGGGGGATGTACATATACCCCCCTCAGGATGAGGGGAGAAGGCCGGGTTGAGTTCCCAGACCCTAACCGGCCTGGGGCGCCCCGGTAGTCGTCTTTCGGTCACAGCCAACACCGGGCTGTCAGGCCCGGCGTTAGCTGCTAGTTGCCTTAGCTCGTCCTCAACGACACTCCGCCTGCCACCGACCCGTTCGTAAACCTGCTTCACGGATGCACTCACCGGGTTGAGTTCTTCCTCCAGAGCGATCTCGATGATCGCCTTAAGAGCCGGGGTAGCTGAAGACAGCAGCCACACCAGGGCTGCTGTCGTAGGCACGTCCAGCCCCGGCGACCGATACCCGTAGTCGTAGCTGTCCTCGGCGAAGTCCCAGGCCCGTTGCACGCGCCTGTTGAACCGCTGCCGGTCTGTGGGGCGCTTCCGCTGTTCCTCCCCCCGGAGCTGGTACCCGATCTCCGACTCGTACAGCAGGTCGGCGTATTCGTCGAACGTGAACTCAGCCCGGATGCACCGGGTTGCCATCGAGCAAGCTGCCGACCACGCCGACTTGTCGGAGTCCCCGTCCAAGACTGCCAGGTCTGCGAGGTGCAGCCTCGCCCGCAGGTCCGGCCTGCTAGCAGGGTCTGTCATCGGTGGCACCTGCCGGTGCGAGTTTGGCGAGGATCGCAGACGCCAGCTCGGCAATGAGCCGAAGCTGGTCGTCGTCTATGCAGAGCTTGGCTGGTCCCACTTTCACCATGTGGAACCTACCGCGTTGGCCGATGGCCGTGGACATCTCAAGCTGCTGTCTCACCAGATCGTCCGTCCGGTATCGGGCGCTTCGCTGCCCCGCCGCGCGATGTCGGGATGCGGTGATGCCACGTGGCCACCGTTCGGGTGCTCCAAGATCATCCGTCACGGACCAGCCACCCGATGAACTTGTTCACGCTGACGCTGACGCTGACGCTGACGCGATCAGCGCGGTCCCGAGGCCTCGTCCAGCAGAGCCGGTCAGTCAGGCGTCGTAGGGGCTCCGTTTCGTTCGCGCCGAGCGACGGCTTCTCGCGTTTCCCGTGTTATGCCTGGCGGTGGCTTCTCGCGTACGCACTGGCCGAGGGTCCTCGTCCTCCGGGATACCCCACCGCTTCCTCTCCGCAGACGCACGCCGTTCCTCAGCCTCCAACACCTCCAGACCGGACGGTCCTCCCCCTAACAGACGAGCGAAATCGGTGTACAGCTCTACATGGTTCGGGCGGATGACCCGGAGGACTACCCCGGCGTCGGTCAGCATCTTCCTACGCTCCTCGACGCTGGCGTCGGGCCACACCTCGCCATACGTCTGGTCCGTCTCCACTTCGACCCAGCCCGCCTTCTGGAAAGGCAGCTCAGCCAGCGCATCACGCTTGGCTACGAGCGCCGCCACCTGCTGCCGGTACATCTCCTGGTCCTCGGGGGTGGTGAATAGGCCGAGGGCGCGGTCCTCGCGGAGAGCTTCGATGGTCTGGGTCGTCTGCTCCAGCTCTGCCGAATAGTCCGACCCCACTTGCCATTCCGCCTTCTTGACCTTGCGGTCGGCGTGGCTACTCAGGAACTCCTTGGCTACCAACTCTTCGGCTACGTCGGCTACGATCGACACACCCCGGCACGCCCGGGGCGTGGCGTTGCAAAGGTAGTACCGGTGGTACACCCCCGCCTTGGTGTTCTGGCCATGCTGCCTCATGTTCTTCCCGCAGACCCCGCACTTAGCCACCCCGAGAAGGGGATTGGTCGAGTGCCGCCGTTCGCGTGGATTCCCAGCCCTCTGGCTCATCGCCCGCTGGAGCCTGCCCCACGTCTCCTGATCGAAGGAGGCTGGGCCTACCTGGATGGGCTCTCCGTCCGGTCCCAACACCGCCTTACCGCCCGCCATCTTGATCCCCTGCGTCGATGGGCTCAGCAGGATCTTCCGCACCGTGGTGGTAGTCCACCGCTCGCCCCGGGGCGGGTTTCCCGCCCGGATGCGAGCCCAGTCCCGGGGGCAGGGCGTTCCAGCCTCCAAAAGGCTAGCTGTGATATTCGTTAGCGAGTCTCCAGCCAGAAACCGGGTCGCCATACTGGAGAGCACCGCCTGGGACTCCAGATCGTGATCTAGGGCCTTTCCCTTCCCGGACGGGTGGTCCACTACTTGGTAGCCGAACGGGGCCACTCCGTAGCCCCACCGGTCGGTGTGGCGCAGGTACGCCACGCGGTCCCGTGCCCGCTGCACGAACCGCTGCCCCTCGATCTCCGCGAAGACAGAGGCGAGGATCAGGAACACCTTCGACATCGCCCCGGCGAAGGCGTCCTTCGACTCTTCGGGGTTGTAGTAGTCCAACTTGATCCCATCGTCCACGAGGACGAGGATCTTGCGATTCTCTTTGCACCACTCTGCCAAGCGGACGCAGTCAGCCGCCGACCGGAACACCCGGTCGGTCTTGGCGAAGATCAGCGCGTCCCAGTCCTCGGCACGATCCTCCAACCACACCCGCAAGTCCGGTCGCTCGAACGGCGACAGCTTGATAGCTGACACGTCGAGATCCTCGAAGGCCCCGACGACCTCCCAGCCCCGTGACTCGGCGTAAGTTGTCCCCTTGCTCCGCTGGGTGATGTGCGATGTCTTCCCATCGCCTTGCATAGAAGAAACCCGAGCCCCTACCAGTGCTTTAATCACTTACATAGTGTGGCATAGTATGGCTACTCGGCGACCGGCATCGACGGTTCGGCCGGCGCCCTCGAACGGGCCCGGGAAAACGCCCAAAAGGCCGGCGTATCAGTGAATTTCGAGCTGGCCGACGCCACCAAGCTGGAGGGTCTGGAGGGCCGATTCGACACCGTGGTCGACTGCGCCTTCTACCACACCTTCAGCACCGACCCGCACATGCAGAAGTCCTACGTGCAGGCGCTGCACCGGGCCACCAGGCCGGGGGCGCGGCTGTACATGTTCGAGTTCGGCGAGCACGACGTCAACGGCTTCAAGATGATGCGATCCTTGTCCGAGAACGACTTTCGTGACGTGCTCCCGCATGGCGGCTGGGAGATCACCTACCTCGGGCCGACGACCTACCTGGTCAACATCAGCGTCGAGCAGATCGAGATGATGGCTGAGCGCAATCCCGACATGGCCGATCAGGCGCAGGAGTTACTGACGCGATTCCGGGCGATGGAGCCGTGGCTAGAGGCCGGCCGGGTGCACGCCCCGTTCTGGGAAGTCCACGCCACGCGGGATGTCTAGCCACGGCTTATCGCGACACATAAACGTCTGCGACGACACGCCGAAACGTCTCGCAACGGTTTATGTCTGGCGGATCCCCGGGCCAGCCCTTGACGTCTTTCGTTTGTGGACGACGTGTTTATCGGCAGCGAGGCCGTGCGGCAGGGCAGGCTGAGTCCGTATCAGCTGCGAATTGGATTCCGGGCGATCTACCCCGACGTTTATCTGGGGGAGCGGGCCACCCCGTCGCTGCGAACGCGGTGCGTTGCGGCGTGGCTGTGGTCAGGCAGACGCGCTGTCGTGGCTGGGCTTGCCGCGGCCGCGTTGCACGGCTCGGATTGGATCGACGACGACGAGCGCATCGAGCTGATCTGGGGCAATCAGCATGCTCCCTCAGGCGTAATCACCCGGAATGTGCGGGTTCAGCCGGACGAGGTAACCACTGTCGCGGGCCTGCCGGTCACCACTTCGGCGAGGACGGCGTATGACGTGGCCAGACAACTTCCCAGGGGCGAGGCGGTGGCGCGGCTCGACGCGCTGATGCGGGCGAGCCCGTTTAGCGCCGAAGAGGTGCTGCTGGTGGCCAAGCGGTACCCGCGTGCGCGGGGGCTGCGGCGGCTACGCGCGGCGATTCCGCTTGTCGACGCTGGTGCCGCGTCGCCCAAGGAGACCTGGCTGCGGCTCCTGCTGATCGATGCCGGGATGCCGGTTCCGGAGACTCAGATAGCGGTGAATGAGGGGTGGCGGATGGTCGGCGTGCTCGACATGGGTTGGGAGCGGTACAAAGTCGCCGTCGAATACGACGGCGATCATCACCGCACCAACCGCCGCCAGTACGCCCGAGACCAGTGGCGGTTACGCAAGCTCGAAGAACTTGGCTGGATCGTCATCAGGGTGATCGCGGAGGACAACCCGCGGGACGTCGTGACACGCGTCCGCGGGGCGCTCACGCGCCGCGGATGCCGCGAGATATAAACCGTTGCGACGCCTCCCGGCGCGTCGTCGCTACTGGTTATGTGTCGCGGAACAAGTCGAAAGGGGCTAACCCCCCGCGGGCACCAGGCGCAGCGAGATCGAGTTGATGCAGTAGCGCTGGTCCGTCGGCGTCGGATACCCCTCGCCCTCGAAGACGTGACCCAGGTGGCTGTGGCAGTTCGCGCACAGCACCTCGGTGCGCGTCGTCCCCATCGAGTGGTCGGGCCGCAGGATCACCGCGTCGGAGTTCGCCGGGTCGAAGAACGACGGCCAGCCGCAGTGCGATTCGAATTTCTCTGTGCTGCGGAACAATTCGGCGCCACAGGCCCGGCACTCGTAGACGCCTTCGGTTTTGGTGTCCGTGTACTCACCGGTGAACGGCCGCTCGGTGCCGGCCTGGCGCAGCACATGAAACTCTTCGGGCGTGAGCTTCTGGCGCCATTCGGCGTCGGTCAGCTGCAACTTCGGATTCATGCATCCACGCTAGCGCCAATTGCGGTGACCCGCCGCGCCCGGCTCCGCCGCGCTTGCGATCACCGCGCGCGCTCGCGCTCGGCCGTCAGCCACGCCGGGTCGATGCCACCGTCCAGCCGGTTCTCGGCCTTGGCGTCCAGGTAGCGGAAGCACAGCACGGTGAACACCACGATCAGCAGCAGCGACCAACCGTAGGTGATCTTCAGGTAGTGCAGCGCGCGGCCGTACCTCATGTACTTGTAGATCAGCCAGTCGTCCAGCGTCAGGAAGCCGTAGATCCCCAGCCAGGCCGGCCAGTTGCGAATCAGCGAGTTCCGCAGCACCACGGTCATCAGGAATGGGAACAGCATCATCGAGTAGTAGCCCTGGGCCAGTGGCAGCACCAACCAGGAACACAGCAGCAGCACACCCGACGAGCTGGTGAACCAGAACAGCGGATCCCGGGTGCGGTAGTAGCGGTACAGCAGCCACAGCGCGCCGATCGCGATCAGGACGAACAGGATTCGCAGGAACACGATCAGCCAGGTGGGCAGCCCGAAGTACACCCCGTTGCCCTCGATCGAGCTGTTGAAGTAGTCCCGGGTGCCCCCGATGTACGGCAGCGTACGGGTGACGAAGTCCATCGGGTCGCTGACCAGCGGCCACGCGGCCAGATTGACGACGAGGGGGACCGCGATGGCCGGTACCAGCGTCCGCCATTGACGGTTGAGCAGGGGCAGCAACAGCAGCGGCCCGAGCACAGGTTTGAGCGTCAAGGTGAGCCCGATTACGAGCCCGGCCCACCACTGATGCCCGACTTTCCCGTCCAGCAGCCACCGCAGGAAAAGCACCTCCGCCAGCAGCACGCAGCCGTTGATGTTGGTGAACACCAGGGTGCTGGTCACGCTTTCGGTGCAGAACATGGCCAGCAGCAGGGCGGGAGCGGCCACCGACGACAACGTGAATTTGAACAGCCGCAGCAACAGGTACCAGGCGATCAGGATGGCCACGGTGTTGATCAGGATGAACAGGTACCGCGACGGCGTGAAGGACAGGTATCCGAACGGCGCCATCAGCAGCGTGCCGCCGGGCGGGTACAGGTAGTGCGGATCGACGTAGTCGAAGTGCTCGTTGTAGATGTCCAGGCCGTGGCGGAAGTTGTTCACCGCGCGGTAGACGGGTTTGAAGTCGTCGGTGATGTTGCCGTTGAGGGTGAGCACGATGCTGCGGTGCAGCACCGACAGGATGGCCAGCGGCCACAACGCGGACCGCAATATCGTCGCGGTGCTCGGTGGGCCGCTCGGGGGACGAAAGGCGGCCAGGATCGAATCACGCAGGCCGGTTCGGGTCGATTCAGCTGCGGTCACCAGCGCACCGTACACCGGGCCCAGCCCGGAAAGTCAGGCGGGACAGTACGTGTCGGTGCCGGGCAGTTTACCGCCGTTGACGTAGCCGATCAGCGGGGAAACGGCGCAGTTGGAGTAGATGCTGGCGCCGTGGCCGATGCCCTGCCACATCACCCGCTTGCTGGCCGCGTTGGCGTTGATGACGGTGGCCGCCGTCGCGGCGACCCCTTCGGTGCCGACGATCGGGTCGTTCTGAACGCCCAGCAGCAGGACGTCGACCTTCAACGATTTCGGCGGCGCCGGCGGCGAGCCGGTGGGCCAGTGCACGCACTTGACCAAGTTGAGCGCCGCGACGGTGCCGAACTGCGGGTACAGCTTGCCCCACGCCACGACGAGTTCGCGGACCCGGTCCGGGGTGGGGCGGTTGACGGCGTCGCTGCAGGCGTTGACGAATTGGCCGTCGGAGTCCTCGGTGGCGTCGGCGTGGTTGATCAGGTTGGTCAGCGCATTGGTGTCGCCGGAGCGGGCGGCCGCCAGGGCGTTGGCCAGGCTGGTGGTGGCGTTGACGCGGCCGCCGGAGGGGAAGCCCAGCGCGACGGTGATCGCGTTCGCCAGCTGGGCCACCGACGCGCCGGCGGGCCCCTTGCCGGCGCGGGCGTCGTCCAGCAACCCGCTGACGGCGCCCTTCGGGTCGGGACCCAGCGCGCAATTGACCGCGAGGCATTGGGCGGCGAACGCGTCCAGCGCGGCCTGTTGGCCCTTGGCCTGTTGCTCGGCGGCGGCTTCGGCGTTGACGCCCAACGCAACTGGCGAGTCGAGTATCAGCCGGGCGACCTTGTCGGGGCGCGCCGCGGCGTAGGCCAGGGCCACCTGGGCGCCGTTGCCGATCCCGACCAGCGCGATCGCGGGCACGTCCCACAGCGTCCGCAGTCGCTCGATGTCCGAGGCGGCGTGGGCGTTGTCGTAGGCGGACGCGCCGGGCGCGATGGCGTCGGTGCAGTTGGTGGTGGCGGTGTTCGCGACGTCGGACAGGTTGGCGACGGGGTCGTCACCGGTTTGGAACTGCGCCTGGTCGCGCATGATTTGGCGGTCGGAGGTGTCCCGGCAGTCGATCGGGGAGGACATGCCCATGCCGCGACGGTCGACGGCGACGATCGGGCGGGTCTGCAGCACATCGGCGCCGCCCCGCGACAGCCACACCGGCAGCTGCACCGACGACGGCAGGTCCGTTCCGGTGGTGAAGATCAGCGGGCCCGCGTCGCGCGGAGTCTGGTTCGAGCGGGCGCGGACCACGCCGACGCTCACGGTGCCGGTCCCACCGTTGACCGGGTCCAGGTCCGCGTCGTAGTTGGCGCAATCCAGCTGGACCCCGGCGGCGGGCGGGACCGCGGCGTCGCCGAACACCCGCGACGTGCAGTCGTGCCACGACAGGTCGTTCTTGGGGGCCGCCAGCGGTGGCGGGCCGCTGGGGGGCGGCTTGGCCGTGGTCGCGCCTTGCGGGCGGGCACCGGAATCGGTGGCGAAGCGCGGGTCGGCGGCCAGGCCCGGGACGCAGCCGGCGACCACGGTGGTCGCCGCAATCAAGATCGTGGCGAGCGTGATCTGCCGACTCATGTCGACCACAGTAGCTAGGCCTTGACGTAGCGGGTGTACAGGTAACCGGCGTCGTCGGTCAGAACGTGGGCACAGCGCATCCGGGTCAGCAGCTGGCTGGGGCCGGTCGCGATGCGCCGGGCCAGGCCGCCGACGATGTAGGGCGCGATGGTCAGGCAGAGCTCGTCGAGCATGTCGCGCTGGATGAACGCATCGAGCAGCATCGGCCCGCCCTCGGTCAGGACGCGGCGGATTCCACGAGCGCCCAGGATCGCGAGCATGGCGGCCTCGTCGACCTCAGCGGGGTCGCTGCCGGAGCAGTCGATCACCTCGCACAGGTCGGTGAGCAGCCGGCGCGCCGGGGCGGCCGCCGCCGCACAGGTGAGCACCAGCGGCGGCACCTCGGTCCTGGTGAACACCGCCATGTCGCGGCCCAGCCGACCCGACTTGGTGACGATCGCCAGTTGCGGGACTTCGCCCTGCCCGCGGGCCTGCCGCCGCTGGCGCTGGGCGGCGCTCAGCTGTGCACCCGAATAACCCTCGACCCGCACGGTGCCCGCGCCGACCACGATGACGTCGGCGAGCTCGCGCAGCAGGTTGAATACGAACCGGTCGCCGGGGCCTCCCATCGTTCCGCTGCTGCCGCCGGAGGTGGCCCCGCCGTCCACGCTGGTGATGAAATTGGCCCGCACCCACATCCCGTCGCGTTCGGGATAGTCGTAGAGCCGGGGGAGTTCACCGTCGGTGAGTTCGCGTACCGATCCGAGCAGCGACAGCGGCGTCTCGGGAAGGCCCATGAGGTTGATTGCAGCACGCCGCTACAGTTCTCGCATGCACGGGTCCCCTTCCCGCAGGGTGGCGCACCTGGTGGACCGGCATCCGACCGTGTCGCCGGAGCGGCTGATCACCCAATTACGGCCACCCCCAACGTTCGCCGACGTGAGTTTCGCGACCTACCGACCCGACCCGACCGAGCCGACGCAGTCGGCCGCCGTGGCGGCGTGCCAGGACTTCTGTCGCCAGGCCGTGCAACGCCGCGCGGGCCGGCGAAAGTTGTTGGGCCGACGGGTGGTGCTGCCCGGTGTCGGGTTGTATCTGGACGGGGGATTCGGGGTGGGCAAGACCCACCTGCTGGCGTCGGCCTACTACGAGCTGCCCGGTGACGGGCCGGAGTCCCCAACTCCCAAGGCGTTCGCGACATTTGGCGAGCTCACACAATTGGCCGGGGTGTTCGGTTTCGTCGAATGCGTCGATCTGCTGGCCAACTACACGGCGGTGTGCATCGACGAGTTCGAGCTGGACGACCCCGGCAACACGACGCTGATCTCGCGGCTGCTCTCGTCGCTGGTCGAGCGGGGCGTGTCGGTGGCAGCCACCTCCAACACGCTGCCCGAGCAACTCGGCGAGGGCCGGTTCGCAGCCCAGGACTTTCTGCGTGAGATCAACACGCTGGCAAGCATTTTCACCACGGTGCGGATCGAGGGGCCCGACTATCGGCACCGCGGCTTGCCGCCGGCGCCGCAGCCGCTGTCGGACGAAGAGGTGGCCGCGCGCGCCGCGCGGTTGGACGGGGCCACGCTCGACGATTTCGACGCGTTGTGCGCACACCTGGCCACCATGCACCCGTCGCGCTATCTCACCCTCATCGAGGGCGTGACCGCCGTGTTCTTGACCGGCGTGCACGGCATCGCTGACCAGAACGTGGCGCTGCGGCTGGTCGCGCTGATCGACCGCCTGTACGACGCCGGCATCCCGGTGGTCGTCTCGGGCGACAAGTTGGACACCGTGTTCAGCGACGAGATGCTGGCCGGCGGGTATCGAAAGAAGTATCTGCGGGCCATGTCTCGGCTCCTGGCGCTGACGGCCGGGGTCAACGAAGCGCGCGAGTCATGACGAAGTCGTTCTCGCGGCCGGCGCCGACCTGAAAGGTCCTGGTGCCGCTGACCGTGAAGCCGCTCTTGGCGTAGAAGCGTTGTGCGCGTTGGTTCGCCTGGTTGACGCCCAGCCACACGCGGCCCACGCCCCATTCTTCGGCCGTGGCCAGCGCGAGGTCCATCAACGCGGTCGCGACCCCGGTGCCGTGGTGCTCGGCCGCAACGTAGATCTTGGACAGCTCGGCGGTGTCGCCGTTGGCGCCGCGAATCAACATGGCGTAACCGGTGATTCGCCCGTCGTGCGCCGCGGTCAGGATCGCGCGTTGCGGATCGGCCAGGTATTCGGCGAAGCGGGCGGCCGACAGGTTGGCGCCGACGAACGCCGCGATGTCTTCGGGCGCGATCCAGGCCGGGCAGGCCAACGGGAATGTGCGCGCGGCGATATCGGCAAGCTGTTGAACGTCAACGGAGTCCGCCGTGACGACGCGTACGGTGCGTGTCAGAGGTTCCACTGCGCGAGGTGGTAGCCCGTCTTCTTATCCAGCAGCACCACGGTGGAGACGGGATCACGGTAGGCGTCCCAATACACTTCGCCGCGCACGATCGCCCCGTTCGGTGCGTTGGTCAGGACGTTGTCCAGCGCGTCGGGTGCATCGGTGGCACGCGGCTTGTAGGCGTCGGCGAACGGGGTCACCCCGTCGAAGCTGAAGGTGGTCGCCATGATGAACGGATTGGGCACCCGGACCGCGCGGACCACCACGTCCGCGCGCTCGACGCTGCTGCCCGGGAAGCCCTTATAGGTGCCTTCGCGCGTGTAGCCGAATCCGGGAGGCGGATCACAGGGCGATACGCCGCTGACGGTGACGTCGGCGACGTAGGTGCCGGTGTCCACGCGCAGCGTGTCGCCGATGTGGCCGATCGGGGCGTCACCGGCCCAGGCGCGAGGAGCGGGAAGCGCGGCGACGGCGGTGCCGCTCGCCGCGGCGACGAGGAACGCGGACAAGACGACCGACCAGCGGTGTTTCTTCGCCATGTCTTCGCCTCCTAGGCACCCTGGGAAGGGGACCTTCGAATGATTGCACACGCGGTTATGCGGCGGGGAGGGGTCGACCACACCCGGTCAGCCGTCCGTGCGGATGCTTGAGCCGCCCCCGAGCGATTCCAGCGCCTTGATCAGATCGGCTTCGACCCGGCCCTTGTCCACACCGCATCGGTGCAGCGGCCCTCCGTCGGGCGAGGCTTCCTCCAGCTCGAGCAGTGCCAGCAGCAGGTGTTCGGTCCCAATGTAGTTGTGGCCCAGCCGAAGTGCTTCCCGGAAGGTCAGTTCCAGGGCTTTGCGCGCCGGTCCGCTGAACGGGATGAGGTCGGGGGTCGTGACGCCGGCCGGGGGCAGTTCCACGGCGGCGCGCAGCGCCTCGGTGTCGACCTTTTGCAGGTGCAGCAACACCGTTGCCAGGGCGGCCGGATCGTCGAGCAGGCCGAGCAGCAGGTGATCGGGGGTGATCTCGCTGTTGGCCGCCTCGTGCGCGGCGTTCTGGGCCGCCACCACCGCGCCGCGCGCCCGCGGGGTGAAGCGGCCGAAGCCCTGTTCGGGGTCCAGGGTGGCGGGCTCGGCGCGCGGCACGAACCGTTTCTGGGCCGCTTGTTTGGTGACGCCCATGCTCTTGCCGATGTCGGTCCACGACGCCCCGGTGCGGCGAGCCTGATCCACGAAGTGCCCGATCAGGTGGTCGGCGACCTCGCCCAAGTGCTCGGCGGCCAGCACGGCGTCGGCCAGTTGATCCAGCGCGTCGGTGTGCACAGTTTTGATCGCGTTGATCAGCTCGTCGAGGCGGACGGGGTAGGCGATGCGGGTCGGGTCCGACATGGCGTCAACGATAGGTTGACGCGGCTGTGGTGTCAACCACGGGTTGACGATCGTTACGAATTGTTTCGTCAGCTGCGGACGTGCCGCACGTCTGGGACGATTTCGTGTTTATGAAGCTTGTTCTGACAATTGCCGGCGTTGTAGCCGGAATAGGCTTGGCCGTGCCCGCCCACGCCGATGACACCGATGACGCCTTCCTTGCCTCGCTGAATTCGGCCGGCTTCACCTATAACGATCCGGGACAGGTCATCCAGGCCGCGCACTACGTGTGTTCGGCGGCCGGCAGTGGCACGGCGATGGCGGATATCGCGACGGCGATGGTATCCCAGGCGCCCGCACTCACCCAGGAGAAGGCGGAGAAGTTCACCGCGATCGCGGCCAGCGCCTACTGCCCGGACGCGATCTCGTCGACCACCACGACGAGCGCCAGCTCCACTTCCTGAGCAAGCGCTCTCGGCGCCCCAGACCCGTCGTAACGGTCGGCCACCGTGAGGCCGCGGTTTCGAAATGTGATGCGCTTTTTACATGTCCGCCCACTAACGGCAGGTGAACGAAACCTGTAATCAACAAATCGCCCATACCATTTCGGCGACGGACAGCGGCCGCAGTCGAAAGGAAGCAGGGGTTTGGACTTCCTTCAGCAGCAGTTGGTCGAACCCCTTAGCAACATCCTCAATACGCACGTCTTGGTCTATTTGCTGATCGGTGGCGGCATCTACTTCACGGTGCGCACCCGATTCATTCAGATCCGCTACTTCGGGCGCATGCTGCGCCAGCTCCGTCGAGCGCGTCACCACGACGGGGGGATCTCCTCCTTTCAGGCGTTCTGCGTGGGTCTGGCGTCGCGCGTGGGTACCGGAAACATCGCCGGCGTCGCGATCGCGCTGACCGTCGGCGGCCCCGGTGCCGTCTTCTGGATGTGGGTGGTGGCAGCCGTCGGCATGGCCACCGCGGTGATCGAGGCCACGCTGGCCCAGATTTTCAAAGTCCGCTCGAACGACGGCGCGTTCCGCGGCGGTCCCGCGTTCTACATTCAGCGCGGGCTGCGGTCACGGGCGGGCGGCGTCGTCTTCGCGATGCTGTTGGTGCTCACGTTCTCCACCGCCTTCAACATGGTGGAGACGAACGCGATCAGCGGCGTGTTGCAGTCTTCACACGGCATCGGGGTCGGTTGGACGACCCTCGTTTTGGCGGTGCTGGCGGCGCCCGTGCTTTTCGGTGGCGTGCGACGGGTCGCCCAGTTCGCCGGATCGGTTCTTCCGGTGGTGGCGCTGCTCTACACGCTGCTCGCGCTGGGCATCGTGGCGGTCAACATCACCGAGCTGCCGACCGTGATCAGGGAGATCATCGGTGGGGCGTTCGGAATCCGCCAAATGGCAGGCGGTTTCGCGGGCGGCGCGCTCGCCGCGATGTTCACCGGAGTCAAACGGGGCCTGTTTGCCTGCGAGGCCGGGATGGGCAGCTCACCCAACATCGCAGGCGCGGCGACCGTGAGACATCCAGTGGAACAGGGGCTGATTCAGTCGCTCGCCGTATTCGTCGACACGATGGTGATATGCACGGCGACGGCGTTCATCGTGCTGCTCTCGGGTCCCGAAACCTACAACCCGGCGCGCTTGGGAGCTATCGCCGGCGCGAGCCTGACCGAGTCCGCGATCGCCGCCGATCTCGGTTCGTGGACCACGGTGTTGATGACCGGGGTGGTGTTCGTCTTCGCGTTCGCCTCGGTACTGAGCAATTACGTGGTCGCCGAGGCCAATCTGTTCTACCTGGGCGGCCGGCGCCTGGCGGCCAATGTGCTGAAGGTGGTCACGCTGTTGTCCATCGCCTTCGGCGCAATGGCCAAGCTGACCCTGGTGTGGGCGCTCGCCGACCTGACGATGGCGGTCATGGCCATCGCGAACCTGCTCACCATCTGCTTGCTGGGCAAGTGGGCGTTCGCGGCGCTCAAGGATTACCACCGGCAATTCGCGCAAGGTGTGGCGCCGGTCTTCATCGCCAGCGAGGCCGGCCTGCCCGGTGTCCTCGACGGCGACATCTGGGAACCCGCGGAGCCTCGCCAGGTCGGAGCGCTGCCCGAATCGTTGACGATGCGCCGCCCGGCGCTGCGATTCTCCCGGGCGCCGGCGGCGTAGCCGGCGGGGGGCCGCCGAGAGTTCACCCGTCGTTTGCCCGACGAGATGCTATTCGCCAAAAGGTCTGCGACAATCGCTGCGTTATGCGATTCGTACTGATGTTGGCGGGTGTCGCCGCCGTGATCGGCTTGGCCGCGCCCGCGTACGCCGACGTCGACAACGATCAGGATTTCCTCAAAGACCTGCGCGACGCCGGCATCACCTATCAGGACGCCGGCAACGCGATCACGATCGGCAAGTCGGTGTGTGAACTGCTCGACGACGGGCAGTCGGACGCGAAGATCGTGACGGACCTGCGCAACCAGAATCCGGCTTTTCAGGGGGCCAGCGCCGCGAAGTTCACGTACCTCTCGGCGGCCCACTACTGCCCGAAGTACATCACCGGCGAGGATCGCGGCCCGAAGCTCGACGGTACGCCCGGCAACTGAGCGCTCGCGGGCTGACGTCTGGCCGGCTCGGGCGTCGCCCTGTGTGGTGACGAGCGGCCAAACCCCGGAATTCGCTGCGCGTCTCGGTTACGCGGCTCGCGCCGTCCAGGTGAAGTTGTGCATCTCGGGGATCTGCGGTGCCAGCGCGGCGGCGACCAGGCGACCGATTCGATCGGCCGCGGCCAGAGGGGTGTCCGGATCGAGAAAGCCTTCCACCTCGACACGCAATGTCCGGCCGGTCCACCGGGCCCGAGCGTGCGCGTGCGTGACGCCCGGCACGGCCGCGGCGACGGCCTCGGCGGTCGTGATGATTTCGGGGTCGACGCCGTCGAGTAGGCGGTGAGCGATGTCGGCGGTCACCTCCCATCCGACGTGGCAGATGAATCCGGTGACCACGATCCCGGCGACCGCGTCGGCCCACCCCCAGCCGAGCGCCACACCGATCAGCCCGAGCATCGCCCCGGCCGACGACAACGCGTCCAGCCAGGAATGCTTGGCGTCGGCCACCATGGTCGCCGAGCGGATGCGCTTGCCCACCACCAACTTGTAGCGGGCCACCAGCTGATTGCCCGCGATTCCCACGATCGCCGCGGCGATGCCCCAGCCCACGTATCCGGTGCCGCCGTGCCGGAGCAGCTTGTTGACGCTTTCGAAGGCGGCGACGGCGGCGCTGCCCCAAATCACCACTGCCACACCGATTCCGGCGAGGTCCTCGGCACGTTCGTAGCCGTAGGGATAGCGCTCGGTGGGCACTTTGCGCGACGCGCGAAACCCGATAAACACCAGGACGCTGGTGGAGACGTCGGACAGGTTGTGCAACGCGTCGCCGAGCAACGCCACCGAACCGGAGAGCAGCGCGATGGCCAATTCGACGAGCCCGGTCAGCGCCAGCCCGATGGCGCTGACGGCGACAGCGCGGTTGGCCTGTCGACGCTCGGCCGCATCGTCGGTGACGGTGTCGAGAGGAAAACTTGCCGCGGGGTCACGGGCGCCGTTGACGAGGTGCATACGGCAAGCATGCCCCATCGAGCGCCGGCGCCCAACCTGGTTGCGGGCACAGGAAAGCGATGGGCGGGCACTGCTGCGCCCGGCGCGGACGTGTCATCGCCGGCTTCGGAGGATCGCTCCGGCATAAATGGCGTTCTCGTTAATTAAAGGGGTGGTTTCGCAAAATCGGCCGGAATTGTTTCGAGTTTGCCATTTGCCAAGCGCCGACCCCCAGCGTGTGCAAAGGTATCGAGTGGGCGAAGCTTTAACTCTTCGGCGCGTCGACAGATATTCACGATTCGGTTTTGTAGAACTCGATCCCCCTGAGGAGTCACCATGAAGAACTCGACAAGGCTGACCGGCTCGCTCGCTGCCGTTTTGGCTAGCATGGCTGCCATCGCAGCGCCGATCGCAAACGCCGACGCGACGGACGACGTTTTCCTGCAGGCGCTCGGACAGCAGGGGATCACCTTGACCAATCTGTCGAACCAAACCATCGTCAACGCCGGGCATGGCGTTTGCCAGGACTGGACCAATGGCGCGACTCTGCCGCAGACCTTGTCCGATGTGAAAGGCGCGCTCGGATTAACCGACAGCAATTCCGGTTACTTCATCGGCGCCGCGACGCAGTCTTACTGCCCGCAGTACGTCAGCAAAGCCACGCAGAGCTAATCGGCGCTTCGCGGCAGTTCGTCGCGATCCGGGCGCGGTGTGCGATCGCGCGACGGGCGCGAGCGCCTCGGCAGCAGCATGAGCATCACCGGAAACCGCAGCAGGGCGTCGCGGTGGGAGACTTCGAGGAACACGGTCTCTATCTCGATGTTCCTTATCGGTTGTCGTTCCATCATCAAACGCGTCCGCAGGTGATGCGGGGTCTTCAGCCACTCGACCAAATTCATGCCCGCGACTCTACTCCTCTGACGAAAGTCATTGCAGGGCAACATAACTTGCCGAGGTTGGGTTAAGGTGCCCGCCGGCCGCTGATGTTGGTGGTGTTGGTCTTGCCGTCGTGCGACCACCGTCGCCGGCGCTCAATGGTGGTGCTGGTCATCGAAGAAATGATCATCGGCGATGGAACCTGGCGGGCGGCTCCACTCCGGGTCGAAGATTGCCGGGGTGTGTGGGCCCACGGTGACCGGGGGCAGGCCAGGGATTCTGATCTGGAACCCACCCACCTGACGGCGGTGCCCGGCCGTCAGGCCGTCGTCCGCCAATGCGTCGCCGTGGCCCGAAACGATGTCGGCCATGCTGTGCAGCGCCTCGCTTCCCGGACAGTAATAGTGCGAATGGTCTGCGGCGCTGATGGAATCGGAGCCGGGCACCTCGGCGCGGAAGCGCACCGATCCGAAACCGTCGACGGCGGGGTCGGCGCCCAAACCCGGATCGCTTCCCATCACCTGCCCTGCGGTGTCCCCACCGAAGAAGTGCTTGCTCACGCCATTGAGTTGTCCGATCATTCCGACCGGATCGGTGGAGGCGTCGCCGACGAACACGTGGCCGCCGTCCAGGTGAAAGTCCGCCGCGCTGTGGGCCATGTCGGTGCCCGGACAGCCAAGCAGCACAGCGTCATTGGCGTGCATGCCGTGCATGGCAAAGGCATCGGCCACCGTCGTCGAACCGTACGAGTGACCCAGCACCGTGACGTGCTGGCCGCCGCCGAGGTGAGTCGCCCGCAGTCCGTTGACGTCCTGCGCCAGCGCCTCGCTTGCGGTCCGCGCGAGCTCGGGTGTGGAGATGCGCTGGACATCGGACAAGTCGCCGGGGGTGTCGTAGCCCATCCAGGCGATCACGGCCGTCGGTTTGTCGGGGTCGGCGGCGTTGGCCTGAGCGAAGAGGTTGATGGCGTCGTTGTGGCCGTCGCGCAGCCAGCCGCCCTGCACGCTGCTGCTGGCCCCGGGCACGATCACCGCGGTGTTCTTCGCGGTGTCCGGGTTGCCGATGGCGATCGCCGCGCGCCCCTTGCCCCCGAACGCCAATGGGTCATAGGCGAACAGGTAGGTCGGATCGGCATGTAGCGGATCGTTACCCGCGTCGTGGTCGAGGCCTTGCTTGGTCTCGTTCGCGTTCTGGTAGCGGGTGATGTCGGTGCCCGACAGGCCGTACTTCGTCGGGTCGCGCATCACGTCGTCCACCGATACGCCGTTGCGGTTGGCGATGTCACGCACCCGGGTGAGGTCTTGCGTCATCACGGCGATGTTGGCATCGCGGCGCGCGAGGACCGGGACGCCGTTGAGATTGCCGATCCGGTCCGGGTTTTCGGCGATCAAACGCTGCCGCTGCTCGGGTGCCAGTGACGTCCACCAGCGATGCACGTCCGCGGGGTTGGCACCCGGCGGCGGGATCCGGGTGTCCGCATCGGCCTGCTGCAGCGACTCCGGGTCATACCCCTCGGCACGCAGATTGCCCAGCGATTTCGCCAACGTGGCCGAGTAGGCGTCCCGCAGTGACTGCAGCTGCGTGAGCGCGGCCTTGATGTCGCTGATGGCGTCGTCTTCGCAAGCGTGGACGAGGGCATCGAGCGCGTCCCTGTCGGCCGCGCTGAGGTGGGTGTCTTTGTCCATCTCGACGGCCCGGCCGATCAAGTCGTCCAGTTTCTGCAACCGAGACTCCCGGGTGGCGATCGCGCCGGCCCCGGCCTGTTGCGCCTCCGCGAGCGCTGCGGCGATGCTTTGCAGATCGACGCCGATCTTGGGCAACTGCAGGGACTGTGCGCCAAGGCCCTTGGTCACCCGCCGCACTGCCGCGGCGTCGTTCAGCGGATGATCGCCATGCTGACGATTCCAGGCCGCATCGAACCGCCTGCGGGCCTGCTCGAACGCCTCGTTCGCTTCCTGGGTGCAGCGGCCCGCTCGATGAAAAGCCTCCGCCAGATTCGAAATCTGAACCGGGCTACCACCCTGCAGGCTCTGGTTGATCGCCCAGGGATCGCCGCCGGCTTCGGCGAGCAGCGCCGGGATGCTTATGTACCGGAGCTGCATCGCACCGCCCGCGGTTTGGCGGCGTTGCGCCCATCCATGCGGGTGGAATTTACTATTCGACCCCATCTCGCACGGTTCACCCTGAGGGCGGGTTGGGGACAATCGCTTGGGTGGGTCCGCATTCACCCGAACCGCCTTGAGAAAGTCGGCAGCGATATTTGTGGCCGTTGGGGTTTGATGCTCAGCGGGGCTACCGCTCAAGCTGATTCGCCGTCGCCGGGTCCCACGCCGCCGCCCGGGCGGTGACCAGGCGCCCGGCGTCTCGGCGGTAGTCGCCCGCGAACCCGATTATTCAGCTTCCCATAAGCTGCTTTTTTCCTGCGTTTCCCATTCTTCATTTCCTGCCGCAATCGGAGCCCGCCCTGACGGTCGAGTCGACGGGGCGAAGAAAGGAACCGGATCACATGTCCTCGCCTCGCTGGCTGGCGCTGCTGGCCGTCCCCGTCATGGCTGGCGCCGCCCTGGTCGGCACCGCGGCGACTGCGGTTGCCGATCCCTCCGATGACGCCTATCTAGCTCAACTTCGCGCCCAGGGCTTCAGTTGGCCGCCGGACCATGACGACGCCCTCACCGGGATGGGTCGCCTCATCTGTGACGATCTCGGATGGGGTTGGACGTACGACCAGATTGCTCAGAACGTCCACGCGGACTTGGACCCGAGGAACGTGACACTCGGAGACATCCACTCCATGGTGAGCATCGCGCATTCGACCTACTGCCCGCTTCAGCGGTGCTGGGCCGCGCACTGCTGAATGGCGCGCCGGCCGCGGACGAACCTTGGCGGACTGATGTGAGCTAGCCGCGCGGCAGTGCACGTCGCCCTGACGGCGGTACCGGAATGGTAGCTCTGCCGCCATCGTTCTCATTCCCTCAGTTCGTCCGAGGTAATGGTTGCGACGTCATCACCGAGGATCGCGGTTTTCCGTAAGGAATTGGGTGCAGAGTTCTTACGGTCATTTCAAAGACACGACCTTTAGTTCTGGTGTAGCGTCCCGATCAATTTCATAGCGACGTGGCAGAAAGACCGAGCAATGAAAGCAGCAATCGCAGCCGCAGCGGCGGCCGTTTTTGCGGTAGGTCTGCCGAGTGCCGCGCCAGCTCACGCCGAAACCACTGCCACCGTCAAAGCGCAGACCACTCCGCGCATGAACGGCTCTAGCTTGAAGGCGGGCCAAGAGGGCGTGTACAACGCCGGCCAGGTGCTGACTCTGCTGTGCCACAGCACGGGCGAGCCGGTGAAGGGCTTCTTCAGCTACCAGATTGCCGACGGAGGCTGGGACAGCCTCTGGTACAAGACATCTGATGGTCATTATGTCGCCGATGTCGACATCGATACGCGCACTCTTGACGCCCTTGGCCCCGACTGCGGCGGGGGCGCGACGCCCGCTTCGGCAAGCGGCGAAGACAAGGCGGCTCATGCTATGGCGTGGGCGCGTGGCCAGATGGCCGCTGATCCGGACAACACCGTCCAATGCGAGGCGTTCGTCGAGCAGGCCTACAACCACGCGTTCCGATACCCGTCGGCGATGGATGCTTTCAACGATTTCAACCGCAAAGCGCTGATCCACACCAACGCCGACAACATTCCGGAGGGCGCACTCGTTTTCACGAGCAATCCGGGATTCGATCACGGCACCGGACACGTCATGCTCAGCGAGGGCAACGGCCAATACCTCACCGCCAACTACTTCACCCCGCCGCACATCCGGGAAATAAGACCAAGCCCCAATGATTCGCAGAACATCTTTCTCGGCTGGGCATACGCGCCATAGCTGAGCCAGGGCGCGTCGCGACTGGATTCCGCCTTGGCCACGGCCCGCTCCGGGTCGGCGGGAGCCTGTGGTACTTACGACCCCATGAACAATCCTTCGCCCGGACCGGGTTGGTGGCTGGCCTCAGATGGCAAGTGGTATCCGCAGCAGTGGGAATACACGTGGGATTACCGGGAGGGGGACACCGCCATGGACGAGATGAAGCTACGGGCGGACGAGTTGGGCCGCCAGGGCTGGGAAATGGTCGGACTCGATGCCGACCACCGCGGAGCCTTCTCGATCGCATGCTTCTTCAAGCGGCCGGTCGCGCCGTAACCCCGACCCACTGCTTCGACTTTGGGATTCGTTGAGGCGTCATCGGCGCAAGTGGGTAAACAACGCAGCAACGCGCCGGGACGCGTCGGTTGTGCGATCAGGTCCACTAGTCGAAAGGCGGCATCAGATGGCTCCACCAGAGGGAGGCCGGTGGGACGTCGGCATCAAGGACGATGCGGTTTACGTTCAGCGCGTCTCCGAGGGCGACGAGCGATTGTTCGACGATTCGCTGTCATCCGAGGAGGCCCGCAAATTAGCTCAGCTTTTGACGAAATTCGCCGACAAGCTCGATAAGTCCGACAAATCCACGGACTCGGAGGACGAGGACGACGAGGACGACGAGGACGACGAGGACGACGAGGACGACGAGGACTCCAAGAAGTCGTCGGATTAGGTGCCGCTAGGCGCCGGCCAAAGACCTTGGGCGGCAATGCCCCACCTGGCAGGTGTTGCCTATCAGCCGATTTGGCCCACCGGGACGTCGGACTCGGCCAAGGCGGCGCTTAGCCGGTGGGTCGCAGAAGCGAGCTGCGCCCCCATCCGGGTGACCGCCGCGCCGCTCATCGGCTCGGCGCTGGGGACCAGGCTGAGCATCAGCGCGATGCGGGACCCACGTTCCAGGATCGGGGAGTCGATGTGGCTCACCTCGTAGGTGCGGTCCGGGTCCAGGCTGATCGGGAACCACTCCTCCTGGTGGATTAGTTCGTCGGTCAATGCCTGCGCCAGCTGGCTCAGCCGGGTGGAACGGACCTCGGCACTACGCACGATCAGCGCCAGTTCCTGCAGGCGCAGATCGGGCAGGAGGTGAAGACCGACCGCATAGCCGCGCTGCTGGGCGGTGGTGATGGCCTGGCGGTAGCGCTCACGCACGTCCTCGGGCAGGTCGGCCAGCCAGCGCTCCCGAGCCCGCGCCCCGGCCCAAGCAACGATGGATGCCCCATACGGCGGGCGATGGGGGAACTGGGTGCCGATAGGCATCGGATGACCGCCGCCGTGAGGGCTTCGGACCTGATCGACGACGGTGGAGTAGTCGTCGCTTATCGAGAAGGCAACGCAGTGGGCGCCTGTCGCGGCCGACAGCTCGGCCATCGCGGAGCGGGCCAACACCAGGGCCGGATAGCGGCCCGCAGACACTCGGCCGAGGCGGACCAGAGCGGGACCGAGGTGGTAGGTCTTGCGAACCGGGTCGCGTAGCAGCCAGCCGGCTCGGAGCAATTCAGAGAGCATCGAGTGGCAGCTGGCCTTGTGCACGCTCAAGTGGCGCGACACCTCGGCCAATGTCATCCCCGTGCTCGCATCATCCGCCAGATGCTCGAACAGGTTCACCACCCGCTCGGTCTGCGGGGAGGGACGCGCAGCCATGGGCGCCATGGTCGCATAATGCGACTGCTTGCGGTGATATTAGCGACCATGTGACGATGGCCACGATGACGGACCTTCCGGGCAAGGTGGCGGTCGTAACCGGTGGAGCCGGGGGCATCGGCCAGGCCATGGGCAGGCGTTTCGGCCAAGAGGGCATGAAGGTGGTGCTGGCCGATGTCCTCGCCGAACCATTGGAAGAAGCCACCCGGGCACTCGCGGACGAGGGCATCGAGGTGGCCGGGGTGGTCACCGACGTCACCGACTATTCCTCGGTCGAGTCGCTGGCCAAGGAGGCGCTCGCTCGCTTTGGCGCGGTGCACGTCGTGTGCAACAACGCCGGCACCGGCGGGGTCTCCGAGGGTTACATGTGGGAGCACGATCTGGCCGATTGGCGCTGGGGGATCGACGTCAACGTGCTGGGCGTCATCCATGGCATCAAGGCGTTCGTGCCCATCCTGCTCGAGCAGGGCGAAGGACACGTGGTCAACGCCTGCTCGGGCAATGGCGGGTTCGCGCCGATCGCCCGGGGGGCCATGGGCGGACCGGCTACCGCGGTCTACCCGATGACCAAGGCCGCAGTGCTGTGTCTGACCGAGAGCCTCTACACGCACCTGGAGATGACAGGGACGCGGGTTCAGGCGCACGTCCTCTTCCCCGGCGGCTTTTTGAACACCGGCATCTGGGAGTCGTGGCGGCACCGGCCGAAGCGCTACGCCGCAACCCAGGAACGTCGCACACCCGCCCCGACGCTGGCAAAGGTCGTGGCCCGCTTCGAGGCCGCCGGCGCGCATGTCGAGTTCACCCCACTCGAGACGGTCGCCGACCAGGTGGTGGACGGCATTCGGGCGGGCCGCTTCTGGATGATGGGTCCGCCCACACCGGCCGATCAGGTTGTGAGCCGCAAGGCGGCATCGATCCTCGCTCGCGGCGCGCCCGACTACCTGGTCGACGTCCTCGCCCGAAATGCCGGGACGGACTCAAAAACGGAAGGAGAAAAGCGTTGAGCACCACCGCAATTCGCTACGGTCCCCGCCCACCCGAGGCGCAAGTCGACCACGAGGTCGACGCCACCAAGGCGCCCATCGCCACCGAGGCGGTGACCGTCACCTACCTCACCGATCCGGAGATTGTCGCGGCCGTGCTGCCCAGGCCGCTGGAGCCGGCGGCCGAACCACTGGTGCGAATCCAGCTTCAGCGGGTCAGCATAGCGGGCAGGGCACCCTTCGGGTCGGCGGTGTTTTCGGTGACCGCCCGGCACGGCGAACTCGAGGGCGACTATCCCCTCTTCATGCCCCAGTCCACCGAACAGTCCGTCACCGGCGGGCGCGAAACGTTCGGCGAGCCAAAGAAATTGGCCCACATCGAGGTGGAGCGCGACGGCGATCGCGTCACCGCCACCGTCGACCGTTTGGGCTATCGGCTCATCAGGGTGGACGGTCGGGTCACCGGCCCGGCGGAGTTGCCGCCCGACCAGGTGAACACCGAGTTCTACTTCAAGTTCCTGCGCGCCCCCGACGGCAGCGGCATCACCGACCCCCACCTGGTCTACGGCGAATACCACCGGCACTACGAGCTGCTGGAGAAGATCGACGGCAACCTCGAGTTGGGAGAGTCGCCCCTGGACCCGGTGGCCGACGTTGCGGTCCGCCGGATCACCTCCATCACCTGGTGTCGCCGGCGCACCATCCAGGTGGGTCGGATCGCGGCGCGCGTGCCGCAGGAGTGGCTGCTGCCGTACGTGCACCAGCGCTACGACGACGTGGCCCTGCTCGCGGCCCCCGGACCGCAGCCGGCGCGGGTATAGGCGTATGGACCGGTACACGGTCATCTCGGCCGATTGCCACGCCGGCGCTGACCTGCTCGACTACCGCGACTACCTGGATCCGCACTACAGGAACGAATTCGATAGCTGGGCAAAGGCATACGTCAACCCGTTCGGCGACCTCGTGGAGCCCGACGCCGAGCACAACTGGAACAGCGATCGACGCAACTCGGAGCTGGACCGGGAAGGCATCGCGGGGGAGGTCATTTTCCCAAATACCGTGCCACCGTTTTTTCCGCAGGCGAGCCTGGCCGCCCCCGCACCGGAGACTGCCCGGGAGCTCGAGCTGCGCTGGGCCGGCCTGCGTGCGCACAATCGCTGGCTGACCGACTTCTGCTCGTTGTCGCCGGAGCGGCGCGCCGGGGTGGGCCAAATCCTGCTTCCAGACCTCGACGAAGCCATCGCCGAGGTGGCGCAGATCGCCAAGCTCGGCCTGCGTGGCGGTGTGTTGCTGCCCGGGGTCGTCCCCGGTACCGGCCTCCCCCCGCTCTACGCCGAGCACTGGGAGCCGCTCTGGGCGGCGTGCGCGGAGGCGGGCCTGGTGCTCAACCACCACGGCGGTAACGCCGGGCCGAGCCCGATGGACGGGTGGGGCAGCTCGTTTCCGGTCTGGGTGTACGAGACACACTGGTGGGCGCACCGGGCGCTGTGGCACTTGATCTTCAGTGGCGCCCTGGATCGCCATCCGGACCTCACCGTGGTCTTCACCGAGCAGGGCGCCGGGTGGATACCGGCAACCCTTGCCTCGCTCGACGTCGCGGCGGCCCGGTACGGGCGTGCGAGTTCGGCGATCGCCCGGTTCGCCGGGCCCACCGCCGGCTCGTTGACACTGCGGCCCAGCGAGTACTGGTCCCGCCAGTGTTACGTCGGTGCCAGCTTCATGCGCCCCGTCGAGTGTGCCGAGCGCCACGGGATCGGTGTCGACCGAATCATGTGGGGCAGCGACTACCCGCACTACGAGGGAACCGCTCCCTACACACGGGAGGCGCTGCGCCACACCTTCAGCGGCGTCCCGACCGCCGAGGTGGCGGCCATGGTGGGCGGGAATGCGGCGGCGGTCTACGGCTTCGACCTCGAGACGCTGGCGCCGTTGACCGACCGAATCGGCCCGACCGTGGCGGAGGTCGCCGAGCCCCTGGCCGCGGTGCCTGCCGACGCGCGTAGCACCGCCTTCGAGCCCGACCCCATCCGCACCTGGTAGTTGAAAGGACCGCCGTGGACCCGTACGTCATCATCTCCGCAGACACGCACGCCGAGCTCCCGACCGAGCGATACCGCGAATACGTCGACCCCGAATACCGGGAGGACTTCGAGGCCTACCTGGCTGAGAAGATCGCCGCGTCGCAGGCCGGCGGATTCATCGACGAGCAGTTCGCGCAGGAGTGGTTCTCCGAGAACGGAGAGGGCATCGCCGGCGGATGGGATGTGGCTCTGCGCGACAAGGAACTCGACGGCGACGGGGTGGTCGGGGAGGTCATCTTCCCCGACGCCGACGCGGTGACCGGGGTCGCCGGGGCTCCGTTCGGGGCCGGCCTGGGCCAGTCGGGGGACCTGGACCCGGGGCGCGCCATGGCCGGGGCGCGGGCCCACAACCGCTGGTTGGCCGAGCTGTGCAGCCACAGCCCCGAGCGGCGGGCCGGGGTCGCGGTTGTGCCGATACTGGCCGACATCGACGCGGCGGTCGCCGAGATCACCCGCGCGGCGGAGTCCGGACTGCGGGGCGGGATCCTGATCCCGGCGCGCTGGGTCGGTTACCCGCCCTACCACGACCGTCGCTACGACAAGGTCTGGGCCGCCTGCCAGGACCTGCAAATGCCGGTACACACCCACTCCGGTCCCGCCCCGCAGGAGGAGTACGGCGGGCACCTGGGCATCTATGTCACCGAGGTGCGCTGGTGGGGGGCCCGGCCCCTGTGGTTCGCGTTGTGGTCGGGCGTGTTCGAGCGCTTCCCCCGGCTGCGATGGGGGGTCACGGAGTGCGGTGCGTTTTGGGCCAACGATCTGCTCTGGTTGATGGACACCCGGTTTCTGCGCGAGCACTCCGCCAAAAAGATGAGCCATCAGATGGAGGGCGACCTGACGATGCCGCCCTCGGCCTACTTCGACCGCAACTGTTTCATCGGGGCCACCACCACCGAGCGCCGGGAGCTGGCCCGGCGCTACGAGATCGGCGTATCCAACCTGTTGTGGGGCAATGACTTTCCCCATCCGGAGGGAACCTGGCCCCACACCCGGCGCTGGCTGCAGCGCTCCTTCTGGGACATTCCGGTCGAGGAGACCCGGCAGATGCTGGGACTGACGGCAGCCGAGGTTTACAACTTCGATCTGGATCCCCTCGCCGCGCTGGCCGAGCGCATCGGCCCGACCCCTGAGGACCTCGGCCAGGACGATGCGGTGAGCATTCCCAAGTGGGAGGCGGCCCGCCGGGCCGGACGCCACTGGCTGACCGACGCGGAGCCCATTCCCGACCTGGTGGAGAACTGAGGGGAGCGAATCCCGTTGTCGCCATGTGGTTTCTTTACCATCGCCGTTCCCGATAATCGGCCAGAACCTTGCTCGTGATGGATCGGCGGATGACTATTGAATGGGTACGGCCTCAGAGGAGAAACGATGGCATCGGACCGCTGGAAAAGTCTCGTCGGTTTATGCGCCGCGTCGCTCCCGATCGCGATGTCGCTTCCCCCGACTGCCGTCGCCGACAATCCGTCGTGGAACGGCCAGTACGCGATCACGTTCATGGTTGGCCCCAAAGCCGGGACCAGCATGGCGGTCGGCAATCCCGAGGTGCAGCACACCGAGATCTACGGTTTGCGCTCGAGCTGCACGAACGGCAAGTGCGTCGCCACAATCATCAGTGGCCCTCCGCCGAGTAACCCGACCGTTCCGCAGCCGGTTCAGTTCACCTGGGATGGGACTTCCTGGTCGCAAGTCAACGATTTTCAGTGGGACTGCATGATGCCGGACACCTCGATCCAATGGAATCCCGCGAGAGCCACGGTGCGCTACACACCCCAACCCGATGGGTCGCTTGCCGGCATCATGCACACCGACATCTTGAGCGGCGCGTGCCAAGGAACAATCGACATGGACATGAGCGCTGTGCGCGTCTGAAATTTGCTTTGTACTTCCCGTTCGTCGAGTCGAGCACCCAGCTATAACGCTAAGTGATCAGCAAGCGATTTGGCGCTGGGCCGACTATCGCCGGGAAGTATCGCATCACCCTATCCAGAATGCTCCGCTCCGGTCGTGGGGTTGAAAGTAACCGGGACTGCGCACCATGGTGCGCTGACCGCAGTGGGTGCAGGTTGCAAATGCTGGCCAGGAAGAGACAGCGTTCATATTTAGAGTGGCTGCTGGCAAGTTGCTGCCACTGCACATCTCTTTCACTGGTGTCGTCGTCTGCCCCCTGCCTGGTCCTCCCTGATTTCCCTGAGTCACGCGCACGATGCGCGGTTCTTTCCGGCGCGACCGGGCGACCAAGACGGCGACTAAAAGGAGGACGAGGCCGATGATGATTGTTTGAAGACGTGGCCGGAATCCACCGATAGCAGCCATCAAACATAGGAGACCAGCGATTCCGGATACTCCTGCGATTAGGAATCTCATTTCAATGCTCTTTCTTTTATGCACAACGCCATTGACGGCTTGAAGGGCTTAGCTTGGCCATCGTCACGCGCCGCGGTAGTGTTGACTGGCGTCGAGTGGGCGCAGACCCATGAATGCCCGGCGTTGCGACGTTGGCGCGTCGCGACATTCATCAACAGAACTCCTCCAGGCACGTGGGTAGGAGTACTGCCATGCCCTTAACCACCTTCGTGCTTTTCTGCACTAAGTCAAGAGTCAAATCTGGAATTGAGAGAGTCGGGCTTCGCCACACCCCGTACCGCCACTCGGCCCTGGGCTACCGAAGCAGCGTCGTTCTGAAACCCACGTGACATCGGTTCTTCAACGATCGTCTGAAAGGCACTATTGCATATTTGTTGCATGAATAGTCAGTAGCCCAACTATATACGTGACCTGACCTGCACCGATCGTGGTGCGCGATACTGGGATTGAACCAGTGACCTCTTCCGTGTCAGGGAAGCGCTCTCCCGCTGAGCTAATCGCGCCGGGTCCAAAGCTGGAGGTGGAGACGGGAATCGAACCCGTGTGCACGGCTTTGCAGGCCGTTGCCTCACCACTCGGCCACTCCACCGCTGGGATTGATGCCACTTGCACCTTCGAGCGGATGACGGGATTCGAACCCGCGACCCTCACCTTGGCAAGGTGATGCGCTACCAACTGCGCTACATCCGCGCGCCTCGGGCGAGATCGTCGCCCGGTGCGAAGCACGACGATAGTCGACGTGAGCGGGCACATACAAATTTCTTGGTACGAGCCGCGTCCAGGCTAGCGCAGGCCCCTCGGGGTGCCTGTGGGCCATACTGGGGAGCCGGGCTCGTGCTAGTCTTCGACGTCGTTCGCCTCTCGGCGCCGGTCCCGTGGCTCAGTGGGAGAGCGTCCGCTTCACACGCGGAAGGTCGCTGGTTCGATCCCAGCCGGGACCACCACATTCGTGGCAGCTAACGATCGACTCACTGGCGGTCCGCTGGCCTCGACGCACAAATTACCGCCATCGCCCCAGGTCATTCCGCGCTATGGTGACACGACCGGAGGGTCGGCACCCTCCTTACTCGCGAGGACAGTGACCGTCGATGGCCGACGTGGATGCAGAGGCGATCCAGCAGGATCTGATCGCCGGGGTCGCCGCGGAACTCGACTTCGGCGGCGTCGAGCAGATCGGGCGCGGCGGATTCGGGGTGGTCTACCGTTGCGCTCAGCCCGAGCTGGACCGCATGGTCGCGGTCAAAGTGCTGACCAACGACCTCGACCCCGAAAATCTCGACAGGTTCCTGCGCGAGCAGCGCGCGATGGGCCGGCTCTCCGCGCACCCGCACATCGTCACCGTCCTGCAGGTCGGCACCACCCGCAGCGGCCGGCCGTTCATCGTGATGCCCTACCACGGCAGGGGGTCGCTGTGGGGGCTGGTCAGCGGGCGCGGGCCCCTGGACTGGCGCGAGGCGCTCAGCATCGGCGTGAAGCTCGCCGGGGCGCTGGAAGCCGCGCATCGGGCCGGCATCCTGCACCGCGACGTGAAGCCGGGCAATGTCCTGGTGACCGACTACGGGGAACCGCAGTTGACCGACTTCGGCCTCGCCCGGATCGCCGGCGGGTTCGAGACCCGCTCGGGGGTGGTCATCGGTTCGCCGGCCTTCATCGCGCCGGAACTTCTCGAAGGTGCCACTCCCACAACCGGATCCGATGTCTACTCACTGGGCGCGACGTTGTTCTGCGCGCTGACCGGCCACCCGCCGACGGGCCGGTCGATCCCAGAGATGTTGCGCGAGCGGGGAGTGCCCGGCGACGTCATCGCCGTCATCGAATCCGCGATGACCCGGGATCCGTCGCGCCGGCCGACGACGGCCGCCGAATACGGTGAGCAGCTGCGTGAGGTCCAGCGCCACCGTCGCGTCCCGGTCGACGACATGGTGGTGCCGGTCGAGGCGAAGCGCGCGGGCCCGCCAGTAGCCGGGTCCTCGGATCATCGCCGCGACGCCACATCGGCGCCACCGGCGCCATCGACGAAATATCGTCCGCCCGCGTCGGTTCAATTGCTGGTCTTGCGCGATCGGTTGATGGCGCTGCTGCGCGCGGCCGGGCGCCGGCGGTTGATCCTCATCCACGCCCCCTCGGGATACGGCAAGACCACCCTGGTGGCCCAATGGCGCGCCGAATTGGCCGGCTCCGGTGTGACCGTGGCCTGGTTGACGGTCGACGACGACGACAACAACGCGGTGTGGTTCCTCGCGCATTTGCTCTCGGCGATCCGGCGGGTCCGCCCCGGTCTCGCGTCGTCGTTGGAGCAGATGCTCGAGCAGCGCGGAGACGAGGCGATCCGCTACGTGTTGACGTCGCTGATCAACGAAATCGACGAGGACGGTGACCCGATCACGCTGGTGATCGATGACTGGCAGCGGGTATCGGACCCGCAGACCGTCGACGCCCTGCGGTTTTTGATCGACCATGGGTGCGATCACCTGCAGATCATCGTGACCAGCTGGTCGCGCGGCGGATTGCCGTTGAGCAAGTTACGAATTCGCGATGAACTGGTCGAAATCGATTGTGAGAAATTGCGATTCGATACTGACGAGGCGCGCTCACTGCTCAACGAAACCGTTGGGCTGCAGTTGGTGGGCAGCGATGTGGCGGCCCTCACCGCGTCGACGGACGGGTGGGTCGCCGGCCTGCAGATG
Organism: uncultured Actinomycetota bacterium; assembly: GCA_963732835.1. Classification (GTDB taxonomy): domain Bacteria; phylum Actinomycetota; class Actinomycetes; order Mycobacteriales; family Mycobacteriaceae; genus Mycobacterium. The sequence goes on from CAVTBA010000006.1 coordinate 569,686, forward strand.
GCGAAGCTTTCCCTGCGCGGCGGTGGTGATGCCGGCGCTTTGGTGAGCCGCATGTCGGGAGAAAGCGAGGCGGTCGGCGAATTCCTTGCCGAGAACGTCCTCGACATCCTCGACCCCCAACTGGTGGACTTCATGATGGCGACGTCCATCACCGAACGCACCTGCGGGGAGCTGGCGTCGGCGCTGGCGGGGGTGAGCGGCGGGCATGCAGTCCTCGAGGACACCGAGCGGCGCGGCCTGTTCCTGCGGCGAATCGACCATGACCCGCGGTGGTTTCGCTACCACCAGATGTTCGCCGGGTTCCTCCGCCGCCGACTCGAGCGCGAGGACCCCGACCGCCTCACCCAGCTGCACCGCACGGCGTCGGAGTGGTTCGCCGATCACGACCACATCAACGAGGCCGTCGACCACGCGCTGGCCGCGGGCGACGCCACCCGCGCCGTCGACCTCGTCGAGCGCATCGAGACCAGAGCCCTGATCAACCAGTCGCGCATGACCACGTTCCTCGGCCTCGTCGACAAGCTGCCCCCGCAGCTCGTGACCTCCAGGCCGCTGCTGCAACTCGCGATGGCGTGGGCGAACATCCTTCTGCACCGCACCCAGGCCACCGCGGCCGCGCTCGATCGCTTCGCCGCCGCCATGGCCAAGGCGGACCTGCCCGAGGAGAGGCGGGCGGAGCTGACATTGGAAGCGAGCGTGGTGCGGGCGGTGGCCGAGATTTATGCCGACCGGATCGACGGCCTCGAGGACCTGCTGGCCGAGGTGATGGACAGGGCAGACGAGCTGCGTCCGGTGCTGCCCCAGGCGGCCGCAACCGCCCTGGCGTTCGCGGCGATCCACCGCTTCGACCTGGCGGCCGCGCAACGCTTGCTGGAGTGGGCCGAGCCGTACAACGAGCAGGTGGGCGCGGTCGGCGCGGTGTACGCCCGCAGCTGGGCCGGCATCGCCGCCCGGCAGCAGCTGGACATCCCGCTCGCGTTGCGCCGTTTCCGGGAGGCCTTCGAGACCGGCACCGCGGTGGGACCCCACTCCTATGCGGCCCGAATCGCCGGCGCGGTGCTGGGCGAAATGCTTTACGAGACAGGCGAGTTGGCCGAGGCCGCGGAGTTGCTCGAGGAAAGTTATCACCTCGGACCTGAAGGTGGCGGGGTCGACTACCTGACGGCGCGATACGTCGTCGGCGCCAGGATCAAAGCCGGGCACGGTGATCGGGACGCCGCGATAGCCCGCCTTGACGCGGGCACGACGGTCGCCGACAGGCTGCGATTGCCGCGGCTCGCCGCCGCCATCAACCACGAACGGGTCAGGTTGGGTCTGCCGCTCGACCCGTCGGAGGCCGACCGGCTGCGGGCCGTGGGCGGCATCCCGCGCGACGGTAACGGCATCGCCACCATCACCGCCGAGCTGGACGCGGCGTCCGGAATCCGCCTGCTCTCACGCAGCCACGCCGCCGACGACCGTGAGAAGGCCTGTCGGCACGCCCGCGCCCTGCTCGCCGGAATCGACCCCGCCGCGCGTCCGCTGGCGGCTCTGCAGGCCCGCCTGCTGCTCGCGGAAACACTCACCGCTGCCGGACGGGCGGCCGACGCGCGAAACGAATCCGCGGAGGCCCGCGCCCTGTGCACCCGGCGCGGGTTGCCGCAGCTGCTCATCGATTCCGGTCTCGGTTAACCTGCCCCACAAGACGCGAAAGGACGGTGAACGATGGCAGCCAATCAAGAAGGCATCGGCATACTGAAACTCGAATGCCCGCAAGGTCATCCCGTGGGGAGGGTCCTCAAGGAGGCCCCGCATCAGGCGGTCACCTTCGATCCCGGCGCCCAGGTGGGGCCGCGCCGGTTCTGGCCGGACGAAGACGACCAGCCGCGTTTCACGACCCGTTGCCGGTACTGCGACAAACCGGTGGCGGACGCCACGAGCGCGTTGCAGAGCAAACTCGCGACCTTGCTTGACGACGCGTCCACGGTCAGCGCCGTGGCGACGCTGCCGTATGTATGAACGGCCGCCACGGCTACTGTAAGCGCTACAGTACCGAGCTGAGGCGCCCGCAGCCCCGGCGCCGACGTGAGAGGAGCCCCGTGGCGCAGACCCCCCCGACACCGCACAGCACGCCCCGCCCGCCCGAGGGGGATTGGCTCGGCACGCCGTACCTGACCTTCGAGCGCCAGGGGCCGATCGCGGTGTGCACCATCGACCGTCCGGACGCGCGGAACGCCCTGACTCCCGCGATGTATTTCGGAATCCGTTACGCGGTGGGCCGTCTCAACGAGGACCCGGACCTGGCGGGGCTGCTGCTCACCGGGACCGGGGACGTCTTCGCGCCCGGCGGCGACATGGGCGGCGGTGGGGCCACGGACAACTGGATCACCTTCGGTTCCGCGCTGGGCATGGACGTCACCCCGTTCGACGCGGTGCGGACCTCGGGTAAGCCCATCGTCTCCGCGGTCAACGGGCTGTGCCAGGGCGGCGGATTCCAGATCGCGCTGTGCAGCGACCTGTCCGTGGTGAGTGAGCGGGCGACCTTCCGCGTGCCCGAGCTGTTCCGCGGCTACGCCGACACCTACTACAGCCAGATGCTGGCCCGGGTCATCGGGCCGGTGCGCACCCGCGACCTGATGTTCACCGGGCGCGTGCTCACCGCAGCCGAAGCCCTCGACTGGGGCCTGATCACCCGCGTGGTTCCGCACGACGATCTGCTCACCGAGGCGAAAGACTTACTCGCGCAATGCTGTCGCGCCGCACCGCGGGCCCGCGGCGTCATCAAGTCCAGCATCGACAATTATCTGGGCCTCTACGACCGCATCGGCATGACCAGCAGCCTCAGTGACGCCGAGGCGAGGGAGGGGTTCCGCGCGTTCAAGGAACGACGCTCGCCAGACTGGGTGCATCCGGAGTTGCGGGTCGACGGGCGGCTCTGACTACCCGAGGTCGATCCACTCCCCGTGGCCGGCAATCCGCACTAGGTTGCCGATGCCGGGCACGCCGGGCCCGGACAGCACGAAGCCGGTCACCTCGCAGTTGACGTGGCCGCCGGCATCGCGCTGGCCGTCGGCGGGGTCGTGCACGGCCGGAACGGCCTGCACCGCAAGCGGTCCGGACAGTTCGTAGGTCTGCCAGGGCGCTATGCCCACGGCCGGCGGGCCCAGCCGGCCGGCGCCGCCGGGATGGGTGAGAATCAGCGGCGCGGCCAGGGCCATCCGGCGGCCGTCGTCGTCGAGATTGTCGGGATGCTGGTCGTGGCTGATCAGCACCGCGTCCACCTCGCCGAGCGCCTCGGCGCCCACGACGGGCCCGGTGAGCTTGGTCAGGTAGGCGTGCACCCCGGGCGGGTCGAACGTCGGGTCCATCACGATCCGGTGGCCCGCGATGTCGACCACCGTGGTCGGACCGCCCAGCACGCTGATCGCACAATCGCGCCGCTGCGCGTCCACCCGAGCGCTCATATTCCCCGCGCCCGGTCACGCCAATACGGTTCGCGCAGCTCGGTTTTGAGGATCTTCCCGCTCGCGTTGCGGGGCAGCGCCGCCACGAAGTCCACGGTCCGGGGGCACTTGTAGCCGGCCAGGTGCCGGCGGCAGAATTCGATGACGTCTTTCGCGTCGAGCTCGCCCGCGGCCACCACGATCGCCTTGACGGATTCGCCCCAGAAGTCGTCGGGCACCCCGATGACCGCGGCGTCGGCGATGGCGGGGTGTTCGATGAGCACGCTTTCCACCTCGGGCCCGTACACGTTCTCGCCGCCGGTGATGATCATGTCCTTCAGCCGGTCTTCGATGTAGACGTAGCCGTCGGCATCCAGGCGCCCGATGTCACCCGTGCGCACCCAGTCGTCGTCGGTGATGGTCTCGGCCGTCGCCTCCGGCCGGTTCAGGTAGCCGCTCATGTTCTGGTTGCTCCGCACCCAGATCTCGCCGGGCTCACCGGCGGGCACCGGTGCACCCGTCTCGGGATCGGCCACGCGGATCTCGGTGCCCAGCACCGCCTTTCCGGCGGCCAGCCGCAGGTGCGGGCGAGCGGGGTCGCGGTGGTCGGCGTCGGTGAGCGCGGTGACCGCGCCGCACAGTTCCGTCTGCCCGTACACCTGAACGAAACGCGTGCCGGGCCAGGTGGACAGCGCGCGATGCAGCAGGGGCAGCGGCATGGGCGCGGCCCCGTACACGATGTAGCGCAGTCCCGCGACCGTGGCGTGGGCCGCCTCGCCGGCCTCGAGGAACCGGGCGATCACGGGCGGGACGAAGAACGCGTGGGTCGCGCCGGCCCGCACCGCGCCCATCAGGGCGGCGGCGTCGGGTTCGCGGGTCATGATCGTCGGCACCCCGGCCCGAATGCCGAAGAGCGCGTAGCCGATTCCGCCGAGTGGAAGAGGGGCATGGCCACGAGGTTCGCGTCCCCGTCCTCGAACGGGAAGGCCGGCGCCAGGTTCGCCGCGTGATTGACCAGCGCGCGCTGGCTCAGCAGCACGCCCTTCGGTCGCCCGGTGGTGCCGGAGCTGTAGATCACCAGCGCGGTCTCGCTCTCGTCGACCTCGGCATCGATCTGGGTGGGCGTCGCCGCGGCGATCAGGGATTCGTACTCGTCGCCCACCACGACGATGCGCTCCACGCCCGGCACTCGTTCGGCAGCCGCCTCGGCGGCGGACCGCAGCTCGGCGCCGACGAGAAGCAGCCGGGCCCCGCTGTCGCCCAGCACGTGCGCGAGTTCGTCGCCGGCGATGCGCCAGTTCACGATGGTCGTCACGGCCCCGATCGACGCGGCGGCGAAAAGCACCTCGAGGCAGGCGGGGTGGTTCTTGTCCAGAAATGCCACGCACTGCCCGCGCTGCACGCCGGCCGCGCGCAGCGCGGCCGCCGCGCGACGGATCCGCGCGGCCCAGTCCGCCCAGGACCAGTGCCGTTCGCCGTATCGGATCGCGATGGCGTCGGGCCGCTGCTGTGCGTGCCGGTCGACGAATCCGGCGAGTGTCTCCGTCGTGTTCGCCGTGGTGTCGGCTGGTGGCATAAACCCCTCCGAGTTCGGTTTGCTCCACTCCGTGATACGCGGCCGCGGCCGCGCGCGCCACGGCGGTGCGGTTTTCAGAACAAGGACTCGATCATCATGCCGCCGCATGCGGGGTCGTCGCTCCGCACGTTGCCCAGAACGGCCCGTCGGGAGAGTTCGCCCACGCGCGGGGGGCAGTTGTGTCAACCTGTCTGCGGCATAACGCGATCTTCAGAAGGGGGACCAACCGTGGTGAACCCCGACCGTGCCCGCTCACGCACCTTCGTCGTGACGGGCGCCGCATCCGGAATCGGCCTGGCCACCGCGAGGCGTCTGCTGGCCGAGGGGGGCACGGTAGTCGGTGCCGACCTGGCCGCCCCGCCCGACCTCGGGCCCAATTTCCAGTTCGTGACCGCCGACGTGACCGACGAAGCCGCGATCGCCGCGGTGCTGGCCGCCGTGCCCGACCGCCTCGACGGCGTCCTGCACGCCGCCGGGGTCGCCGGGGGAGGTCCGGTCCACCTGCTCGACCGCACCGAATGGGACCGGGTGATCGGAATCAACCTCACCGGCACCTTCCTGGTCGCCAAGGCGGCGCTGGCCCGCATGATCGAGCAACCCCGCGTCGACGGGGAACGCGGTTCGCTCGTGACCGTCGCCAGCGTCGAGGGCCTGGAGGGCACGGCGGGCGGCAGCTCTTACAACGCGGCCAAGGGCGGCGTCGTGCTGCTCACCAAGAACGTCGCGCTCGACTATGGACCCAGCGGCATCCGGGCCAATGCCATCTGTCCCGGCTTCATCGAAACGCCGATGGCCCAGAGCGTCTTCGGCCTCCCCGGCATGGAGGGTCCGCTGCAATCCATCACTGAAGAACACGCCCTGCAGCGGCTGGGGCAGCCGGAGGAGGTCGCGGCCATGGCGGCGTTCCTGCTGTCGCCCGACGCCTCGTTCGTCAGCGGCCAGGCCATCGCCGTCGACGGCGGCTACACCGCCGGCCGCGATCACGGCGTGGTGAAACTCTTCGGCTTTCCCTCCTAGCGACTTAAGATTCGCGCATGGCCACTCCCGATGAGGCGATCGAGGCGATTCGAGGCACCGGTGGTGCGCGGCCGGGTTGCCGCGCGCTGCACGCCAAAGGCACGCTCTATCGCGGCACGTTCACCGCGACCCCCGACGCGATCATGCTGACGCGCGCAAAGCATCTCGACGGCTCGACGGTCCCGGCACTGATCCGCTTCTCCAACGGGGCCGGCAATCCCGGGCAGCGCGACAACGTGCCCGGTGTTCGCGGGATGGCGGTGAAGTTCACCCTGCCCGACGGCTCCACCACCGACGTGTCGACGCAGACCGCGCGCCTGTTCGTCTCGAGCACACCGGACGGATTCATCGATCTGCTCAAGGCGATGCGGCCCGGCCTGACCACGCCGCTGCGGATGGCCAAGTACTTTCTCACTCATCCCCGGCTGCTCGGCGCGCTACCGGTGGTGCGTGACGCGAACAAGATCCCGGCAAGCTACGCCACCATCGAGTACCACGGCTTGCACGCGTTCCGGTGGGTCGCCGCCGACGGCAGCGCCAGATTCGTTCGCTACCATCTGGTTCCGGCCGCCGCGGAGGACTACCTGTCGGCGTCGGCCGCCCATGGCGAGGGTCCGGACTTCCTCACCGACGAGCTCAACGCGCGCCTGGAGAGCGGGCCGGTGCGGTTCGAATATCGCGTGCAGATCGGCGGCCCCACTGACTCGACGGTCGACCCGTCGTCGCCCTGGCAGAGCACGCAGATCGCGACGGTCGGCACCCTCGAGATCACCGGCCTGGAGACCGAGCGCGAGCACGGCGGCGACATCGTCGTGTTCGACCCCATGCGGGTGACCGACGGTATCGAGCCCTCCGACGATCCGGTCCTGCACTTCCGGACCCTTGCGTATTCGGCGTCGGTGAAACTGCGGACCGGCGTGGACCGCGGGCCCGAAGCGCCTCACGTCTGAGCCGAAAGCCCCACCCGGCAGTCGCCTGCGGGCCCAATCCGTCGGCGCACTAAGGTTTTTCTTCGGTGTCACCTTCCCATATGGTTTTGATCGCCCTGGCCGGGTTCGCCGCCGGCGCCATCAACGCGCTCGTCGGGTCCGGGACTCTGATCACGTTCCCCACGCTGGTCACCCTCGGCTTTCCGCCGGTCACCGCCACCATGTCGAACGCGACCGGTCTGGTCGCCGGCAGCGTGTCGGGCACCTGGGGCTACCGCGCCGAGTTGCGCGGTCAATGGAATCGGCTGCGCTGGCAGCTCCCGGCGTCGCTGGCCGGCGCGGTCGTGGGCGCATTCCTGCTCCTGCACCTGCCGGAGAAGGTCTTCGCCGAGGTGGTGCCGGTGCTGTTGGTCCTGGCGCTGGTGCTGGTGGTCGCCGGGCCGCGGATCCAGGCCTGGACGGGCCGGCGCGCCGAGGTGGCGGGACGCTCAGCGGAGCACATCACGCCGGCCCGCATGGCCGTCCTGGTGCTCGGAACGTTCGCGGTCGGCGTCTACGGCGGCTATTTCACCGCCGCGCAGGGAATCCTGCTGGTCGGCCTGATGGGCGCACTGCTGCCGGAGTCGGTGCAGCGGATGAACGCCGCCAAGAACCTCCTGGCCCTTGTGGTGAATGTGGTTGCGGCGGTGGCCTATACGTTGGTGGCCTTCGACCGGATCAGCTGGCCGGCCGCGGGGCTGATCGCGGCGGGCTCGCTGGTCGGGGGACTGGTCGGGGCACGCTACGGGCGCCGGTTGTCGGGGAACGCACTGCGCGCGACGATCGTGGTGGTGGGCCTGATCGGGCTGTACCGGCTGCTCGCCGTGGCGTGACGGATTATGCTGCGCCCCAACGGGTCAGCTCAGCGTGGTGGCGGCCGATTCTGCGATGACGTCCATCACGTCGCCCCGTTTGCGCCACGCCCGTAGCTGGCGCATCGCCCCGTTACCCTGCGCGGCGACCCGGTCGAGTTCGTCCACGACGCGGTCGTATTCACCGAGCGACTCCAACGCCGGCCGGACACGTTGCACGAGCGCGCCCAACTGCTCGCGGGCCGGCACCGCCCCGCGGCCGTGGATCAGGTCGAGCGTGCGTCCGGCGAGCCCGTCGTGGGCGGCCTTCCAGTACGCCGCTCGCAGGGCCGCCGGCGGAAGCCGCCCGGGCTCGTCCTCGCGCCCGCGGGCGTCGAGCGCCGTCATCACCGCGGCCCTGACCAGCGTGGCCAACAGCACGGTTTCCGCGACGGTCGCGGGCACGTCGGCCACCCGCACCTCGATCGTCGGGAAGTTCTGCGACGGGCGCACGTCCCAATAGACCATCTTCTCGTCGAGGATCACGTCGCTGTCGATCAGCATCCGCACCGTGCGGTCGTAGTCGTCGGGCGAGGGGAAGAAGGGCGGCGGCCCCGCCACCGGCCAGCGTCGCCACAGGACGCTGCGCCAGCTCGCGTAACCGCTGTCGGCGCCCCGGTACACCGCCGAATTCGCCGACAGCGCAAGCAATGACGGCAGCCACGGCCGCAGCCAATTGCTGACACCGATGGCTGCCGCGCGATCCGGAACCTGCACGTGCACATGGCATCCGCAGATGCCTTGCTCGTGCGCGACCATCCCGTACTCGGCGCCGATCCGGCGGTAGCGGGGGGTGTCGGTGACGGGAAACTCATGTGGTGTGGCGGGCGGAAGCCCGGCCGCCAGCAGCTGAAGCCCCACAGCCTCGGCCGCCTTGGCCGCGGTGCGCCGCAGCCGGGACAGCTCCGCGCCGAGTTCCGCGCTCGCCGCCACGACGCTGGACGTGGTTTCCACCTGGCAGCTGCTCAGCTCCAGCTGCAGCTCGACGCCGCGACGCCCGGCCTCGGCGGCCACATCGGTGTTGCGCGGAGCCGGTTCGCCGGTTCGCGGGTCGACGAGGAGGAATTCCTCCTCCGCGCCGAACGTGGGAGGGTCGCTCATCCGGCCGGAGGGGGCCCACTCAGTGCCTGGGCTGCCCCGTCACCAACGGGCCGCGGACGCCAGCGCGGAATCGGCGCTCGGGTAGATCGGCAGGAGGGCGGACAGGCCGCATGCGTCGACGATGCGGGCGACGATCGGCTCGTGGCTCACCAGGCGCAATTCGACGCCGCGGTGCTTGCAGCGCTTCGCCTCATCGGCCAGCACCGCGAAGGCGCAGCAGCCCATGAACTCGAGTCCGGTCACGTCGACCACGAGGGGGCCGGGCGCGATGACGATGCCGGCGACTTCGCTGACCAGCTGGCGCCAGGTGTGCTCATTGCACGCGTCGACCTCCCCGCCCGCATAGATCAGCACCCCCGGGCCGCTGCGATCGGCCGTCGCCCGCAGCGTGCTGTTCGGATCGCCCAGCTCGTAGACCAGCTTCGTGCTGAGCATCAGGTGGGTAGTTGTCATCGGTTCTGCAATAGCCGAGCTGCTCATCGTGGACTCCTAATCGACCGGCGTCTACGACGCTGCGATGGATGCCCGTCCTGCCGTTTGAAGACAGACTCTTCGCGGAATGCGAATCTCATTTTTATAACAAGACAGGTCGGTCTGTCTACACGTCCCGGCTAAGAGTATCTTGTGGGTTGTTATGACAACTTCCGATGTCGGAAGGCCCGCCGCGTCGGCTCGTGAACGTATCCTGACCGCGGCATACGACCTGTTCAGCCGACGTGGAATCCGTGCTGTCGGCACCGAAGAGGTGATCGACCGCGCCGGTGTCGCCAAGGCCACGTTGTACCGGCACTTCGCGACGAAAAACGACCTGGTGCTGGCCGTGCTGCAGCGGCGCGAGGAACTGTGGACCCACGGCCTGATCGAGGAGCAGTCGCGGCAGCGGGGCGAGACGCCAGAGGAGCAGTTGCTCGCGATCTTCGACGTCATGCACGGGTGGTTTCACCTCCGCGACGGGTTCGAAGGCTGCTCGTTTCTCAACGTGCTGCTCGAGCTGGGGGCGGATTCTCCCGCCGGGCAGGCCTGCATCACCCACATCGACCACGTCCGCGACATCGTGCGTCACCGCGCCCTGGCGGCCGGGCTGACCGACGTGGAGGAATTCGCGTCGTCGTGGCACATCCTGATGAAGGGCGCCATCGTGCTCGCGGCCGTGGGCGACCTGGACGCGGCCCTGCGCGCCCGCAGGATGGCCGTCGGACTCATCGAAGAGCACCGCCCGGTCGCGCCGGAGGACGTCGGCCAGGCGGCCAGTTAGCGGCGGCTTTTACGCGGCGTCGGCCGCGGTGCTGCCGGCCTTGCGGTAGTGCTCGGCCTCGAGTTCGGCGATGGCCCGGGAGGTGCGTTCGCGCAGCGCGAAGGCGGCGATCAGGCCGAACACGATCGCGACGACCAGTGCGATCCAGGAGAACCGCTCCAGCCAGCGTTCCGCGGCCATCCCGGCGAAATAGACCAGCGCGGTGGTGCCGCCGGCCCAGCAGATGGCGCCCGAGACGTTGGCCGCCAAGAAGCGCGGGTAGTGCATCTTCAAGGCTCCCGCCAGCGGCCCGGCGAAAATGCGCAGCAGTGCGATGAAGCGGCCGAAGAAGACCGCCCGAACTCCCCAGCGGCTGAACAACTTTTCGGCCAACGCGACGTGTCCGGGACCGAAATGCTTGGGGAACCGTCGGCCGAGGCGGTCGAAGAGCGGCAGGCCGAACCGGCGGCCGATCGCATAGCCGATCGAGTCGCCGACCACGGCGCCGATCACCGCCGCGACGCCGACACCGACGGGGTTGACGGGCAGGTCGTCATGCGACGACATCAGCGCCGCGCTGACCAGCACGATCTCGCCGGGAAGGGGGATGCCCAGGCTCTCGAGCCCGACCACGCCGCCGACCACCAGGTAGACCGCGAGTGGCGGGATCGAGTGCAGCAAAGCCTCCACATCCATGCGTCCAGGATGCCTGACCGTTCGGCGATGCGCGCCCTAAACCCGCCGGTTCGCGTCGGCCGGTCTGCTCGGCGCGCTGAGGCTCTCCAACCGCGGCCGTTTGGGTTCCCGGCCGTCGGCCGACGACAGGCCGCGCAGCCGGCGCCAGATCCACGGGAAGAAACTGTCCTGCGTCCAGCGCAGCTGTTCGTAAGCGCCGGCGCTAAGCGACCGCCGACTCGCCCCGGGGCCCGCGTGGGCCCAATCGTGGTTGCTGCCAGGCAGATTCAGCGCCTCGGCGGCCGCGGCGGCGAACAGCATGTGCCCTTTGGCCGACGCGTGCACACGGTCGATCGCCCAGGTGTCCAACTCGCGCATCGAGGGCGCGTTGTAGAGGTCGACGAGCCCGAACCCGTAGCGATCGGCGGCCGCGGTGATCGCCGCGTTGATGCGGGCGAGACGCCCGGACACCAGCCGTCCGAGCGGGAGGAACTGCGCGACGTTCGGGAAGGTCGTCGTCACCACCGTCGCGCCGGATCGGGCCAGCGCGGCGTAGACGTACTCGAGGTCGGCCAGGGCGGGACCGAACGACCGCCCCGGCTGGATGACGTCGTTCATCCCGGCGCACACGGTGATCAGGTCCGGCTGCATCGCCAGGGCCTCCGGGACTTGCTCGTACAAGACGTCGGCGATCCGTTTGCCGCGGATCGCCAGGTTGGCGTAGTGCAGGCCCGGGTAGACCGAGTCGAGCATGACGGCGAGCCGGTCGGCAAACCCGAGAAGCCCCACGACGTCGTCGCCGTCCCATAAGCCCTCGGTCTGACTGTCCCCGATGGCGACGTAACGGCGATATCCGGACGGAATAACCCCGCGCACGAAGCTGAGAATAATAGTGATCGCGATCGCGGTGTGTTAAGCGTGGCCACCGACTCGACTCGAGAGCGTCACGGTTGTTGCACTAGCCTCATCGGGCATGGCGATGCCTTTGGACGGCAAGGCGATTCGCATCGAGCGCGACAAGAACGTCGCGAACGGTGTTTTGGCCTCCGTGGCCCTATTCCTGGCGGGACTGCTGTGGGCCAAGTGGACGCCGTATGTGGCCAAGGCCGTCGCGGCAGCACGGACCCACCGCTGGCCCGGGTCAAACATCCTCGCCGTCGGCGGCGTGCGGGCCGGGGACCAGCCGTCATGGCACGCGGCGACGATGTTCTTCGACGCGTACGTGTCATCCATCTGGCCGGCGCTGGTGGTCGCGCTGCTGATCAGCGCGTCGCTGCAGGCGCTGATGCCGCCTTCGTGGCTGCCGGTCACGCTGAACCGCCGCCGGCTCATCTCGAGCGCGCTGGCCGGCGGGGTGGCCGGCATGCCGTCGATGATGTGCACATGCTGCGCCGCCCCGGTCGCCGTCACATTGCGGCGCAACGGCGTCACTGCTTCTGCGGCCGTCGCGTACTGGCTCGGGAATCCGTTGCTCAACCCGGCGGTGCTCGTTTTCCTGTTGTTCGTCGCACCGTGGCAATGGACGCTGACCAGGATGGTGGTCGGCGTGGTGACGGTGCTCGGCACCGCGGCGGCGGTGGGATGGGTCTCCCGCCCGTCCGGTGCCGAGCCGCCGTCCCGGGAGATCACGGCTTCCAATTCCGACGAGACGGCGGGGAGTGCGCGCAGGTTCGTACGGGCACTGCTGTATCTGTGCCTGTTCATGCTGCCCGAGTATGCGGGCCTGGTGCTCCTTGTCGGGGCCTTCCGGGGTTGGCTCCTCGCCTTGGGGCAATCGGCGCACCATGGCCTGCTTCTGGGCCTCCTGCTCGTCGTAGTCGTCGCGATCGCCGGTGCGCTCATGGTCATCCCGACGGCGGGGGAGATTCCGATCCTTCAGGGGTTGGCCCTGCTGGGCGCCTCGTCGGGGACGATCGGCGCGCTGCTGATCACCCTTCCGGCGGTAAGCGTTCCGGGTGCCGCGATGGTCGCCCGCACGTTCGGTTGGCGGGCTGTTGCGACCACGATGGCGATGGTGATCGCGGCGGGATTACTCGGGGCGGCCGTCCTCAGCTTGCTGTGAGTCGCAACCTCCGCGTGTCCGCCCCGGTACCTTCACTGTCATGCCGAGAAAGCGCGAGCGCGACGCCGGGGAGGTCGAGGCGGCGGCTACCGATTCGCTTGCGCCGCAGTACCCGATCGAGTCGGTCGACAACGCGCTGAAGCTGTTGCTGCTGCTCGGCGAGCAGCCGCAGATCCGGCTGAGCGAGGCGACCCGGTACCTGGGCGTCGCATCGTCGACCGCGCATCGGCTGCTGGCGATGCTGGCCTACCGCGGGTTCGTCCGGCAGGACCCGGTGTCGAAGGCCTACCTGCCCGGCCCGTCGTTGACCGGCGTGGCGTTCGCCGTCTTCAGCCGCATCGACATCGAGCGGTCCGCCGCGCCGATCATGCGCGGCCTCAGCGAGCAACTGCGGGAGACGGTTCACATCGGGACGCTCGACGGGGCCGACGTCCGATTCGTCGCCGCGGTAGAGGGCCCGGCCGCGGTGCGGGTGGCGTCCCGGCTGGGCCGCAGCATGCCCGCGCATTGCACGTCGACCGGTAAGGTCCTGCTGGCTGCGCTGCCGGAATCCGTACTGCGCCAATTGCTTCCGGGCGAGGAGCTTGAACGCATCACCCCCCATTCGATCGGCAGCCGCACGACACTGGAGGCCGAGCTGGCGCGCATCCGCGAGCGCGGCTACGCCGTCAATCGCGAGGAGAGCGAGGAGGGCGTCGCCTCGGTGGCGGTCCCGATCCCGACGCGGGCGCCGGGCCTACGACTGGCTCTCAACGCCGCCGCACCGCAGGGCCGGCTCCGAGAAGCGCTGTATCCCTCGGTGGCCGCCGCGCTTGCCGAGGCCGCCAAGAAGATTGGCGACCACCTCGGCTGAGCGCCGCCTCACTGGTGCACGAAGACGTCGTTGAGCGTCACGGTCCGCAGCCCACGGGCCCGGATGATCTCGACCAGTTGCCCGTAGACGTGAGTGATCGGCGGGTGGTTCAGATGCCCGATCACGATGTTCTGCGGGACGAAGGACTGATACGCCAGCGCAACGATCTGGCCCTCGGACAGCAGCGCGGAGTCGTGCAGGTCGCCCGACCACAGTCCAGTTCGTTCACGCTGAAACGCTATTCTCCGCGCCGCCGCAATCCCGGCACATAAGCGGGGTGTCCGCTTCAGGATACGAATTTGTGACTTTCCTGCTACGCCTTGTCGATTCGCAACCGGGCGACCTCGTGTCGCCAGGCCGCCTCGATATTCAGGCCGGTCCCCAGCTCGGGCAGGTCGTCCCAGTCGGCGTCGTCGATTTCCCGCAGGGCCCCGCCAGCCGCTCGCACCCGCAACGACATTCGGGCCAGCGCGTCGAGGCTGATCGCCTGCAGCACCGTCTGCGGCACGGTGGCGGCCGCGCTGGTGATCCCGTGCCCGCGGCAGATCACCACCGGCCGGCCACGCATGGCCGCCACCATCTCCTTGCCCAGCGCCGGGGTGCGGATCAGCACGGCGCGCTCGTAGACGGGCACGCCCCCGCGGGCGAGCCACGCGCCGGGAATGTCGTAGGCACCGTAGATCGGCCGGATCGCGATGCCGGCCAGGTCGGCGGCGACCACGGCGGGCGGGTGCAGATGCGCGACGGCCCGGTGCCGGGGATCGGCCAGCATGGTTTCGACGTGGATGGGCAGTTCGTTGGGCACGCGGTACCCGTCGAGTTCGCCGTCGGCGCCGGCGCCGCCGTCGAAGGTGATGAGCCGGATGTCGCCGGGCCGGGTGAACGCCACCCCGGTGTCGGTGTCGCTGCGGCAGCGGATGAGCAGGCGCTCGTCGTCGACCCGCAGGCTCAGGTGGCCGAGGATGCCGTCGACCAGGCCGCGGGCCGCGGCCACCCGGCAGCCCTCCGCCACCAGCGCGCGTTGCTCGTCGAGGGAGGTCATTGCGGTGCGCCCAGCCCGAATCCGCCGTCGGGGCGGACGGTTTCGCCGGTGATCCCGCGGGCCCGGTCGGAGGCCAGGAACACGAAACTCCACGCGTGGTCTTCCCCGGAGAGCGCGACGTGCAGCGGCGTGCGGGCGGCCAGCTCCCGCGCCCGGTTGGGGCTGTCGGCCAGGCGGACGCCCTCGAGCCCCAGGCTGGCAAGACCGCGCAGGTCCGTGTTGAGCGTCCCGCCCGGCGCCACCCCGTTGACCCGGATCTGCGGCGCCAGCTCGTCGGCCAGCGCGGCCACCAAGCCACGGACGGCGAATTTCGACGACACGTACAGCGCGCCGCCGCGTCCGGGATAGAACGACGACGCGGACTCGGTCAGGATGATCGATGCCCCCGTCCCGGTCCGCAGCCGGGGCAGCGCCGCCTTGACGGACTGCAGGTGGCTAAGCACGTTGGTGCGAAACATCTCGTCGAACGCGCGGGGAAGGTCGTCGGCGGGCATGTCGCCGATGCCCTGGTAGAAATCGAAGACTCCCACGCAGTTGACCAGCGTGTCCAACCCGCCGTGGGCGTCCACCGCGGCGTCGACCGCTCGTACGTTGGCGTCGCGGGTGACTGCGTCGCCTTCGATGACCGGAACGCCGGGCAACTGGCGCAGGCGCTCGCATTTTTCGTGATCGCGTTCCAGCGCAGCGACTTTCGCGCCTTGGGCGCGGAACGTGTCCACCACGGCCCGGCCGATCCCCGAACCGGCGCCGACGACTAGTGCGCGCTTGCCCTCAAGCCAGCCGGTCATCGCCCTCCTCGGTTTCATCGGGCAGCAGCGGCGCGTGGGACTTGCCGACCATCGCCGCCAGGGTGCGGCTGTTCTGCCACGTCAGTGCCTCGGCCTCGAGCGCGTCCAAGGTGATCCATTGCCCGGATCGCGGTGCGCTGATGAGCAGCCTCGACCCGTTGCGGGTGTCGACCCGGCACACCACCACCTCGGTGAATTCGTTTGCGAATACGAGGGGTTCGCCGATCGCGCCGTCCAGGATCCGCTGCAGTTCGTCGTTCACAGGAACACCGCCAGGTTTTGCATCCGTAGCACCGACTCGTCGGCGATGATGTTGCGCCGGGCCAGCTTCAGTGTCTTTGGGGAGCCGCCGCTCCAGCGCAGCAGGTCCTCTCGGCCGCATGACAGCAGGGCGCTTTCGTTCACGTCGCCCCGGCTGCGGAACAGCAGTTCGGCCGACTCGACCAAGAGGTGCGCGGGGTCGTCGCACTCGAAGGTGCGCACATTGGTGATGAAGTGTCGCAGCCGCGACGGCGGATCCTCGGCCCAGGCGTGTTCGGTGCCCATCCGCGCGACCCGCTGGCTCAGCGAATACTTGTCCTCGTCGAAATGCGCCATCCCCGGGCCCCTATCCGGCGAAGCTTCGAACCCGGCGCCGCGCGCGGTGGTGACCCGCACGGGCATCACGTAGCGGACGTCGTCGGTCAGCGTCTCTAGCCACGCCTCGTACTGCTGGGCATCCAGCAGGTAGGCCTCGTCCACCAGGAACTGATGCGCCTGTTGGTGCCGAACGTCGTTGAACGGCAACGGCTTTCTCATGCGCCGGCCCGCTGCAGGTAGTCGGCCCACAGGTTGAGCAGCGCGCGTTGGTTGTGCTCGTTGTAGCCCACCTGCGCGCGTCCCGGCCCGTGGAAAAGCTCGGCGGTCAGCGGCTCGACGACCGGGCTGCCGTCGGAGCGCAGGCCCATCCGGCTGTTCAGCAGCAGCCGCCGGGCCATCGAACCGCCGGCGGTGGTGGTCAGCGACACCCAGTTCTCCACGTCGTCTTGCTCGAACATGCCGGTCGAACCGAAGCACATCAGATACGCCTTGTAGGAATCTTGTTTGTACTGCGGGGGAGCCGCGGAGTCCACCGCGAACCACGAGCAGACCTCGGTTTCGTTTTCGCTGATCGGTTGCCACAGCCGGATCGAGATGAACGGCAGGGTTTCGTCGTCTTTGCCGTCACGCACCTTGGGCCAGTTGTGCACGAAGCTCAGGTTCGGAAAGCAGGTGGCGGCCGAAATCATGAAACCGTCCTCGCCGACCACGCGCTGCTGTTGCGGTGTCCACACGTCTTTGATCCGGCCGATCATGTCGTCGGGATAGCCGACATAGCGCATGCGCTCGTCGAAGCCGCCCGGTGGAAGTTTGTAGGTGGTGCCGCCGCCGCGGTGCGCCCAGTAGGTGGCGCCGTCCTTGCGCTTCTGCGCTTTCGGCTCGCGGAACAGGCCGATGTCGACGATCGACGCATGGGTGTGCGGCGTGTGGTACATGTCGCCGGCGAAGTTCTCGGCGCCGATCTTCCAGTTGGCCTTGATGCGCCAGCGCTGCGGCCCCCGCACTTCCAGGCCGCTGGTGCTCTGTTTGGTGTAGAAGTCCAGGTAAAACCGGAAGTCCCCGAGGAAGTCATCGAGCGGTTCGGCGCCGGCGTCCATGCTGATGAACAGCAGGCCGTTATAGCTCGCGAATTTCGGTGCGGGCAGCAGGGTTTGGGCGCTCCTGGCCAACCCGTCCTCGCCCCCGTATGCCTCCCGGTGGAACGGCAGGCCGGTGAGCCGGCCGTCGTTGCGGTAGGTCCAGCCGTGGTAGGGGCAGCGGAAGTTGGAGGCGTTTCCCATCTCGGCACGACAAACCTGCATGCCGCGGTGCAGGCACATGTTGAACATGGCCCGCACATCGCCCGCCGAGTCGCGACTGATGATGAAGGAGTCGTCGAGGACCCGGCGCACCACGTAGTCGCCGTCGTGGGGGACCTCGGACTCGTGTCCCACGAACGTCCACGCCCGGCCGAACAGCCGCTCCTTCTCCAGTGCGAACAGTTCGCCGTCGTTATAGATGTGGGCGGGGATCATCCCCTCGCGGACGCTGGCGAAAACGGGGTCCAAACGCCCGTCGCAGGCGTCCCGGTGGACTGTCACGTTAACCCCCACCTCACGCTCTGAATGTCTGCTGTGCAGAGATGTTTTCCGCTCTATAGAATCGCGCATTCACCCGCCGGCGGTCAATCGGCCGTTATCAGCCCGCTCACCGGGCCCGATCCGCCGCCAGGTATTTACAAGAATGCTTTGTGGTAACTCACAGGTTGCTAGCAAACACCTCGCCTGAAGGCCGGGATACGGTGGTCACGTCGGCTCCCCTGCGCACGTGAGCGCGCGGTAGCCAAGGGGTTAGTCGTTCGATTCTGCGTGCGTTGCCGCCGCTAGGCGACGCATCTGAGGAAGGACTGGTGCAATGGCTGCTCGGTCACTGGATGGTCGATTGCAGAAACTCGGAACGCGAGTGGTGTCCGCTATCGGGCGTCAAGAGTGGTTGGATCGGCCGAGCTATCGGTTCGAACACTTGTTGAGCTTCGCCTTCAACGGCCTGGGCGGCGCCCGCGACTCCGTCACCAACGCGCTGCACGGAGTGTGGCTCGGCCACCCGGTTCACCCGCCGTTGGCGTCCCTGACGAGCGGCGCGCTGGGTACCACCGTCGCGTTGGACGTCCTCAGCCTGCTGCCGGGCCGGCCCGCCACCGAAATGCGCGACGCGTCGAAGTTCGCGACCCGCGCCCTCGGGGTGGGCATCCTGGCCAGCATCGGGTCCGCCGTCACCGGCGTCACCGATTGGCAGCACACCCACGAATCCGACCGCCGTGTCGGCGCCGTGCACGGCCTGGTGAACCTGGTGGCCACGGGGCTCTACGCGCAGTCCTGGTGGAATCGCCGCCGGGGCCGCCACGGCCGCGGCATCGCCCTGACCGCACTGGGTTACGGCGTCACCGTCGCCGGCAGCTACCTCGGCGGCGCGTTGGTCTTCGAATCCGGCGTCGGCATCGACCAGTCGGGTGAGCGGCTGCGCACCACGGAATGGAAGCCGGTGCTGCCGGCGAGCTCGCTGAACGGAAAGCCGGTGCGTGTCGAGGTCGACGGGGTGGGCCTGGTGGTGTGCCAGACCAAGCCCGGGGAGGTCGCGGCCTTCGGGGAGTTGTGCCCACACCTGGCCGCCCCCATGGCCGACGGCTGGCTCGACCGGGGCCGGCTCGTATGCCCATGGCACGGTTCATGGTTCGCGGCCGAATCGGGAGACGTGCTGCGTGGCCCGGCGGCGGCCCCGCTGCCGTGTTATCAGGCGAGGCTGGTCAACGGAATGGTCGAAGTTCGAGGCGAACCCGAGCCCGCGGTCGGTTCAGCGGTGGGAATCGGAGAAGGGGAAGGCAAGTGAACGCCTACGAGGTGCTCAAAGAACACCACATCGTGATCAAGGGCCTCGGCCGCAAGGTCAGCGAGGCGCCGGTGAATAGCGAAGAGCGGCATGCCCTTTTCGACGACATGCTGATCGAACTCGACATTCACTTCCGCATCGAGGACGACCTGTACTACCCGGCCCTCAAAGACGCCAGCAAGCTGATCGCGGTCGCCCACGCGGAGCACCGCCAGGTGGTCGACCAGCTCTCCGTGCTGCTCAGGACCCCGCAGAGCGCGCCGGGTTACGAGGATGAGTGGAACTCGTTCAAGACGGTGCTGGAGGCCCACGCCGACGAAGAGGAACGCGATTTGATTCCGGCGCCTCCCGAGGTGGAGATCACCGACGCCGAGCTCGAGGAGCTCGGCAACGAGATGGCCGCGAAAATGGAGCAGTACCGCAGCTCCGCGGTGTACAAGATGCGCACCAAGGGGCGGGCGGCGCTGGTGCGCTCTCTGTAACTCCGGGCGACACCGCCGGCTTGCGGGGTTCGCCGGGCCGGCGAGAGTAGCGTCACGGCTCATGAACCCCGAGTGTGGCGCGTCTCAGGGTGACATCACGGCCGAGATCGCCGCCATCGCAGCCGAATACCGGGGGAGCGAAGCGCAGCCCCGGCTCGACTATCCGCCCTACCGCGCCACCATCCTGCGCCATCCCGAACAGCCCCTGGCGCCAGTCGATCCCGAGGAGCTCGAACGCTGCGCGCCGTGCTTCGGCCCCCAGGACGTCGACCCACTCGACGCGGACCTGACGGCCGGCCATCCGGGCCAACCCCTGGGGGAGCGCGTCATCGTCGCCGGGCGGGTGCTCGACGGATCGGGCAAGCCGGTGGCGGGTCAGCTGATCGAGATCTGGCAGGCGAACGCCGGTGGCCGCTACCGCCACGAGCGCGACCAGCACCCGGCCCCCCTCGACCCGAACTTCACCGGCGCCGGCCGCTGTCTGACCGGGCCGGACGGCTCGTACC
Source organism: uncultured Actinomycetota bacterium (assembly GCA_963732835.1). Classification (GTDB taxonomy): domain Bacteria; phylum Actinomycetota; class Actinomycetes; order Mycobacteriales; family Mycobacteriaceae; genus Mycobacterium. Next base: position 589,707 of record CAVTBA010000006.1, read on the forward strand.
GCTTCCTGACCATCAAGCCCGGCCCGTATCCGTGGCGCAATCACCACAACGCGTGGCGCCCGGCGCACATCCACTTCTCCGTCTTCGGGACCGCCTTCACCCAGCGCCTGGTCACCCAGATGTACTTCCCGGGCGACCCGTTGTTCGACCTGGACCCGATCGTGCAGTCGGTGCTCGACCCGGTCGCTCGTCGATCGCTGATCGCCCGCTACGACCACGCCCTCACCGAGCCGGAGTATGCGACCGGTTATCGGTGGGACATCGTGCTGGCCGGGGTGCGGAGAACTCCGATCGAGGATGACGATGACTGAATGTGTTTGCACCCCAGGGCAAACGGTCGGGCCGTTTCTCGACCTGGGGTTGCCCTATCCCGGAGGCAGCGCGCTGGTCGGCGATGGCCATCCGCGCGCCGTCCGGCTGCACGGCACGGTCTACGACGGCGCCGGCGACGGCGTCCCGGACGCCCTGGTCGAACTGTGGCAACCCGACGGCAGCGGCCGCATCCCGCGGCAGGCCGGTTCGCTGCACCGCGACTGGGTGTCGATCGCAAGCGCGGCGCAGGCGCCGGGCGTGGCGGGTCGACACCATGGAGATGATGCGACGTTCACGGGGTGGGGCCGGTCGGCGACCGACGCCGCCGGTCGTTACGGCTTCACCACCGTGGCGCCCGGTTCGGCGGGCGCCGGACGGGCGCCGTTCTTCGCCCTCACCGTGTTCGCGCGGGGCCTACTGGACCGATTGTTCACCCGCGCCTACCTGCCCGGCGGCGACCTGGGCGCCGATCCGCTGCTGGCAAGCCTCGATGCCGGGCGACGCGCCACCTTGTTGTGTGATACCGAAACCGGGCGCCGGGCATATCGTTTCGACATCCGCCTGCAAGGCCCGCGCGAGACCGTGTTCCTGGCGTACCGGGCAGGCGGCCGATGACCAACCTGTTGTGGCCCGGAGATCATCGGGCCGGAGAGTGCATGACGGATCGGGCGCTGCTGGAATCGATGGTTGCGGTGGAATCGGCCTGGCTGGACGCCCTGTGCGCCGCCGGCCTGGCGCCGGCCGAGTGCGCCGCGGCGGATCTATCAAAATTGTTGGCCCCCAACGACTGTGAATCACTGGCCGCCGCCGCCGAGGACGGCGGCAACCCGGTCATCGGCCTCGTCGGCCTGCTGCGACACCGGGCCGCGCCGGCGGTCGGGCCGTGGATCCATCGCGGGCTCACCAGCCAGGACGTCCTGGACAGCGCCCTGATGCTCGGCGTGCGCGGCGTCGTCGCGGAGCTGGTCATGCAGCTTGCGCAGCAGATCTCGACGCTGACCGAGCTCGCCACACTGCACCGGGTGACGCCCATGGTGGCGCGCACCCTCACCCAGCACGCGGCGCCGACCACGTTCGGCGCGAAGGCGGCCGGCTGGTTGAACGGCGCCGTCGATGCCTTCGAGGGACTGTCCGCGCTCGTCGTCCCCATCCAGATCGGTGGGGCCGCCGGGACGTTGGCCGCCAGCACGGAGCTGGCGGTGCTGCGCACCGGCACCGCCGACCCCGCCGAGGTCTCCACCACCCTGGTGCAAAGCGTGGCAACGGCTTTGGGTTTGGCCGTCCGATTGCCCTGGCATACGACGCGGACACCGGTCACCGCGGCGGCCGACGCGTTGGTCGGCTGCACCGACGCGTGGGGCCGGATCGCTTCGGACGTCGTCACCCTGGCCCGCCCGGAGATCGGCGAACTGAGCGAGCCGGGCGGCGAGAACCGCGGGGGCTCGTCGTCGATGCCGCACAAACGAAACCCGTTGTTGTCCATCCTCATCCGCCGGGCCGCGCTTTCGGCACCGCAGCTGGCGGCGACCCTGCACACCGCCGCGGCGCTGGCCAACGACGAGCGGCCCGACGGGGCCTGGCACGCCGAATGGGATGCCCTGCGCACCTTGGCCCGGCGCACCGTGGTCGCCGGATCCCAATGCGGCGAGCTGCTGGCGGGGCTGGCGGTGCACGCCGGACGGATGTCCGAAAACCTCGAAGCGGCGGACGTGTCGGGGGAACAGCGGGCGGTCGGCGAGCTGGCTGGGAAGCCGCCGTCGCCGACCTACTTCGGTGCGGTGGACCGGCTGATCGACGAGAGCCTGGACCGCGCCCGACGGGCACTCGATCAGCGCTGGTAAATGCTGGCCAGCCAGATGTGCAGCAGCGTTTCGATCGCCCGGTCCTCCGGCATCGCCTCGTCCTCGGCGGTGAACGTCGCGGCCATCACCCGCTCGCTCAACATGTTGAGGGCGACCGAAAGCTGCTCGGCCGGGATGGTGTCGGGAGCGGCGCCGCGGCCGCGCTCGGCCTTGATGGCCGCCGTGGTCAGCGAGATCCACCTCTGCATGAGCGTGGACCACAACTGCCGCACCTCGGGGTTGGTCGCCTTCGCCGAGGAGCCGGCCACGGCGACCGCCGGGTGAGAGCCCGACACCTCGAAGAACGCCTCGATGCGCGCCCGCCACAGCTCCGCGGGGTCGCCGGACGATATGCCGCCGAGCGTCCTGAGGGCCGCATGGGCCTTGCCGTTCATCTGGTCGAGCAGCGACAGCAACACCGCGTTCTTCGATCGGAAATAGAAGTAGAACGTGGGGCGTGAAATCCCGGCGCCTTTTGCTAGGTCGTCCACGGAAAAGTCGGCCAGCGGCCGTTCCTGCAGAAGGCGCTCGGCCGTGGCCAGTATTGCCTGCTCGCGGTCGTCGCCCGAGTGCGGCGATGATCGGCGGCGTCGCGAGGCGTGCAGGTACTTGGTCTGTGTCGGGAGGTCGGACACGCCCGTTACTGTTGGGCACGTCGATATACGCGAACGAAACGGTTGATTAAGCCCAGCAATAATGTCGATTAAGTTCGGCGCTTTCTTCATAGGCATGAGCGCATTTGCTGGCCCCGTTTCACGTGCCGGTCTGTCCCGCGGCGCCCCGACGAACGACCCCGCGATTCGGGACTTCCGCCCCTACTCCGCCCCCCGCCCGGAATGGTCGCATCTGTTCATGACGAAGAGCGACGACGGCACCAAGGCATGCCATGTCGACGTGCTGGTCGAAGAGCGCGACGAAAAGACCCGGGCGAAGGCACGACTGGTCTGGGCGGGCAAGACCCTGGTCGGCGTCGGCCAGGCGCGACTCGACCCGGCCGACCGGCCCGTGGCCACGATCGGCGACGAGCTCGCGATCGCCCGCGCGCTGTCCGATCTGGCGAATCAGCTGTTCGCCGCGACATCCAGCGATATTCAAGCCAGTACACACGAGCCCGTCACGGGTCTGCATCACTGAGCGGCATCGGGCCGCCCTCGGGTCCATACGACAACGCGCGGCGAGCGCATGAGCCAACTGAATGCGCGGCGGTCCCGGCATCCCCCCGTCCGGGACCGCCGCCTCAAACCTAGCGTCCTGACGCAGCGTGTCCTTGTGCGGCCCAGCCGTTTTCGATCCTACGCACCACGGCGATTGACCTTGTCGCCTGCGGCGTAGCGCAGCAGCGCGCCCACGCCGTCCGCGGGTGCGACCAGCTGGCCGGCCCGGACCAATGAGGCGCCCACCGCGATTGCGTTGAACGGCAACGCCTCGTCGGCCCTTGCCACCCGTCCCACCGGTTCGCCGAGTTCGGAAAGCGCATCGGCGTCCGCCGCGATCGTGGTCAGCGCCGTACCGGTGACGACAGTGGCGTCGCCCAGCTCGCCCACGATCAACGTGTCGACGTTGCCGTCGCGCAGTGCCGCGCAGACATCGGTGAGCCCCTGGGCCGCCCGCCCGGATCCTCGGCCGATCTCCGCTTCGAATCGCCGGGCAAGGGCGGATATCTCGATGCCACGCCGCCGAGCGAACTCCTCGCCCGTCAGCTCGCTCAGCTCGTCTTCGTCGCAATGGCTCTTGCGGGTTCCGGCGTGCAACTGCGACACCCGTTCGGACACCCGCTCGGGCAATTCGGCAACCAGGTCCGCAAGCGAACGCACTTCCCCGCACAGGAACACCACTTCGGGATCCGCGTCGTCCACCAGGTGCGTGAGTTCGTCGGCGACCGCACGGCAGTTCATTCGGATCGCTTCCTCGGTCGTGTGCTGAAAGTCGCCGTAGCCGTTCCAGCCGGCGGTGCTCGGCTTGTGCACCGGATAGCCGCCCCCGTCAACGCTTTCGGAGCTGATGGCACCGCCTCGGTGCAGGCTGATGTCCGCGCCGGCGCGGTCGATCGCGGCGAACACATAGGTGGGGCGCCGCATCTCCGCGTCGATCAACGGCACGAGGTATGGATACTCGGACACGCGAATCTCGGTGGCCGGCGGCGGGTTGATCAGATGCTCGTTGATCAGTACCTGTTTGGCCGTCACGACCACGGCGCGGCCGCGCCGTCCAACGGCCGGTCGACGGTGTAACACGGCTTCCTCGAGCATGCCGACGATGTCCTCGCTCGCGCCCATGTCTTGCACATGCTGACGGATACCGTTCCATTTGGCTTCGAGCTGCTCGGCCGCGTCCAGGGTGTCGTGCGAGTCGTCGAAATATACCGAGGCGAATGGGCCCTTCGCTTTGACCAGCCACCTGAGACGATCTGATCGCATGCCATCCCTCTCAACCGTTGTCTTTTGCCGATACGTGCGCCAACCGTATGAAGGACGATCGTGGCCCCACCAGAGTCGGTTAGCCCACAACCGCGGGTCTTAGGTCCCGACTGAACCGTGTGGCCGGCGGCGCCGGGGGACCAATGCTGGAGTGTGCAGGACTTTCGTCCCTACGCCTTTTGCGGTCAGAGCACGAACGATGGGAGTCGTGAAACGGCCAATCGGGGGACCCCTCGTCGCGACCATCCCGATGGGTGACCACGTAAGCGACATCGTCACCAACCCACGCAACTGCGTTGCCTATGCGGCCCTGCGCGGCTCGGTAGCCGTCATCAGCAGCCGTTATGAGGTCTCGTGCGTCATCCCGATCGGGGCAGATGCGAGGGATCTGACAATCGCCACCGACGGCAGCCGGTTGTACGCGACGAACTACGGAGACTCCGTCTCGGTGATCGACATTTCCGACCATCGCGTCCGTGTCATCCCCGGTGCGCGCCGCGTGCAGCAAGTCGACACCCCGGACGGGGCGTTGATCTACGCGGCGGGCAACTTCACGCGTGGCTGCTGGATGTCGGCGATCGACGAGGGGGGCACCGCGGTGGCCGCCATCGACGGGTTCGGTGGCTATGCCGTCACGGATCTCGCGGCCGACTCCGACGGCTACCGGGTCTACGCCGGGCTGTGCCGGGGCAGCGCCTACCGGCAGTACGACGCCGGCGCACTCGGTGTCGTCGACACCACGACCACTACGGCGATCCACACCATCGACCTGGTTGGTTCGCCCGACTCGATCACCCTCAGCCCGGATGGATCGATGATGTACGCGACGCACCCCGACCTGTTGTGCGTATCGGCGGTCGACCTCGCGTCTTTCCGCGTTACCCGGATCGAACTGGGCGACAGCCCACTTGAGGTGCGATTCACGCCGGACGGGCTGCAGGCGTTTGCGACCAGCCGACGTTCGCTGTCGGCCATCGACACGGTCACCGGCGAGGCGGAGCGAATCGCGGTCGGCGATCTTCCGCGCTGCGTGCGGATCAGTCCCGACGGCAAGTACGCCTACGTCGGCAACTTCGGCGATCGCAGCGTCTCGGTCGTCGACACGGTCGCCCGATGCGTGACCGACACCATCGACGTCGGCGGAGATCCCGAAGCGATGGCGCTAAGCCCCGACGGCGAGCGGCTCTACGTCGGTGACTACTGGTCCGGCACCGTCACCGTGTTGTCGGTCCAGCCGTAGCCGTCAATTCATCGATTGCCATGTGCGACGCAGCTTTTCGAGGTCGCACACGATCCCCGGGCTGACGTCTACCGGGTAGGACCAGCCGCCGGCTTCCAGTGCGCGAAGCTGGGGTGGAAGCCGATCGACCTGACGGCGCGCCCAGTTTCGCGACGCCGGCAGGTCGGGATCGTGCTGCGGAAGGCGCCGGCCGTTCTTCATGACGGGCACCAGCAGCGGCTCACCGTCGAGTTGCTCGTCGAACCTGCCGATGGTGTCGCCAGAAAAAATTCCCCGCTCAATCCGGCGTACCACCTGCTTGCGTCCCGGATAGATCACCTTGTCGCGGGAGAATTTGGTCCGCCCGGTGCCCTCGTACTCGACGAGCTTGTAGGCCATGTCGAGCGCGGGCGCGTCCTGGGCGACGACGAACTTGGTGCCGACGGCGAAGGCGTCGATCGGGCAGCCGTCATTGATCAGCGCCGCGATGCCGTACTCGTCGAGACCCGACGAGGCAATGATTTCAACATGATCCAATCCCGCCGCGTCGAGCTTGGCGCGCGTCGCCTGCGACAGCGCACCGAGGTCGCCCGAATCGAGGCGCACAGACGCGATGTCGAAATGCTCGCTCTTGCGGGCTATCTCGATGACATGGTCGACACCGCACAGCGTGTCGTAGGTGTCCACCAACAACGTTGTGCCTGGGTAGAGCTGGGCGAATGCGTTGAATGCGTCCACCTCGTTGTCGAAGGCCTGCACGAAGCTGTGCGCCATGGTGCCGACGGCAGGGATGCCGTACTGGCGGGCGGCCAGCAGGTTCGAGGTGCCCGCCAGACCGGCGAGGTAGCCGGCCCGCGCGACCTTGAGCGCAGCGTCGGTGCCGTGCGCGCGCCGCGCGCCGAAGTCGACAACTCGTCGTCTCCGGGCGGCTTCGACCACGCGGGCGGCCTTGCTCGCGATCACGCTCTGCAGGTGAATCTGGTTCACCACGAACGTCTCGACGAGCTGGGCTTCGATGATGGGGGCGATCACTTGGACGATCGGCTCGTTCGGAAAGACGACTGTCCCTTCCGGTACGGCCCACACGTCCCCGGTGAAGCGGAGCTCCGCCAGCGAATGCAGGAATTTCTCGGTGAACAACCGCAATTCGCGCAGGTAGTCGATGTCGGCTTGCCGGAATTGAAACGTTTCGAGGAAGTCGAGCACGTCTGACAAGCCGGCGGCCATCACATACGAGCGTCCCTGGGGGAGCTTGCGAAAGATGGTTTCGAACACCGCCGTCCCCGACATGCGTTCGGCCGCATACGCTTGCGCCATCGTGACTTCATAGAGGTCGGTGAACAACGCGGAAGAGTATGCGGTTGTCATGGCCGCCTATTGCTCGTAGAGAGCCGAGAGGGGGTCCGCGAACTTCTCGATGACCACCTTGCGCTTGAGTTTCATGCTCGGCGTCAGATCGCCCGAGTCGACGGTGAATTCGCGGTCGGCGATCGTGAACTTCTTGATCTGTTCCCACCGATTCAGTTCGGTGTTCAGCGCGTCGATGTATCCGGCGATCAGCTGGTGTGTCTTGTCGTCACGCGCTATTTCGGCGAAGGACTTACCCGCCAGCCCATTCTTGTCGGCCCAGTCGGTGATCGCCTCGCTGTCGAGGCTGATCAGAGCGACACAGTACGGTTTGCCCTCCCCGTAGACCACGATCTCGCTGACGTACGGGCAACGGCCTTTGAATTGCGCATCGATCGCCGAGGGCGCCACGTATTTGCCTTGCGAGGTCTTGAACATGTCTTTCTTGCGGTCGGTGATCCGCAGGAATCCGTCGGGATCCTTTTCCCCGATGTCGCCGGTGTGGAACCACCCGTCCTCGTCGAGCGCCTCGGCGGTGGCGTCCGGCAGGTCGTGGTAGGCGGTCATCAGGCCCGGCCCCTTGAGCAGGATCTCGCCGTCGGCGGCGATCTTCACATCGGTGGCCGGGAACGGCCAGCCGACCGTCCCGAACCGGTATGCGTGGGGGCGGTTGATGAACGATGCGGCGGCGGTCTCCGTCAGCCCGTAGCCCTCGAGCACGATGATGCCCACCGCGTCGAACCACTGCGCGACATCGCGGTCCAACGCGGCGGCCGCGGAGACGAAGAACCGCAAGCGTCCACCGAACCGCTCCCGGATCGTGGAGAACACGAGCCGGTCGGCCACCTTGTAGGCCAGCGACGACGCCAACGAGGGCTTCTTGCCGGCTTGGCGGGCTTTAGACACCTTGATGCCGACGCCGATCGCCCAGTCGAACATGATTTTGGTGAGCCTGCCCCGCTCGGCGGCCATGTCCTGAATGCGGGCGTGTGCCTTCTCGAAGATGCGCGGTGCGGCACCCATGATGGTCGGCCGCACGGTCGCGAGGTTGTCGATGATCCTCTCGACGCGGCCGTCGATGGCGGTGGGGAAGCCGACCTGCAAGGGCAACGCCAGCATCACCTTGCCGAACGCGTGCGCCAGCGGCAGCCAGAGGAAGTTCAGGTCGTCGGGGCCGAGGATGCCCAGCGCATCGATGGCCGCGGCGGTGTACGTCCATGCCCCGTGCGTCAGCCGCACGCCCTTGGGCCGCCCGGTGGTGCCGGAGGTGTAGATGAGGCTGGCCAGGTGGTCGGGGCCGACGGCGGCGACCCGCTCGTTGACGGCGTCGGGTGCGTCCGCGAGCAGTTGCTTGCCCAACAGATCCAGGTCGGCGAGCGAGATCACCCAGTCGCCGTCGCCGTTGCCGTCGATGATGACGACCTTGCTCACGTCGGGCAGTTCCCCCCGGTGCTCGAGCAGCTTGTCGAGCTGGGTCTGGTTTTCGGCGACCACCACCCGGCTCCCCGAGTTGGCGACGATGTAGGCGACATCGGTGGCGTTCGTCGTCGGATACACGGTGGTGGTCGCGGCGCCCGCGCACATGATCGCGAAATCGACGAGCACCCACTCGTAGCGCGTCGCGCAAGCGAGGGCGACCCGATCCTCATGCTCGATGCCCAGCGAGATCAGCCCCGCGGCGAGGTTGTTGACGCGTTCGCCGACTTGTTGCCAGGTCACGCTCGCCCAGGTGTGGTCTACCGGGTAGCGAAAGGCCTCCGCGTGCGGGGTGGCGGCGACGCGGTCGACGAACATCTGTGCCACCGACGGCGCGCGATTCTCGATCTTGCGGAGGTCGGGCCTCTCCATTGAGGCGAGTGGTGCTTTCATGACGCGAATCCATTGCTGCCGAACGGATACCGATGACGTGGCGCACCGGTATACCGTTCGATCCTGCGGAGCGCGGTCAAAGCGCGATAGAGACGAAAGTCCCTGTGGGGATCGGCAAACGTCCCCGGCACGCCGTCAGTCGGCCAGGGCTATCTCAATGGACAGGCACTCACCGAGGGCGTGCGCGGCGGGCCAATCGCCGCCCTCGACCGCGCGCTCAAGGTCGTCGACCAACGGGCTGTGGGCGCCCAGCTCCGCCAACCAAGCGGACACAGTCGCGGGTATTTGGTGGGCGGGCACTCGGGCGACATGTCCCGCGTGTAGGCGATCGGTCAGCTGATAGATCGTGGCCGTGGGCCTGCGCTGTGGCCAATGCTCCCGCCACTTCGCTGTATTCATGTTTCCTCCCCCATTAGCCCTTGCCCATCCATCCGACCAGCCTCGAAGGTCCAGCGGTAGAGGCCAATAGCACGACTACCGAAAGGCTTTGGTCTCGCTTCCGGCCTGCCGAAGTCCCAGTCCGACAGGGTCTTTTGTCACTGCGGTCACCTACTTACTTCTCCGGCGATGGCGGTGTCGGTCGCGTACCGTACATCGGGGGGTGGTACGTCGGCCACGTTACTCGTTTCGACGGCGCTGGATTACGAAATTGGCGAGATGACCGCATTAGCAATGGATTCGCAATCGAGGCGTGATTCGGGCAGCGCCGGCCTGACACGCGGGCCGGCGTGACGGCTGTCAGCGCCGAGGAGCTGGCGGCGCTTTCCGTGTTTGCCGATATTGAGCCGGGGGACCTTACGGGGTTGGCCGCGCTTCTCAAGCCCGTGCATGCCGCTGCCGGCGAGGTCCTGATGCGGCAGGGGGAACGGGCGGAGTCCTTCGCGATCATCGCATCCGGTTCGGTCACCGTGAGGCATGTGGGCCCGAAGGGCCGGGTCACCACCACCGAGCTGCCGTCCGCGACGATCGTCGGCGAGATCGCGTTGTTGCGACGCGCGACCAGAACGGCGACGGTGACCGCGCGGGAGGACGTGCGGGGCTACACCGGATACGCCGCCGCCTTCGACTGCATGCTGGCCATGCCGGTCATCGCCGAACGTATGCTGCGTACCGCGCGCCAGCGGCTGGCCGCGTACATCACCCCCATCGCGGTATCGACCAGAGACGGTGCCACGCTGTCGCTGCGTCCCGTCCTGCCGGGTGACGCCGAGCGGTTCAAAAGCAGCGGTTCCTTCTCCCGGGAGACGCTGTACCGGCGCTACCAGGGTGGCACCCCGACCGACGCGCGCCTGGCCTATCTGTTCGAGGTCGACTATGTCGACCACTTCGTCTGGGTCGTCACCGACGGCGTGGCGGGACCGGTCGTCGCGGATGCCCGGTTCGTCCGGGATCGAGACGACCCCGTTTCGGCGGAGGTCGCGCTCACCGTGGCCGACGGCTACCAGGGTCGCGGGATCGGCACGCTGCTACTCGGCGCGCTGGCGGTCGCGGCGCGTGTCGACGGCATCAAGCGCTTCCATGCCCGCGTACTGTCCGACAATCCGCCCGCGCGCGCGTTGGGCGACAAGGTGAACGCGTGCTGGATTCACGAGGAACCGGGCGTCGTCACCACGACGGGGGAGATACCGCGCTATCGTGACCTCCCCCTCGATCGCGGCCTGTATCAGCAGATCCGGCAGGTCGCCCGGCAGATGATCCATGCGCTCGACTAGGGCGCCGCACCACGGCCACCGTATGGCCCGACAGACCGCGAGGGCGGTTTCGCCGCTACGACCCGGCCGGGCACCGGCGCGAGTGACGAAAGACCCATCGCAATCGGTCATGGGCCAGATCGGTGGGCGCGGCCGGGGCTTGCCGGGCCAAGGACTTTCGCGGGCGCGACCGGGCCGTAAGGCCCTAACACGCCGATTTGAGCGCCTGCTAATTTGCCACCATGGCGGTATCGACCAACGACGGCGGTTCCCGGCGTCCGGGCGCTTTTCCATTGGGCCCGCCCGGTGGCGTCGGGTTGAGCGGCGCCGTCAAGCCGTTCACGAGCACCGGTCGATACCTCGCTGAGTCGTGGCGCGATTATCTCGGTCAGGCGCCTGACGAGCTTCCGATCGCCCGGCCCACCCTCGCCCTGGCGGCACAGGCGTTTCGCGACGAAGTCGTCCTGATGGGCCTGAAGGCGCGACGCCCGGTCAGCCGCCCGGAGGAGTTCGAGCGCATCACGGGCGAGGTGATCACGGCGCTGAAGTTCTACGGCGACCGGGGATGGCTCGATAACCCGAAGAGGTTTTTCGGTGCCCCGCCGCCGCTTTCGGACGTCACGCTGCGAAAGGTCAAAAGAGGCAGGCGTTCCTTCTATCGCATGTTCTTCGACAGCGGATACCTGCCCAGGCCGGGTGAACCGGGCGGGGAGCGGTGGATGGGCTATACCGCAAACAACCGCGAGTACGCCCTGTTGCTCCGTCATCCGCAACCACGGCCCTGGCTGGTGTGCGTGCACGGAACTGAAATGGGCCGAGCCGCTTTGGACCTTGCCCTGTTCCGGGCCTGGCGGTTACACGAAGATCTCGGGTTGAACGTCGTCATGCCGGTCCTCCCGATGCATGGCCCGCGGGCTCGGGACCTGCCGAAGGGCGCGGTGTTTCCGGGAGAGGACGTCCTCGACGACGTGCATGCGACGGGGCAGGCGGTGTGGGACATCCGGCGGTTGTTGTCCTGGATACGCCGGCAAGAGCCCGAATCGCAGATCGGGTTGAACGGTCTGTCACTGGGCGGTTACATCACCGCGTTGGTCGCCAGCCTGGAAACCGGGCTGACCTGCGCGATCCTCGGTGTCCCTGTCGCAGACCTGGTCGGGCTGCTGAGCCGGCACTCCGGGCTCGGTCCCGACGATCCCCGCCGTCAGACGATCGAACTCGCCGAGCCCATCGGGCGGATGATGTCGCCGCTGTCGCTTGCTCCGCTCGTGCCCATGCAGGGCCGTTTCATCTACGCGGGGTTAGCCGATCAGGTGGTGCATCCACGCGAGCAGGTGGTCCGCCTCTGGGAACACTGGGGCAAACCCGAAATCGTCTGGTACCGCGGCGGTCATACCGGGTTCTTCCGTGCGCGTCCGGTACAGCGGTTCGTCGAGGCGGCGTTGCTGCAGTCGGGCCTGTTGAATGGGGCCGTGACCGAGCGCGACCGCCCCGCTTAGTGGCGGAGGTTCGAAAATGAATCCGCTCGATCCGCTGGACGCGGCGATGATGACCGCGGAGTGGGTGTCCAACCCGATGCACGTCGGCGCCGTGTTGGTCCTGTCGCCTCCGGACGACGCCGGGCCGGACTACGTCGACGCACTGCATCGGGAGGCGCTCGCCGGCAGCGATTCGATCGATCCAAGGCTGTGCAAGTATCCGCACCGCGGTGTGGACACCGGCGGCATGTGGGTCTGGCGGCACATGGACCCCGTTGACGTGAGCCGACATTGCCAACGCCGCACGGTGTCCGGGGACGGGTTCTGGCGGCTGATTTCAGAGCTGGATGCCCTCGGCCTCGATCGGTCACGGCCGATGTGGATGTCGTATCTCATCGACGGCCTCGACGGGGGTCGCTTCGCCTTCTACATCAAGGTGCACCACACCGTCGTCGACGGCGTGGCCGGCTTCCGCATGATCACCGATGCGCTGAGCGACGACCCGGAACGTCGGTCGATGCCACCGTTTTACGCCGACTACCATCGCGAGCCCACGGGGTCGGCGGCGGCGGGCGGGCTGGTGTCTCGGCTGGTGTCGCCGCTACGGTCGCTGACCGGCGCGGCCGCGTCGAGTGCGGGGCTGGTTGGTCGGGTGGCCACCGGCGAAATCGCGACCGTGCTGGACGCCCTGGTCGGGCACACCACCGCGCTGCCCCTGGGGGCGCCCTACACCCGGTTCAACGGCCGCCTGGGCCCCGAGCGCGCCGTCGCCGCGAGCAGCTGGGCAAACGACCGCATCCAAGCCGTCCGGCAGGCGGCCGGCGTGACCGTCAACGATGTGCTCACCGCGATGGCGGCCGGCGTTGTGCGGCGCTGGTTGCGCGATCGCGGGGAACTGCCCAAGCGGCCACTGGTCGCCGCCTGCCCCATCACGGTGCGCGACCGCGAGCACGAAGACTCGGATGACCAGCATGGCAACAGGTTCGGGCTTTGGATGTGCCCGTTGGCCACCGACCTGGATGACCCGCTAGCCCGACTGAACGCGATCCATCGATCGATGTCGGAGGGAAAGCACTGGGTGGCCAAGCGGGGAGCGGCGGCGTCACTGCTGACGAACGCCGGAAGCATCGCCGCGACGGCAATCGGCCCGCTGCTGCCGTTCACGCCGAAAATCCGCACCGGATACAACCTGCCGATTTCGCACGTTCGCGGCCCGGCGGCCGAAATGTATTGGAACGGCGCACGCATCGAGGAGATGTATCCGGTGTCGACCGTCTACGACGGCCACGGACTCAACATCACCACGTGTTCATACGCCGACCGGGTCGGATTCGGTTACGCCGCGGGCCGCGACGTGGTGCCCGATATCGAGACACTGATACCGCTGACCGAGCATTCTCTGGCCGAGCTGGAATCGGCTGTGGGCGTTGCCAATTGAGTGGCGGCACCGTAGGCCGCCGGTGCGATCAGCGCCGCGCCAGCTGCGAGGCGCGGCCCACGTGGCCCAGGATGCGTTCCAGGACGGTGTTGGATAGGTCGCCGTCGTCTGCAACGCGAGACAGGCCACGACGTCGCAAGAACGTGTCGAGGCGGCGATCGGGGGACCAGTCGGCGTAAATCGGGCCGAGATACCGCGACTGCAGGAATTCCCAAGCCAGGGCGTCCACGTCAGAGTCGGTCAACAACAACGGTGGGATACCACCCATAGCCGCCATACTCCTTTTTTCAGCCGCATCCGCATCAGCCAAGTTACGTCAGACGGCGCCGCCATTTCGTCACGCGCAGATTGCGGATCGGGCCCAAAGTCATCACCGGAGCCGACGCCCGCGACGGCCATGCGGGGCCCGGGCGACGGTGCCCGGGCCCGCGCCTCAGCCGGCTATTCGGCGGCGACTTTTACGTGCTTCTCCTCGGGACCGGGCTGCGAAACCGGCACGGAGACAGTCAGAATGCCGTTGTCGTAGGTGGCCTTGATGTCGTCTTCGTTGGCGTTGGACGGCAGTGACACGGTGCGGACAAACGAGCCGTAGGAGAACTCCGACCGGCCGTCGAAATCCTTTTTCTCGCTGCGCTCGGCCTTGATGGTGAGCTGGCCGTCGCGGACGGTGATATCGACGTCTTTGGCCGGGTCGATGCCGGGAATCTCGGCGCGCAGCTCGTAGCGGCCGTCGACCGTCTCGTCTTCCAACCGCATGAGCCGGGTGTCCGATCGGCCGCCCGCGCGGGGTCCAACGACCCTAGTGGCGCCCGCCGCGTCGCCCTACCTTCGGACAAGAGGCGGCAGTCGAACCGTCTCGCCTCAACGACTCTGGAGGTTTGAGGTGCGCGATGCGATCCCATTAGGGCGGATCGCCGGCTTTCCGGTGAACGTCCACTGGAGCGTGCTGGTCATCCTGTGGTTGTTCACCTGGAGCCTGGCAAGCACACTGCCCGGCACCGTCAAAGGGTATTCGGCCGCCGCCTACTGGGCGGCCGGAGCGTGCGGCGCGGTGGTGCTGTTGGCCTCGCTGGTGGCGCACGAGCTCGCGCACGCCGTCGTCGCCCGCCGCGCCGGCGTGGCCGTGGGCAGCGTGACACTCTGGCTGTTCGGCGGCGTGACCACCCTGGGCGGCGAGGCGAAGACACCCAGGGCGGCGTTCCGGATCGCGATCGCCGGCCCGGCCACCAGCCTTGGGCTGGCGGCCGTCTTCGGCGGCCTCGTCGCCGTCCTGCCGAGCATCGGCGCCGCCCCGATCCTGGTCGGCGTCGCTTCCTGGCTGGCCGGCATCAACCTGCTCCTTGGCCTGTTCAACCTGTTGCCGGGCGCACCCTTGGACGGCGGCCGGGTGCTGCGGGCGTTCCTGTGGCGCCGCCACGGGGACAGCGTGCGCGCCAGCATCGGCGCGGCTCACGCCGGGCGGGTGGTCGCGTTCATCCTGATCGCGTTGGGATTGGCCGAATTCCTGTTGGGCGGCCTGGTCGGCGGCGTCTGGTTGGCCTTCATCGGCTGGTTCATCTTCGCGGCCAGTCGCGAAGAGGAGACGCGGATATCGAATCAGCAGATGTTCGCCGGGGTGCGCGTTGCCGACGCGATGACGGCCGGGCCGCATACCGCTCCCGGGTGGATCACCGTCGACGATTTCGTCCAGCGCTATGTGCTCGGTGACCGTCACTCGGCGTACCCGGTCGTCGACCGGACCGGGTCGATCACCGGGTTGATCACGTTGCGGCGGTTGCGTGATGTCACGCCCGCCCAGCGCGCCACCATCACCGTGGGGGAGGTCGCGCAGCCGCTGCACGAGGTGCCGTCCGGCGCGCCGCAGGAGCCGCTGACCGCCCTGCTGGAGCGGATGGCGCCCGCCGGTCCCCGCAGCCGTGCCCTGGTATTCGAGGGCGGCCAGGTCGTCGGCATCGTGACGCCCACCGATGTGGCGCGGCTCATCGAGGTCTACCGGCTCGCCCATCCAGGAGACGCGAAATCGGCTTCGGCTCAGGGCATTTAGGTTAGGTCGCTTGACGTCAGGGTTTGTGGGCGATGATGGCGACGGCGGCGAGTTGCTTGCGATGCCGGCGGAACGTGCGGCGCATCATGAGGACCCGCTTGCGGGCGTCCCGGTGGACGAGCACGTTCCTGGCGAACCGCAGCGCCCCGAGCGGCCCTTCGTCGGCGACCAGTCGGCGCGGTTGCAACAGCGCCATCGGCGCGGTCGCCACGTGGTCGACCACCAGCCCGTGGTCGGCCAGCAGTCGCGACCATTCCGCGACCGTCAGCGGTCGCGCGTTCACCTTGATCGCGCGGGCCAGCGATTGCCGGATGTCGGTGCTGACCTCCTCCGAGACCGTGTCCGGGGTCAGGGCCAATTCGTGGATCGCATACCGGCCCCGGGGCCGCAGCACCCGCGACGCTTCGGCGACGATCGCGTGCTTGGTCGCGTCACCCTGCATGCTCAACATCGCCTCCCCGATGACGACATCGGTGCCGGCGTCCGGTAATCCGGTGTCCGCCGCGTCGACGACGCGGACGGTGCCATTCCCGATGCCTTGTTCGGTGAGTACGCCGCGAACCACCTCGGCCGCGTCGGGATCCCCCTCTGCGGCGACGTATGACCGTGGGCGGCTCGCCAGGATCTCGGTGGCGGTGCGGCCCAGGCCCGGGGCCAGCTCGACCACATCGGCGTCGGCCAACTCGGCGCGGGCCAGCAGTGTGCGGGTGAGCTCGACGCCGCCGGGGCGAAGAACGCGTTTGCCGAGCCGGGCCAGCAGCCAATGGCCCGCGACGGCGTCGTCGGCGCGACCCGCCGAAGGCAGCGGAGGCCGCGAATCGGAGCGTGGCTTGATCATCAGATCGCCCGCCGCGCAGGGCGTTTCAGGGGCTCCACGATGGGTTGTCTCCCAAAGGCGCTCGTTTTTACAAGCTATATTGTGTAAACTTTAGCGCATGACGTACGTGATCGGGAAGCCATGCATCGACGTGATGGACCGCGCTTGTGTGGACGAGTGTCCCGTCGACTGCATCTACGAGGGCGGCCGGGCGCTCTACATCCATCCCGACGAATGCGTGGACTGCGGCGCGTGCGAGCCGGTGTGCCCGGTCGAAGCCATCTATTACGAAGACGACCTCCCCGAGGAGCTCAAACCGTACCTGGCCGACAATGAGGCGTTCTTCGCTGAAACGCTGCCGGGCCGCGACGGCCCCTTGGGATCCCCGGGTGGGGCGGCCAAGATGGGTCCGCTCGGTGTAGACACGCCTTTGGTGGCCGCTCAGCCGAGGGCCGACCAAGCGGAAGGAGCGTGAGGGGCCCGTGAACTTGCCGCCCGCGTCGATTGGGGAATCCGCCAGCCGCCGCCGCGAGGTGCTGCGGGTGTTGCGCGCGTCGCCCGATCCCATGAGCATCGCTGCGATCGCCGACGTGCTGGGCGTGCATCCCAATACCGTCCGCTTCCACCTCGAGAGCCTGGTCGGCGACGGGCAAGTGGAGCACGTCGAGCTCGACCGCAAGGGGCCGGGCCGCCCGCCGCTGATGTTCCGCGCGGTCCGGCAGATGGACCGCGGCGGCACGCGACACTATCGCCTGCTCGCCGAGATCTTGGCCGTGGCGTTCGCCAAAGAGCCGGATGCCGGCGCCAAGGCCGTGGCCGCGGGCCGGGAGTGGGGGCAAAGACTGCATTCCAGTCTGGAAGCGGTGCTCACGGATCCCACCAGCGCCGACGACGCCATCGACCACTTGGTCAATATGCTCGACGAACTCGGCTTCGCGCCCGAACGGCGGGCGGCCGCCGGGCAGCAACAGGTCGGCCTGCGGCACTGCCCGTTCCTGGAATTGGCCGAGAACCGGACGGCCGTCGTCTGCCCCGTGCACCTCGGTCTCATGCAAGGCGCCATGGAGGCCTGGGGAGCGCCGGTCTCGGTCGACCGGCTCGAGGCGTTCGTCGAGCCGGATCTGTGCGTGGCGCACCTGGCGCCGCGGCAAGTGGCCAGATGAGCACAGGGCCGGCGATCGCCGTCGCGGTCACCTTCGTGTGGCTCGGCATGGTGCTGGCCATTTCGTTCCTGGAAGCCCCGTTGAAGTTCCGCGCGCCCAACGTGACGTTGCAGATCGGGCTCGGCATCGGGCGGCTGGTGTTTCGGGCCCTCAACACCGTCGAGGTCTGCTTCGCCCTTGTCCTCGTGGCGATCGTTGTGTCCGGCCCGACACCCGCGCGCGTCGCCGTGGCGATTTTCGTCGCCGTCGGCGCGCTGGTCCTGCAGTTGATCGCGGTGCGCCCGCGATTGACGCGCCGATCCGACAGCGTGCTTGCCGGGTCGGAGGGACCGCGCTCCCGGGCCCACTACGTGTATGTGGGCTTCGAGGTGGTCAAGGTCATCGCCCTCGTCGCGGCGGGGATACTGCTACTGACGGCCTGATCGCGTGCGCTCAACCGAAAAGGACTCAGCTATGGAATCGATCTCGTTGACCAGCCTCGCGGCCGAAAAGCTGGCCGAGGCCAAGGAATCGCACAGCGGGCGCGCCGCCCACACCATCCACGGCGGCCACAGCCACGAACTTCGCCAGACGGTGCTGGCTTTGCTTGGCGGCCATGAACTTTCCGAACACGACAGCCCGGGTGAGGCGACGCTGCAGGTGCTGCAGGGTCACGTCCGCCTGACCACCGGCAGTGATGCTTGGGAGGGCCAAACCGGTGACTATGTCGCGATTCCGGCCGAACGGCACGCCCTGCGCGCGGTCGAGGATTCGGTGGTCATGCTGACCGTGCTCAAGACCATCCCCTCGGCCCACTAGCCGATGCTTTCGACGCCCTTCTCAAGGGGGTTCGGGCTGCGGGTACCGATCGTCAACGCGCCGATGGGCGGGGTCGCCGGTGGTCGGCTGGCCGCGGCGGTCACCGCCGCCGGCGGTCTGGGCATGGTCGGCATGGGCAGTGTCGCGACCAGGGAACTGCTGCAAACCCAGCTGCAGCACGTGCGCGGGACGTTCGGCATCGGCCTGGTCGACTGGGTGATGCGCACCGAGGCCGGGCTACTGGACGACGCCCTGGCCGCCCGCCCGGCGCTGCTGTCGGTCAGTTTCGGGACGGACTGGTCCTGGGTCGCCAAGGTGCGCGATGCCGGGATCCCCACTGCCACACAGGTATACGACGGTGTCGGGGCGCGCCAGGCTGTCGACGCCGGCGTCGACATTCTGGTGGCCCGGGGTTCGGAGGGCGGCGGGCACGGTGAGACGAAGCTCGCGACGCTGCCCTTGCTCGACACCGTGCTGGACGCCGTTTCGGTGCCGGTGCTCGCGGGCGGCGGTATCGCGTCGGCGCGCAGCCTGGCGGCCGTGCTGGCCGCCGGTGCGAGCGGGGCGTGGGTGGGCACCCGGCTGGCCGCGTGTCCGGAGGCGCTGTCCGGCGACGGCAGCCGCCGCGCACTGATCGCGGCCCGGGCCACCGACACCGCGGTCACCCGGGCCTTCGACGTCGCCCAGGCCCGGCCGTGGCCCGCGCGATTCCCGTCGCGGGTGCTGACCAACGACTTCGTCGAGCGTTGGACGGGCAAAGAGGACGCGCTCGACCCGCAGGCCTGCGACGAACTCGCGGCATCCATCGCCGCCGACGATCGCCGGATCGCCCCCGTGGACGCCGGTCAGGGCGTCGGGATGATTCGCGACGCCGCGTCGGTCGCCGAGGTGATCGACGAAATGTGCTCCGGCGCAGAGCGTCTGCTGACCGCGTGGGGTTCGTAGCGCCCGCCCGTCACGCTGGCGTGACGCTCGACGGCCGTCGTCACGCTGGCGTGACACTCGGCGACGAACTGCGTAGCGCCCGCCTCGCCGTCGCCCGGCTGGCGCAGGGCGTGCACAGCGGCAACATCGCGCGCCGATGATCCGGGCGGCTCAGACCCCGCGCAGATAGCGTTTGGCGATGACGCGCTGGGCCACCGACACCACGGGCCGTGCGGCCTTACTCCACCATTTCGCCGGCCGCGAGAACGCCGTCACCTCCGCGAACACCGCGGAGGTGACGGGGTCGCGCCGGACGACGAAGCGCTCCTCGCCGGACTCCGGATGTCCCGGCAGGGTGCCGTAGGCGAATCCACGCATGTCGGGCTCGTCGATCACATACACCACCCGGCACGGCGCGGGCAGAAAGCCCATGCGCACCACCACGACGGTGTCGACCTGGGCGACCTCGGAGCTGGCCCGCACCCCCAGGCCGGCCCCGTGCTGCATGCCCCAGCGCATGACGGCGTCGGCGGCCCGCTCGAAGCGCTGCCGGCCCGTGCCGATCTGCTTCTCCGCGTGCAGGTGGCCGTACCCCGCGGGCAGCGCGCCGGATGCGGTCGCCCCCACCTCGGTGTACGTCAACGGGAGTTCCTCGAGCGCTGCCAAGTCCACCTGCCCAGCTTGCCACGCCCGGATGCGCGACGACATTTACGGCGTACGGTCGTAATAGTGACCGCACAAAACTCGAAAACCGTTGCAGAAGCGTCCGGAACGTTCACGCTGGGCGGCGACCTGACCGTCAACCGACTCGGCTTCGGCGCCATGCGCCTGACCGGTAAGGGCGTGTGGGGCCCGCCGGCCGACCGTGACGAGGCCGTCCGGGTGTTGCGGCGCGCCGTCGAGCTCGGCGTGAACTTCATCGACACCGCGGACTCCTACGGTCCCTACATCGCCGAGGACATCATTCGCGAGGCGCTGCACCCGTACGACGGGCTGGTCATCGCGACCAAGGCGGGGCTGCTGCGCACCGGACCGGACGTCTGGATCCCGCTGGGCAACCCGAGCTATCTGCGCCAGGAATGCGAGATGAGCCTGCGCCGCCTCGGCGTCGACACCATCGACCTGTTCCAGCTGCACCGCATCGACCGCGATTTCCCGCTGGCCGATCAGGTAGGCGAGCTGCTGACGCTGAAGAACGAAGGCAAGATCCGGCACATCGGCCTGTCCGAGGTCACCGTCGACCAGCTCACGGAGGCCCAGCGGACCACCGAGATCGTGTCGGTGCAGAACATGTACAACCTGTCCGCCCGGGGCGCCGAACCGCTGCTGGACGCCGCGACCAGCCAGGGCATCGGCTTCATCCCGTGGTTCCCGCTGGCCGCCGGGCCGCTGGCCGCGCCCGACGGCCCGCTGCAGCGCATCGCCGCCGAGCACCACGCCAGCCCGTCGCAACTCGCGCTGGCCTGGTTGCTGAAACGGTCGCCGGTGATGCTGCCGATTCCGGGCACATCGAAGGTGGCGCACCTGGAGGAGAACGTCGCCGCCGCCGAGATCACGCTGTCCGACGACGAGTTCGAAACCCTCTCGGCCGCGGGGGCCCAACAGACGGTCTGACCGCCCGGCGCGTTCTCCCGCGCAATACGGTGTGGTGGTGGCGGAAGATCAGCAGCACCGCGGCGGCGGGTTCAACCCACCGGAGCCGACGACCAAGGGCGGGCCCGACTACGGCAGGTTCATCGACGCCGTGCGCACCCTGCAGGACCATGCGCGTGCCGTCGACGCGCCCGACGCGGTGATCACCGAGGCCGCCAACCTGCTGGACAAGGTGTCGGCACTCCTGAGTCCCTTCGACGCCGACGAATGGGAGTCCCCGTCGGGGCGCCGGATGGACCTGCCGATGCGCGGCAACATCCTTTCGATCCCCATGAAGGCCCATAAAACGGAAGACGGCCGGATCCGGGGCACGGCCCGATTCGCCCGCTTTCACCTGGGGCGCAACGGCGCCGTGCACGGTGGCTGCCTGGGGATGCTGTTCGACAGCGTGCTCGGTTTGACGTCCTCGGTGCTCACCGGCGGCCCCTATCAGCGCACGGCCTACCTGAAGATCGACTACCGCCACATCGTGCCGATCGAAAAGGAACTGCACTTCGACGCCGGCATCGACCGGGTGGACGGGCGCAAGATCTTCGTATCCGGCCGGTTGAGCGACGGCGAGGAGCTGCTGACCGAAGCCGACGCCCTGTTCGTGCGGCTCAAGCCCGGTCAGCCCTGAATCGCCGCCGGTCGGTGTCGGGCCGTTAACGGCTTGGGCCCCGAGACGCCCACCCCGATAGCATGGCAACGACTATTCACCGATCATCAGTCACCCCCAGACAACCGAGCCACGGAGACCCAACGCGATGAGCGCCCCCGCAAACCCGCCCCCAGCAGCCGATGGCGGCGACCCGCAGCGCCCGGGCGCGCCGGGCTTGCGATCGCCGCAAGCGCCGATCCGGGTTGCTGCCGGCACCACCGCGGCCGCCGCGGTCGCCGAGGCCGGGCTGCCGCGCCGGGGCGCCCCGGACGCGGTCGTGGTGGTGCGCGACGCCGACGGCAAGCTGCGCGATCTGAGTTGGGTGCCCGAAGCCGACGTCGAGGTGACCCCGGTCGCCGCCAACACCGACGAGGGTCGCAGCGTCATCCGGCATTCGGCCGCGCACGTGTTGGCCCAGGCCGTCCAGGGCCTGTTCCCGGAAGCGAAGCTGGGCATCGGGCCGCCGATCACGGACGGCTTCTACTACGACTTCGACGTCGCGGAGCCGTTCACCCCCGACGATCTGGCGGCGCTGGAAAAGCGGATGCGCCAGATCGTCAAAGAGGGCCAGCTGTTCTCCCGGCGCGTCTACGAGTCCAAAGAGCAGGCGCGCAACGAGTTGGCGGGCGAGCCGTACAAGCTCGAACTCGTCGACGACAAGTCCGGCGACCCCGACATCATGGAGGTCGGCGGCGACGAGCTCACCGCCTACGACAACCTCAATCCCCGCAGCCGGGAAAGGGTTTGGGGCGACCTGTGCCGCGGGCCGCACATCCCGACCACCAAGCACATCCCGGCGTTCAAGCTGACCCGAAGCTCCGCCGCCTACTGGCGGGGCGACCAGAAAAACGCCAGCCTGCAACGCATCTACGGCACCGCGTGGGAGTCGCAGGAGGCGCTGGACCGCCACCTCGAGCTGCTCGCGGAAGCCCAGCGCCGCGACCACCGCAAGCTGGGCACCGAGCTGGACCTGTTCAGCTTCCCCGACGAAATCGGTTCCGGGCTGGCGGTTTTCCACCCGAAGGGCGGCGTCGTGCGCAGGGAGCTGGAGGAGTACTCGCGGCGCAAGCACATCGAGGCGGGGTACGAATTCGTCAACACCCCGCACATCACCAAGGCGCAGCTGTTCCACACCTCGGGCCACCTGGACTGGTACGCCGACGGGATGTTCCCGCCGATGCACCTCGACGCCGAGCTCGACGACGACGGAACGGTGCGCAAGCCCGGTCAGGACTACTACCTCAAGCCGATGAACTGCCCGATGCACACGCTGATCTTCGCCTCGCGCGGGCGGTCATACCGCGAACTCCCGTTGCGGCTCTTCGAGTTCGGCACCGTGTACCGCTACGAGAAATCCGGCGTGGTGCACGGGCTGACGCGGGCGCGCGGGTTCACCATGGACGACTCGCACATCTTCTGCACCCGCGAGCAGCTGCACGGTGAACTGGCGTCGCTGCTGCGGTTCGTGCTCGAGCTGCTCGGCGACTACGGCCTTCAGGACTTCTATCTGGAGCTGTCCACCAAGGACCCGGAGAAGTTCGTCGGCACCGACGAGATGTGGGAGCAGGCCACCAACTCCCTGGCCGAGGTGGCGGCGGAGTCGGGCCTCGAGCTGGTTCCCGACCCCGGGGGTGCGGCGTTCTACGGCCCGAAGATTTCCGTGCAGGCCCGCGACGCCCTGGGCCGCAGCTGGCAGATGTCGACCATCCAGGTGGACCTCAACTTCCCGGAGCGCTTCGAGCTGGAGTACACCGCCCCGGACGGAACCCGCCAGCGGCCCGTGATGATCCACCGCGCCCTGTTCGGGTCGATCGAGCGGTTCTTCGGGATCCTCACCGAGCACTACGCGGGGGCGTTCCCGGCGTGGCTCGCGCCCGTGCAGGTGGTCGGCATCCCCGTCGCCGACGAACACGTTCCCTACCTGGAAAGCGTTGCCGCGCAGCTCAAATCGCACGGCGTGCGGGTGGAGGTGGACGGCAGCGACGATCGGATGGCGAAGAAGATCGTCCACCACACCGGCCAAAAGGTGCCGTTCATGTTGTTGGCCGGTGACCGCGACGTCCAGGCGAAGGCGGTGAGCTTCCGTTTCGGGGACCGCACGCAGATCAACGGCGTGCCCCGCGACAGCGCCGTCGACGCGATCGTGGCTTGGATCGCCGATCGCGAGAATGCAATCCCCACAGCCGAACTCGTGAAGGTAACCGGCGGTGAGTAGACAGTGACCGAAGACGAGCGCGCCGACGACACCATCATGGACACCGGTGTCGGCCAGAGTGACCACCTGCAACGGCTGTGGACGCCGTACCGGATGACCTACCTGGCCGAAGCGCCGATGAAGCGAGACCCCAATTCTTCGGGCAAGACCGAGCAGCCGTTCACCGACATCCCGCAACTGTCCGACGAGGAAGGCCTGGTGGTCGCCCGCGGCGAACTCGTCTACGCCGTCCTCAACCTCTACCCGTACAACCCGGGGCACCTGATGGTGGTCCCGTATCGACGGGTGTCCGAGCTGGAGGACCTCACCGAGGAGGAGAGCGCGGAGTTGATGGCCTTCATGCAGAAGGCGATTCGCGTCATCAAGAACGTGTCGCGGCCGCACGGTTTCAACGTCGGCCTCAATCTGGGCACCTCGGCGGGCGGGTCGCTGGCCGAACACCTGCACGTGCACGTCGTGCCGCGCTGGGGCGGCGACGCGAACTTCATCACCATCATCGGCGGGTCGAAGGTGATCCCGCAGTTGCTGCGCGAAACCCGCCAACTGCTGGCCACGGAGTGGGCAAAGCAGCCATGAGTCGCGGCGGCGACGATGCAGTGCGGAGCGATGCTGAGGAGCGGCGCGCGTGAGTAAGGTGCCGTTCCTGTCGCGGGCGGCGTTCGCGCGGCTCACCACTCCGACCGCCAGGGCGTGCCTGCGGATGGGACTGACGCCGGACGTGGTCACCATCCTGGGCACCACCGGATCTGTCGCGGGGGCCCTCACGCTCTTCCCGATGGGCAAGTTGTTCGCCGGGGGCTGTGTGGTGTGGTTCTTCGTGCTGTTCGACATGCTCGACGGCGCCATGGCCCGCGAGCGCGGGGGCGGTACCCGTTTCGGCGCCGTGCTGGACGCCACGTGCGACCGCCTGAGCGACGGTGCGGTGTTCTGCGGGCTGCTGTGGTGGATCGCCTTCGGCCTGCACGACGAGCTGTTGGCGGTGGCGACCCTGATCTGCCTCGTCACCTCGCAGGTGATCTCCTACATCAAGGCGCGGGCGGAGGCCAGCGGCCTGCGCGGCGACGGCGGCATCATCGAACGGCCGGAACGCCTGATCATCGTGCTGGTCGGTGCCGGCGTGTCGGACTTCCCGTTCGTTGCGTGGCCGCCCGCCCTGCCCGTCGCGATGTGGCTGCTGGCGGCGGCCAGCGTGGTCACCTGCGTGCAGCGGCTGCACGCGGTGCGGACCTCGCCCGGCGCGACCGAGTGCCTGCCGAGAACGGGCCAGCCGTGATCGGCAGCGGCCTGGTGACTGGCACCGCGACCGACTGGACGTACGCGGCCGGCTGGATGGCCGTGCGGGCGATGCCGGAATTCGCGGCGCGCACCGCGTTCGACACCGGAGCGCGCTACGCGGCCCGCCGCGGCGGCCCCGAGCAACTGCGCAAGAACCTCGCCCGCGTCACCGGTGTGCGGCCGGCCGAGGTGCCCGACGCGCTGATGCGCGCCTCGCTGGAGTCCTACGGCCGCTACTGGCGGGAGGCGTTCCGGCTGCCGACGATCGACCACCGCAAGCTCGCCCGCGAGATCAACGACTCGGTCCTGGGGCAAGACAATCTTCAGGCCGCGCTGGCTGCGGGTCGTGGCGTGGTCCTGGCGTTGCCGCACAGCGGCAACTGGGACGTGAACGGGGTGTGGCTGGCGCAGCACCACGGCACTTTCACCACCGTCGCGGAAAGGCTCAAACCCGAATCGCTGTACCGGCGCTTCATCGCCTACCGCGAACGCCTCGGCTTCGAAGTGCTGCCGCTGTCCGGCGGCGAACGACCACCCTTCGAGGTGCTGTGCGAGCGGCTGCGGGACAACGGGGTGGTGTGCCTGATGGCCGAGCGCGACCTGACCCGCACCGGCGTCCAGGTCGACTTCTTCGGAGAACCCACCCGGATGCCCGCGGGCCCGGCCAAGCTTGCGCTCGAGACGGGCGCGGCCCTGCTGCCGGCGCACTGCTGGTTCGAGGGCGACGGCTGGGGCTGCATGATGCATCCCCCCCTTGATTGCGGCAGCCTCGACGTCAGCGCCATCACCCAGGCGCTGGCCGACCAGTTCGCGAAGAACATCGCCGCCCGCCCCGAGGACTGGCACATGCTGCAGCCGCAGTGGCTGGCCGACCTGTCCGCCGAACGGCGGGTGCAACTGGCCCAGCTCGAGGAATCCTGATGCGCATCGGGATGGTCTGCCCGTACTCGTTCGACGTGCCGGGCGGGGTGCAGTCGCACGTCTTGCAGCTGGCCGAGGTGATGCGCCTGCGCGGGCACGAGGTGAGCGTGCTCGCGCCGGCTTCGCCGCACGCGGTGCTGCCCGACTACGTCGTCTCCGCCGGCAAGGCCGTCCCGATTCCCTACAACGGCTCGGTCGCCCGGTTGCGGTTCGGGCCGGCGACTCACCGCAAGGTCAAAAAGTGGCTTGCCGAAGGCGATTTCGACGTCCTGCACCTGCACGAGCCCAACGCGCCGAGCCTGTCGATGCTGGCCTTGAACATCGCCGCGGGGCCGATCGTCGCCACGTTTCACACCTCGACCACCAAATCGTTGACCCTGACGGTCTTCCAGGGCATCCTGCGGCCGATGCACGAGAAGATCGTCGGCCGGATCGCGGTGTCGGACCTGGCCCGCCGCTGGCAGATGGAGGCGCTGGGCACCGACGCGGTGGAGATTCCCAACGGGGTCGACGTGAACTCGTTCGCCTCGGCGCCGCGGCTGGACGGCTACCCGCGGCCGGGCAAGACGGTGCTTTTCCTGGGCCGTTACGACGAGCCCCGCAAGGGCATGTCGGTCCTGCTCGACGCGCTGCCCGGGGTGGTCCAGCGCTTCGGCGACGTGCAACTGCTCATCGTCGGCCGCGGCGACGAGGGTCAATTGCGCAGCCAGGCTGGCGATTTGGTCAAGCACATGCGGTTTTTGGGCCAGGTCGACGACGCCGGGAAGGCGTCGGCGATGCGCAGCGCCGACGTGTACTGCGCGCCCCACCTCGGGGGTGAAAGCTTCGGCATCGTCCTGGTCGAGGCCATGGCCGCCGGCACCGCGGTGGTCGCCAGCGACCTGGACGCCTTTCGGCGCGTGCTGTGCGACGGTGAAATCGGGTGCCTGGTGCCCGTCGGCGACGGCGCTGCGCTCGCGGATGCCCTGGTTTCGGTGCTAGAAAACGATGTGCTGCGCGAACGCTATGTGACCGCCGGTTCGGCGGAGGTCCAGCGCTACGACTGGTCGGTGGTGGCCAGCCAGATCATGCGGGTCTACGAGACGGTCGCCGCGTCCGGGGCCAAAGTCGCGGTGGCCGGCTGATGACGTGGCTGATCGTCGCCATCGCGGTGCTCGTCGGGCTGTTGGCGGTCATGGGCGCCTGGGCCTACCAGACGGCCAATCGGCTGGACCGCCTGCACGTTCGCTACGACCTGTCGTGGCAGGCGCTCGACGGTGCGCTGGCGCGGCGCGCGGTGGTTGCGCGTGCCGTCGCCATCGACGCCTACGGTGGTGCCTCCGAGGGCAGGCGGCTGGCCGCGCTGGCCGACGCCGCGGAGGGCGCCCCGCGGTCCGGGCGTGAGGCGTGCGAGAACGAGCTCTCGGCCGCGCTGGCGATCGTCGATCCGGCTTCGCTGCCGGTCGGCCTGATCGCCGAGCTGGCCGATGCCGAGGCCCGGGTGCTGCTGGCCCGCCGCTTCCACAACGACGCGGTCCGAGACACCCTGGCGCTGCGCGAGCGAGTCCTGGTGCGAACCCTTCGCCTCGGCGGGACGGCCGCGCTGCCAACCTATTTCGAGATCGTCGAGCGCCCGCACGCGTTGGCGCACGGCGACCACGGGGTGCTCAACCACCGCACCTCAGCGCGGGTGGTGCTGCTCGACGACACCGGCGCGGTGCTGCTGCTGTGCGGGTCGGACCCGGCGATCACCCGCGATGACGCGCCGCGATGGTGGATCACCGTCGGCGGCGAGGTGCGCACGGGGGAGCGGTTGGCCGAGGCCGCCGCACGCGAGGTGGCCGAAGAGACCGGGTTGCGGGTGGCCCCGGGCGAGATGGTGGGCCCCGTCTGGCGGCGCGACGAGGTGTTCGAGTTCAACGGCGCCCTGATCGACAGCGAAGAGTTTTATTTCGTCCACCGCACCCACCGGTTCGAGCCTTCGGGTGCGGGCCGAACCGACTTGGAACACAGCTACATCCACGGCCACCGCTGGTGTGATGCTGCTGACATCGCCCGACTGGCCGCGGCCGGTGAGACGGTGTACCCGATGCAGCTATCCGAACTGCTCACCCACGCGGCCGCGCTGGCCGACGGCCGGGCGCCGGGACCGCTGCAATCCATCCGCTGACTCCGCCGGTCAACGCGCGTGGAGGGCCCTCACTAGACTGGGGCGACAACGGTTGAAGGAGATCAGCAGTGGATACCGCCGCTTCACCCAACGGCAGCGGACGAACCGGGACCGCGCGCGTCAAGCGTGGCATGGCCGAGATGCTCAAGGGCGGCGTCATCATGGACGTCGTCACCCCTGAGCAGGCCCGCATCGCGGAGGCCGCCGGGGCGGTCGCCGTGATGGCGCTCGAACGGGTCCCCGCCGACATCCGCGCCCAGGGCGGGGTGTCGCGGATGAGCGACCCCGACATGATCGAGGGCATCATCGCCGCGGTGACCATCCCGGTGATGGCCAAGGCGCGCATCGGGCATTTCGTCGAGGCGCAGATCCTGCAGAGCCTCGGCGTGGACTACGTCGACGAGTCCGAGGTGCTGACCCCCGCCGACTACACCCATCACATCGACAAGTGGAAGTTCACCGTGCCGTTCGTGTGCGGGGCGACGAATCTGGGCGAGGCCCTGCGGCGCATCAGCGAAGGCGCGGCGATGATCCGCTCCAAGGGCGAGGCCGGCACGGGAGACGTCTCCAACGCGACCACGCACATGCGGGCGATCGGCGGCGAGATCCGCCGGCTGACCTCGATGTCGGAAGACGAATTGTACGTTGCGGCAAAGGAATTGCAGGCACCCTACGACCTCGTCGTCGAGGTGGCCCGCGCCGGCAAGCTGCCGGTCACCCTGTTCACCGCCGGCGGCATCGCCACCCCGGCCGACGCGGCCATGATGATGCAACTGGGCGCCGAGGGCGTCTTCGTCGGCTCGGGGATCTTCAAGTCGGGGGATCCCGCGCAGCGCGCCGCCGCCATCGTCAAGGCCACCACGTTCTACGACGACCCCGACGTGCTGGCCAAGGTGTCGCGCGGGCTGGGCGAGCCGATGGTGGGCATCAACGTCGAGCAGATCGCGCAGCCCCATCGGCTGGCCGAACGCGGCTGGTAAAACAGTCCGTGGCGATCGAAGAGATCCTTGATCTCGAGCAACTCGAGGTCAACATCTACCGCGGTCGGGTGTTCAGCCCGGAGTCGGGATATTTCCAGCGCACCTTCGGCGGCCACGTCGCCGGCCAGTCGCTGGTGTCCGCGGTGCGGACCGTCGACCCGCGCTACCAGGTGCACTCGCTGCACGGCTACTTCCTGCGGCCCGGGGACGCCAACGAGCCCACGGTCTTCATCGTCGAGCGCACCCGCGACGGCGGCTCGTTCGCCACTCGGCGCGTCAACGCCATCCAGCACGGGGAAATCATCTTCAGCATGGGGGCGTCCTTCCAGACCGACCAGGAGGGCATCCACCACCAGGACGTCATGCCCGCCGCGCCGCCACCCGACGGGCTGCCCGGGCTGGACTCGATCAAGGTGTTCGACGACGCCGGGTTCAAGCAGTTCGAGGAGTGGGACGTCTGCATCGTGCCGCGCGAGCAACTGCGGCTCTCGCCCGGCAAGGCGTCCCAGCAGCAGGTGTGGTTTCGCCACCGTGACCCGCTTCCGGACGATCCGGTGCTGCACATCTGCGCGCTGGCGTACATGAGCGACCTCACGCTCCTGGGATCGGCCCAGGTCAACCACCTCGACGTGCGCGAGCATCTGCAGGTGGCGTCGCTGGACCACGCGATGTGGTTCATGCGGGCGTTCCGGGCCGACGAGTGGCTGCTCTACGACCAGTCGTCGCCGTCGGCCAGCGGCGGTCGCTCGCTGTGCCAGGGCAAGATCTTCACCCGGTCCGGCGAGATGGTGGCGGCGGTCATGCAGGAGGGGCTGACCCGCTTCCCGCGCGGATTCCAGCCCACCGGAGAGTGAGCGTGCGGTGAGCGCGCCGCGCATCGGCGTGCTGGCGCTGCAGGGTGACACCCGCGAGCACCTGGCCGCGCTGCGCGAAGCCGGGGCCGAGGCGATGCCGGTGCGGCGCCGCGGCGAGCTCGAGAAGGTCGACGGGCTGGTCATTCCGGGTGGGGAGTCCACCACCATGAGCCACCTGCTGCTCGACCTCGACCTGCTCGAGCCGTTGCGCGGGCTGCTGGCCGACGGGCTGCCCGCCTACGGCGCGTGCGCGGGCATGATCCTGCTGGCCAGCGAGATCCTGGACGCCGGCGCGGGCGGCCGGGAGGCGCTGCCCCTGCGCGCGATCGATATGACCGTGCGGCGCAACGCCTTTGGGCGACAGGTCGATTCGTTCGAGGGCGACATACCGTTCGCCGGTTTGGACGGTCCGGTCCGCGCCGTGTTCATCCGCGCCCCCTGGGTCGAGCGGGCCGGGGACGACGTGCTGGTGCTGGCCGAAGCGTCGGGCCACACGGTCGCGGTGCGGCAGGGCGCCAAGCTGGCGACGGCGTTTCACCCCGAGATGACCGGTGACCGGCGCGTCCACCAGCTCTTCGTCGACATCGTCAACGGGCTCGCCTGACGCAGCAGGCACATCCGCACCACCGACCGGGCGCGATGTGATCGCCGAAAGTGATAGCGCGTGCGATATCACATTTGCGGCGGCACATATCCCCGCGTTCTTGTGACTCCTGGGGCGGCCGGGCCCAAGGGGAGCGGACGGTCGGGCGGCGCCGACCCTGCACGTAGACTCGACTGGCGAACTTTCGAAGACAGAAGAGGTAAGACACACCGATGAGCGGCCATTCCAAGTGGGCCACCACCAAGCACCAGAAGGCCGTCAAGGACGCGCGCCGCGGCAAGGAGTTCGCCCGGCTGATCAAGAACATTGAAGTCGCCGCCCGCACCGGCGGCGGCGACCCGGCGGGCAACCCGACGCTCTACGACGCCATTCAGAAGGCGAAGAAGACCTCGGTGCCCAACGACAACATTGAGCGCGCCCGGAAGCGCGGCGCCGGCGAGGAAGCCGGTGGCGCCGACTACCAGACGATCATGTACGAGGGCTACGGGCCCAACGGCGTGGCGGTGCTGATCGAATGCCTGACCGACAACCGCAACCGTGCCGCCGGCGAGGTCCGGGTGGCGGTGACCCGCAACGGTGGCACGATGGCCGATCCGGGCTCGGTGTCGTATCTATTCACCCGCAAGGGCGTCGTCACGCTGGAGAAGAACGGGCTCACCGAGGACGACGTGCTGACGGCGGTCCTCGACGCCGGCGCCGAGGACGTCAACGACCTCGGCGACAGCTTCGAGGTCATCTCGGAGCCGACCGATCTGGTCGCGGTGCGTACGGCTTTGCAGGACGCCGGCATCGACTACGAGTCCGCCGAGGCCAGCTTCCAGCCTTCGGTCAGCGTGCCGGTGGACGCCGACGGCGCCCGGAAGGTATTCAAGCTCGTCGACGCCCTGGAGGAAAGCGACGACGTGCAAAACGTCTGGACCAACGTCGACCTGTCCGACGAGGTGCTCGCCGCTCTCGACGAGGAGTGAGCCGGCCCTAGTAGTTCGCGTGCCGCATGTCCTCGACGATGCGCGGGTTGTCCAGCGTCGAGGGCTCCAGCGGGCGGGGGCGGGTGTCGTCGGGAAACACCGTGGCGGCGTCGAGGACGTGCTGGTTGAGGAAGCGCAGCGGGGGCGCGTCGGGGGGCACGGAGGGTGCCGGCGCGCCGGGCCCGCGGCGCGCCAGCGCGAAACCCCAGTCACCGAACGTCGGTACGTATACGTGGTAGGGCGTCACCGCATAGCCGGCCGCGCGGATCGACGAGGTGGTCCGCCAGAACGCCGTCTGCGTCGAGAACGGGCTGCCCGCCTGCACGACCATGAGCCCGTCGGCGGCGAGCGCGTGCCCGACAAGCGCGTAGAACTCGGTCGAATAGAGCCGGCCCAGGGCGGGGGTGTCAGGGTCGGGAAGGTCGACGATGACCGCGTCGAAGCCCCCGACCGGGACGACGTCCGGGTGCGGTGAGCGCAACCAGCGCATCGCGTCGTCGATCACCACCTCGACCCGCGGGCTGTCCAGCGAACCGCCGTTGGCGCGGCGCATGGTGGTGCGCGCCAGCTGGATCACCGCGGGGTCGAGCTCCACCTGCACGATCCTGGTGATGCCCGGCTGACGCAGTAGTTCCCGGGCCACCAGCCCGTCGCCGCCCCCGAGGACGAGGACCGATCGGGCACTGGCCCCGAGCGCGGGGTAGACCAGGCTTTCGGTGTAGCGGTACTCGTCCCGGGTGGAAAACTGCAGGCCCCCGTCGAGGTAGAGGCGCATGTCGTTGCCGCGCTGGGTGACCACGATTTCCTGGTAGGCCGAGTGCTGGTAGGCGATGATCGGGTCGGCGTAGAGCCGTTGCCTGCTCGTCGTCTCGATGTCGGCCGAACGCGCCAGCAGCGTGACCAGCAGCGCGAGCGCCGCGGCCAGCGCGCACAGCGCCGTCACCAGTTGCCGGGTGGAGACGACCCGGCGCAGCACGAAGATCGCCACGACGGCCGCGGCCAGCAGGTTGACGATGCCGGTGGCCGCCGCGCCGCGGATCATCCCCAGCTGCGGCAGCAGCAGGAACGGCCACACCAGCCCGCCCAGCAGCGCGCCGAGGTAGTCGGCCGCGTTGAGGTTGGCCAGCGTTCGGCCGGTGTCGGTCGCTTGATCCGCGTCGGGGGCCATGCGGCCGCGCTGCAGCATGGTCATCAGCAGCGGCACCTCGGCGCCGACCAGCCCACCGATCAGGGCCGTGCCCACCGCCAGCATCCACATCGACTCGTCGTCGATGAATGCGAAGACCGTGTACAGCGCGGCGGCGGACAAGCCGCCGACGATGCTCAGCAGCACCTCCACCGCGACGAACGCGATGGCCGCGTGCGCCAGCAGCGGCTTGACCACCAGGGCGCCCGCACCGAGCGCGGCGATGTAGCCCGCGACGATCAGTGACGTCGCGACGATGCCGCCGCCGTTAAGGCTCGCCGCCAGCGTCAGCAGGGCGAGTTCGTAGACGATGCCGGACGCCGCGCACGCCGCGACGGCCGCCAGCAGCACGGCCCGCCAGCTCCCGGCGAGCGCCGTCGACCGCACCGACGCCGCCGGCCGGCTTTCGGTCGAGGTCATGAGATGGCGGCGGCGATCACTCCTCCCACGGCCACCAGCATGGTGGCGGTGGCAAAAGCGGCCGGATGCAGTTCCGGTTCGCCGACGTGCTCGCGGAACTTGCCGGGGACCGCGAGCTGCAGAATCAGCAGCGCCCCGCCCTGCAGCAGGACACCCACCAGCCCGTACACCGCCACGCCCACGAGCCCCTGCCCCAGCTGGCTGTAGCTGCTGACGATGGCGCTGATGATCACGATGGCGAGCGCGATGTACATGGCGGAGGCGAGGACGACGGCGTTCGGGCGCTTCTCGATGAACACCAATTGACGCAGATTGCCGGGCGTGAGGACGTCCACCATCAGGAAGCCGGCGATCAGGACGACGACGCCGACCGCGAAGTACAGCACGACGGCGACCACGCCCTGGACGATCGTGTTGAAGTTGGTGGCTCCGAAATCGAGCGCGAGGTACATGGTTTGTCTCCTTAGGGTTTACATCGGCTAGAGGTCACTTGGTTCCGCCGGGGCCGCCGGGCGTGCCGCCGGCGCCCCCCGAGGGGGAGCCGGGGGTGAACCCGGGGCCGAGGAAGATGAACGCGCCGTGGGTGTATCCGGCGTTCAGGCCTTCCAGGCGGATGCTGCACGGGCGATTGCCGTCGGGGCCGACGATCACGATGTTGTTGCTGTAGCGCAGGTACTCGCTGTCGCCGTTGGCGGCCCGCGCCTGGGGCGCCTGATACTCGGCGAGCGTGTCGGCCACGTCGTCGGGAGGTCCGCTGCATTCGTAGCGCGTCCCGTTGGCGTCGCGGGAGTACTCGTGATAGTGGCCGGCGATGTAGGACCCGATGTTCTTGTGCGACAGGATGATTCCGGGCACCAGGCAGGCGACGGCGGCGACGGCCAGCGCACCGGCGATCACGAACAGGCGGTTGCGGCTCACGGATGCCACCGACTCGCCGTGTGGACCACTTCGCCACCAATGCCCAAAGGGCTGCGCGGATACAGGTGCCAGGTCCGCCAACGCCAGCCGGCGCCGTCGGGTTCGGCGGCCAACGCGGTCAGCGCCGCGTCGTCACCGGGGAAAGAGCCGCCGAGCCAACCCTTTTCCCGCGCGCATCGGTGACGAAGGTCGCCCGCCATGCGGCGAAAGGTGTCCTCGTCGTAGGTATCGGTGCGTGATTCCAGCGAGTAGCCGGGCGCGACCGTGCGCTCCGGCAGGTCGACGCCCACGCCGCGTGCCGTGCAGGAGACCTCCTCGGAGAACCGGCCGTCGGCGTGCTCGACCGTGACGACATGCGATGCGCCGAGGACCCCGAGCAGCAGCGCGCCGCCGTCGGGGTGGCCCAGCAGGCACGTCGCCAGCGGAGGCGGTGCGGGCGCGTTGAGGGCGAGTCCGAGCTTCCGCCCCGACACGTCCGAGGGCGCTACGGCGAGCTGATGAAGCGGCACCCACGCGCTCCTAGGAGGAGGACGGCGGGGGCGCCGGATACACGGTCAGCTCGCCCGTCAGCACGGGCTTGCCGGTCGAGACCTCCCACGGCATGCCCGGCGCCCAGCGCTCGAACGAGAGCAGCGCGGACTCGTCGGAGTTCGCGCAGTCGACGAACTCCATCTCGCCGCCCGCCGGCAGGCCCGTGGTGCCCTCGGTGGTGAACGAGGCGCGACCGCGTTCGGACTCGTGAAACGTCACCCCGTCGACCACGTACTGGTCACCCGGCTGCAGCGTGACGTCCTTGCGGCTGACCCACATCGCCAGCTCGAGGCGCCCGTCGTCCTCCTCGACGCTGAACCAGATGGGCTCATCGCCGCCCTCCAGCAGGTGCTCCCACCACACGAACGGGCCCTCGCGATACGTCACCGATCCGCGCACCACGTAGTCGACGCCGCCGTAGCTGACGATGGCGCCGGGGCCGAGTTGGCGGGGCCCGAACTCCGGCATCGCGTTGAACGAGAGCGGATCCTGGCGCCCCCGCGGGGGGCCCGCCTGCTTGGGGCGCCGCAAAGCGATGACGAGCACCACGACGGACGCGATGAACAGCACGATCGCGATAACGACCAGCAGTGATCCCACGCGGACCCTTCCGTTGCCACAATGCTTGAGCGAACGTCGGCTAAAGCTAACAGCTTTTGCGGGGGTTCGACGCTCTAACTTCCCGACCCGGGAATTGGCGCCGCCGCCGCGTGTCCTCCGCGAACCGGTCGGCCCCGGCCGCTAGGGTATCGAACAGCTGTTCTACAGGTGGGAGCGGGCAATGCGGGTGATGGGCGTCGACCCCGGACTGACCCGATGCGGACTGTCGGTCGTGGAAAGTGGGCGCGGGCGAAACGTGGTCGCGCTGGACGTCGACGTGGTGCGGACCCCGTCGGATGCACCGCTGGCAAGAAGGTTGCTGGCCATCAGCGATGCCGTCGAGCATTGGCTGGCGACCCATCAACCGGACGTCGTGGCCATCGAGCGGGTGTTCTCCCAACTGAACGTGTCGACGGTGATGGGCACCGCGCAGGCCGGCGGGGTCGTCGCGCTGGCGGCGGCCAAGCGGGGCATCGACGTGCACTTCCATACGCCGAGCGAGGTCAAGGCCGCCGTCACCGGCAACGGCGCCGCGGACAAGGCTCAGGTCACCGCGATGGTCACGAAAATCCTTGCGCTGCAAGCCAAGCCGACACCGGCCGACGCGGCCGACGCGCTGGCGCTGGCGATCTGTCATTGCTGGAGGGCGCCGATGATGGCCCGGGTGGCCGCGGCCGAAGCGCTGGCCGCCCAACAGCGGCACGCGTATCTGGCCAAGCTGAAGGCCGCGCGATGATCGCCTCGGTGCGCGGAGAGGTGCTCGGGGTGGCGCTCGATCACGTGGTGATCGAGGCCGCCGGCGTCGGCTACCGGGTGAACGCGACCCCGTCGACGCTGGCGACGCTGCGCACCGGGACCGAAGCCCGGCTGATCACCGCGATGGTGGTGCGGGAGGACTCGATGACGCTGTACGGGTTCCCCGATTCCGATACCCGCGACCTGTTCCTGACGCTGCTGACGGTGTCGGGCGTCGGGCCCCGCCTGGCGATGGCGACGCTGGCGGTTCACGACGCCGCGGCGCTGCGGCAGGTGCTGCACGACAGCGATGTCGCCGCGCTGACCCGCGTCCCCGGGATCGGCAAACGCGGGGCCGAACGGATGGTGCTCGAGCTGCGGGACAAGGTCGGCGCCGGTGCGGCGGGCCCATCGGCCGGCGCATCCGTCGTCAACGGGCACGCGGTGCGGGGGCCGGTGGTGGAGGCCCTGGTCGGCCTGGGCTTCGCGGTCAAGCAGGCCGAAGAGGCCACCGACAGGGTGCTGGCCACCGAGCAGGACGCGACGACGTCCGGCGCCCTGCGCGCCGCCCTGTCGCTGCTGGGTAAGTCCCGATGAGCGACGACTTCGCCGAGCGCGAGATCTCCCCGGTGCTGGCCGTCGGGGAGGGCGACATCGACGTCAGCCTGCGGCCGCGTTCGCTGCGGGAGTTCATCGGCCAGCCCCGAGTCCGCGAACAGCTTTCACTGGTGATCGAGGGGGCCAAGAACCGCGGCAGCACACCGGATCACATCCTGCTGTCGGGTCCGCCCGGGCTGGGCAAGACGTCGCTGGCCATGATCATCGCCGCCGAGCTCGGGTCGTCGTTGCGGGTGACGTCGGGTCCCGCGCTGGAACGCGCCGGTGACCTGGCCGCCATGCTGTCCAACCTGGTCGAGCACGACGTGCTGTTCATCGACGAGATTCACCGCATCGCCCGGCCGGCCGAGGAAATGCTGTACCTGGCCATGGAGGACTTCCGGGTCGACGTGGTGGTCGGCAAGGGGCCCGGGGCGACGTCGATACCCCTCGAGGTGGCGCCCTTCACGCTGGTCGGCGCCACCACGCGGTCCGGCGCGCTGACCGGCCCGCTGCGCGACCGGTTCGGTTTCACCGCGCACATGGACTTCTACGAGCCCGCCGAGCTGGAGCTGGTGCTGGCGCGATCGGCAGGCATCCTGGGTATCGAGCTGGGCGCCGAGGCGGCCGAGGAGATCGCCCGGCGCTCGCGCGGCACGCCGCGCATCGCCAACCGGCTGTTGCGCAGGGTCCGGGACTTCGCCGAGGTCCGGGCCGACGGGGTGATCACCCGCGACGTGGCCAAATCCGCGCTCGCGGTCTACGACGTCGACGAACTCGGACTGGACCGGCTGGACCGGGCGGTGCTGTCGGCGCTGACCCGCAGCTTCGGCGGCGGTCCGGTCGGGGTTTCGACGCTGGCGGTGGCCGTCGGCGAAGAGGCGGCCACCGTCGAGGAGGTGTGTGAGCCCTTCCTGGTCCGCGCCGGGATGGTCGCGCGGACGCCGCGCGGCCGGGTGGCCACCGCACAGGCGTGGACGCACCTCGGCCTGAGTCCGCCGGCCGGCGTGGCCGGGCTCGGTCAGCCCGGCCTGTTCGAGTAGCTGGCGGAGCTGGTTCGCCCGCCGTCGTCGGGGGCTTGGCGATTTGCGGCCAAATCGTGACCTTTGCGCGGAGCCCATGGGCGGGCGCCGAGCCGGTCCGGGCCCCGGCCTGGTCAGGCCGCCGCCACCAGGGCAGGCCAGCGCGGGCGACCCCGGGCGCGCCCCGCGCGATGGTCACAGCGAATGACTCGCGCCGGTTACAGGCCGGCGCCGTCGGGTAACCAAGGTCACAGCAGTAATACCTGGTGAAGGAGATTCTGATGAGGACCACGCACTACGACTCTGAACGCCATCGCGCGCTGTACATGCCGCGTACCCGCGGCGCGCTGACCGGGCTACTCCTGATTCTTCTGGGTGCGTGGGGTGCATTGGTGCCGTTCTTCGGGCCCAACACCGGCTGGGCCTACATGTCCGACCCGGCATGGACGTGGACTGCGGCCAAAGGTTGGCTGGAGGTACTCCCCGGGGCCGTCGTAGTA
This sequence comes from uncultured Actinomycetota bacterium, assembly GCA_963732835.1. Lineage (GTDB taxonomy): Bacteria > Actinomycetota > Actinomycetes > Mycobacteriales > Mycobacteriaceae > Mycobacterium. Next base: position 627,830 of record CAVTBA010000006.1, read on the forward strand.
GTGGGCGGCCTGCTGGTGCTTGTGACCAGTAATCGTGCCAGCGCCGTGCTCGGTGGCTGGCTGGCGGTCGTCGGCGGCGCCTGGTTCGTGGTCGGCCGCGCATTCGCGTCGACACTGGGCATCGGGGACGTCGGCCAACCGGTGGCAGCCACGGACCTGAAACGAGCCCTGCTCGAGGTCACCTACTTCACCGGTCTGGGTGCGCTGATCGTGTTCCTGGGCGGGGCCGCCGTGGCGTGGCTGGCCGTTCGGCACGCGCGAGACGTCGTCGTGACGGAACCGGCGCCCGTGGCAGGGGATGCCCTGGCGGAGGATGAACCGCACGACGAGGCTCGCGGCCTGACGCGGGCACGGACGGACCGAATGGAAGCCGAGCCGGAGACCCGCGGGCGCAACGGGCGTGGTTTATTCGGCCGGCGCGCCGGCGGCCTGTTCCACCGACACCACCACGCGGGCGTTTAGGCGGTAACCGCCTAACTCGGGAGGCGCCGGCAGCCCTCGGCTGCCGGCGCCGTTTCGCGTTGAGGGGCAACCGCAGGTCGGTAGAGTCCATCGCGCAGGCCTCGACTGGCGAGGAGGAACGGTGATCACTGCCGGGTTGATATTCGCCGCACTGGCGGCGTTACTGCACCTGTACATCTTCGTGATGGAATCGTTGACCTGGACCTCACCGCGCACCCGCGCCACGTTCGGCACCACGGCCGAGGAGGCCGAGACCACCAAACTGCTCGCCTTCAACCAAGGCTTCTACAACCTGTTCCTGGCCGTGGTCAGCGGCGTCGGCATCGTCGCGATCGTGTTGCGGCACAACGCCGTTGGTGCGGCACTGATTTTCGCCGGCGCCGGCTCCATGGCCGCGGCCGCGGCGGTGCTGCTGGTTTCCGCGCCGGACAAGGCGCGTGCCGCGGTGACGCAAGGCGCCTTCCCGGTCATCGCGATCGTCCTGCTGCTACTCGGGCTTCAGTAGCAACACGCGCCTCACCAGCCCCAATAGCCCCTGGGGGCGGTGGCTTTTGCCGGCCATATGGGTTACGAGTGGAAACCGCCGGGTACCCATGTCGGGCCGGAAATAGGCCCGGTATTCAACGAGGGGATGTCATGAAATACGCAGAAGACGGCCAACCCCGCGGGCTGCGCATGCCGCGTTCGCGTGGCGCGGTCAGCGGATTGCTTCTGGTCATTCTGGGAGCTTGGGGGGCGTTAATACCGTTTGTCGGACCGCGCTTCAATTTCGCCTACACACCCGATCGGGAGTGGGCGTGGAGTACGGCTCGGGGGTGGCTCGAGGTTCTGCCGGGAGCCGCGACCGTGCTGGGCGGTCTCTTGTTGATCGTCGCCGGAAACCGCGTGGCGGCGATGCTGGGCGGATGGCTGGCGGTCCTGGCCGGCGCCTGGTTCGTCGTCGGTGGTCAGCTCGCGCCGCTGCTGGGAATCGGCTCAGCCGGTGACCCGATCGCCGCCACCGAGCGCAAGCGCGCGGTGCTCGAGGTCACCTACTTCTCCGGTCTGGGTGCGCTGATCATCTTCGTGGGCGGCGTGGTGCTGGCGCGTACGGCCGTGCGCCTGGCGCGTGACGTGCAGCCCCTGGCGCCGGCGGCGGCCGCCGCGGCGCCGGGCGTCGAACCGTACCGGGAATTGACGTACGAGCCGGCCGAGGTGTCCTCGGGCGCGCTGACCAAGCCGCGCTCGGCGGCCGACCCGGAGCCGAAGCGGGGGTGGCGTCGCCATCGCTCGGGCCCGGCGTCGGGTGCCAACGCCGCGTACCTGCGCTGGCCGCACCCTCAGCAGTAACTCGTTCACGAACAGCGATGGCCCGGCCCCGGAGGGGCGGGCCATCGCTTTCCGGCTCTACAGCAGCCCGAGCCGCTGCAGGTCGGTGACGTACTTGACGACGATCGGCGCCGAGACATGTGGAATGTCTTTGTCGGGGCCGATCTTGGCCTCCTGCACCGCGGCGCGGAAGCGGTCGGTCGTTGCCATCGATCCGGTGATCGGCTTGTCCGGCTCCTGGTAGTTGTGCAGCAGCGGCAGCAGCGAGTACTGGCGTTGCCGCTCCGGCAGGGAGCGCATCGCCGCCTCGAACCGCCGCAGCCACTCGCCGTAGTCGGCGATGCGGTGGATCCCGTAGCCCGCCTCGACCAGCCAGTCGACGTACTCGTCGAGACCGATGCCGTCGTCGTACGGGTTCATCACGTGGTAGGTCTGGAAGCCGTCCCCGTCGTCCAGCACCTGCGTCCCCAGCGTGGAGATCGCGGCGGCGATGAACTCGACCGGCAGGCCGTCGTAGTGCGAACGCTGACGGTTGCCCTCGGCGTCCAGTTCGTAGAACGAACCGGGCGCGACACCGGTGGCGACCAGGCTCAGCATCAGCCGAGTGAACATGTCCGGCAGGTTGAGCTGTCCCGCGTAGGTGGTGTCGGCCAGGATCATGTCGCACCGGAACACCGCGACGGGCAGGCCGCACAGGTCGTGCGCCTCGCGCAGCAGCACCTCTCCGGCCCACTTGCTGTTGCCGTAGCCGTTGGCGTAATCGTCGTTGACCTCGCGGGTCGCGCTGATCTGCCGGATGTCGGCGTCCTCGACGAACTCGCCCGGCTTGATCTGGTCACCCACCCCGATCGTCGACACGTAGGTGTACGGCTTCAGCTTGGTGGTGAGCGCGATCCTGATCAGCTCGGCGGTGCCCAGCGCGTTGGGACCGAACAGCTCGCTGTACGGCAGCACGTGGTTGACCAGGGCGGCCGGGTCGACGATCAGGTCGACCGTGTCGGCCAGCCGCTGCCAGGTCTGCTGGTCCAGGCCGAGGTTGGCCTCGCCCTTGTCGCCGGCGATCACCTCCAGGTGGTCGGCGGCCAGTTCCCGGTAGTGCCCCACCAACTTCGGGTCGCCTTCGGCAGTGCCGACGCCGAACGTCCTGTCCAGCCGGGCGCGCGCCTCGTCGTCTGACTTGGCCCGCACCAGGGCGATCACCTTGCCGTCCACCATGTCCATGCGCTCGAGCCATTCCAGGGCCAGGTAGCGGCCCAGGAAGCCGGTCGCACCGGTCAGCAACACCGTCCGCACCTCGGTGGTGGGCTTGGGCAGGCTCGGCGCCGCGGTCAACGTCTCCGCCTCGAGGAACTTGTCCAGGGTGAGATCGGCGGCGTGCACCGTGGTGGCGCCTCGTCCGTGCACCCCGCCATGAACCGAGGCGAAGTTCGGCCGCTTGGTGCCCTGGCGCTCGCCCTCGATGTAGTTGGCGATGGCCTGCAGGTCGCTGGCCGGGCTGACGATGACACCCACCGGGACGTCGATGTCGAAGATTTCGCGCAGCAGGTTGCCGAAGGTCAACGCCGACAACGAGTCCCCGCCGAGATCGGTGAAGTGCGCGTCGGGGGTCAACTCCGTGGTCGCCGTGCCCAGCATCGCGGCCGCGGCCCGGCTCACCGTCTGCAGCACCGGCGCGTTCGCGCCGTTGCGGCGCAACTCGGCCAATTCGTTGGCCTGCCCCTCGGCCAGCTCGGCGTAGAGCTGCTCGAGCCGCTCGCCGTAGTGCTGCTTCAGCTTCGGCCACGCCAGCTTGCGGATCCCGGTCAGCAGGCCGTTCTCCAGGCTGAACGGCGTGGTCTCGATGATGGAGTCGCGTGGCACCTCGTAGGACTGCAGCCCGGCCTGACGCCCGACGTCCTGCAGCGAGTCGGCGATCTTTCCCTTGAGCGTCTCGAGGTCCCAGCGCTCCAGCGCCTCCTCGGTGGGCACCACGACGGCCAGCAGGTAGGGCTGCGCGCTGTTGCCGTAGACATAGATCTGGCGCACCAGCGGGCTGTTACCGAACTCGGCCTCCAGCTTGGCCAGGGTGACGAACTCGCCCTGCGCCAGCTTCAACACGTTGTTGCGGCGGTCGACGTACACCAGCTTGTCGGCCGCCACCTCGGCGAACACGTCGCCGGTCCGGTAGTAGCCGTCTTCGTCGAACACGTTGGCGGTGGTCTCGGCCCGCTTGTAGTAGCCGGGGAACATGTTCTCGGTCCGCAGCAACAGCTCACCACGCGGGTACGGCCGGTCGGTGCTGAAGTAGCCGAGGTCCGGGACGTCCACGAGCTTGTAGTCGATGACCGGCGGGCGCTGAATCTCGCCGTCGAACAACACCATGCCGGCCTCGGTGGAGCCGTAGCCGTCCCTCAGGTGCATCTCGAGCAGGGACTCGACCCAGGTGCGCAACTCCGGGGAGGTGGGGGCCGAGCCCGTCATCGCGAAGATGAACCGACCGCCCAGCAGGTACTGCCGCTGCTCGGCCAGCACCTGCGACTCAATGGCTTGGCGGTCAGCGCCGTCGGTCAGCCGCCGCTCGACCTGGCGCTGGAATTCGCCGAACAGCGTCTCCCAGATGCGCGGGACGAAGTTCAGCTCGGTGGGCCGCACCAGCTCGAGGTCTTCCAGCAGCGTCGAGAGGTCGCTCTTGGCCGCGAAGTAGGCGGTGCCGCCGTTGCCCAGCGTGCCGTACAGGATGCCGCGGCCCATGACGTGGCTCATCGGCATGAAGTTGAGGGTGATCGACGCGGCGCTCTCCCCGAACCAATTCCTGCTGCCCCGGCGCCAAATCTTGGCGACGTTGCTCTGCGGGTACATCGCACCCTTGGGCGCACCCGTGCTGCCGGAGGTGTAGACCAGCAGCGCCAGGGGGTCGGGCTCCTCGCCGGCGGGCAGCGGCGCGTCCGGCAGCGCCTCGCCCCGCTCGAGCACCTCGGCCAGCGTCTCCACCACCACGCCGGAGTCCGCCAGCCGCGTGCGCGCGGTCTCCACCGCCTCGCGCTCGTCGTCGACCTCGGGGTGGTAGTCGAACGCCAGCAGCTTGGCGGGCCGGTGGCCGCTCAGGATCAACTCGACGGCCTCGGGCAGCTGGTTCACGCTCGCCGCGATCAAGGTGGGCTCGGTCTCGGTCACGATCGGCTGCAGCGACGTCAACGACGCGCTGGTCTGCAGCGGAACCGACACCGCGCTGATCGTGGCCAGCGCCGTGTCGATGGTGGCGTAGTCGACGCTGTTGAAACCCAGCACGCAGACGCGGTCACCGGCGTGCACGTCGCCGTGGGCCCAGGCGCGGCCAAGCGCTCCGACCCGGTCGCCCAGCTCACGGTAGGTGATGGTCTCGAAGCGGGGGAGCAGCTCGAGCCGGGTGCGCCCGGTCGCCGGGTCCTCGACGAATTCCACCACCCGATGCCCCAGCGCCGGGCGCTCCGCATACCCCTCGAGCACGCTGCGGATGACCTGAGGGAGCCCCAGGCCGGGCTTCTCGACGGCCGCTTCGACCGCCGGGTCGGGACGGGCGGCGGCGAACTGTGGGTCGTGTGCGGTGAGGTCCTCGATACGGCGCTCGAGCCGCTCGTCGTGATTGATGGTCGACATAAAACAATTCCCTCGCAATGAAAGATAGTGAGTCATTTCGGCGCCGATGCGCTGCCCATTAGAACGTTAGCTAAAGTAACGTTATTTCACCATGGACCCGGCGCGGCCAGTTTGTGAGATTCCCCACGCGGGCCCGTCGAGTCCGCAGGTCTACAGGTCGCGGAGCAGCCGGCCCAAAATGTCGAGCCCCTCGTTCAGCAGCTCGTCACCGATGGTCAGCGGCGGCAGCAGCCGGATGACGTTGCCGAACATGCCGCAGGTCAACACGACGACTCCGGCCGCGTGGGCCGCGGTGGACAGTTTCCGGGTCAGCTCCGCGTCGGGTTCGGCGGTTCCCGACTTCACCAACTCGATGGCGATCATGGCGCCACGGCCCCGCACATCGCCGATCCGGTCATCGCCGGCCTGCAGACGCAACAGCGGTTCGGTGATCAGCCGTTCCAGCTGTCGGGCCCGCTCGATCAGTCCGTCACTTTCGATCGTGGAAATGGTGGCCAGCGCTGCCGCGCAAGCGATCGGGTTGCCGCCGAATGTGCCACCCAAACCGCCGGCATGCGATGCGTCCATGATCTCCGCGCGGCCGGTGACCGCCGACAGTGGCAGCCCGTCGGCGATGCCCTTGGCCGTGCAGATCAGGTCGGGCTCCAGACCGTTCGGGCCCTCGTGCTCGCAGGCGAACATCGCACCGGTACGAGCGAATCCCGTCTGCACCTCGTCGGCGATGAACACCACGTCGTTCGACCGGCACCAGTCGAGCAGGGTGGGCAGGAAGCCCTCGGCGGGCACGATGAAGCCGCCTTCGCCGGCGATCGGTTCGATGATGACGGCGGCCAGGCTGTCGGCGCCGACTTGGCTTTCGATGACGTCGATCGCCCGGGCGGCGGCCTTCTCCCCGTCGGTGGCCAGCTCCTTGTCGAGCAGACCGTCGCGGTACGGGTAGGACACCGGAGCCCGGTAGACCTCGGGGGCGAACGGACCGAAGCCGCTCTTGTACGGCATGGACTTCGCGGTCAGCGCCATCGCCAGGTTGGTGCGGCCGTGGTAGGCGTGGTTGAACGCCACGACGGCGGGCTTGCGCGTGTACGACCGGGCGGCCTTCACGGCGTTCTCGACCGCCTCGGCGCCGGAATTGAACAACACCGAGCGCTTCTCGCCGGGCCCCGGCGTGATCCGGTTGAGCTCCTCGGCGACGGCGACGTACTGCTCGTACGGCACGACCATGAAGCAGGTATGGGTGAATTCGGCAACCTGCGCGCGCACGGCCTCCACCACCCGGGGCGACGAATTGCCGATGGTGGTCACCGCGATGCCGGAAGCCAGGTCGATGAGGCGGTTGCCGTCGACGTCCTCGATGATGCCGCCGAAGGCGCGCGCCACGAACACCGGCAGCGAGACGTTCACCGCGTGAGACACCGCCGCGGAGCGGCGCTTGGTCAGTTCCAGCGAAGCGGGACCGGGGATTTCGGTGACCAGCTGACGAGTCTGCTCGAGGCCGGCCACGATCTTCTCCTCACCGCGGCGCGCCTGTCACGTCGCCACTAAAGCCTATCCGGCTCCGCGCCGACGAGCCTCTCGCGCACCGCGGCGCTCGGGTACGACCTGCGCCAATGGCACACTGGCCGGTACGAGGTGCGCGGCCTGCGGGTCGTCCCGGCACCAATGCCCTTCAATGCCACTACGAAAGCCACTACGAAAGCCACTACGAAAAGACAGGCCCGTTCATGGAGAGTTTGATCCTGTTCCTGCCCTTCCTGCTCATCATGGGTGGGTTCATGTACTTCGCATCGCGGCGCCAGAAGCGCGCGATGCAGGCCACCATCGACCTGCACGAGTCATTGCAGCCGGGTGACCGTGTGCATACGACGTCCGGCCTGCAGGCGACCGTCGTCGCGATCACGGACGACACGGTCGACCTCGAGATCGCGGCCGGCGTGGTGACGACGTGGATGAAGCTGGCCATCCGCGACCGGATCCTGCCCGACGATGACGACCTGGCCGACGGAGACGACTCCGACGACTTGGCAGAATTCGACGAGGGCCGGCTGCCCAAGGATTCCTGACGGCAAATCCCGCCCGAAGGCCGCGGCGGGCGGACCGCTTGCGCAACGGGCGGGTGCACGACATTAGGCTCTGTCCGGGGTAAGAACCGATACTCGAGGAGATAGAAGGAACGTGGCATCGTCTTCGGCGCCGGTGCACCCTGCCCGCTACCTGTCGGTTTTCCTGTTGCTGCTCGTCGGCGTCTACCTTTTGGTGTTCCTGACCGGGGACAAGCGCGCCGCCCCCAAGCTCGGCATCGACCTTCAGGGCGGCACCCGCGTCACGTTGACCGCGCGCACCCCGGACGGGTCGCGCCCGAGCCGCGATGCGCTGGCGCAGGCACAGCAGATCATCAGCGCGCGGGTCAACGGGCTGGGCGTCTCCGGTTCCGAGGTCGTGGTCGACGGCGACAACCTGGTCATCACCGTTCCCGGAAACGACGGCAACGAGGCCCGCAACCTGGGACAGACCGCCCGCCTTTACATCCGCCCGGTGCTCAACTCGATGCCGGCGCAGGCGGTCCAGCCCAAGCCCGCCCCGCAGGCCCCACCGCCGGGCCAGGCGCCGCCCCCGGGCCAGGCGCCGCCCCCCGGCCAGCCCGCGCCGGGCCAGGCGCCGCCCCCCGGCCAGCCCGCGCCGGCTCAGCCCGCGCCGACGGGCGGCCGAGCGCCGGCCCAGCCACGGCCGTACCCGCAGGACCCGCCGCCCCCACCGCCCAGCCCCGCGCCGCCGCCGGCGCCCGCGGGCAACGCGCCACCGGCGGACATGCCCCCGGGTGAGCAGCCGGCACCGCCCGACCCGCGCAAGGAGCTCGCCGACCGCATCGCCGATGAGAAGAAGTGGCGCCAGAGCACCCGCCAGGGCGTCCAGTTCCTCGCACTGCAGTTCCAGGCGACCCGCTGCGACAAAGAGGACATCCTGGCCGGCAACGACGACCCGAATCTGCCCCTGGTGACCTGCTCGACCGACCACAAGGTGGCCTACCTGCTGGCGCCGTCGATCATCAGCGGCGACCAGATCCAGGACGCCACCTCGGGCATGAATCAGCGCGGCATCGGTTACGTCGTCGACGTGCAATTCAAGCCGGCGGCGGCCAACACCTGGGCCGACTTCACCGCCGCCCACATCGGCACCCAGACCGCCTTCACGCTGGACTCCCAGGTCGTCAGCGCCCCGATGATCCAGGAAGCCATCCCCGGCGGCCGGACCCAGATCACCGGTGGCGACCCGCCGTTCACCGCCGCGACGGCCAAGCAGCTGGCCAACGTCCTGAAATACGGCTCGCTGCCGTTGTCCTTCGAGGCTTCGGAGGCCCAAACCGTTTCGGCGACACTGGGATTGACCTCGCTGCGGGCGGGGCTGATCGCCGGCGCGATCGGGTTGGTCTTGGTGTTGGTGTACTCGTTGCTGTATTACCGGGTACTGGGCCTGCTTACCGCGCTCTCGCTAACCGCTTCCGGTGCAATGATTTTCGCAATCCTGGTGATCCTGGGCCGGCAGATCAACTACACCCTGGATCTTGCGGGTATCGCGGGTCTGATCATCGGCATCGGCACCACCGCCGACTCGTTCGTGGTGTTCTTCGAACGCATCAAAGACGAGATCCGTGAAGGCCGGTCGTTCCGGTCGGCGGTGCCCCGAGGCTGGGTGCGCGCCCGCAAGACGATCGTGTCGGGCAACGCCGTCACCTTCCTGGCCGCCGCGGTGCTCTACGCCCTGGCGATCGGCCAGGTGAAGGGCTTCGCGTTCACATTGGGCCTCACCACGATCCTCGACATCGTGGTGGTGTTCCTGGTGACGTGGCCGCTGATCTACCTGGCGTCCAAGTCACCGACATTGGCGAAACCCGCATACAACGGCCTGGGCGCAATACAGCAGGTCGCCCGCGAGCGCCGGGCTTCGTCGCAAGTGAAGACGGGACGGGGATAGCGCATGAGTGCCTCCAAGGCGTCCAAGGACGCGGTCGAACTCACCGAAGCGTCCGAAGGCACCGTGCAAATGACCGACGGCGGCGCCGGCCAGCCGCGGCACAGCTTCATCTCTCGGCTCTACACCGGCACCGGTGCGTTCGAGGTGATCGGCCGGCGCCGCCTCTGGTACGGGATCAGCGGAGCGATCGTCGCGGTGGCGATACTGTCAATCCTGTTGCGGGGCTTCACCTTCGGGATCGATTTCAACGGCGGCACCACGGTGTCGATGCCCACCGCCGGCTCGTCGGGCACCGTCACGACCGCGGCGGTGTCCGACGTCTTCCGGAAGGCCATCGGCCGCGACCCGGAATCGGTGGTGATCGTCGGGAGCGGCGCCTCGGCTACGGTGCAGATCCGCTCGGAAACGCTGTCCAACGATCAGACGTCCAAGCTGCGCAATGCCCTGTTCGACGCCTTCCAGCCGAAGGGTGCGGACGGTAAGCCCAGTAAGCAGGCCATCAGCGACGCGGCGGTGTCCGAGACCTGGGGTGATCAGATCACCACCAAGGCAGTGATCGCGCTGGTGGTGTTCCTGGCGTTGGTCAGCCTGTACATCACGGTGCGATACGAGCGGTACATGGCCATCTCCGCGCTGACGACCATGGTTTTCGACCTGACCGTGACCGCGGGGGTGTATTCGCTGGTCGGTTTCGAAGTCACCCCGGCCACCGTCATCGGCCTGCTGACGATTCTCGGCTTCTCCCTGTACGACACCGTCATCGTCTTCGACAAGGTCGAGGAGAACACCCACGGCTTCCAGCACACCACCCGGCGCACCTTCGCCGAGCAGGCCAACCTCGCGATCAACCAGACGTTCATGCGCTCCATCAACACCAGCCTGATCGGGGTGTTGCCCGTCCTGGCGCTGATGGTCGTGGCGGTGTGGCTGCTGGGCGTCGGCACGCTCAAGGACCTGGCGCTGGTGCAGCTGGTCGGCATCTTGGTGGGCACCTACTCGTCGATCTTCTTCGCGACGCCGCTGCTGGTCACCCTGCGCGAGCGCACCGAACTGGTGCGCACGCACAGCCGCCGCGTCACGCGGCGCCGCAAGGCCGGGGCCGAGCCCGCCCAGGAAGTGAAGTCCACCGAGGACGAATCGGCGTCGTCGCAGGCCACCTCGTCCGACAAGCCCGCACCGTCCGACAAGCCCGCACCGTCCGACAAGCCCGCACCGAACAAGCCGGCGCCGGGTGCGCGCCCGGTGCGCCCGACCGGAACCCGGCGTCCGAGCGGCAAGCGAAACGCCGGCCGGCGGTAGTCGCCATGGCCACCAGGTATCGCCTCGTCGGGGGCGCTATCGGTTTGGCCGTAACGCTCGTGGCGGCCGCCACGCTGACCGCGTGCTCGGGTAGCGCCGCCTCCCAGATCGACTACGTCGTCGACGGCCCGCTGGTCACCTACAACACCAACACCGTCGTGGGCGCCGCGTCGGCCGGGGCGCAGGCGTTCGCCCGCACGCTCACCGGCTTCAGCTATCACGGCCCGGACGGGCAGACGGTCGCCGATCGTGACTTCGGCACCGTCTCGGTGGTAAGTGGTTCGCCGCTGGTGCTGGACTACCAGATCGCCGACAACGCCGTCTATTCCGACGGCAAGCCGGTGACCTGCGACGACCTGGTGCTGGCCTGGGCGGCCCAGTCCGGCCGGTATCCCGACTTCAACGCCGCCACCCAGGCCGGTTACCTCGACATCGCCAACGTCGAGTGCCTGCCCGGGCAGAAGAAGGCCCGGGTGTCGTTCATCCCGGACCGCGGCGTCGTGGACTACAACCAGCTGTTCACCGCCACCTCGCTGATGCCGTCGCACATCATCGCCGACCAGCTCCACGTCGATGTGACGGCGGCCTTGCTGAGCAACAATGCCCAACTCGTGGCGCAGATCGCCAAGCTGTGGAACACGATCTGGGACCTCAAGCCCGGCTTGAAACCCGACGAGGCCCTCAAGCGCTTCCCGTCGTCGGGGCCGTACAAGATCGAACGCATCCTGGACGGCGGCGCGGTGGTGCTCGTCGCCAACGACCGATGGTGGGGTCCCAGGGCGGTCACCAAGCGGATCATCGTCTGGCCCCAGGGGCCCGACATTCAGGACCGGGTCAACAACCGCAGCGTCGACGTGGTCGACGTGGCGGCGGGCTCCTCGGGAACGCTGACGACCCCGGACAACTACGGCCGCACCGATTCGCCGTCGGCCGGTGTCGAGCAGCTGATCTTCGCGCCGCAGGGGCCGCTCTCGCAGCCGAAGGCCCGGCGCGCGCTCGCGCTGTGCACACCGCGCGACACGCTCGCGCGCGACGCCGGGGTGCCGATCGCCAATTCGCGCCTGAACCCGGCCACCGACGACCCGGTCACCGCCGGTGACGGCGCCGCCGAGGCCGGCCAGTTCGGCAAGGCCGACCCCGCCGCCGCCCGCGACGCGCTCGGTGGTGCGCCGATGACGGTGCGGATCGGCTACCAGGGGCCCAACGCGCGGCTCGCGGTCAACGTCGGGGTGATCACCAAATCCTGTGCCGCTGCGGGCATCACCGTCGCCAACGTCGCCCTGGACACCTCGGGGCCGCAAGCGCTCAAGGACGGAAAGATCGACGTGCTCCTGGCCAGCACCGGCGGAGCCACCGGCAGCGGATCGACGGGGTCGTCGGCGATGGATGCCTACGACCTGCACAGCGGCAACGGCAACAACCTGTCGGGGTACTCCAATCCGCAGGTCGACAGCACGATCGGGGCACTGGCGGTGTCGGCCGACCCCGCCGAGCGCGTCAGGCTGCTGGGGGAGGCGGCGCCGATACTGTGGGGCGACATGCCGACTTTGCCCCTCTACCGGCAGCAACGCACGCTGTTGATGTCGAAGAAGATGTATGCCGTGACCAAGAACCCGACTCGCTGGGGCGCGGGCTGGAACATGGACCGATGGGCTCTAGTGCAATGAGGCTCCGGTGACGAGTGTCGGCGGGAGCGCGCCGGTGGCGAGCGTCATCGCCTCCCTGCTGCGCGAGGTGTCCGACTTTCCCAAGCCGGGGGTCCAGTTCAAGGACCTGACCCCGTTGTTCGCCGACCCGCGGGGGTTGACGGCGGTCACCGACGCGCTGGCCGAGATCGCCTCCGGCGCCGACCTGGTGGCCGGGATCGACTCCCGCGGGTTCCTGGCCGCGGCGGCCGTCGCCGACCGGCTGCGCACGGGTGTGCTGGCCATCCGCAAGGGCGGAAAGCTGCCGCCGCCGGTGTACGCCGAGCACTACGACCTGGAGTACGGCAGTGCCACGCTGGAAATCCCGGCGGACGGCATCGACCTGCGCGGCCGGCACGTCGTGATCATCGACGACGTGCTGGCCACCGGGGGCACCCTCGCCGCGGCGGCCCGCCTGCTGGAACGCACCGGCGCGACCGTGATCGCGGCGGCGGTGATCCTCGAACTGACCGCGCTCGGGGGCCGTCAGGCGGTCGCGGAGTTGCCGGTGCACAGCCTGAGTCGCGTCTAGCAGCGCCCACTGCGCGATATCCTCGAGGTCGGAGGTGACCAACGTGGCGGACGACAAGAGCGCGGCGCAGGCGCTTGACGCGCCGACCGACGTCGCTGACGCCCTGCTGGTCGGGGAGCAGGTCACCGCACAGGCCGAGCCGCCGGAGCCGCCGACCGAGACGCTGAAGGTCCCCAGCAGCGCGTCGCGCCGGGTCCGGGCCCGGCTGGCCCGGCGGATGACCGCCCAGCGCACCACGCTCAACCCGGTGCTCGAACCGCTCGTGGCGGTGCACCGGGAGATCTACCCGAAGGCCAACCTGTCGTTGCTGCAGCGCGCCTACGAGGTTGCCGACCAGCGGCACGCCACCCAGTTGCGCCATTCCGGTGATCCCTACATCACCCATCCCCTGGCCGTCGCCAACATCCTCGCCGAATTGGGCATGGACACCACCACTTTGGTGGCCGCGCTGTTGCACGACACCATCGAGGACACCGGCTACACGCTCGAGGCTTTGCGCGAGGAGTTCGGCGACGAGGTGGGCCACCTCGTCGACGGCGTGACCAAGCTGGACCGGGTCGTGCTGGGCAGCGCCGCCGAGGGCGAGACCATCCGCAAGATGATCACCGCGATGGCCCGCGACCCCCGGGTGCTGGTGATCAAGGTCGCCGACCGGCTGCACAACATGCGCACCATGCGCTTCCTGCCGCCCGAAAAGCAGGCCCGCAAGGCCCGTGAGACCCTGGAAGTCATTGCGCCCCTTGCGCATCGGCTGGGTATGGCCAGCGTCAAGTGGGAGCTGGAGGACCTGTCGTTCGCGATCCTGCACCCCAAGAAGTACGAGGAGATCGTGCGGCTGGTCGCCGGCCGCGCGCCGTCGAGGGACACCTACCTGGCCAAGGTCCGCACCGAGATCACCAACACGCTGAACGCGTCGAAGATCAAGGCGACGGTGGAGGGCCGGCCCAAGCACTACTGGTCGATCTACCAGAAGATGATCGTCAAGGGCCGCGACTTCGACGACATCCACGACCTGGTCGGCATCCGCATCCTGTGCGACGAGATCCGGGACTGCTATGCCGCCGTCGGCGTCGTGCATTCGCTGTGGCAGCCCATGGCGGGGCGGTTCAAGGACTACATCGCCCAGCCCAGATACGGGGTGTACCAGTCGTTGCACACCACGGTCGTCGGGCCGGAGGGCAAGCCGCTGGAAATTCAGATCCGCACCCGCGACATGCACCGCACCGCCGAATACGGCATCGCCGCGCACTGGCGCTACAAGGAAGCCAAGGGCCGCAACGGCGTTCCGCATCCGCATGCCACCGCCGAGATCGACGACATGGCCTGGATGCGCCAGCTGCTCGACTGGCAACGGGAGGCCGCCGACCCGGGCGAGTTCCTGGAGTCGCTGCGTTATGACCTTGCGGTCCAAGAGATCTTCGTCTTCACGCCCAAGGGCGACGTCATCACCCTGCCGACGGGGTCGACGCCGATCGACTTCGCGTACGCGGTGCACACCGAGGTCGGCCACCGCTGCATCGGCGCCAGGGTCAACGGCCGGTTGGTGGCGCTGGAACGCAAGCTGGAAAACGGGGAAGTCGTCGAGGTGTTCACCTCCAAGGCGCCCAACGCCGGGCCGTCGCGGGACTGGCAGCAGTTCGTGGTGTCGCCGCGCGCCAAGGCGAAGATCCGGCAGTGGTTCGCCAAGGAGCGCCGCGAAGAGGCGCTGGAGGCCGGCAAGGACGCGATGGCCCGCGAGGTGCGCCGTGGTGGACTTCCGTTGCAGCGCTTGATGAATGGCGAGTCGATGGGCGCGGTCGCCCGCGAGCTGCATTACGCCGACGTGTCGGCGCTCTACACCGCCATCGGTGAGGGCCACGTGTCGGCGCGCCATGTCGTGCAGCGGCTGCTCGCCGAGCTCGGCGGGATCGACCAGGCCGAGGAGGATCTCGCCGAACGGTCCACGCCGACGACCATGCTGCGGCGCCCCCGCAGCAGCGACGACGTGGGGGTCTCGGTCCCCGGGGCCCCGGGCGTGCTGTCCAAGCTCGCCAAGTGCTGCACGCCGGTACCCGGCGACGCGATCATGGGGTTCGTCACCCGCGGCGGGGGAGTGAGCGTGCACCGCACCGACTGCACCAATGCCGCCTCGCTGCAGCAGCAGTCCGAGCGCATCATCGAGGTGCACTGGGCGCCGTCGCCGTCGTCGGTGTTCCTGGTGGCCATCCAGGTCGAGGCGCTCGACCGGCACCGGTTGCTCTCCGACGTCACGCGGGTGCTGGCCGACGAGAAGGTCAACATCCTCTCGGCGTCGGTCACCACCTCCGGTGACCGGGTGGCGATCAGCCGGTTCACCTTCGAGATGGGTGACCCCAAGCACCTCGGCCACCTGCTCAATGTGGTGCGCAACGTCGAAGGCGTTTTCGACGTCTACCGGGTGACGTCGGCGGCTTAACGGGCCTGCCGGTCGCGGCTAGCCGACGCGGACCGAGTTGATGGTGACGGGGTTGGTGGGAGAGCCGCTCTGACGATTGCCGGCAATGCCCGCCTGGACGATCTTGTCGAGAACCGCCAGGCCCGCCTCGCTGATGGTGCCGAACACCGTGCTCTGTGGATCCAATTCGGAATCCCGGAAAACCAGGGAGAATTGGCTGCCGTTGGTGTTGGGTCCGTCGGTGGCCATGATCACGGTGCCGCGCGGGTACATCACGGTCGCCCGAAGGGCCGGGTCGCCGGCCGGGTACTGGTTGGTGGGATATTCGTCGGCGAATTGGTAGCCGGGGCCGCCGGAGCCGTCGGACTCCGGACCGCCGCACAGCAGCGACCCGCCGTCGGTGGAGTTGATCAGGCGGGCGCACAACGTGTTGTCGAAGAATTGCTGCTCCGCCAGGCTGACGAAGCTGTTGACCGTGCACGGGGATTCGGAGTTGGCGAGCTGGATGCCGATGTCACCGACGTTGGTGGAGATGGTGGCCGGGATCTGCGCGGGATCGGTGGAGACCCGGCCGGACCGGGGCGGGTTGACGGGCTTGACGATGGTGTCCGGCGCGCTCGGGTATTGGCAGTTGGCGCCCAGATCGGCCGGCGGCGCGAACGCGGGCAGCGGCGGCACCGTCGCCGTTGCCGGCCCGGTCGGCCCCGGATTCGACCCCGCCCTGCCCGGTACCCGGGCGCGGGTCGGGGTCGTGGGCGCAGCGTTGTTGCTGGAGCCGTCGTCCTGGGTGACCAGCGCGATGACCAACGCCACCACCGCGGCCAGCGCCAGCGCCGACGCGCCGACGATGCCCAGCAGCAGGCGCCGGGACTGTGTGGGTGGCGGATATGGCGGCCGCTGGTCGGGATGCGCGCCCGTCGCGGGGAAGTCCCGCGTGGGTGACGTGGCCGCCGGTGGCGGCGGGGTCGGTGGTGGGGGACTCGATGCCGCGGGCCCGGGCGCGCCGGTCACCGCCGCCCTGGCGGCGTCGGCGAGTTCCATCGCCGACTGGTAGCGGTGTTCGGGGTCTTTGGCCATCCCACGGGCGACCACCGCGTCGAGCGCCGGGGGAACGCCGGCCGAGGTTGTCGACGGTCGCGGCGGCGGGATGTTCAAATGCGCGTTGAGTTGTTCCTCAAGACTGTCGCCGGCAAAGGGACGCTTGCCGGTCAGGCACTCGTGCAGCACACAGGCCAGCGAATACACGTCGGCGCGGTGATCGGTTGTGCCCCTGAACCGCTCGGGCGCCATGTAGGCGACGGTGCCCATCGTGTGGCCGGTCTGGGTGAGCGAGGTGTCGGCCAGCGTCCGGGCGATGCCGAAGTCGATCAGATAGACGAAGTCACGCGCGTTGGTGACCAAGATGTTCTTCGGCTTGATGTCGCGGTGGATGAGGCCTACCTGGTGGGCGCTGTCCAGCGCCGCGGCGACCTGTTCGATGACCGCGACCGCGCGCTCGGGACTGAGCCGTCGACCGTTTTGGTCGATGTACTGCAACAGGTCGCGGCCCTCGATCAGCCGCATGTCGACGTAGAGCCGACCGTCGATCTCGCCGTAGCTGTGGATGGGCACCACGTGCGGGTCGTTGAGGCTCGCCGCTATGCGTGCCTCTCGCCGGAATCGTTGCTGAAACTCTTGGTCCTCGGCCAAGTTCGGCGGCAGCACCTTCAGGGCGACGACCCGATCGGTGGCGGCGTCGTAGGCACGCTAGACCTGTCCCATGCCGCCGCGGCCCAACACGTCCAGCAATTGGTATTGCCCGAAAGACTCCGACCCCACGCAACGACCTTAAGCGGTGGACCGCCCGCAGGCCGCGCGATTCTCACCGATCGGCGTCTGCGTTGCGCTGCTTGACTTTAATCGAGCAACAGCGACGTGATGGTGACGTCGGAGGCCGGTGGGCCATCCTCACCGCCGCCGGCGACGCCGGCTTTGGCGATCTTGTCCAGCGTGGCCAGTCCGTCGGGCTGGATGGTGCCGAAAACGGTGTACTGGGGCGGCAGCTGGGAGTCCTTGTACAGCATGAAGAACTGGCTGCCGTTGGTGCCGGGACCGGCGTTGGCCATCGCCAGGGTGCCGCGCGGGTAGAGGACGGGCTGTTGCGCCTTCGGGTCGTTCGGCGGGTACTGGTCGGTCGGGTACTCGTTGGCGAACTGGTAGCCCGGACCGCCGGTGCCGTCGCCCTTGGGATCGCCGCATTGCAGGACGCCCAGGTCCGGGGACGTGGTCAGCCGGTGGCACTTGGTGTTGTCGAAGTACTTCTGGCCGATCAGGCTCGCGAAACTGTTTACCGTGCAAGGTGATTCGTTGTTGGCCAGCATCAGTCCGATGCGGCCCTGATTGGTCACCATGCTGGCGCTCACCTGGGCCGGATCCGTCGGCACCTTGCCCGTGCGCGGCGGTTTGACCTGCTTGGCGGCCGGGTAAGGCGACGGTGGGTACCGGCAATCGGCACCCAACGCAGCCGACGGTTTGAACGCCGGCAATGGTGGAATGGCCTCTACCTGCGGAACCGTAGTGCTAGTGGTCTCCGGAGACTCCACGACGGACGATGTGGTCGGCGATGCCGCCGTTGTGCCTCTTTGCGGCGGTGACTTGGAAGTGGCGACGACGAGCACTACCGCGAGGATCGCGACCGCTGCGACGCCGAAGCCGCCGAATATGAGCAGCGATAATCGGCGTCGTCGGGCTTGTTCGGAGCGCCGCTGCAGCTCTTCATCGAGTTTGAGTTTGGCCGCCACACGCCGTTGTTGGCTCTGCGACGGCGCTTGGGGCGGCGGGCGCCGCGCCTTCTTCACCGAACTCTGTGCTGCTGTTGCCTTGAGCGTAGGCATCTCGGGAGCGGACCCCGCTTGGGTCGGGGCTTCCAAGGGCACCTTGGATTCAGTTCTGTGGGACGCGCTTGTCAGGGCCGCTCGGGCTGCAGCGGCGAGTTCGGCTCCTGTCTGATAGCGCTCGTTGGGATCCTTCGCCAAACCGCGGGCGATAACTGGGTCCATAGCCGCCGGTACGTCTGCCCGGGCTTCGGATGGTTT
This sequence comes from uncultured Actinomycetota bacterium, assembly GCA_963732835.1. Taxonomy (GTDB): domain Bacteria; phylum Actinomycetota; class Actinomycetes; order Mycobacteriales; family Mycobacteriaceae; genus Mycobacterium. The sequence continues at coordinate 646,187 of CAVTBA010000006.1, forward strand.
CGGCGGGGTAGCGCTCAAGTGTCCGGCGAGCTGTTGTTCGAGGCTATCGCCGCCGTAAGGACGTCGTCCAGTCAGGCACTCGTGTAGCACGCACGCGAGCGCGTAGATGTCGGAACGGGCGTCGGTTCTACCGCTGAACCGCTCGGGCGCCATGTAGGCGAGTGTGCCAACCATGTGTCCGGTGCTGGTCATAGCGGTATCAGTCGCCCCTCGCGCGATTCCGAAGTCAATGAGGTAGGCGAAGTCGCCTCCTGTTACCAGGATGTTTGAGGGTTTGACATCGCGGTGCACCAAGTCTGCACGGTGCGCGCTGTCGAGCGCGGCCGCGACTTGCGTGATGATCGCGACGGCACGCTCGGCGCTGAGCCGCCCGCCTTCGTCAGTAATCAACGTGTGAAGATCGCGGCCCTCCACCAAGCGCATGTCGACGTAAAGCCGACCATCGATCTCGCCGTAGCCGTGGATGGGCACGACGTGTGGGTCGTTGAGGCTTGCCGCTACGCGCGCTTCGCGACGGAATCGCCGCTGAAATTCAGGGTCTGAGGCCAGATGTGCGGGAAGGAGTTTGATGGCCACAATCCGCTGCGTCGATGTGTCATGGGCACGATAGACCTCGCCCATTCCGCCGCGGCCCAGCAGATCCAGAAGTTGGTAGCGGCCGAAGGACGTTGCTGCCACTCAAGCCCCCTCACCGCCTGCCTCCGCGCGCGATCTCGACTGACCATATGCTGCCGAAACGGCTGAACGCGATGGATCGGGGCGAAAAACCGGATCGGAAAGCGCCCAGCAGACTCACACTCAGTCAGGTATGACCGACTTGATGGTGACAGGTGTGGCCGGTGGCCCGTCCTCGCCGCCGCCGGCGACGCCGGCTTTGGCGATTTTGTCCAGTGTGGCCAGCCCGTCGTCCTGAATTTTTCCGAAGACCGTGTACCGGGGCGCGAGCTGGGAGTCCTTATAGACCAAGAAAAACTGGCTGCCGTTGGTGCCGGGTCCGGCATTGGCCATCGCGACGGTACCTCGCGGATAGATGACAGGCTGTTGCGCTTTGGGGTCATTTGGCGGGTATTGGTCTGTCGGATACTCGTTGGCGAACTGGTAGCCAGGACCGCCAGCGGTGTTGTCCGTCCCGGAGCCGCACTGCAATACGCCAAGATCAGACGAAGTGGTCAGGCGGGGGCACTTGGTGTTGTCGAAAAATTTCTGCGTGGCCAAACTGATGAAACTGTTCACGGTGCAAGGCGATTGGTTGTTGGCCAGCAGCAGTCCCACGGGTCCCTGATCGGTCATCATGCTGATGCTCACCGTCTTCTCGTCCGTTGGCACCTTGCCCGTGCGCGGCGGTTTGACCTGCTTGGCGGCCGGCTCCGGTGCCGCCGGGTACTGGCAGTTGGCGCCCAGGTCGGCCGACGCCTTGAACGGCGGCAACGGGGGAACTTGCGGCGTCGGCCCGGCGGGCGTCGTGGACTCCGGAGAGCTGCTGGCGGCGGTGGACGTGGTGCTCGCCGCGGTATTGCTCTTGTGCTCGTGCTTGGTGTTGATGACCGTGAGCGCCACCGCGACGACCGCGGCCACGGCCACGATCGATCCGGCGGCGATCAACACGATCCGGCGCATCTTGGCTTGCTTCGCGCGGCGCTCCAGCTGCCGTTCGAGCTTGCGCTTGGCGTTGGCACGTCGCTGTTCATTGGTGGGCACGGCCGTATGCCTCCATGGTTGGTAAGTCGGGGGCCCGCAAAAGGCGTCGGTGGCCAGCTCAGGCTAATGTGGGCGCCGCGACCGGTGTCAAGTGGGGCCCGTGGGAAACTGGGAACCGTGTTGATCACCGGATTTCCCGCCGGCGTGTTGCAGTGCAACTGCTACGTGCTGGCCGAGCGGCCCGGAACGGACGCCGTCATCGTGGATCCGGGGCAGCGGGTGATGGGCTCGTTGCGGCGCATCCTCGACGAGAATCGGCTGACCCCGGCCGCGGTGTTGCTCACCCACGGGCACATCGACCACATGTGGTCCGCCCAGAAGGTGTCCGACACCTACGGCTGCCCCACCTACATCCATCCCGAGGACCGGTTCATGCTGAAGGACCCGATCTACGGCCTGGGCCCGCGGGTGGCCCAGCTGGTGGCGGGCGCCTTCTTCCGCGAGCCCAAGCAGGTCGTCGAGCTGGACCGCGACGCCGACAAGCTCGACCTGGGCAGCGTGAGCGTCAACGTCGACCACACCCCGGGGCACACGCGCGGGTCGGTGGTGTTCCGGGTGGCAGGGGGGACGAAGGACGGGAACGATCTGGTGTTCACCGGCGACACCCTGTTCGAGCGCTCGGTGGGACGCACCGACCTGCACGGCGGCAGCGGCCGCGACCTGCTGACCTCGATCGTGGAAAAACTTCTGGTGCTCGACGACGAGACCGTGGTCCTGCCGGGGCACGGCAACGCGACCACCATCGGCGCCGAGCGGCGATTCAACCCGTTCATCGAAGGCCTGAGCCGGTGACCGAGTTTTCGGCGTTTTCTGCGCCCAAGGGGGTGCCGGACTACGTGCCGCCGGAGTCGGCCCAGTTCGTGGCCGTGCGGGACGCGCTGCTGGGCGCCGCCCGGCGGGCCGGCTACTGCGACATCGAATTGCCCATCTTCGAAGACACCGCCCTGTTCGCCCGCGGCGTCGGCGAATCCACCGACGTGGTGTCCAAGGAGATGTACACCTTCGCCGACCGCGGCGACCGCTCGGTCACGCTGCGGCCCGAGGGCACCGCAGGGGTGGTGCGCGCGGTGATCGAGCACGGCCTGGACCGCGGCGCGCTGCCGGTCAAACTCTGTTATGCGGGGCCGTTTTTCCGCTACGAGCGTCCGCAGGCTGGCCGTTATCGGCAGCTGCAGCAGGTCGGCGTGGAGGCGATCGGTGTCGACGACCCGGCGCTGGACGCCGAGGTGATCGCCGTCGCCGACGCCGGCTTCCGCTCGCTGGGGCTGGACGGGTTCCGCCTGGAGATCACGTCACTGGGCGACGACAGCTGCCGCCCGCAGTATCGGGAACTCTTGCAGGAGTTCCTGTTTGGGCTCGACCTCGACGACGAGACGCGCAAGCGCGCCGAGATCAATCCGCTGCGGGTGCTCGACGACAAGCGACCCGCGGTGCGGGCCATGACGGCCGACGCGCCGGTGTTGCTCGACCACCTCTCCGACGTCGCCAAGCAGCACTTCGACACCGTGCTGGCCCACCTGGACGCGCTCGGCGTGCCCTACGTCATCAACCCGCGGATGGTGCGCGGGCTGGACTACTACACCAAGACCACTTTCGAGTTCGTGCATGACGGTCTGGGCGCGCAATCCGGCATCGGCGGCGGTGGCCGCTACGACGGCCTGATGCGCGAGCTCGGTGGACAGGACCACTCCGGCATCGGGTTCGGGCTCGGGGTGGACCGCACCCTGCTGGCGCTGCGCGCCGAGGGCAAGAGCGCGGGGGAAACGACCCGGTGCGACGTGTTCGGCGTGCCGCTGAGCGAGCAGGCCAAGCTCCAGCTGGCGGTGCTGGCCGCGCAGCTGCGCGCCGCCGGCGTCCGCGTCGACCTGGCGTACGGCGATCGCGCCCTCAAGGGCGCGATGCGCGCGGCCGACCGTTCCGGCGCCCGCATCGCGCTGGTGCTCGGCGACCGCGACATCGAATCCGGCACGGTCGGAGTGAAGGATCTCGGCACGGGTGAGCAGGTGCCCGTGGTCATGGAGTCTGTTGTCGCCGAAGTTCTTTCGCAACTGGACCGGTAGCCCGCGGCGTAAGGAGGGCGGCCTTGCTGGGTTACTTCTTGCTGGGAATCACGATAACGACGATCAATGTGAGAATCGAGAAGAACAGGCCGAGAATTCCCCAGCCGAGCGGATTGCGGCCCTTCGTCATGGCGATGATTGCGCAGACAATTGCGGCGATGACACTGCCGATGGCGACGAAGATTCCCTTGATGCCGCGGAGGATAAAGCCCGCCGCGAGCGGGTCCGAACTCGCCAAAATCACCGAGTGCAGCATGTCAGGTCCTTTCGTGAGGGGCCTTACGGTCATACCCGCACGAATGCGCGGTAAAACCGGTGGGCTTATCTAGCTGCAAACCCCGGAAACCTGATTTTCCGAGAAAAATTCGCGCCGGCCTGGCGGGTTACCCGCGTGGATAACCCCGGCGGACCGTGCGGTCGAGAATTCCCAGCGTCGCCCGCAATGCGCCCTCGGACAGAATCGGGAAAATTCCGGCTTCCCGCCACTTCGGGTCGATGTCCGACCAGTCGTAGAACGAGGTGACCAGGGTCGCCGAGCCGTCTTCCGTGGGTTGCAGCTGATAGCCGTAGACATGACCGATCGGCGGCTGGATTTGGCCGAGAACCGTCCACGCGATCAAGCGATCCCGTTCGAATTCCTTGATGTCGACGGTGACGTCGTATTTCCCGAATTGCGGAAAATCGTTCAGCGCCTCGCGATCCATGTGCACGACGAACCGGTCACCGACGCCGCGTACCGGATCGCCTTCCGCGTCCTGGAGCATTCCGGATGAGTCGATCGCGACGTGTCCCTGTGGGTCGCACAGCACGGCGAAGATGTCCGGCGCCGGCGCCGCGATTGTGCGCTGAACCTCGATGCGTTCGGTCATGAGTCCTCGCCGCCGGTGTCGATAGGGCACGATTGCCGCTTACTCTACGACCTGCGAATCCGCCCCGTCGACGTTTGCCGGTCAATCGATATTGCTCGCATGGACTTTCGTCTCGCCGAATCAATCGGTTGTGGTGGCGCAGCGGCCGATGCGGCGGGTGGTCGGGCACAGGGCTATCCACTTCTGTGTGGTTGTGGTCGGTTGTGGTCGGTTGTGGTCGGTTGTGCTCGGTGTGCTGTGGTTTCGGCCTGCCATCAGGAGTGCCGGTTGTTGTCTCGACGAGTTTGAAAGAGATTCACTGCGGCCAACGCCATAAAGAACAAGGGGATGAATGGGGGCTTTATTTTTAGGGGAAGTACATCTGCCGGTACCTCCGGGTGCAGGTGTACATAGGTGGCCCCCGCCATGTTGGCGATCAGCCCGGCTGAGGCCGCGGACACCATCGGGCCAGAAAAATTGGAGGGGTTCCGTGTGAGGCAGGAAGCTGAAAGCAGGCCGAGGCCAATCGAAATCTCTCCGGCGATGCTCATTGGGATGCTGAATCGTGGGAGGCCACTTTTGGTGATTTGAACGTCGAACCACGTACGGAACGGCTCGAAGAACTTCGCGAAGCCAAATAAGAGCGTCGTCGAACCTAGAAACATCGAATTGTATTTCAAGATCTTGTTATCTGAAGTTGGCGTCATAGTTTCTCCCATTGTGCCGGCGGGCACCTTGATCGTGGTTTTCCGCGTCGCTCAGTGCGCGTCTGGGTGCTCGGTCAAATACCGGATGAAGCCGATCACATCGTCGGCGACCAGCCGGCCGATCGCGCCGCTCGAGTACACGGCCAGCCGAACCGTCCCGTCTGGCGCCAGGATGAAGCCGGTCGATTGCAGAAAGTGCGGATCGTCGTTGACGTAGGCGCCCGTCGCCGCAGCGACCTTGTCGGCGTCCGCGCTGTGGCCGACCGGGAAGCGCAGCTTGCGCTTGGAGGCCAGCGCGGCGGAGGTCTCCTCATCATCGACGGACAAGGCCACGACCTTGACGCCTAGCTCGGCGAGCGCGTCGAAAGCGCGAGAGAAACCGGCCAGCTGCGCGTTGCAGTACGGGCACCAAGACCCGCGGTATATCAAGACGACACCGTAGGACCCGGCGAGATCGCCTGGCAGCGAGATCGTGCCGCCACCGACGGCGGGAATTTCGAGCGGGGGGAACTGCTGACCGTAGTTCAGGCGGGGCATGTCGTCCTCTCCGAGGTTAGGCGGTCTACGTAGCCAAATTGTGCTGAAGCCAAAGTGGACTATCAAGTCCAATTCGCTCTACACTTCGCGCATGTCGTCACGCATGTCATCGAAGCTCCCTGGCGCCGGGCGGCTGACGGCTCGCGGTGCGGCGACCAGGGCCCGCATCGTCGCTGCGGCGGCATCGCTCGTCCGCGGGCAGGGGGTCGCCGGCACGAGTCTGGATGACGTGATGGCGGCGACCGGCACGAGCAAGTCGCAGCTGTACCACTACTTCGCCAACAAGGACGCGCTCATTTGCGAGGTCGTGAAGACACAACTCGGCCAGGTCATCGCGGCCCAGCAGCCCGATCTGGGCGAGGTCTCTTCGTGGGAGGGCCTGCAGCGGTGGTGCGATCACGTCGTGGCCATGACCCGGGCAACCCAAGGTGTCGGGGGTTGTCCACTGGGTTCGCTCGTCGGCGAGCTTGCCGAACGGTCCGATTCGGCGCGTCAGGAGCTCGACCGCAGCTTCGCCGAGTGGCAGTCGTATCTGTCCACGGGTCTGGCGACCATGCGCGACAATGGCGAGCTCTCCGCAGATGCCGACCCCGCCGAACTCGCATTGACCGTGATGAGTGCGCTGCAAGGCGGGCTGCTGATGGCGCAGACCATGCGCAGCGCCCGACCTGTCGAACTCGCCGTGAACATGGCGCTCGGGCACGTCGGCGCCTATCGGCGCGACCCGAAGGAAGCAAGTCGGCGCGGTGCGTGAAAGTTACGGGCGCCGCCACCCGTCGAGGCGCCCGGCGCATCTAGTCCCCGGCGCATCCAGTCCCCCCGCGACGCCCCGCACGGCGGGGAACTTGACACGCAATCGAACTGCTGTTCGAATGGGACGATGCGCTGGGCGGACCAGGCCGTCGCGGTCAACGGGGAGCCCGTCGAGGACGGAGCGCTGCCGGGGCTGCAGCGCATCGGCTTCGTCCGAAGCGTGCGTGCCCCGCAATTCGAGGGGATCACCTTTCACGAAGTGCTGTGCAAGTCGGCGCTCAACAAGGTCCCGGACGCTTCCGCGCTGCCCTTCCGGTACACCGTCAACGGCTACCGCGGCTGCTCGCACGCGTGCCGCTACTGCTTTGCCCGGCCCACCCACGAATACCTGGACTTCAACTGCGGCAACGACTTTGACAGCCAGGTCGTCGTCAAGACCAACGTCGTCGAGGTGCTGCGCCGCGAGTTGCGCCGTCCGTCGTGGCGGCGCGAAACCGTCGCGCTGGGCACCAACACCGACCCCTACCAGCGGGCCGAAGGGCGCTACGCGCTGATGCCGGGCATCATCGCGGCCCTCGCCGAATCCGGTACAGCGCTGTCGATCCTGACCAAGGGCACGCTGCTGCGGCGCGACCTGCCGTTGATCGCCGATGCGGCAAAGCGCGTTCCGCTGTCGGTCGCGGTGTCACTCGCGGTCGGCGACGCGGACCTGCATCGAGACGTCGAGCCCGGCACGCCCACGCCCCAGGCGCGGCTGGCCCTGATCGACGCGATCCGCGGGGCCGGCCTGGATTGTCACGTGATGGTGGCGCCGGTGCTGCCTTACCTGACCGACTCGAACGAGCACCTCGATGGATTGCTGGGCCAGATCGCGGCCGCCGGGGCCACCGGTGTCACGGTCTTCGGCCTGCACCTGCGCGGCTCGACCCGCGGCTGGTTCATGTCCTGGCTGGGCCGCTCGCATCCCGAGCTGGTCGGGCGCTACCGCGAGCTGTACCGGCGCGGGGCGTACCTGCCGCCGACCTACCGCGAGATGCTGCGGGGGCGGGCCGCGCCGCTGATCGCGAAATACCGGCTGGGCGGCGATCATCACTCGTTCCGTCAGCCCCTCGCGGCGGTCCCGCGGACGGAGCCCGAACCCGTTCAGGCGACGCTGTTTTGAACTAGGCCGGCTTGTCCCGGCGCGGCTTGGTCAGCGTGAACTGGTCCACCGCGGTCACCGCGCCGAACGGTCCGCTCAACGCGTAGTGCGTGGCCTTGATCGAGGTGTTGGCGCCGGGCCGGCCCGGGTCCACGTCGAACGCCGCGAAGCCGTAGGGATTGTCCCGGTCGCGGAAGGCGGACCACGGCGCGTCCTCCATGACGTAGATCGGCGCCTTGCGCCCGAGGCCGGGGTCGAACGCGCCGACCCCGGTCAACACGCGGCAGCGCGGCTCGGGGAAGAAGAACCCGTTGGTGGGGGCCGACGTGCCGCCGCCGCCGATGACGAGGTGCACCGTTCCCTTGGTGGAGTCGATGACGTCATTGCCGGTGTCCACGGGCATCGGCGTTCGGGTATCGGTCTGCAGCGTGCCGCGCAGCGGGTGCGACCGCTCGTAATGGTGTTCGTGGCCGCACACCACCAGGTCGACCTGGTACTGGTCGAACAACGGGAGCCATTCCTCGCGGATCCCCAGGTCGGCACCGTTGGCGGGCTGGTCGGCGGTGGAGATCGCCGTCTGATGCATGCACACGACGATCCAATCGATGTCCGGGTCGTCCCGCGCGGTCGCGAGTTCGGCTGCCAGCCAACGCCTTTGCTCACCGCCCGAGTAGCCGTGCACGTAGAAGTTGCCGCCGTCCTGAAACGCCACGTCGTCGTTGTTCAGGCTGATCACCCGCACCGAGCCGGCGGTGAACGAGTACCACAGCCCGCGCGTCTCGGGGCCAGAGCCCGAATCGGGCACCGCGAAATACGTCTGATACGCGCCGTAACCGATTGGGCCGTTGCCCAATTCATTCTCGTGGTTGCCCGCCGCCGGCATCCACGGCCGGTAGCGGGCCGACCGGGTGTTGTTCTCGAACCAGGCCGACCAGGTGCGGATCCGGTCTTGCGCGAGGTTGGCGTAGCACAGGTCGCCGTTGACCAGGTTGAACAGCGGCGCCATGCGCTCGACCGCCAGGGTGGTGTCGGCGGACGCGGGCGAGCCGATGTTGTCCGTGCCATACGTGCCGTCGGGCATCCTCTCCAGCGTCGGCGTGGACTGATCGCCAAAACTGGTGAAGCGAAACGACTTTCGCCCCGACGGCGCGGTTCGGATGGTGCCCATCTCCGGCTCCGCACCGTCGTGCACCGCGGCGTACACGTAGTCGGTGTCCGGGGTCAGGTCCGTCAGGCGGGTGTGGTTCACGCGGACCTCGGTGTTGGACTTGGCGTCTCGGTAGGTGCGGGTTTCGGCCGCCACCGTGCGTCCCAGGCCCGACGTCGGCGTGCCGAGCATGACGCGCGGATTGCGGACCGCGTCGACGGTGTGCCAGGACACCACCACCTCGGTGCCGGCGTGCCGGCCGAATTGCAGGTGCAGCCCGGTCACCGGCGGCGCGCCGTTACGGTCGGGTTGAGACCAGAGGGCGGGCGCACTGGGGTGGGATCCCAACATGACGGCCCCGCCCCCCACGCCCGCCCCGAGGGCGGCCGAGACCGCGCTGGTCGTCAACAACCTGCGGCGGCTGATGCCGGGGGTGGGATCGCCGCCGCGGGGCTGCGCGGGATCGTCGACCACCCCTGCTTCATACCCGAACGGGGTGAACGTCCGCGGAACGGGCGCCCGCTAGTGCCGGTGCGGCTCGAGCAGTCCGGCCTGGCCGGTGGAGGGGTGGCGGGCCGCCAACCACTCGCGGGTGGCCGCGTGCGATTGCTCGATAAGCGTTGCGCCGTGCGAGAAGTCGGCCCCGGAGGTGGCGACCGGGCACAGCGGCCGGATGACGCGCAGGTCGACCGCTTGCTCGAAGCGCTCGATATCGACGGCCAGGCGATGATTCACGGCGAGGGTCATGGCGTGCAACGCCATATTGACCGCCGTCTTCGGCGATGCGGGCAGGGCGCACGAGTAGCCGGTGGGCAGCACCCAGACCCGGTCGGCACCCAGCGCGACGGCGTGCGACACCGGCGTGTTGTTCACGACGCCGCCGTCCATCAGGTCGCGCCCGTCGACCCGCACCGGCGGGAACACGCCGGGGATGGCGGCGCTGGCCGCGATCGCGTCCACGGCGTTTCCCGACGACAGCAGCACATCGCCGCCGGAAATCACGTCGGTGGCCACCACGTGCAGCGGGATCGGCGCGTCCTCGAGCCGGGTGAACTCCAGTTTGTCGGCCAGCAACCGTCGCAACCCGGTGTTGGGGACCAGGTGCGACCGGCGGCCCAGCATGCCCATCGCACCGGCGATCGGGTGGCTCGGGAAGATGTCCTTTCGCGACAACGACGTCCACAGCTCGCCGAGCCCGTTGATGCCCGCACGATCCGGGCGCGAGGCGATCCATCCGCCGTTGACCGCGCCGACGGACGTCCCGACGATCAGGTCGGGGCGTTCCCCCTCGTCGGCCAGGGCGAGCAGCATCCCGACATGGATCGCGCCGAGGCTGGCCCCGCCGGACAACACGAAGGCCGTGGGCACAGATGCATAGTAGGGGCCTTTGTCCACGCGTGGCGCCGTAACGAATTAGGTAGCGTTTTCGATATGACGAACGTGCGAATAGTGACCACGGGGCTCGCGGTGGCGACGTTTGCGGCAGCCGCAGCCGTAGCCGTCACGCCCGCGACCTCAGCTGCGGACCCGGCCGGCCACCAGGTGACCTACACCATCACCGCCACCGGCAACCTCACCGGCAACGTCCGCTATATGAACACCGATCCGCCCAGCCAGGCCGCCTTCGACGCCAACTCGTCGCAGTACTTGAACAGCGTGCAGACGGCTTTCACCGCGGGGCAGCCGCTGGTGTACAACGCGACGCTGGCCAACCCGAATCAGTGGGCGTTCGTGAACGCCAGCGGCGGGTGTCACTGGCCGGACTGCGATTCGTCGAACACGCCGCAGATCCAGTGCCAGATCGCCGTCGACGGCCAGGTCGTGGTGACGCAGAGCGCGACCACCGGGGTCACCTGCTCGACGCGGCGCTGGTAGGTCGGCCGGCGCACACACCGTCCCGACGCGCGCACCAGGGCTGCATCGTCGTACGGCTAGCCCAAACTGGGGGCGTCGAACGTGTCGCACTGCTTCGGGTCGCCGGTCTGGTAGCCGACGGTGAACCAATGCTGCCGTTGCTCGGACGAGCCGTGCGTCCACGACTCGGGGTTGACCCGCCCGGTCGCTTCCTTCTGAATGCGGTCATCGCCCACCGACGCCGCGGCCGACAGGGCGTCCTGGATGTCCTGGTCGCTCAAGGGCTGCAGGTAGGGCACGCCGGTGCTCTCCTGCTTGACGGTCGACGCGTAGTGCGCCCAGATCCCGGCGTAGCAGTCCGCCTGCAACTCCGTGCGCACGCCGTTGCCGCCGGCGCCCTTGGCCCCCTGCTGGGAGCGGCCCAGGACGCCCTGCAGTTGCTGCACGTGGTGGCCGTACTCGTGGGCGACCACGTACTCCTGAGCGAACGGCCCACCGCTGGAACCGAACTTGTCGACCAGCTCCTGGAAGAAGTCGGTGTCGAAGTACGCGGTCTGGTCCACCGGGCAGTAGAACGGCCCCACCGCGGTGGTGGCCGGTCCGCAGCCGGTGTCGACCGAGCCCGTGAACAGCCGCACATGCGGCCGGGTGTAATTCGGCATCAGCTGGTGCCACACCGCGTCCACGGAGTTGCCGGTCGCGACCACGCGGCACTGCACGTACTTGTTCGCGTCGGCCCCGGTCTTGCACTGGCTCAGGTCGAACCCGGGCGCCGAGTAGCCGCCGGTGTTCTGCTGGGTGTTCAGCACGCGGCCCGGATCGACACCCAACAACAGCGCCCCGACCAGGATGAGCAGGCCGAGACCGCCGCCCCCCAGGGCCATCCCCATGCCGCCCCCGCCCGACGAGGACGCGGTGCTGGTGTCGATCTGCATTCCCTCGTTGAAGGACATGGGCGCTCCTAACGTTGCTGGGTCGCGGAGTAGCGGGCGTCGGTGTAGCTGCGCAGGTTGCGCAGGAATCGGCGAAGGCCCAGATTCAGCAGCGGCCCCACCACGTACATCGCCACCCGCGCCGGGCCGGCGGGCTTTTGCGCCATCGTCCACGTCAGCCGGCAACCACCCGGAATGACCTCGACCCGGTAGTCTTCGGCGAACGCGGCCACCGACCGGGTCGAGCATTCGTTGAACCGAAAAGCCATGTGCGTGAACGGCTCCCAGGCGATGTACTCCTCGTCGCCGACGATGCCGCCGCGCATCTCGACGACGCGGGTGGTGCCGACGCCGCGCGGTTCGGGGCTGGTCCAGGTCACCTTGGTGATCACGCTCGCCCAGCGCGGCCAGGACTCCGCGTCGGCGAGCACCTCGAACAGCTGCTCGGGCGTGATGGCGAGGTCGACGCTGTTGCGGAACACGAAAGGCGCGCTATCGATGAAGCCCAGGTCGACGCGCTCGCAGGGGAACATGGACTCAATCTAGCCGGGGCCGTCGCTCGCCGCGGCCAGCAGCGGCACGACGACGTCGCTGATGGGCGTCGCGAGGTTATGTGCCCGGCCCTTGCGGATGATCACCCCGTTGCGGATGTCCCATTCCATCGCGCGGCGGTTCTCCCGATCGGTCAGGATCGAGGTCCCCATGTCCTCGGGGACGTGACGGAACATTTCGGCCAGCTCGTCGACGATGCCGTCGGGCAGCCGGGCACCGTCGGCCCGCGCGACGGCCAGGCACTCGGCGACGTAGCGGCGCGACAGCTCGGCGACGTCGTCGCGGCGGAACATCCCGGATCGCCGCCCGGACAGCGCCATGAACCCGGCCAGCGCGTTGGTCAGCAGCTTGCGCCAGGCCGCGGTGATGAAGTCGGGGTCGCAGGCCACCCGGCACCCGGCGCCGCGCAGCAGCTCGGCGACCGTCCCCGCCGAAGGCCCGCTGGGCAGCACCAGGGCGGCCTCGGTGCGCAGCCGCACCCACCCCTCGGGCTGCGTTTCGGCGGAGTACCAGACGATGCCGGGCACCAGGGGCGACGACGGGCAGTGCGGCTGCACCTGGTCGACCTGCTCCACGCCGTTCTGCAGCACCGCGACGATCGTGTGCGCGTCGCAGAGGCGGGCCAGCCATCCGGCCGCCGCGTCGTTCTGGGTGGCCTTGACCGCCAGCACCACGACGTCGACGGGGCCGGTGACCTCGCCCGGATCGGTGTGCACCGGACCGGGCACCACGATCGGATCCGCGCCGTCGGGCCGCAATTCGATGCTCTCGCGCGGGGTGTGGCCGCACACCAGCACCGAATGCCCGGCCCTGTGCAGCAACGCGGCGATCGTCGTGCCGACGGCGCCGGGGCCGACGAGTGCGATGGTGGTGGCGATAGGACCGAAAGTACCTCCTTTAGACTGGTCACTCGTCCAAAGCCTGCTGAAGGGGAGTGTTTGTGCTGCGCAGCCACGCCGCCGGTTCGCTGAGAAGCAGCGACGCCGGGCAGCAGGTGACATTAGCGGGCTGGGTGGCTCGCCGCCGCGACCACGGCGGCGTCATCTTCATCGACCTGCGCGACGCCTCGGGCATCGCGCAGGTGGTGTTCCGCAATGCCTTGCAGGAAGGACAGGCGCTCGCCCAGGCGCACCGGCTGCGCGCCGAGTTCTGCGTCGCGGTCACCGGTGTCGTGGAGATCCGCCCGGAGGGCAACGCCAACCCCGAGATCGCCACCGGCGACATCGAGGTCAACGCCGCATCGCTGACCGTTCTCGGCGAGAGCGCGCCGCTGCCGTTCCAGCTCGACGAGCCCGCCGGCGAGGAGCTGCGGCTGAAGTATCGCTACCTCGACCTGCGCCGCGACGGACCGGCCGCGGCACTTCGGTTGCGTTCCAACGTGAATGCCGCCGCCCGTGCGGTCCTGGCGGGCCACGACTTCGTCGAGATCGAGACGCCGACGATCACCCGGTCGACGCCGGAAGGCGCGCGCGACTTCCTGGTGCCGGCGCGGCTGCACCCCGGCTCGTTCTACGCCCTGCCGCAGAGCCCACAGCTGTTCAAGCAGTTGCTGATGGTGGCCGGCATGGAGCGCTACTACCAGATCGCCCGCTGCTACCGCGACGAGGATTTTCGCGCCGACCGCCAGCCCGAGTTCACCCAGCTCGACATGGAGATGAGCTTCGTCGACGCCGAGGACATCATCGCGATCTCCGAGGAGATCCTGACGGCGCTGTGGGCGTTGATCGGATACCAGATTCCGACGCCCATCCCGCGGATCAGCTATGCCGACGCGATGCGCCGGTTCGGCTCGGACAAGCCGGACATGCGGTTCGGGCTGGAGCTCGTCGAGTGCACAGAATTCTTCAAAGACACCACCTTTCGCGTCTTCCAGGCGCCCTACGTCGGTGCGGTGGTGATGCCCGGCGGGGCCTCACAGCCCCGGCGCACGCTGGACGGCTGGCAGGAATGGGCCAAACAGCGGGGCCACCGCGGGCTGGCCTACGTGCTGGTCGGCGATGACGGCACGCTCGGTGGGCCGGTCGCCAAGAACTTGAGCGACGCCGAACGGGACGGGCTGGCCGCACACGTCGGGGCGAAGCCGGGGGACTGCGTCTTCTTCTCGGCCGGCCCGCCGAAGTCGTCGCGGGCCTTGCTGGGTGCCGCCCGGGGGGAGATCGCCAGCCGGCTCGACATGATCGATCCCGATGCGTGGGCGTTCGTCTGGGTGGTCGATCCGCCGCTGTTCGAGCCCGCCGACGAGGCGACCGCGGCCGGGGACGTGGCCGTCGGCTCGGGCGCCTGGACCGCGGTCCATCACGCGTTCACCTCGCCCAAGCCCGAATTCGAGGACGCGGTCGACTCCGACCCCGGCGGCGTGCTGGCCGACGCCTACGACATCGTCTGCAACGGCAACGAGATCGGCGGCGGCTCGATACGTATCCACCGCCGCGACATCCAGGAGCGCGTGTTCGCCGTGATGGGCCTGGAGCAGGCCGAGGCCGAAGAGAAGTTCGGATTCCTGTTGGAGGCGTTCACCTTTGGCGCACCGCCGCACGGCGGAATCGCCTTCGGCTGGGACCGGATCAACGCGCTGCTGTCCCGGGTGGACTCGATCCGCGAGGTGATCGCATTCCCCAAGACCGGCGGCGGCGTCGACCCGCTGACCGAGGCGCCCGCGCCGATCACCGCCCAGCAGCGCAAGGAGTCCGGAATAGACGTCAAGCCCAAGGAAGTTGACCGGGCATGACGTGCGCCGGCGACGATGCAGTGGGGGCACCTCCCGCTTGCGGGGGACGCAGCGATGAGGAGGAGCGGCGCCAATGACTAACGTGCCCGACACCGACACGATCAACGCGTTCAACAAGGGCATCATCGACGAGTTCCGGACCAAGGGCGGCAAGGTGAGCGGCCAGTTCGAGAACGCCGACCTGCTGTTGCTCACCACGACCGGCGCCAAGTCGGGCCAGTCCCGGATCTCGCCGCTGGCCTATTTCCGCATCGACGGCAAGCTCATCATCTCATCGGCTCCTTCGCCGGCTTCGCCGGTCAGTCCGGCGTGGGTGCACAATCTGCGGGCCAACGCGGCGGCCCGTGTCGAGATCGGCAGCCCGCAGGGAGTGCAGGAATTCGCCGTCACGGCGCGCGAGTTGCCGTCCGACGAACGCGATGCGCTCTTGGACAAGGTCACCGCCGCCGCACCCGGCTTCGCCGAATACCAGTCCAAGACGAGCCGGGTCATTCCGTTGTTCGAGTTGCAGCGCACCTAGGCCCGTGGGCACATCGCGGCGGACGGTGCCTCCCGCGGTTTTCGCCGCGTCCCGCGCGGGCCTCAAACGCCTGCGCGGTACCTGGTTCTACCTCGTGCAGACCGCCGTGGCCTCCGGCCTGTCCTGGTACCTCGCGCACGACGTGCTGCACCATCCCCAGCCGTTCTTCGCGCCGATCGCCGCCGCGGTGTCCCTGTCGATCAGCAACGTGCTACGCGCGCAGCGCGCCATCCAAATGATGATCGGCGTGACCCTGGGCATCGGGATGGGCACCCTGGTCCAGGGTGCGCTCGGGCCCGGCGCCGTACCCATCGGCGTCGCCGCGCTGATCGCCCTGTGCGCCGCGGTGTTGATCGGTCACGGCCTCATCGGGCAGGGGATGATGTTCGCCAACCAGACCGTCGTTTCGGCGATCCTGGTGCTGGCGCTCTTCCACAGCGGCGTCGGTTGGGAACGCATCAACGACGCCCTCATCGGTGGCGGGGTGGCCATCGTTTTCGCGGTCTTGTTCTTCCCCGCCGACCCGTTGCAGGTGCTGCGCAGCGCTCGCGTCGGCGTGCTGGGCGTCCTGCACGGCATCCTGACGGGCACCGCGGACGTCGCCGCCGGACGCCGTCTGCCCGCGAACGACTGGCACCTGGCGATGGCCGACCGCGTGCACCAGCAACTGGGCGGGCTCATCGAGGCCCGTACCACCGCCCGCCAGGTGGTGCGCGTCGCGCCGCGGCGCTGGAGGGTGCGCGACGTCGTCCGCGCCGCGGATCATCAGGCGATCCACGTGGTCCAGCTGGCCGGCTCCGTGCTGCAGCTGGCCCGCGTCGTCGTCCCGGCGGTGGACGGCTGCTGCGACCGGTTGCCCACGCCCGTGCCCGACGTCCTGGTCCAACTCGCGGCGGCGACGGCCCTCGCCGACGCGGACCCCGCCGGGGCCGCTGCATACACCGCGGCGGCGCGTCGCCACACTTCGGAGCTGCAGGCCGGCGCCCGCGACCGGACCGAGGTGATGCTGGCCGGCGCCGTCGCTTCCTGCGTCGACGACCTGCAGCGCGTTATCGAGCTTCGCCGGTTCTAAGCGCGTGCGTCAGCGCGAGTCGGCCAGAAACTCCTGGACCAACTTCCTCGGGGCCTGCGTCAGCCACGCCTCGGTGATCAGCTCCTCGAGGTCGCGGACCGAGATCTCGGCCAGCTGGACCAGCACCGCCGGGTAGCCGTCGAAATGCGGGGTGGTGAAATAGATGCCCGGCTCGTCGGCGACCAGGCCGAACTTGACCCCCTCGTCGGACACCCGCACGCCGAGGATGTCGCCGTCGGGCGGTTCCAGCCCGTCGCGGGCCAGCGTCTCGCGTTCGGACGGGCGCAACGGCCGCTCCCAGGCCAGCAACTTCTTGCCGACTCGCCAGTCATGCGGTGACGGCTCCGAGGTGAGTGCCAGCTCACGAACGATGCGGGCGACGTCGTACCACGTGGCCACATCTCGATTGTGCTCCCGGTTTGGCCCGCGTGCCGCCGGATTGGCAAACGGTTTCGCGGCGGGGGCGGCGCGTAACGGTCCGGTGTGATGTGATCAGCCTTGTGTCTGAAGCTGACGCCGGGGTCGCCCGCCGCCATCGAGTCACACACCGCACCGAGTACCGGTACTCCGACGTCGTGACCAGCTCCTACGGCCGCGGCTTTCTCACCCCGCGAGATTCGCTGCGGCAGCGGTGCGTGGTGCACCGGCTCACCATCGACCCCGCCCCCGCCGACATCTCCACCAGCGGCGACGTCTACGGCAACATCAGCTCGTACTTCCATGTCACCGAGCCGCATCACGCCCTGACCATCACCAGCGACTCCATCGTGGACGTGTATCCGCCGGCCCCCGGGCTCTACACCAGCGGGCCGGCGCTGCAGCCCTGGGAGGCCGCGCGCCCGACGGGAGGCGGGGGAGCGCTGGCCGCCGAATTCACCCTGGACCTCAATCCACCCGAGATCACCGACGAGATCCGCGAGTACGCGGCGCCCAGTTTCGCGCCGCAGCGCCCGCTGGTCGATGTGCTGCAGGACCTCGCGTCGCGGATTTTCACCGACTTCGCCTACCGCTCGGGGTCGACGACGATTTCAACCGGGGTGAATGAGGTTCTGGCGGCCCGGGAAGGGGTATGTCAGGACTTTGCACGGCTGGCGATCGCCTGCCTGCGCGCCAACGGTCTTGCAGCCAGCTACGTGTCCGGCTACCTGGCCACCAATCCGCCACCGGGGAAGGATCGAATGATCGGAATAGACGCCACCCACGCCTGGGCGGCGGTGTGGACACCGCAGGAGCCCGGCCGGTTCGAGTGGCTGGGGTTGGATCCCACGAACGACCAGCTGGTCGACGAGCGTTACATCATCGTGGGACGCGGCCGCGACTACGCGGACGTGCCGCCGCTGCGGGGCATCATCTACACCAATTCCGAGCACAGCGTGATCGACGTCGCCGTCGACGTGGTGCCCTTCGAGGGGGATGTGCTCCATGCGTGACTTCAACTGCCCCAACTGCGGCCAACGCCTGACGTTCGAGAACTCGACCTGCCTGAACTGTGGCAGCGCGCTGGGGTTTTCGCTGGACCAGATGGCCCTGTTGGTGATCGCCGAGGACAACGCCGGCGAGCACGCCGGTTTCGTGGACGCGGCCAAGTATCAGCTGTGTGCCAATCTCCAATTGGCCGAATGCAATTGGCTGGTACCGGTCAACAATCCCCGGCTGCTGTGCACGTCCTGCGCACTGACCACCGTGCGGCCCAACGACGCCGACACCGCCGGCCTGGCCGAGTTCGCTCGGGCCGAGGCGGCCAAGCGGCGGCTGATCGCCGAGCTGCACGAGCTCAAGCTGCCGATCATCGGGCGCGACGACGACCCCGAGCAGGGATTGGCCTTCCACCTGCTGTCCAGCGCTCACGAGAAGGTGATGACCGGGCACGACAACGGCGTCATCACCCTCGACCTGGCCGAGGGCGACGACGTGCACCGCGAGCAGTTGCGGGTGGAGATGGAGGAGCCCTACCGCACCTTGCTGGGACACTTCCGGCACGAGATCGGGCACTACTACTTCTACCGGCTGATCGCCCCGTCCAGCACGTACCTGGCGCGTTTCAACGAGCTGTTCGGCGACCCCGACGCGGACTACCAGGAGGCGCTGGACCGCCACTACAACGAGGGGCCGCCCGAGGACTGGCAGGAAGACTTCGTGTCGTCGTACGCGACCATGCATCCCGCCGAGGACTGGGCGGAGACGTTCGCCCACTACCTGCACATCCGCGACACCCTGGATACCTCGGCGTGGTGCGGTTTCGCATCGGCGTCGGCTACCTTCGACCGGCCGGCCTTGGGGCCCAGCGCGTTTCAGACGATCATCGACATGTGGCTGCCGCTGTCGTGGTCGCTGAACATGGTGAACCGGTCGATGGG
Source organism: uncultured Actinomycetota bacterium (assembly GCA_963732835.1). GTDB lineage: Bacteria > Actinomycetota > Actinomycetes > Mycobacteriales > Mycobacteriaceae > Mycobacterium. The sequence goes on from CAVTBA010000006.1 coordinate 665,093, forward strand.
CCACGACGACCTTTACCCGTTCGTGCTGCCGGTCGCGGTGCTGGAGAAGATGAAGTTCATCTACACGGTGATCGACGAGGTGACCGCGGAGTCGCGGGGGCCCGTCACCGTCGCGAGCTGATAGGCGATCGCGAGCGCGGCGCAGCCGGCGAAGCGGGTCGCCGCCGTCGGGTCTAGTCGGCGATCGCGAGGGCGGCGCAGCCGGGCGAAGCGGGTCGCCGCCGTCGGGTCTAGTCGGCGATTGCGAGGGCGGCGCAAGTCGTCTCGCGGTGGCCGGAGGAAAGGCCGCCTGTTCGAGCCGCTCGATCTCTGTATTCCCTTGTGTAACTTCGGCTTCAATAGTCACAACGCGGTCATTTTTGTCGGTGGGTGTTCCTAGAGTTTGGGGCATGGGTGCGAGTAGTCGCGAGGAGATCGTCGAGGTCGTCGACGCGCTCGATGACGACCTGGACCGCTTGTGCGAGTTGTCCTTTGACGTGCTCACCACCCCGGAGCGGTTGCGCACCCTTGAGCGCCTGGAACGCGTATACCGTCGCTTGCGCGCACCTCAGCACGCGTTGATCAACCAGCTCAGCGCGCAGGCCAGTGCCGAAGAGTTGGGCGGCTCGCTGCGCTCCGGGCTGGCCGACCGGTTGCGCATCACCAAGGGTGAGGCCGGCCGGCGCATCGAGGAAGCCGAGTCATTGGGTGCGCGTCGGGCGTTGACCGGCGAGCCGTTGGCGCCGCAGTTGAGCGCGACCGCGGCCGGGCAACGCGACGGGCTGATCGGTGATGGGCACGTGAAGGTGATCCGCAGCTTCCTTGTCCATCTGCCCGCCGAGGTCGACGTGTTCACCCGGCAAGCAGCCGAAGCCGACCTGGCCGGCAAGGCCGCCGGATACCGCCCCGACGAATTGGCCAAGTACGCCCAGCGGGTCATGGACTGGCTGCACCCCGACGGGGAATTCAGCGACGCCGAGCGGGCCCGCAAACGCGGCATCACCCTGGGCAAGCAGGAATTCGACGGCATGTCACGCATCAGCGGCTTGGTGACCCCGGAGTTGCGGGCCGCCATCGAGGCCATGGTGGCCAAGCTGGCCGCGCCCGGGGCGTGCAACCCCGACGATGAAATCCCCTGGGTGGACGCGACACCGGATGAGGACGCGGTGCGCCGCGATACCCGATCGGAAGCCCAGCGCAATCACGACGCATTCCTGGCTGGACTGCGCGGCCTGCTAGCTTCCGGGGGACTGGGCCGCCACAACGGGCTGCCCGTGTCGATCGTGGTGACCACCACATTGAAGGATCTCGAGGCCGCCACCGGCAAGGCCCTCACCGCCGGCGGCACGCTGGTGCCGATGTCGGATGTGATCCGCTGGGCCGGCCACGCCCACCATTATTTGGCGATTTTCGACAACGGCCGGCCGCTAGCGCTGTATCACACGAAAAGGCTGGCCTCCCCCGCCCAGCGAATCATGTTGTACGCCAGGGATCGTGGGTGTACCAAACCGGGCTGCGACGCCCCCGCCTATCACAGCCAGGTCCACCACGTCAAAGGCTGGCAAGCCACCCGGCGCACCGACATCGACGACCTCACCCTGGCCTGCGGCCCCGATAACCGGCTCGCCGAAAAAGGCTGGACCACCCGAACCAACGCCCGAGGCGAAACCGAATGGCTCCCGCCGCCCCACCTCGACCGCGGACAACCCAGAACCAACAGCTTCCACCACCCCGAAAGAATCCTTCGGGATGCAGACGACGAACCCGTTTGACACAACGGCCCTGCCCTAACGGCGGCGACCCGCCTCGCACGGCTCCGCCGCGCTCGCGACACCGCTAGCCCTACGCCGGCATCACCCGGCGGACGTCGGGACCCCACAGCGGCTGCATGCCACCGGGCAGCGCCAACTGGGTGGTGGTGATCACCTCGGCGAGCTCGCGCAACCCCGCGTGCACCGAACCGAGCAGGTCGGCCAACTCCTTACGCAGTCCGTCGGCGCTGACGACTTCCAGCTCGGCCGGGTGCGAGCGGCGCAGGAGCGTGCCGATCTCGTCCACCAGCCGCTCCGGGCGCGACGACCCCGACGCCCCGGGCAGGTCCTTCAGGTTGGCCCGCAGCCGCTCCACCTGATACAGCAACGACCGCGGGTTTTGTGCGTCGAACAACATCAGGTCGGCGACGGCGGCGACGCTGACCTTGCCCACCGTGCGGCGCCGGTAGATGACCGAGGACTCGCACGCCACCAGCGTCGCCTCGATGATCGTCTGCTCGGCGGCGGCGCCACGGACGGCCGTCAGCGTGGCCCGCAGCAGCGCGGTCAACCAGATGCCCCGTTCGATGCGCTTGCCGATGTCCATCATCGTCCAGCCCACGTCGCGCACCATCGACTCGCCGGCCACCCCCGACAATGTCAGCATGCCGGACAGCGTCTGTACCTGAGCCGAGGCGAGTAGCGCGTCGGCCTCGGCGAGCGAATCCGGCGGCTCCCGCCGCTGAGCCAGCGCGCGCTCCACCCCGGCCAGGACCATCCAGGTGTCGTTGGACATCTGGTCGCGCACCGACCTGGCGGCCAGCGCCAAACCTTCCACCGACTGCAGCAGGGATCCCGGCCGGTCCGGATCCACGGTCAGCGACCACAGCGTCGAGGGGGCGACGGCGATCATCTCGGCCCCGTCAGTGGCGCCGCCGGCGTCGGCCGCGGTGTCGGTCCCGGTGATCCGGCCCAGCGCGGCCATCAGGACCGGCACGCACTCGCTTTCCTCGGTGTGCTGCTGATGCCGGTAGACGTGGAACCTGTCCCGGGCGACGAGCAGCAGCCGCGCCATGTTCTCCGCGCGCTCGCCGTAGCGGCCGATCCAGAAGAGGTCGGACAGCACACGCGGTGAGCTGACGCCCCAGGTGCCCGCGGCCGTCTTCGCCGGCGGCGCGAGCGATGGCAGGCTCACCGCCTCGGCACGCGCGCGCTCTGTCGGGCGCACCCAAACGTCTTTTGCCGCAACGGTTTGCAGCGTGTACGCGGCAGGTCCGGGCGCCAGCACGTAGCCGACGCCGCCGATCATCGGGGCGTATCCGCTGCGTTGGGCGACATTGAACAACCGGATGCCGACGCCGGCCGACGACAATACCCCGGCATGGTCGGTGGGCGCCGAGGAGAACTGCGGCAGCTCCTGGCCGACCCACTGCCACGGCATCTTCTCGATACGGGTGGCCAATTGCGCCAGCCGATAAGACGAAAGAGTGGGCCCGACAAGAGTTTTCCCGCCGACGGTGGACTTCACCAAAAGCGACGACAGATTCGCCAACAGGTGTGAGCGTTCGCCGGCGATGCCGCCCCAGTAGACCGGCGCGCTCTGCAGCAGCGGGGCCTCGGACAGCAGGTGTTCGGACACCTGTGGCAAAAACCGGAGCAGCCCAGGGTTTTCCAGGATGCCACTGCCCAGCGTGTTGACCACGGTCACCGTCCCGCGGCGGGACGCCTCCACCAGACCTGCCACGCCGAGCCGGGAGTCGGCACGCAGATCCAGTGGGTCGGTGTAGTCGGCGTCGACCCGGCGAAGGACGACGTCGACCCGCTTCAAGGTGCCCAGCGAGCGCATCCACAACTTGCCTTCGCGCACCACCAAGTCCGCGCTCTCCACCATTGGGAAACCCAGCAGCGTGGCGAGATACGCCTGGTCGAAGGCGGTTTCGGAGAAGATACCCGGACTGAGAACCACCACCACCGGATCCTGCGCGTCGTCGGGTGCGGCGTCGATCAGCGCCAGCCGCAGCGCCTGAGCGAACGGGGTCGTCGGTCGCGGCACGATCCGTTCGTAGAGATCGGGAACCGAGTGCGCGACGACGCGCCGGTCGGCCAGCGCGTAGCCGGCGCCCGACGGCGCCTGCGTCCAGTCGGCGTTGACCTGAAAGGTGCCGTCCGGTAACCGGCTGACGTCACAGGCGTGCAGGAAAAGCTGGTGATGCCCGGGCACTTCGATGCCGTTGGCGGCGCGCACGTAACCGGGATGGGCGAACAGCAACTCCGGCGGCAGGATGCCCTCGGTGAGCAGGCTGCGCGACCCGTAGAGGTCGGCGAGGACGGCGTCGAGCAGCCGGGACCGCTGCACCAGCCCGGCCTCCAGCGCCTCCCACTCCGCGGCCGACAGCACGAGCGGCAGCGTGTCCAGGATCCACGGCCGCGGCTCCAGCCCATGTTCGCCGAGATCGACCTCGGTGTAGGTGATGCCGTCGCTGTCGATGAGGCCGCGCACCACCGAGCGCAGCCGGTCGAGCCCCGCCCGGCCGCGCTCCGCGATCGTGTCCGCCAGCTCCGTCCAGGCCGGCCGCACCCTCCCGTCCCGGTCGACGAATTCGTCGTAGCCGGTGGCCGGGCCGTGCCGAAGATCGAAGAGCGCCTCCTGGGCGCGCGCGGCCCGGTACCCGGCCAGCAGCCGGTCGGCGTCGTAGCGTTCGTCGTGGCGGCCACCGGTGGCCGCCGGGGCTCCACCGCTGCCGAATGTCATGTCCGCAAACGCCATTACTGCTGCACGGTACGCACGCGGCGCAGGTCGAGGATGCCCGGCGCGCCGATGTCGGTGAAGATGCGTGCTTGTTTCTCCCGGATGCCGGACAGGTCGAGCTTGCCGGGGGTGAAGCCCGTTGCCTCGAAGCGGCGGGCGCGGCGCGCCTCGGCCTCGACGGCGTTGACGGGCGGCTCGTCGTAGGCCCGCCCACCGGGATGCGCGACGTGATAGGTGCAGCCGCCCCGCGACGTGCCCGTCGTCAAGTCGACCAGCTCGAACTGCAGCGGCACGTCGGTGCTGATGGTCGGGTGCAGCGCGCTGGGCGGCTGCCAGGCCTTGAACCGCACGCCGCCGACGTGGATGTCGGGGTTGTCGGTGGCCAGCAGCGGCACCGGGCAGCCGTTGACCGTCACCACGTAGCGGTGCCGGTCGGCGCCGATGATGCGCACCTGGATGCGCTCCACCGACGAGTCGACGTAACGGGCGGTGCCGGTGGCGGTGGCCTCCTCGCCGAGGGTGATCCACGGCTCGATCGCCCCGCGCAGCTCGATCTCCACGCCGTCGAACACCGCGGTGCCGATGCGGGGGAAGCGGAATTCGGTGAACGGGTCCAGCCAGCTGGTCTCGAACGCGACGCCGTGCGCGCGCAGGTCGGCCGCCACGTCGGCGATGTCGTGAATCAGAAAGTGCGGCAACAGGTACCGGCCATGCAAGTTGGCGCCGTGGCGAATCAAGGGGGCGCGTAGCGGCTCGTCCCAGAACCATGCCACCAGCGAGCGCACCAGCAGCGACTGCACCATCGCCATGCGCAGATGCGGTGGCATCTCGAACCCACGCAACTCCAGCAGGCCGAGCCGGCCGCGGGCGCTGTCGGGGCTGTAGAGCTTGTCGATGCAGAACTCGGCGCGATGCGTGTTGCCGGTGATGTCGGTCAGCAGGTGGCGCAGCGCGCGGTCGATCACCCATGGTTTCGCGGCACCACCGGCTGACAACCGGGCGATCTCGGCGAACGCGATCTCGACTTCGTAGAGGGCCTCGGCGCGGCCCTCGTCGACCCGGGGGGCCTGCGAGGTGGTGCCGACGAACCGGCCGGCGAACAAATACGACAGCGACGGGTGCCGCTGCCAGTACGTCAGCAGCGAGACCAACAGGTCCGGCCGGCGCAGCAGCGGCGAGTCCGCGGGAGTCACGCCGCCGAGGGTGATGTGGTTGCCGCCGCCGGTGCCGCCGTGGGTGCCGTCGACGTCGAAGGACTCGGTGGAAAGGCGGGCCAAACGGGCGTGCTCGTAAAGCGTTTCGAGCTGCCGCGTCTGCTCGGCGAAGCTGGCGGTGGGCGCGACGTTGACCTCGATGACGCCGGGGTCCGGCGTGATCGTCGTCGAGCGCAGCCGTGGGTCCGGCGGGGGGTCGTAGCCCTCGATCACGACCGGGCAGTCGGCCTTGGCCGCGGCGGCCTCGACACGGGCGATGAGGTCGACGAAGTGTTCCAGCGCCTCGGTGGGCGGGATGAAGAGGTAGAGCAGCCCATCGCGAACCTCGGCGACCATCGCGGTGGGCGGCGCGGTGTCGGAATCCTCCACCACCGCGGTGCCCGACTCCGTCGACAGCGCCTCCCCGACGGTCTGGGGATCGGCCTCGAACGACGGGCGCGGCGGCCGCCAGCTGATGGAATCCAGCGGCATTCGCAGGCCCGCCGGAGAATCGCCGTCCAGCAACACGATTCGGCCGCGGCGCAGGCGCCAGTCGGCGCTGGCCCAGCCCTGATCGTCGTCGCGGCGGTGCAGTGGTAGCACGAAAGCCGCTGGGGCCGTGATGGATTCGTCGAGACGGGCGAGCAGGGCGGCGCGACCGGCGGGGGAGTCCTCGTCGAGGTCGTCGGCCGGGTTCACCGGGTCGCCTTCGGGCTGTCGCACCTTGGCGGCCAGCCGGTGCAGCGGGTCTTCGTAGGCGGCCCGCACTTGCGAGAGCGGTAATCCCAGGCCGTCGGCGACCCCGGCGAGCACCGCGTAGCCCGCGTCGCCATCGACGGGGGCCGGGGGGTCCATCCAGGGATCGGCCAGCAGCGCGTCGTCGTTCCACAGCGGCCGCCCGTCGGTGCGCCAGTACAACGCGATCTGCCAGCGCGGCAACGGTTCTCCCGGATACCAGCGGCCCTGCCCGCGCTGCACCAACCCGTTGGGCGCCCACACTTTCTTCAGGCGCGCGGCCAGGTCCGAGGCGCGCTGCCGCTTGTGCGGGCCGTCGGCGGCCGTGGTCCACTCCTCGGCGACCTGGTCATCCACCGAGACGAACGTCGGCTCACCACCGATGGTCAGCCGCACGTCGGCGGCGGCCAGCCGCTCGTCGACGCGCTGGCCGACCTCGCAGATCGTCTGCCACGCGGCGTCGGTGTAGGGCAGGGTGACGCGGGGGTCCTCGTGGACGCGGGTGACGGTGTTGGCGAACTCCAGCACCGATTCGCACGGTTCGGTGCCGCCGCTGATGGGCGCCGCGGACGCCGGCTGCGGGGTGGCGGCCAACGGGATGTGGCCCTCGCCGGCGAACAACCCCGAGGTCGGGTCCAGCCCGATCCAGCCCGCGCCGGGGATGTACACCTCTGTCCAGGCGTGCAGGTCGGTGAAGTCGGCGGCGGGGCCCGATGGCCCGTCGAGTGCCTCGACGTCGGAAGCCAGCTGCACCAGGTAGCCGGACACGAAGCGGGCCGCCAGCCCCAGCTGGCGCAGGATCGACACCAACAGCCACGCCGAATCGCGGCACGAGCCGACCCCGGTGCGCAGCGTGTGGTCCGGTGTCTGGACGCCCGGTTCCATCCGCACGCTGTAGGCGACGTCGGCGTTGACGGCGTGGTTGAGCGCGACGAGCAGGTCGATGGTGCGCGTGCCAGCGGGCACCGAGAAGTTGCGCACCCAGGCCCGCGAGAGCTCGCCGGGACCCGACCCGTCACCGTCTTCGCCGACGGGCCGCAGGTAGGGTTCCAGGTCGTCGGACAGGTCCTTGGGGTAGGCCAACCCACCCGCCGGCCAGGTTTCGGCCCAGTCCTCGATGAAGAAGTCGAACGGGTTGATCACCTTGAGGTCGGCGATCAGCCCGACCGTGATGGTCAGCCGCCGCGTGGGATTCGGAAACACCAGGCGCGCAAGGAAATTCCCGACCGCGTCCTGTTGCCAGTTGATGAAGTGCTCGTCCGGCTCGATGCGCAGCGAGTAGGCGTCGATGGGCGTGCGGCAATGTGGCGCCGGGCGCAGCCGTACGACATGCGGATACACCCGGACCAGCCGGTCAAAGGTGTAGCTGGTGCGGTGTTCCAGCGCGACTTTGATGCTCATTACAAGGTGATCTCATCACAGGCGGCACCGGGCCGCAGCGCACCGCTGCCGCGGCTTACAGCGCCGTAACTTGGGACGCGGGCCGGCGCTTACGCCGGCTGGGGCCCCGGCGGCGGGCCCGGTTGGTAACCCGGCTGCGGCACCGGGACGACCTGGCCGCCGGTCAGCTTGCGGTAGGCGTAGATGATCAGCAGCGACGCGAGCGGCGCCGCCACCAACAGGCCGACACCGCACAACAGCGCCCCGACGAGGAAGGATGCGAACGCGATCAGCCACACCAGCAGCGCGTTGGCGAAATTCGACCCGGCGAGCGAGAAGCTGGACGTGAAGCCCTTGAGGGCCGGCTCCGAGCGATCGATGACGAACGGGACGGTGAACTGGGTGAAGATGCCCAACACCAGACCCGGGAGGAAGCAAAACGCCGAGGCGATCGAGGTGAGCACCTCGACGATCAGCACGGCGAGAAACACCATGCCGAGGTTGCGTGGCTTGAAGAACGAGCCGATGGTCACCGCGCGCCCGTCGGCGAGGTCGAGGCAGCCGGACAGGAACGCCGATTGCGCGAATGCGCTCACCGCATAGGCGACCAGGTAGCCGAGGGCCAGCAGCCCGTACCCGGGGCCGGTCAGGTTCGTCGTGAAGGCGAAGTCGTAGTCGTCCGAGCTCGTGGTGGTCGCACCGAGGTTCTGGCTCAGCGCGATCAGCGTCGCGGCCACCCCGATCAGCAGCCCGTAGACCAGGGTGGGGACGATCAACGCCACGGCGTTCTTGGTGAAGGTGTTCCACGCCCAGTTGAACGCCTCGCCGACGCTGAACGCGGGCTTGGGCGGCGCCCCGTAGCCGGGGGGTGCGCCGTAGCCGGGTGGCGGCGCGCCATAGCCGGGAGGCGGGCCGTAGCCGGGTGGCGGTGCGCCGTAGCCGGGGGGCGGGCCGTAGCCGGGCGGCGGGGGTGGCGGTGCGCCGTAGCCGGGGGGTGGTCCGTAATTGGGCGGCGGGGCGCCGTAATTGGGGGGCGGTGGATAGCCCGGAGGGTTGTGCTCGCTGCCGTACGGGTCGGCCGGGGTGCCTGGATACTCGGGAGGCTGGCTCATGTCCGTCCTAGCTGTTGACTCAACCTGTGGGCACGCGCAAACGGGAACTTAGCAAAGATGTGCCCACGACGCCCGGATTGGCATCCCGTGGTATGCCTGAAGCCGTGTCCGACGGTCTTTTTGACCTGCCCGGCGCGCCGCCGACGAGCGACCACGGCCTGGGCGTGTCGGCCGGTGCGCCGCTGGCGGTGCGCATGCGTCCGGCCTCGCTGGACGAAGTGGTCGGGCAGGAGCACCTGCTGGCGCCCGGATCGCCGCTGCGCCGCCTGGTCGAGGGATCGGGCGTGGCGTCGGCCATCCTCTACGGTCCGCCGGGCAGCGGCAAGACGACGTTGGCCGCGCTGATCTCCCAGGCGACCGGCCGCCGGTTCGAGGCGCTGTCGGCGCTGTCGGCCGGTGTCAAAGAGGTGCGCGCCGTCATAGAGAAGGCGCGGTCGACGCTCCTTCGCGGCGAGCAGACGGTGCTGTTCATCGACGAGGTGCACCGGTTCTCCAAGACCCAGCAGGACGCCCTGCTGTCCGCCGTGGAGAACCGGGTGGTGCTGCTGGTGGCGGCGACCACCGAGAACCCGTCGTTTTCGGTGGTGGCGCCTCTGCTGTCCCGGTCGCTGATCCTGCAGTTGCGCCCGCTGAGCGCCGAGGACATCCGCACCGTGGTGCGACGGGCGATCGACGATCCCCGCGGGCTGGGCGGGCGGGTCGCGGTGACGCCGGAGGCCGTCGACCTGCTGGTGCGATTGGCCGCCGGCGATGCCCGGCGGGCGCTGACCGCGCTCGAGGTGGCGTCCGAAACGGCCCAAGCAGCCGCCGATTCCGTCGGCGTCGAGACCATCGAGCAGTCGCTGGACAAGGCCGCGGTGCGCTACGACCGCGACGGCGATCAGCACTACGACGTCATCAGCGCCTTCATCAAGTCGGTGCGCGGCTCGGACGTCGACGCGGCGCTGCACTACCTGGCCCGCATGCTCGTCGCGGGGGAGGACCCGCGGTTCCTGGCACGCAGGCTGATGATCCTGGCCAGCGAGGACATCGGCATGGCCGATCCGAGCGCGCTGCAGATCGCGGTCGCGGCCGCGCAGACGGTGGCGCTGATCGGCATGCCCGAGGCGCAGCTGACGCTGGCGCACGCCACCATCCATCTGGCCACCGCGCCGAAGTCGAACTCCGTCACCACCGCACTGGCGGCGGCGATGGACGACATCAAGGCGGGGAAGGCCGGTCTGGTGCCGCCGCATCTGCGCGACGGGCACTATTCCGGCGCGGCGGCGCTGGGCCACGCGCAGGGCTACCAGTACTCGCACAACGATCCCGACGGCGTCGTCGCCCAGCAATACCCGCCGGATGAGCTGGTGGGCGTGGACTACTACCGGCCTACCGGCCGCGGCGGTGAGCGGGAGATGGCCGGGCGGCTGGAACGGTTGCGGGCGATCATCCGCAGGAAGAGGGGACGGTCATGAAGACTTTCACCGACGAGGAGATGGGCCGGCTGCTGGCCGGCACCAAGCCCTACAGCGTCGTCATCCTCAAGCGGGGGCCCCGGTTCGGCGACGAGGCGACACCCGGGACCGTCTGGGAGCACGGGCGGCGCAACTTCGGGCTGCGCGACGACGGTGTCCTGGCCGTGGTGTTGCCGGTCACCGACGAGTCCGACGTGTGCGGGTTGGGGGTGTTCGCGGCGACGGTCGACGAGACCGCCGCGATCATGGCCGACGACCCCGGCGTGGCCGCGGACGTTTTCACCTTCGAGGTGCACCCCTGCCGCGGATTTCCCGGCGACGCGCTGCCCTGAGGCTTCAGCACAGCGCCGGGGGACACGCTGGCGTGACGCTCGACGGCCGCCGCCACGCTCGCGTGACGTTCGATGCGAAAGAAGCGCGAAAGAAGCGCGAAAGAAGCGCGCCTAGACCAGCTCGGGCACCCGCAGGTGGGCGATCGCCAACTCGAATTCGGCCACGTCGACGACCTCGGCGCCCAGCTCCCGGACGCGCCTGCTGCGCAACTCCGTCGCCCGGTCGCGGTTGCGGGCCATGGCGTCCATCGAGTCGAACGTCGAGCAGGACACCGCCCGCCGGCACGCCGGATGGTCGACCAACAGGCTGGCGCTGCAGAACCCGTCGAGATCCTCCATCTCCGGCAACACCGACATCCGGTAGAAGTCCAGGGATCGGCTGAGCTGATCCGGCACCACCTTGAGCCAGGTGGCCCGCACGCAGGCCCCCTGGCGGGAGGGATGGTCGCGGTGCAGCAAAGCGATGTCCCATTCCTCGACGCGTGCGCTGCCGTCGAACATCAGCGCGGCCTGATCGCGGATCGGGGCGACCCGCTCGGCGCTGGCGCGCATCGCGTCGATGCTGTCCCACGAGCTGGTGGCGATGCAGGTTCCGGACTGCCGGTCGACCAACAGCGACAGTCCGACGCACCCGTCGATCTCGGTGAGGGCCGGCATGACGACATCGCGAACGTGTGCGATCCCGATGTCGACCGACAAGGGTTGCGCCTGGATGGTGGTAGAGCGTGCGTACACGGCCGACCCCTTTTTCTGTCGGGGCGGCGCCCCGGTGGCGCCACCGGTCTCACCCGTTACCTTCCTCCTGCCCGGTGCGCGCCGCAATGCCTTAATGTGGTCGCGCTCACAAACGATTGGCTGGTCGCAGCAGGCGCGCCGTAGGCTGGTCCGGATGCATACCGATGTGCTGGACGTGGACACAACACGGCGCCGCATCGTCGATCTGACCGAGGCGGTGCGGGGCTTCTGCTGGTCGCGGGGCGACGGCCTGTGCAATGTGTTCGTCCCGCACGCGACGGCGGGCGTCGCCGTCATCGAGACCGGGGCCGGCTCCGACGACGACCTGCTCGACACGCTGGAACGGCTGCTGCCGCGCGACGACCGTTACCGGCACTCGCACGGCTCCCCGGGCCACGGCGCCGACCACGTGCTGCCGGCGCTGGTCGCCCCCTCGGTGACGGTGCCGGTCTCCGGCGGCGAGCCGATGCTGGGCACCTGGCAAAGCATCGTGCTGGTCGACCTGAACCGGGACAACCCGCGACGCTCGGTGCGGCTGAGCTTTCTGGAGGGTTAGCGGCCCGGTAACCAGCTACTCCGGCGAATAGGCTGGAATAGACGTTCACGCAAACTCGCGACAGGAAGAAGCGGACTCAACAGTGCAGACACACGAGATCAGGAAGAGGTTTCTTGATCATTTCGTGAAGGCGGGCCACACCGAGGTGCCGAGCGCATCGGTGATCCTCGACGACCCCAACCTGCTGTTCGTCAACGCGGGCATGGTCCAGTTCGTGCCGTACTTCCTGGGCGCGCGCACACCGCCTTACGCGACGGCCACCAGCATTCAGAAGTGCATCCGCACGCCCGACATCGACGAGGTGGGCATCACCACCCGGCACAACACCTTCTTCCAGATGGCCGGCAACTTCTCGTTCGGCGACTATTTCAAGCGCGGTGCCATCGAGCTGGCGTGGACCCTGCTGACCAACGGTGTGTCCGAGGGCGGCTACGGCCTGGACCCCGAAAGAATCTGGACGACGGTCTATTTCGACGACGACGAAGCCGTGCAGCTGTGGCAGGAGATCGCCGGCCTGCCGGCCGAGCGGATCCAGCGCCGCGGCATGGAGGACAACTACTGGTCCATGGGGATCCCCGGTCCGTGTGGCCCGTCGTCGGAGATCTATTACGACCGCGGGGAGGAGTTCGGGGTCGGCGGCGGCCCCATCGCCAACGAGGACCGCTACATCGAGATCTGGAACCTCGTGTTCATGCAGAACGAACGCGGCGAGGGCACCGGCAAGACCGACTTCGAAATCCTGGGGCCGTTGCCCCGCAAGAACATCGACACCGGCATGGGCGTCGAGCGGGTCGCGTTCGTCCTGCAGGGCGTGCACAACGTCTACGAGACCGACCTGCTGAGGCCGGTCATCGATGCCGTGGCCGCCCGGGCCCCGCGCGGGTATGACGTGGGCAACCACTCCGACGATGTGCGCTACCGGGTCATCGCCGACCACAGCCGCACCGCGGCGATCCTGATCGGCGACGGCGTCACTCCGGGCAACGACGGGCGCGGGTACGTGCTGCGCCGGCTGCTGCGCCGGGTGATCCGTTCGGCCAAGCTGCTCGACATCGAGGGCCCCATCGTCGGCGAGCTGATGGCCACCGTGCGGAACGCGATGGGGCGAGCGTATCCCGAACTGGTCACCGACTTCGACCGGATCAGGCGCATCGCCGTCGCCGAGGAGACCGCCTTCAACCGCACGCTGGTGGCCGGTTCCAAGCTTTTCGACGAGGTCGCCGGCACCACGAAAGCCGCTGGGGCCAAAGCCATTTCCGGCTCGGACGCCTTCACGCTGCACGACACGTACGGCTTCCCGATCGAGCTGACCCTGGAGATGGCCGCCGAGGCCGGCCTGCAGGTCGACGAGATCGGCTTCCGGGAACTGATGGCCGAACAACGCCGTCGGGCCAAGGCGGACGCCGCCGCCCGCAAGCACGCGCACGCCGACCTGTCCGCCTACCGAGAGCTGGTCGACGCGGGCCCCACCGAATTCACCGGCTTCGACGAGTTAGCTTCCGAGGCGAGGATTCTCGGCATCTTTGTCGACGGCAAGCGGGTGCCGGTGGTGACCCACGGCTCGCAAACCGAAGGGACCGGGGCGCAGCAAGTCGAACTCGTGCTCGACCGCACCCCGCTCTACGCCGAATCGGGTGGGCAGATCGCCGACGAGGGCACCATCAGCGGGACGGGGGCCGGCGAGTGCGCCCGCGCGGCGGTCACCGACGTGCAGAAGATCGCCAAAACCCTGTGGGTGCACCGGGTCAACGTCGAATCCGGAGAATTCGTGGAGGGCGACACGGTCATCGCGGCGGTGGACGCGGAATGGCGCCGGGGCGCCACCCAGGGGCACTCGGGCACGCACATGGTGCACGCCGCGCTGCGACAAGTGCTGGGGCCCAACGCCGTTCAGGCGGGATCGCTGAACCGCCCCGGTTACCTGCGTTTCGACTTCAACTGGCAGGGACCGCTGTCCGACGAGCAGCGCACCCAGATCGAAGAAGTGACCAACGAGGCCGTGCAGGCCGACTTCGAGGTGCACACGTTCACCGAGCAACTCGAGAAGGCCAAGGCGATGGGGGCGGTCGCGCTGTTCGGCGAGAGCTATCCCGAACAGGTGCGGGTGGTCGAGATCGGCGGGCCGTTCTCGCTGGAGCTCTGCGGCGGCACCCACGTGCACAACTCGGCGCAGATCGGGCCGGTGACCGTCCTGGGCGAATCGTCGGTCGGGTCCGGGGTCCGCCGGGTGGAGGCCTATGTCGGGCTGGACTCGTTCCGCCACCTGGCCAAGGAGCGCGCCCTGATGGCGGGGCTGGCGTCGTCGCTGAAGGTGCCGTCCGACGAGGTGCCCGGCCGGGTGGCCGGCCTGGTGGAGCGGCTCAAGGCCGCCGAGAAGGAGCTCGAACGCGCGCGGCTGGCGAGCGCGCGGGCCGCCGCCACCAACGCCGCGGCCGGCGCGGAACGCATCGGTAACGTTCGTGTGGTGGCGCAACGGATGTCCGCCGGGATGACGGCCGGCGACCTGCGTTCCCTGGTGGGCGACATTCGCGGCAAGCTGGGCAGCGACCCCGCCGTGGTGGCGCTGATCTCGGAGGGCGAGGGCGGCAGCGTGCCGTACGCGGTCGCCGCGAACCCGGCCGCCCAAGACCTCGGAATCCGCGCCAACGACCTGATCAAGCGGCTGGCCTCGACCGTCGACGGCCGCGGCGGGGGCAAGCCGGACCTGGCGCAGGGTTCTGGAAAGGACCCGACCCGCATCGACGCGGCGCTCGAGGCGGTCCGCTCCGAGATAGCGCGGGTCGGTTGAGTGGTCCCCGCACAGCATCGCTTGCCCGACCGGCCGGGCGACCCCGGCCAGGACAATCCGGGTCGGGGGTCCCGACCCGGGAGGAGCCTCGGCGTTGACGTCGGCAGCGTGCGCATCGGCGTGGCCTGCAGCGACCCCGACGGCATCCTGGCCACCCCGGTGGAAACCGTGCGCCGCGACCGCTCCGGCAAACACGTGCGGCGGCTGGCCGAGCTGGCCACGGAGCTCGGGGCGGTCGAGGTGGTCGTCGGGTTGCCGCGGACCCTGGCCGACCGCACCGGCCCCTCGGCGATCGACGCCATCGAGCTCGCCGACACCCTGGCCCAGCGGATCGCGCCCATTCCCGTGCGGCTGGCCGACGAGCGCCTGACCACCGTCAGCGCGCAGCGATCGCTGCGCGCGGCCGGCGTCCACGCCAGGGAACAGCGGGCGGTGATCGACCAGGCGGCCGCGGTGGCCATCCTGCAGAGCTGGCTCGACCAGCGCCGCGCCAGCCGGACGGCGGGGGAGCCCGCCGATGGTTGACAGCGCACGGCGCGAACGGGCCGAGCCCGAGGCGGTCGGTCCGTCGCGAAAACGGAGCCGCGTCACCCGCAACCGGGCGGAGCGGGGCCGCCGGCGGCGGCGGTTCGCCGGCAAGATCGTGCTCGCGCTCGTCGCCGTCGTCGTGCTGGTGGGAGTCTTCGTCGGCGCCAAGCTCTGGCACACGGTGTTCGGCTCCGGCGACGACTACACCGGAGACGGCAAGCGCGACGTCGTGATTCAGATCAAGGACGGTGACTCGACCACCATGGTCGGGGAGACGCTGCAGCACGAGCAGGTGATCAAGACCATCCGGGCATTCGTCAACGCCGCGCACGGCAATCCCAAGATCTCCTCGATCCAGCCCGGCTTCTACCGGGTGCGCACCGAAATCCCGGCGGCCAACGCCGTCGCACGGCTGGCCGACCCCAACAATCGGGTGGGCCGGCTGGTGATCCCGGAGGGCCGTCAGCTCGACGACACCACCGACATGAAGACCAACAAGGTCAATCCCGGCATCTTCACGCTGATCTCCCGCGCCACGTGCGTGACCCTGGACGGCGATCAGCACTGCGTCGCGGTGGAGGAGCTGCGCGCGGCGGCAACCAACAGCACGCCCGCGGCGCTGGCGGTGCCGCCGTGGGCGGTCGAGCCGTTCACCGAGCTCGGCAAGGACCATCGCCGGATCGAGGGGCTGATCGCGCCCGGGACCTTCAACGTCGACCCCTCCGCCTCGGCCGAGACCATCCTGTCCAGCCTGATCAGCGCCGGGGCCGTCGAGTACATGAAGTCCGGGCTGGTGGACACGGCCCAGGCGATGGGCCTGTCGCCCTACGACATCCTGGTGGTGGCGTCGCTGGTGGAGCAGGAATCCAAATCGCAGGACTTCGCGAAGGTCGCGCAGGTCATCTACAACCGCCTGCACGCCCACCACACGCTGGAATTCGACTCCACGGTCAACTACCCGCTGGACCGCCGGGAGGTGGCCACCACCGACGCCGACCGGGCCCAGAAGACGCCATGGAACACCTACGTGTCGCAGGGGCTGCCGGCGACGGCGATCTGTTCGCCCGGTGTCGACGCCCTGCACGCCGCCGAACACCCCGAGCCCGGTGACTGGTTGTACTTCGTCACCATCGACGCCCAGGGGACGACGCTGTTCACCAAGGACTATCAGCAGCATCTGGCCAATATCGAGCTGGCTAAGCGCAACGGTGTCCTCGACTCCGTCCGTTAAGGCGCCCGCCCCGGGCGCCGGACGAAAAGCGGCCGTGCTCGGCAAGCCGATCGCCCACTCGAAGTCCCCCCAGCTGCACCTGGCCGCCTACCGGGCGCTGGGCCTGCACGACTGGACCTACGAGCGCATCGAGTGCGACGCCGAGCAGCTGCCCGCCGTGGTCGGCGGGTTCGGCCCCGAATGGGTCGGGGTGTCGGTGACCATGCCGGGCAAGTTCGCCGCGCTGCGGTTCGCCGGTGAGCGCACCGAACGGGCCGAGCGGGTGGGGTCGGCCAACACCCTGGTCCGCACGCCGGCGGGGTGGCGGGCCGACAACACCGACATCGACGGCGTGAGCGGGGCGCTGGGGTCGGCGGCCGGGCCGGCGCTGGTGTGCGGCTCGGGTGGCACCGCGCCGGCGGCCGTCCTGGGGCTGGCTCAACTGGGCGTCACCGCCATCACCGTCGTCGCGCGCAATCCGGACAAGGCGGCCCGGCTGGTGGACCTCGGCGCGGGGACCGGCGTGACGACGCGGTTCGTGAGCCTGGACGGCGACGAGCTCGCCGGCGCCGTGGGCGCCGCGGAGGTGCTGGTCAGCACGATCCCCGCGGACGTCGCGGCGCGGTACGCGGACACCTTCGCGGCCATCCCGGTGCTGCTCGACGCCGTCTACGACCCGTGGCCCACGCCGCTGGCCGCCGCGGTAGCCGCCGCCGGCGGGCGGGTGATCAGCGGTCTGCAGATGCTGCTGCACCAGGCCTTCGCGCAGGTGGAGCAGTTCACCGGGCTGCCGGCGCCGCGCGAGGCGATGGCTTGCGCGCTGGAGGCTTTGCCGTAAGAGTGCCGCTGCATGCGGATAACCGTGGCGGTCGTGGTGCTGGCCTGGCTGGCGGCGTTGAGCGGTTACGACGTCCGCGAGCGCCGGTTGCCCGATCGGCTGACGCTGCCCGGGGCCGGGGCGATCCTGCTGGCGGCCGGCGTGGCCGGCCGCGGCTGGCCCGCGCTCGCCGGGGCGGCGGCGCTGACCGCGATCTACCTGCTGGTGCACCTGGTGGCCCCGGCGGGAATGGGCGCCGGAGACGTAAAGCTGGCGATCGGCCTGGGGGCGCTGGCCGGTTGTTTCGGTGTCGGGGTGTGGTTCTCAGCGGCGCTGGCCGCGCCGCTGCTGACCGTGATGTGGGGCCTGACGGCTCGGCTCGTCGGCGGCGCGGGCGGCGCACCGGTGCCGCACGGCCCCGCGATGTGTGTCGCCACCGCCGCCGCGATCGGCGTCGTTCTCGGGTGAACGCGTCGAGATCGACGCCGGCGCGGAAAGTGCGAGAGACCCGCGCACTGGCGTTGATTTCGACGGCGGCGCGCGGATTTAAGCCCGCCCGGGCGCACATGGGAAGATGATCGGGTGTTGCGTTGGATCACCGCCGGAGAGTCCCATGGCCGCGCGTTGGTGGCCATGCTCGAAGGCATGGTCGCCGGCGTGGAGGTCAACTCCACCGATATCGCCGACCAATTGGCCCGCCGCCGGCTCGGTTACGGCCGCGGGGCGCGGATGAAGTTCGAGCGCGACGCGGTGACCGTGCTGTCCGGGGTGCGCCACGGCTTCACGCTGGGCGGCCCCATCGCCATCGAGATCGGCAACACCGAATGGCCGAAGTGGGAGACCGTGATGGCCGCCGACCCGGTCGACCCGGCGGAGCTGGCCAATGTCGCGCGCAACGAGCCGCTCACCCGGCCGCGGCCCGGCCATGCCGATTACGCGGGCATGCTCAAGTACGGCTTCGACGACGCCCGCCCGGTGCTGGAGCGGGCCAGCGCGCGGGAGACCGCCGCCCGCGTCGCGGTGGGCACGGTCGCGCGCTCTTTCCTGCGCCAGGCGCTGGGTGTCGAGGTGCTTTCCCACGTCATCGCGATCGGTCCGTCGGCGCCCTACGACGGGCCGCCGCCGCGCCCGCAAGACCTGCCCGCGATCGACGACAGCCCGGTGCGCGCGTTCGACAAGGCCGCCGAAGAAGCGATGATCGCCGAGATCGAGGCGGCCAAGAAGGACGGCGACACCCTCGGCGGCGTGGTCGAGGTGGTGGCCCTGGGCCTGCCGATCGGGCTGGGCTCGTTCACCAGCGGCGACAACCGGCTCGACAGCCAGCTCGCCGCCGCCGTGATGGGCATCCAGGCCATCAAGGGCGTGGAGATCGGCGACGGCTTCGAGACGGCGCGCCGGCGTGGCAGCCGCGCCCACGACGAGATGTATCCCGGCCCCGATGGCGTCGTCCGCTCGACCAACCGCGCCGGCGGGCTCGAGGGCGGCATGACCAACGGCCAGCCGCTGCGGGTGCGCGCCGCGATGAAGCCCATCTCCACCGTGCCGCGGGCGCTGGCCACCGTCGACATGGCGACCGGTGACGAGGCCGTCGCCATCCACCAGCGCTCGGACGTGTGCGCGGTGCCGGCCGCCGGCGTGGTGGTCGAGGCCATGGTGGCGCTGGTGCTGGCCCGGGCGGCGCTGGAAAAGTTCGGCGGCGATTCGCTCACCGAAACCCGCCGCAACATCGAGGCCTATCAGCGCGCGGTCGCCGACCGGGAGTCGCCGGCCGCGCGGGGTACCGCGTGATGGCCCCCAGGGCGGTACTCGTCGGGCTGCCGGGCTCGGGCAAGTCCACCATCGGGCGGCGCCTGGCCAAGGCGCTCGGCGTCGAGTTCCTCGACACCGACGCGGCGATCGAGCAGCAGACCGGCCGCAGCATCGCCGACATCTTCGCCACCGATGGGGAGCAGGAGTTCCGCCGTATCGAGGAGGACGCGGTGCGTGCCGCGCTGGCCCACCACGACGGGGTGGTGTCCCTCGGCGGGGGAGCGGTCACCAGCCCGGGGGTCTGCGAGGCGCTCGCCGGCCACACCGTCATCTACTTGGAGATCAGCGCCGGCGAAGGCGTGCGGCGCACCGGCGGCGGCGCCGTGCGCCCCCTGCTCGCCGGCCCCGACCGCGCCGAGAAATTCAGGGCGCTGATGGCCAAGCGGGTCCCGCTGTACCGGCGCGTGTCGACGATCCGCGTCGACACCAACCGCCGCAATCCCGGGGCGGTGGTGCGCTACATCGTGTCCAGGCTGCAGGCACCCGACAACGCTCACGCGGAGGCCGCCACATGACCCGCGCCGAGCCGGTCACCGTGCAGGTGGCCGTCGACCCCCCGTACCCGGTGGTCATCGGCACCGACCTCGGTGATCGGCTGGTCGAACTGCTCTGCGACCGGCACCGGGTGGCCGTCGTGCACCAACCGGCGCTGGCGCAGACCGCCGAAGCGATCCGAAGCCGCTTGGCGGACAAGGGCGTTGACGCGCACCGCATCGAAATCCCGGACGCCGAAGCCGGAAAGGACCTGCCGGTCGTCGGGTTCCTCTGGGAAGTGTTCGGCCGCATCGGGATCGACCGCAAAGACGCCTTGGTCAGCCTCGGCGGCGGTGCCGCCACCGACGTCGCCGGGTTCGCCGCGGCCACCTGGCTGCGCGGCGTCGACATCGTCCACATTCCCACCACGTTGCTCGGCATGGTCGACGCGGCCGTCGGCGGCAAGACGGGCATCAACACCGACGCGGGCAAGAACCTGGTGGGCGCGTTCCACCAGCCGCTGGCGGTGCTGGTCGACCTGGCGACCCTGGAAACGTTGCCGCACAACGAACTCGTCGCCGGAATGGCCGAGGTGGTCAAGGCCGGTTTCATCGCCGACCCGGTGATCCTCGATCTCATCGAGGCCGACCCACAGGCCGCCGTGGACCCCAAGGGCGACGTGCTGGCGGAGCTGATCCGGCGCTCGATCGCCGTCAAGGCAGAGGTCGTCGCCGCCGACGAGAAGGAGTCGGAGCTGCGCGAAATCCTCAACTACGGGCACACGTTGGCGCATGCCATCGAGCGCCGGGAGCGCTACGAGTGGCGCCACGGGGCCGCGGTGTCGGTGGGCCTGGTGTTCGCCGCGGAGCTGGCCCGGCTTGCCGGCCGGCTCGACGACGCGACCGCGCAGCGCCATCGCACCATCCTGTCGGCGCTCGGCCTGCCGGTCGGCTACGACGCCGACGCCCTGCCGCAGCTGCTGGAATACATGGCTCAGGACAAGAAATCCCGCGCCGGTGTGCTGAGGTTCGTGGTGCTCGACGGGCTGGCCAAGCCGGGGCGGCTGGCCGGCCCCGACCCGTCGCTGCTGGCGGCGGCATACGCGGGTCTGTCCGGCGAAGAGGATGCCCGATGACCACCACCGACACCGCCAACGTGCAAGTTATCAACGGCCCGAACCTGGGCCGGCTGGGCCGCCGCGAGCCCGACGTGTACGGGGACACCACCCACGACCAGCTGGCCGCGCTGATCGAGCGGGAGGCCGCCGCGCTGGGTCTGAAAGCCGTTGTGCGCCAAAGCGACAACGAAGCGCAACTGCTGGACTGGATTCATTCGGCCGCCGATGCGGGCGAACCGGTGATCCTCAACGCCGGCGGCCTGACCCACACATCGGTGGCGCTGCGCGACGCGTGCGCCGAGTTGCGCGCGCCGCTGATCGAGGTGCACATCTCCAATGTGCATGCCCGCGAGGAGTTTCGGCGCCACTCGTACCTCAGCCCGGTCGCGACCGGGGTGATCGTCGGGTTGGGGATCCAGGGCTACCTGCTCGCCCTGCGCTACCTGGCGGAAGCCGCTAAGGGCTAATCCTTACCCTGCTGGGTGCCCGGCTCGGTGTGCTCGTCGCCGACCTTGCGGATCACCTCGGTTTTGGGGTCGTCCTCGGTCTTGGCGATCGTTTCGGTGGGGGCTTCATGCTCGATCGTTTCGGTGGGTGCCTCGCGCTCGGCCGTCGCCACCGCCGCGGTCCGCTCCTCATGCTGCGCTCCGGCCGCGGGAATCTCACCGGTCGGCGCGTCGTCACCGCGCACCGCGGTGAACACGTCGGTGTCACCGTCCCGCCCCTGCTTGTCGCTAAGGCCGTGGTGTTTCTCCGGCGCCTTCTCGAACTGCCGGTCCACCCGCCAACGGCCAACGGTCACGCCGATGATCCCGGGCAGGAACACGCAGAGCGCGGTGAACGCCGCGAACGTGGTCAGCTCGTTGATCAGGCCGCCGGTGTAGAGACCCTTGTACACCAGCGCGATGATCCAGGAGACCGCGCCGGACAGGACGCCCGCCACCAGGCCGGCCAGCAGCCAGGTCATCGCCAGGTCGCCGCGGCGATCGGGATCCCGATTGGCTTTCGCGTCGGCCCGGCCGTCGAAAACCCCCCACACGGCCACGCCGATGATGAACAGAAGCAGCAGCACCACGCTGAAGAGCCCGGCCTGCGTCTGCCACGCATTGATCAACGCCCCTTGCAACAAGCGAACGACGACCATCGCCCCGGCGTAAACCAATCCGCGCAGCATCCAGTTAGTCATGGGCAATCAGCGTAGCGAGTACCGTCAAGGGTCGTGACAATTTCTCAGCGTCGGGACAACCTGAAAGCGCAAATCGGTGCCAGTGGACTGGACGCGATGCTGGTCAGCGACCTGAACAACGTGCGCTACCTGTCGGGCTTCACCGGATCGAACGGCGCGTTGCTGGTGTTCGCCGACGATCGCGGCCCGGTGCTGGCCACCGACGGCCGGTACCGCACCCAGGCCGCGGAGCAGGCGCCGGGCCTCGAGATCGCCATCGAACGCGCCCTCGGGCGCTATCTGGTCGGGCGTGCCGCCGAGGGCGGTGTGGGGAAGCTCGGGTTCGAGAGCAATGTGGTGACCGTCGACGCCTTCGACGTCCTGACCAGCGAACTCGCCGATCGGAAGGCGGCCACCGAGCTGGTGCGGGCCGCCGGAACCGTCGAGGCGCTGCGTGAGGTCAAAGACGACGGCGAGGTGGCGCTGCTGCGGCTGGCCTGCGAGGCGGCCGACGCCGCGCTCGCCGACCTGGTGGAACGCGGCGGCCTGCGGCCCGGGCGAACCGAGCGCGAGGTGAGCCGGGAGCTGGAGGCCCTGATGCTCGACCACGGCGCCGACGCGATCTCGTTCGAGACCATCGTGGCCGCCGGCCCCAATTCGGCGATCCCGCATCACCGCCCCACCGACGCGGCGCTGGCGACGGGCGACTTCGTCAAGATCGACTTCGGCGCGCTGGTGGCCGGCTATCACTCCGACATGACCCGCACCTTCGTGCTCGGCAAGGCCGCCGACTGGCAGCTGGAGATCTACCAGCTGGTCGCCGACGCGCAGCGGGCCGGCCGGGAGGCGCTGCGGCCGGGCGCAAGCCTGCGCGATGTCGACGGCGCGGCCCGCCGGCTGATCGTCGATGCGGGCTACGGCGACCAGTTCGGCCACGGTCTGGGGCACGGTGTGGGGTTGCAGATCCACGAGGCGCCGGGAATCGGGGCCACCTCCACCGGCACCTTGCTGGCGGGTTCGGTGGTGACCGTCGAGCCGGGCGTCTACCTGCCCGGCCGCGGCGGTGTGCGCATCGAGGACACCCTGGTGGTACCCGGTGAGACAGCGGCAACCCGCGGGCGGGCACCGGAATTGCTGACCCGATTCCCCAAGGAGTTGGCCGTTCTCAGCTAGGGAAACCGCCGCGTTTGGCCGACCGGCGCCCGGGGGTAAAGTCGGGTGGCGTGAACGGGGTGGAGCCAATCGAACGTGGCCTGGCGCGCCTGCGGGATTTTCGGTGGGACATGTACGCCCAGCCCCTGCGGGAGATGCGGTGGAGGTAGACATCGTGTACTTCGCCGTCCCGGTGCCCTTCTCCGGCGGGAAGAAGCTGAACGTTCCCCTCTTGACGATGATCAAGCCGCTGCGGCCTTCACCGGACGGGCCGGCCGAGGCCGGTCCGTAGCGCGAGGGCGGGCTTCGCGCCGCGCTTTAGACTGACGGACACCTGCAGACAGTCGGCGAACGACTGTCCATCCTCTAGGAGATACACCGAACCGTGGCAAGCACCGCCGATTTCAAGAACGGACTGGTGCTGGTGATCGACGGCCAGCTCTGGCAGATCGTCGAGTTCCAGCACGTCAAACCCGGCAAGGGCCCGGCCTTCGTGCGCACCAAGCTCAAGAACGTGCTCTCCGGCAAGGTCGTCGACAAGACCTACAACGCCGGCGTGAAGGTGGAAACGGCCACCGTCGACCGGCGCGACACCACCTACCTGTACCGCGACGGCTCGGACTTCGTGTTCATGGACAGCCAGGACTACGAGCAGCACCCGCTGCCGGAGTCGCTGGTCGGCGACGCCGCCCGATTCCTGCTCGAGGGCCTGCCGGTCCAGGTGGCATTCCACAACGGGGCGCCGCTGTACATCGACCTGCCGGTGTCGGTCGAGATGGAGGTCACCCACACCGAGCCGGGCCTGCAGGGCGACCGGTCCAGCGCCGGCACCAAACCCGCGACCGTGGAAACCGGGGCCGAGATCCAGGTCCCGCTGTTCATCAACACCGGCGACAAGCTGAAGGTGGACACGCGCGACGGCAGCTACCTGGGGCGCGTCAACGCGTGAGCAGACCCGTCAGGGGACGCCACCACGCCCGCAAGCGCGCCGTTGACCTGTTATTCGAGGCCGAGGCCCGCGGGCTGGGCCCGGCCGAGGTCGTCGACGTGCGCACCGCGCTGGCCGCAGCCAACCCCGACGTGTCGGCGCTGCAGCCGTACACGGTCGCGGCCGCGCGCGGCGTCGGCGAGCACGCCGCCCATATCGACGACCTGATCAGCTCTCACCTGCAGGGCTGGACGCTGGACCGGCTGCCCGCCGTGGATCGCGCGATCCTGCGGGTGGCGGTGTGGGAGTTGCTCTACGCCGATGACGTCCCGGAACCGGTCGCCGTGGACGAGGCCGTGCAGCTGGCCAAGGAGCTGTCCACCGACGACTCGCCGGCGTTCGTCAACGGCGTGCTGGGCCAGGTCATGCTGGTGACGCCGCAGATCCGGGCGGCCGCCGCGGCGGTGCGCATCCGTGCCGCCGGCGCGCCGGAGAACGAGGAACACCAGGCGTGACCCGGCTGGAGCTGCGCGCCGTCGTCGCGGGGTTGCTGGCCGCGACGGTGGTGCTGGGCGCCGTGGTATGCGCCGCCTTCGGGTGGACGATCGTCGCGTCGGCGCTTTCCATTTACGCGCTGGCCGTGGGCGCCTGGCTGTACCACTGCGTCGAGCGGCTGATCGTGGCCCGCCGCATCAGCACGGTTCGCACCGCCGCCAGGCCGCTGCAGCCGCTGCTGCCGGTGATGGCCGCGATCATGGGGCTGACTCAGTCCGTGGTGCGATCGCTGTCCGATGTCACCGAGTCGCCGGCCCGCCGTTGGGAACTTCCCGTGCTGCGCTGGGTGGACGGCACGCGCGTCAATCGGCGCGTCGTGGACGCCGACGACGGTGACGACGAGCTGAACTGCTGACCCAGCTCACGCGAAACGATCACGTGGGCGCTGCGCCGGGGTGAGAATACAAGTCGCCCAGAAGAACAGGTGAGGTCATGACTCGATACACCACCCAGCCGCGACGACTCCGCGTCTCCGCGCTGGCGGCGGTGGCCAACCCGTCCTACGCCCGCGTCGACACCTGGAACCTGCTCGACGACGCGTGCCGTCATCTGGCCGAGGTCGACCTGGCCGGGCTCGACAAGACCCACGACGTGGCCCGGGTGAAACGCCTGATGGACCGCATCGCGGCCTACGAGCGGTACTGGCTCTATCCGGGCGCACAGAACCTGGCGACGTTCCGTGCACACCTCGAGAGCCTGTCCACGGTGCGGCTCACCGAAGAGGTCTCCATGGCCGTGCGGCTGTTGAGCGAATACGGCGACCGCGCAGGTCTTTTCGACACCTCCGCGCCGCTGGCCGACCAGGAGCTGGTGGCCCAGGCCAAAAAACAGCAGTTCTACACCGTCTTGCTCGCCGACGACGCGCCCGCGACGGCTCCCGACTGCCTGGCCGAATGCCTGCGGGCGCTGCGCAATCCGTCCGACGATGTGCAGTTCGAGGTCCTGGTGGCGCCGAGCGTCGAGGACGCGATCGCCGCTGTCGCCCTGAACGGCGAGATCCAGGCCGCGATCATCCGCGACGACCTGCCGCTGCGGTCCAGGGACCGGCTGCCGCTGATGAACACGTTGCTCGGGCCCAACGAGGACGCGGCTGACGTCATTCCCGATCGCGCGAACGACTGGGTGGAGTGCGGTGAGTGGATCCGGGAGCTGCGGCCCCACATCGACCTGTACCTGCTCACCGACGAGTCGATCGCGGCGGGCGATGACACCGAGCCCGACGTCTATGACAGGACGTTCTACCGGCTCAACGACGTCACCGACCTGCACAGCACGGTGCTCGCGGGCCTGCGGAACCGTTTCGCCACACCGTTTTTCGATGCGCTTCGCGCGTATGCGGCGGCGCCGGTCGGCCAATTCCACGCGCTGCCCGTCGCGCGTGGTGCCAGCATCTTCAACTCGAAGTCGTTGCAGGACATGGGCGAGTTCTACGGCCGCAACATCTTCATGGCCGAGACGTCGACCACGTCCGGTGGCCTGGACTCGTTGCTCGACCCGCACGGCAACATCAAGAAGGCGATGGACAAGGCCGCGCACACGTGGAACGCCGACCACACGTATTTCGTCACCAACGGGACATCGACCGCCAACAAGATCGTCGTGCAGTCCCTGACCCGGCCGGGCGACATCGTGCTGATCGACCGCAACTGCCACAAGTCGCACCACTACGGGCTGGTGCTGGCCGGCGCATACCCGATGTACCTGGACGCGTATCCGTTGCCGCAGTTCGCGATTTACGGCGCGGTGTCGCTGCGCACGATCAAGCAGACGCTGCTGGATCTCGAAGCGGCCGGTCAGCTGGGCCGGGTGCGTATGCTGCTGCTGACCAACTGCACCTTCGACGGCGTGGTCTACAACCCGTCCCAGGTCATGCAGGAGGTGCTGGCGATCAAGCCCGACATCTGCTTCTTGTGGGACGAGGCGTGGTACGCGTTCGCCACGGCCGTGCCGTGGGCCCGGCAGCGGACGGCGATGGTGGCGGCCGAGCGCGTCGAGAAGATGCTCGCATCGCCGGAATACGCTGCGCAGTATCGGGATTGGGCGGCAGAGATGGAAGGCGTCGACCGCTCCGAGTGGGTCGACCGCCGGCTGCTGCCCGACCCCGCCCGCGCGCGGGTCCGCGTCTACGCGACACATTCGACGCACAAGTCGCTGTCGGCGCTTCGCCAGGCGTCGATGATCCACGTCCGCGACCAGGATTTCAACGCCCTGGCGCGCGACGCGTTCGGTGAGGCGTTCCTGACCCACACCTCGACGTCACCGAACCAGCAACTCCTGGCATCGCTGGACCTGGCGCGCCGGCAGGTCGACATCGAGGGCTTCCAGCTGGTCCGGCAGACCTACGACATGGCGCTGGTGTTCCGCCATCGGGTGCGCCGAGACCGGTTGATCAGCAAGTGGTTCCGCATCCTCGACGAGTCCGACCTGGTGCCCGAGGAGTTCCGGGCGTCGTCGGTGAGTTCCTACCGCGAGGTCCGGCAGGGCGCGCTGGCCGAGTGGAACGAGGCGTGGCGGTCCGATCAGTTCGTGCTGGACGCGACGCGGGTGACCCTGTTCGTCGGCAAGACGGGAATGAACGGGTACGACTTCCGCGAAAAGATCCTGATGGAGCGGTTCGGCATCCAGATCAACAAGACGTCGATCAACAGCGTGCTGTTGATCTTCACCATCGGTGTCACGTGGTCGAGCGTGCATTACTTGCTCGATGTATTGCGCAGGGTGGCAATCGATTTCGACCGCACCGACGACGCGGCCAGCGTCGCCGACCGGGCATTGCACGAGCGTCACGTCGAGGAGATCACCCAGGACCTGCCGCACCTGCCCGACTTCAGCGAGTTCGACGTCGCCTTCCGGCCCGTCGACGCGTGCATCTTCGGCGACATGCGGTCTGCCTTCTACGCCGGTTACGAAGAGTCCGATCGCGAGCACGTGTTGATCGGCATGGCGGGGCGACGCCTGGCCGAGGGCAAGACGCTGGTGTCCACCACGTTCGTGGTGCCCTACCCGCCGGGCTTCCCGGTGCTGGTCCCCGGTCAGGTGGTCTCCAAGGAGATCGTCTACTTCCTGGCCCAGCTCGACGTCAAAGAGATCCACGGCTACAACCCCGACTTGGGGCTGTCGGTGTTCACCGAGACGGCGCTGGCGCGCATGGAGGCGCAGCGCAACGCGGCACTGGCCGCGGTCGGTACGGCCTATCCCTCGTTCGAGCTACCGTCGGATGCCTCCGGCATGAACGGAGCGCGCAACGGTAAGCGGGCCGCGCAGGTCGTCGGCGAAGAAGCCTGAGCCTATCCGGGCTGCCGGACCGAGTCCGATGTTGTTCGCGGTGGCCAGCCGATCTCACCTCGTTGGATCCCTCGCGCGATCGCGTCGCGGCGCGCCGTGCTGCCGGGTGGGGCCGGCTCCTGACAACTGCAGCTGAGGGTGCTGAACGGGCTCGGATCCGCACCGGCCGGCGGCGCCGCCGCGAGGCCCGCGCCGAAGACGATGGCGACGTAGACGAGCATTCGTGTGGTCGCGCTGTCGTTGCGGCGCGCAAGGCGTGCAGTACCAGACATGACACCCTCAGCCTAGGAGGGGGTTGCTGAGAGGCCGCTGAGAAGCGCGCTGAGCTCGGTGTTTCCAGTCGGTCCGCGGCCCTGCAGAATCGATACGTGCGAATCTGGGGCGTGTGGCCGTTTCGGCGAAGCGGGCGGGCGTTCTCGCGGTGCCTCCCGCAATGGGGCATCCCCGCTCGCTCGGCCGCGGTGTCGGCGGTCGTCGTATTCTGCGCAGTCGCTCTTGCCGGCGCGGGATTGGACGCGATGCTGTATCGGTCGCTGTTGGCCGGCGTCGATTATGCCGCCGCCGAAAGGGTCCGCGACCTGGCGAAGGCGCTGCGGTCCGATCCGCCGGCCGGCCTCGACAGCCCCCTGTTCAACACCGACCAACGGGTGGTCGCCATCCAAGTGATCGCGCCCGACGGCAAGGTGGTGCGGCGATCCCGCTCCGCGCCCACCACGCCGCTCGTTCCCATCAGCCGGTTCGGCTTCGATGTGCGTCGCGGCTTGCCCGACGACGCGGTCGCCGGTGGCAACATGCGCGTCAGTGGTCGACGGGTCGCGACCGCATCCGGCGATTACACCGTGCTCGTGGGAGGGGGTAGCGAAGCGGTTGAGACGACGGCGCGGACCGTCGCGCTGCTGTTGGCGGGCGGTTCGCCCATCGTCATCGCGGGGGCGGCGGCCGCGACGTTCTGGCTCGTCCGCCGGTCGCTGCGATCGGTGGACGCGATCCGTGCCAGGGTGGCCGAAATCTCGACGTCGGATCTGGCCGAACGGGTGCCCGTGCCCGATGGCCGCGACGAGATCGCGGCGCTGGCGGTCACCATGAACCAGATGCTGTCCCGCATCGAGGCCGGCCACCGTGCGCAGCAACGCTTTCTCGGCGACGCGTCGCATGAACTGCGCAGCCCGCTGGCCACCATCATTTCCGGGTTGGAAGTCGCCGAGGCCCACCCCGATCTGCTCGATGCCGAGTTGGCGGTCAACACCCTGCTTCCCGAGGCGCATCGCATGCGCACTCTGATCGAGGATCTGCTGCTGCTGGCGCGAGCGGATGAGCGAAGCCTGGTGCGGCGCAAAGAGGAGCTCGCCCTCGATGACGTCGCCGAGGTCGAGGCCGCCCGCGCGCGTCGCGAGGCGCGCTGCGCAATCGACACCGATATCTGCCCGGCCCGTTGCAGCGGTGACCCGGTGGCCATTTCGCGAATGATCCGCAATCTTGTGGAAAATGCCGTCCGCCACGCGAATTCCCGTGTTGTCCTGGAAGTCGGATGCAGCAATGGGACGGCCATCCTCACCGTCAGTGATGACGGCCCCGGGATCTCCCCGGCCGACCGCGTCCGGGTGTTCGAGCGCTTCGTGCGTCTGGATTCCGACCGCGCCCGCAGCGGCGGGGGAGCCGGCCTGGGCCTGGCGATCGTCGCCGAGGTCGTCGCCGCTCACGGCGGCACGGTCACGATCGACGACCGGCCGGGCGGCGGAACCCGAATGATCGTGTCCCTGCCGCAACGCGGACCTCAGCACAACAATCGGTAACCGACGCCCCGGATCGTTTCGATCGTGTTGGTACCGAAGGGAATGTCGATCTTGCGACGCAGGTATCCCACGTAAACCTCGACCACATTGTCTGGGCCGCGATAGTGGGCATCCCAAACGTTGCGCAAAATCTCGGCCTTGGTCACCACCATGTCCTTATTGTGCATGAGAAATTCGAGGACCCCAAACTCGCGGGGAGTCAACATGATTGGGGTGGAACCACGTTGGACGGTGTGCCGCGCGGGGTCCAGCAGCAGCGATCCCGCCGTCAGCGCCGCCGGCCGCTCCGGCATGCCGCGACGCACCAGCGCACGCAGCCGCGCCACGAGCACCCTGAACGAAAACGGTTTGGTCAGGTAGTCGTCGGCTCCGAGGTCGAACGCGTCGGTCTCGTCGTACTCACCGTCCTTGGCGGTCAGCATCAGGACCGGTGTCCACACGTTTTGCGTCCGCATCCGGCGCAGCACCTCGTATCCGCTGCGGCCGGGGAGCATGATGTCGAGGACCACCACGTCGAAGCTGTTGTCGACCGCCTCCCGTAGGCCGTCGACACCCGTGCCGACGGCCACCACGACGAATCCCTCCGCCTTGAGCCCTCTGGCCAGCGTCGTCGACAGCCGCGCTTCGTCCTCGACGAGAAGGACCCTCACGTCGTCACGCTTCTTCGTAGGCGGCGCCGGGGTGGCGTCCCGCGCGTTGCGGCAGGACGACAAGCATTGCCACGATGACCGCCGCGATCACCGCCGAGGCCAGCGGGCGGCTCAGAGCGAGGCCGCCGTCGGCGAGCGGCTTGTCGATGAAGTCGCCGACCGTCGCACCCAACGGCCGGGTGAGTATGAACGCGACCCAGAACAACGCGACGCGCGATACGTCGGTCCAGTAGTAGAGGGCTATGACCACGGCCAGAGCGGCCGCGAACACCAACGCGCCGCGCTCGTAACCGAATCCGCGAGTGTCGGCGAGCCAATCGCCGAGCGCGGTGCCCAGGGTCTGCGAGAAAGTGATAGTCGCCCAATAGAAGGCCTCCACTTTCGGCGTCGAGACGGTGGTGACCGATACGGTGCCCTGCGACCAACGCCAGAGGCCCAAGGTGAGAAGGAGGCAACCCAAGAGCAGAAGCGATCCGCCGGTGTAGCCGATGCCCAGCGATCGGTCGGCGAAGTCGGCCAACGTGGTGCCGAACGTCGTCGAGGCCACGATCGTCGCCCAGTACAGGGCCGGATGGAACCGCTGGGCGAAGATCTGAGCGGCTACCAGCGCCACCAGTGCGACGCCGAAAAGCGCGACCCCCGCCGCGTAGCCCCAGTTCAGCGTCATCGTGACGGTGTCGCCGCCCGTCTCGCCCAACGTGGTCGCCAAGATCTTGATGATCCAGAAGCCCAGAGTTACCGCCGGCACCTTGGTCAATGCATGTCGCGAAATGTCACTCATCCACAGTCATCTTCCGGTGTCGTTGTTCATGCATTCCTAGAGTAGCCGCGCTGAGAAATCGCTGAGGACTCGGATAAGAAATCGTTGCGCGCGGACTGTGAATCGCTCTCTCGCGGTGGATGTTCCGCAATTCCTTCAAATCGCCACTCACACAACGCAGTTCGCAGGCCAGATGGTGGCCGTCCCGGCCGCGAAAGCTGAGGACGGGCTATCAATTGCCTTAGCATTTAATAAGTTACATCGTTCTCGCACCGTTATGGTGCCGAGCGTCCGCCGACTGTCATGCCACTATGGGTTGCATGCTCCTCGAGGCCGACAGCGCCGACCGAATCGGCGCGGGCACGCGATGGTCGGTCATGGTCGTCTCATTGTGGGTGACGGCGACCTCGTTCCTTTTCATCAACGGCGTTGCGTTCCTCATCCCGTCGCTGCAGGCGCGCCGCGGGATCTCGTTGAGCGAAGCCGCGCTGTTGTCGTCCATGCCGAGTTGGGGCATGGTGGTGACGCTGGTGCTGTGGGGCTGGGTGTTGGACCGCGTCGGTGAAAGGGTCGTGCTGACGGCCGGTTCGGCGCTCACGGCGGTATCGGCCTTCGCCGCGGCGTCGGCCCATTCGATGGTGGCCCTCGGTGTCTTCCTGTTCCTCGGTGGGATGGCCGCGGCCAGCTGTAACACCGCCGGCGGGCGGCTGGTGTCCGCCTGGTTCCCGTCGCATCAGCGGGGCCTGGCGATGGGCATCCGCCAGACCGCGCAGCCATTGGGCATCGCCTTGGGCGCGCTGGTGATACCGGAGCTGGCCGAGCGCGGCCCGCGTTCGGGGCTGACGTTCCTCGCACTGATGTGCACCATGGCGGCGGTGGGCAGCGTGCTGGGGATCGTCGATCCGCCGCGGAAATCACGCAAGGTAGCCAGCGACGCAGAACTGGCCAGCCCGTATCGCGGGTCGTTCGTACTGTGGCGAATTCACGCGGTGGGCGCCCTGCTGATGATGCCGCAGACGGTGACCGTGACATTCATGCTCGTGTGGCTGATCGATCGCCATGGCTGGTCGGTTGCGGCCGCCGGCGGTCTCGTCACCATCTGTCAACTGCTGGGCGCGGCGGGCCGGATCGCGGTCGGACGCTGGTCGGATCGCACCGGCTCGCGGATGCGACCCGTCCGCATCATCGCCGCCGCCGCCGCGGTGGCCCTGTTCCTGCTCGCCCTCACCGACGGCATCGGTCCGGGCTACGACGTGTGGCTCATGGCCGCCATCTCGGTGATCGCCGTGCTCGACAATGGGCTCGAGGCGACCGCGATCACCGAGTTCGCCGGGCCGTTCTGGAGCGGGCGCGCCCTGGGCGTACAGAACACCACCCAGCGGCTGACGGCCGCCGCCGGGCCCCCGCTCTTCGGTGCACTGACCATGGCCGCCGAATACCCACCCGCCTGGGCGCTTTGCGCGTTGTTCCCGCTGGCGGC
Organism: uncultured Actinomycetota bacterium; assembly: GCA_963732835.1. Lineage (GTDB taxonomy): Bacteria > Actinomycetota > Actinomycetes > Mycobacteriales > Mycobacteriaceae > Mycobacterium. The sequence continues at coordinate 697,583 of CAVTBA010000006.1, forward strand.
CGTGCCCCTGGTGCCCACGCGGTCGATACCGTCCGGACCGCAACCGCCGGGAAGCGCGGCGCCACCAGGATCCGATCGGGATCGGCAGGTCGTCGGCGCTTCGTGCTCGCCGGGTAGCCGGCGATCGAGTGTGCGCTGACGGCTTCCAGCGTGCGCTCGTCGGCGGCGACACGCCGCCGACTCCCGCCCTGGACGCACACCGGCTGCGGCCGTCAGCGCAGAATCCTGGCGTAGAGCAGGCTGTCTTGCGGCTCGAGCCCCAAGTTGGGGTAGACGGCGTGGCGGGCCAGTCGGCCCTCCAACACGAAGCCGGCGCGCTCCAGCAGCCGCGCTGAGCGCTCGTTGTCGACATTGCAGGTGGCCCACACCCGATACACCGCCCGGTCGTTGTCGAGCGCGGCCAGCAGCATGTCGAGCACCTCGGCCATCAAGCCCTTGCCCCACCACCGCCGGGCCAGGCAGTAACCGATCTCGACCGAGTGCGGCACCGGGCGCCGGCAGCTGGTCAGGCCGACGACCTCGCCGCTGTGCCGCAACTCGATCGCCCAGGTCCGCTCGTCGGCGGTGGCGTTGAGTTTCTCGGTGATCACCCGCCGCGTCGCCGACACGTCGGGATGCGGCGCCCACATCAGATACCTGGTCACCTCGGGATCGCGGGCGACCCGCTGGAACAGTGCGCCGGCGTCGTCGAGCACGGGCCGGCGCAGCACCAGCCTGGGCCCGGTGATCCGGTCGGGTGGGTAATCGGCCACGGTGCTAGAGGCCGAGCGCCTGATAGGTGCGGCGGACGAATTTCGGTTGCACCGATTGGAGTTTGGCCAGCGTCGTGTTGCCGGCGACGGCCGCGGCCACGTCCACGGACATGTCGGGCAAATTCTGGACCAGATAGAGCAGAACCAGGTCGGCGGCCGGGTCGGCCTGCCACCACGTCCCGTACGCGCCGGGCCAGCTGAACGTGCCGAGCCCGCCCGGCCCGAACAGCGGCGCGCTCTTTGCCGGATCGGTCACCACCGACAGGTTGAGCCCGAAGCCGCGTCCCACCCAATACGGCGACCCCAGGAAGTTGTGGCGTTTCTGTTCGTCGGTCAGCCGGTCGGTCCGCATCAGGCGGGCGGACTCGGCCGACAACACCCGCACGCCGTCGATCGTTCCGTCGCCGAGCAGCATCCGCACGAACCGCAGGTAGTCGTCGGCCGTCGACCACAGGCCGCCGCCCGCGTTGGAGAAGGAGGGCGGCGTGATGTGCGGCGGCCCCATCACGTCGTGGTGCAGCTGGGCGTGCTCGTCGAGCCGGTACATGGTCGCGGCGCGGCGGCGCGCTTCGGGGGACACGAAGAACCCGGTGTCGGGCATGCCCACCGGGCCCGACACGCGTTCCTCGAGAACCTGGTGAAACGGCTTGCCCTCGATGCGAGACGCGATGACGCCGAGCAGGTCGATGGAGTGGCTGTAGGTGAGTCGGTCGCCCGGCTGATGCACCAGCGGCAACTTGGCCAGCTCGGTCAGCCAGGCGTCCGGGCCCTGATTGAACGGCAGCCGCACGTAGGCCTTGGCGATCGGCCCGGACACCGAGAAGCCGTAGGCCAGGCCGCTGGTGTGGGTGAGCAGGTCCTCGATCAGGATGGCCCGGCGCGCCGGATGCGTCCGGTCCAGCGGGCCGTGCGGATCGTCGAGCACCCGCAGGTCGGCCAGCTCCGGCGCCCAGAGCACGACGGGGTCTTTCAACGTCAGCTTGCCCTCGTCGACCAGGCTCATCACCGCCGCGACGGTGACCGGCTTGGTCATCGACGCGATCCGGAACAGCGTGTCGCGCTGCATCGGCAGGCCCGCGTCCACATCGCGATGGCCGATTTCGTTGACCTGCAGCACTTCTCCGCGCTGCCAGACCATCGTCACCGCACCGGCGAGCAGGCCGGCGTCGCACACTTCGCGGATGGAGGCCGCGTTGACGTCGAGATTCACCCGATTCAGGTTAGCGGCGGGCCCGGTGCGCACGATCGTCACACTAGGGCTGTCGCCCCTCCAGCGCCTCGTTCACCGTGGGATAGAGGTCGATGAACTCGTCGAGGCCCACGATGCGCAGCGTCCGGCTGGTGGCCGAGCCCTCGGCCGCCACCCGCAGCGAGGTCGGGCTGTTCTGGGTCAGGCGCTGCACCTCGACCAGCACGGTGATGCCCGCGGAGGACAAGAAATCGACCCTGGTGAGGTCGATGACGAACACCGCGGGCGTGCCGGACAGGGCGACGTCGATATGCGTGGCGAGCGAGGGCGCGGTGATGATGTCCACCACGCCATTGACCTGCAACACCACCGCCTCACCTGCATCGCGGCGGGTAACCGACATCTCGTCGCCCATACGATCCGAACCGTACTGCCTGCTCGCGACGACCGGTTACCCGGGCCGCAACCCTGGCGCCGCGGCCGGGCCGGGGGTTCGGTCAGCGCCGCCGCGCGCGGACGTACCAGAACGCCATCTCGACCTGCGCGCCGTCCACCTCGCGGCGCATCGTTGCGGGTTCGAGCGACTCGATGTCCCAACCCGCGCCGCCGAGGACGTCGCGGAGCGTCTGCTCCGAGACCGCCGGCCGGGGCCATCGCTCGTCGGGGGAGTTGGCGTCGGAGAAGCAGCTGATCAACAGAGTGGCTCCCGGCCTGGTCGCCCGGTGCACCGCCGCGGCGTAGCTGCGCTTGCCGTCGTCGTCGAGGCAGTGGAACATGCCGCTGTCGACGACGGTGTCGAACGCGCCCGTGTATCCCTCCAGCTTGGTGGAGTCGGCCACCGCGAACGTGATGTCGGCTCCGGCGTCGTGCGCCCGGCGCCCGGCGGTGATCAACGCGGTGGGCGAAATGTCCAGCCCGGTGACCCGGAACCCGTTCTGGGCCAGGTAGATGGCGTTGTCGCCGAGCCCGCAGCCGATGTCCAGGACGTCACCGTGGACCCAGCCGCCGCCATGCCACGCGATGACATTGTCCTTGGGTGCCTTGGTATCCCACGGGGGTGTGGGCATCGGCGGGATGCCGTCGCCGGGGCTCTCGCCGCGGTAGAGCGCGTCGAAGTCCATTCGCTGCAGTCTGGAGAAGCCCGAGCCCGTCACTCGCGCCAGGGTAGCGCGGCCAGGTGTCGCGGTGAGGCGGGCGCAAACCGTGCCCGCTCCCCGCGGGGACGCGGGGGTGGGCGGGGCGCAGCGGCTGATCGTGGCCGGCGCCACCCGCGCCTCGCGCCGTCGCTGTGTCGAGGAAGTGCTACGCTGCCGGGCAGTCGACATCCTTTAACGATCCGTCCGGCGAGGCGGAGAAGGAGGTCAAGTCTCGTATGGGTGCAGTGGATGAGAGCGGCGTGGGCCGCGGATCCCGGGAACTGATGTCGGCGGCCGACGTGGGTCGCACCATTTCCCGTATCGCACACCAGATCATCGAAAAGACCGCTTTGGATGGTCCCGATGCGCCGCGGGTGGTGCTGTTGGGCATCCCGACCCGCGGCGTGATCCTGGCCAAGCGGCTGGCCACCAACATCGCCGAATACAGCGGGGTGGAAGTCGGCCACGGCGGCCTCGACATCACCCTCTACCGCGACGACCTGATGCAAAAGCCGCCGCGGCCGCTGGAGGCCACCTCGATCCCGGCCGGCGGCATCGACGACGCGCTGGTGATCCTCATCGACGACGTCCTGTACTCCGGGCGCTCGGTGCGCTCGGCGCTGGACGCGCTGCGCGACGTCGGCCGGCCGCGGGCGGTGCAGCTGGCGGTGCTGGTCGACCGCGGCCACCGCGAGCTGCCGCTGCGCGCCGATTACGTCGGCAAGAACGTCCCCACCTCACGCAGCGAGAGCGTGCACGTGCTGCTGAGCGAGCAGGACGGGCGCGACGGGGTGGTGATCTCGCGATGACGCGTCACCTGCTGGCCGCCGGCGACCTGAGCCGCGACGAGGCCACCGCCATCCTCGACGACGCGGACCGGTTCGCCCAGGCCCTGGTGGGCCGCGAGATCAAGAAGCTGCCGACCCTGCGCGGCCGCACCGTGATCACGATGTTCTACGAGAACTCCACCCGCACCCGGGTGTCCTTCGAGGTGGCCGGCAAGTGGATGAGCGCCGACGTGATCAACGTCAGCGCGGCCGGATCGTCGGTGGGCAAGGGCGAGTCGCTGCGCGACACCGCGTTGACGCTGCGGGCGGCCGGCGCCGACGCGCTGATCATCCGCCATCCGGCGTCCGGCGCGGCCCACCTGCTCGCCGAATGGACGGGCACCCACGATGACGGCCCCTCGGTGATCAACGCCGGGGACGGCACACACGAGCACCCGACGCAGGCGCTGCTGGACGCGCTCACCATCCGCCAGCGCCTCGGCGGCATCGAGGGCCGGCGCGTGGTGATCGTCGGCGACATCCTGCACAGCCGGGTCGCCCGCTCCAACGTCATGCTGCTGAACACCCTGGGCGCCGAGGTGGTGCTGGTCGCGCCGCCGACGCTGTTGCCGGCCGGGGTCGACGGCTGGCCGGTCACCGTCTCGGGCGACTTCGACGCCGAACTGCCCGCGGCCGACGCGGTGCTGATGCTGCGGGTGCAGGCCGAGCGGATGAACGGCGGCTTCTTCCCCTCGGTGCGCGAATACTCCTCCCGCTACGGGCTTTCCGATCGCCGCCAGGCGATGCTGCCCGGCCACGCGGTGGTGCTGCACCCGGGCCCGATGTTGCGCGGCATGGAGATCGCGTCGTCGGTGGCCGACTCGTCGCAATCGGCGGTGCTGCAGCAGGTCTCCAACGGTGTGCACGTGCGGATGGCGGTGCTGTTCCACGTGCTGGTGGGCGCGGAGTCGGCCGGAACAGAGGGGGCGACGTGAGCGTGCTGATCCGCGGGGTCCGGTTGTACGGCGAGGGTGACCGGCTCGACGTGCTCGTCGATGACGGCCAGATCGCTGAAATCGGGCCTGACTTGGGCGGGGCGGGAGGGCTCGACAAGGACCTCGACGTCATCGACGCCACCGGGCAGGTGTTGCTGCCCGGATTCGTCGACCTGCATACCCACCTGCGCGAGCCGGGCCGCGAATACGCCGAAGACATCGAAACCGGTTCGGCCGCGGCGGCTTTGGGCGGATACACGGCCGTGTTCGCGATGGCCAACACCAATCCGGTCGCCGACAGCCCGGTGGTCACCGACCACGTCTGGCACCGCGGCCAGCAGGTCGGCCTGGTCGACGTGCACCCCGTCGGCGCCGTCACCGTCGGACTGGCCGGCACGGAGCTCACCGAGATGGGCATGATGGCGGCCGGCGCCGCGCAGGTCCGGATGTTCTCCGACGACGGCATCTGCGTGCACGACCCGCTGGTCATGCGCCGCGCCCTCGAGTACGCCACCGGCCTGGGCGTGCTCATCGCCCAGCACGCCGAGGAACCCAGGCTGACCGTCGGCGCCGTCGCCCACGAGGGCCCCAACGCCGCCCGGCTGGGCCTCTCGGGATGGCCGCGGGCCGCCGAGGAATCGATCGTCGCCCGCGACGCGCTGCTGGCGCGTGACGCCGGCGCCCGCGTCCATATCTGCCACGCCTCGACCGCGGGCACCGTCGAGATGCTGAAATGGGCCAAGGGACAAGGGATTTCGATCACCGCCGAGGTCACCCCACATCACCTGTTGCTCGACGACGGCAGGCTGGCCAGCTACGACGGGCGCAATCGGGTCAACCCGCCGTTGCGCGAGGCCGCCGACGCGGTGGCGCTGCGCCAGGCCCTGGCCGACGGAGTCATCGACTGTGTGGCCACCGACCATGCCCCACACGCCGAGCACGAGAAGTGTGTGGAGTTCGCCGCGGCCCGCCCCGGCATGCTGGGCCTGCAGACGGCGCTGTCGGTGGTGGTGCAGACCATGGTGAACCCCGGGTTGTTGACCTGGCGCGGCGTCGCCCGGGTGATGAGTGAGAACCCCGCACGCATCGTCGGGCTGCCCGATCACGGCCGCCCGCTGGAGGTGGGGGAGCCGGCCAACCTGACGGTGGTGGACCCCGACGCCACCTGGACCGTCGCCGGGGCCGATCTGGCCAGCCGGTCGGCCAACACGCCATACGAGTCGATGGCCCTGCCCGCCACCGTGACGGCGACGCTGCTGCGCGGGAAGGTCACGGCTCGGGACGGGAAGAGCCCGGCATGAATTCAGGCACGCTGGTGGGGTCGCTGATCTTCGCGGCCGTGCTGGTGGTGGTGATCGCGGTGGTGATCCAGCTGATGATGGTCGGCTGGCGCCGTCGCTCGCAGCGGCAGGCCGAGCTGATCGGCGACCTGCCCGGCATGCCCGACCACGTGGGCGCGGCGACCAGCACCATCCGCGGTCTCTACGTCGGCTGCACCCTGTCACCGGCCTGGAACGACCGGATCACGGCCAGTGATCTCGGCTACCGCAGCAAGGCGGTGCTGACCCGCTACCCGGAGGGCATCTTGCTGGAACGCGTTCGCGCCAAACCGATTTGGATTCCGCAGGAGGCGATCGCCGCCATCCGCACCGAGCGCGGGATGGCCGGCAAGGTCGCCGGTCGCAATTCCATCCTGGCGATCCGGTGGCGCTTGCCGTCGGGCGTCGAGATCGACACCGGCTTCCGCGCGAACGACCGCCGCGGATACCTGGACTGGATGGAAGAGGAGGCGGTGTGAACAAAGCTCTACTGGTACTCGAAGACGGCCGCGTCTTCACCGGCACGCCGTTCGGCGCGATCGGCCAAACGCTCGGCGAGGCGGTGTTTTCCACCGGCATGTCCGGCTACCAGGAGACGCTGACCGATCCCAGCTATCACCGGCAGATCGTGGTGGCCACCGCGCCGCAGATCGGCAACACCGGCTGGAACAACGAGGACGCCGAGAGTCGCGGCGACAAGATCTGGGTCGCCGGCTACGCGGTGCGCGACCCGTCGCCGCGCGCGTCCAACTGGCGCGCCACCGGCACCCTGGAGGACGAGCTGGTGCGCCAGCGCATCGTCGGGATCGCCGGCATCGACACCCGGGCGGCGGTGCGCCACCTGCGCACCCGTGGCTCGATGAAGGCGGGGGTGTTCTCCGGTGAGGCCCTCGCCGACCCCGCCGAGCTGGTGGAGCGGGTGCGCGGGCAGCAGGCCATGCTGGGTGCCGATCTCGCCGGCGAGGTCAGCACCCCGGAGCGCTACGTCGTGGAACCCGAAGGCCAGCAACGGTTTACGGTGGTCGCGCTGGACCTGGGGATCAAGACCAACACCCCGCGCAACTTCGCGCGCCGCGGCGTCCGCAGCCATGTGCTGCCGTCGTCGGCGACCTTCGACCAGATCGCCGACATCAAGCCCGACGGTGTGTTCTTGTCCAACGGCCCCGGCGACCCGGCCACCGCCGATCACGTCGTCGCGCTCACCCGCGAGGTGCTGGGCGCCGGAATCCCGTTGTTCGGAATCTGTTTCGGCAACCAGATCCTGGGCCGGGCGCTGGGCCTGTCGACCTACAAGATGGTCTTCGGCCACCGGGGCATCAACATCCCGGTCATCGACCACGCCACCGGGCGGGTCGCGGTGACCGCGCAGAACCACGGCTTCGCGCTGGAAGGCGAGGCGGGCCAATCCTTCGACACCCCGTTCGGTCCCGCGGTCGTCAGCCACACCTGCGCCAATGACGGGGTGGTCGAGGGCGTCAAACTCGCTGACGGGCGGGCGTTCTCGGTGCAGTACCACCCCGAGGCCGCCGCCGGTCCACACGACGCGGAATACCTGTTCGACCAATTCGTCGACCTGATGGCGGCGCACCAATGACCAAAGTCCTCGCGAATGTGCGTGTCGGTACGACGACACGCCGCTACAGCTGTACGACTGCGCACGCTTGCGCTCGGGAAGGGGGGCGCTAGTGCCGCGTCGCACTGACCTCAACCACGTGCTGGTGATCGGCTCGGGCCCGATCGTCATCGGCCAGGCCTGCCGAGTTCGACTACTCCGGCACCCAGGCCTGCCGGGTGCTGCGCGCCGAGGGGCTGCAGGTCAGCCTGATCAACTCCAACCCGGCCACCATCATGACCGACCCGGAGTACGCCGACCACACCTACGTCGAGCCCATCACCCCGGGATTCGTCGAACGGGTGATCGCGCAGCAGGCCGACCGCGGCAACAAGATCGACGCGCTGCTGGCCACGCTGGGCGGGCAGACCGCGCTGAATACCGCGGTGGCGCTGTACGAGAACGGGGCGCTGGAGCGCTACGGCGTCGAGCTGATCGGCGCCGACTTCGACGCCATCCAGCGCGGCGAGGACCGCCAACGGTTCAAGGACATCGTCGCCAAGGTGGGCGGCGAATCCGCCCGCAGCCGAGTGTGTTTCACCCTCGACGAGGTCCGTGAGACGGTCGACGAGCTCGGCCTGCCGGTGGTCGTGCGGCCCAGCTTCACCATGGGCGGGCTGGGCTCGGGCATGGCGTACTCCGCCGAGGAGGTCGACCGGATGGCCGGCGCCGGGCTGGCCGCCTCGCCCAGCGCCAACGTGCTCATCGAGGAATCGATCTACGGCTGGAAGGAATTCGAGCTCGAACTGATGCGCGACGGCCACGACAACGTGGTGGTGGTGTGCTCGATCGAGAACGTCGACCCGATGGGCGTGCACACCGGCGACTCGGTCACCGTCGCGCCCGCCATGACGCTGACCGACCGCGAATACCAGCGGATGCGCGACCTGGGCATCGCGATCCTGCGCGAGGTCGGGGTGGACACCGGCGGCTGCAACATCCAGTTCGCCGTCAACCCGCGCGACGGCCGGCTGATCGTCATCGAGATGAACCCGCGGGTGTCCCGGTCCAGTGCGCTGGCCTCCAAGGCCACCGGCTTCCCGATCGCCAAGATCGCCGCCAAGCTGGCCATCGGCTACACCCTCGACGAGATCGTCAACGACATCACCAAGGAAACGCCGGCCTGCTTCGAACCCACCCTCGACTACGTCGTCGTCAAGGCGCCGCGGTTCGCGTTCGAGAAGTTCCCCGGAGCCGACCCCACGCTGACCACCACGATGAAATCCGTCGGGGAGGCAATGTCGCTGGGCCGCAACTTCATCGAGGCCCTCGGCAAGGTGATGCGGTCCCTGGAGACCGACCGCGCCGGGTTCTGGACGAAACCGGATCCGCCAGGCGACGCCGAAGAGGTGCTGACCCGGCTGCGGACCCCGACCGAGGGGCGCCTCTACGACATCGAACTGGCGCTGCGGCTGGGCGCCTCGATCGAGCAGGTCGCCGAGGCCAGCGGTGTCGACCCGTGGTTCGTCGCCCAGATCGACGAGCTGGGCAAGCTGCGCACCGAACTGCTGGACGCCCCGGTGCTCGACACCGACCTGCTGCGTCGCGCCAAGCACAACGGGCTCTCGGACCGCCAAATCGCCGCGCTGCGGCCCGAATTGGCGGGGGAGAACGGGGTCCGCACGCTGCGCTCGCGGCTGGGCATCCACCCGGTGTACAAGACGGTGGACACCTGCGCGGCGGAGTTCGAGGCCAAAACGCCGTACCACTACAGCAGCTACGAACTCGACCCGGCGGCCGAGACCGAGGTGGCCCCGCAGGCCGAGCGGCCCAAGGTGCTGATCCTCGGGTCGGGACCGAACCGCATCGGCCAGGGCATCGAATTCGACTACAGCTGCGTGCACGCGGCAACCACGTTGTCGCAGGCCGGTTTTGAGACCGTGATGGTCAACTGCAACCCCGAGACGGTGTCCACCGACTACGACACCGCCGACCGGCTGTACTTCGAGCCGCTGACGTTCGAGGACGTGTGCGAGGTCTTCCGGGCCGAACAGCAGTCGGCCGGCCCGGGGCCCGGGGTGGTCGGCGTGATCGTGCAGCTGGGCGGCCAGACCCCGCTCGGGTTGGCGCAGCGCCTGGCCGACGCGGGGGTGCCGATCGTCGGCACGCCGCCGGAGGCCATCGACTTGGCCGAGGACCGCGGCGCCTTCGGCGACCTGCTGGCCGGTGCGGGGTTGCCGGCGCCGAAATACGGCATGGCAACGACTTTCGCGCAGGCCCGCCGCATCGCCGAGGAGATCGGTTACCCGGTGCTGGTGCGGCCGTCGTACGTGCTGGGCGGCCGCGGGATGGAGATCGTCTACGACGAGGAGACCCTGAAGGGCTACATCACCCGGGCCACCGCGCTCTCGCCCGAGCACCCGGTGCTGGTCGACCGCTTCCTCGAGGACGCGGTGGAGATCGACGTCGACGCGCTGTGCGACGGCAGCGAGGTCTACATCGGCGGCATCATGGAGCACATCGAGGAGGCCGGCATCCACTCCGGCGACTCGGCGTGCGCGTTGCCGCCGGTCACGTTGGGCCGCAGCGACATCGAGAAGGTGCGCCGCGCGACGGAGGCCATCGCGCACGGCATCGGGGTGATCGGCCTGCTCAACGTGCAGTACGCGCTGAAGGACGACGTGCTCTACGTCCTGGAGGCCAACCCGCGCGCCAGCCGCACCGTGCCGTTCGTCTCCAAGGCGACCGCGATCCCGCTCGCCAAGGCGTGCGCCCGGATCATGTTGGGCGCCACCATTCCCCAGCTTCGCGACGAGGGCATGCTGGCGGCGTCCGGGGACGGCGCCCACGCGGCCCAGAACGCCCCGATCGCGGTCAAGGAGGCCGTGTTGCCGTTCCACCGGTTCCGCCGGGCGGACGGCGCCGCCATCGATTCACTGCTTGGCCCGGAGATGAAATCGACCGGCGAGGTGATGGGCATCGACCGGGACTTCGGCAGCGCGTTCGCCAAGAGCCAGACCGCCGCCTACGGGTCGCTGCCCACCGAGGGCACCATCTTCGTCTCGGTCGCCAACCGGGACAAGCGGTCACTGGTGTTCCCCGTCAAGCGCCTGGCCGACCTGGGCTTTCGCGTCCTGGCTACCGAGGGCACCGCGGAGATGTTGCGCCGCAACGGGATTCCCTGTGACGAGGTGCGCAAGCACTTCGAGCTGCCGCAGCTGGGCCGCCCGGCGGCGTCCGCCGTCGACGCGATCAAGGCCGGCGAAGTCGACATGGTGATCAACACGCCCTACGGCAACTCCGGCCCACGCATCGACGGCTACGAGATCCGTTCGGCCGCGGTGTCGGTCAACATCCCCTGCGTCACGACGGTGCAGGGCGCGTCCGCCGCCATCCAGGGCATCGAGGCGGGCATCCGCGGCGACATCGACGTGCGGTCCCTGCAAGAACTGCACAGCCTCATCGGCCAGGGGACCGCGCCTGACGAGGGCGCGCGGTGACGGGATTCGGCGTCCGGCTGGCCGCAGGCGCAAAGCGCAACGCGGCCCGCTGTGTGTGGGCATCGACCCGCACCCCGAGCTGCTACGCGCCTGGGATTTGCCCACCACCGCCGACGGGCTGGCCGCGTTCTGCGACATCTGCGTGGACGCGTTCTCCGGTTTCGCCGTCGTCAAGCCGCAGGTGGCGTTCTTCGAGTCCTACGGGGCCGCCGGGTTCGCGGTGCTGGAACGCACCATCGCGGCCCTGCGTTCGGTCGGCGTGCTGGTGCTGGCCGACGCCAAGCGCGGTGACATCGGCACGACGATGGCGGCCTACGCCGCCGCCTGGGCGGGCGACTCGCCGCTGGCCGCCGACGCCGTCACCGCCTCGCCCTACCTGGGGTTCGGCTCGCTGCGGCCGCTGCTGGAAGCCGCCGCGGCGCACGACCGGGGGGTGTTCGTGCTGGCCGCCACCTCCAACCCCGAGGGCGCGACCGTGCAGCGCGCCTCGTTCGACGGCCGCACGGTGGCCCAGCTGGTCGTCGACCAGGCGGCGGTGGTGAACAAGTCCGCCACCCCGTCGGGGCCCGGATACGTCGGCGTGGTGGTGGGCGCGACGGTGCTCGAGGCCCCCGACCTCAGCGCGCTGGGCGGACCCGTGCTGGTGCCGGGCCTGGGGGTGCAGGGCGGACGGCCCGAGGCGCTCGCCGGGCTGGGCGGGGCGCATCCCGGCCAGCTGCTGCCCGCGGTGGCCCGCGAGGTGCTGCGCGCCGGCCCGGGCGTGGCCGAACTGCGGGCGGCCGGTGAGCGGATGCTGGACGCCGTCGCCCACCTGGAAGCCCTGTAAGCGCGTCCCCGGGCCCACGCTCGGGGCCCCTGAGGGCGCGCCGCCGTCAGTCCGACGCGAGCGCCGTGCTGGGCCGGGCCGTCTCCACGATCACCGTGGTGGCCTTGACGACGGCCACGGCGACGCTGCCGGGTCGCAACTGCAGCTCGTCGGCGGCCGCGGTGCTCATCAGCGACACGACGGTGAAGGGGCCGCACTGCATCTCCACCTGGGTCATCACCTTGTCGCTGGTGACCTTGGTGACCAGCCCGACGAAGCGGTTGCGGGCCGAGCTGCCGATGCTGAGCGGGTCCGGTGGTGGGGCCGGCGCGTTGGTCCGGGAAAACCGGGCCAGATCCTCGCTGGCGATGACCTTGCGGCCGGCCGCGTCGTGACCGACCGCCAACGATCCCTGGTTGATCCACCGCCGGACGGTGTCGTCGCTCACTCCGAGCAGCTCAGCGGCCTGACGAATCCGCAGGTTCGACACCGCTAGATGGTAACCCGATGAGCATTAGCTGAACGTCGTACCAGCAATCGGCACGCAGATGCGCCGCGACGGGACGGCGCGGCGCGACACGCGCGACACGCGACGAAAAATGCGTGACGCCCGGCACGAGGAGTTTCGGCCCGCCGGGGCGGCCCCGCGCCGCCGCCCCCGCGGCGGCCCGGCCCCGGCGCAACGCACTAAAACCGCTGGTCAGGGGATGGAATACGACCTCGCGGCGGCGAAGCCGGCTCCGCGACGGTGCCAGGCGCGGCCGTCGCGGGCGGCGCCCGGCGGAGCGCTTTTCCGGGCCACACGCCGGGCTCATGCTGGGAGTTTGTCGCCTTAACCAGGGGGGCGGGTTAGATTTCGTCAGGAGGCCTGAGTACGGTCATCTCCGCTGGCTGAAGTACCCGGCAGAGACAAAAAGAGATCGATTGACATTGATTGATCAGATACGGAGGAATCGTGGCCCTTCCCCAGTTGACCGACGAGCAGCGCGCGGCCGCGTTGGAGAAGGCGGCAGCCGCACGTCGAGCACGAGCAGAGCTCAAGGACCGGTTGAAGCGCGGCGGCACCAACCTCACCCAGGTGCTCAAGGACGCCGAGACCGACGAAGTCCTGGGCAAGATGAAGGTTTCCGCGCTGCTTGAGGCGTTGCCCAAGGTGGGCAAGGTCAAAGCGCAGGAAATCATGACCGAGCTGGAGATCGCCCCCACCCGCCGCCTGCGCGGCCTCGGCGATCGGCAGCGCAAGGCCCTGCTGGAAAAGTTCGGCTCCTAACCGGCCTCGGCCAACCCGCCCTGTGGGCGCACCGGCCCAGGAGCGCAAGTGAGCGCCGGCGGGGGACCGGACGTCGAGCACGGGACGCGTCCCGCACCACCAGGCAAGGGACGCGTGGTCGTGCTGTCCGGTCCCTCCGCGGTCGGCAAGTCAACAGTGGTCAGGTGCCTGCGCGAGCGGATTCCGGACCTGCATTTCAGCGTCTCGGCCACGACGCGGTCGGCCCGCCCGGGCGAGGTCGACGGCGTCGATTACCACTTCGTCAGCCCCGCCCGATTCCAGCAGCTCATCGATGACGGCGCGCTGCTGGAGTGGGCCGAAATCCACGGGGGACTGCATCGGTCGGGCACCCTGGCCGAGCCGGTGCGGACCGCCACCGCCGCCGGTATCCCCGTACTCATCGAGGTCGACCTGGCCGGCGCCAGGGCGGTCAAGCGGGCGATGCCCGAGGCCATCACCGTGTTCCTGGCGCCCCCCAGCTGGCAGGACCTTCAGGCCCGACTCGTCGGTCGCGGCACCGAAACACCGGAGGCCATGCAGCGTCGCCTCGAGACCGCCCGCATCGAGATGGCGGCCCAGGACGACTTCGACGGGGTCGTGGTGAACAGTCAATTGGAGTCTGCGTGCGCCGAATTGGTATCCTTGCTGGTGGGAACTGCGCCGGCTCGGCATGACCCGCCTGGCCACACCAAGGGCCAGACCAGATCCAATCGAGACTGAGCATCGAATCGCCAGCGGCAGCCGAGCCGCTTCGGGGCTCTGACCCGCCTTCGAACGTTGAGGAGATTGACCCAAGTGACTATTCCGCAGTCCGACGCGGCGTTGGCCGCCGTCCCCTGATCGGTTTGACCCGTCGGCGGGAGGGCAACGCGCCTACGACACCCCGCTGGGCATCACCAACCCGCCCATCGACGAGCTGCTGGACCGCGTGTCGAGCAAGTACGCCCTGGTGATCTACGCGGCCAAGCGGGCCCGTCAGATCAACGACTACTACAACCAGCTCGGCGAGGGCATCCTCGAATACGTCGGGCCGCTGGTCGAGCCGGGGCTTGCAGGAGAAGCCGCTGTCGATCGCGCTGCGCGAAATCCACGCCGACCTGCTCGAGCACACCGAGGGCGAGTAACAGGCAGGGCCGGGCGCGCTGTGGATCGCAAACGGATCATCGTCGGCGTCTCCGGTGGCATCGCCGCCTACAAGGCGTGCACGGTCGTCCGCCAGCTCTCCGAGGCCGGTCATCAGGTCCGGGTCATCCCCACCGAATCCGCGCTGCGGTTCGTCGGCGCCGCCACGTTCGAGGCGCTGTCCGGCCAGCCGGTGCACACCGGGGTTTTCGAGAACGTCCCGGAGGTGCCGCACGTCCAGCTCGGCCAGAAGGCCGACCTGGTTGTGGTCGCGCCGGCCACCGCGGACCTGCTGGCCCGCGCGGCGCACGGCCGCGCCGACGACCTGCTGACCGCGACGCTGCTCACGGCGAGATGTCCGGTGCTGTTCGCGCCGGCGATGCACACCGAGATGTGGTTGCACCCGGCCACGGTCGACAACGTGGCCACCCTGCGCCGCCGCGGAGCGGTGGTGCTCGAACCGGCGTTCGGCCGGCTCACCGGCACCGACAGTGGGTCGGGCCGGCTGCCCGAGGCGGAGGAGATCACCACGCTGGCCGAGCTGCTGCTGGAACGCCACGACGCGCTTCCCTACGATCTCGCCGGCTGCAAGTTGCTGGTGACCGCCGGCGGCACCCGCGAACCGATCGACCCGGTGCGGTTCATCGGCAACCGCAGCTCGGGCAAGCAGGGCTATGCGGTGGCCCGGGTCGCCGCCCAGCGCGGCGCGGAGGTCACGCTGATCGCCGGGCACACCGCGGGACTCATCGACCCCGCCGGCGTCGAGGTGGTCCACGTCAGCTCGGCGGAGCAACTCGGCGACGCGGTGGCCAAGCACGCCCCCGGGGCGGACGTGCTGGTGATGGCGGCGGCGGTCGCCGACTTCCGGCCCGCGCAGGTTTCCGCCGCCAAGATCAAAAAGGGCCCGGATGATCAGGATGCGCCACCGACGATCGAGCTGGTGCGCAACGACGACGTGCTGGCCGGCGCGGTGCGGGCGCGCGCCCACGGTGAACTGCCCAACATGCGGGCCATCGTCGGGTTCGCCGCGGAGACGGGCGACGCCAACGGCGACGTGCTTTTTCACGCCCGCGCCAAGCTGCGCCGCAAGGGCTGCGACCTGTTGGTCGTCAACGCCGTGGGCGACGGCAGGGCGTTCGAGGTGGACAGCAACGACGGATGGCTGCTCGCCGTCCGACGGCACCGAGTCCGCGCTGCAGCACGGTTCCAAGACGCTGATGGCCAGTCGTATCGTGGATGCGATCGCCACGTTCCTGCACGGCGGCGGCTAACACGGTTCGGTTTTCCCGTGCCGCCGGGCCGGGTTGCTGGCCGGCCCGATGCCAAGCACCGATAATAATTCGGTTAACTAACTATTGTGGAAAGGTTGAGATTGTGAGCGAAAAGGGTCGGCTGTTTACCAGTGAGTCGGTGACTGAGGGACATCCCGACAAGATCTGTGACGCGATCAGCGACTCGGTCCTCGACGCCCTGCTGGCGCAGGACCCCCGCTCACGTGTCGCGGTCGAGACGCTGGTCACCACCGGTCAGGTGCACGTGGTGGGTGAGGTGACGACGACGGCGAAGGAAGCGTTCGCCGACATCACCAACACGGTCCGCGCGCGCATCCTCGACATCGGTTATGACTCGTCGGACAAGGGTTTCGATGGGGCCTCGTGCGGGGTGAACATCGGCATCGGCGCGCAGTCACCCGACATCGCCATGGGCGTGGACACCGCCCATGAGGCCCGCGTCGAGGGCGCGGCGGACCCGCTGGACTCCCAGGGTGCCGGCGACCAGGGGCTGATGTTCGGCTACGCGATCAACGACACCCCCGAACTGATGCCGCTGCCGATCGCGCTGGCGCACCGGCTGTCCCGGCGGCTGGCCGAGGTTCGCAAGAACGGCGTGCTGCCGTATCTGCGCCCGGACGGCAAGACGCAGGTCACCATCGCCTACGAGGATGACGTCCCGGTCGCGCTCGACACCGTGGTGATCTCCACCCAGCACGCGGCCGACATCGACCTGGAGCACACCCTGACCCCCGACATCCGGGAAAAGGTGCTCAACACCGTGCTCGACGATCTGGCGCACGCCACGCTGGACACCGCGTCGACGCGGTTGCTGGTCAACCCGACCGGCAAGTTCGTCGTCGGCGGCCCGATGGGCGACGCGGGGCTGACCGGCCGCAAGATCATCGTCGACACCTACGGCGGATGGGCGCGCCACGGCGGTGGGGCCTTCTCCGGCAAGGATC
>CAVTBA010000007.1:0-21049 GCA_963732835.1 uncultured Actinomycetota bacterium
ATCACGGCCATCACAGGTTGCTGCACCGTATCGCCAACACGGAATGCCCGGCGTTGCAAACCTGCTCAGCGGTATGGCAGTCGGTAACCAGCAACTGACCCGCCTCGGGGTGCGCGCGTAGGTACTGCTCCACACTGTCGCGCACGATCGCGGGCTCCGCCCGCACATCGGGATACAGCCGCGTCCACCGCGCGAGCCGTGGACTACGAATTGCGCTTGCGCCGAGCGCGTTCCGTCGTCGGCACCGTCAGCGTCCGCGCCCCGGCACACCCCAGCGCGCGCAGCGTGGCTCCGCGCAGCCTCGCCTCCTCGAACGCATGCCGCAGCACCATGCCGTTGTCGACTTCTGCCAGGATCGTGTCGACCTTCGGGGCTACCGACCGACCGGCCGGCTCATGGATCACCGCCACCGGGCATTGGGCCGAGCGGGCCAGGGAAGTCGCGACGGAGGTCCCGCCATGGCGGGCATGGTTGAGTCCGATCGAACCGATACACATCATGGCCGCCGACCTCGACTACCTCCATCAGCTTGGTGAGCGGCCTTCCGGAGAGAATGTCGGTTTCGACCTTGACCGCGGCGCGCGGGTGGCGTCCACGAACCGATGGGCGTCGGCCAGCGCCGTCCTTGCGGCGGCGAGGCGCGCCTCGCAGGCATGCGCGGTGGGAGCGTCCCCGCGGATCGATGACGTAGACCAACCGCATCGGGATGTCCCGGCTGACCGACTCGTCGATCGCCCACAGCGCCGCCTGCTCCGCCGCCCTCGACCCGTCGACCCCGACGACGACCGCCGGGGCTGGATGGCTATTGCTCATCGCCGCCTCCTCTGCTGAGCTGTAGACGCCCAACTTTCACGTCACTCAGCCACGACGTTATGGCCGGGAATGGCCTCGCCCAGGGGCATTGGTCCCGAGATGAGAGACCATTGGCCCCTAGGGGACCGGCGACGAAAAATTGGCGTTTCGGCCGGGACGACAACCGAATACAAACTGTTTGCGCAGATGGACAGCGGGCACCACCACCCATCATCAGACGGGAGACTCGCGTATGGCCGCTCAACAGACCGCTCAATCCTCGCAGCCCCTGGTAGGCAAAGGCTGGATTCAGGGCGTCGCCCTGGTGATGATCTTCGGCTTCCTGGTCATGGGCATCCTGGCCTATCGCACGTACTCGGCATCGATGCCGATGCCGGACAAAGTCGTCGAACGAATCGGGCCAGCTGCTGTTCACCGGCGACGACATCACCCGGGGGCAGGAGCTCTACCAGGCTCGGGGCCTCATGGAATCGGCTCGGTGCTGGGCCATGGCGCATACCTGGGACCTGACTATACCGCCGAATACCTGCGGATGGCGACCGACGACGTCGCCGACCAGCTGCGTGCGCAGGGGATACCGACCCGCGCGATCGAGTGGTCACCGAATTCCGCACGAACCGCTAAACCCGAACACCAAGACGTTGGTGTTCACCGCCCGGCAGGCCGCCGCGTTCGACCGCATTCAGAGCCACTACGCCGCCTACTTCGGCGAGAACTCGACTGATGTTCGGACACTGCCCCGGATGATCACCGACAGGCGCAGATCCGCGACCTGACGGCGTTCTTCGCCTGGACGGCCTGGGCAGGCGCGGCCGAACGCCCGGCCACAAGTACAGCTACACCAACAATTGGCCGGCCGAGCCGCGGGTCGACAACGGTCCGACCGCACCGGTGATCGTGTGGTCGGCGCTGTCGCTGATCGCGTTGCTGGGTGGCATCGGCGTCATGTTCGCGATTTACGGGCGTTGGAGCCAGAAGGTCGGCTGGCACAGCGCCGAATCGTCCACGCTGTCCTTCCGCCAACCCGGCGAGGTGAGCCTGACGCCGGCGCAGCGGGCCACGATCTGGTTCTTCGCGATCGTGTCGGTGTTGTTCCTGGCGCAGACGCTCCTGGGTGCGGCGGCCGAGCACTACCGGGCCGACCTGTCGAACTTCTTCGGTTTGGATTTGGCTCGAGTGCTCCCCTACAACCTGGCCCGGACCTGGCATGTCCAGCTGTCGCTGTTCTGGACGGCGGCGGCCTTTTTGGCCGGCGGCATCTTCCTGGTGCCCTTCATCGCCCGACGCGAGCCGCGACGTCAAGGCTTGCTGGCGTACGTGCTGCTGGGCGCGGTCGCGGTGGTGGTATTCGGCTCGCTTATCTGCGAGGCGCTGTCGATCTACGGGGCGATTCCGCACGGGCTGTTCTCCCAGCAATGGGAGATCTCGACCTGCCGCGGCTGTTCCAGATTCTGCTGATCGTCGGCTTGTTCGTGTGGATCGCCATCATCTTCCGCGGGATGCGCGCCCGGCTCAAGGGTGAGTCCAAGGTGAACATGCCGTGGTTGTTCTTCTTCTCCGGATTGGCGATCCCCGCGTTCTACACCGTCGGGCTGTTGGCCGGCAGCGACACCCACTACACCGTCGCGGAATTCTGGCGGTTCTGGGTGGTGCACCTGTGGGTCGAGGACTTCCTCGAACTGTTCACCACCGTGATGGTGGCCTACATGTTCGTATTGCTGGGCGTGGTCCGCGAACGAATCGCGTTGGGCGTGATCTTCCTCGACGTAATCCTCTACTCCGCCGGCGGCGTCATCGGCACCATGCATCACCTCTACTTCTCGGGCACACCAGTCGAGCACATGGCGCTGGGCGCATTCTTCTCGGCGGCCGAGGTCATCCCCTTGACCTTCCTGACCGTGGAGGCGTGGGCGTTTCTGCAGCTCGGTTCGCGCCAGCAGTCGGGCGACACCAAGCCTTTCCCGCATCGCTGGGCGGTCATGTTCCTCGTCGCGGTGGGATTCTGGAACTTCTTGGGCGCCGGCATCTTCGGGTTTTTGATCAACCTGCCGATCGTGTCCTACTACCAGATCGGCACCGCACTGACGGCCAACCACGCGCACGCGGCGATGATGGGCGTTTACGGCATGCTCGCCGTCGGACTGGCCATGTTCGCGTTTCGCTACGTCATCCCGGCCGACAAGTGGCCCGAGAAGTTGGCGCGAACCTCCTTCTGGTGCATGAACATCGGCCTGGCATGGATGGTGTTCGTCACCCTCTTGCCGCTGGGCATTCTGCAGCTCTACCACTCGGTCAACGACGGCTACTTCGAGGCGCGCTCACTGGGCTACATCACCAGGCCCGGCAATGCCGTCCTGGAATGGCTCCGGCTGCCGGGCGACGTCATCCTGATCGTCGGCGGCGTGCTGCCGTTCGTCTGGATCGCCTGGACCGCGTTACGGCATTTCCGCACGGGCACAACGGTTCAGGAGCTGCCCGAACATCCGCTGTACGTCGAAGCCTCAACCGAGCCGGAGGCCGGTGCCACGGTGTCGGCGAAGGACTGACCGGTGGCTCAACCGGCCGCCTCGGTATGGCTCATTGCCGGGTATTCGCTTGCCCTACTGGCCATCGGCTGGAGTTTCGACTCGATGGCCCGGCGCGCGTCGGCGCGCGCGGCACGTTGGCGCACAGGTCAATTCACCTACCGGCCCGATCACGACGCCTGGGTGTGTCCACAGGACCACTGGCTATGGCCGACTTCGTTCGATCCGCGGCACCGGGTCATGCGATATCGCGCCCTACCTGTGGTGTGCAACAGCTGTCCCGTCAAGTCCCGCTGTACGACATCCGATCACGGTCGGGAGATCAGCCGCGAGGTCGACCCGTGGCCGCATTCGGACGCCGGGCGTTTTCACCGCGGGATCGCCTGTTGCGTGGCCGCCTTCGGAATCGTGCTGCCCCTGGCCACGTTGGTCGCCAACCACTCGGGGGGTGACGTGTTGGTTCTGACGGGCACCATCGTGGTTGTCGCGCTGCTCGGCCTGCCGCTGGTCCGCCACCTGTGGAACACCCCATCCAACGCCCCGGAGCACCTCCCGCACCGCACCGCGCTCGAGGACCAGGCGGCCGCGGCGATAGACAGGTATTCCACTCGCTGGGGCAGCTGGGCAAGCAAGGAGCACAAGACAACATGACTGCAGTTGTGATCGTCGTCGTCATCGCCGGGATTGTCGCGCTTGCCGTGCTCGCGGTGTGGTCACTGGCCGTGCTGCGCGAGTACGAACGCGGAGTCGTCTTCCGGATGGGGCATGTGCGCCCGCTGTACGGTCCCGGACTTTGCCTCCTTATCCCCCTGCTGGACAAGATGATCCGCGTTGACCAGCGGCTGGTGACGCTGACCATTCCACCGCAGGAGGTGATCACTCGCGATAACGTGCCGGCCAGGGTCAACGCCGTCGTCATGTTCCAGGTGATGGAACCGCTGAAAGCGATTCTCGCGGTGGAGAACTACGCGGTGGCCACCTCGCAGATCGCCCAGACGACGCTGCGTTCGCTGCTGGGGCGGGCCGACTTGGACACCCTGCTGGCACACCGGGAGGACCTCAACAGCGATCTGCGCACGATCATCGAAAAACAGACCGAACCGTGGGGCGTGCAGGTCCGTGTCGTGGAGATCAAAGACGTCGAGATTCCCGAGTCGATGCAGCGGGCGATGGCCCGCGAAGCCGAGGCCGAACGCGAACGTCGCGCGAAAGTCATCAACGCCCGCGGGGAATTGCAGGCTTCCGAAGAACTGCGCCAGGCAGCGGAGACCCTCTCGAAGAGCCCCGCCTCGCTGCAATTGCGTTATCTGCAAACACTGTTGGAATTGGGGGCGGACCAGAATTCGACCGTCGTCTTCCCGTTGCCCGTGGACATCATCACGCCCTTCTTGCGCCATCCAGAGGCACTGCAGGGCGTCGTCGACAACTTCACCAATCGCCGATGATTGCGCTACGCCGGGGGCGGCTCGGGCGGTGCCAACCGCCAGTTGTCCGGATTCTTCGGCGAATACACCACCGGAAACAGCTGGCCCATCGTCGGCCAGTGCTCGACATCGACCGCCATACGCTGATACACCGCGTGCTCGCTGACGGTGGGCCCGTTGATCACACCGGCGATGGTGACGAGCTGTTCACCGGTGGCCTCCGGTCGCGGGCTCACCCCGGTGACCAGGAGCGTGCCGTTCAACAGCTCGCCGCGAGGGCCGCGAGGAAGAAACCGCTGGGCGAGGGCGACCGCCAAGACGGCCACCAGGAGGATCAGCACACCGAATTCCCACACGCCGCCATCGTAGGGCCGTGATAGGACTGCGTCATGAGTCAGGACGATCTGGCGTTGGCGCTGACGCTGGCCGACCGCGCGGACGCGCTGACCTCTGCCCGGTTCGGGGCGCTCGACCTGCGCGTTGACACCAAACCCGACCTGACACCGGTCACGGACGCCGACCGCGCGGTGGAAACCGACCTGCGCGAGGTGCTGGGCGGCGAACGGCCGGGCGACAGCATCGTCGGCGAGGAGTTCGGCGGAACCACCGCATTCACCGGACGGCAGTGGATCATCGACCCCATCGACGGCACCAAGAACTTCGTGCGCGGCGTGCCGGTGTGGGCCAGTCTGATCGCGTTGCTCGAGGACGGCGTTCCCGCGGTCGGCGTCGTCAGCGCGCCGGCGCTGCAGCGTAGGTGGTGGGCGGCGCGCGGCCGCGGCGCCTTCGTCGCGGTTGCCGGGGCTCCTCCGCGTCGGCTGTCGGTTTCCTCTGTGGCACAACTCGATTCGGCCAGCCTCTCGTTCTCCAGCCTGTCCGGCTGGGCGCAGCGCGGCTTGCGGGAGCGCTTCATCGCGCTGACCGACGCCGTCTGGCGCGTGCGCGCCTTCGGCGATTTCCTCTCCTATTGCCTGCTGGCCGAGGGGGCCGTCGACATCGCCGCCGAACCCGAGGTGTCGGTATGGGACCTCGCCGCCCTCGACATCCTGGTGCGCGAGGCCGGCGGTCGCCTGACCGGCCTGGACGGCGTCGCGGGACCGCACGGCGGCAGCGCCGTGGCGACAAACGGGCCGCTGCACGACCGCGTTCTGCACAGCCTCGATGGCGCTGTGAATTAGTTAACAAGTGTTCTCTGTGATCTTACTCCGGAGTAAGATAGGCTCATCCGCATCGCCCCGACTACTACAGGCTGCCGACATGACCGACACTCGTTCCGGTTCAACGAAGACGTCACAATCCGCCCGCTCCCGCCGCAAACGGAAAGATCGCCAGAGCGGGGTCGGGCTGCAACCGCACAAGCGCACGGGCATCGACATCGCCATCGCGCTACTCACCCCGCTCATGGGCCAGGAGTTCCTGGACAAATACCAGCTGCGCGATCCGGTCAACCGCGGGCTGCAATACGGCGCGAAGACCATCTTCTCCACGTCCGCCGCCGCCTCTCGGCAGTTCAAACGGCTGCAGAATCTGCGCAGCGGACCGACCCGGCTCAAGTCGAGCGGCCAGGACTACTTCGACCTGACGCCCGACGACGACCAGAAGATGATCGTCGAGACCCTCACCGAATTCGCCGAGGAGGTGCTGCGGCCCGCGGCTCACGACGCCGACGAGGCGGCCACCTACCCCCCCGACCTGATCGCCAAGGCCGCCGAGTTGGGCATCACCGCGATCAACATCCCCGAGGACTTCGACGGCATCGCCGCACACCGCTCCAGCGTGACCAACGTGCTGGTGGCCGAGGCCTTGGCCTACGGCGACATGGGTCTCGCGTTGCCGATCCTGGCCCCCGGGGGCGTGGCCGCGGCGCTGACCCACTGGGGTAGCGCGGACCAGCAGGCCACCTATCTGCACGAGTTCGCCGGCGAGAACGTTCCCCAGGCCTGCGTCGCCATCGCCGAGCCGCAACCGCTGTTCGACCCCACCCGCCTGAAGACCACCGCGGTGCGCACGCCGAGCGGCTACCGCCTCGACGGCGTGAAGTCGCTGGTCCCGGCGGCGGCCGACGCGGAGCTGTTCATCGTCGGTGCGCAACTGGACGGCAAACCCGCCCTGTTCATCGTCGAGTCGTCGACGAAAGGCCTTACCGTCAAGGCGGATCCGAGCATGGGCATCCGCGCGGCGGCGCTCGGCCACGTGGAACTCTCCGGCGTCACGGTCCCGCCGAGCGCGCGGCTCGGCGAGGACGAAGCAACCGATGAGGACTACTCGGAGGCGATCGCGCTGGCCCGGCTCGGCTGGGCGGCGCTGGCGGTGGGCACCTCGCACGCGGTGCTCGACTACGTCGTCCCCTACGTGAAGGAGCGCGAAGCCTTCGGCGAGCCGATCGCCCATCGTCAGGCCGTCGCGTTCATGTGCGCCAACATCGCCATCGAGCTGGACGGGCTGCGGTTGATCACCTGGCGCGGCGCGGCCCGCGCCGAGCAGGGCCTCCCCTTCATTCGGGAGGCGGCGCTGGCCAAGCGGCTGGGCGCCGACAAGGGCATGCAGATCGGCCTGGACGGCGTGCAGCTGCTCGGCGGGCACGGCTTCACCAAAGAACACCCGGTCGAGCGTTGGTATCGCGACCTGCGGGCCATCGGCGTGGCCGAGGGCGTCGTCGTCATCTAGGCCCTCATCCGACCCGGACTACCGAAAGACCCATCATGGCAATCAATCTGGAACTGCCCCGCAAGCTGCAAGCGGTCGTCGTGAAGACCCATCAGGGCGCCGCGGAGCTGATGCGGCCGATCGCCCGCAAGTACGACCTGAAGGAACACGCCTATCCGGTCGAACTCGACACGTTGTACAACCTGTTCGCGGGCGCCTCGGAATCGATCGAATTCGCCGGAGCCGACAACCTGGGCGACGAAAACAAGGCCAGGGACCAAAACCACAACGGCGCCAACATGGCCGCGCTGCTGCAGACCCTGGAGGCCTGCTGGGGCGACGTAGCGATGATGTTGTCGGTCCCCTATCAGGGCCTGGGCAACGCGGCCATCTCCGCGGTCGCCACCGACGAACAGCTGGAACGCCTGGGCAAGGTGTGGGCGGCGATGGCCATCACCGAACCGGGCTTCGGCTCCGACTCGGCGGCGGTGTCGACCACCGCCAAGCTGGACGGCGACGAGTACGTGATCAACGGCGAGAAGATCTATGTCACCGCCGGCTCGCGCGCCACCCACATCGTGGTGTGGGCCACGCTGGACAAGTCGGCGGGCCGCGCGGCGATCAAGTCGTTCATCGTGCCGCGCGAACATCCCGGCGTGACGGTCGAGCGGCTCGAGCGCAAGCTCGGCATCAAGGGCTCCGACACCGCCGCGATCCGGTTCGACAACGTCCGGATCCCCAAGGAAAACCTGCTCGGCAACCCGGAAATCGAAGTCGGCAAGGGCTTTTCCGGCGTGATGGAGACCTTCGACAACACCCGGCCCATCGTGGCCGCCATGGCCATCGGCGTCGGCCGCGCCGCCCTGGAGGAAATCCGCAAGATCCTCACCGAGGCCGGCGTGGAGATCTCATATGACAAACCGTCGCATGCCCAAAGCGCCGCGGCGGCCGAGTTCCTGCGGATGGAGGCCGACTGGGAGTCCGCCTATCTTCTCGCGCTGCGCGCGGCGTGGCAGGCCGACAACAAGATCCCCAACTCCAAAGAGGCGTCGATGAGCAAGGCCAAGGCCGGCCGCATGGCCAGCGACGTCACGCTCAAGACCGTCGAATTGGCGGGCACCGCAGGCTATTCCGAGCAGTCAATGCTGGAAAAATGGGCTCGCGACTCCAAGATCCTGGACATCTTCGAGGGCACGCAGCAGATCCAGCAGTTGGTGGTAGCCCGCCGCTTGCTGGGCCTGTCGTCGGCCGAGCTCAAATAGCCACCGCGTTCAGCTGCGCGCGAACCTCGTCGTCCAGCTCGATGGACGCGACTTCCACGTTCTCCTCCAGGTGCCGCACCGAGGACGTGCCGGGAATCAACAGCACGTTGGGCGCCACATTCAGCGTCCACGCCAACGCGACCTGCGCGGGTGTACGCCCGAGCCGATCGGCGACGTCGGCCACCAGTTGATGGGTGAGCACGGGGTTCGGCTGGATGAAGGCGGCCCCCAACGGGAAGAACGGAACGAACGCGATCCCACGCGCCGTGCACTCCTGCAGCACGGGTGCCGACTCGCGGTGCATGAGATTGAACGCGTTTTGGACACAGGCGATTTCGGTGCGCTCGCACGCATGCAGTAGGTGTTCACGGTCGACGTTGCTCAGGCCGATGCCGCCGATCAGCCCCTCGTCGCGGGCTTCGATCATGACCGAAAGCTGGTCGTCGAAGAGCTGATCCGGACCGTCGCTTTCGAACACGCGCAGGTTGACCGCGGCCAATTGGTCGACGCCGAGGGCGCGCAGGTTGGTCTCGATGTCGCGGCGCAAGTCGGCCGGCCCGTCGACCGGCAGCCAACCGCCGCTGTCGTCGCGGCGGCCGCCCACCTTGCTCACCAGCGCCAGATTCTCCGGGTAGGGGTGCAGCGCCTCGCGGATGAGCTCGTTGGCGACGTCGGGACCGTAGAACTGGGCGGTGTCGATGTGGTCGACGCCGAGTTCGACCGCCCTCCGCAGCACGGCCAGCGCCTCGTCGCGGTCCCGGGGCGGGCCGAACGCGTTCGGGCCCGGCAACTGCATGGCGCCGAAGCCCACCCTGGAGACCGAAAAGCGACCGAGTGGAAAGGAATCCATACGGTGAGGTTAGCGTCGAGGCATGGACACGTTTCAAGCGCTCGTCGCCCGCGAAGATGGTGACCGGATAACCGCGTCGGTCGAGACTTTGCGCCACTCGGACCTGCCGCCCGGTGAGGTGACGATCCGGGTGCTCTATTCGAGCGTGAACTACAAGGACGCGCTGGCGCTGACCCCGCGCGGCGGCGTGGTGCGCAGCTACCCGGTGGTGCCGGGCATCGACTTGACCGGCGAGGTCGTCGAGTCGCAATCACCCGACTTCACCGTCGGCGAGAAGGTACTGGGCCACGGGTACCAGATCGGCACCGGCCACCACGGCGGGTACGCCGAATACGCGCGGCTGCCGGCCGACCAGGTCGTCGCGCTCGGTGCGTTGAGCCCGCACGACGGCGCCGCGATCGGGACCGCCGGCTTCACCGCCGCGATGAGCGTGCAGGCGCTGATCGACTGGGGCCTGAGCCCTGGGGAGCCAGGCGCCGGGTCGGTGGTCGTCACCGGCGCCTCCGGCGGTGTCGGCTCGGTCAGCGTGGACCTGTTGGCCTCCGCGGGCTATCGGGTGGTCGCGTCGACCGGCAAGGAGGGGGCCGCCGGCCTGTTGAAAGAGCTTGGCGCGGCCGAGGTTATCGGCCGGCTGCCCGAAGATCCCGACGCCAAGCCGCGACCGTTGGCGAAGGCGCGCTGGGCGGCCGCGGTGGATTGCGTCGGCGGCGCGACGCTGGCCGACGTGCTCAGCGCCGTCGACTACGGCGGGGCGGTGGCCTGTAGCGGCCTGACCGGTGGCCCGGCGTTGCACACCACGGTGATGCCCTTCATCCTGCGCGGCATCGCGCTGCTCGGGATGGACTCGGTGCAGATGCCGATCGACCGACGCCGCAAACTGTGGACGCTGCTGGGTGATTCGTTGCGGCCGCGTCATCTCGACGCACTCACCAGCGACGTCGACGTCAGCGACGTCCTCGACGTGGTGGACCAGGTGCGCGCCGGCAAGTTCACCGGGCGGGCGGTGGTCCGGGTCGGCGACGGATTTTGAGTCGGCAGTAGGCTGTCCGACCATGCGAGCTGCACGGGTGACTCGGCTGGACGGTCCGGACGCGATCGAGGTGGCGGAGGTCGACGAACCGTCGGGTGATGGCGTGGTCGTCGAGGTGCACGCCGCCGGTGCCGCGTTCCCCGATGCGCTACTGACCCGGGGCCTCTATCAGTACCGCCCCGAGCCGCCGTTCGTGCTGGGAGCCGAAATCGCCGGCGTGGTGCGCTCGGCGCCGGGCGACGCGCACGTGCAGGCCGGGGACCGGGTCGTCGGACTGACGATGCTGGCCGGCGGCATGGCCGAAGTCGCCATCCTGCAGCCCGACCGGGTGTTCAAGCTCCCCGACAACGTGAGTTTCGAGGCGGGCGCCGGTCTGCTGTTCAACGACCTGACGGTGTACTTCGCCCTCACGGTGCGCGGCCGGCTGGCCCAGGGCGAGACGGTGCTGGTGCACGGCGCCGCCGGCGGCATCGGGACATCGACGCTGCGGCTGGCGGCGCTGCTCGGGGCGTCGCGCACCATCGCGGTCGTCAGCACCGAAGCGAAGGCGGACGTCGCGACGGCCGCCGGGGCCACCGATGTGGTGTTGGCCGACGGCTTCAAGGACGCGGTCAAGGAGCTGACCGGCGGCCGCGGCGTCGACGTGGTGCTCGACCCGGTCGGCGGTGACCGGTTCACCGATTCGCTGCGCTCGCTCGCCCCGGGTGGACGGCTGCTGGTCGTCGGCTTCACCGGTGGAGACATCCCGACGGTGAAGGTGAACCGGTTGCTGCTCAACAACATTGACGTCGTCGGCGTGGGCTGGGGGGCCTGGACCGCGACGCATCCGAACGCGTTGGCCGAGCAGTGGGCCGGGCTCGAGAGGCTGCTCAGCTCCGGCCGGCTGGCCGCCCCCAACCCGGAGGTCTATCCCCTGGAGCAGGCCGGCGCGGCGGTCGCATCCTTGGAGAACCGCACCGCCAAAGGCAAGGTCGTGGTGCGCGTCCGCGACTGAGGCCGCCCCGCGGCCCCCGTTGATCGGCGACACATGAACGTCAGCGACGACACGCCGCGAAGCGGTTCGCAACGGATTATGTCTCGTGGGCAGGCTGGCCGGACCCTTGTGCACGGGGAAAACAAAAAGTAATGTCACTTTCAGTTTTATTCGCCGCCCGAACCGGGGGTAACCGATGGAATCCTTCGTCCACTTGCGAAAGGCAAGACGCCGCGACGCCTACACGCCGACCTCGACGGCCTCAAGGACGACGAGCTGGGCCGGGGCGGATTCACCGGCCGCACGGCGAACCTCTACCGCCGCCACGATCCCACCGCCTACCGGTCGGTCGGCCCGCTGCGCCCCGTCGACGTGCTCGCCACCGAGCTCAAGCCCGGCGACGCCACCGACGCCAGCGGCGGTCCCCTGCTGATGTTCAGCAACGCAGACTGCCGAATCCTGTTGAGCCGTCGCCACGAGCCGATGCCGTTCTACACCCGCCATGTCGACGGCGACCTGCTGTGCTTCGTCCACCAGGGCGCCGGTCTGCTCGAAACCGAGTTCGGCCCGCTGCGCTACCCGAGGGCGACTGGGTCTACCTGCCGAAGGCGTGCACCTGGCGCCAGGTGCCCGACGGCCAGACGACGATGTTGATGGTCGAGGCCACCGACGAGTTCCGGGTGCCGCCGCCCGGGCCGCTGGGCCGCCACTTCCCGTTCGACCCCTCGCAGGTGACCATCCCCGAGCCCGCCCCCTGCGAGGACGACGGGCGTGATGAGTACGAGGTCCGACTCGTCCACCGGCCTCTTCAGGATGGCGGCCCGACAACACTGTTCTATCAACACAATCCGCTCGACGTCGAGGGCTGGCGCGGTGACAACTTCGCGTTCACCTTCAACATCGCCGACTACAACGTGGTGACCTCCGACAGCGTCCACCTGCCGCCGACGGTGCACCTGTTCATGCAGGCCACCGGCGTCTACGTGATGAACTTCCTGCCCAAACCCGCCGAGGGTGTTCAGGGCACCGAGCGCACACCCTGGTATCACCGCAACGTCGACTATGACGAGATCGCCTTCTTCCACGGCGGCTCGCTCTACGGCATCCCGATGCCGCCCGGCCTGATTTCCCATGCGCCGCAAGGGGTTCACCACGGCGCGCCGGAGAAGGCGCGGGAACGAGCCCGCCGCAAGTTCGACGAGTACTCCCGCGTCGATTGGCAGGTGATCGCCATCGACACCCGCAGCCGCCTGATTCCGTCGGCCGAGGTGCTGGCGCACGACCTAGGACAACACTGAGCATGACGACCCGCCACGAATACGAACGAATCCCCTATCTCGTTGCCTTCCAGAACAATTCCGGCGTGCGCGACGTCTACGGTGGCCTGGCCGAGATGATGGTGCTGGAGAGCTATCTGCTCAAGCCGACGGACAAGCCGTCGGACACCGTGCTGGTGTTCATGCACCCGATCGGCGGCGGCGCCTACCTGCCGATGATCAACGCGCTGGCCCGCGCCGGCCATCACGTCATCTACTGCAACAGCCGGTTCCGCGGCACCGACTCGGCGCTGCTGATGGAGAAGGTGGTCGAGGATCTCGGCGAGTGCATCAAGGACGCCAAGAACGCGGCTGGGCTACTCCAAGGTGGTGCTGGCCGGGTGGAGCGGCGGCGGCTCGCTGTCGGTGTTCTACCAGCAGCAGGCCCAGCACCCGACCATCACGTCGAGCCCGTCCGGTGACGGCCCCGACCTGACCGCGCTGGACCTGCCCCCCGCCGACGGCATCATGCTGCTGGCCGCCCACATCAGCCGGCACGGCACGCTGACCGAATGGCTCGACGCGTCGATCCTCGACGAGTCCGACCCCACCAAGCGCGATCCCGAACTGGACCTGTACAACCCGGACAACCCCAACCAGCCGCCCTACAGTCGAGGATTCCTGGCCCGGTACCGCAAGGCACAGATCGAACGCAACCGGCGCATCACCGCGTGGGTCAAGGACAAGCTCGCCGAGTTGAAGGCGGCCGGGCGCCGCGCAAGACGAGTTCGGATTCGTCGTGCACGGCACGATGGCCGATCCGCGTTGGCTGGACCCGACCGTCGATCCCAACGAACGCACCCCGGGAACCTGCTACCTGGGGGATCCTCAAGTGGTGAACATGAGCCCGGTCGGGTTGGCCCGCTTCTCCACGTTGCGCGGCTGGCTCTCGCAATGGAGCTACGACGACGCCCGCGGCGACGGGGTGGCCTGCGGAGCCGACATCGCGATCCCGGCGCTGGTGATCGGTAACCTTGCCGACGACGCCTGCACGCCCAGCCACACCCGACGGCTCTTCAATGCGATCGGGCATCCATGACAAGGAAATGCACGAGATCCCCGGCGCCACCCACTATTACGCGGGCCCAGACCAGCGCGACAAGCTACGCGCGGCCGTCGACGTCGTCACCGACTGGCTGGTCCGCCACGACTTCGCGGGCAAAGAATGACCGCTCCCGGTGTGGCGGGACCCCTGGACGGCATCCGGGTGCTCGAACTCGGCACGTTGATCGCGGGCCCCTTCGCCGGCCGGCTGCTGGGCGACATGGGCGCCGACGTGATCAAGGTGGAACCCCCCGGCGCCCCGGACCCGTTGCGCACCTGGGGCCAGGCCGAGGTCGACGGGCAGCACGTCTTCTGGACGGTGCACGCGCGCAACAAGAAAGCGATCACCCTCGACCTGCGCCGACCACGCGGGCGCGAACTGTTCCTGCGACCTCGTCGAGAAGTCCGACATCGTCGTGGAGAACTTCCGCCCGGGCACGCTGGAGAAGTGGGACCTGGGTTACAACGTGCTCAGCGCCCGCAACCCGGGCATCATCCTGGTTCGGGTGTCCGGTTACGGGCAGACCGGGCCCGACGCGCACAAGGCCGGCTACGCCTCGGTGGCCGAGGCGGCCAGCGGGCTGCGATACCTCAACGGTTTCCCCGGCGGCCCGCCACCGCGACTGGCGCTCTCGCTCGGTGACAGCCTGGCCGGCATGTTCGGCGCCCAGGGCGCGCTGGCGGCGCTCTATCGCCGCGGCATCACCGGCCGCGGCCAGGTGGTGGACGTCGCGCTGACCGAATCCTGCTTGGCCGTCCAGGAATCCACCATCCCCGACTACGACGTCGGCGGCGTGGTGCGTGGCCCGTCGGGCACCCGGCTGGACGGCATCGCCCCGTCCAACATCTACCGCACCGCCGACGGCTAGCTGGGTGGTGATCGCCGCCAACCAGGACACCGTCTTCGCCCGGCTGTCCAAGGCGATGGGCCGCCCGGAGCTGGCCACCGACGACCGGTTCGCCACCCACGTCGCGCGCGGCCGCAACCAGGACGAGCTCGACGACATCATCGGCGCCTGGGCCGCCGAACGCCAGCCCGGTGACATCATCGAAACCCTCAGTGCCGCAGGGGTGATCACCGGGCCGATCAACACGGTCGCGGAGGTCGTCAACGACCCCCAGCTGCGGGCGCGCGGCATGCTGGTCGAACACTACGACGAAAGGGTCGGGCGCAACGTGTTAGGGCCCGGGCATCGTCCCGGTGCTCTCGGAATCCCCGGGCCGCCTGCGCAACGCGGGACCCGCGCGCCCGGGCCAGCACAACGACGACGTGTACATCGGACTGCTGGGCAAGACCGCCGAGGAGCTCGAGGAGCTGCGCGCCGAGGGGGTGCTATGACTCACACGTGGCCATCCGTGAGGTGGCGCTGCGCGACGGCCTGCAGATCGAAGCACCGATCCCGTTGTCGGCCAAGCTCGAACTGCTGGCCGCGGTCGCCGCGACCGGGGTTCGCGAGGTGGAGGCGACGGCGTTCGTCTCGCCGTCGAAGGTGCCGTCGATGGCCGACGCCGCCGAACTCGCCGCGCACCTGCGCGACTACCCCGACATCGACTTCTCCGCCCTGGTGGCCAGTCCGAACGGAGCCAGGCGGGCCGTCGCGGCGGGGCTGCGCTCGCTCGAGTACGTGGTGGCCGCCGACGACACGTTCAGCAAGGCCAACGTCGGGCGGAGCAGCGCCGAGGCCACCAGGCGATCGACGAGATCGTCGCCATCGCGCACGACGGCAACGTCACCGTCGAGGTGGTCATCGCCACCGCGTGGGACTGCACCGTTCGAAGGCCCCACCCCGCCCCGGCGGGTGCTCGACATCGCCGCGGCCGCGCGCGACCGCGGCGCCGACCGCTTGTCGATCGCCGACACCATCGGCACCACCACCCCGGGGCGCGTGAGTTCGCTGATAGCACAACTGCGTCCGGTGATCGGCGACATGCCGCTGGGCGGCCATTTCCACAACACCCGCGGCTCCGGACTGGCCAGCGCCTACGCCGCGGTCAGTGCCGGGGTCACCCGGCTGGACGCCTCGGTGGGCGGCTTGGGCGGCTGCCCGTTCGCACCGGGCGCCACCGGCAACATCGCCACCGAGGATTTGGTCTATATGTTGCGCGACAGCGGCGTCGACGCCGACGTCGACCTGCGGGCCGCAATCGCCGCGGCCGAGGTCGCGAAATCCGTTGTCGGCCATGATCTGCCGAGCGCGCTGCTGCACGCCGGCGACCGGATCCGGGCCTGATGCCCACCCAGGATGCGCCGACCGCCAAGGGCCGCCAGACCAGGCAGGCCATCGAGCAGGCTGCCCGAAAGCTGTTCGCCGAGCGGGGTTTTCACGGCACGACGCTGGCCGACATCACGTCGGCGGCGGGCAAGTCACCCGCGGTGTTCTACCGGTATTTCGCCGACAAGGAGGACCTGCTCGCCGCCCTGGCGGCATCGTTCCTGCTCGATGTCGTGACACCGTCCGGGCTGAGCCTCGAATTGCCGGAATCGCCGGACGACGACGCCTTCTTCACCTCGGTGGTCACCGGGTATTGGAACATGTTCAAGCAGAACATCGGCATCATGATCGCCGTAGCCCAGCTGGCCGCCACCCAGCGCCGCTTCGCGACCGTCCAGAACGAATTCCGCCGCTTCGGCATGGACATCGTCGCCGCCTCGGTCCGCCGCGCCCAGGAGCAGGGCCACGGAACCGAGCTCGATCCGCAACACACCGCGGCGGCCATCGCCCTGCTGTTCGAGAACTTCACCACCGTCTTCGTCGGCCCGTCCAACCTGGGCATCAAGATCAGCGACGAGGACGCCATCGCGACCCTGTCGACCATCTGGAAGAAAACCCTCTACGGCAGCGGCAAGTAGACATAGGAGATTAATTGTGGATTTCACACTCCCCGAACACCTTCCAGGCCTGCTCGCCGAGATGGACGCCTTCATCGAGGCCGAGATCAAACCGCTGGAGCGCGAGCACATCCAGTATTTCGACAAGCGCCGGGAACACGCGCGCACCGACTGGGACAACGACGGCATCCCGACGCGCGAGTGGGAGGACCTGCTGGCCGAGATGCGCCGGCGAGCCGACAAGGCGGGCTGGCTGCGGTACGGGCTGCCGGCCTCGCTGGGCGGCCGGGACGGCACCAACGTCGACATGGCCGTCATCCGGGAACACCTGGCGCACAAGGGCCTCGGCCTGCACAACGACCTGCAGAACGAGTCCTCGATCGTCGGGAATTTCCCGCAGGTGATCATGATGGAGCGCTTCGGCACCGAGGAACAACGGCGGCTCTGGTCCGAAGCGCTGATCACCGGGGAACGTTCCATGGCCTTCGGACTGACCGAGCCGCAGCACGGCTCGGACGCCACCTGGCTGGAGACCCGCGCGCAAGCCGACGGCGACGGCTGGGTGATCAACGGCTCCAAGCGGTTCAACACCGGCGTCCACCGGGCGACCCACGACCTGGTCTTCGCCCGCACCTCCGGTGAGCCCGGCCAGGCGCGGGGCATCACGGCGTTCCTGGTGCCGACGGATGCGCCCGGGTTCGAAGTCCCCTACTACTGGTGGACGTTCAACATGCCGACCGATCACGGCGAGGTCCAGTTGACCGACGTCCGGGTGCCCGCCGACGCGGTGCTGGGCGAGGTGGACCGCGGCCTGGAGGTCGCGCAGACCTTCCTGCACGAGAACAGGATTCGGCAGGCCGCGAGCAGCCTGGGTGCGGCCCAGTACTGCATCGACCGCGCCGCCCGATACGCCGGTGAGCGGACGGTGTTCGGCAAGCCCCTGTCGGTCAACCAGGCCGTGCAGTGGCCACTGGCCGAGTTGCAGACCGAAGCCCAGATGGTGCGGCTGCTCGTGCAGTACGCCGCGTGGCATTTGGACCGGGATCACCACATGGAGGTCTCTGACAAGGTGTCGATGGCCAACTATCGGGCCAACCGACTCGTCTGCGACGCCGCGGACCGGGCCATGCAGATCTTCGGTGGTCTCGGCTACAGCCGTCACGAGCCGTTCGAGCACATCTATCGCCACCACCGCCGCTACCGGATCACCGAGGGGGCCGAGGAGATCCAGATTCGCCGGGTGGCGCAGCGGCTGTTTAAGTTTGGCAAGTGACGCCGACCGAGGAGCTGGGCGCCGAACTCGCCGCCAAACTGGCGAGCGTGCTGGGCCCGGTCCTCGGCGCCGATGTCGCGGCTGAAAACCTCCGCGCCCTGACCGGGGGCGCCAGCCGGTCCACGTGGGCGTTCGACGCCGTCACCGGCGATCGACGCCGGGCGCTCATCCTGCGCACCGGCGCGCCCGACGACGTGCACGCCGGCATGAAGCTGGAGGCACGCGCCCAGGCCGCCGCCGCTGCCGCCGGCGCACCGGTCCCCCACGTCCTCATCGCCGACGATTCTCCCGCCGCACTGGGCGATCCGTTTCTGATCTGCGACGCGGTCGCGGGCGAGACCATCGTCCGGCGCATCCAGCGTCAGCTCGACGCCGCGGGCGGGCAGGCGGCCCGCGCCGGGCTGCTGCGGCAATGCGCGCAGGCGCTGGCGGCCATCCACCGCGCCGACGCGCGCATCCCCGGTCTGGCCCCCGAGGATCCGCTCGTGCAATGGCGCGAGCGGCTCGACGCCATGGGTGACACCACGGCCACCTTCGAATGGGCCTTTCGCTGGCTCGAGGGCAACCGGCCCCGAAAGTCCGAACCGCCCGCCGACGTGCTGGTGCACGGCGACTACCGGATGGGCAACCTCATCGTCGACGGATCCCGCCTCGCCGCCGTCCTGGACTGGGAGCTGGTGCACCGCGGCGACCCGTACGACGACCTCGCCTGGTTCTGCATCCGGGCCTGGCGCTTCGGCGCCCCGGCCAGCCTCGGCGCGGGCGGCCTCGGCAGCATCGAGAGTTTCCTGCGCGCCTACGAGCAGGCCAGCGGGGCTAGCGTCGATCGGGTGGCGTTTCACTGGTGGCTGGTGCTGGCCACGCTGCGTTGGGGGGTCATCTGCCGCTACCAGGCGGAGCGGCATCTGACCGGTCAGCTCCGGTCCGTGGAGCTGGCCACGATCGGTCGCCGCGTGTGTGAGACCGAGTGGGACCTGCTCGACCTGCTCGAAGGGGTGGCGTGATGATCGGCGCGTACGGCCGCCCGCTCGCGGCCGAGCTGGTGGCGGCGGTGGCCGAATTCCTCGAGACCGACGTGCGGGCGGTGACCAGCGGGCAGGTCAACTTCCACGCGCGGGTGGCCGCCAACGCGTTGCGCATCGTCGAGCGTGAACTGCTCGACGAGAGCGAGACCGACTCCCGCGACGCGCTGGCCGACCTGGGGTTCGCCGACGAGGAAGAGCTGGCCGCCGCGATACGGGCCGGCGAGATGGACGGGCGGGCCCGCGAAGTCACGGCCTGCCTGCGCACACTGGTGCGACGGCGGGTGGCCGTCGCCCACCCCGGATACGACAGCGAAGACAGCGAATAGGAGCAGATGCCATGCCCGCTGCGAGTGCGGAAGTCGTTGCCGACGCGGCCGACCGCCTGTTCACGGCGATCGAAAAGGCCGACTTCGCGGCGGTTGACCGGATGTGGAGCGACGACATCGCGGTCTGGCGAGTCGGCGCACGCCGCGATGACGGCAAGGCCCGCGCGCTGCGGGTGATCAACTGGTTCATCGAAGCGACCACCGAACGCCACTACGAAATCCTGGACCGGCGATTCTTCGAGGGCGGCTTCGTCCAGCAGCACGTCCTGCACGCCACCGGCCATGCCGGCCAATCGATCTCGATGCGGGTCTGCATCGTGATCAGGGTAGGCGGCAACGGCCGGCTCGACCGGATCGACGAGTACTTCGACCCCGCCGAGATCGCGCCGTTGATGGACTAGGCGTTAGATTCGCCCAAGATCCACCGCAGATGCGCCACGACAGATGGGGGTGGGAGATGACGACTCTGGAGACACTGCTCAACGATCCCGACTTGGCCGGCGTGTGGAACCTCGTCCCGGACCGCTCGGCCATCACGTTCAAGATCAGAAACATGTGGGGCCTGGTGAACGTCAAGGGCCGCTTCACCGATTTCAGCGGCGATGGCCAACTGACGGGCAAGGGGGCGGTTTTCGGCCGCCTCGACATTCGCGCCGCCTCCCTGCACACCGGGATCGGCCGCCGCGACAAGCACCTGCGCTCGGCCGACTTCTTCGACGTCGAGCGCTTCGCTGAGATCAGCGTCGTCGTCACCGCGGTGCACCCGACCAAAGGCAAGGCCGCCGAGCTCCGCGCCGCCTTCACCATCAAAGGCATCACCGCGCCGCTGCCCCTGTCCGCCACCATCACCGAGCTCGACGACGGATCGATCCGGATCGCCGGGGAAACCAAGGTCGACCGCGCCAAATTCGACCTGGGCTGGAACCGGCTCGGCATGATGGGCAAGACGGCGACGGCGGCGGCGGACGCCGTGTTCGCGCGGGCTGCCCAGTGAAGCCGGTGCGACACCAGTAGCATCTGCACCGTGTCGGACTCCAGCCCCGAATCCAGCGTCGCCCTGCGGATCCTGGTCTACAGCGATAACGCCGAAACCCGCGAACAAGTGATACGGGCACTCGGCAGGCACCTGCACCCGGACCTGCCCGAGCTGACCTACCTCGAGGTGGCGACCGCCCCGATGGTGGTGCGGCAGATGGACCAGGGCGGCATCGACTTGGCCATCCTCGACGGGGAGGCCACGCCGACCGGCGGCATGGGACTCGCCAAACAACTCAAAGACGAACTCGCGACGTGCCCGCCCATCGTGGTGCTCACCGGGCGCCCGGACGACGCCTGGCTGGCGAACTGGTCCCGCGCCGAGGCCGCCGTGCCGCATCCCCTCGATCCGATCGTGCTGGGCCGCACGGTGCTCGGACTGCTCCGCACCCCCACCCGCTAGGGCTCTCACCTGCATTGATACCGCGATCACCGCCCGATCGGCGGCCGCGAATCCCGCGTTGATGCGACGCCGGCCGCACCAGGCGACGAGCCACCCGGTTGCGGCGACACAAAAACGAAACGAATACCCCCACCCCGGCAAAGCATGCTCGTCTTCGCGACGCTATGTTGTGGAGGTCACTGTGAATGCCCGCAGCCCGGGTACGTCACAGCAGCCCGGCCCCCCGCCCGGCCGCCGCACCGGCGACCCGTACGAGGAGATCTTGGAGCGAGTT
>CAVTBA010000008.1:0-472888 GCA_963732835.1 uncultured Actinomycetota bacterium
AACGTCTACATACCCATCCTGGTGCTCGGAGCGATAGCCGCGGCCTTCGCCGTGGGATCGGTGGTGATCGCGAGCCTCGCCGGACCCTCGCGGTACAACCGCTCGAAGCAGGCGGCCTACGAGTGTGGGATCGAACCGACCGAGCAGTCCGGTCAGCGGCCCGCACGCGGCGAGCGGCCAGCGGTTCCCGGTGAAGTATTACCTGACCGCAATGCTTTTTATCGTCTTCGACATCGAAATCGTGTTCTTGTATCCCTGGGCGGTCAGTTACGACGCGCTGGGAACGTTCGCGTTGGTCGAGATGGTGGTGTTCATGCTCACGGTTTTCGTGGCGTACGCCTATGTGTGGCGCCGCGGCGGCCTGACGTGGGATTGAGGTAGACGTGGGTCTCGAGGAACAGCTGCCCGGTGGGATTCTGCTGTCAACGGTCGAGAAGGTGGCCGGCTATGTCCGCAAGAACTCGTTGTGGCCGGCGACGTTCGGGCTGGCCTGCTGTGCCATCGAGATGATGGCAACCGCCGGGCCGAGATTCGACATCGCGCGGTTCGGCATGGAGCGGTTCTCGGCGACGCCGCGGCAGGCCGACCTGATGATCGTGGCCGGGCGGGTGAGCCAGAAGATGGCGCCGGTGCTGCGCCAGATCTACGACCAGATGGGCGAGCCGAAGTGGGTGCTGGCCATGGGCGTGTGCGCGTCGTCCGGCGGCATGTTCAACAACTACGCGATCGTGCAGGGCGTGGACCACGTGGTCCCGGTGGACATCTACCTGCCCGGCTGCCCGCCGCGCCCGGAGATGCTGCTGCACGCAATCCTCAAGCTGCACGAGAAGATTCAACAGATGCCGCTGGGTGTCAACCGCGAAGAAGCCATCGCCGAGGCCGAGCAGGCGGCGCTGTCGGCCCGGCCCACGATCGAGATGCGCGGGCTGCTGCGATGAGCTCGCCGGACCAGGACCCCCAGGAGACGATCAGCCACGCCGACGAAGAAGTGATCGACGTGCGCCGCGGCATGTTCGGCGCCAAGGGCTCCGGTGACACGTCCGGCTACGGGCGGCTGGTGCGGGAGGTCGTTGCTTCCGGGCAGCAGCCCCCGCCCCTACGGCCGCTACTTCGACGACGTGGTCGACAAGCTGGCCCAGGCCCTGGAAAACGGCGGCGTCGAATTCTCCGACGCGATAGAAAAAGTCGTGGTCTACCGCGACGAGCTGACCCTGCACGTACACCGTGCGGCGTTGCCCCAAGTGGCCCAGCGTCTTCGCGACGAACCGGAGCTGCGTTTCGAGATGTGCCTGGGCGTCAGCGGGGTGCACTACCCCCACGAGACGGGCCGCGAGCTGCACGCGGTGTATCCGCTGCAGTCGATCACGCACAATCGCCGCGTCCTCCTGGAAGTTGCTGCGCCGGACGATGATCCGCATATCCCCTCGCTGTACGGGGTGTATCCGACCAGCGACTGGCACGAACGCGAAACCTACGACTTCTTCGGCATCATCTTCGACGGACACCCGTCGCTGACCCGCATCGAGATGCCCGACGACTGGCACGGCCATCCGCAGCGCAAGGACTATCCCCTCGGCGGCATCCCGGTGGAATACAAGGGAGCGCAGATACCACCGCCCGACGAGCGGAGAGCGTACAACTGATGAGCACAATCACTGACTCGACGCACGATGGCGGCGCCGGTGAGACCGTCCTGGTCGCCGGGGGCCAGGACTGGGACCAGATCGTCGAGGCCGCCCGCAAGGCGGACCCCGGCGAACGGATCGTCGTCAACATGGGACCCCAGCACCCGTCCACCCACGGGGTGCTGCGGCTGATCCTGGAGATCGAGGGCGAAACGGTCACCGACGTCCGCTGCGGAATCGGCTACCTGCACACCGGGATCGAGAAGAACCTCGAATACCGTTACTGGACCCAGGGTGTCACCTTCGTGACCCGAATGGATTACCTCTCACCGTTTTTCAACGAGACCGCCTACTGCCTCGGCGTGGAGAAACTGCTCGGCATCACCGATCAGATACCCGAGCGGGTCAACGTCATCCGGGTGATGATGATGGAGCTGAACCGGATCTCCTCGCATCTGGTCGCGCTGGCCACCGGCGGCATGGAACTGGGCGCCATGACCCCGATGTTCGTCGGTTTCCGGGGCCGCGAGATCGTCCTGACCTTGTTCGAGAAGATCTCCGGGTTGCGGATGAACAGTGCCTACATCCGGCCGGGGGGTGTGGCGCAGGACCTGCCGCCGGGCGCGGAGACCGACATCGACGAAGCCCTCAAGCCCCTGCGCCAGGTGTTGCGCGAAATGGGCGGTCTGCTCAACGAAAACGCGATCTGGAAGGCCCGCACCTGCGACGTCGGCTACCTGGATCTGACCGGTTGCATGGCGCTGGGCATCACCGGGCCGATCCTGCGCGCCACCGGGTTGCCGCACGACCTGCGCAAGAGCGAACCGTACTGCGGATATGAAAACTACGAATTCGACGTGATCACCGCTGACACGTGTGATGCTTACGGGCGCTACATGATTCGCGTCAACGAGATGTGGGAGTCGATCAAGATC
The DNA here is from genome assembly GCA_963732835.1 of uncultured Actinomycetota bacterium. GTDB lineage: Bacteria > Actinomycetota > Actinomycetes > Mycobacteriales > Mycobacteriaceae > Mycobacterium. The sequence continues at coordinate 2,561 of CAVTBA010000008.1, forward strand.
GTCGAGCAGTGTCTGGACAAGTTGAAGCCGGGCCCGACCATGATCTCCGACCGCAAGATCGCCTGGCCGGCCGACCTGAAGGTGGGCCCGGACGGCATGGGTAACTCAGAAGAGCACATCGCCAAGATCATGGGCAGCTCGATGGAGGCGCTGATCCACCATTTCAAGCTGGTCACCGAGGGCATCAGGGTCCCGCCGGGCCAGGTCTACACCGCGGTGGAATCGCCGCGCGGGGAGCTGGGCGTGCACATGGTGAGCGACGGCGGCACCCGCCCCTACCGGGTGCACTACCGCGACCCGTCGTTCACCAACCTGCAGTCGGTCGCCGCGATGTGCGAGGGCGGGATGGTGGCCGACCTGATCACCGCGGTCGCCAGCATCGACCCGGTCATGGGCGGGGTGGACCGGTGACCGGCCCGCAGGGGCAGCCGGTCTTCATCCGGCTCGGGCCACCGCCCGAAGAACCCAACGCGTTCGTCACCGACGGTGCGCCGCAATCGTATTCACCGGAAGTGCGGGCACGGCTGGAGGTCGACGCCAAGGAGATCATCGGCCGTTACCCCAACAAGCGCTCCGCCCTGCTGCCGCTGCTGCACCTGGTGCAGGCCGAGGACTCGTACCTGACCCCGGCGGGCCTGGAATTCTGCGGCGAGCAGCTGGGGCTGACCGGCGCCGAAGTGTCCGCGGTGGCAAGCTTTTACACGATGTACCGCCGCGGACCCACCGGCGATTACCTGGTCGGTGTCTGCACCAACACGCTGTGCGCGGTGATGGGCGGCGACGCCATCTTCGAAACGCTGGTAAACCATCTCGGCGTCCGCAACGACCAGACCACCCCCGACGGCAAGATCACCCTGCAACACATCGAGTGCAATGCCGCGTGCGACTTCGCACCGGTCGTGATGGTCAACTGGGAGTTCTTCGACAACCAGACGCCCGAGTCGGCGCGCGAATTGGTCGACTCGCTGCTCTCCGGCGAGCCCCAGTCGCCCACCCGCGGGGCCCCGCTGTGCGCCTTCCGCGAGACGTCGCGCATCCTGGCCGGCCTGCCCGATGAGCGGCCCGACCAAGGCCAGGGTGGCGCGGGTGAGGCCACCCTGGCGGGCCTGAAGGTGGCGAAGGAACACGGCATGCAGGCACCCACCCCTCCTGAGGCCCCGGCGGGAGGCCGGTCATGACGAGTTCCCAGGCCACGCCGCTGACCCCGGTCATCAGCCGGTTCTGGGACGACCCCGAGTCGTGGACCTTGGAGACCTACCGGCGTCACGACGGCTATGAGGCGATGAAGAAGGCGCTGGCCATGGCGCCCGACGACGTGATCGCCACCGTCAAGGACTCCGGGTTGCGCGGGCGCGGCGGCGCCGGCTTCTCGACCGGGACTAAGTGGTCGTTCATCCCGCAGGGCGACACCGGCGCGGCCGCCAAGCCGCACTACCTGGTGGTCAACGCCGACGAATCGGAACCCGGTACGTGCAAGGACATTCCGTTGATGCTGGCGACGCCGCACGTGCTCGTCGAGGGCGTCATCATCGCCGCGTACGCGATCCGGGCCAACCACGCGTTCATCTACGTGCGCGGGGAAGTGCTGCCGGTGTTGCGCCGCCTGCAGAACGCGGTGGCCGAGGCCTACGCCGCCGGATACCTGGGCCGCGACATCAACGGCTCGGGTTTCGACCTGGAGCTGGTGGTGCACGCCGGCGCCGGCGCCTACATCTGCGGTGAGGAAACCGCGCTGCTCGATTCGCTGGAAGGCCGGCGCGGCCAGCCGCGGCTCCGCCCGCCGTTTCCCGCGGTGGCGGGGCTCTACGGCTGCCCGACGGTGATCAACAACGTCGAGACGATCGCCAGCGTGCCGCCGATCATCCTCAACGGCGTCGACTGGTTCCGCTCGATGGGAACCGAGAAATCCCCCGGCTTCACGTTGTATTCGCTGTCCGGGCATGTCGCCAAGCCCGGCCAGTACGAGGCCCCGCTGGGTATCACGCTGCGCGAGTTGCTCGGCTACGCCGGCGGCGTGCGGGCCGGGCACCGACTCAAGTTCTGGACACCCGGCGGGTCGTCCACGCCGCTGCTCACCGACGAGCACCTCGACGTGCCGCTGGACTACGAGGGCGTGGGCGCGGTCGGCTCGATGCTGGGCACCAAGGCGCTGGAGATCTTCGACGAGACCACCTGCGTGGTGCGTGCCGTGCGCCGCTGGACGTACTTCTACAAGCACGAATCGTGCGGCAAATGCACCCCCTGCCGGGAGGGCACCTTCTGGCTGGACCAGATCTACGAGCGGCTCGAAACCGGCAAAGGCACCAACGAGGACATCGACAAGCTGTTGGACATCTCCGACACCATCTTGGGAAAGTCGTTCTGCGCGTTGGGCGATGGTGCCGCCAGCCCGGTGATGTCGTCGATCCAGTACTTCCGCGACGAATACGTGGCTCACGTCGAAGACGGTGGATGCCCGTTCGACCCCCAAGACTCGATGCTGATGGCCAACGGAGGTAACGCGTGACCCGCGCCGGCGACGATGCAGTGGGGGCACCTCCCGCTTGCGGGGGTGGGGGCACCACCCACTTGTGGGGGAAGGAGCGGCGCTCATGACCCAGGCGGCCAAGACCGAGACCGGCGACGAGGTGCGCCCGCCGGACATGGTGACGCTCAACATCGACGGCAACGAAATCAGCGTGCCCAAGGGCACATTGGTGATCCGGGCGGCGGAGTTGATGGGCATCCAGATCCCGCGATTCTGCGACCACCCGCTGCTGGATCCCGTCGGCGCATGCCGGCAGTGCCTCGTTGAGGTCGAGGGGCAACGCAAGCCCATGGCGTCCTGCACGACCGTCGCAACCGACGACATGGTCGTGCGCACCCAGCTCACCTCGGAAGCCGCCGACAAGGCCCAGCACGGTGTGATGGAGCTGCTGCTCATCAACCACCCGCTGGACTGCCCGATGTGCGACAAGGGCGGCGAATGCCCGCTGCAGAACCAGGCGATGTCCAACGGCCGCGCGGATTCTCGCTTCACCGACGTCAAGCGCACCTTCGCCAAGCCGATCAACATCTCCGCCCAGGTGCTGCTGGATCGTGAGCGCTGCATCCTGTGCGCCCGCTGTACGCGGTTCTCCGAGCAGATCGCCGGCGACCCGTTCATCGACATGCAGGAGCGGGGCGCCCTGCAGCAGGTCGGCATCTACGCCAATGAGCCGTTCGATTCGTACTTCTCGGGCAACACGGTGCAGATCTGCCCGGTGGGCGCGCTGACCGGAAGCGCCTACCGTTTCCGGGCCCGCCCCTTCGACCTGGTGTCGAGCCCCAGCGTGTGCGAGCACTGCGCCTCCGGGTGCGCGCAACGCACCGACCACCGCCGCGGCAAGGTGCTGCGCCGGCTGGCCGGCGACGACCCCGAGGTCAACGAGGAGTGGAACTGCGACAAGGGCCGCTGGGCGTTCACCTACGCGACCCAGCCGGACGTGATCACCACTCCCCTGATCCGGGACGCCGACGGCGAGCTGCAGCCCGCGTCGTGGTCGCACGCGATGGCTACGGCGATCCGGGGGCTCGACGCGGCCCGCGGGCGCACCGGCGTGCTGGTCGGCGGCCGGGCCACCTTGGAAGACGCCTATGCGTACTCCAAGTTCGCCCGAATCGTGTTGGACAGTAACGACATCGACTTCCGCGCCCGCCCGAACTCGGCCGAGGAGACCGACTTCCTGGCGGCGCGGATCGCCGGCCGGCGCGACGTCAGCTACTCCGATCTGGAATCGGCGCCGGTGGTGCTGCTGGTCGGGTTCGAGCCGGAAGACGAGTCGCCCATCGTGTTCTTGCGGCTGCGCAAGGCCGCCCGCAAGCACCGGCTACCGGTGTATGCGGTTGCACCGTTCGCCACCCGGGCGCTGGTGAAGATGTCCGGACGGCTCATCAAAACCGTTCCGGGGGCCGAAGCGGCGGCGCTGGACGGGCTGGCCACCGGTGAGGTGGGTGACCTGCTGTCCACTGCCGGCGCGGTCATCATGGTCGGGGAACGCCTGGCCACGGTGCCCGGCGGACTGTCCGCCGCCGCCCGGCTCGCCGACGCCACCGGGGCCCGGCTGGCGTGGGTGCCGCGCCGGGCCGGCGAGCGCGGCGCGCTGGAGGCCGGCGCGCTGCCCGCCCTGCTGCCGGGTGGCCGCCCACTGGACGACGAGACCGCCCGCGCGCAGATCGCCGCGGCGTGGCATGTCTCCGAATTGCCTTCCGCTGCGGGGCGTGACGTCGACGGCATCCTGGCCGCCGCCGGGGACGGGACGCTGGGCGCCTTGCTGGTCGGCGGCGTCGAACCCGATGACTTCGCCGACCCCGAGGCCGTGCTCGCCGCGCTGGACGCCGCCGGGTTCGTGGTCAGCCTGGAGCTGCGGCACAGCGCCGTGACCGAGCGCGCCGACATCGTGTTTCCCGTCGCGTCGACGACGCAGAAGGCCGGGGCCTTCATCAACTGGGAGGGCCGCTATCGCCCGTTCGAACCGGCGCTGCGCGGCACCGCCCAGCAAGCCAGCCAATCCGACCACCAGGTGCTCGACGCGCTGGCCGACGAGATGGGCGTCTACCTGGGGTTGTCGACCGCCGAAGCGGCCCGCGCGGAGCTGTCCGCGTTGGGCACCTGGGACGGCAACTGGGCCGCCGGGCCCGCCGTCGCGACCCCGCAGCCGGCCCAACCCGGCGCCGGTGAGGCCGTGTTGACCGGCTGGCGGATGCTGCTGGACAACGGCCGAATGCAAGACGGCGAGCCGCATCTGGCCGGGACCGCGCGCGAACCCGTGCTGCGGCTGTCGGCCGACACGGCGGCCGAGATCGGCGCCGCCGACGGTGACGCGGTCACGGTCAGCACGCCGCGCGGCTCGATCAGCCTGCCGCTGATCATCACCGACATGCCCGACCGGGTGGTGTGGGTTCCGCTGAACTCGCCGGGTTGCGCCGTGCACCGGAAGCTGGGCGTAACCCTGGGCAGCACAGTGAAAATCGGAGTGGGCACCGCCGGTGACGATGCAGTGGGGGCACCTCCCGCTTGCGGGGGACGCAGCGATGAAGAGGAGCGGCGCAGATCATGATGACCTCCTTGACCGCCTTCGGGCACGACACCTGGTGGCTGGTGCTGGGCAAGGCGCTGGCCATCTTCGTGTTCCTCATGCTCAACGTGTTGGTCGCGATCCTGCTCGAACGCAAGATTCTCGGCTGGATGCAGCTGCGGCCCGGACCCAACCGCGCGGGACCGTGGGGCACCCTGCAGAGCCTGGCCGACGGAATCAAGTTGGCGCTCAAGGAAACCATCACCCCGGGCGGCGTCGACAAGTTCGTCTACTTCGCGGCGCCGGTCATCTCCACCATCCCCGCGTTCACCGCCTTCGCCTTCATCCCGTTCGGCCCGGTGGTGTCGGTGTTCGGCCACCGCACACCGCTCCAACTCACCGACCTGCCCGTCGCGGTGCTGTTCATCCTGGGCCTGTCGGCGATCGGCGTGTACGGCATCGTGCTCGGCGGCTGGGCGTCCGGGTCCACCTACCCGCTGCTCGGCGGGGTGCGCTCCACCGCCCAGGTCATCTCCTACGAGGTGGCGATGGGGCTGTCGTTCGCGGCGGTGTTCCTCTATGCCGGCACCATGTCGACATCGCAGATCGTCGCGGCGCAAGACCGGGTCTGGTACGTGTTCCTGCTGTTGCCGTCGTTCGTCATCTACCTGATCTCCATGGTCGGTGAAACCAACCGGGCGCCATTCGATTTGCCCGAGGCCGAGGGCGAGCTGGTCGCGGGATTCCACACCGAGTACTCGTCGCTGAAGTTCGCGATGTTCATGCTCGCCGAGTACGTCAACATGATGACGGTTTCGTCGCTGGCCACCGTCCTGTTCTTCGGCGGCTGGCATGCGCCGTGGCCGATCGACATGTGGGCGGGCGCCAACACCGGGTGGTGGCCGGTGCTCTGGTTCACCGCCAAGATGTGGACGTTCCTGTTCATCTACTTCTGGCTGCGGGCCTCACTGCCCCGGCTGCGCTACGACCAGTTCATGGGGCTGGGCTGGAAGCTGCTGATCCCGGCCTCGCTGGTCTGGGTGTTGATCGCGGCGGTGATCCGGACGCTGCAGAACCAGGGATATGCGCATTGGACCCCGTTGCTGGTGGCCAGCAGCATCGTGTTCGCCACGGCCCTCGTACTGTTGCTGCGAAAGCCGTTCGCCGCGCCCGGCATTCGCGCGCTGGAGCGACAGCTCCGCCGCCAGGCCAAGCAACTCCCGGCCGGAGGGACCTCCGCGCCCGTATTCCCGATACCGCCGCTGCCGATGAAGTCCCTGGCGGCTGCGAGCAAGGAGAAAGCACGTGGCTAAATTCTTGGACGCCGTGGCCGGATTCGGCGTGACATTCGGATCGATGTTCAAAAAGCACGTCACCGAGGGGTATCCGGAGAAGCCGGGCCCCGTCGCGCCGCGCTATCACGGCCGCCACCAGCTCAACCGCTACCCCGACGGCCTGGAGAAGTGCATCGGGTGCGAGCTGTGCGCGTGGGCGTGCCCGGCCGACGCGATCTACGTCGAGGGCGCGGACAACACCGAGGAGCTCAGGTACTCGCCGGGGGAACGCTACGGCCGCGTGTACCAGATCAACTATCTGCGCTGCATCGGTTGCGGCCTGTGCATCGAGGCCTGCCCGACCCGGGCGCTGACGATGACCAACGACTACGAGATGGCCGACGACAACCGCGCCGACCTGATCTACGAAAAGGACCGGCTGCTCGCGCCGCTGCTGCAAGACATGCTCGCGCCGCCACACCCCAGGGCGGAGGGCGCCACCGACAAGGACTACTACCAGGGCAATGTGACCGCGCAGGGCCTGCGGCAGGCCCAGAAGGCCGGAGACTCCCGGTGACTGCGCTAACGGGCCAGCTCCTGGCGGCGGACACCATCGTCCGCACCTCCACCGGTGAAGCGGTGGCGTTCTGGGTGCTGGGCGCGCTGGCGCTGGTCGGCGCGATCGGGGTGGTGCTGGCGGTCAACGCCGTGTACTCGGCGATGTTCCTGGCGATGACGATGATCATCCTCGCGGTGTTCTACATGATCCAGGACGCGCTGTTTCTCGGTGTCGTCCAAGTGGTGGTCTACACCGGCGCGGTGATGATGCTGTTCTTGTTCGTGCTGATGCTGATCGGCGTGGACTCGGCGGAATCCCTGAAGGAGACGCTGCACGGACAGCGCATCGCCGCGGTGCTGGCCGGTGTCGGGTTCGGCGTCCTGCTGATCGCCGCCATCGGCAATGCCGCGACCGGCGGCTTCGCGGGGCTGACCACGGCCAACGCCAACGGCAACGTGGAAGGGCTTGCGGCGCTGATCTTCTCCCGGTACGTCTGGGCGTTCGAACTCACCAGCGCGCTGCTGATCACCGCGGCCGTCGGGGCGATGGTGCTGGCACACCGCGAGCGTTTCGAGCGCCGCAAGACGCAACGCGAGCTCTCCCAGGAGCGATTCCAGCCCGGCGGGCACCCGACCCCGATGCCGAGCCCCGGCGTCTACGCGCGCCACAACGCCGTCGACGTGGCCGCGCTGCTGCCGGACGGGTCGTACTCGGAGCTGTCGGTGTCGCCGATCCTGCGCCCCCGCGGCGCCGACGGCAACGAGACCCCCTCCCGTGCGGCGAGCCCGAGTTTGTCACAAGGCGGTGCATCGTGAATCCGGCCAATTACCTGTATCTTTCGGCCCTGTTGTTCACCATCGGGGCCTCTGGTGTGCTGTTGCGACGCAACGCCATCGTGATGTTCATGTGCGTCGAGCTGATGCTGAACGCGGTCAACCTGGCGTTCGTGACGTTCGCGCGGATGCACGGGCACCTGGACGGGCAGATGATCGCGTTCTTCACGATGGTGGTGGCCGCGTGCGAGGTCGTCGTCGGCCTGGCCATCATCATGACGATTTTCCGGGCCCGCAAATCGGCGTCGGTCGACGACGCGAACCTACTCAAAGGCTGACGACGCCAACATGACTCACTACACCTGGCTGCTGGTGGCGCTGCCGCTGGCGGGTGCCGCGATCCTGTTGTTCGGCGGGCGACGCACCGACGCCTGGGGCCACTGGCTGGGCTGCGCCACCGCTCTCGCGGCGTTCGGCGTCGGCCTGAGCCTGCTGAACGAGCTGCTCGGCCGCGGCGCCGACGACCGCGCCATCCACCAGACGGTGTTCACCTGGATCCCGGTCGGCCAACTGCAGGTGGACCTGGGCCTGCAGATCGACCAGCTGTCCGTGTGTTTCGTGCTGCTGATCTCCGGGGTCGGGTCGCTGATCCACATCTACTCGGTCGCCTACATGGCCGAAGACCCGGACCGCCGCAGGTTTTTCGGCTACCTCAACCTGTTCCTGGCCTCGATGCTGCTGCTGGTGGTCGCCGACAACTACGTGGTGCTCTACGTCGGCTGGGAAGGCGTGGGCCTGGCGTCCTACCTGCTGATCGGGTTCTGGTACCACAAGCCGACAGCGGCCACCGCGGCCAAGAAGGCGTTCGTGATGAACCGCGTCGGGGACGCCGGGCTCGCCCTGGGAATGTTCTTGATGTTCAGCACCTTCGGCACGCTGTCCTACGCCGGGGTGTTCGCCGGCGCACCCGCCGCGGGCCGCGGCGCTCTGACGGCGATGGGGTTGCTGCTGCTGTTGGGCGCCTGCGCCAAGTCCGCGCAGGTCCCGCTGCAGGCCTGGTTGGGCGACGCCATGGAGGGCCCCACGCCGGTGTCCGCGCTCATCCACGCCGCCACCATGGTGACCGCCGGCGTGTACCTCATCGTGCGGTCCAACCCGCTCTACAACCTGGCGCCCGACGCTCGAACCGCCGTGGTCACCGTCGGCGCCGTCACGTTGCTGCTCGGCGCGTTCATCGGCTGCGCCAAGGACGACATCAAGCGCGCGCTGGCGGCGTCGACGATGAGCCAGATCGGCTACATGGTGCTGGCCGCCGGCCTCGGCCCGGCCGGCTACGCGTTCGCGATCATGCATCTGCTCACCCACGGCTTCTTCAAGGCCGGGCTGTTCCTCGGCTCCGGCGCGGTGATCCACGCGATGCACGAGGAACAGGACATGCGCCGCTACGGAGGCCTGCGCGCGGCGCTGCCGATCACGTTCGCCACCTTCGGGCTGGGATATCTGGCGATCATCGGCGTGCCACCGTTCGCCGGGTTCTTCTCCAAGGACGCCATCGTCGAGGCGGCGTTGGGCTCCGGCGGCACCCGCGGTTATGTGCTGGGCGGTGCCGCGCTGCTGGGCGCCGGCGTCACCGCGTTCTACATGACCCGCGTGATGCTGATGACCTTCTTCGGCAAGAAGCGTTGGGCCCCCGGAACCCATCCCCACGAGGCACCCGGCCTGATGACATGGCCGATGATCCTGCTCGCCGTCGGCTCGGTGTTCTCCGGTGGGCTGCTGGCGTGGCGGGGCGCCCTGCAGGGCTGGCTCGAGCCGGTCGTCGGCAAACACGAAGAGGTGACCCACGCGTTCCCGGCCTGGGTGAGCACCGCCCTGGCGCTGGGCGTCGTCGCCGTCGGGATCGCGGTGGCCTACCGGTTGTACGCCACCGCGGAAATCCCGCGGGTCGCTCCGCTTTCGGTGTCGCCGGTGACGACGGCCGCCCGCAGGGACTTCTACGGCGACACCTTCAACGAAGAGGTGTTCATGCGCCCCGGAGCCGAACTGACCCAAGCGCTTGTCGACGTCGACGACGCGGGGGTGGACGGCTCGGTCAACGCGCTGGCCGCGCTGGTAGGCCGGACTTCGAATCGCTTGCGGGGGCTGCAAACCGGCTTCGCCCGCAACTACGCATTGTCGATGCTGACGGGCGCGGTCCTGGTGGTCGCGCTGATCCTGGCGGTGAAACTGTGGTGAACGCGGGTTCTTTGAATACGGTTCCGTGGCTCAGCGTGCTCTGGCTCGTGCCGCTGGCCGGCTCGGTGCTCGTCATCCTGCTTCCGCCCGGGCTGCGCCGGCTCGCCAAGTGGACCGGCCTGGTCGTGGGCATCCTGACGCTGGCGGTCGCCGTCGTCATCACCCTCGGCTTCAAGACCGGCGGCAGCACTTACCAATTCGTCGAAAGTCATTCCTGGATACCGGCGTTCGGCGCCACCTACTCCCTCGGCGTGGACGGCATCGCCGTGGTGCTGGTGCTGCTCACCGCGGTGCTGATCCCGGTGCTGCAGGTGGCCGGCTGGAACGACGCCGACGAACGCAACCCCCGCGGGGTGCACGCCTACATCGCCCTCACGCTGGCCATCGAGTCGATGGTGCTGATCTCGGTGGTCGCCCTCGACGTGTTGCTGTTCTACGTGTTCTTCGAGGCCATGCTCATCCCGATGTACTTCCTGATCGGGGGCTTCGGCGGCGGGGCGGGCAGGTCGCGCGCGGCGGTGAAGTTCCTGCTGTACAACCTCTTCGGCGGGCTGATCATGCTGGCCGCGGTGATCGGGCTGTACGTGGTGACCGCGCAGCACGGTTCGGGCACCTTCGACTTCCGTGAGATCGTGGCCGGCGTCGCCTCCGGCCGGTACGGCGCCGACTCCGCGGTGTTCAAGGCGCTCTTCTTGGGCTTCATGTTCGCCTTCGCCATCAAAGCACCGCTGTGGCCGTTCCACCGCTGGCTGCCCGACGCGGCCGTCGAGGCCACCCCGGCGACCGCGGTGCTGATGATGGCGGTGATGGACAAGGTCGGCACCTTCGGCATGCTGCGCTACTGCCTACAACTGTTCCCCGGCGCCTCAACGTACTTCCGCCCCCTGATCATCGTGCTGGCCGTCATCGGGGTCATCTACGGCGCGATCGTGGCCATCGGGCAGACCGACATCATGCGCCTGATCGCCTACACCTCGATCTCACACTTCGGGTTCATCATCCTGGGCATCTTCGTGATGACCAGCCAGGGACAGAGCGGGTCGACGCTGTACATGCTCAACCACGGCCTGTCCACGGCGGCGGTGTTCCTGATCGCGGGATTCCTGATATCGCGGCACGGCAGCCGGGCGATCGCCGATTACGGCGGGGTGCAGAAGGTGGCGCCCGTGCTGGCGGGGACGTTCCTCGTCTCGGCCATGGCCACCCTGTCGCTGCCCGGGCTGGCGCCGTTCATCAGCGAATTCCTGGTCCTGCTGGGCACTTTCAACCGGTACTGGCTGGCCGCCGCGTTCGGTGTCACCGCGCTGGTGCTGTCCGCCGTCTACATGCTGTGGCTCTACCAGCGCGTGATGACCGGGCCGGTGGCCACCGGCAACGAGAAGATCGGTGACCTGCGGGCGCGCGAATTGGTCGTGGTCGCACCGTTGATCGCTTTGTTGCTCGTTCTCGGGATCTACCCGAAGCCGGTGCTCGACATCATCAACCCCGCCGTCGAGAACACCATGACCACCATCGGTCAGCATGATCCCGCGCCGAGCGTGTCGGCAGTCAACCGCGCGCCCCGGACAGCCGAAGGACCGCGATGATGACCCTGCCCACCCCCAGCATCGAGTATTTCCTGCTGTGCCCGACGCTCATCGTGTTCGGCGTCGCCGTGGTCGGCATGCTCGCGGAAGCGTTCCTGCCCAGGCGGATTCGCTACGGCGCCCAGGTGACGCTCGCCCTGGCCGGTTTGGTCGCGGCATTCGTCGCGGTGATCGCGGTGAGCCGCTCCGTCCCGGCCTCCGGCCGCGCGACGGTGCTCGGCGCGATGGCCATCGACCGGCCCACCCTCTACCTGCAGGGCACCGTGTTGCTGGTCGCGGTGCTGGCGGTCATCTTCATGGCCGAACGCACGCAAGCCAAGGCGGACAGCAAGGTCGCCGCCGGGGTGGCGGCCGCCGGGCCGGCCGGCCTGGATTCCTTCACCCCGCAGGCGTCCGCGGTTCCCGGCAGTGACGCCGAGCGTGACGCGGAGCGGGCCGGCGCCGCGCAGACGGAGCTGTTCCCACTGGCGATGCTGTCCGTCGGCGGCATGATGGTCTTCCCCGCATCCAACGACCTGTTGACGATGTTCGTTGCGCTCGAAGTCCTTTCGCTGCCCCTGTACCTGATGTGCGGCCTGGCCCGGCATCGGCGCCTGCTGTCGCAGGAAGCGGCGATGAAGTACTTCCTGCTGGGCGCGTTCTCGTCCGCGTTCTTCCTGTACGGCGTGGCGCTGCTATACGGCGCGACCGGCACGCTGCTGCTGACCGGCATCCGGGATGCGCTGGCGGCGCACGGAGACACCTCGATGGCGCTGGTGGGCGTCGCGCTGCTGTCGGTCGGCCTGCTGTTCAAAGTGGGTGCGGTCCCGTTCCATTCGTGGATTCCGGACGTCTACCAGGGCGCGCCCACTCCCATCACCGGGTTCATGGCGGCGGCCACCAAGGTCGCCGCCTTCGGCGCGCTGCTGCGGGTGGTTTACGTCGCGCTGCCGCCACTGCACGATCAATGGCGGCCGGTCCTGTGGACGATCTCGATCCTCACCATGGCGGTGGGCACCATCACGGCGGTGAACCAGACCGACGTCAAGCGCATGCTGGCCTATTCGTCGGTCGCCCACGTCGGGTTCATCCTCACCGGCGTGATCGCCGACAACCAGGCGGGCCTGTCGTCCACGATGTTCTACCTGGTCGCCTACAGCTTCAGCACCGTCGGCGCGTTCGCCATCGTGAGCCTGATCCGCGATGCCGACGGCGTCGAAGACGCCACCGTGTCCCATTGGGCCGGGCTGGGGCAGCGCTCACCCATTGTGGGCGTGATGTTTTCGATGTTCCTGCTGGCCTTCGCCGGTATCCCGCTGACGAGTGGGTTCGTCAGCAAGCTCGCCGTGTTCAAGGCCGCGGCCCAGGGGGGTGCGGCACCCCTGGTGATCGTCGGTGTGGTCGCCAGTGGAATCGCCGCGTACTTCTACGTGCGGGTGATCGTGTCGATGTTCTTCACCGAGGCGACCGACGACACCCCCCACGTGGTGGCGCCGGGCATTCTGAGCAAGGCCGCGATTGCGGTGTGCGCCGTGATCACCGTGGCGCTGGGCATCTTCCCGCAGCCGCTGCTCGACCTGGCCGACCGGGCCGCCCAGCTGCTGCACTGAGCTCAGCTCAGGAACGGGCGCACGGCCAGCACGTAAACGGCCAGCGCGGCCAGCGGCGCGGCCAACGGCAACCATGGCAGCTGCAGCGGGAACGACGCCGCGACCCACCCGGCGACCGTAAAGCCAATGGCACCAACGGCTGTCGGCCGGCTCCCGATCACGACACCGGCCGACGCGCCGACCGCGTGGCGGCAGACCAGGTACGCGGCCGCGCATAGCCCCGAGAGTGCGACGTAGACGACCGGCGGGTCGGACAGCACGATGGTGGCCGCCGACAGCAGCACGGCAAGCGTCGCCGCCGGGCGAAACGCCGTCCCCGCCACTACCGCGACCAGAGCCGCCGCCCAGGCGCCCACCGCGAGGCCGTGCGAGCCGTCGGCGGCCAGACCCACCATCAGCAGGGCGAACGCGAAAGAGAACACCGGGGCCCACAGCCGCGGCAGTGCGGCCGCGTCATCGCTAACCACGAAGCCGCCCCCGCACCCGCCGGCGGCGGTCCGGCAGCACACCCATGGACTGCTCCAACCCGCTGTCTTCGTGCCAGGCCACGATGTCGACCCCCACGGTCGCCATGTCGCGATACATGGCGGAGCGCTGCAGCGACCACATCCGATCCACCAGGGGATCCTGCTCCGCCTCGAACGGAGAGCTGTCGAGAACGTCGACGGCGATGACGAGGTGGCCACGCCTGCGCAGATCGATCAACGCGAGCGCGAACTCGGTATCGAGCAACGTGGAGAACGCGATGACGATCGCGCCCGCGGGCACGGCCGCCCGCGGCGCCAAAGTCCCCGTCGTGTTTTCGAATCGATCGCCGGCACCGAGCACCGTGTCGAGCACGCGATAGAACTGGCGCTGCCCGATGTCGGCGCCCAGCCAGCGCGGGTGATTGCCGCCCAGCGCGACGATCCCGGCGCGGTCTGAGTGCCGCAGCGCGGTCTGTACCACTTGCGCGGCGCCGCGGACGACCCGCTCGGTGGCCTCGGTTGCCGGGCCCGCAGGTTGCCGATACTTGTCGATCAGCACCACCACGTCGGCGGCGCGGTCGGTGAGGCGCTGAGTGACGTGCAACCGGCCGCGGCGCGCGCTCACCGGCCAGTTGACCGCGCGCAGTTGGTCCCCGGGCACGTAGGCGCGAATGTCGGCGTATTCGACGCCGGGGCCGATGTGGCGGGTGAGGTGGGCACCGAGGCGGTCGAGCAGTTCGGTCCGCGGGATGGGCGTCGACTGCGGCGGCGTCAGGGGAAACACGATGACTTCGGCGGCGTCGACGGTGGCCGTCCCGGCCAGCAACCCACCGCGCGCGACCGCGTCGACCCGCGCCCGGACGAAGTACCGGCCCCAGCGTTGCGCGGTGGCCGCAACCGTTTTGGCGTGGCGGGAAGCCGAATCGAGGACTTCGAGCTCCATCCCGTCGACGGCCGGGACCGTGACCTCGACCGCCGAAAACCCCGTCGCCTCGCCGCTTTCCGTCGCCCAGATGCGCAGCCGCGCCCGGTCGTTCTCGAAGCACCGTTGCGAGTCGGGGTCACCGTGCACGCGAACCGTCGGCACGGGTCGTTGCCAGCTGATCGAGCACAGCACGCCGAGCAGCGGCGCCGCGAAGGCGATCAGCTGCCATCGCGCGCCGATCACCGCGACGGCCAGGGCCAACCCCACGCAGGTCGCGACGGCCCGCGTCAAGTGCGATGCGTGCCAGGCGAACTGGACCTCACGCCCCGTCACGCGGCGCTCATCCGCCTTCCCCGTGGCCCCCGCTGGTGCGGGGCACCGGCAGGCGGCGCAGCAGCTCACCGACGACGTCGGCGCCTTGGATCTTGCGCACCCACATCTCCGGGCGCAGGGTGATCCGGTGCGCGACGGCCGGGACGGCGAGCGCCTTGACGTCTTCCGGGATCACGTAGTCCCGGCCGAGCAGAAGCGCACGGGCGCGGGCCAGTTGAACGAGGTCGAGTTCGGCGCGCGGGCTGGCGCCGACCGCTACCTGCGGATGGTGCCGCGTGGCGTTGGCCAGCGACACCACGTAGTGCAAGACGTCTTCGTGCACGGTCACCTGCTCGACCGATTCACGCATCGCGAGCAAGTCGTGCGCATCCACGACCTGATTGACGATCGGCTCGACCGACCCGCGTTCGAGGCGCCGGCGCAGCATCGCGGTCTCGTCGCGCTCGGAGAGGTAGCGCAGTTCCAGGCGAATCGCGAACCGATCGAGCTGCGCTTCCGGTAGCGGATAGGTGCCCTCGTACTCGATCGGATTGTCGGTGGCCAGGACTATGAAAGGCTTTGGCAGCCGGTGCGTTTCGCCGTCGATGCTCACCTGGCCCTCGGCCATCGCCTCGAGCAGCGCCGCCTGCGTCTTGGGCGGCGTGCGGTTGATCTCGTCGGCGAGCAACAGGTTGGTGAAGATCGGCCCGGGCCGGAAGGCAAACCGGCCCGATTGCATGTCGTAGATCGTCGAGCCGAGCAGGTCCGCGGGCAGCAGGTCCGGGGTGAACTGCACGCGAGTGAATTGCAGCCCCAGCGCGGCGGCGAACGATCTGGCGATCAGCGTCTTGCCCAGGCCGGGCAGGTCCTCGATCAGGACGTGGCCGCGCGCGAGCACCGCGATGAGGATGAGGGTGAGTGCGGAACGTTTGCCCACCACCACGCGCTCGATCTCGTCCAGCACCGCCTCGCAGCGCGCCGTGGTTGTTGCCGCCGGGAGCGTCATACCTGTTCCAACTTTCGCAGAATCTCTTCCAGCGCCGCACGGCCGGGACCGGGTCGCCGGTCGCCGGTCCGCGCGACGTTGTTCGGATTAACCCATTCCCACAGTTCGGTCCCGAAGAGCATCTGGCCGCTCGCCTGATACGCCACGGGGTCCTTGGACCGTCTTTGGCCGGTCGCCATCTCGTATCGGCGCGCCAGCATCGGGCGCAGGTGCCGGTCCCAATCCACCCGGGTGGACTCCGACCACCGGATCGTCGTCTCGGTGCTGGAAAGCCAGCGGCGCAACGAATCCCCGAGGTCGTCGGGATCCGTCTCCCTCGCGGGTTGCGCTCCGCGCCCGAGGACGCGACGGACCGTGAGCAGCACCAGAGCCAGGGCGCCGCCCGAGGCCGCCAGCACGAACCGGCGATCGTGCTGTAGCAGGGCGAGCAGCTCGATCCCGACGATGAGGCAGATGCCAAGGGCCAGAGTCTTTCTCATGCGGCACTCCGTGAACCCAGCTCGTCGAGGACCAGTTGGAGAACGCGCACCGCCACGTCGCGGTGCCCCTCGCTCATCACATGTGGGCTGAATCGCGCCTCGGCGAACAGGTTCACCAGTTGCACGGCGTTGTCGGCGTGCAACACATGGTGTTCGACCGCCCGGGCCAGCACTTCGGTCGGCGTGTCGAAATCCTGCGGCACGGCGCCGGGCACGTTGGCGAGCTCGCGTTCCATCGCCGCGTAGCAGGCGATGATGGCCTCGCGAGGTTCCCGGCTGAGGTCGGTCATCTCGGCCAGGCCGCGTTCGGCCGCCCGCGCCAGTGATTCCGAACGTGTTGGCGGCGAAGGCGATTCGACGTGATCGTCGGCGACCACGCCCGGCACCGCCGCCCGCCACCGCCGTCGCGACATGACGAGAGTCCCGGTGACGATGATCAACAGCATCGGGACGGTGGCGGCGAGCAGGATGCCGAACACGTCCCCGTTGGGCGGATGTGGCCGCCGCGGCGCGGGGGCGTTGACATCCCCCGGCGGCGCAGCGCCGGTCGGCGGCGGGGGCGGCGCCTGACCGACACCGTGCGTGGTCAACAGGCGGTTCACCAGCAGCACGATCAACAGCCAGGCCACGATGACCGCCAGCCCGATCAGCAACACCCGCCAGCTCGGCCGGCCCCTGCCGGTGCCGAGCATTTCGGACAGCTGACCGGCTTTCGGCGCCGCGGCGCGGGGGTCCCGCAACCGCGCGATGACCGCGATCGCCACCAGCGCGAGCGTGACGCCGAGGGTCGCCACCACGAATATCAGTGCCGCCGGGCTGTTGGTGGACTCCCCGCGCGGCTGGTGGTAGGCCGGCAGATAACCGCGCAGGGCGGCGGTTACGACGAGCAGCAGCACGATCAGGGCGACGACGCGCCCCGTGGGCTTGTCCATACCCGGCATTGGCATACCACTCGACCGGTTGTTGCGGCACTGGCTTGCCTCATCCTGGCACGTCAGGCCGCGGGTTATCCACAGTTGGCGGTTCCTCCACAGAAGCGGTTTCGGGACGTCGCATCGAACCTTTGTTCGATAGCGTGGTGGCGTGGGTTCCCGGATGAGCGCCGAACAGGCACGAGAGCGGATCGGCGCCGCCCTCGGCGCGATCGACGCCGCCCACGACGTGCTGCGGGAGACCTCGTCGGATGTGGTCGGCAACGACTTCAGGGGCGAGGTCGCCGAACGGCTGGAAAACCAGGACCGCACCAACCGGGGGCTGATGTACCGGTTCTTCGCGGAAATCGCCGACCCACCGGACGGAAGCGGGTTCGTCCCGGGGGTGCGCGACAAGCTGTGGGCGCGGCTGCGCATCACGCCCAACGAGATCACCCGCCGCTTCCGGCTCGCGGCCCGGATCCGGCCGCGGCGCTCGCTGACCGGCCCGCCCGTGCCACCGGAGCTACCCGCACTGGCGGCCGCGGTCGCCGACGGTGCGGTCGGCGAGGACCACATCCGGGCGGTATGCGCAGCGGTGGACGTGCTGCCCTCCTGCGTATCGCCCTCGGACGCGGCCGACGCTGAGCGGGCTCTGGTTCCGCACGCGACCAAGCTCGACGCGGGCGTCGTTGCCAAGCTGGGCCGGCGCATTGCCGACCACCTCAATCCCGGCGGCCTGTTCGATGACGCCGACCGGGCCCGCCGCCGCCGACTGCACCTGGGCCCGCAGGGGCCGGACGGCATGTCGCCGCTGTCCGGACTGCTCGTCCCCGAAGCGCGCGATCGGCGCACACCGGCCCGACACGGCCACGACGCGTTCAGGCTCGGCCTCGAAGCCGCCGTCGCCTCCGGCCGGCTCGGGGCGCACCGCGGCCATCCCGTCACCGTGGTCGTCACCACCACGTTGGGCGAACTCGACCGGGCCGCACACGCGGTCGTCGACTCGTCGGTCCCCATGCCGGCGCCCGCCGCAACCGGCGGCGGTTCCAGGCTGCCGATGCCGGACCTGATTCGCATGGCGGCCAAGGGCATTCATTACTTAGCAGTGTTCGATGACCACACAGCCCGGCCGCTGTATCTTGGCCGCCAGAAACGCATCGCCACCGCCGACCAGAGACTCATCTGCTACGCCCGCGACCGCGGCTGCACCCGGCCCAACTGCCTCGAACCCGGCTACCACTGCGAGGTTCACCACGCGCCGGACTGGGCAGACGGGGGCCGAACCGACGCGGACAAACTGTTTTTCGCCTGCGGATGTGACCACGCGGCGGCGAGCCGCGGCGAATGGCGCACGGAGATCAACGGCGACGGGCGGCTCGGCTGGGCGGATGGCGGTGGGCCGCCCGAGACCAACCACGCGCACCACCCCGACGAACTGCTGCGCGGCGATCCCGACCGCCCGAAGGGCCCCAGCCACGGTGCTGAGGTGGCGAAAGCGTCTCGCCAAGTGGCCCCCGGTGGGACACTCACCGTGTGCCCCCGTATCGGGATGTCGCCGCGTTCAACGACCGTGCCGCCGGTTACGACCGCGGCTGGCGGGGCCGACTGCACCACGAAATCGCGGATCGCACCGCACACCTGGCCGTGGCGACGGTCACCGCTCCCGACTATGTGCTCGACGTGGGATGCGGCACCGGCTATCTGCTGCAACTGCTGGCTCGCCGCTACCCGAATGCCAAACACCTCGCGGGGATCGACCCCGCCCCTCAAATGGTCTCCGTAGCAACAGCTCTCGCTCACGACCCGCGATTGAGCTTCACCCGCGGAGTGGCTGAGGAGCTCGACTACGCCGACCGGGCCTTCGACCTGGTCGTCAGCACCACGTCATTCGATCACTGGTCCGACCAGCTGGAGGGGCTCGTGGAATGTGCCCGAGTGCTGCGACCCGGCGGAAGCCTGGTGCTCGTCGACCAGTTTTCGCTGTGGCTGGTGCCGACTCTGGCCGTCAGCCGTCGCGGCAAGGCCCGCACCAGGCGCCGCGCCGAGAGGCTGTTGCGGCAGGCGGGATTCCATTCCCCGAAATGGCAGCGGATGCATGCCGTGATCATCAACGCGGTCACGGCGCGGACGCCTGCCTAGTCGGGCTCGAAGGGCCGGAAGGTGCCGTCGAGCACCTGCAGATGACCGATCGTGCGACCGGTGACTTTTTCGGGGTCAACCAGCGTCAGTTCTACTGCGGCGCGGGCGAACTCGTCCGCGCCGGCGGTCTCGTCGAATTCTCGCGCATAGTAGGCCAGCCCAGGGGTGAGGATCGGCTTCGACGGGGACAGGGCATTCACCGCGATGTGGCGATCGGCGAGATCGAACGCCGCGCACTGGGTCAGATGCTCGAGCGCCGCCTTGGATCCGCCATACCCGGGCAGCACCCCGCCGCTGCGGTCCGGGTACGGGCCGTTGCCGGGGATTCTCGATGCGACGGAGGTGACGTTGATGATCGACCCCCCACCAGCTTCGATCATGTCGGGGCACACCAACTGCATCAGCTCGTAGGCGGCAAAGACCGCGATGTCGAAATGCCGGCGATACGCGGCCAGCGGGATGCTGACGAATCCCGGCCATCCGGGTTTGACCGCGCCGCTCGCGGGCCCGGCGGCTTTGGCGCGCGGTTCGGAGCCGGGCACAGGGGGGCGGCCGGGAGCCGTGAATGCGGCATTGTTCACCAGGATCGTGATGGGCCCCAGGGCATCTCGCGCGGTGGCCACCAACCGGGCGATGTCGTCACGGTCGGTCAGGTCGGCCCGGATCGCCACCGCCCGTCCGCCTGCCGCCTCGATGTCGGCCACCGTTTCGCCGATGGTTCCCGGCAACCGCTCATCCCATACCTGCTCGGTGCGCCCCGCCACCGCCACGGCGGCGCCGTCGGCCGCCAGGGCCAATGCGATCGCGCGGCCCAGCCCACGGCTGCCGCCGGTGACGATCGCGGCCCGCCCCGCCAGGCGGCCCGTCATCGCGTCACCCCGTGCACAAGAATGGCGGTGGCCTGCTCCACCCACGCATCGTCGAGTTCGTCCTCCGGACGCAGCAGCATGCGCAGCATGGTGGCACCCCCGATCAACTCGATCAGCCGGTCCGGATCCACGTCGGGATGCGCCTCCCCCCGGTC
Organism: uncultured Actinomycetota bacterium; assembly: GCA_963732835.1. Taxonomy (GTDB): domain Bacteria; phylum Actinomycetota; class Actinomycetes; order Mycobacteriales; family Mycobacteriaceae; genus Mycobacterium. The sequence continues at coordinate 22,879 of CAVTBA010000008.1, forward strand.
GACGGCGTCACTCAGCCGCACCCGCACCGTCGCGAACAGGTCCGCGAACCGGGACATCACCCGGGTGTTCAAGGCGGGATCGGCCGTCATGTCGGCCACCAGGCCCGGCAGCGCGGCACGGACAACCGGGGTGGTGAAGACGTCGCGGGTGGCCTCGATCATCATGCGGATGTCGGCGGCGATGTCCCCGGCCGGCGCCTCCAGCGCGGTGGGCGCCACCGGGAAAGCCGCCTCGTGCACCAATTCGGCCTTGCTCGACCACCGGCGGTACAGCGCCGATTTCGTGGTTCCCGCGCGCTCGGCGACCGCCGCCAGGCTCAGGTTTGAATAGCCCATTTGGACAAGCAATTCCGCGGTGGCCGATAGGATGGCCGAGTCGATGCGCGGATCCCGCGGGCGGCCTGCGCCGGGGGCCTTGTCAATGGCGGACGGTTCTGCTTTCATAACGCTACCTACCGTATCGTAATTGCCGCGAAGAAGTCTCAAGGAATGGAGGCACCCGTGGCCAACGAACCCGTACTCGACAAGGTCGACCGGCTCCAGCGCTCCAGCCGAGACGTCACGACGCTACCCGCGGTGATGTCGAAATGGCTGTCGACCGTCTCCCCCACGAGCTGGGGGGACCCCCAGCCCGCCGGCGCGGCGCCGGAGGTCACCGTCGAAAGCGGCGTCGATTCGACGGGCATGTCGTCGGAGACCATCATCCTCTCCGCTCGCTGGCAGCAGGACGGGAAGCCCGTCGAGCAGAAACTCGTGACCAGGGTGGCCCCCGCCGCCGAAGACGTGCAGGTCTTCCCCACCTATCGGCTCGACCACCAATTCGAGGTCATCCGCAAAGTCGGGGAACTCACCGACGTCCCCGTCCCGCCGGTGCGCTGGCTCGAGCCCACCGGCGACGTGCTGGGCACCCCCTTCTTCGTGATGGATTACGTCGACGGTGTGGTCCCGCCCGACGTCATGCCCTACACGTTCGGCAACAACTGGTTCGCCGACGCTCCGCCCGAGCGTCAGCGCGAACTGCAGGACGCAACCGTCGGGGTGCTGGCCAAGCTGCATTCAATCCCAAACGCAGAGAACACATTCGGGTTCCTGTCCGCGGGGCAGGACGGGGACACCGCGCTGCGCCGGCACTTCGACTGGGTGCGGTCCTGGTACGACTTCGCGGTGCCCGACATCGGCCGATCACCGCTGCTCGAGCGAACCTTCGCCTGGCTGGAAGACAACTGGCCGGCGGAAGTGGCCGCGCGCGAAGCCGTGCTGCTGTGGGGCGACGCCCGGGTGGGCAACGTCTTGTACCGCGACTTCCAGCCGGTGGCCGTGCTCGACTGGGAGATGGTCACGCTGGGGCCACGCGAGCTCGACGTGGCGTGGATGATCTACGCGCACATGGTTTTTCAAGAGCTCACCGGCCTGGCGGGGCTGCCGGGTCTGCCCGAGGTGATGCGCGAGGACGACGTGCGCGCCACCTACCGGCGACTGACCGGCGTGGAAGTCGGTGACCTACGCTGGTTCTACGTCTATTCGGGCGTCATGTGGGCCTGCGTGTTCATGCGCACCGGCGCGCGCCGGGTGCACTTCGGGGAAACCGAGAAACCAGACGAGGTCGAGTCGCTGTTCTACCACGCCGGGTTGATGCGAAGGTTAATCGGCGAGGGCCTTATCGGAGAGGACCAGTGATGCTCGGACCGCTCGACGAGTTCCCGGTACATCAGATTCCGCAGCCGATCGCGTGGCCGGGTTCCTCGGACCGCAACTTCTACGATCGCTCCTATTTCAACGCCCACGACCGCACCGGCGACATCTTCGTCATCAGCGGTATCGGCTACTACCCCAACCTGGGCGTCAAGGACGCGTTCTTCCTCGTCAGGCGCGGGGACACCCAGACCGCGGTGCACCTGTCCGACGCCATCGACCAGGACCGGCTGAACCAGAACGTCAACGGCTACCGCATCGAGGTCATCGAGCCGCTGCACAAACTGCGGTTGGTCCTTGACGAAACCGAGGGCATCGCAGCCGATCTCACCTGGGAAGGCCTGTTCGACGTCGTGCAGGAACAGCCGCACGTCCTGCGCTCCGGCAACCGGGTGACGCTGGACGCGCAGCGGTTCGCCCAGCTCGGCAGCTGGAGCGGCCGCATCGCAATCGACGGGGAGGAGATCGCCGTCGACCCCGGTACCTGGCTCGGCAGCCGCGACCGGTCCTGGGGCATAAGGCCGATCGGCGAGCCCGAGCCGGCGGGGCGACCGGCCGACCCGCCGTTCGAGGGGATGTGGTGGCTGTACGTGCCGATGGCGTTCGACGACTTCGCCATCGTGCTGATCATCCAGGAGGAACCCAACGGCTTTCGCTCGCTCAACGATTGCACCCGGATCTGGCGCGACGGCCGCGTCGAGCAGCTGGGCTGGCCGCGGGTCAAGATCCACTACCGCTCCGGCACGCGCATTCCCACCGGGGCGGCGATCGACGCCACCGCCCCCGACGGCACCGGAGTCCACTTCGACGTGGAATCCAAGCTGCCGGTGCCCATCCACGTCGGCGGCGGCTACGGCGGCGACTCGGACTGGATGCACGGCATGTGGAAGGGCGAGAAGTTCGTCGAACGCCTGACCTACGACATGACCGACCCGGCGATCGTCGCGCGATCCGGTTTCGGGGTAATCGACCACGTCGGCCGGGCGGTGTGCCGCGACGGCGACCGCGAGCCGGTGGAGGGCTGGGGTCTCTACGAGCACGGCGCGCTGGGGCGCCACGACCCGTCCGGGTTCAAAGACTGGCTGACCGTCGCCCCCTAGGCAGCCCGCGAACGATTACATCTGCGGCCGCAGTTGCCGCACGAAACCCCAGAATTTGCGGTTGACTGGTGCGCGTGACAAATCCGCCGTGGATTGTCGACGTTGTCGTGGTCGGCGCAGGCTTTGCGGGCCTTGCCGCGGCGCGCGAGCTGGCCCGCCAGGGTCACGACGTGGTGGTCTTCGAGGGCCGCGACCGCGTCGGCGGCCGGTCCTTCACCGGCAGCGTGGCGGGATTGCCCGCCGATCTGGGGGGCACCTTCGTCGGCCCGACCCAGGACGCCGTTCTGGCGCTGGCCGCCGAGCTCGACATCGGAACCATCCCGACCCACCACGACGGCAGGAATGTGATCCACTGGCGCGGCTGGACGCGTTCCTATCGCGGCACCATCCCCAAGCTTTCGCTGACCGGGCTGATCGACATCGGCCGGCTGCGTTGGCAATTCGACCGGATCGCCCGCAGCATCCCGCTGTCGGCCCCCTGGGACGCGCGCCGCGCGCGCGAGCTCGACGACGTGTCGCTCGGGGGCTGGCTGCGGTCCGTGCGGGCCACCGCCTCGTCGCGCGACCTGCTGGCGATCGTGGCCCGGGTGACCTGGGGCTGCGAACCCGACGACGTGTCGATGCTGCACGCGGCCCGCTACACGCACGCCGCCGGCGGCCTGGACCGGCTGCTCGACGTCGAAAACGGCGCCCAGCAGGACCGTTTTCCCGGCGGCACCCAGCAGATCGCCGAGGCCGCGGCCGCCGAGCTGGGCACCCGCGTGGTGCTCAACGCGCCGGTCCGGCGCATCGACCGGCACGGCGCGGGGGTGACGGTCACCACCGACGTCGGCCAGGCGGAGGCCGGGTTCGTCGTCGTCGCGGTCCCGCCCGCGCACCGCGCATCGATCGAGTTCGCTCCCCCGCTGCCCGCCGAGTACCACCAACTCGCCCAGCATTGGCCACAGGGCCGGCTCAGCAAGGCCTACGCGGCCTATTCCACGCCGTTTTGGCGGGCCAACGGCTTCTCCGGCCAGGCGTTGTCCGACACGGGACCGGTCTTCATCACCTTCGACGTCAGTCCCCACGCCGACGGGCCGGGCGTCCTGATGGGCTTCGTCGACGCGCGCGCGTTCGACTCGCTGTCCCCCGAGCAGCGGCGCGAGGACACGTTGCGCTGCTTTGCGACGCTCTTCGGCGACGATGCGCTCAAACCGCTTGACTATGTCGACCATCGTTGGGGCGCCGAACAATTCGCGCCCGGCGGTCCCACCGCGGCGGTGCCACCGGGATCGTGGACACGGTTCGGGCCGTGGCTGCGGGAGCCGGTCGGCCCCATTCACTGGGCCGGCACCGAGACCGCCGACGAATGGACCGGGTTTCTCGACGGCGCCGTCAGGTCCGGCCAGCGGGCGGCCGCTGAGATCACCGCCCTGCTATGAACTGATGCGCACGTCCTGGGTCACCGACTCGGCGAGTGCCCGCAGGTGGCGGTTCACCTCGCGCGGGTGTTCCAGCATCGAGCAGTGGCCACCGGGCAGCTCGACCAGGCCGACGACGTTGGGCGCGGTGCCGGCGATCCTGCGGGCCTGGCTGATCGGGGTCAGCCGGTCGCGTTCACTGCCGATGACCAGGGTCGGCACCGTCAAGCCGTCCAGCTCGAGGTATCGCGAACCCAACGCCGCGACCAGCATCCTGGCGCAACCGGCGCGCCCGGCGGGTGATGTCTGTTCGAAGAATTGGTGGACGATCCTGGCAACGCTGGGGTCGGCGTCCTTGCCCACCGCCAGCATCGTGACCACGTAGCGGCTCGGGATGCGGGCGGCGCTGGGGATCGGGAATCCGCCGAACGCGTTGATCAACGCGCGGCCGGCGACGACGCGGGCCGGCGACAGTCCGTGCGGCACCGACAGAAGTTGCACCTTGCGGACCAGATCCCCGGTCGTGGTGTTGATCAGCGCGACGGCGTCGGCGCGCCGGCGAACCATGTGCCGGTACCGCGCCGACCACGCGGCGATGGTGATGCCGCCCATCGAGTGTCCGGCCAGCACGGCGCGCTCGTGCGGCGCCAACGTCGCATCCAGCACCGAATTCAGGTCGGATGCAAGGCTTTTCAAGCTATAGCCATTACGCCCATTCTTATTCTGAGGCATGCCGCTACGACCGTGGCCGCGATGGTCGAAGGCGATCACCCGGTAGTCGTCGGCCAGGTCCGCGATCTGGTACGCCCAGGCCCGGATGGCGCAGGTGATGCCGTGCGTCAGCACAATGGGATAGCCGTCCGGCGGCCCGAACACCTCGGCGTGCAACCGGGTGCCGTCGGTCGCCCGGACGGCCAGGGTCTGGCTGGGCGGCAACACTTCGGGGTACGGATCGACTGCGCGAACGGATCGTCGAGCACTCATCGCCGCTCCCCCCTCGAACGCGGCCCCGTCGCCGCAGTTAAGGACTGTCGCAAGTTTATCCCTAAGGTCCGTTCGGATTCGGTAAATCCGGCAAACGGTTGTGTATGAGACGCTAACACCCGTGTACCCGATGTCCCGTCGGGAATTCATCGCGGCAACCACGGGAGTGGTCGGCGGCGGGCTGATGGCCGCCTGCACACCGCATCACCCGCCGTCAGCGCAACCGCCACCGCCGGACACCCACTCGGTGCTCGTCATCGGCGCCGGGATGGCCGGCCTGTCCGCCGCCCGCGGCCTCGCCGACGCGGGATGGCCGGTACGGGTGATCGAAGCCCGCGACCGCATCGGCGGCCGAGTCCACACCGACCGCGACTGGGGCGCACCGCTGGAGATGGGTGCGTCGTGGATCCACGGGACGGCGGACAACCCGCTGATGGAGCTGGTGCGACAGGCGCAAGCGCAGCTGGTCACGACCGATTACTACGGCTGGGCCAAGCTCGTGGTCGATCCCGAACTTCGGCACCTGGACTACGACCCGACGCCATGGCGCGCGTTTGTGGAGCGGGCGCGTTACCAGGTGGACGGCGGCAGCCTGGCCGCCGCCGTCGACACCGCCGCCGGCGCCGAAGGCCTCTCCACCTCCGACCGCGCCCAATTGGCCTTCTACCTCACCACCGAGATCGAGGACGAATTCGCCGCCGACGCGGATCACTTGTCCGCCATCACGTTTGACGAGGGCGACTACACCGGCGGTGATCAGGATGTCATCACGAACGGCTATGACGCCCTACCGAGGCTGCTCGCCAGCGGGCTTCAGATCGAGCTGAACACGCCGGTGACCGCGATCGCGCACCGCGACGACGCCGTCGTCGTGCGGGCGAAGGATCGGGCTTTCCAGGGGCCCGCCGCGATCGTCACCGTTCCCCTCGGCGTGCTGAAAGCCGGTGCCATCACTTTCGATCCGCCCCTCCCCGACCCCCACAGCCACGCGGTCGACGCCCTGGGCTTCGGGGTGCTGTCCAAGAGTTTCTTCCGGTTCAACCGGCGCGGCTGGACGGTGGACAACGCCTTCTACCAATACCTTGCCGCCGACGGCCGACGGTGGGAGCAATGGTTCACCATGCCGGCCGCGGCGGGCCCGATCGTGTTGGCATTGAACGCCGGTGACCGCGGGCGCGGCGTGGAGTCGTCCTCGCCGCGGGAGCTGATGGCCACCGCACTGCCCATCTCTCACCGGCTGTTCGGCGACGTCTCGCCTGTGGAGGTCAAGACATCGAACTGGAGCGGCGACCCGTATGCGCGCGGCGCCTATTCCTTTCACGCTCCCGGCTCGGGCCTCGACGACCGGCGCCGGCTGCAGGAACCGATCAGCGACCGGCTCTACCTGGCGGGCGAAGCGGTCGGCGTCAACAATCCGGCCACGGTGCACGGCGCCGTGTCCAGTGGCCGGTACGCCGCCGAGGAGTTGATGCACCGGCTGAGTCGTTGACGACCCTCAGGAGGCGAGCCCGCGAAGCCGCGTCGATGCGTCGCGCTGGGGTTCGTGCTGCCGGGGCGGACCCGAGACCAACCGACGGCGCGCCGTCGTGGCGCATTCGATGTGCGCAAGGGCCGCGGTGACCGAGTCGGCGATGGGCAGGCCGTGATCGGGCACGACCCGGGTGAGCCGGCGCAGCGCCGCGCCACTGACGACGCTGCACCGCAGCTTGGCTTGCCGGTGCTCCTCGTTGAGGACCAGCAACGCTCGAAGGCCCGAGCCGGCAAGGAAGTCCAGGCCCCCGAGATCGAGGATCAACGGCGCCTTCAGCCGCGAAAAGCGGCGAATGGCTTCGGTTATCAGGTCGGTGTTGGCTGCATCGACCTCGCCGTCGATGCGCAAGACGGTGGCCGTGCTGCGGGCGTGAACGTGGATTTGCGCTCCGGCGCAATCGATTTGGTAGCGGCTGCGCGGTTGTCCGAGCAACTCGGGTGTGGGTGGGTACGGTGAAGCGGTCATGGGTTGTGCGCCCTTCAGGCTTAATATCGAGCAGGGCGAGCGACGACGGTGTCCGATTGGCGCCCGTTGGCAACGGCAGCTGGGGACTCAACCTGGCTCAAGCCTACCGGCAACGGCGGCCGCCGGTGCGCACAAGCGGCGTGCCGTAGCCCACCGTGTGCCCGGAATTCGCCGTCGACCAGGCAGTTTCACCTACGACTCGCGGTGCGGAAGATCACTTTCGGCGGGTTTCGTTCGCGGCGTGGCGCACACGTGGCACCCGGTGCAAGGGGGATGAACGAGGCGGACCCGACCTGCGGCTCAGCGGTGTGTCGTCGTCACTACCGCGCGGTCATGTGCCGCAGGGTGGTATGCGGACTCTGACCGTACGTCTGGCGGTAGACCACCGCGAACCGGCCGGTGTGCGCGAAGCCCCAACGCTGTGCGATTTCGGTGACAGTGATGTTGGACGGCGACCCCGCCAGCAGTTCCTGATGGGCGCGGTCCAGCCGGACCCGACGAATGTATTCGGTTGGCGTGGTGCCGAGTTGACGGCGAAATAGGTACTGCACCGCCCTGGGCGTCAGATGCACGGCGGCCGCGACGTCGTTGATGCTGACGTCCTCGACGGCCTGACGATGGATGAAAGACAAGGCGTCTCTAAGTGTTTCCGGCAATGCGGGCTCGTTGGCCGGATCCTGCTCGGTGACGTCGGACGGGTAACACTCCAGCAGCGCGCCGCCCAGCAGCGGTGCCAGCCCCGCCACAATCAGTGGCTGGTGGGCGGTGTCCGGGCACGCCAAGGTCATGGCCACGTGATCCAGTGCCCGACGCCACGCCCGCACGGCCGCGCGTGACCGTGGGCGCCAATCCAGGAAGTGGATCCGCCCTGGTAAGGGCGCACGCATTTCCGCAGCGACCTTGTGCAGCACGTCCGCGGCGATGCTCACCACGTCGAATCGCGCACTGTTGCACTGCAGCAAGCACGGCATGTCATCGGCGACCAAGATGGGAAAGTCCACCGGGGCGGGGGGACCACCGGCGACGCTCACCGATCCGGCGCGAGGTTGGACCACGGCGGCGCCGTCGGGGACCGGGATCTCGAGGGCGACGCGGCCCTGAATCGTCACGTCGTCGACCGTCAGCGAGCCCGCTTCGCAGCGCCGATGGGAAACGGCCGAGCGGCCCGTGAGTCCGGTGATGCGCCAGCAAGGGTGGTAGGCGCCGGCAAAGAACTGGCGCGCGGCCTGCGCATCGACGGTGCGAAACTGATCCCAGCGAATGGCCGAAGCCGGACCGCGCGCGTGCCGCCCCCGATCACCTGCGGCGCCAGGCCAGGCGGGGCCGAGATCGGCTTGTCCCGCGCCGTGCAGTCCGTCGACCGCGCCGACGACCGCGTCGGCGCCGGTCCTATCGGTGGTGCTCGTCACGGTGGTCATGGTTGGTGCTCGACGTGGCCTTGCGCGTGGTCACCATTGCATCAACGGACGCCCGATGACTGCAACCTCGACGGTGCCCAACATGGATCCCCCCTTTGGTAAATGTTCAGTGCGTCAAGGGCAATCCGGTCCCACGCATAACGTGACATTGCGCGGCTGCGACCCGCCGCGCCCATGCTTTCGAACTGAAACCTCTGCGCGAGAAGACTTCTCAACGTAGCCGACAATCCGCCGGGGGTCTCCGGTGAAAGCACCACCCCGGTGACACTATCCACCACGACGTCGTTGAGCACCCCGACGCCGAAGGCCACCACCGCCACACCACAGGCCATTGCCTGTAGCACGGTCGTCGCGCGCGCCGGCTGGCGTGGAGTGCACGCGACCACGTCCGCCGATCGCAACAGCATCGGCAGTTCGTCACCGGCGACGGAGCCCGCGAACCGGACCCGGTCGGCCACCCCCAAACCGACGGCGAGGTGTCGCAGCCGAGCCCGCGCCTCGTCATGCTCCCGGTTGGTCGCGTCGGTCTCCGCAATCACCGCCTCCGCGCCCGGAACCCGGGGCAGGGCGCCGACGACGATGTCGAAGCCGTTGCAGGGCAGTGGGTTTGGCGCGAAGCAGAGCACGCGACGCCTGTCGGTGCGGGCCAGCGCCGGACCGCTCGAGTTGTATCGCTCGGCGTCGACACCGCTCGGCAGAACGGACACCCGGGCCCGGCTGCGGCGCAGGCGGCTCAACGCGTCGGCATCGTCGGCGCTCTCACCCGTCACCCACGTCGCACTGCGTGCCAATAGCGGTTCGATCCGCATCCGTTCGCTGTTTCGTGGCGCTACCCGGGCGGCACGGGGGGTGCAGGTGGCAGCCAGGCCCAGGAAACTCTGGACGGTGGGCACATGTCGCCGCCGGGCGGCCAACTGAGCGGCCAAACCGCCCAGCCAGCCGTAGGCATGCACCACATCTGGTGCCTGCGCCGCCCACGCGCGCTCCAGCGCGCCCGCCCACTCGCCCACGTACGGCAGCACGTCTGAGTCCGACTCCGCCGCGCGGGGGCCGACCGACACCGAGAATGTCCGATGTCGGTCGGTGCCGGCCTGCGCTGCTCGGTGATCACCACGGCGAACGAAGCGGGTGACGTCATGCCCGCGACCGGCGAGCGCGGCGCACAACTGCCGCGGGTCGTCACCGGTGATGTCGTCGCCACTCACGATCGCGATCTTCAAGGCACCCCTTTCAAGCCGCTGGCATACCCCGTCCCCCACCGCTCGGTGCATAGTCCCTACCCACCGAGATTTACCCGGACCGGCATCGGGGAAACGCACAGGCCCCGGCACTTCGTCCGCCCCTTCCGCCGTTTCGTTTTCCGGATAGTCACGGCGAACCACGGACCGGGGCATCGTTCGCGGGACTGCGGCGCGGCCGTCGAGTTGGGAGACTGGATGAGTGGCGAGCGACGCGCGGTGGCCCGTCGAGCTGGTAGTCCTGGTGGCCTCGGCGGGCGGCTTGGACGCTTTGTCGACCGTCCTGGGTAACCTGCCGACGGAGTTTCCGGCTGGAATCGTCGTGCAACAACACCTCGGCGACCACGACAGCGCGCTGCCGACGATCCTTCGCCGGCTGACCGCCCGGCAGGTCAGTTGGGTGCGTGACCGGCAGTCCCTCGCCCCGGGGCACGTGCTCGTCTGCCCGCCGCGAATGCACCTGGAACTGACGCCGCAGGGCCGCTGCGGCCTGCGCGACCTCCAGGGACTCGGGGTGCGGCGCTTCGACGTGCTGCTGCGCTCGATCGCCCGATCGTACGGTCCGCGCAGCGTGGCGGTGGTGCTGTCGGGGTCGGGCCGGGACGGCGCCGCCGGCACGGCGGCCATGAAGCGAGCCGGCGCCATCGTCATCGCGGAGAGTCCAAAGACCGCCCTGTATTCATCGATGCCGACGGCGGCCGCGCGGGCCGGGGCCGACGTGATGTTGCCGGCGCACCAGATCGGGCGCGTCCTGGCCGGCATCGTCGCCGGTGCGCCGCTGCCCGAATGGCCACTCCGGAAAGGCACTTCGGCTCCGTGGCGGACGCCGGCGCAAGCCGTGGGCGGTGGGGCCGTCCCCGGGCTTTTGCGCGACGAGGTGATGAACAGCGCGGGGGGCCGCGCCGAACTCGCCCGCCTGCGTGCCGACGAACTCAACCACCGGCGCAAGGATTTATCCGCGGGCTGGGGTGCCACCGCCCAGACGGTGGCGACGGCGCAGCGTAGGGCCGCGGAGTCGCGGCGCCGCGCGCAGTTGGCGCACCAGGCGGCGCAGGAGGCGGCCGCGCGCTGGGGGCACTAGCCGGTCACCTCCATGAGCAACAGCGCGCCGCCGGCTGTTCCTTCGCCCGAGCGAAACGACGTGCACGTGACGCGCACCCGGACCGGCCGCCCGCGCCGGTTGACCGCGTCCACCTCCGCCTCACCGGAACTGTCGGCGTCGACGAACGCGTTGCCGATCAAGGGCAGCACGGCGTCCAGCGGCAGCCCCATGTCCAGCGCGGTCAGCCCCTTTCCTGTCGCCTCGTCGGACCGCAGCCCCCAGAGCTCCTCGCACCACCGGTTCCACACGATCACCTTCATCTCGCGGTCCACCACCACCATGCCCATGCGGACCGAGTCGATCAGCGAGTCCAAGAAGCTCTTCGCGTCGTCGAGCTCCACGCTGCGTTCCCGCAGCATGCCGTTGATCGTGTGCAGTTCGTCGTTGGTCGACTGCAGCTCCTCGTTCATGGTCTCGAGTTCTTCGTTGGTGGACTGCAGTTCCTCGTTGGTGGTCTCGAGTTCCTCCACGGTGGACTGCAGTTCCTCGTTGGTGGTCTCGAGTTCCTCGTTGGTGGACTGCAACTCCTCGTATGCCGCCTCCAGCTGATGGTTGGTCTGGACCACCTTGTCCAGCAGGGCGCGCGTGGCGGTGACGTCGAAGAACACGATCGAGACGCCGAGCAGGCCGTTCTCGGCGTCGACGAGCGGATTCACGTGGATCTCGAACCACACCGTCTCGGCGCCCGGGCGCTGCCATCTGACGTCTTGAATGCGCGACGAGCGCCGCTCCACCTTGGCCTGCTCGAGGTAGGCGCGCAGCTCGACCGGGCGGTAGGACACTTCGAGATCGCGTAGGAACCGGCCGATGTCGCGAGCGGACAACCCGAAGAGGTGCTCGGCCTGCTGATTGATCATCGCGACGGTATCCTCGCCGGTGACCACGATCTGGGCCACCGGGCTGGCGCGAAAAGCCAAGTCGCGCACCGTATTCAGGCCGGGAAGGTCAATCTGGCGTTCGTAGAACGCGCCGGTGGGGTCGTAGCGCTCCACGCCCGTGTGGCTTCCGGCCGCCTTACGGAAAATGCGATGCTCCAGATTCAGCGGAGTGAACCGGTCACCGCGGGTGAGCAGCATCTCGGCGTGCCCGAGGAACAGCGTGCCCCGCGGCGCAAGGGCAAAATGCAAGCGGCCCAGCACAATTCGCTGCGTCTCGGCGTTAAGGTACATCAGGGTGTTACGACACACCAGTAGATCGACGCGCGAGATCGGCGCATCCCTGACCAGATCGTTGCGGCCGAAGATCACCGCTCGGCGCAGGTCTTTGTGGAAGACGTAGCGGCCGTTGACCTGTTCGAAATAGCGCGGCAGCAGCTCGGCCGGCACGGATTCGACGGCCTTGGCGTCATAGGACGCGGCACGCGCCTCGGTGAGTGCGTCCTCGTCGATGTCGGTGGCATAGATCTTGACCCGGTGCCGGAACGCCTCGGGCCCCAGCGCCTCGGCCAGCAGGATCGCCAGCGTGTAAGCCTCCTCCCCGGACGCGCACCCCGCACTCCAGACCCGGATCGGATCGCTGGGACCGCGCTCGGCCAGCATCCGGGGAATGACTTCGGAGCTGATGTATTCCCAGGCGTCGGGGTCGCGGAAGAAGGCGGTGACGTTGATGAGGATGGTATTGAAGAGGGCGGCGAACTCGTCCGAACTGGCTTGCAGGAAGTCGAGATAATCCTCGAAGGAGCTGTAGCCCGCCCGGTCCATCCGATGACGGACCCGACGCATCAGCGACGTGCGCTTGTAACCGGTGAAGTCGAAGCCGCGCGAGTCCCGCAGATAGCGCAGCAGCGCCTCGAAAGCCTCGTCGGTCGTGCCGTCCATTGAAGCCCTATCCGATCCAGGGTTTGGCGAAGGACCCGAACACTACTCGGGACCTCACAATTGATTCTCGCGACCGACCAACGCCCAGACCGTCTTCCCGGACGGAGTCGGCGTACTGCCCCACACGCGACACAAGGCCGAGACGATGGCCAGTCCGGACACGATTTCGGCGCCATGCTCATCTTCGTGCCGGCTCGGCAGGCGGTCGCTGCGGTCCTCGACCGCGACGGTGACCGCGTCGCGATAGCTTTCGACGAGCAGCACCGGCGAACTGTCGGTGTGCTCGATGACATTTTCGACGAAGACCGTGGCGACCGTCGACGCCGCCGGAATGAGGTCTCGGCGGTCCCATTCTCTGAGCCAATCGGTGACGACGGTGCGGGCAAGGCCGGGGCTGGCGCGCGAGCGCGGGAGTTCCGTGCGTGCCCGCCGCCGGACGTGCGACGACGCGGCGGCCATCGCCTGCAGCGCCAGTTCACGGGTGGCGTGCACCGGCACGTATCGGGCCACGCCGTTGGTTGCGATCGCCCGCCGAGCGCGCGGTTCCGAGCACACGAGCATGATGGGAACGTCCGGCCAGATGCTGACGTGCCAGCGGGCGCTCGTGAACACGGTCCAGGCCGAGGCAGCCGGCGCGGAAAGCCGATCGACGTCGACGATCACCGCACGGGGCTCGTCCAGGGCGGCCTTGATCACCGCGTCGCGCACGCTGCGGTACGTGGAGCTGTCCAGCACCCCGGTGACCAACAGGATCGGCACCGCTTGCTCGGTATGTATGTGGATCCGGATGGCCGGCCCCGCCTCAGCCACCGACGTCGCCGCCGACAGAACGGCTGTTGGACAACCTCTCGCGGAGCACGGTGGTCAATGCCCGTCGGGTTTCTTCGGTGAGGCCGTCGTAGCGCCGTTCGAGTGGACCGGGACCCGCCTTGGCGGCCAGTTCGCGGGCCAGTCCGGCCTTCTCTTGCAGGCTGCGCAGCGCGATCCGCAGCGCACCCTCGAACACGCCGTCCCGCGCACCGAGCAGCGCCTCGGCCGTCCACGCGTGACCCACCTGGCAGCGAAAGTCGCCCTTGCTGATGGGAACCGGCGAGCCATTGCGATCGGGGCATGTGTATCCCGAAGGGGGACCCAATTGCTCGGTGTCGAAGTCGGTCGCGAACCGCGACATCATCGCAATGCGATTCTCGAGTTCCATCGCGGCGTCGTGCTCCATCTCGGGATCCTCAGGCTGCCGGGGGTGTGAAAGCTCCTTGAGGAGCGCGCCGATTTCGGCCGCCGCCGCTTGCCGATCGAGTACACCGGCGTCTCGCGCGTTGGTCGGCAACGCGGGGAACAAGGCGTCGTCGGGTGACTGGCCGATGGTGGTTCCGCCGCGCGAGCGGATCGCGGCCAGCCCCAGCACGCCGTCGTCGAGCACGCCCGAGAGCAGGACGCCGATCGCGCGGCGGCCGAAGGTCAACGCCACCGAGCGGAACAACGCGTTGATCGCGGGTCGGTGCCCGTTCTCGGTAGGCCCCTGGGATAGCAGTGTGCGGTGATCGTCGACCATCAGATGGCGGTCAGGTGGTGCGACGTAGATGTGCGCCGGTTCCAGCGTCGCCCCGTCTTCGGCCGCGACGGCGGGCAGGGGACCGCTGCGGTCGACGATGCGGGCCAGGACGCTCGGCGCATCGGCGGGAATGTGCAGCGTTACCAGGTAGGCGTACGGCACGTCCGACGACAGACCCGCGGCCAGCCTCGCCAGCGCTTCCACTCCCCCCGCGGAGGCACCAATTGCCACCAGGCCACCCAATTCGCCGTTACCGCCGGACGCCACGATCACCACTTTCGGTTACCCGCGTCAATCGTAGGTAACCCACCCGGTGATGGATACCGGTGAGGGATAGTTGTCTGTCGCCGGGATTCGACCGTCTTGAAAGTCCCCTCTTGAGAGGTCCTGTCATTGAAAGCCCCGTCATTGAAGTCTTGTCACGCGCGCATGGGTTTTCCCCGCGGCCCGGGCGGGCATCCTGACGGGGACGTCCGGGATGGCGCATCGTAGACAGGAGGATGGATCATGCCGAATTCGTCGATCAAGAACGAGAAACTCTACAAAGATTTGCGCAAGCAAGGCGACTCGAAGGAAAAGGCGGCCCGCATTTCCAATGCGGCCGCCGCGCGCGGTAAATCCTCCGTCGGGCGCAAGGGGGGCAAGTCCGGGTCCTATCAGGACTGGACCGTTCCACAGTTGAGGAAGCGCGCGAAAGAGCTTGGCATGTCCGGGTATTCGAGCCTGACGAAGGACAAGTTGGTGGCCAAGCTGCGTAATCACTGATTCCCGCTGGGCTCGGCGAGCCCAAGGCGCTCGACCAACACCAGGAACGCGACGGCGTAATCGTTGTCGGCGGTGAGTTCCCTGATCCGCTCCCAGTCGAGCTGTTCGCGGACGGCGCGCACGGCCGGCAGCAGCTTCGCGAAGTCGCAGTAATGCTCGTCCAGGGCAAGCAGTTGCTCGACGAGCACCATGGTGGGCGGCAGCACGGGCATCCTGATGGCCAGCACGTCGTGCTGCTCGGCGCAGTCCAGCGTGGACGACTCCACCCGCACGCCGTTGAGCCGGTGCAACACATCAACCACCGTGTCGCCGCTGCGCGCCTTGAACAGCCAGTCCTCCGGCGGACGCTCGACGGCGAAACCGGCATCGGTGAGGGTTGCCACGGCGTCGTCCACATCGGACTCGGCCACCACCAGGTCGACGTCGTGAGTGGGTTCTGGCGCGCCGTAGGCCCACAGCGCGTAGCTACCGGCCAGCGCGAAACGCGGCCCATTCTCCTTGAGCGCCGAGGCCGCGCCGCGCAGCGCCTCCCGCAATTGCGGGCTCGAACCCGGCACGTCGGCGTGCGTCTTGATGGGTGCCATGGTGCCTACGAAATACCCCGCTCACCACCGGGGCAACCTGGCCCGATGGGCGAGCGCGGATGTCAACTCCGTTTAACGTGCTTCCAATTGGGCAAATCTTCCGGTTATGTCAACCGCTTGGCTCCGCGCCTACGACGCCGCCGCCATCGTGATCCCCGCCCGCAACGAGCGAGCGAAGTTGCCGGCCTGCCTGCGCGCGGTGCTCACCGCGGCCCTGTGCGCCCCGATCCCGGTCACCACCGTGGTGGTTCTCGACGACTGCGATGACGGCAGTGCCGAGCTGGCCGGCGAGTACGGGCCCGACGTGCATTTCATCAGCGTCGACGCGCACAATGTCGGCGCCGCGCGGGCCGTCGGCTTCGGTTACGCGCGGTCGCTGTTCGGCGCCGACACCAGGTGCTGGTATGCCACCACCGACGCCGATAGCCGGGTCGACCCCGGCTGGCTCGTGCATCAGCTCGGAGTCGGCGCGGACATGGTCCTGGGCGTGGTGCGGGTCACCGACTGGCGCCACCACCGGGCCGACGTCGTCGATCGCTATATGGAGTCCTACCAAGCGAACCCGGCAGGTGACGAAGGCGATCACGAGCACATTCACGGCGCCAACATGGGTTTCAGCGCGCGCGCTTACTGGCGGGTGGGCGGCTTTCGCGCGCTGGCCTCCGGCGAGGATGTCGACCTGGTTCAACGCTTCGATGCTGCCGGCTACCGCGTCCACCGCGACACCGAATTGTCCGTCATCACGTCGGCGCGAACCCAGGCTCGGGCGCCACACGGGTTCGCTCACCACCTCAGGAAACTGGGGAGATCGGTGGCGGGTGATTGCGCGTGACTGCGGGTTTGGTCAGGCACTGGCTGGAGTCGGGACGACTCGAGCTGCCTCTGCCCGCCTCCGGGCGCACCGCCGAACGCTGGCAACGCCTGGCATCACTGGCCGAGGAGAACATCGTGGCGGCCCGGGTCGCCGAGGCGCATGTCGACGCCGTCGCGATACTTCACGAACTGGGCGGTAAACCCCCGGAATCGGGCCAGCTGTGGGGCGTTTGGGCGGCCGAGTCCCCCGACGCGGCGCTCACGGCAACCGACGTCAACGGCGCTTTCACGTTGACGGGCACGAAGGTATGGTGCTCGGGCGCCGGGTTTTGCACTCACGCGCTGGTGACCGCCCGCCTGGAAGACGCGACCCGGGGCCTCTTCGCGGTCCAGCTGACGGATCCTGCGGTCAAACCGTTGCCCAGCACTTGGTGGAACGCCGGGATGGCCGGCAGCGACACCCGGCCGGTGCAGTTCACCAACGCCCACGCCGTCGCCGTCGGCGATCCTGGCGACTATCTGAATCGGCCGGGCTTCTGGCACGGCGCAATCGGTGTCGCCGCCTGTTGGCTCGGCGGTGCCCGCAGGGTCGCTGATCCCCTATATCGTTGCGCCGCAAGCGAATCTGCCGACGCGTACTCGCTGGCACACCTGGGCGCGGTGGACGCCGCGCTGGCGGCCGGCGACGCCATCCTGGCCGCGGCGGCAACGCAGGTCGACTCCGATCCGTTCGACCGCGCCGGCACCGCCCAACTGCTGGCCCGTCGCGTGCGCACCGTCGTGGAACACGCGGTCGACGAAGCCATCACCCGCACCGGCCGCGCGCTGGGACCGGGCCCACTCTGCCAGGACGGACGGCACGCCCAGCGGGTCGCCGACCTGAGCATCTACATCCGGCAAAGCCATGCCGAGCGGGACCTGGCCGAACTCGGGCGGCTCGCCGGCCGCCAGGGTTGAGGGCATCGTGGAAACCGCGCCGATCAGCAACTGCGCCCGGTTCGCTGCCAAGCCACTGACCCACGGCGGCACCCCGGCGCCGTTGTGGCTGGCGGCTTTTGAGCGCGGCCCCCTGCCGGCACTGGATCTCACGGGATGCCGACGCCTTGTCGTCGTGGCGGCCCACCCGGACGACGAGACCCTGGGCCTGGGTGCGACGGTCGCACAACTGATCGCGGCAGGCGTCGACATCCGGATGGTGTCGGTCAGCGACGGGGGTGCCGCTCAGCCCGGAGCGACCCTGTCCGGCCGGATTCGCCTGGCGACCACTCGCCGATACGAACTGCGCAGGGCCGCCGCCACTTTGGGGGTCGCCCCCCCGATGCGGCTGGGCCTGCCCGACGGTGAAGTGGCCAAACATGAGGATCGGCTCACCGAGTCACTCGTGGGAATCCTGCGGACCGCGGGTCCGCGCACCTGGTGCGCCGCCACCTGGCGGGGCGACGGGCATCCCGACCACGAGGCCGTGGGACGGGCCGCCGCGGCGGCATGCGTTCGCACCGGCGTCGCGCTGCTGGAATATCCGGTCTGGATGTGGCACTGGGCCGCCCCGGCCGACCCCGTCGTGCCGTGGGCCCGCGCCCGCTCGGTGCCCGCCCCCGGCTGGGCGGTGAACCGCAAACGCCAAGCCGTGCAATGCTATCGGAGCCAGTTGCGGCCCGGCCGCGGTGAGACGCCACCCGTGCTGCCGCCGTTCGTCCTGCAGCGACTGCTCGCCGTGGGCGAGGTCGTCTTCCGGTGAGCCCGCGGCTGCCCGACGCCTACTTCGACCGGATGTACGTCGGCGCCGACGATCCCTGGCAGCTGTCGACGCGGTGGTACGAACAGCGTAAGTACGCGATCACACTCGCCCTGTTGCCGGCCCGCCGCTACCGGCACGCCTTCGAACCGGGCTGCTCGATCGGCACGTTGACCGCGGAGCTGGCGCGGCGCTGCGACCACGTGACGGCGGTCGACGTGGCCGACGCGGCGGTGCGCGGCGCCGACGCCCGGCTGCGCGCGGCCGGCTGCCGCGACCGGGTGACGCTGACCCGCTCGTCCCTCGACGAGGCGTGGCCGGCCGGGCCCTTCGACCTGCTGGTGCTCAGCGAGGTCGCCTACTACCTAACGGCCGAGACGCTGGCGGCGGTGCTGCGCCGCGAATGCCCCCGGCTGCAGCCCGGCGCGACGATCGTCGCCGCGCATTGGCGCCACGACGTGGCCGATTACCCGCTCACCGGCGACGCGGCCCACGACGTCATCGCGCGCACACCCGGGCTGACACCGCTGGGCCGTTACCGAGACCCGGACGTCGTCGTCGAGGTGTTCGACACCGGCGACGGACGGTCGGTGGCGGCCCGCGAAGAGGTGCCCGGGGCGCGCTGACGCGAGTCCGCCACGTGACTGCGTGAGCGGAGAAAGTGGGTAGAGAGACCCTATGCGTGTGGCGACCTTCAACATCCTGCACGGCCGCACCGTCGGCAACGGGGTCGAAGTCCAGCGGCTGCGCGACTGCGTGCGCCGCCTCGATCCCGACGTGCTCAGCTTGCAAGAGGTCGACTGCGACCAGCCGCGGTCGGAACGGGCCGACCTCACCGCGGTGGCCGCCGAGGCCATGGGCGCCGTCGAGCACCGGTTCGTGGCCGCCATCTCCGGCACGCCCGGCGCGACGTGGATGGCCGCCACCGGCCGCGAAC
Source organism: uncultured Actinomycetota bacterium (assembly GCA_963732835.1). Taxonomy (GTDB): domain Bacteria; phylum Actinomycetota; class Actinomycetes; order Mycobacteriales; family Mycobacteriaceae; genus Mycobacterium. The sequence goes on from CAVTBA010000008.1 coordinate 42,012, forward strand.
AACCCGGGACCGCGGCCTACGGAATCGCGCTGCTGTCGCGCTACCCGGTGGCCAGCTGGCAGGTCGTGCGGCTGCCCCGCATTCCGATGCGCTTTCCCATGTACCTGCCGGGTCCCAACCGGGTGATGGTCGTCGACGAAGAACCACGGGCGGCGGTGATCGCGCGGCTGCACACCCCGATCGGCGCGCTGACGGTCGCGAACACGCACCTGTCCTTCGTGCCCGGCTGGAATCGGCGCCAGTTGCGCCGGCTGGTTCACGACCTGCACGGCTTCCCCGGTCCGCGGCTGCTGACCGGCGACCTCAACATGACGCCCAAGACCGCGCGTCGCTGGTCGGGCATGCGGGCGCTGGCCGCCGCGGCGACCTTTCCCGCCGATGCACCCGACCGCCAGCTGGATCACATCCTGACCGACGACCGCCGTCTACGCGGCAGCGCCGTCGTGGCAGAGCCCATGGGAATCTCCGACCACCGGCCACTGGTCGTCGACCTCGAACACGCGTGAATCGCGCTCAGTCGTGGTGGTGTCCGGCCCATCCCGCCGCGCTCAACCGGCGCCGCACACGCTCGATCTCATCCACCGAGGGCAGCTGGTCGGTGGCCCGGGTGATTTCCACCCCGACGTCGACGTCGTCGACCGAACGACGCCTGGGCGCAAGCAGTTTCGTCGCGATGGTGGTGATCTCGTCGTCGGAAACCCGTCGCGGCAGCAGCGCCAACAGGGGCGCGTAGCCGAGGGCGGGCGCACCACTCGGGTAACCCGCGCGCAGAAACGCGACGATGCTCGCGACCCGGTCGCGCCAGCCCATCTCCCACCTCGCTACTACACCGCACGCTACGCACCACCCGGCGGTTTTAGCCAGGGATAACCGCGCGTGGCGGTTTAAAACCCCGCCGGCAAGACGGACGCGAAAAGGGGCCCGGCCCCACAGCGGGACCGGACCCCCTCACCAATGACCTATTGGTTTTCCTTCTCGCGCTGTTCGGCGGCCTCCGCACCGGCCCGCGCGGACTCGGCCTCGGCCTCCTTCTTGCCGGCGTCACGCTGGGCGTCGGCCTTGTCCTGCTGGGCCCGACCCTCCTCGACCACATCGTCGCGGCCGATGACTGCCCCGCCGACCTCCTTGACCTTGCCCTTCACGCCCTCGACGGCGCCCTGGACGGCTTCCTGCGGTCCACTCTTCTGATCCCCCATGGATCGACCTCCTTTGGTTACTGACATCTGGTCCCTACGGCTTTCCCGTCAGTCGACCCGTCAAACGCCACGATCCGTGTGCGCGCGATCACTGCAAGCCTGTCCACCGAATCCGGCCGTTTGAACCCGAATCCGGCCGTTTGAACCGAAATCCAGTGGGTAATGCTCAGCGACCGACGAAAGCGGGGTGAGGCATCTGAGGACCGTCGCAGTGATCGGGGCGACCGGCACGGCCGGATCCCGCGTCGTCGCCAGGCTCAGGGCCCGTGACGTCGCGGTCGTCGAGGTTTCCCGCGCACATGGCGTCGACCTGCTGGACGGGGAGGGCCTGTACCGGGCGCTCGAGGGAGTCGACGTGGCCATCGACGTGTCCAACCCCGTGGGTGACGATGGGCAGCCCACCGTCACCCACGCTTTGACCACCGCCTCCCGCAACGTCATGGGCGTGTGCGCCGCGCGGGACGTACGGCGTGTGGTCGTGTCGACGATGGCCTGCATCGACGACCCGGTGTTCGACGGCGTTCCCTACTTCGAGGCCAAACGGGCGGCGAAGGAGATCCTGCTCGACGGACCGGTCCCGACCACAGTCGTCAAGTCCACGCCGTGGTACGAATCCGCCACCGGCCCAGCGGGGCCGGTGAATTGTGACGGGGACGAGGTGATCGTCGAGGACTGGTTGATCCAGCCCATCGCCGCCGACACCGTCGCCGACGTGCTCGTCGAGGCGGCCCTGGGACAGACGCACATACCGCGCACCATTACCGGCCCGGACACCATCCGGCTGCCGGAACTGACCTCTAAAGTATTTGCGCGGCAAGGTGATAGCCGTCCGGTGCGCGCGGTGCAGCCCGCCGTTCCCGCGCTCGCCGCGGGAGCGCTGCTGGTCTCCGAACGAGCGGTGGTCGTCGGTCCCGACGTCGAAACCTGGCTACGGTCGCTCCCGCCGGCGAGCACCGACGGCCACGCGAACGACGGCGGCGAAAACGTGCGCGCGTCGCTACACAGGCCCGATTTCTCCCGGATCTGAGCGGGCGCGCCCCCGCGCCGGGAAACGAAGAGTTCCCGGTGGTCGGCCTCGACTGGCCCCTGGCCGATTCCGTCGCCGAGGCGCTCCAGTTGATCCGGCGCACCGGATAAAGGCGGCGATGGCGCCGATTTGAGGTAACGATTCCGTCACGATGTTGATCACGGTTCCATAAGAATCGCCGTGCTCTCCTTAAGAATTCTCAAGATCGCCGACTGGATTTGATCGTTTGCTTAGTGAACGGCCTCGTTCCGTGGCCGCACCTATGCGGTTTAGCTCGTTCCCTGCGTCATTGAGCGAACACCGCCCTTTCCATTTCCGCTACTTTGGTTTTCGAGGATCGGGAGCCTCCGTCGACGAACCAATCCAAATTTCGAAGGACACACTCATCATGAAAATCAGCAGTATCGTCGCGCGGCGGCGACTGGCCGGCATCAGCGCCGGCTGCCTGCTCGGGGGAATCACCATGGGGATCGTCGGCGCGCCATCGGCCGCCGCGGCGCCCGACTGCAGCCCCGGCGGAGTGAATGCCACCGTCTCGTCCGTGCAGGGCTCGGCCGAGCAATACCTGGCGGCCCACCCGGGCGCCAACCAAGTGGTCACGGCCGCCTACGGCCAGCCGCGTCCGGAAGCCGAGTCGAACCTGCGGGGCTACTTCACGGCCCATCCACAGGAGTACTACGACCTGCGCGGCATCCTGGCGCCGATCGGCGACACCGAACGGCAGTGCAATGTCAAGGCGCTGCCGCCGACCCTCGAGTCGGCCTACCAGGAGTTCATGGCCGGCTGATTGCGCTGGGAGAGAGGACGACCCGCCACGACGCTGTGGCGGGTCGTTTCTTTACACGTGTGAACGGCTCGCGCGGCGGGTAATTGTCCGGTCAGCGAACGTAACTGGAGGCATAGATGCGGCTGCGTCGCAGCGTTCTCAGCAACCCGGGCATCGCGCGCAAGCGCCGGGGCAAGGGCTTCGCGTATTACGGGCCCGACGGCGAGCTGCTGTCTCACCCCGAAACCCTGCAGCGGATCAAAGATCTGGTTATTCCGCCGGCCTGGAAGAACGTCTGGATCTCGCCACATCCCAACGGCCACATTCAGGCCGTCGGCGTGGACGCCGCGGGCCGCCGCCAATACCTCTACCACACCGCCTGGCAGCAGGAACGCGCCGAGGAGAAGTTCGATCGCGTGCTGGAATTGTCCACCCGGTTGCCACAGTGGCGCGCGATCATCGCGAAAGACCTGAGGCGCAGCGGGTTAACCCGCAAGCGGGTGCTGGCGCTGGCGCTGCGCCTGCTGGATCGCGGCTACTTCCGCGCCGGCGGCGAGCAGTACGCCGAAGAGCACGAGTCGTACGGACTGGCGACCCTGCTGTGCGAGCACGTCGTGGTCCGCCGCGACGCGGTCGAATTCGACTTCCCCGCCAAAAGCGGCGTGCGGCGCACCGTGGAGATCGAGGACCCCGAAGTGGTCAGGGCGGTGCGCGCGCTCATGCGCCGGCCCAACCGGACCGAGCGACTGCTTGCGTGTCGCAACGCATCGGGCTGGCTAGATGTGCGATCCGACGACCTCAACGCCCGGTTCAAGGAGCTCGTCGGCGACGAATACACCGTCAAGGACCTACGGACCTGGCACGGGACGGTGTTGGCGGCCACCGCTTTCGCCGACGCGGATCCGGCCGTATCCCGGCGGGTGGCCAAACGCGTCGAGTCCGCCGTGATGAAGGAGGTCGCCGAGGAGCTGGGCAACACCCCGGCGGTCGCCCGCGGCTCCTACGTCGACCCGCGCGTCGTGACGGGATACGAGCAGGGGCTGACCATCGCCGCGGCGACGCGGCGCGCCGAACGCGCCCGTGACCCCGACTCGGCCCAGGAGATCCTCGACAAGGCCACCCGCATGCTGATTCGGCGAGTGGCCAAGGGCCACCGCGCATCCGGAGTATCCGCTCTGCCCAAGAGCGCGTGACCCGAAGCTTCGGCGCCACCTGGCGACGCGTACCCTTCGGCGTCGACCCCGATTGATCGCCGCGGGCAGGTTGCTGGCAATCCGCTGAGAATCGCCGGGCCACCGCGACGGCCCGAATAACGGCGGCGATCGGGGGTATGCCCAGACGTGTGGGAAGTGCCCTAGCCGCCCATGCACGTCGCAGGCTGCGGTCGAAACAGACGGCCGTGGGCCGCTGCAGCAAACCGGGCGTCGCCGTGGGTGCTGCGTCGGCCGGCGTACGTAGCGAACATCGTCGAACACCGTCTGTCTAGGAGGGACATCAATGGCTAAGCAAGAGGTCTCGGACTACCTGCTGGAGCGACTGCGGGCGTGGGGTGTCGAGCACGTGTTCGGCTACCCCGGTGACGGCATCAACGGGCTGCTTGCCGCGTGGGGCCGGGCGGACAACAAGCCGAAATTCATCCAATCGCGCCATGAGGAGATGAGCGCCTTCGAGGCGGTCGGCTACGCGAAGTTCACCGGCCGGGTCGGGGTCTGCGCGGCCACGTCGGGGCCGGGGGCGATCCATCTGCTCAACGGCCTCTACGACGCCAAACTCGACCACGTGCCGGTGGTGGCCATCGTCGGGCAGACCAACCGCACCGCCATGGGCGGCAATTACCAGCAGGAGGTCGACCTGCTGAGCCTGTTCAAGGACGTCGCCAGCGACTACGTCCAAATGGTCACCGTCCCCGAACAATTGCCCAACGTCTTGGACCGCGCGATCCGGATCGCGATGACCCAGCGCGCGCCCACGGCGTTGATCATTCCCAGCGACGTGCAGGAGCTGCCGTACTCGCCGCCCGGGCATGCCTTCAAGATGGTGCCCTCCAGCCTGGGCATCGAATACCCCGACATCGCCCCCGACGACGCGGCCATCCGGCACGCCGCCGAGGTGCTCAACGCGGGCAAGAAAGTCGCGATGCTGGTGGGAACCGGCGCTCGCGGCGCACACGAAGAGCTGGGTGAGGTCGCCGACCTGCTCGGCGCCGGGGCGGCCAAGGCGCTGCTGGGCAAGGATGTGCTGTCCGACGAATTGCCTTGGGTCACAGGATCTATCGGGTTGCTGGGAACGCGGCCCAGCTACGAGTTGATGCGCGACTGCGACACGCTGCTCACGGTCGGCTCAAGCTTTCCCTACACACAGTTCCTGCCGGAGCTCGACCAATGCCGTGCGGTGCAGATCGACATCGACGGCCGGATGATCGGGATGCGGTACCCCTACGAGGTCAACCTGGTCGCCGACGCGAAGACCGCGCTGCGCGCGCTGATCCCGCATCTGCGCCGCAAAGAGGACAGGTCTTGGCGGGAGACGATCGAAAAGAACGTGACCCGCTGGTGGGAAACGATGGGCATGGAGGCGAAGGTCAACGCCGACCCGATCAACCCGATGCGGCTGTTCTCCGAGCTTTCTCCCCAACTGCCGGACGACGCCATCGTCGCGGCCGATTCCGGCTCCTCAGCCAACTGGTACGCGCGCAGTCTGCGGTTCCGCGGCAGCATGCGGGGATCGCTGTCCGGCACCCTCGCCACGATGGGCCCCGGCGTTCCCTACGCGATCGGCGCCAAGTTCGGTCACCCGCGGCGGCCCGTCATCGCGTTCGTCGGTGACGGCGCCATGCAGATGAACGGCATGGCCGAGCTCATCACGATCAAGCGGTACTGGCAGGAGTGGGCCGATCCCCGCCTGATCGTGGCGATCCTGCACAACAACGATCTGAACCAGGTCACCTGGGAGATGCGCGCGATGGCCGGCTCGCCGAAATTCGCCGAGTCGCAGGACCTTCCGGATGTCGACTTCGCCGCCTTCGCCGCGAGCCTGGGTCTCAATGCGATGGCCATCAAGGACCCGGACGAACTCGGCGACGCCTGGCGCAACGCGCTGGCGGCGGACCGTCCCACCGTGCTGGATGTCTTCACCGACCCCAACATGCCGCCGATCCCGCCGCACGCCACCTGGGATCAGTTCAAGTCGGCCACCGCCGCTGTGCTGGGCGGCGACGAGGACCGCGTCGGCTTCGTCAAGGTCGGACTCAAAACCAAGGCGCAGGAATTCATGCCGCACAAGAAGCGATGAGCAGAATCAGCGGAGAGTTCGCATGACGGTGACGCGGCCCGACCGGACGCCGAGGCTGTTCGAGGCGGTGGCGGCGGACCTGCGAGACAACGTGGACGGCGAGGTCCGATTCGATCCGGGTTCGCGCGCCACCTACTCCACCGACGCGTCCAACTACCGGCAGGTGCCCATCGGCGTGGTTGTCCCGCGCACCCCGGAGGCCGCGGCCGACGCCATCGACGTCTGTCGCCGCCACGGTATGCCGGTGCTGTCCCGCGGCGGCGGCACCAGCCTGGCGGGGCAGTGCTGTAACGCCGGGGTGGTCATCGACTGGAGCAAGTACTGCACCCGCATCCAGTCGGTTGACACCGAAGCCGGTGTAGCCGTGGTGGAGCCGGGCATCAAGCTCGACGTGCTCAACGACCGGCTGGAATCGTCGGGCTGGATGGTGGGCCCCAAGCCGTCGACCCATGTCAGCTGCACGATCGGCGGCATGATCGGTAACAACTCGTGCGGCTCGACCGCTCAGGCATACGGCAAGATGGTGGATTCGGTGCGCCGGCTCGAGGTGCTGACCTATGACGGGCTGCGGATGTGGGTACAGCCGACCGACGATGACACGCTCGCCGGCATCATCGGCCAAGGCGGTCGGCGTTCCGAGCTTTATCGCGGCCTGAAGTCGCTGGCCGAACGCTACGCGGACGACGTCCGCTCCACCTATCCGCACATCCCGCGTCGGGTGTCGGGGTACAACCTCGATTCCTTGTTGCCGGAGAACGGCTTTGACGTCGCCAAGGCGCTGGTCGGCTCCGAGAGCACGCTCGTCACGGTGCTACGCGCTGAGCTGACGCTGGTGCGGGTGCCGGCGGCCAGCGCGCTGGCGGTCCTGGGGTTCGAGGACATCGCCTCGGCCGCCGACGCCGTGCCCGCCATCCTCGAGCACCAGCCGGCGGCACTCGAGGGTCTGGATCACCGCCTGGTCGAACTGGAGCACTCCCGACGGCTCGCCGAGAAGGCGTTGCGCCAGCTGCCCGACGGCAGGGCCTGGCTGCTGGTTCAGCTCGACGGCGATGACCAGGACGACGCCGACCGCAAGGCTGAGTCGATGATCGACGACCTGCGGAAGCAGGTGCAGACCAGCGCCATGGTGCTGGATGACCCCGATCGCAAGAAGCAGGTGTGGGCCGCGCGCGAAGCCGGGCTGGGCGCCACCGCGTACCCGCCCGACGGGCCGGAGACCCACGAGGGCTGGGAGGACGCAGCGGTACCGCCGGACCGGTTGGGGGACTACCTGCGTGACTTCCACAAACTCCTCGACCGCTACGACTACGGATCCTCGTCGCTGTACGGCCATTTCGGACAGGGGTGCGTGCACACGCGCATTCCGTTCGACCTGCGGACCGCCGACGGCGTGGCCAAATTCCGCTCCTTCGTTGAGGATTCGGCCCGGCTGGTCGCACAGTACGGCGGCTCGCTGTCCGGCGAGCACGGCGACGGCCAGGCCCGCGGGGAGCTGTTGCCCATCATGTTCGGCGAGCGCGTCGTCGGGGCCTTCGAACAGATGAAGGCCCTCTTCGATCCGCACAACCGGATGAACCCCGGCAAGGTGGTGCATCCCTACAAACTCGACGAAAACCTGCGCCAGGGAGTGCATTACCGCCCGGCCGAACCCGACACGGTTTTCGCCTACCCCCACGACGACCACCGCTTCTCGCGCGCCGCAGCACGCTGCGTGGGAATCGGCAAGTGCCGCGGTCACGAATCGGGGGTGATGTGCCCGAGCTATCGCGCGACGGAAGAAGAGGAGCATTCGACCCGGGGGCGGGCGCGGCTGCTGTTCGAGATGGTCGAAGGCGACGTGATCACCGACGGCTGGCGGTCCGCCGAGGTCCGCGACGCGCTGGATCTTTGCCTGGCCTGCAAGGGTTGTCGCAGCGACTGCCCCGTCAACGTCGACATGGCGACCTATAAGGCCGAATTCCTGTTCCATCACTATCGGCGACGCCTCCGGCCGATGGCGCACTATTCGATGGGCTGGATCCCGTTGTGGGCGCGAATGGCCGCCACGGCGCCACGCGCACTCAACGCCGTAACCCGCGCGCCGGGAGTGTCCACACTGGTCAAAAAAGCAGGCGGTGTCGACGTCCGACGCGAGCTGCCGCAATTCACCGCGGAACGATTCACCAGTTGGTTCGCCGCCCGCCCGGCGGGCGATGCCGCGCCGGTGCGCGGGCGGGTGCTGCTGTGGCCGGACACGTTCGTCAACAACTTCGAGCCCGAAATCGGCCACGCCGCCGTCGCGGTGCTGGAATCGGCCGGATTCACCGTCGAGGTACCGCGCAAAGCGGTTTGCTGCGGACTCACCTGGATCTCCACCGGCCAGCTCGGCATCGCCAAACGGGTTCTGCGACGGACGCTTTCGGCGCTGAGTCCGGCGCTGCGCACCGGCACCCCGGTGGTGGTGCTCGAGCCCAGCTGCGCGGCGGTGTTCCGATCCGACCTGCCCGAACTGCTTTACGGCGACGAGGACGCACATCGATTGGCCGACCTGACCTGCACGCTGGGCGAACTACTGGCGAATAGGGCCGCCGACTGGGAGCCGCCCCAGATCGGCGCCAGCGCGGTGGTACAGCAGCACTGCCATCAGCATGCGGTGCTGGGCTACACCCATGAGCGACAGTTGCTCAGGGACGCGGCGGTGCGCGCCGAGCTCCTCGATGCGGGATGTTGCGGCCTGGCAGGTAATTTCGGCTTTGAGAAGGGGCACTACGACGTGTCGGTGGCATGCGCCGAAGACAAGCTGATGCCTGCGCTGCGCGACGCGGACCCCGGCGCGCTGGTGCTGGCGGACGGCTTCAGTTGCCGCACCCAGATCCGCGATCTGGCTACCGACCGCAGGCCGATGCATATTGCGCAGGTCCTCGCGGGCGCATCATCGGTCAGCCGGTAACGACGACTGCTGAACGCGCGGCGCGCAGGTCGTCGACGAAAAGCCGGTAGGCCTCGTCGTGTCGATCGCTGCGATCGCGCAACACCGCCGACGGATGAACCGTCGCCACCACGATGGGCTCGGGCTCCACGTCGAGCACGGAAGAGGGCGGCCGGATTTGCCGGCCCCGCTGCGCGGAGACCCGAAAGGCCGCTCCCAGAAGGGATTGCGCGGCGGTCGCGCCGAGGCACACGACGACCTGGGGCCGCACCGCCTCGATCTCGGCGATGAGCCAGGGGCGGCAGGCGAGCACCTCGGTGCGGCCGGGCTTTTGGTGGATCCGGCGCTTGCCGCCCTTGCGGGTGAACTTGAAATGCTTGACCGCGTTCGTCTCATATGTCGACGCTGGATCGATGCCGGCGTCTTCGAGGGCGCGGGCGAGCATCCGCCCGGGTGGCCGTGGCCGAACACCGTTTGGGTGGCATCGGCGAAAAGTTGGCAGCCGCGGCAACACTCGGCCGCCGCTCGCAGCGAATCCAGCCCTCGCCCCTCGGGCAGGTAGCGGGCGCCGCCCGGGGCCTTGGTCGCGGCCATGGTGTTCCCCTCGAGTGGGGCACCCCGTGAGTGGTACTAATGGGAGTCGATCAGCGTGGCGTTGTCGGGTTTGGGCTGTTGACCGCGGGACGCTGATCATCGAGCCGCTGGCCGGTGAGCACTGTGTTGGACCGGGATGAACGTTGATCCCTAGGGCTAGATCGTGCCCCGGCCGGTTCGGTGAGGTCGCTTGAAGCGCTGATGGGATGTCGTGCCACTGCGAGCACTGATCCATTAGTCCGCCGCCGGGTGTCCTCTGGCTCAATGTGAGTCAACGACGACCGCAGGAGGTGGGCACTGGTGATCTTTGTCGGCGACGACTGGGCCGAAGACCATCACGATGTGTATCTGATGGACGAGGCCGGGCAACGATTGGCAGCCCGGCGATTACCCGAGGGCCTACCGGGGATTCGCGGCTTACACGAGCTGATCGCCGGGCATGCCGAGGATCCCGACCAGGTGATGATCGGCATCGAAACCGATCGTGGCTTGTGGGTTTCAGCGCTCGTTGCGGCTGGTTATCAGGTGTGGGCGATCAACCCGATGGCGGCGGCCCGTTACCGCGATCGCCACCACGTTTCGGGGGCGAAGTCCGATGCCGGGGACGCCAAAGTGCTCGCTGATTTGGTCCGCACCGACCGGCACAACCACCGCCAGATCGCCGGCGACAGCGCCGACGCCGAGGCGATCAAGGTGCTGGCCCGCACCCATCAGAGCCTGATCTGGGCACGGACCCGCCATGCCAACATGCTGCGTAGCGGTCTGCGGGAGTACTACCCCGCAGCGTTGGAGGCCTTCGATTCGCTCACCGACGGTGATGCGTTGGCAGTATTAAGTCGCGCACCCACTCCTGAACAGGGTGCCCGGTTAAGCCTGTCGAAGATCGGCTCAGCGCTCAAAGCGGCTGGCCGGCAACGCAATATAGAGACACGCGCCGCTGAGATTCAGACCATTTTGCGCCGCGAACACCTCACAGCACCCCCTGCGGTGGCTACTGCCTTCGGCGCCACCACGACTGCAGCGGTCCATGTGATCGCGGCACTCAACGTTCAGATCGACGAGCTCGAGACCGCACTAACAGACCATTTTGAGAAACACCCGGACGCCGACATCTACCGCTCCCTGCCAGGACTTGGTGTTGTGCTCGGCGCCCGGGTGCTCGGTGAGTTCGGGGATGACCCGAACCGATACACCACTGCCAAGTGTCGCAAGAACTACGCCGGAACATCACCGTTGACCATCGCATCAGGCCGAAAACGTGCCGTGCTGGCCCGCCACGCCCGCAACAAACGTCTCTACGACGCGCTCGATCAATGGGCATTCTGCGCGCTCACCCGAAGCCCCGGTGCCCGCGCCTTCTATGACCAGCACCGCGCCAACGGCGACACCCACCATCAAGCCCTACGCGCCCTAGGCAACCGACTCGTCGGCATCCTCCACGGCTGCCTACGCCACCACACGCCATACGACGAACACACAGCCTGGGCCCACCGCCAAACCCCCGCAGCAGCTTGACGACTTAACCACCTGGGATGTCTAGCCCTTGCCGACGATGGCGTCGCGGGCCCGGTCCAGCATCGCCGCGAACGGTCCGGCGGCCAGGTTGGCCGCCGCCGACTCGACGCCGGCGTGCGGGCGTGTCGGCGCGATCGCCTCGGCGAGCTTGGCCGCGCGGCCCATCCGTTGGAGCTCCTCGTCACTCAATTCCTGGCCGAGCTTGGAGAACTCGTCGTGCTCTTCGTGCTCGGCGTGCTCGACGACCGCGTCACGCAGTTGCGTCAACATGCGGGTGAACTCCGCGCTGTCGACGTCGAGCTTCTCCAGCTTCTGCAGGACCGTCTTGGCCTCGTGCTCTTCGTGCAGTCGCTCCTCGACCACCGCGGCGCCGTCGGAGATCTTCCGCTTGGCCCGCGGGTGCACGATCTCCTCTTCGGCCGTTTCGTGGACGGCCAGCAATCGCCGGAGTTCCACAAACGCCTTCTCACGTTCTTTCCCCGACGCGGCCAGCGTCTCGGCGAACAAAGACTTGATCTGCTCGTGTTGACTGACGAGGAAGTCGACCACATCGGTGGGCGACTTGATGGCGCTCTGAGCCATGGTGTCCTTCCCATCTCCGGTTGGCGCGCGGGCTGTTGCGCGCTCTCTTTCGGCTACCCGACGAAATCCGCCATCAAACGGGTACGGCCGTGCGCCAGTGGGTAGTTCCTCAACAAGTTGCGGAAAGTCGTGAAAAGGGAGAACGCTCATGGCCACCGGTGTCCACACTCGGGCGGCAATCCTGGGTGCGCTCGTCGTGACCGCAGGTTGCGCGGCGCCGGGAGCGTCGCTTCAGAGCGCGCCCGGGGTCGTGCTGTGGTCCGTCGCCGCGCCCCTGCGCCAGCCGGTGTGGTCGTATCACGCGCATGCCCTCGTCGCCCTCACCGGCGATCACCGGCTGGCCGAGGTCACCGCCGGCGACCGCCCGGGCGACGCCAAGACGCGGTTGTCGGCGCCCATGGCGGTCGGACGCAATCTGCAGATCAGCCAGGAAGACGCTTCCGTGGTGTTCGTGCCGCAGCCCGAGCGCGGCCGGGTCGCCGAGGTCGACCTCGAAAGTCTGCGCCAGGTCGACGATTTCGATGCCGGACCCGCCCCGGCGTACCTCGCCGAGGATGCCGGATTGCGGACGCTACTCGCGCTGTCGTCGGATGGAAAGTCGGTGACCCCGGTGGACCAGTACGGCTTGCACAAACTACCGACCGCCCCGATCACCGGTGATCCCGCGGACAGCATCGACGGCGCCAACCGCGGCCGCGAGATCGAATACCACGTCTATGCGCCGTCCGGAATCCGCCATTACCAAGGGTCTTCGTCCCCGCCAGAAGAGCGCGGCACGCTGCGCATCGACGTCGCGGTCTCGGCGGGCGACGGCGCCGCGGTGACCCGCAGCTATGTGGCCGGCCACGACGACAGCACGCTGTACGCCGTGGACTCGCGCCGCGGCGGTGACGGCCTGACGGTGCTGGCCAGCACCCGGCTGCCGTCCCCGATCCGCGAACTGGGCACCGACGACACCAGGATCTACGCCGCCACGGACCACGAGGTGGTGGTGCTCGAGACGGCGAGCTTCATCGGCTTCCCGACGGGGACGATCCCGGTGATCCGCGTCATCGGCTACCGGGCGGGGTTGCCGGCGGCGGCCCAATCGGCGGCAGTGTCGGGCATGGCGATTGGGCCGCATCGGGTGTACCTGACGTTGGCCGACACACCCTATGTGGTCGGCGTCGCCAAACCGCGCCTGTGACGCACCGCCGGGTCGTCGGTTACATTTCGGGCAGGTTCGGCCGGTAAGGAGGCGCTGGCGTGACCGACCCGCAGGACCCGTATTGGCAGAACCCGTACACGTACGACCCGCTCGGCCGGGTCCCAGCCACCCCGCCCCCGGTGGAACCGCCGATCTTCACGCCGCCGCCCGCACCGCCCTACCGGCCGCCGGTCAACGTGTTGGCGACGCTGTCGCTGGTGTTCGCGTTCGTGTTCGCGCCGGTCGGGGCGATCCTGGGACACGCCGGGCTGGCGCAGATCCGCCGCACCGGTGAACTCGGCCGCGACCGCGCCCGCGCCGGGGTGGCGCTGTCGTACGCGTTCATCGCCGTCGCCGTCGTCGCCCTGGTCGCGTGGGCCACCCTGGGCGCCACCCCGTCCACCCAGACCGCGGCGCCCACGACCTCCACGAGCGCGGCGCCCCCGGCGGGCCCCGGCCCGGTCGCGCCGGGTGACCTCGCGGCGCTGCTGCCGGGCGCCGACGCCCTGAAGAACATCACCTCCGACCAAAACCTCGAGGCCGGCCAGACGTGGGACAACCCGGGCCGCTCCAACGCGGAAGGAGCCATCGACCGGCCGGAATGCTGGGGCAGCATCGCCCCCGGCACGCCGGACGCCTACACCGGCGACGGGCTCGCCGGATACCACGCGGCGGAGTTCGTCGACTCGCACAGCTTCCTCAAGTCGACCCAGGTCATCGAGGCGGTCGTGGCCTTCCGCGACCCGGCGGCGGCCCAGTCCCAGCTGGCGGCGTTGCTGTCGGGATGGCGCCAATGCGGCGGCTCGACGGTGACCCTGACACCGCCGAACGGCGAGGCGCTCCGATTCGCGGTGAGCGCGCCTGCCGACGGCGGCAACGGCATCACCACGCTGGACCTGACGCCCAAGGGGCTTCAGATCCGCTCGGCCCGGGTGATCGCGGCCAAGGCCAACGTCATCGTCGACCTGATGGTCTCGTGCAGCGGCACGACGGACAGTGGCCAGCCGCGGCTGGCCGGGGTGGGCATCGCCACCTACGTGCTGGGCAAGCTCCCTGGCTAGGCTGGGGCGCATGAAGTATCTCGACGTCGACGGGGTGGGACGGGTCAGCCGGATCGGCTTGGGCACCTGGCAGTTCGGGTCACGTGAGTGGGGCTACGGGGAGGCCTACGCCTCGGGCGCCGCGCGGGACATCGTGCGGCGCGCCCGCGCCCTGGGGGTGACGCTGTTCGACACCGCCGAGGTGTACGGACTGGGCAAGAGCGAGCGGATCCTCGGCGAGGCGCTCGGCGACGAGCGCGCCGACGTCGCGGTGGCCAGCAAGATCATGCCGGTCGCGCCCTTCCCCGCCGTGATCAAGCAGCGCGAGCGGGCCAGCGCGCGGCGGCTGGGCCTCGACCGCATCCCGCTCTACCAGATTCACCAGTCCAACCCGCTGGTCCCCGACACGGTGATCATGCCGGGCATGCGTGACCTGCTCGACAGCGGCAAGATCGGCGCGGTCGGCGTCTCCAACTACTCGCTCGCGCGGTGGCAGAAGGCCGACGCCGCGCTCGGCCGGCCGGTCGTCAGCAATCAGGTCCACTTCTCGCTGGCCCACGCCGGGCCGCTGGAGGATCTGGTGCCCTTCGCCGAGCGGGAGAACCGCATCGTGATCGCCTACAGCCCGCTCGAGCAGGGGCTGCTCGGTGGCAAGTACGGCCTGGACAATCGTCCCGGCGGTGTTCGGGCGCTGAACTCGCTGTTCGGCACCGAGAACCTGCGCCGCGTCGAGCCGCTGCTGGGAACGCTGCGCGACGTGGCGACCACCGTCGGCGCCCAGCCGGCTCAGGTGGCGCTGGCCTGGCTGATCAGTTATCCGGGCGTCGTCGCCATCCCCGGGGCGTCCAGCGTGGAGCAGCTCGAGTTCAACGTCGCCGCCGCCGACATCGAACTGCCCCCGGACGCCCGCGAGGCGCTCACCGGGGCGGCCCGCGCCTTCCGGCCCGTGTCGGCCGGGCGCTTCCTGTCCGACCTGGTCCGGGAGAAGCTGGGCCGCTAGGACTCAGGGGGCGACCCGCCGCTAGGACTGCGCGGAATCCGCGAACGCGGCGGGGCTGGCGGGCGCGCCCCTGGCCACCACGACGGGCATCGAAGTCGCGGAGTTGGTCCGCAGGATCGTGTGCACCACGTCGATGAGGTCCTCGACCGGCATCAGCTTGCCGGGCATGCACCCGCGGGAGGCCCACAGCGGGACGGCCTTCATGGCGAGGTCCATGTCCCAGCCGATGTTCATTCCCGTCGCCGCATCCCCCTCGCCACCGGGGCATTCCCCGACGATGAGGGTGGTGAAGCCGATGTCGGGGTGTTCGGCCCGCCACGCGTCGACCATCCTCTCGAGGGCCGCCTTGCTGACCCCGTACGCGCCCAGGCCCGGCCACGGCGGCCCGAACGTGCCCGCGTCGGAGGACAGGTAGACCGCCTTGCCCGCGGAAACCGTCAGGTGCGGCACCGCGGCGGCGGTCACCAGTGCCGCGCCGATGACGTTGGTGTCGAAGATGCGCCGCCAGGTGTCGGCATCGGTGTCGACCATGCGGACGAGTGGCCCGACGGCGGGGGTGTAGACGATGTTGTCGATGCCGCCCAGGGCGTCGACGGCGGCGGCGATCGCCGACCGGCACGACGCCTCGTCGGTGACGTCGCATTCGATGGCGATCGCGCCCGGGCCGGCGGCCTTGGCCGCCGCCTCGATGCGTTCGCGGCGCCGGGCCAACAGCGCGACCTGGTCGCCGCGCTGCGCCAGACCGACCCCGATGCAGCGACCGAGTCCGCTCGAAGCGCCCACCACCACTGTCCTTGACATATTTGCCCTCTCTTGTAACGAGCTGCCGTCGGCAAAAACCTACCGGATCTCGCCCGTCGCAGGGCGATCGGTGGGCTGCTCAGTTCCGGACGACGGTGTTCCGGTCACCCAACTTGGCCTGGTACATGGCCGCGTCCGCCCGGCCCGTGATCGTGTCGACGGAATCGCCGGGAAGGGCAAGCGTGGCGCCGATGCTCAGGGTCGCGCAGATCATCGTCCCGGATACCCGGATGAGTTCGGCGGCACGACAGCGAATCTTCTCGGCGATATGGGCGAGCTCGTCGATGCTGTGGACGCCGGGCAGCAGGGCGAGGATTTCGTCGCCTCCCGTCCGGCCGACGGTGTCCCCTCGGCGGACGCTTCCCCGGATCCGTGCGGCCAGGGTCGCGAGCACGAAGTCGCCGACGCCGTGCCCCCAGGTGTCGTTGATCTCTTTGAAATGGTCTACGTCGCAGAACAAGACGCCGACGTACGTTCCGGGCGGTTGCGGCTGCTCCAGCGCGGACTCGAGTCGGCTGATGGCCTCGGCCCGGTTCACCAAGCCGGTCAGGGTGTCGAAGCGGGCCAACCGTTCCAGCCGCTGCTCCGCCTTTACCTGATCGTCGACGATGCGCAGCGACGCGATCAGACCGTCGGTGTTGCCGTCGGCGTCGACGAACGGCTTTCCGTGGCCCTCGACCCAGCGGTAATCCCCGTCGGCGGCGCGGACCCGGAAGCGCTGCAGGACCGATTCGCCGGCGCCGACCCTCCGCAGCGCGGCGATGACCGTCCCGAGGTCCCGCGGATGGATGTGCCGGTCGAAATCTGAGCCGGTCCAGGCTTGCGGCGGCCGGCCCAACGCGGACTCCACGGACGGCGAGACCCACGCAACCTCGCCCTCGCGCAGGTGCACGATGATGTCCACCGCGTTGTCGGCCAGGATGCGATAGCGCCTCTCGGCGTCAGCGCGTTCCTTGCTGACCAACTCCTTTTCGATCAACAGTTTCTGCTCGCGCTGGGCGAAGAAGAATGTGATCACCCCGACGATGAGGGTGCCCAGCAGTATCGAGAAGGTCCACTCCGCGTGCTCGCCCAGCCCGAGCCCCAAAAAGATCGGCCGCGACACCGCGACGACGATCGGAAGCGCGGCCAGCAGGACCGCCAACCGCAGCAGCGAACTCTTGTCGGGCCGGGCGAGCAGCCAGGCGACCGGAAACCGGTCGGGGCGTGCCAGCGACGTCGCGGCGACGAGCACCAACAGCGCGAAGGCCGTCATGAGCGCCTGGCCGGTCGAAGGCGAGTAGCCCACCAGCGCCAACGCGTCGAACAAGTAGGCCCCGACCGTGACGAACGGGATTGCCCCGCCGGCCGCCATGCACGCGGGCCACAGGACGCGGGTCCACCGATCCACCCGTATCAGGGCCGCTGCCGCGGCCAGGAGCAGGGCCGACGCCGCCGTCTGCGGGCTCGGGCGCCCTGGCCAGGTCTGTTGTGAGGCGCGCACCGCGCCGCCGAACCATATCTGGTCCAGGCCGGGCAACCCATCGGTCGCAAACTCCACGAGGGTGATGCCGGCAAAGGCACCCACCGCCAGGGCCAACCCGCGTCCCACCCACACGCGGCCACGCGACGGATGCCCCGACTGCGTCGCGATCGCCGCGCCCAGCGCCGCCAGCCACAACGCGGTCCACGGCATCACCTGGGGCCAGGTCGGAGAGATCCGGGTCAGCGGGTCGATACCCGTCGCCCAGCCCACCCACGTCACCGCGGCGAGGGCGAACACCGCCAGCACGGCGATCCGTCTGCACCAGGCCACGTCGTTCAAGCACGCGTCGGGTCTCGCTCTCTTCATCGGCTGCCCCTTCCTACCCCGCGGCGGCGCAACCGACAGTGTCCGCGGACAGGCAACCGGTGTCTGGGGACAAAGGTAACCAACGTGTGGGCGAAAGGTCACCGAGGACGCCGCTCGATCGCGGTGCCGCCGGGTCGATCGGTCGGGCCGGCAGTGCCCGACGGTCGTCCGGCGTCAGCCCCCGTCGGGGGCGTGCAACACCACGGCGGTGTGCGCGTCCACGGTGAGCGCGCCTCCCCCGGACACCTCCTCCGCGGGCGTCTCCCCTTCGGGCCCGGTGAACACCACGAGTTGCCAGGCGGCACCGAATTCCTTTGGTGGCAAAGTGAATTCGATCGGCTCGTAGTGAGCATTGAAGCACAGCAGGAACGAGTCGTCGAGCACCCGCTGCCCCCGCCCGTCCCGGTCGGGGATGCCGTGTCCGTTGAGGAACACCGCGACGGATTTAGCGAATCCCGCGCCCCAGTCTTCCTCGGTCATCTCCGCACCCTCCGGGGTGAACCAGGCGATGTCGGGCAGCCCGTCCTGGCCTCGGCGGCCCAGCGGCTTGCCGGAGAAGAACCGGCGCCGGCGAAAGACCGGATGGTTGCGCCGCAGCGCCGAGACCACACGGGTGAACTCCAGCAGGCCGGTGTCCGCCTTTGCCCAGTCGATCCAGGTGAGCTCGTTGTCCTGGCAGTAGCCGTTGTTGTTGCCGTTCTGCGTGCGGCCCAGCTCATCGCCGTGGCAGATCATCGGCACGCCCTGCGACAGCAGCAGCGTGGTGAGGAAGTTGCGCTGCTGGCGGACCCGCAGCGCGTTGACGTCCGGGTCCTCGGTCGGCCCCTCCACCCCGCAGTTCCACGAGCGGTTGTGGCTCTCGCCGTCGTTGTTGTCCTCGCCGTTGGCCTCGTTGTGTTTCTCGTTGTAGGACACCAGGTCACGCAGCGTGAACCCGTCGTGTGCGATGACGAAGTTGATCGAGGCCACCGGCCGGCGCGCGGTGTGCTCGTACAGGTCGGCGGAGCCCGACAGGCGGTAGGCGAACTCGTCGAGCGTGGCCGGCTCGCCGCGCCAGAAGTCCCGGACGGTGTCGCGGTACTTGCCGTTCCATTCCGTCCATTGCGGCGGGAAGTTGCCGACCTGGTAGCCGCCCGGCCCGACGTCCCACGGTTCGGCGATCAGCTTGACCTGGCTGACGGTCGGATCCTGTTGGACGAGTTCGAAAAACGCCGCCAGGCGGTCCACGTCGTAGAACTCGCGGGCCAGCGTCGCGGCCAAATCGAAGCGGAAGCCGTCGACGTGCATCTCGGTCACCCAGTAGCGCAGCGAGTCCATGATCAGCTGCAGCGCGTGCGGATGCCCGACGTTGAGGCTGTTGCCCGTGCCGGTGTAGTCCATGTAGTAGCGCTTGTCGTCGTCGACCAGCCGGTAGTAGGCGGCGTTGTCGATGCCCCGCATCGACAGGGTGGGACCCATGTGGTTGCCCTCGGCCGTGTGGTTGTAGACGACGTCGAGGATGACCTCGATGCCGGCCTCGTGCAGCGCCCGCACCATCGCCTTGAATTCCTGCACCTGCCCGCCCGGCGACGCGGCGCTGGAGTACTTGAAGTCGGGCGCGAAGAACCCGATCGTGTTGTAGCCCCAGTAATTCGAGAGGCCCTTGTCCACCAGCGTGGAGTCGTTGGCGAAGTGGTGCACCGGCATCAGCTCGATGGCGGTGACGCCGATGTTCTTGAGGTGCTCGATGATCACCGGGTGCGCCACCGCCGAGTAGGTGCCGCGCAGCTGCTCGGGAATGTCCGGGTGGGTCTGGGTCAGGCCCTTGACGTGCGCCTCGTAGATCACCGTGTCGGCGTACTGGTGGTCCGGCGGGCGGTCGTTGCCCCAGTCGAAATAGGGGTTGATGACCACGGACTTCGGCATGCTGGGCGCGGAGTCTTCGTCGTTGCGGCTGTCCGGATCGCCGAAGTTGTAGCTGAACAGGGACTGGTTCCACTCAAAGGAGCCGTCGATGGCCTTCGAATAGGGATCCACCAGCAGCTTGTTGGGGTTGCACCGCAACCCGTTCTGCGGGTCGTACGGGCCGTGGACGCGGTAGCCGTAGCGTTGGCCGGGCTCGATGTTGGGTATGTAGGCGTGCCAGACGAACCCGTCGACCTCAGGCAGCGTGACCCGGCTCTCCGTGCCATCGGCGTCGAACAGGCACAGCTCCACCCGCCCGGCCACCTCGCTGAAAACGGCGAAGTTGGTGCCCGCCCCGTCGTAGGTCGCGCCCAGAGGGTAGGCCCGGCCGGGCCACACCTCTCCGGTGGGCGTGGGGGCGGGGGTCTCTGCGGATGTCATGGCGCAACCAATACCCGGCCCGGGCCGCCCTCAAACGGCAGCTCGGGATGCCTTGTGCCGTAAGGGGTTTAGGGCCTGAGGATGACCTTCACCGCCCCGTCCTGCTTTTTCTGGAAGATCTCGTAGGCGTGCGGCGCCTGGTCGAGCGGCAGCACGTGGGAGGCGAAGGTGTCGACACCGAGGGGGTCGTCATCGGTCAGCAGCGGCATGATGTCGTCGGCCCACCTCTTCACGTTCGCCTGGCCCATCCGCAGGGTGACCTGCTTGTCGAACAGGGTGAGCATCGGCAGCGGATCCGCCATCCCGCCGTACACGCCGATCAGCGATATCGTGCCGCCGCGGCGCACGATATCGATGGCGGAATAGAGGGCACTGAGCCGGTCGACGCCGGCGGTCTGCATGAGCCGCTTGGCGACGACGTCCGGCAACATGCCGGTGGCCTGCTGGGCCAGCCGGGCCGCCGGGGACCCGTGCGCCTCCATGCCCACCGCGTCGATGACCGAGTCGGAGCCCCGCCCGTCGGTCAGATCCCGGATCGCTTCCCCCAGCGAGGAGTCGAGCCGGCCCAGGTCGATGGTGTGGATGCCACGCTGCGCTGCGCGACCCAGGCGTTCGGCCACCAGGTCGACGGCGATCACCCGGTAGCCGAGGTGATCGGCGATGCGCGCGGCCATGTCGCCGATGGGGCCCAGGCCGAGCACGGTGACCGTGCCGCCGTCGGGGATGTCCGCATAAGCGACCGCCTGCCACGCCGTCGGCAACACGTCGGACAGATAGACGAACCGCGAATCCGGTGGTCCCACAGGGACTTTGATGTGAGTGAACTGCGCCTGGGGGACGCGCAGCAGTTCGGCTTGGCCGCCGGGGATTTCGCCGTACAGCTCCGAGTAGCCGAACAGCGCCGCCCCCATGCCCTGCTCGCGCACCTGGGTGGTCTCACATTGGGTGTAGAGCTGCTTGTCGCACATATAGCAACTGCCGCAGGAGATCTGGAAGGGGATGACGACTCGGTCCCCTACCCGCAGGTCACCCGTCTCGCCGCCGACCTCCCGCACGATTCCCATGGGTTCGTGTCCCAGGATGTCCCCGGGTTTCATGAAAGCCCCGAGAATCTCGTAGAGATGCAGATCGGAGCCGCAGATATTGGTCGACGTGACTTCGATGACGGCGTCGGTGGGTTTCTCGATCTTCGGGTCGGGCACCGACTCCACTCGCACGTCGCGCTTGCCGTGCCACGTGACAGCCTTCATGTGAACAGCACATACCCGTCTGGGCACGAGCGAAACTCCGGCCCGACGGGCGTGTTGAACCGCCGCGGCGCGGGTATCAGCCGGTGGTGAGTCCCGGGGTGATCATCGTCGGCAGCGGACCGGCCGGGGTGGCGGCGGCGGAGTCGTTCCGCGACCACGACAGCGACGCGCCGGTGCGGATTTTCAGCGCCGACATCGACCTGCCGTATGCCCGGCCGCCGCTGAGCAAGGAGTACCTGCGCGGCCAGACCGACGACGTCGCATTACACCCCGCGCAGTGGTTTGACGACCGGGCCATCGAATTGATCCCCGGTGCGCCGGTCGACCGGTTGGACATTGCCGAAAGAGCCGTCTACGTAGGGGATCAGCGGCACACCTACGACACCCTGATCCTGGCCTGCGGCGCGGCGCCCGTAGCACCGCCGATTCCCGGTGGGCAGCGCGCGCTTCCGCTACGCTCGCTGGCCGACGCGGCCGCCCTTCGTGACGCCGCGAGCCCCGCCACATCGGCCGTGGTGATCGGCTCCGGATTCATCGGCTGCGAGGCCGCCGCGTCCTTGGCCATGCGCGGCATCCCGGTGACTTTGGTTGCCCCGGGCGCGCTTCCGCAGGAGAAGCGGCTCGGCCCGCAGGCCGCCGAGCGGCTGCGCGACCTGGTGACCGCGACGGGCGCCCGCCATGTCGGCGGGGTGGCCGTCGAGGAGATCACCGATGCCGGTGTGCGGCTGGACAACGGCGTCACGATTGACTGCGACCTGGTGCTGGCCGCGACGGGTGTGGCACCACAGAGCCGCGTCGCCGCCGCGGCCGGTTTGCAGGTGCGCGACTCTCGCGTCGTCGTCGGCTCCGACATGGCCACCTCGGCGCCCGGCGTGTACGCCGCGGGCGACGTCGCGCTGGCGCGCCACGAGGTCGCGGGCCGACACCTGGCCATCGAGCACTGGCAAGACGCGACCGAACAGGGCGCCGTCGCCGGCGGTCGCGCCGCGGGCCAGCATGCGAAATGGGATGCCGTACCAGGTTTTTGGACCTCGATCGGAGACGCGACGCTGAAGTACCACGCGTGGGGCGACGGCTACGAACGCGGTCGGCTGCTCGAGCGTGGCGACGGATTCACCGTCTGGTACGACTCGGGCAACGTGGTGGTCGGCGTCCTCAGCTTCAACGCCGACGACGACTACGACCTGGGTGAGCGCCTGATCGCCGAGCGCCGGCCCGCCCCGGTGCCGATGGAATGACCGGCCGTCGGCGCCGCTCGAGCGGGCGCTCGGAACGCTTCGACGGCGTCGAGATCGAAGCGCTCCCCGCGCCTCGCTCGTTCCCAGCGTTCTGACGGTCGGTTCGGTGTGTCAACCGCCAAACGAAGTCTGGTAGCCAGAAAACGAAGCGCAAGTGCCGCGCGCCCCGAATCGGTGATCTCCTGACCCCGGCCTCCAAGAATTCTTGCACGGCCATTGCATTCACGTAATGGGCTGGTAATGACCATCTTTCGTGACGATGCCGGACGTTCGTCCAGCACAACCGCACTGGGTGGCGGCGATGCGCACGGAGCGGCCGTCCTACACTCGGATTGGTGACCTCCATTGTGATCGTTGGCAGCGGCTTCACCGGATTCACGTGCGCGCACCGTCTGGCCCGCATTCTGCGCCGACGGCGCGCGCGCGTCGACATCACCATCATTTCCCCGGTGGATTACATGCTGTACACGCCGTTGCTGCCCGACGTCGCCGGCGGGGTCGTCGATGCCCGGTTTGTCGCCATCCCGCTGGCGAACAGCCTCAAAGGCGTGCACGCCGTGCGCGGCCGCGTCGACGGTGTGGACTTCGCCCGGCGCACGCTGACGTATTGCGATCCCGAGGAGCGCAGCCACACCATGTCCTGGGATCGGCTGGTGCTCACGCCCGGTTCGGTGACGCGGTTGTTCGATGTCCCGGGGCTTGCGACCTGCGCGCGCGGGTTGAAGACCACCGCCGAGGCCCTTTACCTGCGAGACCATTTCGTCGAGCAGCTGGAGCTGGCCAACATCGAGGACGACCTGCGGGTGGCCGCCGCGCGGCGCACCGTCGTCGTGGTTGGGGCCTCCTATTCGGGCACCGAGCTGGTGGCGCAGCTGCGAGCGCTCGCCGACGCGGCGGCCAAGCAGATGAGATTCGATCCCGCCGCCGTCAGGTTCTTGCTCCTCGACCTGGCGGAGCAGGTGATGCCGGAAGTGGGCAAGAAACTGGGCGACGCCGCGCAGAAGGTGCTCCGCCGGCGCGGCATCGATGTCCGGCTTGGCGTGACGCTCAAGGAGGCGCACGCGGATCACGTTGTGCTCAGCGATGATTCGCGCGTAGACACGCGCACGGTCGCCTGGGTGACCGGTGTTACCGGTGCGCCGCTGATCCAGGATCTGGGGCTACCGACCGAGCGGGGCCGGCTCAAAGTGCAGGCCGATTTGCAGGTGCCGGATCACCCGGAGGTGTTCGCGGCCGGTGACGCGGCCGCGGTTCCCGACCTGACCCAGCCGGGGAAGATCACGCCTCCTACCGCCCAGCACGCGACCCGGCAGGGCAAGGTGCTGGCGCGCAACGTGGCGGCCAGCCTCGGGTATGGCACCGCCAAGCGGTACAAGCACCGCAACCTGGGCCTGGTGGTCGACCTGGGACCGTGGCATGCCGTGGCCAACCCGCTGAACATCCACCTGTCGGGGCTACCCGCGAAAGTCGTGACCAGGTCATATCACCTGTACGCGATTCCGCGGGGCGTCAACCGGTGGGCGGTGTCGCTGGCCTACCTGACCGACGCGCTGTTCGCCCGGTCGGTGGTCTCCATCGGGTTGGCGTCCGAGGAGGACGCGCAGTTCGCGGCCAGCGAGGGCATCCCGATGCCGAAGACCGGTTGAGCGCTTCTCAGCCTTCGGCCGACTGCTGGGCCATCGCGTAGGCGAGCTGCAGGAAGTCGGCGCCGGCCAACACCGTGAAGACACCGGCGATCAGGCGGGTGAATCGCGGCGCGAACACCAGACCGATGGCGAAGCCGGTCGCCACCCACATGTCCAGGCAGAACGGACACGTCAACAGCTCCCCCAGGCTGTGCCGCAGTTGGCTCTCGTGCCTGACTTCCTCGTTGACCTCCGCCGGGCCGCCGGTGCCCGCATAGCGCGTGAACGGCGCGCGCAGCGGGCTCGTCACCGCGTCCTTGGTCAGTGTCCGCGAGAGCTTGTGGGTGCCCAGGGTGACCGTGATCAGGTCCTGGATCCGCCAGCGCTCCGGTAACGTGCGCCCGCGCAGCAGCGCGGCCGCGGTCGCCACGGCCACCACGACGCCGTAGATCACCAGCACCGCCACATAGCCGCCCAGCGGGCGGGGCGCCTCGCCGCGGTACGCGTCCGCTTCGCGCCGCGCGCCGTCGACCACCTGGGTCTTGGCTTCCGCCACCTCTGCCATTGCATCTCCTTCAACTCGGGGGCACAGCAAGCCGTGTACCCGATGTCGGTGTGCGCAATCGGAGGACCGCAGGGGGCGGTCAGGCGTCCTGATCGCCGGCCCCGGTGGCCGCGTCGGTGAACTTCGCGGTTCTGGCGGCCTTCCGCATGGTCCGGTTGGTGGACCGTAGGTCGGTGTTGGCCGCCGAGAGCGACGCGTTGTGGTCCTCGAGGTCGAGGATGCGGGCGACGCCGGCCAGGTTGATGCCGGCGTCGACCAGCTCGCTGATGCGCTTGAGCCGGGCCAGGTCGTGGGCGCTGTAGCGCCGGGTTCCGCCATCGCTTCGCGCCGGCGCGACCAGCCCATAGCGTTCGTACAGGCGCAGCGATTGCACCGCGATGCCCGAAAGTTCGGCGGCCACCGAGATGCCGTACACGCCGTGATCGGGCGCCGGGGCGCCGGAATCGCCGCGTTGGTCGGTCATCACGCGTCTCCTCGAAGCTGGCTGGCTTAAGAAATCTATTTATCACACTTGCATGATTATGTCGACAGTGCTATATCAAATCTATGTCATTCGACATAGGTAATTGCCACACCACAAGCAGATCGAAGTGAGAGGTGACCACCATGCTGATGCGTAGCGACCCGTTCCGTGACCTCGACCGCTTTGCCCACCAGGTGTTCGGTACGGCCGCCCGGCCGGCAGTGATGCCGATGGACGCCTGGCGCCAGGGCGAGCAATTCGTCGTCGAGTTCGACCTGCCCGGTATCGACGTCAACTCGCTGGACATCGACATCGAGCGCAACGTGGTGACCGTGCGCGCCGAGCGGCCCGCCGTCGACCCTAACCGAGAGATGCTGGCCACCGAGCGGCCGCGCGGGGTGTTCAGCCGGCAGCTGGTTCTCGGTGACAACCTCGATACCGACAAGATCGAGGCGTCTTACCGCGAAGGCGTTCTGCGCCTGAGCATTCCGGTGGCCGAACGGGCCAAGCCGCGCAAGATCGCGGTCGGGCGCGGCGACGCGCACTCGGCCATCGACGAGAACGCCTCGCAGCGCGAGGTCATCAACGCCTGATTGCCCGGCGGGCCGGGCGGCGGCGCGGGTCCGTGCCGAACACACGGCGCCGCCGCCCCGGCTCCAGGGGCGGCAAGCTCGACGGGGTGCGAAATGAAGTGGGAACTCGACGGTCAAACGGCCAACGTCGAACAGGCCTTGGCCGGCGGCGCGGCGCAGCCGGCCGGCTGGTTTCGCTTCTACTTCACCGACCAGCGCTGGGAGTGGTCGGAACAGGTGCAACGGATGCACGGGTACGAACCCGGCAGCGTCACCCCCACCACCGACCTGGTGCTCTCGCACAAGCATCCGGACGACCGCCGACAGGTCGCGGCTACCATCGATCAGATCGCCCATACGCGACAGGCGTTCAGCACTCGGCATCGGATCATCGACACCCGCGGGAAGGTGCGCCACGTCGTCGTGGTGGGCGACCAGTTCTTCGATGATGACGGCGACGTCATCGGAACGTACGGCTTCTACATCGACGTCTCCCCGACGCAGGGACAGGCGAACGAGGACCTCGTCAGCGCGAAGCTGGCCGAGATCAGCGAGAACCGGGCCGGCATCGAACAAGCCAAAGGCATGCTGATGCTCGTCTACGGCATCAGCGACAGCGCGGCCTTCGAGTTGCTCAAATGGCTATCACAGGAAGCGAATATCAAACTGCGACCGCTCGCCGAACAAATCGCCGAAGACTTCCGCGGTGCCCGCCTGCGTCTGGGCGCCCAACCGGAGTTCGACCATTTACTGCTGACCGCGCATCAGCGCGTCACGCAATCCGACGGGTCATGACGACTTGCGGCGCCGGATACGGGCGGCCGCGACCAGCTGCGCCATGCCCTGCTCGATGCCGGCGGCGAGCGCGTCGATGTCGGGTGCCGTGTCATAGTCGGCGGTGATGCCGAAGACGAAAGTGTCGGCGTAGCTCAACATCGCGACGCCGGTGCGCACCTGAAGGGCGATCGGCGGGACCGGCAGCAGCTCCAGCACCCGACGGCCCATCAGCCGCTGCCGGCTGCGTGGACCGGGAACATTGGTCGCCAATGCGACCACCGCTCGTTGGGGCAATCGCGAGAGCAGGCGAATCGCCCACGCGGACAGCGCGAACGGAGTGCGTTTGGCCGCCACGACCACCGCGCTGCCGCCCTCACTCTGGCCGCTCGCCTTGGCGTGGGAGAGCCGGTCGTGCACGAGCTTCAGCTGCTGCACCGGGTCCGCCTCGTCGACCGGCAGCAGCGGCAGCATCGCCGAGACCCGGTTGCCGGCGACATTGAAGTGGTCGACCGCGCGAACCGAGACGGGCACGAGCGTGCGCAGCGACTCTGGGCCGGGGTGTTCCCCGCGCGCCAGCAAGACCGCCCGATAGCTATGCGTGATCGCGGCCAGCGCAACGTCGTTCAGCGTGACCCCGAAGGCCCGCTCGACCTTGTGCATGTCCGTCAACCGGGCTCGTGCCGCGCTGTACCGCCGCATCGTGGTAACCGGCCCGTTCAGCGACGATTCGGGGGCGGGCCGCAGCAGGCCGGCCGCCAGCTCGGCCGCACCGATCGCCGCGTGTTCGGCCGCGGTCACCGCACCGAACGCGCTTCGACCGATTCCGCTCGCCCAGCTCAGGGGGTTGAGGTTGAGACCCGCCGACCGCTGGACCGCCTTTTTGGCGGCGCCGACGTCGGCGGCGAAGGTGTCCCTGTCACCGTCGTCGCTGAACTTCGCCAACAGCTGGGTCGTCGCGATACCGTCGGCGATGCAGTGGTGAATCTTGGTCAGCACCGCCCACCGGTCGTGGCTGAGCCCCTCGATGATCCAGCACTCCCAGAGCGGGCGCTCCCGATCGAGCCGGTGCTCCATCAACCTGGCGATCGTCTCGAACAGCTCCGCGTCGCCGCCGGGGTGGGGCAGCGCGACGCGGTGCAGGTGGCGGGTGAGGTCGAAGCGCGGGTCTTCCACCCATTCCGGCGGCCGCAGGTCGAGCGGATGGGTCCGCAAAACCTGCCTGCAGCGCGGGATCGTCTCGACCCGTTCGGCGAACGACGTGATGAACTCCTGGTAAGTCGGGGCGGGCCCCTCCACGATGGACACCCCGCCCACCGCCAGGCTCACGTGTGGATCCGAGTCCTCTACCTCCAGAAATCCGGCGTCCAGGGCGGTCAATTGCTCCATGGTCTCTCCTTCGTGGACACGGGTGGCTGGCGGTACAGCGCGGCGCCTGCCGTCACGCCCGCCCCGGCGGCCACCAGGAGAACCCGGGCTCCGGCGGGCAGGCGCCGCACCTGCGGTTCGAGGGCGGCGGCCAGTGCGGCCGTGTGCATCCGCTCGTCGTCGGCGATAATGACTTGCCCCGCCGGCACTTTGAGGTGATCGCTGAGCGCCGACCGGAATCCGGGCCGGGCGGGGGCGGCAATGATCATGTCGACGGCCGACAGCGCGACACCATGCGCGTCCAGGCACGCCCGGGCCGCCTCCGTGGCCGCCTCGGCCATGCGCGCGTCCAGATCGGCCGACTCGGTGATCCGTAAGACATTGCGCGCGTCGGCGAAACCCACTGTCGCCGTGAGCGCTTCGGCGTCTTTTCCATCGGTGTTCACCCACGACACGCGGCTGAGACCGTAGTCGTCGTCGGACCATCCGCACAACACGGCCGCCCCGGACGGCGAGAACGGGAAGTGCTCGCTCAGGCCGTGGCCCGGATCGGCGTCGCTGGCCACGATGAGGGCGCGGTGAATGCTGTGTGCCCGCAGGAAACCGTCGACGATCTGCAGCGCGGTCAACACACCGCAGGTGCCGTTGGCGATGTCGAAGGAGAAGGTGCCGTGAGCGTCGGGATGGGGGTCCTCGGGATTGGCGCCGATGTCATCCTGGATCAACGCCGCCAGCGCCGGCTCGCCCATGTTCCGGTCGCGATAGATCCCCGCGTTGACGATCAGGTCCAATTCGGATGCGTCGCGCCCGGCTCGCTGCAGACAGTCCTTGGCGGCGGTGACGGCGAGGTGCAGTGCGCTGTGCCGGCCACGCAGCCGCGCATGTGAGATGTCGACTCGATCAATCACTGTGCCCATAGCGGCCCACCAAATCCTCATCCAGGGTCATCAAGACCACTCCGATCTCCAGCCCGGAAGCCAGCGCCAACAATGCGACCCGCTCCCCGGCCTGGATGCGCCCGGCCTCGAGTTCCTCTACCAGCGCCACCGTGTGGGTCGTCGACGCGGTGTTGCCGTACCGATCGACGGTGATCACCGCCTCGTGGCGGGGCATGTCACCGAAGGACTCCGACATGCGGGCCATCCCTTTGCGGATGGCGCGGGCGGAGGTCTGGTGGGTGATCACATGATCGATGTCGTGGATCGAAATACCCACCGTTTCAAGGACTTCCTGCAGCAGCAACGGGGTGTCGGCGATGGCCGCCTTCTGGATGGCACGGGAGTTGGTGAACATCCGCGCGCCCGGGTCGTGGCCCTGTGGGTAGGCCAGGCACAGCCGGCTGTAGTCGGCGACGGTCGTGAAACCGGCGAGGGTGATGCCGGCGGAACCGGCCGGGGCGCGCTCCAGCAGGAGCGCCGCGCCGGCGTCGCCGAGGGTCAGCGAGGCCAATTCCTTGCTCATGATGTTGCGGATATGCCGAGCCGCGTTGTGGCTGAGCTGCGAGATGTATTCGCCGCTGACGACAAGCGCGCGCTCGAAGGCGCCCTCCCGGATCCAGTTGTTGGCGATGGTCACTCCGGTGAGCATCCCGGCGCACGCGTTGGAGACGTCGAAGGTCATCGCCTTGTCGGCCCCGATCGCCCGGGCCACGGCACCGCTCATCGTCGGCTCGAGCCACTGGGTCAGGCCGCCGCGGAATTTCGTGATGCTGCAGCTGATCACCGCGTCGAGCGAGGCCGGGTCCTGCTGGGCGATGGCCAGCGCGTTCAGCGCGGCCGAGGTGGCCAGCGAGTAGGAGTCCTCGTCGCCCACCGAGACGCGGCGCTCGCGGATGCCGGTCAGCCGTTCCAGATCGATGTGGGTACGGTGGCGCGTTGTCGCCATCAATTCATCTGTGGTGAGGTGGGTTTCGGGCAGATGCCGGCCGGCGCCGGCCACCCGCGCGACGAACGGGGCGGGGGCGCCGTCCCCGGCGGTCTCCATCACCAGCCAATGCCTGGTCATCCCTGCACTCCCCTCTCCCTCACTTGCGAAACTCGAGGACTTCGGTTACCAGGCGCCGCGACGTGCATTCGGCGTGTTGTCCATTCGTCGGTGAGCTACCGACACGGATCAACAGCTGCGGGGCGCCCGACGTCGCGACGATGCCCGTGATGATGCTGCGGCTCTGTGCGATCTCGGTCATGTGGGTCAACGTGCAGGTGGCCGCGCCGGCCATCGTGCACTCGAGTAGTACCGCCGACAGCGCCTCGCCGCAGCGCAACACCTCCGGCGGCGCATCACCATGCCGGGTGGACAGCACCACGAGCTTGGAGCGGTCATGGTCGACGATCGCGCGGCGGTGGCCACCACCGGCCGGGGGAAATCGGCGGGCGACGTCGACGCGATCGGCTTCCGAGGAGGACACCAGGGAGGTTTCCGGGACATGGGTGTCGTCGGACTCGAATGGTGAGGTCCACCAGCGTAGTTCGGACTGATACGTGGTGTCGTAGCGGCGCAGCGACTCGATCAGCGCCGACTCCTCCGCCAACCGGGCCCGGTCATCTTCGGGCACCACATCCAGCAACACGTCAAAAGGCTGCACCGCTTGGCGCAGCGCCGAGTGCAAAGCCGGCCAGCCGGCCGGTGCACCGAACGGCAGCCGGTCGGTGCGGCGGCGAAGGATCGCGGCCGCACGCCGCCGATGCTGCTCCGACACCGCTTCCATGGCTTGAAATCGAAGCGTTGCCAAGTGATACGGCTGAGAAGGATCGGGAAGGCGCTCGGTGGTGCACTCCCATCCGGCGCCCGCCATGGCGACCCGAAGGTGATCAAGAACCGCACCGCAACTCAGCGTCAGCTCCCGGCCGGCGTGATCGGTGGCGGGCATCAACCGGCAGGGGTCCGCCCACAGCTGCAGGCTCGGGCCTTCGACGATCCACCGCCAGGGCTGGCTGTTGTGCAGCGAGGGCGCCCGACTCGCCAACATCACCGCGTCACGGATGACTTCGGAATCCGGTGCCCGCGCGGGCATGTCGATCATCTCTCGCCGCCATCCGAGTCGTGCGCGCGCGCATGCGCCGATTCGAGCAACAGCCGGGCGCTGTCGTCGATCTTCGTCAGGGCCTCGCGGTGCAGCGCGGCGAGTTCGGCATCCACCCCACCCGCCCGCATCGCGGACTGGTAGCTGCTGCGCAGCAACACGAACGCCGGCGGAACGGGAAGGCCGGCGGCGACCAGCTCCCCCATCTTGGCGCCCTTGCCGCCGGCCTCCCCGGAGTCGCTGAGACGCAACACCGATATGTCGCCGGGATAGGCGTTGACGATGGTTTGCGTTGACATGCCTTACTCCTTGTCACCATAAGTTGAGTGCTGCCAGATCTCGCGGGCCTCGCCCACCGCGTTTTCCGGGCTTGACGACGTGTCGAGGACGTTCGCGCTGTCCCAGCCGGCGCGCTGGGCCGCTAGCGCCGCGGCGATCTGCGGGGTCACCTGCGAGTTGCCCGGTCGCCTGGTCGCGATTCGGCCGGCGGCCAGGTCGATCGTCGCCGCGCACACGAGCTCGACCATCGCCGAATGCGTTTCCGCCGCAAGGCGGCGCGCCTGTGCGCGAGCGTCGGGGTCCCGCCAGGTGCCGTCCAGGATCACCGATTGCCCATCGCCCAACAGCCGGCGCGCCCGCTGCAGCACCGACTCGTAGACCGCCGCCTTGTTGTCGGCGCTGTACAGCCCGGCATCCAGGACGCCGGGTTCCCCGCCGATGGCGCCCGCGTCGCGCAGCTCACGGCGCACGTCGTCGGTGGAGATGACCTGCGCACCAACGTGTTCGGCGAGCCCGCGCGCAACGGTCGACTTGCCGGTGCCCGGGTTCCCGCCGACGAGCGCCAGGCGGACCGTGCCGCCATGCAGGTGCCCGGTCGCCATGGCGAGGTGGCGGGCCGCGTCCTGCGCCGCGGCCGGCTTGCCCTGTGACAGGCGAACGCAATCCACCTTCGCCCTGACCACGGCGCGATAGGCGATGTAGAAGTCACGCAGCGACGGCGGCACCGTGTCTCGCGAGTGGGCGGCGTACCGCTCGAGGAAGTAGCCGGCGAGGTCGACGCGTCCCAGGAACTCGAGATCCATCGCGAGGAAGGCCGCGTCGTCGATGCAATCCAGGTAGCGCAGTTCGTCGTCGAACTCCAGGCAGTCCAGTAGCGCCGGTTTCCCGTCCACCCAGAAGATGTCGTCGGCGAGCAGATCGCCGTGGCCGTCGACGATGCAGCCTTGCGCGATGCGGCTCTGAAGCAGGGGCGCGCGGCCCGCGATGAATTCGGCGACCAGGCGCTCGATGCGCGACACCGTTTCCGGGACAACCCCCGGCGTCGCGGCCTGTGCGTAGCGCCGGAGTTCGGAAAGATTGTCGCGCCAGCGCCTTTCGATCGCCTGCGCCTCGCCCTGGGCGCTGATCGCCCGGCCCCGCTCGGCGTTGCGGTGAAAGCGGGCCAACACGCCGGCGATGGCGTCCAGCGCGCCCCGGACGGGCCCGTCGGGACCGCGGAATGCCATGGCCGCCAGCCGGTCTTCGTCGCGGTAACGCCGCATGACGATGACGGGTTCGGCCGGCCCGCCGGCCGGATCGCTGAGGTGCGCGACCCCGAGGTAACTGTCGGGCGACAGCCGGCTGTTGAGTTCGACCTCCCGGCGGCACGCGCGTTCCCGCTGCTCCACCGCGCGAAAGTCGAGGAAGTCGGTCCGCAGCGGCTTCTTCGCCTTATACGCCCGATCTCCGGCCAAAACGACGACACCGGTGTGGGTTTCGTGGATGTCGAAGTACGGCACGGCGGTCTTCGTCGCTGGTGCGGTGGCTGTCGCTGCGGGCATGGCGTGGCGCGGATCTAGGA
The DNA here is from genome assembly GCA_963732835.1 of uncultured Actinomycetota bacterium. Classification (GTDB taxonomy): domain Bacteria; phylum Actinomycetota; class Actinomycetes; order Mycobacteriales; family Mycobacteriaceae; genus Mycobacterium. The sequence goes on from CAVTBA010000008.1 coordinate 74,791, forward strand.
CGGCCGCGCCACGATGACGGGCATGCGGACGGAGTGAACGACGGCGTTGCTGACCGAACCCAGCAACATGCCGGACAGCCCGCCGCGGCCGTGGCTGCCCACGACGACGAGTTGCGCGGATTCCGATTGTTCGATGAGCTGACGGGCCGGCCGGTCGGCAACGACGAGCCGCCGCACGGTGACGTCGGGATAGCGTTCCTGCCAGCCCGCCAGTTGCTCGGCCAGGCTCCGCTCGGCTTCCGACCTCACCGCCGACCAGTCCACCCCGGGGAGTTCGAAAACGTCGACATCACTCCATGCGTGCAGCGCGGTCAGCTCGACACCGCGGCGCGACGCTTCGTCGAAAGCAACGGCCACCGCGGCCTCTGAGGCGGATGACCCGTCGATGCCCACGAGCACCGGAGCTTGCTGGGGGTGCTCCATGAGCGGATCTTCGTCGCGGATGACCGCAACCGGGCAGCGCGCGCTGCGTACCACGCTGCCGCTCACCGATCCCAGCAGCAGCCTTTCCAGCGCGCCGCGCCCGTTGCTGCCGACGACGACCATCTCGGCCTCTTTGGACATCTCGACCAGGGTGGGCACCGGGGGCGCGCACCTGAGCTCGCTTCGGACGTCGATCTTGCGGTCCGTGATGACGGCGTCTTCGGCGATCTTGACCGCCTGCTCGAGGACCTCCCGGCCTTGCTCTTCCTGCCACACCGCGACACCGGTCGACAGTGGCAGGGCCGGATACATCGGCACGGTGGCGTTCACCATGTGGACCACGGTCAGCGGGACGTGCCGCATCGCCGCATCCCGGGCCGCCCAACAGACGGCCACGTTCGATGCCGGCGATCCGTCGATTCCGACGACGATGCCATGGCGGTTTGCGAGTGCGGACATGGTGTTCTCCCTCTCCTCGCCCAAAACGCTATGGCGCGTGCGATCGTCGATCATGAGGCTTTAGTCACCAACCGCATGGCCATGAGGCCCCCCTGCGTCGGCGGCCCTTGACCGGCTCCGGCGCTGTGGCATCGTCACACAAGTGACCGAATGGCCAGTCATTGTCGACAGTCGCTACCACGATGCGGTGATTCTCGGGCTCGACTGTGTGGTCGCACAGACGGCACCGGGCGTTGTCGAGGCGCGCGATTCAACCGCCGCATTCCTGCAGCGGCTGCGCGACGCCGGCGTCGCCACCGCCGTCTATTCGTCCACCCGCGACTGCGCGCCCCTGTTGCGCGCCGCGGGAATTGAGGAACTCGTCGGCGTGGCCGTCGGCGCAGCCGATACCGCCGCGCAGGTCGATGCGGCCCTGACGATGACGGTGACGCGCCTGGGCGTGCGCCCGGTGCGCTGCGTCCTGATCGACTGCGGCGACGCGGGGATGGCGGCCGGCCGAGACGATGGCTTGGGGCTCGTCATCGGCCTCGAGCGCAACGGCGGGGCCGACGCATTGCTGTCCCGCGGGGCGGACACCGTCGTCGCCGACCTCGCGGAGATCTCGGTGCGACGCGGGGGCGTCCGCATATCGACCATCGCCGACGCGATGGGCGTCTACAGCCAGTTGAAAGAACTGGTGGCGAGTCGGCGACCGGCGGTGTTCCTCGACTTCGACGGCACGCTGTCCGAGATCGTCGGCCAGCCGGAGTCCGCGACGCTGGTCGAGGGCGCCCGCGAAGCGCTGCGCGCGCTGGCCGCAGAGTGTCCGGTCGCGGTGATAAGCGGCCGCGATCTGGGCGATCTTCGCGAACGCGTGCAGGTCGACGGATTGTGGTACGCGGGCAGTCATGGCCTCGAACTCGTCGCACCGGACGGAACCCACCAGGAGAACGCCGGCGCCATGAGTGTGATGGGCGCCCTGACGCATGCGGCCGCCCGAGTCGCGCAGCTGCTCAACGACGTCTCCGGGATCCGCGTGGAGCGCAAGCGGTTTGCGATCGCGATTCACTATCGCAACGTCGACCCGCGCGAGGTCGACCGCATCATCACGACGACGCGCACACTCGGGCGATCCCAATGCCTGCGGGTCACGATGGGCCGCAAAGTCATCGAGCTTCGCCCCAGTCTCGATTGGGACAAGGGCAGAACTGTTCACCGGATCCTCGAACGCATCGAGGGGACGGGCTCCGGCGCCATGTTGCCGATCTACGTCGGGGACGATATCACCGACGAGGACGCTTTCGACGCGGTCCAATTCGACGGAGTGGGAATCGCGTTGCGGCACAACGAGGACGGGGATCGCCCATCCGCAGCGCTGTTCAGCTTGGCCGATCCCCCCGCGGTGTGCGAATTCGTCCGACGGCTGGCGGACGATCTGCACGAAGCGGCGGCCGCGCCCAGCGACCCGTGGGAACTGGTTTATGAGGGTTATGACCCGAGTTACGAGCGGCTGCGCGAAACGCTGTGCACCGTCGGTAACGGCTACATCGCCACCCGTGGCTGCGCTCCGGAGGCAACGGCGGCTCAGGCGCACTACCCGGGGACATATGCGGCCGGCGTCTACAACACGCTGTCCGATCGGATCGCGGGCCGAACGGTCGAGAACGAAAGCCTTGTCAACCTACCCAATTGGTTGTCGCTGACATTTCGCATCAACGACGGGCCGTGGTTTCACATCGACGACGCCGAGTTGTTGTTCTACCGGCAGACATTCGACCTGCGGCATGCGACGTTGATCCGCACGATGCGATTCCGCGACGGTGCTGGCCAGGTCACGACGATGGCCCAAGAACGGTTCGCATCCATGGACCAGCCGCACGTGCTCGCCATGCAAACCACGATCGTTGCCGAGAACTGGTCGGGCACCGTCGAGTTCCGCTCACTGCTGGACGGGAGCGTGCGCAACACCATGGTCGAGCGCTACCGCTCGTTGTCGAGCACACACCTCGCATCACCGGTGATCGAAACCGCAGCCGAATCGGTGATACTGCGCACCGAAACGTCGCAGTCGCGGATCGCCATCGCGGTGGCCGCGCGCAGCACCGTGTGGAGCGGCGACGCGCCCGCCGCTGCGCAGTACAAGGTGGTGCGGGAAGCCGACCGTGGCGGTCACGACATCCAGGTGGCGCTGGCCGCCGGGCAGTCGGTCACCTGCGAGAAGATCGCGACCGTCTTCACGGGCAGGGACAGCGCGATCTCGGAGCCGGCGAGCACCGCCCAGCTGCACCTCGACGCCGCCGGCCGGTACGCCGAGCTGCATCGCCAGCACTCCCGGGCCTGGGACCTGTTGTGGGAACAATGCACCATCGGCCTGACCGACGGCCCCGACGCGCTGCGCATCCTCCGGCTGCACTCGGTGCACCTGCTGCAGACGCTCTCACCGCACACCGCCGAACTCGACGCCGGAGTCCCCGCGCGCGGGCTGCACGGCGAGGCATACCGCGGACATGTCTTCTGGGACTCGCTCTTCGTCTCCCCGGTGCTCAGCGTACGCATGCCCAATGTGGCACGGTCGCTGCTGCTCTACCGTTATCGGCGGCTCCCCGAGGCCCGCCGGGCGGCACGCAGAGCCGGCTACCTGGGCGCGATGTTTCCCTGGCAATCGGGAAGCGACGGGCGTGAGGTGAGCCAGGAACTGCATCTCAATCCGCAGTCCGGCCGGTGGAATCCGGACGCCAGCGCCCGCGCACACCATGTCGGTCTCGCTATCGCCTACAACGCCTGGCAGCACTACCAGGTGACCGGGGACCGGCAGTTTCTTGTCGACTACGGCGCCGAGATGCTGGTCGAGATCGCGCGTTTCTGGGTGGGGCTTGCCGGATTTGACGAAAGTCGTGGCCGCTACACGATCAACGGCATCGTCGGCCCCGACGAGTTCCATTCGGGCTACCCCGGCAAGGAGTACGACGGGATCGACAACAACGCCTACACCAATGTCATGGCGGTCTGGGTGATCCTGCGGGCGATGGACGCCTTGGACCTGCTTCCGCTGCGGGACCGCCTCGACCTCGTCGGGAAGATCGATCTCACCAGCGACGAGCTCAGCCGGTGGGATCATGTGACGCGGCGCATGTTCGTCCCCTTCCACGACAATGTGATCAGTCAGTTCGAAGGCTATTCCCAACTGGCGGAGCTGGATTGGGAGCAGTATCGGCAGCGCTACGGGAACATCCAGCGGCTCGACCGCATCCTGGAGGCCGAGAACGACAGCGTGAACAATTACAAAGCGTCGAAGCAGGCCGACGTGCTGATGCTGTTCTACTTGCTGTCCTCGGACGAGTTGCTGGCCGTGTTCGGCCGGCTCGGTTACCGCTTTGCACCCGAGCGAATCCCGGAGACCGTCGACTATTACCTCGCGCGCACCTCGGACGGATCGACGCTCAGCGCCCTCGTCCATTCGTGGGTTCTGACCCGCGCCAACCGGCATCACGCCATGAAATACTTCGTGCAGGTGCTCGCGTCCGACGTCGTCGACATCCAGGGCGGCACCACGTCGGAAGGGATCCACCTGGCCGCGATGGCCGGCAGCATCGATCTGCTGCAACGCTGTTTCACCGGACTGGAAACCCGTGACGACCGGCTGATCCTGAGCCCGCAGTGGCCGAAAGGACTGGACCCCATCGAGTTCCCGTTCGTATATCGAGGCCAACGCCTGCACCTTCGGGTCAGCGGGCGGGCGGCCGATCTGACCTCCGAGTCCGGGAACGATGCCTCGATCGCGGTGGAATGCCGCGGGCGTGTGCAGCACCTGCTACCCGGGCGCACCGTCGAGGTCGCGTGACGCTCGCCAAATGACCCCGATGACCCCCGATGACCTATGCCCGGGAACGGGGGTCGAACGGCCCTGCTGGGCCACGCCGTCTCCGACATAACGTGACCAGTGACGGGCCCCTTGGCGCCCCGGTAACCAGTCACACAGGAGGACTCGATGAGCAATCCGCAGTCGTCGCAGCGGATCGTCGTAGGTATCGACGGCTCGGACGCCGCCATAAATGCGGCCAAATGGGCCGTCGCCGAGGCCGTCAGCCGCAACATCCCGCTACGGCTGATCCATGCCATCCCCCAGCGGCACGGGGACGCGGCCGGCGACGACAGCCTGGACATCGAATACGCCCAAACGTCGTTGCGCGCGGCCGATGCGGCTCTTCAGGCCATGGGTCAGCCGGTCAAGGTCGAATGCGACGTCGTGCACGGTTCCTCGGAGAGTGCTTTGGTCAACGAATCACGGGACGCCGCAATGGTTTGCGTGGGCTCGGTAGGGACGGGCTGGGTGGCCCGCAGGTTCCTCGGCTCGACGGCGGACACCGTGGCGCGCAACGCGCACTGCCCCGTCGCCGTCATTCGCTGCAGCCGCGAGGCCGCGGGGTCCGATGACGGATACGTTGCCGTTGCCGTCGAGGAATCGGCCAACAACGACGCGGTACTCGAGCATGGCTTCCGCGAGGCGCGCCTCCGTGAAGCACCGATCTTGGCGATGGGGGTCTGGCGGTGGGGCCTCGGTGAAATCCCCTACCGTCAGCTGGAGCATCGACTCGGCCCCTGGGTATCGCGGCATCGCGAGGTGCACGTCCAACCCGCCGCGGCAAGGCGCGGGCCCGCCGAATTCCTCACGCACACATCCGAACCCGTCCAACTCGCGGTGGTGAGCAGCGAGGAGGCCGACAAGGTTGCCCGCATGGTCGGGCCGATCACGGCCCACCCGGGTGGAAACCAGGGATGTTCGGTGCTCGTCGTACGGGACTGACGGCCGACTACCCGGCCGCCCAGTTTGTGGCGCGGTCCAGCTCGTCAAGCCCGAACACGGCCATCTCGCCGGGGACCATCCACGCCAGAGCGTGCAGGACGGGGGCGACCCAGTCCTTGTCGGAGACCACCGCGATCCGCCTGAAGGCCGAATGGTGCGGCAGGACGGTGCCGAAGCCCAGCTTGAGGTCCTCGAGGAACCCGCCGGGGCCGAAGCCCTCGTAATCGGACGCGATGACCTCGACGATCCGGACCTCGCCCGTCTGTAGCACCCGGTCGATTTCGGGCTTGAAGTCGCGCAGCTCGTCACCGCGCAGCCGGCCCGACACGCGGATGCCGATCACTTTCTCCGGCATGTCCGGCAGTAGTTCGATCATCGCCAGCCTCCTTTAAAGCCGTCGTCAGGTGCCATCGTTCGGCATCGTCAACGGACGACCAGCACCGGTATTCGGGCCGACTGTGCCACCGCGGAACTCACCGAGCCGAGCAGCATCCCGGGGAATCCGCCACGGCCGCGGCTACCGACCACCACCAGTTGAGCGCGTTCGGATTCCTTCAGCAGCCACTCGGACGGCTTGTCGCAGAACAGTTTCCGATCGACGTGCACGTCGGGATAGCGTTCTTGCCAACCGGCCAGGCGTTCGGCGAGGATCTCTTGCCCTTCCTTCTCGCGGTCATGCCAGTCCATGCCGAGGATGGGGAACACCCCCACGTCGCTCCATACGTGCACCGCCACCAGCCCAACTCCCCGGCGCGACGCTTCGTCGAAGGCCAGGGCGGTCGCCGCTTCCGACGCGCGCGATCCGTCGATGCCCAGCACCACCGGCGCGCTGGAGTCCGGGGCCGCCCCTTGGTCAAAGTGAACGACCGCGACCGGGCAGTGCGCGTAGTGGACGAGTCCCGTGGTCACCGAGCCCAGCAGCAGGCGCCCCACCGCGCCCAGCCCCTGGCTTCCGGCGACGAGCATCGCGGCATTCTTGGAGGCCTCGATCAACGCCGGGACGATGGCCGAATACACCGTCTCGGTATGGATTTTGGGTGATTCGGCGTCGCCGAGGCCGGCGCCCAGCGTCTTGCGCGCCTGGTCGATGACATGCTGAGCGCTGTCGTACTGCCACTCGGGCATCTCCGCATACAGTTGGCCCACCGGCCAGCCGACCACGACGGGCGGAACGGCGTGCATCAGCGTGATGGGCAAACCACGCATGATGGCCTCGCGCGTTCCCCAGGCGACGGCGGCGTCGGACGCGGCCGACCCGTCGACACACACCAGTACTCCGTATTTCTTTGCGTCTTCCGTCATCTTCCGCTCCTCTGTGCCGACGCCTCGTCGAGTTCGGGCAACTCGATCTCGAGGTGCCGGATCGATCCGTAATCGATTGGCCTGCAAGGCCAGCCGAGATCGAAGAAGACCGTGAGCATGAGGTGGTTCTCGCCGAGAACGTCCGCGATGAACCGCCCGATTCCGTGAGCTCGCGCGATGGGAGCCAGGTGTTTGAGCAGCGCCGTGCCCACCCCCACCGAATGGTCTTCGTGCGCAACCACGATCGCGACCTCGGCGACCTTCGGGTCATCGACGACGATGCAGTGGGCCACGCCGATCAGCCGATCGGCGTCGAAGGCGCCCAGAGCGTACAACCCGTCCGCGGGCTCGGTGAGCTTGGCGACGAGTTCCTGCAGCGGCGACAGCTGCAGCGTGAAGAAACGGAAGTACCGGTCATGGTCGGACAGGTGTTGATGAAGCGTCAGAACGGCGTCGGCGTCGCCGGCGGTGAGGGGACGCAACGACACCAGGCGGCCGTCGAGCAACCGAACCGTAGCGGCGACGTCCACCGAGCGATCACTCACGATGCCTGACGTTAATCCGGGGCGACGCGGTTGGGCAGGGCCGTTAGGCCCCTTGGCCGCCCCCATTGGTCCCGTCGCGGGCGGGCGCTACCGATCGATGAGCGGGGCGACCCAGTGGACCCGGGTACCGCCCTCCGGCGGGCCGGTGATCTCGCACGCACCGCCCAGTTGTTCGGCGCGGCGCTTCATGTTGGCCAGACCGCTGTGACGCGTGTTGCCGTCGGGTATGCCGGAGCCGTTGTCGATGATGTCGAGGACGAACATGTCGGCGACGCTGATCTCGACGGTCAGCCGCGACGCGCCCGAATGACGCAGGGCGTTGCTGACGGCCTCCGCGGTCACCGCTTCGGCGTGGTCGGCGAGCTCACCGCCGACGGCGGTCATCGGTCCGTGCATGCGCACGGTGGTGACGATGTCACGGTTCTCGGTCAGATCGGCGACCACCTGCTGGATGCAATGCCGGAAGTCGGTCTTACCCGGCGGGGATTTCAGCTGGAAGATTGTCGTACGGATTTCCTCGATGATGGTTTGGAGATCGTCGAGCGTGCGGTTGAGCCGGTCGGACACCTCAGGGGAGCGCGCCCGGGCGAGCGTTCCCTGCAAATCCATGCCGGCGGCGAAAAGCCGCTGGATGACGTGGTCGTGCAAGTCGTGGGCGATGCGTTCGCGCTCGGCCAGGATGGTCACCTGGCGCGCGTCGTCACGGGCCGACGCGAGCACGAGCGCTATCGCGGCGTGCGTGGCGAAATCGCTGACCAGATCGAGGTAACTCTCGTCGAAGGGCGGCTGGTCGCTGCCGCGGGCGATGGCGATGACGCCGACGACTTCGTCGCGGGCGCGCAGCGGCATGAGGATGGCCGGGCGCTGTCCGACATCGGTGAATGACTGGATCGGGTACCGCAAGGTCTCGGTGATCAGCGGTTCGCCGGACCGGAAAATGGCGCCGCTGGTGGACGCGTCCACCGGGACGTGTTGGCCGACCACTTCGGCGGCGTGCAGCCCCACCGCCGCCGAGACCACCAGTCTGTCGACCTCGTCGTCGGGCAGGTCGGGATCGGCCGGCACCAAAACGATCGCCTGCTCGGCGCCGGTCAGGGCACGTGCGCGTTCGGCGATCAACTGCAGCGGGCGCCGGTGCGGCTCGGCGCTGGACAACAGCGCGGTCGTGATTTCGCGGCTGGCCTCCATCCACTTGGCGGCCGTCCGTTCGCGTTCGAACACCTGCGCGTTGTCGATGGCGATCGCGGCGGCGAACGCCAGTGCGCGGGCGGCCACCTCGTCGGACTCGGAGAACACCCTCTCCGGATCGATGTGGGTGAGGTAGAGGTTGCCGAACACACTGTTTCGGATGGTGATCGGCACGGCAAGGAAGGAGCGCATCGGGGGGTGGTGTTCGGGGAACCCCACGGCGGCCGGGTGGGCGGTGAGGTCGTCCATCCGCAGAGCGGGCGTGTCCAGCAGCGACAGGCTCAGCAGTCCCTTGCCGACCGGCAGGTGCCCGATCCGGGACGCCGTGTCGGCATCCATTCCCTCGTGGACGAACGAGAGCAACTCGCCGTCGGGATCGCGGATGGCCAGGGCGCCGTAGGGGGCGGAGGTCAACCTTCTGGCCGCGCCGATGATCCGGTGCAGGGTTGCGTCGAGGTCGAGGCCCGCGCCGATCTCGACGATGACCCGCAGCAATTGCTCCATCTGGTCGCGGGCCGCCAGCAGCTCGTCGAGCTGCTGGTGCATCCTGCCGACCAAGCCGCGCTGGCCGAGCCCGGCGAATGCTGAGCCGCTATCGTCGCTCGTCATCCCGACCGGCCTTCCCGCTGCTTCACCACGACGCCATGACCCATGGTCAGGACCAGCCTAATCGCAACTTGTCAAGCGCCCAAGCGAAGAGTCGGCGTCGGTTGCGTGGCGTCTCGCGCCTGCCCGCTAGTCGGGCGGCGTTGCCGTCGGTGCCTGCGAGTGGCCGGACTGTTGATCCAGCTTCGACGCGAACACGGCCGCCTGGGTGCGGCGCTCCATGCCGAGTTTGGCCAGCAACCGCGACACGTAATTCTTCACCGTCTTCTCGGCGAGGAACATCCGGGCGGCGATCTGCCTGTTGGTCAGCCCCTCGCTGAGCAGGCCCAGCAGCGTCCGCTCCTGTTCGGTCAGGCCCGACAGGGGGTCTTCGCGCTCGGCCGCTCCGCGGAGCTTTGCCATCAGCGCGGCCGCCGCCCGGTTGTCGAGCAGGGATTTCCCGGCGCCGACTTCCTTGATGGCGTGGGCCAGCTCCATACCCTTGATGTCCTTCACGACGTAGCCGCTGGCGCCGGCCAGGATCGCCTCGAGCATCGCTTCGTCGGAGGTGAACGACGTCAGCATGAGGCAGCGCAGGTCGGGATGATCGGACACCAGGTCACGGCACAGCTCGATCCCGTTGCCATCCGGGAGCCGCACGTCAAGCACGGCGACGTCGGGTCTCAGGGCCGGTATCCGTGCTTTGGCCTCGGACACCGAGCCAGCCTCGCCCACGATTTCCAGCTCGGGGTCAGACGCCAGGAGGTCCGCCAGGCCGCGCCGGACGACTTCATGGTCATCCACCAGGAAAACCTTAACCATTACGAGCCCTTCCGCCGGTCGTACGACCTCAATATCACACATCCATCGTCATCCAAGCTCACATATGTTGCCGATTGACGATCAACAGCGAACAGTTGGCGTCCTGCATCACCGAACTTCCGACCGGTCCGACGAGTTCGGCCACGTGCTGACGGTTGTGGGCGCCGACGATCACCAAGCCGACCGGCCCCCGCGGGCCGGCCAGGTATTCCAGCAGGCCGACGTGTAGAGCCACCGATTCCACCCGCAGCTGTGGATGGCGTCGCTTCCACCGGGCCAGCCGGCGATCCAGGTCGGCGAGTGCCCGGCGCACCGCCTCGCTATCCCCCGCGCCATGGTCCGTCCGCCCCGTTCGCCGCGAGATGACCGCCTGGAGGGTGGCGCCACGCAGCAGGGCCTCGTCGATGGCGGCGCCCAGGAGATCCGGGTCGGGGGACCCGGCTATCTCGACGATCGTTTTTTCTTCGGGTTGGCTGCGGTGACCGTCGCGGCCACGGACGATCGTCACCGGGCAATGCGCCGATATGGCCAGGGCCGCGGCGGTGGAGCCGACCCGGCCCGGTTGGAAGTGGCGCAGTCCCACGGCCCCCACGCAGACCATGGCCGCCGATGCCGACGAGCGAATCAGCGACCCGACCGCGGGTCCGGCGACTATCTCGGTCAACACCGTCGCCGGCTTGCCCGCCGCGTGCACCGCCGTCGCCGCCTGGCGAACCGCTAGTTCGGCCGCTTCCTGGTTGTCCCCGCGCTCGGTCGCGTACAGGAGACGCAGCGGAACATCGCGGCTCACCGCCTCGTCGAGGGCCCACAGTGCCGCGCGTATCGCCGCCTTGGAACCATCGATGCCGGCGACGATCGACTTGGTCCTGGCTGACTCGGTCATCGGGTCTCAGTGGCGGACCACAAGCACCGAGCAGTCCGGGTAGCCGACGATCGGATGGCAATTCGGGGTAGCCAGCCCGGCCATCTCGTGCGCATCGGCACTGCCCACCACCGCCAGTTCGATTCTGCCACCGGGCGTTCCGCTGGGCTTCGCACCGGTCCCCGCCGCGACGGTCTGGACGTGGACATCCGGATAACGGCGGACCCAACTGTCCAGTCGCCGGTCGATCTGTCGCACGGTGGCGTGGCGACGCCGCCCCTCCTCCATGGCCTGGTGCACCACCTCGTCGTTGTCCGGCTCATCGTTGAGCACCACGGCGATCACACCGAGCTCCGTTGGTGACCCGTCGGGATTGGTGCGAATGATCGCGACCGGACAGTGCGCGCCCGCCACCAAGCCCGTCGCGGTCGGGCCCAACAGCCCGTCGGAGGCCCATCCCCGCCTGGCGGTGCCGACGCAAACCAGTGCCGCGTCCTGGGATTGGCCCACCAGCACCTGCGCGGGATCCCCCGAGAGGATTGCCGTCTCCACCTCGACCGGTTTCGCCGCCGTCTGCAGGGCCCACTCCGCTTGCGACAGCGCCATTTCCGCGCGCTCCAGCTCCCACTCGGAGCTGGCCGCCGACCCCTTCGGCGCCTCTCGGCCGGCGATGACATAGACGACGCGAAGGGGCAGCTGCCGACTCACCGCCTCGTCGACCGCCCATTTGGCGGCGTTCACTGCGGCGTGCGAGCCGTTGACGCCCACGACCACTGACTTCGCGTCCAGCCCCGTCATGTCGGCTCCTGACTGATTCTCATCGCTACCCGCCAGGGTATTGCGACTGTTCACGTTGCGGAGGGGCCGTTAGGCCTCAGCAGCGATGCCGTTCGTCCCGACGTCGGTGACGTCCGAGGGTTCGCCGACGAGATCGAACAACCTCTCCACGTCCGCCCGCTCGCAGGCCTCCGTGCCCGGCGTCATCAGCATCGCCGTGCCGGCGGCGATCCCGAAACGCACGGACTTGGCCAGGGGCCATCCGCGACCGAGAGCCACGGTGATCGCGGCAACCATCGCGTCGCCCGCACCGACGCCGCTCCCGCTTCGCATCGGTACCGCCGAAAACCGCTGTCTGGTATGGCGTGTCGCAAGCAGTGCGCCGTAAGAACCCAGGGACACCACCACGACCTGTGCGCGACCATGGTCGATCAGCTCATGCGCGGCGGCGAATTGCTCGGGCTCGGTGGCGAGCCGGCGGCCGACGCATTCTCTCAGTTCTCGCACACTCGCCTTGAGGAGGAACACACCCGAGGAGATGTGCTGCAAGCCGCCGCCGGACGTATCCAAGATGAGCGGCACACCCAGTTGTTGGCAGATATCGGCAACCCGCTGGTAGTAGTCGGCGGGGACGCCCGGTGGCAGGCTGCCGCTCGCCACGACGAATCCGGCCGATTCGGCCGCGATCCGCAGCAGGTCGAGGCACTGCTCCTGCTCCGGGACCGTCAGCTCCGGGCCCGGCAGGACGAACCGGTATTGCTGGCCGGTACTGGTCTCGTTGACGGTGAAGCTCTCGCGCGTTTGCGCACCGATCGGAATCCGCCGGAACGGCACTTCGGCATCGCTGAGCAGACTCGTCACGAGACCGCCGTGCGAGCCGCCCGCAGGAAACACCGCCAACACCGAGCCGCCCAGGACCCGAGCGATCCGCGCGACGTTGATGCCTCCTCCGCCCGGGTCGTAACGCGTGGCGGAGCAGCGCAATTTATCGGTCGGCCGCACGACGCCGACACTTGTCGTGATGTCGAGCGCCGGATTCATGGTCAGCGTCACGATCTGTGCACGGCCCGTACCCCGCTCGGCTGGCGTCTCCATAGTCCTCGTCGCCCCTTAGAGGCCGCTGGGATACGTTTCCGGCGTTTCGCCCGCGATCCACAGGCTGGTGACCTCGAGGGGCTCCAGCGCCCGGGTCCGGTCGATGTGAATCATCGCGTCGAACTGGTCCGCCGGCCGGACATGGAAGTAGTGGCTCTGCCGTTCGGTTTCGGGCCGGTAGATCACGCCGATGGCGCGCCCCAATCGGACCGCGCTCAGCGGTTCCGCGGCCGCCGGGCTGATCTGCGCCGATACCAAGAACCCGCTCCTGCCCGTCTCATGCAGGAGTTCTTCGATGCTCCCGCCCAGCGCCGGGCGGACGACCTTTCGTTCGGCGATGCCACCCCAGTCGCTGGCGGCGGTGACAGTGCCCGCGTACGTGCTGAAGCCGATCAGACGTGATTCGTCGCCGTGCCGCTGTCGGACCAGCTGACCGAGCGTGAGCTGTCCATCGGCCCACACTTCGGTGGCGCGCGCGTCCCCGACGTGGGAGTTGTGGGCCCACACGACGATTCGCGCGGAGGGGACATCCTGGTGGCGGTCCAGATGCTTCAGCAGCGCCTCGAGCGTCTGCGCCATGTGCTTGTCCCGCAGGTTCCACGAGGTGACGCGCCCGCTGAACATCGCCCGGTAGTACGCCTCCGCGTTGTGCACCGTCTGGGCGTTCTGGTGGGCGTAGAACAATTCGTCCTCGGCGAGCAGTCCGTCGCGGCGCGCATAGACCAACGCATTGCGCTGGATGTCGACCAATTGGTCGATCGCTTCCTGCTCACACGAGGGGCCGGCACCGAAGGCCGCCGAGAAGCCGTACGCCTGAGCGTCGTCCGCCGAGGCGTGGTCGAAGCAGGCGTAACGTTCCCGCGCCCGCGCCGCCGCCCTGGGGTCGATCTTCTCGAGGTAGCCGATCACTTCGTGCATCGACCGGTGCAGGCTGTAGAGGTCCAGGCCGTAGAAGCCGGCCTGGCGCTGGCCGTTGTTCTCGTGCAGCCGGTTTCGGGTTCGCAGCCACTCGACGAAGTCACGAACCACGGTGTTGCGCCACATCCAGGCGGGAAAGCGCTCGAATCCGCTCAACGCCTCGTCGGCGCTCGTGTCGTCCCCGATGCCGCGGACGTAGCGATTCACCCGGTAGGCGTCGGGCCAGTCGGCCTCCGCCGCGACGGCGCAGAAACCCTTCTCCTCGATCAGCCACTTCGTGATCTCCGCCCGGGCCTCGTAGAACTCGTGTGTGCCATGAGAGCTTTCGCCGATCAGCACGATGCGCGCGTCACCGATCAGCTCGTCGAGCGTCTCGCGCGGCGGGACACCCGCCGGCGCGTCGATGGCCACCCGGCTGATCAGCTCGGCGGGCGTGCCCGCCACGGCGGCCGTCGAGGCCCCGGTCGTCGGCGTGGCGAGCAGCCGGCGAACCTCTTCGTCGGTGACTTGGCGGAAATCCCAGAACGACTCCCCGACCGCGAAGAACGGCGTGGGCATGCTCGCGCACACGACATCGTCGACCTGTCCGGCGAATTCCCGGCAGGTGGACTCCGGCGCCGCCGGCACGGCGACGACGATGTGCGCGGGCTCGGCTTCGCGTAGCGCCTGCACGGCCGCGGACATGCTTGCGCCGGTGGCCAATCCGTCGTCGACCAGGATGACCGTCTTGCCGGCGACGTCCACGGGTGGACGACCGTCGCGGTAGACGGCCTCGCGCCGGATCAGTTCGCGGCCCTCGCGCTCGGCGACGGCGCGCAATTCCTGCGGCGTGATGCGCAAACCCCGCACGATGTCGTCGTTGACCACGACGCGGCCCCCGCTCGCCAATGCTCCCACGGCGAACTCCTCGTGGCCGGGGGCACCGAGCTTGCGCACGATGAAGGCATCCAATGGGGCATGCAGCGCCGCCGCCACCTCCCACGCCACGGGTATGCCGCCCCGCGCCAGCCCCAGCACGATCACGTCGTGCCGATCCCGGTAGGCACCGAGGAGATTCGCCAGCACGCGGCCGGCCTCGCCGCGGTCGCGGAACACGCGCCGCGGCGAGCGGCGGGTAGCGTCAGCTGCTCTGGTCATCACACACCCCGGCCACTGTCGACTTACCTCGGCCACCGGTCGGGAGGGGCAGTCATGGAAACTCCTCGAATCTTTTAGATCGATCCTTGCTGAGTTCATCCGACCAGCCCGCCGTTTTCGGCGGTAGGGACCGAAGTCCCAGGCTTGCGGGTCGTTCGTCGGCTCAGCGTCGACGCAGCTCGGCGATGTAGGCCATGACCCGGTTGAGGATCAGGCCGTAGGCGTCGCCGTCTTGCACGACACGGACCAATCCGCGGTGGCGGAGAAAGCCGTCGAGCCGCTGGTCCAGGCGCCAGTCGACATAGGTGTCGCCGGCATAGGGCGAGTGCAGGAACGCGAACGCGAGCTCATCGACGTCGGCATCGGTCAACGACGGGCATCCGTCTGTGGTAGAAGGCATTTGGCTGCTACCCGCCTCGGGCGTGGTCGCGGATGGCGGCTTGTATCGCGCTGAACCGGGACAGTGCGCGCTCGTCGGCGGCCTTCTGCTCCGCGGCCGTGACGATGATCGCGTCGGGGCCCGGGAACACGGTCGCTTCCTCCCCGGTGGCCAGCCACCGGACCCGGTACGGCGGTTCACCATTCGGCGAACGCACCGAGGTGATCAACCCGCGCAGATCCGCGCGGCCGACCGTGCCGCTCTTGACGACGAGCCAGTCCCCTTCCTGGGCGTTCACTATATCTCCCTTCGAATAGATTGAGGCGCAACCGGACTCGTGCTATTGACGCATCTCCAGGACGTCGCGGATCCTCCGCCGCGGTGTCGGCTCTGGAGCGCCCCTGCCTGGGGGCGTGGTGCCGACCCGGATCAACACCTGGGGTACCGCTTCGGCATCGGGTATGAGCTCGGAAATCATGTCGCGGCTCGCTTGCAGCTCCGTCACGTGTGTCACGGTGCAGGTCGCAAAGCCGGCCATGGTGCACTCCAGCAGGATCGCCGAAAGCGCCTGGCCGCACCGGAACGCGTCCGCACGGGCGTCCCCCGGCGTGGAGAGGACAAGGACCTCCGCTTGATCGTGGGGACCCGCCGAACTTGCCCGGGTCTGCCCGTCGGGAGGAAACCGGCGGTTGACGTCGACGGTCGGCTGCTTGGTCTCGTTCACCAGCGCGGCTCCGGGTATGCCGTCGTCATGCCTGCCCGGCGCCGTCCACCACCGTAATTCGTGTTGGTAGACGTCGTCGTAGCGGCGCAACGCCTCATTGAGGCGGGCGGCCTCCACCAGGCGCGGCCGCGCGTCGTCGGCCAGTACGTCGAGGCGGGCCAGGTCATTGTCGTAGGCGCTGCGCAGGACCGGCTCGAAGGACGTCCAGCCCCTGGGCGCACCGAACGGGCGCCGGTCGGTCCTGCGACGGACGATCGCCGCGGCGCGGTCTCGTCGGGCGACGCCGACGTAGTCGGCGGAGGCGAAATCGATCGCGGCCAGGTGGTCGGGGTTGTTGGGGTTGGGGAACTCGTCGACCCTGGTCTCCCACCCCTCGGCGGCCATCGCGACCCGGAAGTGGTCCAGCACCGCGCCGCAGCTGATGATCGACTCGCGGCCCGAGCTGTCGGCCGATGGCACCATGCGCTGTGGGTCGGCGAAGAGATCGACCGCAGGGCCGCCGGCTACCCAGCGCCATGGCTGGCTGTTGTGCAGCGAGGGTGCCCGGCACGCCAGCTCCACCGCCCTGGTGAGCACTTTGGTGTCGACCATCGTTGGGGTCATCGCCAGTCGCCTCTCCTGTCTTACTTGGACCCTCGGGCATCGGCGCATCACGCACCAGGGTCCTTGGTCCCCAGGGTCGGGTCATTGGGCCCGCGGCGCCACCGGCGCGACTGATGACCTTTGTCTCTATTGCGGCGTCGCCGGGCGGCAAACGATGAAGCGACCAAGCAACCGAGGACCCTGTTATGGACGTCATCCACAAAACGGCCGCTGACTCTCGCGTTCGGCCCAACCTCACCGACTACGAGCGCGAGCGCGCCCGGTTCCACTGGTCCGATGTACCGGATCTGTGCGAAGGCATGGGGCCCGGCCTGTGCAACATCGCCTACGCCGCGCTGGACAGGCACGCCGCCGGCCCGACCGCGACGCGCACGGCCCTGCGGTTCGCCACCGATAGGCCGTGGGACGGCGTGATCACCACCCACGACCTCAGTTACGCCGAGCTCGGCCGGCTGTCCAGGCGATTCTCGGCCGCGCTGCGCTCGCTGGGCATCAACAAGGGCGATCGCGTGTTCACCCTCATGGGCCGCACCCCTGCGCTCTACGTCGCGATGCTGGGCGCGCTGCGCAACGGCAGCGTCGTCTCCCCCTTGTTCTCGGCCTTCGGGCCCGAGCCGATTGCCACCCGAGTCAACATCGGGCGAGCCGACGTCCTGGTGACCACCAGGGCGATCTACCAGCGCAAGGTCGCCAAGATCCGTGATCGGCTGCCGTCGGTGCGGCACGTCTTCGTCGTCGATGACGGCCAAGCCGACGGCGCCCCGCCGGGCACGCTCGATTTCTGGCAGTCGGTGAACGCGGCCGACGAGAACCCGCCGATCGAGCCCACCACCGCCGACGACCCGGCCTTGCTGCACTTCACCAGCGGGACCACGGGCACGCCCAAAGGCGCCATCCACGTACACGGCGCCGTCGTGATGCACTACGTCACCGGCTTGTACGCGCTCGACCTTCATCCCGACGACACCTATTGGTGCACAGCCGATCCCGGCTGGGTGACGGGCACGTCCTACGGCATCATCAGCCCGCTGTTGCACGGGGTCACCTCCATCGTCGACGAAGCCGAGTTCGACGCGGAACGCTGGTACCGCATCCTGCAGGACGAGGGTGTATCGGTGTGGTACACCGCACCGACCGCCATCCGGATGCTCATCAAGGCGGGACCGGAACTTCCCGCGCGATACCACTTCCCGCGGCTGCGCTTCATCGCCAGCGTGGGTGAACCGCTCAACCCGGAAGCGGTCTGGTGGGGAAAGCGGGTGCTGGGCTTACCGATTCACGACAATTGGTGGCAGACCGAGACGGGCGGCATCATGATCGCCAACACGCCCGCGTTCGACATCAAGCCCGGATCGATGGGTCGGCCGCTGCCCGGCGTGGAAGCATTCATCGTGCGCCGCGACGATGACGGGCCCGTCGAGGTGATCGACGAACCCGGCGTCGAGGGCGAGCTCGCGCTCAAGCCGGGCTGGCCGTCGATGTTCCGCGGCTATCTGAACGCCGAGGAGCGATACCGAAACTCCTTTGCGGACGGGTTGTACCTGTCCGGGGATCTCGCCAAAAAGGATGCCGACGGCTATTTCTGGTTCGTCGGGCGCAAAGACGACGTGATCAAGTCCGCGGGACATCTGATCGGGCCGTTCGAAGTGGAGAGCGCGCTGACCGACCACCCCGCGGTCGCCGAGGCGGCCGTCATCGGCATACCCGATCCGACGGTCGGCGAAATGGTCAAAGCCTTTGTCACGCTGAAGAATGGTGTGGTCGGCGACGAAGACCTGCGGCTGCAACTGCTGGGCCACGCGCGCAAACGGCTCGGAGCGACCGTGGCGCCCAAAGAGATCGAGATCGTCGACTCGCTGCCGCACACGAGCAGCGGCAAGATCATGCGCCGGCTGCTGAAGGCCCGCGAACTCGGACTGCCCGAGGGTGACACCTCCACCATCGAGCGACAACCCGCCAGCCGGGCCCAGGGGGTGCCGTCATGACCGATACGAAGCTCGCCCATGAACTCTTGTCCGACATGGTCCGCGTGCGGCGGATGGAGGAGAAATGCGCGGAGCTCTACAGCGCGGCCAAGATTCGCGGATTCCTCCACCTCTACGTCGGTGAGGAGGCGGTGGCCGCCGGGTCGCTGCGCGCGCTGGCCGACGACGACGCGGTCGTCGCGACCTACCGCGAGCACGCGCACGCGCTGCTGCGCGGCATCCCGATGACCTCGATCATGGCCGAGATGTTCGGCAAGCAGGAGGGCTGCTCGCGCGGTCGCGGCGGCTCGATGCATTTGTTCGACGCGGCCAAGCGCTTCTACGGCGGTAATGCGATCGTCGCCGGCGGCCTGCCGCTCGCGGTGGGCATCGCGCTGGCCGACGCCATACTGCAGCAGAAGCGGGTGACCGCCTGCTACTTCGGCGATGGCGCGGTGGCCGAAGGCGCGTTTCACGAATCGTTGAACATGGCGGCCCTGTGGAACCTTCCGGTGCTGTTCTGTTGCGAGAACAACCTTTACGCGATGGGCACCGCGCTGGACCGCGCGCAGTCTCAGACCGATCTCACCGTCAAGGCGGCCGCCTACCGCGTTCCCACACTGGCCGTCGACGGGATGGATGTCGAGGCGTGCCACGGGGCCGCGCAGCAGGGTGTTGATCACGTCCGCGACACGGGCGGCCCATTCTTCATCGAATTCCGCACCTACCGGTTCCGAGCGCATTCGATGTTCGACCCGGAACTGTATCGGGACAAGGCCGAGGTCGAACGGTGGCGCGAGCGCGACCCGATCCAGGCGTTCACCGAGAAGTGCTTGGACAGCGGCACGCTGTCCGACGCCGACGTGCGTGAGATCGAGGACGCGGCCGCCGCCGAGATCGAGGGCGCGGTGGCGTTCGCCGACGCCGGAACGTGGGAAGACGTGGCGGATCTCGAACGCGACGTGCTGACTCCGGAGGGGGCGCGATGAAGACCAGCTACCGGAGCGCCGTGCACGACGCGCTGCGCGACGCCCTGCGCGACGACCCGCGGGTCGTGCTGATGGGCGAGGACGTCGGACGGTATGGGGAACGTACGCCGCCTCCAAGGGCCTGCTGGAGGAGTTCGGCCCCGACCGCGTGCGGGACACGCCGCTTTCGGAATTGGGCTTCGTCGGCATCGGGATCGGTGCCGCGCTTAACGGGTTACGCCCGATCGTGGAAGTCATGACGGTGAACTTCAGCCTGCTGGCGCTCGATCAGATCGTCAATACCGCTGCGGCCCTGCGTCATATGTCCGGCGGGCAATTCTCGGTGCCGATCGTCGTCCGCATGGCGACGGGCGCCGGCCGCCAGCTCGGCGCGCAGCATTCGCACAGCCTGGAGGGGTGGTATGCCCACATCCCGGGCATCAAGGTCCTCGCGCCGGCCACCGTCGAGGACGCGTACGGCATGCTGGCGCCAGCCCTGGCGGACCCGGACCCGGTGGTGATCTTCGAACACGTGCAGCTCTACAACACCTCGACCGACGTCGACGTCCTCACCCCGACGGACATCTCGGGGGCGGCGGTCCGCCGCAGCGGCGGCGACGTCACCCTGATCACCTACGGCGGTAGCCTGCCCAAGACGCTCGACGCCGCCAATGAGCTCTCGCTTTCCGGAATCGACTGCGAAGTAATCGATCTGCGTGTCCTGCGGCCACTCGACGACGGCACCATCCTCGAATCCGTCCGCAAGACACACCGCGCGGTGGTCATCGACGAGGCTTGGCGCACCGGCAGCCTGGCCGCGGAAGTCACCGCGCGCGTGATGGAGGGCGCCTTCTACGACCTCGACGCACCGGTGGCCAGGGTGTGCAGCACCGAAGTACCCATGCCCTACGCCAAGCACCTCGAAGAGGCCGCCCTCCCCCAAACCCCCAAGATCGTCGCCGCCGTGCAGAGCCTGTTCGGAGAACGGTCGTGATCGAATTCAAGATGCCCTCGCTCGGCTCCGACATGGATGAAGGCACCCTCGACGAGTGGATGGTCAAGCCCGGGGACAAGGTGACTCGCGGACAGGTCGTGGCCATCGTCGAGACCACCAAGGCCGCGGTCGAAGTCGAATGCTGGCAGGAGGGCATCGTCAACGAACTCGTCGTGCCCGTCGGTGAAACCGTCCAAGTGGGAACGACATTGGCCACGCTGACGGCGCCCGGCGAGGAGGCGGAGGCGCCGACCCGGCCACGTCCGTCGACGAAGGCCGCCACCAAGCCGGCGACCGCACCGCCGAAGCCGCCGCCCGCGCCCAGCGCTCCCCCGACTTCCCCCGGGCGGCGCCGCTGGGTGTCACCGGCCGCGCGGCGGTTGGCCCAGTCGCTGGGTATCGATGTCGACGCGGTCAGCGGCACCGGACCACAGGGCGCCGTCACCATCAACGACGTCGAGCACGCGGCCGCAGCCAAGCCCGCCGCGGCCAAGCCGGCCCCGCAACCGGCGGGCAAACCGACGGCGGCCGACCGCGCGACACAGATGCGAAAGTCGATCGCCGCGGCGATGAGCCGGTCGAAGCGGGAGATCCCGCACTACTACCTCGCCGAAGAAATCATGCTGGAGAAGTCGCTGTCCTGGCTGACGCCGCGAAACGCGCAGCGATCCATCGACGAACGGGTGCTGCCGGCCGTGTTGCTGTTGAAGGCCGTCGGCCTCGCCGCGCAGCGGTTCGGCGAGTTCAACGGATTCTGGCGGGAAGACGGGTTCGAGCCCGCGAACGGAGTTCATGTCGGTGTCGGGATATCGCTGCGCGGCGGCGGCCTCGTCGCGCCGGCCATCCACGACGTCCCGGAGAAGAAGCTGGACGAATTGATGGACGACCTCACCGATCTGGTGGCGCGGGCACGATCCTTCTCGCTGCGCAGTTCGGAGATGTCGGACCCGACCATCACGCTCACCAACCTGGGCGACCAGGGCGTCGACGCGGTCTTCGGCGTCATCTACCCGCCGCAGGTCGCGATCGTCGGTTTCGGCCAGCCCGCCGAGCGGGTCTGCGTCATCGACGGTGGGATCCGCGTCGTCACGACCGTCCAGGCCACCCTCGCCGCCGACCACCGCGCCAGCGACGGACACCGGGGCGCGCTATTCCTCGCCGCGATCAACGAGCTGCTCCAGCAGCCCGACCTGTTAGAGAAGTGATGCGAAATGACCAATGAAGACACCCGCGCCGTGGTGTTGTCGGTGCTGACGACGATTGCCCCCGAAGTCGACCCCGAAGACATTCGCGACGACGTCCTGCTGCGCGACCAGGTCGATCTGGATTCCATGGACTGGCTGAGCTTTCTGCGCGGGATCCACAAGCGACTGCATGTCGACATCCCGGAATCGGATTACGCATCGCTGCGAACGCTGGCCGACGTGGTCGGCTACGTGGAAACGAACGCGTCCACCGTCTGAGCCGCGAAGTGCCACGGCCGCAGCGCTTTTCGGGACCCACTCAACAGGGGGTTGGCATGATGGCCAGGACGCCGGAGACGCCGGGCATCGACGTGCTCGAAAGGGCGGTGCTGCTCGCCTGCCGCGCCCCCTCGGTGCACAACAGTCAGCCCTGGCGCTGGGTGGCCGAGGACGGCGCCCTGCGCCTCTTCGTCGACCGTCACCGGGCGATACCGTCCACCGACCATTCCGGGCGAGAAGTGATCCTGTCCTGTGGAGCCGTCCTGAACCACCTTTGCGTCGCCATGACCGCGGCGGGCTGGGCACCGAATGTCGAGCGGTTTCCCGACCCGGTTGACCCCGACCAGCTGGCCTCGATCACATTCAGCCCCCTAGCGCACGTCACCGAAGCCCAGCACCGCCGCGCCGAGGCCATCCTGCAGCGCCGCACCGACCGGCTTCCATTGGGAAGTCCCACGTACTGGGACCTGTTCGAACCGACACTGCGCGGCACCTTCGACGGCACCCAGGTCATCCTGGACGTTCTCCCCGACGATCTGCGGCCGCTGCTGGCGGAGGCGTCGCAACTCACCGAGGAGCTCCGCCGCGACGACTCCTACTATCACGCCGAACTCGACTGGTGGACTTCCTCTTTCGTCTTGGCCGAAGGGATGCCGCCAAGCGCGCTGGCGTCCGACCGGGAGAGCTGGCGGGTCGACGTGGCCCGCAGCTTCCCCGTCAGGAGCCACGCGGACCGCCGCGGCGAGGTCAAAGCGGATTGGGCGAAAATCCTTGTGCTGTCGACCCTCGAGGACACCAGGTCGGAGGTGTTGCGGTGTGGCGAAGTGTTGTCGACGGTGTTGCTCGAATGCACGGTGGCCGGGATGGCGACCTGCCCGCTCACCCATCTGATCGAACTGGACGAGAGCCGTGACATCGTGCGTGAAATCGTCGGCAGGCGCGGCGAACCGCAAGTGTTGATCCGCGCGGGGATAGCCCCGCCGCTGGAGAACCTGCCGGCGGCAACACCACGACGCGGGCTGGGCGATGTGCTGCAGATCCGCTAGGCACTCCGCGGTGCGCCGGCATGGCCAGGTGGGTAAACAACTTTTGTCCCCGCACTGCGGGACTTTCGGCCGCCGCTCGTTATGGCCCTCCGCAATACGATGGGTGCAGTGCTTCGATGAAGGGGATGACTGATGTCGCTGATCGATGATGGGGTTTCCATCCTGCCGGTGAACGAATGCTGGGATCTACTGGCGGGCGTGACGCTGGGGCGCCTGGTCACCAGCGTGGGTGGTCAGCCCGAGATCTTCCCGGTGAATTACGTCGTCCAGCGCCGTACTGTGCTGTTTCGCACCGCGGAGGGCACGAAGTTGGTCAGCACCGCGATAAACAACCGGGTGCTCTTCGAGGTCGACGACCACAACGTCGCCGAGGGGTGGAGCGTGATCATCAAGGGCACCGCGCGCTCCCTGCGCTCCAACGAGGACATCGAGGAAGCCGAGCGCGCCCAGGTACTGCCCTGGACGAGCTACGACAAGTCGCACTACGTGCGGATCATTCCCGAGGCTGTCACCGGCCGCCGGTTCCGTTTCGGTGCGGTCCAGTGACCGTGCGGCTACCCGGACCTCATGTGGCGTGGGCGCGGCAGGAACTCCAGGGACAGCAAGACCAGCAGCGCCGCCGGAATGTGGTGAGCGCACAGCACGACGTAGCGCCGCTCGGAGAGCGCGTGGAACTTGCGGAGGTAGCGGTACAGGGATTCCAGCCGGATCAGGGGGTCCAGCAAGTGGATCAGCCACAGCGCGATCCGCTGTAGCACGCCCGGTTGAGCGGCTTCGAAGATTTCCGGAAACGCCGCGAATGCCAGCGAAAGCCGCTGCCCACCAGTATGTTCCGCGTGAGCGATCATGTCCACGCTGAGTCGCTCGTCGACCCCGTTGGGGGCGTCCGGGCGGCGGAACGGCACGTCGAGGCTGACTTCGGATCCCTGACCTGCGGTTAGGTATCGGTGAAACGCGAGCGCCCGCCCGTGCCCGTCTCGCGCAATGGCCAACATGACACCGGGGAAGCGGCCCTGCAGCGCCCCGTCGAGGTTCATGCAAAATCCGCGGTCGGTGCGCGCCGCGCGGTGAGCGGCGTACAACACCCCGGTCAGCTCGGCCAGCGTGGCAGCGTCGAGTTTTTGTTCGTCGACGATCTCGGTCGTGACGCCGCAGTTGCGCGTGCGCTGCACCGCCTGGCGCAGATTGCGAAAGCGGCGCCCTCTCAGGGTGAAGTGGCGGATATCGACGACGACATCGCGGCCGATCGGCACCGACAGCATCGGCTGCCCCACCGTGTCATTGCGCCACAACCGACGGTGGCGTTCGCCGGCGGCCAAGACGATGATCTGCCATCCCCGGCCGCGGCACATGCGGACGAAATCGGCCACCAGAGCGTCGAATTGCGTCGCATCGCCAATCGGGTCGCCGCTGACCACGGCGAATCCCAGGCGCGTGCGGTAAGCGATCGCCGCGGTCGCGTCGGTGTTGAAGTGATAGCTCTTGCTCGACTGCATGGCGAACGGCGCCAAGGGATCCCCCCGCGTCGCGTTGACCAGCGCCCACACCTGGCCCAGCAGGTCCGGCTGCGGTCGGGCCGCGGTGGGCAGCATCAGCGCGAGCCCGCCGCCGGCAATGAGAACATTGCCCAGCACCGCCCAGGACAGGAAATGCGCGCCCAGGCCGGCACCCACCGCCGCAGCCGCGTAAATCGCGTGCGCGGTGGTCACCGGACGGCCGAGGAAGATGCCGCGCGCGATCAGGGCGGCGGCGCCCAGTAGCGCCACCGACCAGCCGAACCGGCCCGGGGCGACACGTTCGTAGCCCAGATGCTCGCGTGCGACCAGCACCACCAACCAGACCAGGATGCACAGCAGCATCAGCACGCTGACGAAGCGCGCGCCCGGGACGTCGGCACCGACCAGGACCCGTTCCCCGCCCCGCGCGGTGTCGGCCGCGCGGCTTCTGGGACTGATCTTCACGGCGCCACTAGCGCACAACGAGCACGGAGCATTCGGGGTGGCGGAAGAGCGGATGCCCTTGGGGCCCGACCAACTGCGCCAGCTGACCGGCCTCCTCGCCGCTGATCACGGCGAGCTGCACTCTCTCGTCGTTGGCGCTCAGGTAGCTGGCGATGGCATCCTTCGTGGTGATCGGGTAGACGCGCACCTCGGGATAGTGCCGGCGCCATTCTGCCACCCGGCGTTCGAACGCGCCGTCGGCATGCTCGGTGAGCTCCTCGGGCCGGCCACCGAGGACCAGCATGGGTGCCCTGCGCAATTTTGCTTCCGCCGCAGCATAATTCACGATGGCGTCGTTTCCGGGTGCGTCCGTCATCCGGACGACGATCCAATTGATGTCGGGTGGCGGCCGGTCGGAGCCGGTCCGCAAGACCGCGACCGGGCAGTGCGCCTTCTCGGCGAGCTCCGTCGCCGTCGAACCCACGATGGAGCGCGCGAAGCGTCCGATGCCGACACAACCGACGCAGATCATCTCCGCTTCCGAGGATGCATCCAACAGCACCGACCCGGCGGGGCCCCGCGGCACGTCCGTTTCGATTGTCACCGCCTTACCGGTGGCCTCGACTGCCAACCGTGCTTGCAGGAGCGACTTCTCGGCGTGCGCGAAGTCGCGCTCGTATTCTTCCGGAGACTCATGCGTCGGCTTGACGACGGAGATGAGACGCAGCGGCGCACCGCGGGTGATCGCCTCGTCGATGCCCCACAGCGCGGCCACGATCGCCGCCGAGGAACCGTCGATTCCTACGAGGATTGGCTTCATCGTCCGACCCTTCCTGCTGCTGTCGAAGGTAGGCGGGTCGGCGCAGTCGGCACTAGGGTCGTTCGGCCTGGAATCGTCAACTCGTCTCGACCGAAGACCGCATTGGCTCCGTCAAGGTACGGCGCTCGGCCCGGCGCTTGGCCGCCACCAACAACGCACGCGTTCCGAGCGCGATCACCGGCCTGGCCAGTTCCATGACGAACACTTCGCCCGGGTAGCGCAAGGCGATTCGGGCGCGTGCGAGGAGTCGGACACGGTCCTGCCAGTGTGGCTGGAGATGAAATGACAAGACGGCATTCCAGCGCGGCTCGGATCGCATGGCGTTGAGCACGACGTACTTTTCGGGCACGATCTCGGCGACGCGCAGCGTCAACCCGTCGGGTATCCCCATCCAGCCTTCGGGAGCCAGGCGGATCGCATCCCCCACCCGGAGTCCCTCCCGATCATTTTGCCCCACAGGGCTTCTCCTCCCGTCGACGTCGTAGCGTTCGCCCCTCTCCTGGCCCATCTGGAGTAGCCAGGACCAGACCACGGGCGCCGACGCGTCGATGTCGGCCGCCTCGGTCGTCTGGACCGCCGGATCGCTCACCAAGGTGTCGCCCGGAAATCGCGTCTGCGACTCCGCCTTGGTTGCGCCCCAGTTGCGGTAGTACCTGCGCGCACAGTAGAGAACGGTCAGCAGCGCGGTGGTCTGGGCGATCCGCTTCGTCGTGTCGGCCATGGCGCCAGTCTGCGCGGAGCGCGGCCATGCCTGCGAGGGTCCTTGGTCCCCGGTGAGCGCGCCGATGTGCCCTGCACACCGCCGTAGGGGGGCCTAGCCCGCGGGGGTGATCAAGCCGTAATGCCCGTCATAGCGGTGGTACAACACCCCGGCGCAGCCGTAAGCGGCGTGGATGAAGAACTGGAAGGGCAGGCCGAGCGCGGCCATCCGGTCGGCGGCGCCCTCTTCGGTGAGACACGGCACCGGTTGTTGACTGATCGTCACGGGTAGCGCATGCCGACTCACCTGGTCGGCCAGAGCCGGGGCTGCCAGCGCAAGCCGGTAGCCGGTTGGCCCGGCGCGATACAGCACACTGGCGGTGCCCGTACCTTTCTCCGTGAACAGGTGAAAGTCGTAGTCGAGCAAGTCCATTTCGCGTGCGGCATCGTCGAGGGTGCAGGGCGCCGGAGTGAACGACTTGCGCCGGATGACGCGGCGCTGGTCTGCCGGACGGGGGAAGTAGTTGGGCCGGTGCGCCGGCTCGGACTCGTGCCGCCACTCATCGGGAACTGCCGGTAGCTCGCCGCGGCGCGCCTCCCAATGCTCGGCGGCGCGTTCCAGGCGGCGACGCAACCGCGCCGCGAGCAGATCGACCGCTTCGCGCGCCGTGTCGGCCTGGACCTGGGCGCGGATCGGCCGGCCGTCGACATCGAGGTTGGCCTGCGCGACGACGGGGCGCTGCACCGCCGGATCGCGATGCCTGGTGAGTCGCACGCGGGCGTGGCGCACCGGGCGGCTTGCGTAGCGCGTCAGCTCACCGATCTTGCTGCGCGCGTATTCGGCCGCCGCGGGAAGTTCGTCACGCGTGGTGACCTGGACGTCGACGTCCTGTGGCGATCTCGCCCTGTGGCGCATGGGTAAAGTGCTACTCACGGAACCGGTTATGGGACAGGGCCAAAGGTCACCGGATCGCACCGGCGTTCATTGCAGTGCCGCTGCCCGCACCAGCTTTTCGTCGGGTTGGCCGGTGGTCTTGGACGCGTCGGTCTCACGTGCCAAGAACGCGGTCAGCTCGCCGATCGCGGTCATCAGCGGGGCGGGAAAGACGATGGTGGTGTTCTTCTCCACCCCGAGTTCGAGCAAGGTCTGCAGGTTGCGCAGCTGCAGGGCCAGCGGGTGCCTCATCATGGTGTCGGAGGCGTCGCCGAGCGCGGCGGCGGCGCGGGCCTCCCCCTCGGCTGCAATGATTTTGGCCCGCTTCTCCCGCTCCGCCTCGGCCTCGCGCGCCATCGCGCGTTTCATGCTGTCCGGGAGCTGAATGTCCTTGAGTTCCACCAAGGTGACCTCCACGCCCCATTCCACCGTGGTGGCGTCGAGGATCTGGCGAATGCTGCCGTTGATCTTCTCGGTTTGGGCCAGCACTTCGTCGAGGGAATGTTGCCCAACGACATTGCGGAGGGTGGTCTGTGCGATTTGGTCGATGGCGGCGTTGACGTTTTCGATGACGACGACGGCCTTTTGGGCATCGACGACCCGGAAGTAGGCAACAGCGGCGATGTCGACACTGACGTTGTCGCGGGTGATGATGCCCTGGGACTGGATCGGCATGGTCACGATGCGCATCGAAATCCGCCATAGCCGGTCGATGATCGGAACGATGATCCGCAGCCCGGGCTCGCGAACGCCGATCACCCGGCCGAGGCGGAAATGCACCCCACGTTGGTATTGCTGCACCACCCTGACCGACGCCACGGCCAGCAACACCGCGACGACGACCCCCAAAACCACCAGAGTTGCGGCCAGTTGATGCATGACGACCACCTCGATCCACACCGCGCAGCGCCGCCGTAGGCGACGCGGCTACTCCTGACGCTAGGGCCGCGATGGTTCGTCAGTCAGCGGCCGAAAGTCCCGACCCATCCGACCGAAGGGCCCTTGTCCTCGTCCGCGACGAGGCCGGCCGACCTTCGCTATGAAGCCGCATGAGAACCCACGGCCCGCCTTCGCACCCGAGCGGCGAACGCCGCAGCCCGGTCGAGGTCGTGACCGTCGGGCCGCCCCCGGTTGATTCCACCGATGAATCCGAACGGCCCGACCGTGTCGAACCCTCGGCACGAGAACGATCCGATCACCTCGAAACCCTTCTGCTCGAGCTTTTCCCGAATCGGCCTGTGGTAACCCAACAGCGGAATCTCGCGTGCGCCGCTGGTGAAGAACGTGAACGCTGCGGTGTGGTCGTCGGCGGAGGGGAGTTGACGGATCATTTTCCGCAGCCTTGCATCCGCCATCATGTAGTAGATGCCGGAACCAAAACCCACGAGGTCGTAGTCGCGAACGATCCCGGGGTCGACCGACTCGAGCGTGACGACCTCGGCATCCAGCACCTCGGCCATCCGGTCGGCCACCAGGCGGGTGTTGCCGTGTGATCTCGAAGCGCACACGATCAGCGACCTCATGGCCAACTCCTTAACGACTATGGCTCGGGCACCTCCCATGCTGCATGGGGACTCGCGGCCCGGTAAGGGCGCAAAGGCACAGCGGTTCGGGGCCTTGGTCACCTCCGCGAATCGCCCCTGGTGAACCCGGGGAACGACAGACGAACGGAGGTCCCTCGCGGTCGGGACTTCGGTCCCTATCGACTTTTCCGGCGAACCGCTCAAATAAGGGTTGTGACTGTGACAGTTCCCGCAACGGAGCCTGTGGTGTCCATCGGCGATGCCAGGGTAATCGTCCTCGAGCTGCATCCGGCTTGGATTTCGGCGCGACGGCACGCGGCGGAGCTCGCGGAGGCGATGAGTCGTCATCCGTCATCGACGGGCCGGCCTGACCATCAGAGCCAAGCCCAGACCCGGCGGCCCCGGCCGTGACTGGATCACCCGCCGGTGCGCCGGCCCGGAGGATGCTGGCGAGGGTGTTGGCATTGCCGGCGGCCGCCCTCATGCTGTGGGCGGGCGCGCCGGGCATGGCCGCCGCCGATAGCGGCCGCCCGCAAGCCAAGCCCGAGGAACGGGCCGCGGCTCTGATCCGGCCGTCCATCATGTATCTCGCCGGTGAAGGCTACGGACTGGTCCGCCTGCCCGATGGTCAGGTCCTGTCGCAATTCGGGCGGGGTACCAGCATGCCTTTCCTGGCCACCTGGAACTGCACCGCTTTCGTCGTCAATCCCGACGGCTGGGTGGCCACAGCGGGTCACTGCGTCGACCCGGCGAGCGCCACGGAACTCATACTCAAGCGCGCCGTGGTGGAATATCGAAGCCAGTTTCCCGATGCACCCGAGTCGAGCGATCCGGCAGTCACTTTCGAGTGGCTGCAGAAGAACGCGAAGGTGGAAGGCGACACGCCCGGCCAAGGTCCCCACGTGGCCGTCGCGCTGATTTCCGGCACGGGTACGAAACTCGCGGACAAGGTGGTCGCCAACGTCGTCGATTTCCGGCCCCTCGGAAAGGGCGACGCCGCCCTTCTCAAGGTAGCCAAGCGCAACCTTCCGTCATCCGAACTCGATACCGACGCCGACGTCACCATCGGTACGCCTGTTCTCGCGGTGGGCTTTCCCGAGAGCACCCAAAACGTCACCGGCCCTTCGCTCGACCCCACCTACAAGAGCGGCAAAGTCAGCAAGAAATCCATCGCCGGAACGAATCCCGCGTACGAGATCGATGCCGCGATGACGGAAGGCATGAGCGGTGGCCCGACAATCGGGCTGAACGGCAAGGTGATCGGCCTGAACAGCTTCGCCCCCGCCGGCGAAACACAGCCCTTCAATTTCATCGCGCCGGCCGACGGCGTAGCTGCGATATTGGCCAGCAAGGGCGTCAAACCGATGCTCGGGCCCGCTGACCGGATCTATCGCAAAGGGCTCACCGACTTCTATGCAGGCCACTACACCGATGCGATCGACGAATTCGACCAGACTCTGGCCATGTCGCCCGGCTATCCCGGCCTTGACGACCTCAAGACAAACGCGGTCAATCTGCGCCAGCAGTACGGGGATGCCTCGTCACTGAGCGGCAGGAATCTGTTGTGGTACATCGTGGTCAGCGTGGTGTCGGTGATCGGCCTCGGCGCCGGCCTTACCTACCTGGGGCTCAAGACGGCCCGGCCCCCTCACCCGGCACCCGACGTCCAACCGCTCCGTCTGATGCCCAGGCACGAGTCGGGGACCGACGAACCGCACTTCTGCGCACATTGCGGAGCCGAGCATCATCCGGCCGAGCGGTTCTGCCCCAACTGCGGCAAGCACATAGATCTTCCGGCGGCGGCACCCGGGCTCATATCTTGACCGACCCGACCCTCGCGATAAACGCCGGATTGTCAACCAGATTGGCGACCTGGTTCGATGACGCGGTGGCCCGCACCCGAGCAGCCCTTGTACAACATGGTTTCGGCGTGCTGACCGAAATCGACGTCAGAGGGACACTGCAGGCTCAGCTCGGCGTAGATATCGAGGATTACCTGATCCTCGGTGCATGCGATGCGGCACTGGCGTATCGAGCCATCAGTGCGGATCGCGAGATCGGGCTGCTGCTGCCCGGCAACGTGTTGGTGCGCGCCGACCCGGACTACCCGGACACGGTGATCGTTGAGGCGATGGATCCCCGGCTCCTGTTCGAGGTAACCGGCGAGCCGGCGCTCATCGCCATCGCCGCCGAGGTCACCGAGAAGATGCGGGCTGCGATCGCTTCGCTGACCGAAAGCGATTGATCTCGGCGGCCACCATCCCGGCCAGTACCGGCACGGCCGCGGCGACCCGCGGGGTCAGCCCGGCGCCATCGCCGGTTTCCGCCGCCTCGACGGCGAAGACCACCACCGCGTCGGGTGCCCGCCCAAGCGCTCGAGCCAGCTCATGAGTGCGGCCGATATCGATGCTGTGCGAGCTCAATCCCTCGGGCTGGGGAGGCGCCTCGGCCAAGTCATAGCGATGGATGCGACCCGGAGTCGCCGGGACGGCGATCGCCGCGTCGATGACCACGGCCAGCCCCGCACCCGTCCACGCCTCGATAAGACCGATGGGCTCCGCGATACCGGTTGTCACAACGACGTTCGGCCACGCGAGATCGTCCAACGCGATCGCGGCGGCGACACCGACGCCGTCGTCGCGCCGGTAGCAGTTGCCGAGCCCTAAAACGGCCACAGTGCCGGCAGCCCGGCTGCCGACCGGCCCGTCGTCCGCGGTCATCGCCGCTGCACAGTCAGCGTCAAAAAGTGCGCCGAGCACGAGATGCACGGGTCGTAGCTGCGGATCAGCTGTTCACACAGCCCGGTCAGCGCGGCGTCGCCGAGCTCGAGGTTGTCAGAAACCAGGTGCGCCAAGTCGGCTTCGATGGCCCCCTGGTTCTGCGAAGTCGGCGGGATGATGGTCGCGGCCGACACCAGCCCCTCCTCGCCGATCCGGTATCGGTGATACAACAGGCCGCGGGGCGCCTCGCTGACACCATGGCCGACACCGGGACGGGCCGGGACGGGGACGAACGGACGCGACGGACGCTGGTACTCGTCGATGATGCGCAGCGCCTCTTCGATCGCGTAGACGACTTCGACGGCGCGGACGACGATGCTGCGGAACGGGTTCCGGCATTCACCGGACAGCCCGGCCCGGGCCGCCACTTGGGCGGCGACCGGTGACAGCGCCGCCGCGTTCAGTGCGAACCGGGCCAGCGGGCCGGTCAGGTGCCGACCGCCGTCGAGCGTCGCGTGCAGGGCGGTGGAGTGCGGCAGTTGTGATTCGGCGACGTGGTCGGTGAACTCGGCCACTTCGAAGGCGGGACCGTCGGTGCGCGCGATGGTGCCGTTCTCGATCGGGTACGCACCCGCCGCCGTGAGCGCGAGGAACTCGTGATCGAGCTCGAGGTCGGGAAACTCGAACCCGGACACCCACTCGACCGTCGCCACCGCCCCGTCCAGGGCGCGACGCAGCTGCTCTTCGATCGGCCGGAAGTCCGACCGTGTTGGGACGGAATAGAATCCACCCAAGCGGACATTGACGGGGTGAATCGCCCGGCCGCCGACGAATTCCATCAGCCGGTTACCCGCCTTTTTCAGCGCGAGCCCCCGCTCGACGATCTCTCGATGGTCGCGCGCCATGCCGACGATGTCGGCGTAGCCGAGGAAGTCCGGTGCGTGCAGCAAATAGATGTGCAGCGCGTGGCTGTTGATCCATTCGCCGCAGTACAGCAACCGCCGCAGCGCGACGAGCTGCTCGTCCACCCGGACCCCGCAGGCGTCTTCGATCGCATTGCAGGCGCTGACCTGATAGGCGACCGGGCAGATGCCGCATACGCGCGCCGTCAGGTCGGGCGGCTCGGTGTGGGCGCGCCCGCGGAGGAAAGCCTCGAAGAATCGGGGCGGCTCATAGATATTGAGCTGCACGCTGTGCAGCGCCCCGTCCTGCAGAGTCACGTGCAGTGCGCCTTCGCCTTCCACCCGGGTCAGCGCGCCGACGCTCAGCGTGCGCTCGGACGAATTCACGGCTTGCTCCGTTCGGCGGCGAACGTGGCGACGTTGAACGTCGAGAACACCCGGTCGACGTCCCCGTCGGACATTCCGTCCCGGCGCAGCAACGGGATCAGCGTCGCGGTTCGCGGCGCCGCCGACGGACCGAAACAGCCGTAGCAACCCCGATGATGGCTGGGGCACAACGCCCCGCAACCGGCGTGGGTGACCGGTCCCAGACACGGAATCCCCTCGGCGACAACGACGCACGTTACGCCGCGGAGTTTGCACTCGGTGCACACCGTCTTGGCCGGCAGCCGCGGCTTGCGCCCGATCAGCAGGGCCGCCAGCGTGTCGAGCAGCTGGCCGCGGTCGATCGGGCAGCCCGGCAACTGGTAATCCACCTTCACGTGCGCCGACGCCGGCGTCGACGTCGCCAGCGTGTCAATGTATTCCGGCTTGGCATAGACGACGGAGACGAACTCGGCGACGTCGGCGAAGTTGCGCAGCGCCTGCACTCCGCCGGCCGTAGCGCATGCCCCGATGGTGACCAGGACCTTCGATTGCTGCCGGATCTCTTGGATGCGTTGCTCGTCGTGCCGGGTGGTGATCGAACCCTCGACCAACGAGACGTCGTAAGGGCCGGCGACGATCGCGCTGGACGCCTCGGCGAAGTTGGCGATCTGCACCTGGTCGGCGAGGGTGAGCAGCTCGTCCTCGCAGTCCAGCAGGGTCAGTTGACAACCGTCGCACGAGGCGAACTTCCACACGGCCAACGTCGGTCGGCTCATCACAGCTCCTTCACCCGTAGCAGCGGGCCGGCAACGTCGTAGCCAACCACGGGGCCGTCGCGGCACAACAGCAGCGGCCCCAGCTGACAGTGACCGCACAAACCCGCCCCGCACTGCATGTTCCGCTCCAGTGAGACTCGGATCCGCTCAGCCGCAACGCCTTTCGCAAGCAGGGCCTCCGCGCCGAACCGCAGCATCGGCTCGGGGCCGCACAGGAATGCGCTCGTGCGATCGGGATCCAGGACGAGGCGCCCCAACGGCTCCGTGACCAGGCCGATTTCGCCGTGCCAGGTCGGTGACTTGTTGTCCACGATCAAATGCAATTCGATCTGGGGGTCCTGCGACCACTTCTCGAGCTGAGCGGCGAAGACGAAATCTGCCGGCGTCCGGGCGCCCACCACGAGAGTCACCTTGCCGTAGCGTGCCCGCCCGGCCAGCGCGCCCAATATTGCCGGGCGCAGTGGGCACAAGCCCACGCCGCCGGCGACCATGACCAGATCCCGCCCGACGGCTTCCGCCAATCCCCACGTCGTGCCGAAGGGGCCCCGCACACCGATGACGGCGCCCGGCTGCGCGTCGTGCAGGGCGCGGCTCACCGCGCCCACCGCCCGCACCGTATGCGTGATCGAGCCGTCGGTGACCGTGGGATCGCCGCTGATGGAAATCGCGGCCTCCCCGACGCCGAACGCGTAGAGCATCATGAACTCCCCCGGTTGCGGTGCGCGCAGCACTTCGCCGAGCGGTTCCAGACACAGGGTCGCCGAGTCGGGGCTTTCGACGACGCGACTGCGCACCCGGTACGGGTTCGGCGCCATCACCGGTGCGACGGCGCCCGCCGCGTCAGTCATCGCGAGCCATCTTGTTCATTTCCTCGGTGATGTCGATGCCGGTGGGACACCAGGCAATACACCGCCCGCAGCCGACACACCCCGACATGTCGAACTGGTCGTGCCAGGTGCCGAGCTTGTGGGTCAGCCAATGCCGGTACCGCGAGGCGCCGGACTGGCGAACGCTGCCACCGCCGTGGATGTAGGTGAAATCGGGCTCGAAGCACGACGCCCAGGTCTGCCAGCGCTCAGCATGCTCACCGGTCAGATCGCTGACGTCTTCGGTGCTGGTACAGAAGCATGTCGGGCACACCATGGTGCAGTTGCCACACGTCAGGCAGCGACTGGCGACCTCGTCCCACTGCGGCGACTCGCGCGAACGAACCAGCAAGTCGCGCAGGTCCATGTCCGGCATCTGGCGACCCATGCGATGTGACGCCGCCTCCACCGCGGCATGTGCGGAACCGATCTCCGCCTCGTCGGCAACCCGGTGCGGAACGGCCGCGAGCACGTCGGCGCCGTCCTGAGTGCCCACCTCGACCACGTAGGTCACGCCATCGCCGTCGAGGCGCTCGGTCAGGGACAAGTCGTACCCGGGTCCGGCGGCGGGACCGGTGCCCATCGATGCGCAGAAGCAAAGGCCGCCCGGCTCCGTGCAATTGACCGCGACCACAAAGATCTGCCGATGCCGGCGGACGAAGGAATTCTCGGGAAACTGGCCACGGCCCAGGACCCGGTCGAGCGTCGCGATCGCGGCCAAATCACAGCCACGCACCCCGAGGAATGCGTACCGCGGAACCTCCTCGTCGGATTCGGCGGTGCTGAACCCGTCCCGGGTGCCGGACCACAGCCGGCGCCGTGGTGGGTGCAAGAACTGCTTCCACGACTGGGGCCCGGACGAATGCCCGAACACGGCCTCGTCGTCGCGGCGGCGCACCCGATAGTGTCCGGGCGCCACCTCGACTCCCCACCCCCGCGGCAGGTCCGCGGCGGACTGCAGTTGATCGAGGACGATGGCGTTGTCCCGCAACGTCGGACCGATGACGCGGTATCCGCGCTCGATCAGGGCCTCGACCAGGCGGTGCAGCCCGGCGGTGTCCAACGTTGCGGCACCGGAATTTTCGCCGTATCCACTCATCGCCACATCATCCGCCAGTTCGACTGTGCTGTATAGGGCTTGACAAGGGGCGTCACCGGCTACCAGGTCTCGGCGAGCAACTCGATGTCGCGCTCCCACAACGCGTCACGGACCCGATCCAGCCGCGACCGGACGACCGATACGACTGCCCCCATCGCCATGGTCACCGCCAGCGCCGTCACCACCGCCACGCCGACCGCCTCACCCGCGGCGAGCCAGGTCGGGGTGGGTGGGACCGCCGGATTGCCGGCCCCGTCCACCCAGATGTCGACGGTTCCGCCCGCCTTGGCGTGCTCGGTGAGTTCCAGTGTTCCGCCGCGCTCGCCACCCGGTCCCGGCCACCTCGCCTGCACGACGGTCAGACCCAAATCCTCGCCTCGGGCGTCTGCGACCGTCGCCGCCACGCGGTGCCGATCGTGCGCCTCCTGGGTGTACACCCGATCCCGCGCGCCGTAGGTCACCGCGCCGACCACACCGGCGATTGGAACGCCGATCAGCGACACGGCAAGCGCGACCAGGACGACCAAGGCTTCGATGCGGTCGGTGCGACGAAGCAACGGGTTACGGCCGAATACGCGAGCGACCCGCCAACGGCGTGGGTCGAATGTGAACGTCTCCATCAGGTCCTCTGCGCCGCGATCGTTTCGGTGTATTCGCCGTTTCAGCCGGCGGCCTGGTGCGCGTGATCGCCCATCCACTCGACGAAGTCCGAGAGCTCGCGCCGCGGCGTCGCCGGCAAGGGGTCTGCGTTGATCGGCGCCCAGCCGACCCGGAGCAGCATCTGGGGATAGCTGCTGTCGCCGAAGATGTCGGATTGGACGGCCGTGCGCGTTTCGGGCGTCTCCAGCGGTTCGGTGACCGGGCAACTCGCCAGCCCCAGGGACGTCGCGGTGAGCAGCACGACGCTGGTTGCCTCACCGGCGCGCAGCTGGGCCAGGCGGTCGTCGTTGCGGGTGCCCAGGGCAAGGACGACGGCGTTGTCGTCGGCCGAGGACGCGTCCGGCGGCATAGGCAGCACCGCGCCGGCGAAGAACCGACCGGGAATCTTCGCCGTCGGATCCGATACGGGTGTGTTGTGCGCGGGAACGCCGGCCACCGACGCGTAGCGCCCACTCCACACCGTGAGCTCGGCGAGATAGTCCTGGTTCAAGTGATCCCGGACGGATTGGGCCACGATGTTCCGCAGATTGTCGAGGTCTTCGACTTGGCACAGCGTCACCCCGCTTCGCGCGGCCCGCGCCGCCATCAGGGCAACGTCGCCCACCGGCACCGGCCAGGAGCTGTAGTAACGCCGGTCGGTACGCCGCCGCGGTATCGCGGCGGCCAGCGCGATGTCGACGGTGTCGGCGCGGTGGGGCGAAAGTTCGATTGCCGCAAGGTGACTGGGGTCGGCGGGATTCGGGAGCCGGGTCACCTTGGAAAGCCACCCGACCGCCGCGAACGCCACGACGCAGTGGTGCAGCGCCGCACCGCAGCTCAACATCAGATCGCGGCCATCGGGGTCGGTGTTGGGCAGTTGCCGGCTCGTGTCGGAATAGAGATGCAGGCTCGCCGCGTCCACCCGCCACCGCCAGGGTTGCGTGTTGTGCACGGAAGGCGCCCGGGAGGCCAAACTCAAGGCCGTCCGGACCGTGCCGGCATCCGGAAAGCGAGTGTTCATGGCGGTCTTTCCCTTCGGTGGTACATCTTCTTGTCTACGATTGCGGATTCCTGACGGCCGCACGAGAGCCTGACGGCTCTAGCCCGAGGGACTTTGGGCCAATCGCGCAGCTACGCGGCCACCGCGATGGCCACATCGACGGATAACTGATCGCCGATGGCATACGCCGCCGACCAGTCGCCGACGCACACCGCCCGTGCCAGCTCGTCGACCAGGGGGCTGCGGGCGCCCAGCTCCGCCAGCCACGCCGAGACGATGGATGCGATCTCATGACCGGGCACCCGGACGGTGCGTCCGCCGTGCAAACGATCGGTGACGCGGTACGTCGTCGCGGTCGGCACGGCTCGCAGGTGTTGGTGTCGGGTGGCAAAGCTCATCACGGCCTCCTCGATCGGGCTTGACTACATCCGACCACTCCCCGGCTCCGGCCCACAGGGCCAAACGCAACGGGCGGCAAGTGCTTCAGTCGTGCTTTCGAGGATGCGGAAGTCCCGCAGTGGAAGGGCCGTTGGTCATCTGGTTTCGCGACGCGAAGGCGCCCGCGATCGAGGTGGCGGCACGAAGACGTTCTGCATTCTTCGCGGCGCGGTTCTAGGGATTGATCGTGTTATCCCCGACCTGGCGGCCCCAGACGTACTCGATCGCGTACGGGGAGCCGGTGTCGAGGTGGTTGTACGGCGCGATGCTGTTCCCGGTGTCCATCACCAGTTCGGGTGCCGGCCACAGGTGACGGGTGATGGGCTGCCAGCACCCCGGGGCGCCCCCCGGCCCGCCGTGGGCGTTCACCCGCGGCAGGTTTTCCGGGTAGGTGTACGGGTTCGGCGCGCCGCCGACGACCCCGGCGAGCCCGCCGACCAGGCTGGCCAGCGTGGCCACCGCCGACACGGGGTTGGCCAGCAACCCCAACCCGGACAGCGCCTCGGTGTTCATGTTCAACGAGTAGCCGTTGAAGCCGCCTTCGGACGCGCCCGTCAGGGGCGCGGCATCGTGATAGTTGCGCAGGGTGCAATAGATGGCCGGGCTGTAGGTGTCCAGCAGTTGGGCCGTGGGCACCAGGTCTTGGGCGCCGCGCGCCAGGTACGGGCCGCCCCGGTTGAAGATGTCGGCGCCGGTGTTGCCGAACCCCGCCGCCGACAACAACGCCTGATCCAGGTCCTTCTGCTGCGCATTGATGGTGCGCGAGGTGATCACCGCGTTGTTGAGGAAGTCCAGCAGGTCCGGCGCCGCGTTGGCGTAGGTGTCGCCCAACCCCGCCAGCTGCTGGATGTCGTGCCGCGCCTGCGGCATCTGCGGATTGACGTCATCGAGGACCGCGTTGGCGTTGACCACCGACTGCCCGAATTTGTCGCCCAGCCCGGTCAGCGCCTGCGCGGCCGCGCTCAGGGTCAGGTTCAGCTTGACCGGATCCACCTTCTCCGCGATCGAGGTGACGGTCTGGAACAGCGTGTTGATCTCCGTGGTCACCGACCGCGCGTCGATCACCGTGTGCGGGCTGATCCGTTGCGGCGACGGGTTTTCGGGGGCCATCAACGACACGTACTTGCCGCCGAAGACCGTGGTCGCCTTGATGTCGGCGTTCACATTGGAAGGGATCAACGACAGATACCTGGGGTAGACGTCCAAGGTGAATTTGGCGGCGGGCTTGCCGTCACGCACCACCTCGGAGATGTTGCCCACCCGGCCGACCTCCACGCCGTTGTAGGTGACCTTCGAGCCCGGATCCATCACCAGCCCGGCCCGCGACGCCAGCATCGTCAACTTCGTCTTGGGAGTGAAACCGCCGCGGAACTGCACGTACACCAGCGTGAAGACGATGGCCAAGATCACCAGCACGCCGACAGCGATCCACCGGTAGGGCGGGAGGCGCTGGGAATTGATCTGCACCGGAGAAGACGTCGTCACCAGTGCCCCTCGCCTCTGCGCCGCGTCCGGAGTGCCGCGGCGGAACCTTCCCCCTGCTAGGGGCTCTCTACACACATGCAATAACGAAGACCACAGGAATGTACCTTGACGGCCGCGACTCGTGCGAACCGCCGTTCGCAGAATCGGCGGGGCAACTTGCGTTAGCGTCGTCGGCGTGACCCTCAAAGACATCCCCTTGACCACCCTGGACGGCCGGCCGACCACGCTGGCCGAATTGGCCGACGGGGCAACGCTGGTCGTCAATGTGGCCTCCAAATGCGGACTGACGCCGCAATATACGGCGCTGGAAAAGCTGACCAAGGACTACGCTGACCGCGGCCTGACGGTCGTCGGTGTCCCCTGTAACCAGTTCATGGGCCAGGAACCGGGCACGGCCGACGAGATCCGGAAGTTCTGCTCGACGACGTACGGGGTGACGTTCCCGCTGCTGGCAAAGACCGACGTCAACGGGGATGACCGCCACCCGCTGTACGCCGAGTTGACCAAGGCCGCCGATTCCGCCGGCCAGGCGGGAGACATCCAGTGGAACTTCGAGAAGTTCCTGATCGCACCCGGCGGTGAGGTGGTTCAGCGGTTTCGGCCCCGCACCGAGCCCGACGCCCCCGAGGTCATCAGCGCCATCGAGGCCGTGCTGCCCCGATAGCCGGCGGCGCCAATTGGTTGGCTCTCGATCGACCCGCTGCATCATGCTTGGGTCGGGCGGTCGCGTCGCTGGTGGCGCTGCTCGTGGCCACCGGATTGCTCGTCTATGTCTTCCTCGCGGTGGCGGTCAGTACCCGCGTCGCCGCCGGTGATGACGCGGTCGTCATCGGCACAGCGGCGACGACACCGCAACTGTCCGGCCAGCTCGTCGGCTTTGGCCTGGGGATGGTGGGCGTCGAACTCGTCACGGTCCGCGCCGCACGCATGGCGGCACCGGGTCGATCGATGTCACTGGCTGCCGGCCTGGTCGCCGGGGCGGCGGTGCTGTTGTGGGTGGGTGATCATCTGGGTGTGGTGGGGCCGTGGCGATGGAACGCCAAACACCTGGCCGAAGCGGTGCCGCAGTTCTATGCCGATAGGGGCCCGACATGGATGGTGCTCGCCAGCATCGGTTTGGGCGTGGCGGCGGTCTTGGCCTCGAGCTGGGCGGTGGTGCGCGGCACCGTGGGCTTGGCGGTGAGGCGCGGTGTGACGGCGGGTACCGGTCTGCGGGTGGCGGTGGTAGCGCTGGTCGCTATGGTGGCCGCCGTCATTTCGGCTCACGGTGGGCGCTGGATCGCGATGGTCATCGTGGGTGCGGCGCCGCTGTTGTTGATGGCGCTCTATGTGTTTGTCACCGAAGCTAATTCGCGGATTCCCGGTGACAGCGTGGTGGCGTGGTGGGTCCGGTTGGTGATGCCTGCGCTGGCCCTGGTGGCGGTGGTCAAACCGGTTGCGGATGCCCAATTTTCGGCGGTGGCGGTGGCGACGGTGGTGGCCGCGGCGGTCGGGGTCGGCGCTGCGGGCGCTGCGGCGGCACTGTTGGCGCCGCGACGCGTGGCCGAGAAATCTGAGTAGTCTTACCGATTCCGGCCGGCGTGTGCTGCCGCACGCTAAGGGGCATGACAGTTCCCAATGGCACGTCCAAAACCACTGGCGCCTTTTTCGTTCAAGCCGCTGTGGCGTTCTCGATCAGCTTCGTGACCGCGCTGGGCGGTATCTACTGCCTTCCGCTTGATGTGTGGCAGCGCTCGTTCCTCGGCATCACGTTCCTGTTCTTGGTGTCGAGCGCGTTCACCTTGGCCAAGGTGATCCGCGACCAACAGGAAGCCGCGACGGTGCGCGTGCGACTTGACGAAGCACGCATCGAAAAACTGCTGGCTGACTACGACCCGCTCAATGCCGCGAACTGAGTAGTACTACGCAGACTCGACGCGTAGAACTGCGCGGGCGCGGGCCCCGCCGAGCGGCGATGCTTCTCTCATGGCATCCCGCCGTAGCACTTTCTAAAAGGCAGCGCCGCCTAATCCCGTTCTAAAACAATGGATTTCCTGAAAGGGCCGGTAACAATCCCATGGCAGCTCTTACGAGGTTCCCCGATGTCGCCGAAGTGGCAGCGGCCACCCCGGCCGACCGCGATCGCGTCCTGGACGTCATCCGGATTACGTCGCTGATCGGTGTGGTGCTCGGCCACACCGTGATGGCCATCAGCATCATCCGCAACCACGTTCTGATCTGGGACAATCTGCTCACCACCTCGGTGGTGTTTCAGGCAGCGACCTGGATCCTGCAGATCATGCCGCTGTTCTTCTTCGCCGGCGCCGCGGCCTGCGTGTCGTCGTGGTCACCCGGCGCGAACTGGGGTGACTGGCTGATGAAACGCTGCACCCGATTGTTCCGGCCGGTGTTCTACTACCTGGCGTTTTGGGCGGTGGCGCTGACGGTGCTGTATCGGGTTCTGCCCCAACACATCTATGAGCCCGTGGCCGGGGTCAGCACGCAGCTGCTGTGGTTTCTGGGCGCCTACGTGCTGGTGCTTGCCGCGATGCCCCTGCTGTACCGCATCACTTCTGCCGGGCGCCTCGCCGCCGGTGTGGCCGGCGTCTACGGGGCCATCGCGGTGATCGACGCCGCCCGGCTGCACTGGCCGGCGATGATGCCCCTGGGCTACCTCAACCTCGCCGTCTGGCTCATCCCCGCCATGTTCGGCATCGCCTACCGCCGCCAGCTGCTCACCGGGCGCGCCGCATTGGCCATCGCGGCCGTCTTCTTCGCCGTCGACGCCGCGCTGGTGCACTGGGGTCCGTACCAGATCAGCATGGTCGGCACCGGTGATCACCACTTGTCCAACACCAGCCCGCCCTCACTGCTGCTGGCCGGGCACGCAATCATCCTGAGCGCCTTGGCGATCGCCGCCGCGCC
Source organism: uncultured Actinomycetota bacterium (assembly GCA_963732835.1). Taxonomy (GTDB): domain Bacteria; phylum Actinomycetota; class Actinomycetes; order Mycobacteriales; family Mycobacteriaceae; genus Mycobacterium. The sequence goes on from CAVTBA010000008.1 coordinate 116,939, forward strand.
GGCGATCGCACGCTGGGCCCAGCGGCCACGGGTGTGGTGGTGGACCGCGATCGGTAACTCCGGAGCCATGACCCTGTACTTGTGGCACATGCCCGTGCTGCTGGGCGTCCAGCTGATCTTTGACTACCTCGGCTGCCCCCGTTATCCGGGCGCGCAGGATTTCCTCGCCATCAGCCTCGCACAGCTGCTCGTCGTGATCGTCGCGGTGGCGGTACTGTTCGTCGCGCTGCGGCCGCTGGAGAACAACCCGCTGTCAGGCTGGGACGGCGCCCCCACGGTCACAGCGCGCGGGCGGGGAGCGGCCATCGGTGCCCTGTTGTGTGTCGCGGGCGTGGCGATCCTCGCCGCCATCAGATGGGGGCTCAAAGACGACGGCCTGGTCTGCATGGCCGCCATGGTGACCGCATTGGTTGGCGCCCGCGTGCTGGCCGCGGCGCCCGCAAAGCGCGTCACCACGGCTGCCAGGAGGTAGTGAAGGATCCGTTGACCCGCGGGGCAGTCGTGCGGCTGCGCCGCGGGTCACGGTTCCTCGTCGAGGCCGTGCTCGATGGCATAGCGCGCCAACTCCACCCGGTTGGCGACCTGGAGTTTGCGAAAGGTCGCCTGCACGTGGTTTTCTACGGTGCGGTGGCTGAGTGACAGCTTGTGGGCGATCTGCTTGGCGGACAGCCCCTTTGCCACATAACGCAGCACCTCTGTTTCGCGTTCGGTGAGGCTGGGCCGAGCGGGACCGTCGTCTTTGCTCTGCGCGATACGCCGGTATTCACCCAACACCAGCCCGGCCAGACTCGGGGTAAACACGGCGCGGCCTTCAGCTGTCGCTGTCACCGCTTGCGCCAGTTCTGATTTGGACGCGCTCTTGACCAAATAGCCGGTGGCGCCGGCCTTGACGGCTTCCAAGACGTCATCTCGCTCGTCGGAGGCCGAGAGCACCAGCACCCGAGACGAGGGGGAGACCGCCAATACCCCGGCGGTCGCTTGCGCGCCGTCGCCGTCGGGTAGCTGCATGTCCATCACCACCACGTCGGGCTTGACCACGCCCGCCCGCCGCTGCGCGGCAGCAACACTATCCGCGGTGGCGACTACGGTGAACCCGTCGTCGGCCAAGTCGCGGGCGACCGCGTCACGCCAGATGGGATGGTCGTCGACGACCATCACCGTCGTGGGGGTCTCATCGGCCATGGGTTGCCTTTCCGCGTGGCACGCACAACTCCCACTCCGTGCCTTCGTCAGGTTCGCTGTGGAGTCGGGCGGTGCCGCCCAGCGAGGTCAACCGCCCCACGATCGATTGGGAGATGCCCAGGCGGCCCTGGCTGGCCGCTTCCTCGAGCCGGCCGGCGACGATTCCCACACCGTCATCGCGGATGGTCACCACCACGGAATCGCCGAGGTCTTCGACGAGCACGAACGCGTGCGCCTCGGGGCCGGCATGGGCGCCCACGTTGTCCAGAGCGTTGCCAACGGCCGCGTCGAGCTCGGTGCCCACCCGGCGGCCCAACGACACTGGTGTTGCGGGCAGGCTCAGTGACACCCGGTCGGATTCTCGGCAGCGCAGCAGGGTGCGCAGGTCGATGGTGGCGCCGTCGGCGTCTTGGTCAATGTCCGCGCTGGCCAGCCATCGCCGCAGCGCGCGTTCTTGCTCGCTGGCCAGGTCGGCGAGTTCTGCTGTGGCGCCGCCGATTTCGTGGCCCTTCTTGGCCACTAGCGCCAGCACCTGGATAGCTCCGTCGTGGACTTGGCGGGACACGCGTTCCCGCTCTTGCGCCGCGGCCGCTAATCGGGCCGCTTGCTGGAGCTCATCGTGGGCGCGCCGCGCGGTCTGAGCGGCCATGCCGATCGCCATGCCGATCGCCAGCTCGATGATGACGGTGGCGTTATGCCCCAGGTTGAGGGCCAGATAGTTCTTGACCGCGAAATTCGTGGCCATCACCACCAGACCCGTGAGCATGCCGCCCGCGGGGCCGAACTGGATCGCGGCCGAGATCGTGGGGTTGCTGGCCCACAACGTTGTCGGCCAGGTCTGGTTTTCGGCCGCCCACTGTGGGGTGGTGACGATGCCGTTCGACGACATGAGCAGCACAACGATCACGATCTCGGCGAGCACCCACGCCGGTTTGCGGCCGAACCCACGCAAGTAAGCCACCGCGCACGCCGCGCTCCAGCCGATGAGCACCGCGAACAGCACCCAGCCCAGCACCGGCCGACGCAGATCTGGATTGATGGCGATTTGAAACCCCGTCGCGTAGATACAGCTCAGCAGCCGGAACACCTGCGCCGCACGCCATAACGGCGCAGTGGGATCGGGGCTGGGTTTCGCCATCGACGGCCAGCATAGATGTCGGTCTGCTGCGACTACGGAAGATCACGCCCGCGAGCGTCGAATGGCTTAGACAGCGTCCCGCCGCCAGAAGGGTCCGGGCCGGTGGCGGTCCCGCCGATCTTGTATGTCCGTCCACTGAGAGACTGGCGCTAGCGTCCGCAGCTGAGCTGCTGGCAGCAGAGCTGTTGGCCCCCCGTGGCGGTACCTCCCTGGTGGCTCGAACAGCCCCCCGGCGGACATGAAAATGGCTCCCGGAGAACCCTCCGGGAGCCATTTCACCTAGTAGCGGGGACAGGATTCGAACCTGCGACCTCTGGGTTATGAGCCCAGCGAGCTACCGAGCTGCTCCACCCCGCGTCGGGTAAATGCCAGGTTACCGAACCGGTGTCAGCGCGACCAAATCGCGCGGTCAACGGCAGTGTGGCGGCGAGATGGCCGCCATGGTCGCGGGTCGTGCGGCGACCACAGCCATGGCGGCAATCTCGGCGGAGGGCCGGTCCGGGCGCTTGCGCTATTCCGGCCAGCCGTTGGTCAGGATCTGCTCGACGAAGTCGACGCGCTCGAAGGTCGGGTCGAAGTGCGCCAGCACGTCGGCGTTCATGGTGCCGGCAGTGGTCTGCGGGCGGTGCTTCATGCCGTCGTTGAACGCCGCGAGGATGCGGTTCTTGAAGTCGGGCCGCGGATGGGCGGCGGTCACCGCGGCAAGCGCATCGGGCGCCAGATCCCCCCGCCCGATGCCGACCACGTCGACCTCGACACCGGCCTGGAGCAGGGCGGCTTCGGGGGCGAGGAACTCGGGCACGCCGGGCGTGGTGTGTAAGGCGATCCCGAGCCACACCGTGTCGGCGGCGGCCTGGCCGACGCCACGGGCCGTCAAGAAGTCCCGGGCCGCGTCGGCGCCGTCGACCTCGAAGCGAACGGTCGAGGCGCGGTAGCGCTCGGTGAGCCCGAGGTCATGGAACATCGCGCCGACGTAGAGCAGCTCCAAATCCGGTTGCAACCCGCGGCGCAGGCCCTGCAGCGCGCCGAATAGGAAAACCCGCCGCGAGTGGTTGAACAGCAGATCGTCCTCGGCGTCGCGAATGAAATCGGTGGCCTCGCGCACCAGCGGCGAGTCGGGGATTTGGATGCCGGCGATGCTCTCGACGGAGCTGGTGGTCATGATCTGGTCTCCTTCGGGTGAGGGTGATAGCCAGTGTGCGGCCGTGCAGGCTCCCCGGACCGCGGGCGTTCGCGCCGTCTTCTCCACAGAAAGCGACACAATGTCTCCATGGCCGAAGCCGGAGCGGGTTCGCGGGTGGTGGTGATCGTCGTCTTCGACGACGTGACGCTGTTGGACGTCGCGGGCGCGGGTGAAGTCTTCGTCGAAGCCAACCGGTTCGGCGCCGACTATCAGCTCAAGATCGCATCGGTGGACGGGCGTGACGTGACCACGTCGATCGGGACCCGATTGGGTGTCACCGACCGCATTTCGGCGGTCGATTCCGCCGACACCGTTCTGGTCGCCGGAAGCGACAACCTGCCCCGGCGAGCGATCGACCCGGCGCTCGTCGAGGCGGTCAGATCCGTGTCGGCCCGGACCCGGCGGATGGCATCCATCTGCACGGGGTCGTTCATCCTCGCACAGGCCGGCCTGCTCAGCGGCCGGCGCGCCACCACGCACTGGCACGACGCCCGGTTGTTCGCCCGGGCCTTTCGGGATGTCACCGTGGAGCCGGACGCGGTCTTCGTCCGCGACGGCGACGTCTTCACCTCGGCCGGGGTGTCCTCGGGCATCGATCTGGCGCTGGCGTTGGTCGAAATGGATTACGGGACGCAGCTGGTCCGCGACGTGGCCCGGTGGCTGGTCGTCTACCTCAAACGCGCGGGGGGCCAATCACAATTCTCGGTGTTGGTGGAGGCCGATCCGCCGGCACAGTCGCCGTTGCGGGCGGTCATCGACGCGGTCGCGGCTGACCCGGCCGCGAACCCTTGCGGCCCGGGCGTCCCTGAGCACCCGCCAGCTGACCCGGCTCTTCCAATCCGAGCTCGGGATGAGCCCGGCACGCTACGTCGAATTGGTGCGCGTCGATTTCGCCCGTGGCGCACTCGAGGCCGGCCGGTCCGTCACCGAGACGGCGGGGATGGCCGGCTTCGGCAGCATCGAAACGCTGAGACGGGTGTTCGTCAACCACCTGGGCATCAGCCCGAAAGCCTATCGGGAGAGGTTCCGAACGGCCTACGCCTGAAGGCTATTTGGTGTTGTTGTACTTGGTGATCGCGTCGTCCAACCGCTGCAACGCGGCACCGTATCCGGCGAAATCGCCCTTCTTCTGGGCGTCCTTGGCCGCGCCCAGCGCCGCCTGAATCTCCTGCAGCGCGGCGGATTTGGCCGGGGACAGCGTCACCGACCCGTCCGGGACCGGCGGAACCGCCGCCGCCGGCGGTGGCGATCCCGGTGTAGCGGCCTGAGCCGGCGCGCTCGGCGGCGGGGCCTGGGGGGTCCCGCCTTCGGTGGGTTGGATGTTTGTCGCGGCCGCACCCGCGCCGGGACCGAACAGCCCGGTCAGGGCGTCGCGCACGGTGGGGCCGTAGCCGATCTTGTCGTTGTACATCATCGCCACCCGGATCAACCGCGGGTACGACGAAGCCGCATCACTGGCGCCCGGTGAGGCGTAGACGGGCTCGACGTAGAGCAGCCCGCCCTGGCCCACCGGCAGGGTGAGCAGGTTGCCCCACCGGATCCGGTTCTGGTTGTCGCGCCCGATCACGCCGAGGTCCTGGGACACCGCCGGGTCGGTGGTGATGGCGTTGTTGGCCAGCTTGGGACCGTTGACCTGACCCGGAATGGTCAGCACGGTGATCCTGCCGTACGTCGCCGGATCGGAGCTGGCGCTGATATAGGCGGCCAGGTAGTCGCGCTTGAACCGGTTCATCGCACTGATCAACTGGTATGCCGCCGAATTATCGTTCTTGGCAATGTTTTTCGCGACGATGTAATACGGCGGCTGATAGCTGCTGGCGGTGGGATTCGGATCCAGCGGCACGTCCCAGAAGTCGGACGTGGAGAAGAACGTCACGGGATCGTTGACGTGGTATTTGGCCAGCAGCATCCGCTGCACCTTGAACAGGTCTTCGGGATAACGCAGATGCTCGGCCAGCTCGGGGGTGATGTCGCTCTTCGGCTTGACCGTGCCGGGGAAGACCTGCATCCACGCCTTGAGCACCGGGTCCTGCTCGTCCTGCTGGTACAGCGTGACGGTGCCGTCATAGGCGTCCACGGTGGCCTTGACCGAGTTGCGGATGTAGGAGACCTGCTTGTCGGGGGCGAGCTTGTTGAACGCCACCTCGTTGGAGTCGGCGGTGGCCGATTCCAGGGAGGTGAGTTCGGAGTACGGGTAGTTGTCCAACGTGGTGTAGCCGTCGATGATCCACACCAGTCGCTTGTTGACGATCGCCGGGTACACCGAGCTGTCGGTGGTCAACCACGGCGCCACCGCCTCCACCCGCCGGGCCGGGTCGCGGTTGAACAGTATTCGGCTGTTGGAGCCGATCACGTTGGAGAACAGGAAGTTTCGCTCCGCGAACTTGGCGGCGAACACGCTGCGGGACAACCAGTCCCCGACGGGCACTCCCCCGAGCCCGGTGTAGGTGTAGTTCTTGGTGTCCGCACTGGTCTCGTAGTCGTATTCGCGGTCCGCGCCGTTGCGGCCGACGATCGCGTAGTCGGCGGACGTGCTGGAGATGACGGGGCCGTAGTAGATGCGCGGCTGGTCCAGCGGTGCCGGGCCGTCGGATACCACGCTGCCGTTGGCGCCGACGACGTTGACCAGGAATTCGGGATAGCCGCCGTTTTGGTTGGGGTCGTTGGCGATTCCGCGCACCGTGTTGGCGGGCGAGGCGATGAACCCGTTGCCATGGGTGTAGACGGTGTGCCGGTTGATCCAGTCCCGCTGGTTGTCGATCAGCCGGTCGGGGTTGAGTTCGCGGGCCGCGACGACATAGTCGCGCAGCGCCCCGTTGCGGTCGAGGTATCGGTCGATGGAGAGCTGGTCGGGAAAGTAGTAGAAGTTCTTGCCCTGCTGGAATTGCGTGAACGCCGGGCTGATGATCGTCGGGTCGAGCAGCCGGATGTTGGAGGTGGTCGCCCGGTCGTCGGCCACCTGCTGGGCCGTGGCCTGCGTGTCGCCGGCGTACGTGCGATAGGTGACCACGTCCGACGTCAGGCCATACGCCTGCCGCGTCGCCGCGATGCTGCGGCTGATGTATTCGCTTTCCTTCTGTGCGGCATTGGGTTTGACGCTGATCTGCTCGACGACCAGCGGCCACCCGGCACCCACGATCAACGACGACAGCAGCAACAACACCAGGCCGATCGCGGGGATCCGCAAGTCGCGCAGGACGACCGCGGAGAACACCGCGGCGGCGCAGATCAGTGCGATCGCCATGAGGATCAGTTTCGCCGGCAGTACCGCGTTGATGTCGGTGTACCCGGCGCCGGTGAAAGGCTTGCCCCCGCGGGTGTGCGACAGCAACTCGTAGCGGTCCAGCCAATACGCGAACGCCTTGAGCAATACCAGCAGCCCCACCACGGTGACCAGCTGGATTCGGGCCGAGCGGCTCAGCGCGCCGGTGCGGCCCGACAGCCGGATTCCGCCGAAAACGTAGTGCGCCAACACGTTGGCCACCAAAGCCAGGAACACGGCCACGAACAGGTAGCTGAGCAGCAGCCGGTAGAACGGCAGGTCGAACGCGTAGAAGCCGAGGTCCTTACCGAACTGCGGATCCCGGACGCCGAAGTCCCCCCCGTGCATGAACAGTTGGATCCGCACCCAGTAGCTTTGCGCGATGATGCCGGCCAGCAGGCCGATCGCGACCGGGACACCGATGGCCACCAGCCGCAGCCGGGACAGGACGACGGCGCGGTAGCGGGCCACCGGATCGTTGTCGTCGCTCGGCACGAACACCGGGCGGGTGCGATAGGCCACCGCGAGACCGGCGAACACGATCCCGCCCACCAATAGCCCGGCCACCAGAAAGACCACGAACCGGGTGACCAGCACGGTGGTGAACACCGAGCGGTAGCCGAGCTCACCGAACCACAGCCAGTCCACGTACGCGTCGACCAGCCGCGGACCGGCGAGCAGCAAAGCGATCACACCCAGTGCGATCAGGATCAGAAACCGGCTACGCCGAGTCAGCTTCGGCATCCGTGCGGTGGGCCGCATCCCCACTGGCCACGCTCCCTGCTCGATTGATCGACGGTGACAACTCTACGCATCGCGCGACCTGCGATCCCGGTCCCGCCCCGCTTCAGCAGCTCGGCGCCTGCCCCCCCGACGTGACCGCGTGCAGCGCGTCGACCGCCTGGCTGAGGGTCTCGACCTTCACCAGGCGCAGGCCGGACGGATTGTCCGAGTTCGCCTCGTAGCAGTTTTTGGCCGGCACCAAGAACACGGTGGCACCCGCCGCGTGGGCGGCGACCATCTTGTGCGTGATGCCGCCGATCTGGCCCACCTTCCCATCCGCCGAGATGGTGCCGGTTCCGGCGATGAACTTCGACCCGGCCAGGTCACCGGTGGTCAGCTTGTCGACCACCGCCAGGCTGAACATCAGGCCGGCCGACGGCCCGCCCACGTTGGCGAGGTTGAAGTCCACGACGAACGGCGCCCAGGGCGCGGTGAGCACGGCGACACCGAGGAAGCCGTAGTCGCGATCCTTGTTCGCGCCCAGCGTAATTTGTGTCACGCCGGCCGGCTCGTTCTTGCGTCGGTAATCGATCGTCACCGTCTGGCCGGGTTTGGTGCTCTTCAGCAACCCCGTGAATTGGTCGACGTCGGCGACCGGGGTTCCGTTGACCGCGTCGATGGCGTCGCCGTTCTTCAGCTTGCCCGCCGAGGGGCCCGGGTCGGTGACCTTGGCGACCGTGACCGCGGCCGGGTACTTCAGGTAGCCCAGGGCGGCGTACTCGGCGCTGTACTCGGAGTCCTTGAAGTCCGCATTGTTGGCCTTGTCGACCTCGTCCCGCGACTTGCCCGGCGGGTAGATCAGGTCGCGCGGTACCAGCTGCTCCTGACCTGAAAGCCACAGCGTCAGCGCTTCGCCCAGGGTCAGCTCGTCCCGCTGGGACACGGTGGTCATGTTCAGGTGCCCCGTGGTCGGATGCGTCGCGGTGCCGTCGATCGCCACCACCTGCTTGCCGTCGACCTCACCGAGCGTGTCGAAGGTGGGGCCGGGGCCCAGCGAGACGAACGGCACCGTCACCACCGCGAGCAACACGCCGAAGACCAGGATCGGCACCAGGGCGACCATGAGGGTCAGAATCCGCCTGTTCACGCCGATTAGACTAGACGGAGCCCTCCGCGTCCGATTCAGCCGCAAGCTGACCCGAGACCGCCCGCGCCGTTCCGGCGGTGAGTACCGTTGACGGTATGGCTGACCTGCCTTTCGGCTTCTCCCACGGAGAAGACCCCGACAAACCCGGGAAGAAAGATCCCAATTCGGGCTCTGGCGGCTCCGATCCGTTCGGCGCTTTCGGCATGGGCGACCTGGGACAGATCTTCACCCAGCTGGGTCAGATGTTTTCCAGCGCGGGCACGGGGATGGCCGGAGGCGAAACGTCGGGGCCGGTCAATTACGAGCTGGCGCGCCGGGTGGCCACGAACTCGATCGGGTTCGTGGCGCCGATCCCGCCCACGACACAGTCGGCGATCGCCGACGCGGTGCACCTCGCCGAGACCTGGCTCGACGGTGCCACGGCGCTGCCCGCCGGCACCGGCAAGGCGGTGGGCTGGACCCCGTCGGACTGGGTCGACAACAGCCTGGCGACCTGGAAGCGGTTGTGCGACCCGATGGCACAGCAAATTTCGACGGTGTGGGCGTCTTCGCTGCCCGAGGAGGCCAAGAGCATGGCCGGCCCGCTGATGGCGATGATGTCGCAGATGGGCGGTATGGCCTTCGGTTCCCAGCTGGGCCAGGCGCTGGGCCGGTTGTCCCGCGAGGTGCTGACGTCGACCGACATCGGTCTGCCGTTGGGGCCCAAGGGCGTTGCCGCCATCCTGCCCGATGCGGTGGAGTCGTTCGCCTCCGGACTCGAGCAGCCCCGCAGCGAGATCCTGACGTTCCTGGCCGCCCGCGAGGCCGCCCACCACCGGCTGTTCAGCCACGTGCCGTGGCTGTCGAGCCAGCTGCTGGGCGCCGTGGAGGCCTACGCGATGGGCATGCAGATCGACATGAGCGGGATCGAGGAGCTGGCCCGCGACTTCAACCCGGCGACCCTGTCCGATCCGGCGGCCATCGAAAACCTTTTGGGGCAGGGCGTTTTCGAGCCCAAGGCCACCCCGGCACAGACGCAGGCGCTGGAACGCCTCGAGACGCTGCTCGCGTTGATCGAGGGTTGGGTGCAGGTGGTGGTGACCGCGGCACTCGGCGATCGGATTCCGGGGGCGGCCGCGCTCAGCGAAACGCTGCGCCGCCGCCGCGCCACCGGCGGCCCCGCCGAGCAGACGTTTGCGACGCTGGTGGGCCTCGAGCTGCGGCCCCGCAAGATGCGCGAAGCCGCCGCGCTGTGGGAGCGCCTCACCGAGGCCGCCGGCGTCGACGCCCGCGACGCCATCTGGCAGCACCCCGATCTGCTGCCCGACGCCGAGGACCTCGACGATCCGGCCGGCTTCATCGACCGGGTCATCGGCGGCGACACCAGTGGCATCGACGAGGCGATCGCCAAACTTGAGGAGAACCCCGAGGACCCGGGCGCCGGCCCTGTGGACAACTGACCGGGGCGGCCAGCCCATACAACGAAACGCATGCTCACAACGTAATTCGCGCATTGTGCACGGCACCGTTTCAAAGACTACGAGCAGCGTAGGCGATGCCCGTCGGAGGTCGCTCGCATCGGCCCGATCCACTAGGCTAGCAACGCGGTGCTGGCTACGGACGATAGATATTAGGTGGGGAAAATGCGGAAAAAACCAATCATCGCCGCGGGGCTGGCGACAGTCGCCCTGGCGTTCAGCGCCGGGGTCGCGCAAGCTGATCCGGCCCCGGACCCGAATGATCCCGGCAACCAGGCCAACTGGCCCTGCGGCGTGACGGTCGGACCGGTAACCACGACGACGGGAACGATCATCGGAATACGCGGCGGCAAGCCGTGCCCACCGCCGCCGCCCGCACCGGCTGAACAACCCTGACGGTTACGGCCAGTTCGAGGTTGACGGCAACGTCGCGGCTCATGATCCTCGACGGCGTCCCGATACCCCGGGCCCCCCGGGTCCGAGGGCGGTTCTGTGGATAACTGACCGGGCCCATCGCCTCCGGCGTGGCACAGTCAGCATTCATGCCGCAGACGGCCTCCGCTCTCTACGCGCTGGACTCGGCCCTGCCGGTGCTGCTGCGGCCCGACGGCGCCGTTCAGGTCGGTTGGGATCCCCGCCGCGCCGTGCTGGTGCGTCCCCCGGGTGGCCTGGCCGCCGCCGAGTTGGCCGCATTGCTGCGGTCCATGCGCTCACCGACGCCGCTATCGGAGCTGCAGCGGCGGGCCGCCGAGCGCGGCTTGCAGGACACCGAGGGGCTGGCGGACCTGGTCGGCCAGCTGGTCGGTGCGGGCGTCGCGACCGAATGCGCGAAGTCGCGCGGCCGGGCGCCGTCGATCCGGATCCACGGCCGCGGGCCCCTCTCGGAGCTGCTGGTGGAGGCCCTGCGTTGCTCGGGCGCGCGGATTGCCCACAGCAACCAACCGCACGCCGCCGTGTCCGCCACCGCCGTCGATCTGGTGGTGCTAACGGACTCCCTGGTCGCCGACCCGCGGATGGTCCGCGACCTGCACACCCGGGGTGTCCCCCACCTGCCGGTACGGGTCCGCGACGGCATCGGGCTGGTCGGCCCGCTCGTCATCCCCGGCACGACCAGCTGCCTGGTCTGCGCCGACCTACATCGGCGGGACCGCGATGCGGCGTGGCCGGCCATCTCGGCGCAGCTGCGCGAAACCGTGGGAGTCGCCGACCGCGCCACGTTGCTGGCGACCGCCGCGCTGGCGCTCAGCCAGGTGAACCGGGTGATCGCGGCGGTGCGCAACCACGGGGCGGTACCCGACCCGGGGCCGCCCCAGACGCTGAACGCCACCCTGGAATTCGATCTCAACGCCGGCGCCATCGTCGCGCGGCAGTGGACCCGACACCCGCTGTGCTCGTGCTGAACCGGGGAGCTAGCCGAGCCGCCCCTGCTCGGGGACGTTCGTCGACACCGACTCGTACGCCGTGGCGAGCTGGTGCAGGATCTCCGCGGTCAAAGTCCCGTCGTCTCGGTATTTGTCCAGCGTTTCGATGATCGCCCTGTACAAGGAGTCAGCAGCGTCGTGCTGCGATTGCTTTGCTGCCATGGCCTGGTCGATACCGCCCTTCGGAAGTGCGCCTTCGGTGGGTCGCGGACTGCGGCCCGCAAGGACAACCTAGGGCTGTACGCCGCGGGCCGCCCGGGGACCAGATGTTGTGAAGATCAAGCACGAGCCGAGCCGAGCGTCATGGATGATGGATACGTGGCAGACATCAAACGCGGCCGGGCGGCGCGGAACGCGAAGCTGGCCAGCATCCCAGTCGGCTTCGCCGGCCGGGCGGCGCTCGGCTTCGGTAAACGGCTGACCGGCAAATCGAGAGACGAAGTCCAGGCCGAGCTGATGGAGAAAGCCGCCAACCAGCTGTTCACCGTCCTGGGCGAGCTCAAGGGCGGAGCGATGAAGGTCGGCCAGGCCCTGTCGGTCATGGAGGCCGCCATCCCCGACGAGTACGGCGAGCCCTACCGCGAGGCGTTGACCAAGCTGCAAAAGGACGCCCCGCCGCTGCCTGCCAATAAGGTGCATCGGGTGCTCGACGGCCAGCTGGGCACCAAGTGGCGGGAGCGGTTCAGTTCGTTCGACGACAAACCCATCGCCTCGGCCAGCATCGGCCAGGTGCACCGCGCCGTGTGGGCCGACGGCCGGGCGGTGGCCGTCAAGATCCAATATCCGGGCGCCGACGAAGCGCTGCGCGCCGACCTCAAGACCATGCAGCGGATGGTCGGTGTGGTCAAACAGCTCGCCCCGGGCGCCGACGTCCAGGGCATCGTCGACGAGCTGTTCGAGCGCACCGAGATGGAACTCGACTACCGGCTGGAGGCGGACAACCAGCGCGCCTTCGCCAAGGCCTACGAGGGCCACCCCCACTTCGCGGTACCCCACGTCGTGGCCAGCGCGCCCAAGGTCGTGGTCCAGGAGTGGATCGAGGGGTTGCCGCTGGCGGAGATCATCCGCAACGGGACTCGCGAGCAGCGCGACCTGATCGGCACCCGGCTGCTCGAGCTCACCTTCGACGCGCCGCGCCGGCTGGGGATGCTGCACGGCGACGCCCACCCCGGGAATTTCATGCTGCTTCCCGACGACCGGATGGGCGTCATCGACTTCGGCGCCGTCGCGCCCCTGCCCGGCGGCTACCCCATCGAGCTCGGGATGACGATTCGGCTGGCCCGCGACAAGAACTACGACCTGCTGTTGCCGACGATGGAGAAGATCGGCTTCATCCAGAAGGGGCAGCAGGTGTCGGTGCGCGACATCGACGAAATGCTGCGCCAATACGTCGAGCCCATCGAGGTCGACGTCTTCCACTACACGCGGAAGTGGCTGCAGCGCATGACCGTGGGTCAGATCGACCGTTCGGTGTCACAGATCAAGACGGCCCGGCAGATGGACCTCCCGCCCAAACTGGCCATCCCGATGCGCGTCATCGCGTCCGTGGCCGCGATCCTGTGCCAGCTGGACGCGCACGTGCCGATCAAGGCGCTATCCGAGGAGCTGATCCCCGGCTTCGCCGAGCCCGACAGCGCGGTCGTCTAGCGCGCCTCACGCGGCGACCCCGTCTTTGCGGGGTCGTCCGCGCGGCCGTTTGAAGCTCAGGATCGAGCCCCGGTCGAGGATCTCGCCGCCCCACACACCCCAGGGCTCGGCCCGCTCCAGCGCCGACGCCAGGCACTGGCGCCGGATCGGGCAGCCCGCGCAGAGCGCCTTGGCGCGCTCGAGTTGGGCCGGGGTCTCGGCGAACCAGAGGTCGGGATCGCCGGCGTGACACGGCAACACCGGCGACGGCTGTCTGGGGACTGTCAGTGCAGACATGTCGTGCTCACCTGCTTCCTGGTCGGGGCTTCCTTCTTCTTCTGATCCGGACCAGGTAGCGGGCTTGAAACTTGACGCCCCAAAAACTGTGGCCACGGATCCTTGACTTCGGGTCCGTGGCCATTCGGTGAAAACCGGCTGTTACGTAGCCATTCGGTGGACCTCGAGTCGCACGGACGCGTTCGTCGCGGCGTCGGCGCGATGCTTGAGCGCGGCCGCCGGCGTAGCGGTGTGGGCGGCATGGAAGGTCCGCGCGGACAGCGCCGCGACGGCCACGCCTACACCGAACGCGTCGTTGATCATCGTGGCCACCCTCCTTTCGTAGCGCCAGAACGCGGTTTCGAGGGTAGACGGTCGCGGCGGCCCACCACAACCGATTTTCTGACCTGCGCCTTTGCCGGTCAGCGGGCGCGCACCAACTCCAGCACGTCGGGCCCGTACTGTTCCAGCTTGCGCGCGCCGATGCCGGGGATCGCGATCAGCGCGGCCTCGTCGCCGGGGCGCAGCTCGGCGATCGCGATCAGCGTGTTGTCGGTGAAGACGACATACGCGGGCACCTGCTGCTCCTTGGCGATGTCCAGCCGCCACGCCTTGAGCCGCAGCAGCAGCTCTTCGTCGACGTCGGCCGCACAGGTTTCACAGCGCCGCAGCATGACCGCTGCGGCGGTGGACAGGTCCTTGTTGCAGATCCGGCAGCGCGCCGCGGCGCCCCGGTTACGCCGGGACCTGCCCGGCGCGGCGTCGGCGCGCGCCTGCGGCGCGATGCCGTTGAGGAATCGCGACGGCTTGCGGCCCTGCCGCCCGCCGGGGCTGCGGGCCAGCGCCCAGCTGAGCGCCAAATGTGTTCGCGCCCTGGTGATTCCGACGTAGAGCAGTCGGCGTTCCTCCTCGACGGCCTCGCTTTCGGGGCCATGCGCCAAAGCGTGCGAGATGGGCAGCGTGCCGTCGGCCAGCCCGACCAGGAACACCGCATCCCATTCCAGTCCCTTGGCGGCGTGCAGCGAGGCCAGCGTGACGCCCTGCACCACCGGCGGGTGCCGCGCGTCGGCGCGCAACCGGAGTTCGGCCAGCAGGCCCGCGAGGTCCAGCTGCGGACGCTGGGCCACCTCGTCGTCGACCAACTCGGCCAGCGCGGTCAGCGCCTCCCAGCGTTCCCGGGCGCGGGTGCCGACCGGCGGCTCGGCCATCAGCCCCAGGGGTTCCAACACCGCCCGCACGATGTCGGGCAGCGGACCGTCGGCGCCGCGCTCGGCCGCCCGCTGCAACGCCAACAGCGCCTGCTTGATCTCCTGCCGGGTGAAGAATCCCTCGCCGCCGCGGACCTGGTAGGGGATGCCCGCCTCGGTCAACGCCTCCTCGTAGGCCTCCGACTGCGCGTTGACCCGGTACAGCACGGCGATCTCCGACGGCGGGGTTCCCGCCTCGGTCAGCCGGGCGATCGAAGCCGCGACCGCGGCGGCCTCGGCCGGTTCGTCGGGATGTTCGTGGAACGACGGCGCCGGGCCCGGCGGACGCTGCCCCAACAGGTGCAGCTTGCTGCCGGCGACCCGGCCGCGCGCCGCGGCGATCACCTGGTTGGCCAGCGACACCACCTGGGGGGTGGAGCGGTAGTCGCGCTCCAGGCGGACCACGGTGGCGTCGGGATACTGCCGCGAGAAGTCGAGCAGGAAGCGTGGTGAGGCCCCGGTGAACGAGTAGATGGTCTGGTTGGCGTCGCCCACGACGGTCAGGTCGTCCCGGTCGCCCAGCCACGCCGTCAGGACCCGCTGCTGCAGGGGTGTGACGTCCTGGTATTCGTCGACGACGAAGCAGCGGTAGCGGCCCCGGAACTCGTCGGCCACGGCGGCGTCGTTTTCGATGGCGGCCGCGGTGTGCAGCAGCAGGTCGTCGAAGTCGAGCAGCGTCACCGATTCGTCGCGGACCTTCAGCGCCTCGTAGGCGGCGTACACGGTCGCGACCCGGTCGGCGTCCAGCGGGATGTCCCGGCCCGCCGCGGCCACGGCGGCCGGGTACTGCTCGGGGCCGATCAGCGACGCCTTGGCCCACTCGATCTCGCCCGCCAGATCGCGGACGTCATCGGTGCTGGCGTTGACCCGGGAGCGGCTGGCCGCCCGCGCCACCACGGCGAACTTGGTGTCCAGCAGCTGCCAACCGGTGTCGCCGACCACCCGCGGCCAGAAGTACCGCAGCTGCCGGTGCGCCGCGGCGTGAAACGTCAGGGCCTGTACCCCGCCGACGCCGGTGTCGGTGCCCGCGGCGGCGTCCAGCGTGCGCAGCCGGGAACGCATCTCCCCCGCCGCGCGCTGGGTGAAGGTGACCGCCAGCACCTGCCCGGCGGCCACGTGACCGCTCGCCACCAGCTGAGCGATCCGGTGCGTGAT
Organism: uncultured Actinomycetota bacterium; assembly: GCA_963732835.1. Classification (GTDB taxonomy): domain Bacteria; phylum Actinomycetota; class Actinomycetes; order Mycobacteriales; family Mycobacteriaceae; genus Mycobacterium. Next base: position 132,756 of record CAVTBA010000008.1, read on the forward strand.
GGTGCGGGTCTTGCCCGTTCCGGCGCCCGCGAGCACACAGACCGGCCCGCGCGGAGCCAGCACCGCCTCGCGCTGCTCGTCGTCCAGCCCGGCGGTCAAGGCGTCGGCGACCATCGGCATGGCGTCCATCTTGACAGCGGTGGCCGACAAACCGCGGCCCCGCCCAGTGCGCGTCGGCGAGTTGTCGCGGCGCCGCCGGTATCGGTGCGGTGCCCGCGGCGCGGAACACACGGTCGCCGGGCTACGTTAACGAGCTATGACCAATGCCCCGATCACCGTCTACACGACCTCATGGTGTGGGTACTGCCACCGCCTCATGACCGTGTTGAAGTCCAACGGAATCCCTTACGAGGCGGTCGACATCGAACACGACCCCACGGCGGCGGAGTTCGTCGGTTCGGTCAACGACGGCAACAGGACGGTTCCGACGGTGAAGTTCGCCGACGGGTCGACGCTGACCAACCCGAGCGCGGCCGAGGTCAAGGCCAAGCTGGCCGAAGCCGGCTCCTGAGGGCGTCGGCCGGTCCGCGCCGACACGCCGCCGGCGTTGATCAAGTGCTCCACCGACCGCGGAAAGCGGCGCTAACGTACTGACCATGGCGTCGAAGTTTCGGTCGAGCCGCTTCCTGCGGCGCCCGTCGGTGGCCGGCAAGGCTTCGGCCATGATCGCCGTGGCCGTCGTGTCGGCGTGCTCGCACTCGCCGAGCGATACGGCGACTCCTGCCCAGCACGCCTATGCCGATTCATTGATCATCAGCCTGCAAGACGCGCGGCGCATCGCCAATTTCGAAGGCCTGCAACCGTATTCGTACGCGGACCGGCACGATCCGCCGCACGAGACCGTCGGCAAGCCGCCCGGCCCGTGCCGGGCAGTGGGAACCACGGACCTCACCTTCGCCGGGGGCTGGAAGGAGTACCGTTCGGTCGCCTACAGCGGCTCGACCGACGACCTGAGGCCGGGCGGCATCGCCCCGATCAACGAGGTCACCAACGCCGTCGTCATCTACCCGGACGCGACCGCCGCGCGCGGGGCCCTCAATCAGCTGCACTCGACCCTGGATCAGTGCGTCTCCCTGCACCACACCGCCTACGACTTCACCCTGAACCAGCCGGACACCGCGACTTTGAGGCTCGACTCCGACGGATGGGTCCACCTGTACACGGTGAGGAAATCGGTGCTGGTCTCCGTCGGCGTGCTGGGAATCCAACCCACCGAGCAGGTCGCCGACTCCGTCCTGCAGACGGTGACCGACCGCATCAAGTAGCGGCGCCGGGTCAGTCGATCGCGGCCCAGGATTCGATGATCACGCGCGCGATCGAGATCGACCCCGGCAGTAGCAGTTTCGACTCCGCCGAGCTGGACCAGTCGCCGGCCGCCAGCGCCGCGCGCACCTCGCCGCGGGTGAACCACGCCGCCTCGGCGATCTCGCCGTCGTTGAACGAGAAGTCCTCCGCCGGGTCGGCGACGGCGTGGAAGCCGACCATGAGCGAGCGCGGGAACGGCCACGGCTGGCTGCCCAGGTAACGCACGTCGCGGACGGTCAGGCCGATTTCCTCACGGATCTCGCGCGCGATGCACACCTCGAACGATTCACCGGCCTCGACGAACCCGGCCAGCAGCGAGAACATCCGCTCCGGCCACACCGCCTGGCGGGCCAGCACCGCGCGGTCGCCGCCGTCGTGGACCAGGCAGATCACGGCCGGGTCGATGCGCGGGAACTCCTCGTGACCCGTGACCGGGTTGACCCGCGACCAGCCGGCCCGGGCCGGCCTGGTCGGTGAGCCGTCCACCGAGCTGAACCGCGCGGAGTCATGCCAATTGAGCAGCGCGACCGCCGCCGACACCAGTTGGCTGCTGGTGTCGTCGAGGATCGAGCCCAGGCCGCGCAGGTTCACCACCTCGGCGCGCACGTCCGGGTCCTCCGGTGCCTCCAGCGCGCCGCGGATGCCCCACACGTGGCGATCGTTGTCGATGCGTCCGAGGAACACCGCTTCCGGCGGCGGCTTGTCGGCCAGCTTGGCCGCGGCGCCCAGGACCACCCGGCCGTCGGCGACCAGCACCTGACTGCGCGAATCCACCCGCAGCAGCGCCGCGTCCGCCCATCCGGCGGTGGCCGCCTCGACGTCGGTGCGCAGCTGGTCGGCCCGGTCGGCGCCGACGCGCGACAGCAACGGAACGTTCCGCAGCTGGAAGTCGGCAATACCCACTAGGCCCCCATCTCGTGGCGACCCGCTACGACCGGCTCCGCCGCTCTTGCGATCGCCACTAGTGCCCCGCGTGCCGGATGTAGAGCAGCCGGTCGTTGGCCTCGACGGCGTCCACCTCGGGCGCGCCGATGCGCAGCAGGTGGCCGTCGCGCACCACACCGAGCACGATGTCGCGCAGATGCCGCGGGGAACCGCCGACTTCGGTCGGCTCCACCTCGCGCTCGGCGATCGCCAGCCCGAAGTCCGGGGTCAGCAGGTCCTCGATCATCTCCACGACGCTCGGTGTGGTGGTGGCAAGGCCGAGCAGTCGACCGGCCGTCGCCGAGGACACCACCACCGAGTCCGCTCCCGACTGCTGCAGCAGGTGCTGGTTTTCGGCCTCCCGGATCGACGCCACGATCTTGGCGTTGGGCGCAATCTCGCGCGCCGTCAAGGTGACCAGCACCGCGGTGTCGTCGCGGCTGGTGGCGACGACGATCGAGGCCGCGTGTTGCGCCCCGGCCAGCCGCAGCACGTCGGCCTTGGTGGCGTCGCCGTGCACGGTGACCAGGCCCGCGGTCGCGGCGTGCTCGAGGGTGGTGCGGTCGGTGTCGACGACGACGACGTCCCCCTGGGCGGCCTCGTCACCGAGGATGGCGGCGACCGCCGTCTTGCCCTTGGTGCCGTAGCCGATCACGATCGTGTGGTTGCGCACTCTGCTCCTCCAACGCTGAATCTTCCACCCTTGCCGGGACCGCTCGGAGAGCACTTCGAGGGTCGTGCCGACCAACACGGCCAGGAACGCGATCCGCAGCGCAGTAAAAATCAGGGTGTGGACCAAGCGCGCGGTTTCGGTGTACGGGGTGATGTCGCCGTAACCGGTCGTCGACAGCGACACCGCGGAGAAGTACACGCAGTCCAGGAAGGTCAGCGGCTGGCCCCGCACATCGCGGTACCCGTTGCGGTCCGCGTAAACGATGACGGCCGCGGCGAACAACACCACCAGCGCGATGGCCACGCGGCGGGTGATGACGCGGATGGGGCTGGCGTGATCCTCGGGAATGCGCACCACGCCGACCAACTGGTGGCCTCTCTGGGCGGTCAGCGCTTCGTCCAGACCGTCCAATTGCCGGGACCTACCGTTGCGCACGGCGGTCCGTCATCGGCTCAACGCCCGCGCAGGAGACACCCACGAACTCAATGTAACCACGATCGCGACCCCCGTACTCGGGCGGCGCAGGTCACCCGGCGGCCGGCTCGGCCAGCAACCCGGCCAGTTCGGCGGGGGCGGGCAGATCATCGGGGGCGACCGTGGTGCGGGCGCGCACGTAATAGAAGGCGGTCCGCACCGACGATTCCGGAACACCGGCCAGGGCGGCCCACGCCAAGCGGTAGACGGCGAGCTGGACGGCGGCCTGCCGCATGGCTTCCGGCCCGCGCGGCGGTTCGCCGGTCTTCCAGTCCACGACCGTGGCGCCGCCGTCGGGATCGGCGAACACCGCGTCGATGCGGCCACGCACCAGGGTGGCGCCGATCGGCATCTCGAACGGCACCTCGACGGCGATGGGCGTGCGGGCCGCCCAAACCGATTCGGTGAATGCCGCCCGCAACGCGGCCAATTCCCGGGTATCGCCGACGTCGGAGTCCGCCGCCCCCGGCAGATCCGCGAGATCGAACAGGCACTCGGCGCCGTAGAATTGCTGGACCCAGGCGTGAAAAGCATTGCCCAGCAATGCACGCGGGTCGGGACGGGTTGGCAGCCGATACCTCAGCCGCTGCGCCGCGCCCGCGGGGTCGCGGGCCAGGTCCACCAGGCCGCTGACCGACAACTGACTGGGCGGCGCGCCGGCGGCTGGCTCCACCAACCGCGCACGCTCGGCCAGTAGCGCGTCGACGTCGGCGACCCAACCCTCGACGTCGGCGCTTTCCTCACCCGCGTCGCCCGACATCGCCCGGGTCACCAACGCCGCACCGCGCTCGACGTCGCCGCGCCGCGCGGCCAGCGGATCGGCCGGCCAGACCGCTTCGATAGTGTTGTCGCGCAATGGGTTCCGGTCACCGTCGGCCGGCGCGGGCGCCCACTGATCCACCACCCCGCAGGGCTTCCCGGCCGCGGTGGAACGGTCGATGACCTCCTTGATCTCGCACAGGAATTCCGAGGGGCCGCGCGGTTTGATCCCGGTGGCACCCCAATGATGACCCGCCACCAGCAGCGTGTCCTCCGCCCGGGTGATGGCGACATACAGCAGCCGGCGCTCCTCGTCGACGCGCCGCTGTTCCAGCTGGCGGCGATGCTCAGAGATCTTGTCGGACAGCTGCTTTCGATTGGTGACGTCCGAGGTGTCCAGCACCGGGATGCCCAGCGCACCCGCCGAGGCACGGTCGCCCCGCAACAGCGGCGGCAGCTCGGCCGCGTCGGTGAGCCAGGTGCTTCTGGACGCGGTCGACGGAAAGATCCCGCCCGACAGGTGTGCCACCGCCACCACCTGCCACTCCAACCCCTTCGCGGAGTGCACCGTGAGCACTTGGACGCGGTCGCGCGCGGCCACCAACGGGGCCGGCGGCAAACCGTTCTCGACGGACTCCGCCACATCCAGGAAAGCCAACAGGCCCGACACCGACGCCGTTGCGCAACGGTCCGGCACACGGCCGGCGTCGGGAAGTTCGGCGTAACCGGCGACGACGTCGGCGAACGCGTCGAGGTGTTCGGTGCCCGTCCAGCCCGCGTTCGCTCCCGCCGCGGCGCGGACATCGCAGTCGACGCCCAGCACTCGGCGCACCTCGGCGACCAGGTCCGGCAGGGAATGGCCCAGGTGGCCGCGCAGGGCGCGCAGTTCGGCGGCGAGCGCGGCGATGCGCTGATATCCCGCGGCCGAATACGCCTCGGCCGGGCCGGGATCGGCGACGGCGTCGGCCAGGCACGCGGTGTCGCCGTCCGGGCCGGACGCGATCGCGATCGATTCCGGCGCGGACGCAACGCTTGCGCCCGATCCCTCGCCGAGTCTGCGAGCGCGCCGCCAGAGCGCCGCGATGTCCCGGCCCCCGAGGCGCCAGCGCGGACCCGTGAGCACCCGCATCGCCGCCGCGCCCGCGGTCGGATCGGCGACGAGCCGCAGCATGGCCACGATGTCGGCGACCTCGGGGATGGACAACAGCCCCGCCAATCCGACGACCTCGACCGGGATTCCGCGGGCGCGCAGGGCATCGGCGATCGGCGCGGCGTCGGCGTTGCGGCGGACCAGGACCGCGGCGGTCGGTGGGCTCACGCCGTCGGCGCGGGCCACCTGGTACCGCGCGGCGACCTCGTCGGCGATCCACTCCCGTTCGGCCTGCACATCGGCGAGCAATGCGCAGCGCACGGTCCCGGGCGGGGCGTCGGGGCGCGGCCGCAGCGCGTGCACCGCGACCGACCTGCGGCGCGCCTCCGCCGATATCGCGTTGGCCAGCTGCAGGGCCCGCGGCGGGTTGCGCCAGCTGGTCCGCAGCTCCAGGACCGGCGCGGCGCTGCCGTCGGATAGGGGGAAGTCGGTGGTGAAGCGCGGCAGGTTGGTCGCCGACGCGCCGCGCCAGCCGTAGATCGACTGGATCGGATCGCCGACGGCCGTCAGCGCCACCCCGCCGTCGACGCCACCGCCGAACAGGGCCGACAGGGCGACGCGCTGGGCGTGCCCGGTGTCCTGGTACTCGTCGAGCAGCACCACCCGGTAGCGGCCCCGCAAGTCCGCACCGACCTGCGGGAAGTTCGCCGCCAGCCGCGCGGCGCAGGCCATCTGCGCGCCGAAGTCCATCGTCTTTCTCGCGCGCATGCGCTCTTTCAGCGCGTCGAGCAGCGGCACCAGCTCGGCGCGCTGGGTCTGGGTGGCCAGCAGCCGTAGCAACCACTGGCTGGGACCGCGGTCGCGTTGATAGGGACCCGCCGGCAAGGCGTGGATCAGCCGCTCCAGCTCCACATGGGTGTCGCCGAGCTGGCGGGTGTCCACCAGGTGTTCGGCCAGCTGACCCCACAACCGCAGCACCATCGACGTGACTGCGGCGGGGGTCTTGTCGGTGCGCAGCTCCCCCCGGTACCCGCTCACCACGTCGAAGGCCAGCTGCCACAGCTCGGTCTCGCCGAGCAGCCGGGTGTCGGGCTCGATGGGCAACAACAGCCCGTAGTCGCGGATCAACGAACCGGCGAAGGCGTGGTAGGTGCTGACCGTCGGGGCGCCCGCCTGCTCCACGGGGGCCGCGCCGTCGGGACCCAAGCCGGCGCCCGCCAACCGGGCCAGCCGGGACCGGACCCGGCGCAGCAGCTGGCCGGCGGCCTTGCGGGTGAACGTCAATCCCAGCACCTGGCCGGGTTGGGCGTAGCCGTTGGCGATGAGCCACACCACCCGCGCGGCCATGGTCTCGGTTTTGCCGGCGCCGGCACCCGCGATGACGACCAGCGGTCCGGGCGGCGCCGCGATGACGGCGGCCTGTTCGTCGGTGGGCGGGAAAAGACCGAGCGCACAAGCTAATTCGGCCGGGCCGTAGCGCGGGTTCATTGCGCCGCCCCGTCGGCGTGGGCCGGACACGAGGGCCGCACCGGGCAGTGCGAGCAACCGTCGTTGCGCCGGGCGATGAACCGGGGCCCGGCGGTCGCCTCGGCCGCGCGCCGGACCAGCCCGCGCCATTCGTCGCGGGCGGCCGGCGTCAACGGATCCTGTTCGCGTTCGGTGACACCCGCGGCCCCGGCCTTGCCGAGGTAGACCAGCCGCGCGCCGCCGGGCTCTGAATCGGTTGCGCCCCCGGACAGCATGCCTTCGGCCACCGCCAGCTGATACATCGCCAGCTGGGCGTGTTGCTGGGCATCGTCCTTGCTGACCGGCGTCTTGCCGGTCTTGATGTCGACGATCACCAGCCGGCCGGCCCCATCGCGCTCCAATCGGTCGACCCGACCGTGCAGCCGGACTTCGCCGCCGCCATCCCCGGACGCCCCGAGGGTTCCGTCGATCTCCACCTCGACGCCGACCTCGGTCAGCTCGCCCCGGGTCTGCGCCCGCCACTCGACGAAGGCCTCGATCATCGCGCGGTGCCGCGCCAGCTCGTTGGCCGAATGCCACTCCGCGTCGAAGGCCAGATGCCGCCAGGCGCGATCCAGCTCGGCAAGCAACTCGGATTCGCTTCGCTGCGGCTCGGCGACCAGGGCGTGCAGCACCGAACCGATGGTGGAGCGCAGATCGCGAGGATCGGTTCCACCATGGCGTTCGGCCAGCCAGCGCAGCGGGCAGTCGTTGAGCATCTGCAGGGTCGAGGGGGTCAACGTGACCGCCGCGTCGTCGCCGCGCAGCGGTTCGCCGGTGCTGACGGGGATCAGGCCGTGCCAGCCGGCCGGGTCGGCGCCCGGGACGCCGGCCCGGGCCAGCCGCGCCAATTGCGTTGCCGCGCAAGCACGGGCGGCGTCGTCGACCGCGCCGCCGGGCGCGCACACGACACCGCGCAGCCGGCCCACCAGCGCCGCCGCGGACAACACGCGCGGCGCCGAGACGGGTTGCGCGGCAGCGACATCGCCGCCGTCATCTGCCCACTGCGCGAGTTCGTAGCAGAACGCCGACGGCAGCGCGGCCCCTTGGTCGGTGCCGCCGGTGTCGCTGTCCACGGCGGTAACCAGCAATCGGCGGCGGGCCCGGCCCATCGCCGCCACCAGCAGCCGCCGTTCCTCGGCGAGCAGCGGCGCCCGCACCGACGCGTCCTCGGTGACACCGTCGAGCGCATCCAGCAACCGCTGGGTGCCCAGCACACCGCCGCGCGGAACCGTGTTGGGCCACAACCCCTCTTGCAGCCCCGCGATGACCACCAGGTCCCACTCGTGTCCCAGGGCGGCGTGCGCGCTGAGCACCCGCACCTGCTCCATGGTCGACACCGGCTCCTGGTTCACGCCCGGCAGGTGCAGCGCGGCAACGTGCTCGACGAGCCCGCGCAGCGACGCACCCGACGTGCGGGACACGTACTGATCGGTGATGTCGAACAACGCGGTCACCGCCTCCAGGTCCCGGGTGGCCTGCGCACCGGCGGGGCCGCCGCGCTCGGCGGCCGCCAGCCAGCGCCGCTGCAAGCCGGAACGCTGCCAGGCGGCCCACAAGATGTAGCGCGGGTCTTGGCCCGCACGATGGCAGCGCGCGGCCGCGTCCAGCACCGCACGGACTCGCTGCACCGGGCGAAACTGCGGGCCCGGTGGCGGCGCGTCACCGCACAGCGCTTCCGCCAGCAGGTTCGCCACATCGCCCGGCGCGCGATCGGGATCGGCGCGCTGCAGCGTTCGGCGCAGTTGCCGCAGCGAAACCGGGTCGACGCGACCGATGGGACCGGTCAGCAGCGCCAGCGCGCGTTCGCCGTCGAGCCCGTCGGCGGTGGCCGCCAGGACGGTGAGCAGCGCCCGGGCCGCCGGCTCCTCGGACAGCGGTCCGCTTGCCGCCGGTGCGGCCACCGGCACCCCGGCGGCGGCCAACGCGCGCGGCAATCGCGCGCCGGCCCGGGGCACCGATCGGACGATGACCGCCATCTGCGACCACGGCACGCCGTCGACCAGGTGCGCACGGCGCAGCGTGTCGGCGACCATCGCCGCCTCCGCGTGCGCCGACGCGGCCAGGCGCACCGCGACCGACCCCTCCTCGGGCCCCGTGCCCTCGATCCACCGGCCGCCGCTGCCGCCGGGCAGTCGGCGCGCGACGCCGCTGATGGCCCGCGCCACCGCGGGCGCGCAGCGATGCGAGACCGTCAACGTCACCGACGGTGAATCGCCGTCGTGGGGGCACCACCCGCTTGCGGGGGAAAGCCCGGCGGATTCACCGCCCCGAAAGCCGAACACCGCTTGGTTGGGGTCGCCGGCGACCAGGGCCAGCTCGGCGCCGGCCGCGAGCACCCGGACCAGGCGGGCCGCCTGCGGGTCGAGCTGCTGAGCGTCGTCGACCAGCAAGACGCGCACCCGGGCCCGCTCCGCGGCCAGCAGCTCGGGATCGACGGCGAAGGCCTCCAGGGCGGCGCCCACCAGTTCGGCGGCGCCCAGCGCGGGCGTCGTCGCCTGGGGCGCCGCCGTTCCGACCGCCGCCCGCAGCAGCATCACCTGCTCGTACTGCCGGGCGAACTGTCCGGCGGCGGTCCACTCCGGACGGCGGCACCGGCGCCCCAGTCGCTCCAGTTCCTGCGGGTCAACGCCACGTTCGGCGCAGCGCGCCAGCATGTTTCGCAATTCGGTGGCGAAGCCCGCGGTGACCAGCGCGGGACGCAGATGGGCGGGCCACGCCGCCGCCGCGCGCGGCCCGTCCTCGAGGTCACCGGCCAGCAGCTCCCGGATGATGGCGTCCTGTTCGGCGCTGGTGACCAGCCGCGGCGGCGCCTCACCGGCCCGCTCGGCGGCCCGGCGCAGAACCGCGTACGCGTAGCCGTGCACGGTACGCACCAACGGTTCGCGGACGGCGGCTCGGCAGGGCCCGGCCGAACGCGGCCGCAGCAACGCCCTCGTCAACGCGCTGCGCGCCTTCATCCCCAGCCGGCCGGAACCGGTAAGCAGCAGAACCGATTCCGGGTCGAGACCGGCGCCGATCTGGGCGACCGCGGCCTCGACCAGCAGGCTGCTCTTACCGGTGCCGGGGCCGCCCAGCACCCGGACCGGCCCGCGCACGCCGGGCACCAGCAGAGCCCGCGCCTCGGGGTCCCAGGTGTACGACATGGCTGCATGCAATCACCAGGGTCTGACAAGTCGGCCCGACCTCCGCCGCCGCCGGCCCCTACGCTGGAGGCCGCGAACAACCCGACTAACGGTGAGGAGGGTAGGCAATCGTGACAGACGTCGGACCCGGCTTTCCCGGCGACGAAGCGCCCGAAGGCGACGCCGTCGAACAACTGCAACCCGTTGACTTCGACGACGAAGCCGGCTTGGACACCGAGTATCTGACCGTTGCCGACCGCGAGGCGAACGAGGCCGACGTGATCGAACAGGCCTATATCGTCCCCACCGAGGACGACTGGGACGACGAACGCTGAGCCGCCCGCCCGCGCGCGGCCGTGGCGGCGGCTGGCACGATCGACGAGTGACCGCCGATCTCCACGTGCACCGCTACGGCCCCCCGGGTCCGGTGCGAGTGCTGGCGCTGCACGGGTTGACCGGCCACGGGCAGCGGTGGCAGCAGCTGGCCGGCCTGCTACCCGAAATCACCTTCGCGGCACCGGATCTGATCGGTCACGGCAGGTCGTCGTGGGCGGCGCCGTGGACCATCGACGCCAACGTCGCGGCGATGGCCGCGCTGCTGGACGAGGAGGCCGAGGCGCCGGTGCTGGTGGTTGGGCACTCCTTCGGCGGCGGGCTCGCCATGCAGCTGGCCGCGACACGACCGGACCGGGTGGCGGCGCTCTTGCTCCTCGACCCGGCGGTCGGATTGGACGGCGGGTGGATGCGCGAGATCGCCGAGGCGATGCTGGCCTCGCCGGACTACCCCGACGCCGAGGAAGCGCGGCTGGAAAAGGTGCACGGCTCCTGGTCGGATGTCGACCCCGCGCTGCTCGACGCCGAGATCGACGAGCATCTGATCGAGCTGCCGGGCGGCCGGTACGGCTGGCGCGTCAGCCTGCCGGCGATGATGTCGTACTGGAGTGAGCTGGCCCGCGACATCGTGCTCCCGCCGGCCGGGACGGCGACGGTCCTGGTGCGGGCCAAGCGCACCTCGCCGCCGTACGTCGGCGACCACCTCGTCACCGGACTGCAGGAACGGTTGGGGTCGGACTTCCGGCTGCTGGATTTCGACTGCAACCACATGGTGCCCTACGCCGCGGCCGCCGAAGTCGCCGCGCTGACGCGCGAACTGCTGGAAGCCCGCTGATCGTGGCGCGGGTGACCGACGAGCAGGTCGAGCGGGTGCGCGCGCTGGTCGCGGCCATCCCGTCCGGCAGGGTCGCCACCTACGGCGACATCGCCGTCGTTGCAGGCCTTTCCAGCCCGCGCATCGTCGGTTGGATCATGCGGACCGACTCCTCCGACTTGCCGTGGCACCGGGTGATCACCGCCTCGGGACGCCCGGCGCGTCATCTGACCACCCGGCAGCTGGAGCTGCTGCGCGCCGAAGGCATCCTGGCCACCGACGGCAGGATCGCGCTGCGGGAGGTGCGTTACGACTTCGGAGGCCGACGCTAGAGCACCAGCCGGACCAGCGCCGCGGTGCGGGCCAGCCCGGGGAAGGCCTCGGCCGTCGAGCGGGGGTGCAGCGCATGGACCGCGAGGCGAAACATCAAGGCCCGCAACAACATCTGCGGCCACTCCGGCAGCGCGTTCCAGCGTTCGATGAGCCCGTCGTCGGCCTCGCCCCAGGACAGGGCGTCGACGACGACGACGCCGGCCGCCCACGACGCGGGCCGCCAGTAGGGGGTGATGTCGGTGATTCCCGGGGCGGCGGTGCCGACGAAAAGCACTGTCCCGTAAAGGTCTCCGTGCACGAGCTGGTTCGGGCTCTTGGTCGGCCGGCGCAGGGTGGCCAGCTGGTTGATCAGCTCCACCGACCGCTTGGCGTCGGCCGCCGGTGGGGCGGTCCGGGCGCCCGGGGGCACCGACGCCAACGGCCGTTCCTCCCAGGCGGCGCGGTCGGCGGCGATGAAGATGTCCACGTCGCCCCACGGGGCGGTGGGGCCCTGGGTCAGAAACCGGGGGCGTTCCAGTTTGCCGGTCGCCTCGTGCAGGCGCACGGCCGCCGAGACGACCTCGTCATGCCGGGGTTCGGGTGTGCCGGCGACGAAGGTATCCGCCCGCCATCCGGAAACCACGTATCGCCCGTCCGTCGAGCGGACCGGACGGGCCAGCCGCACCCCGTCGACGAACAACGTCTCCCGCACCCGGGCCGACCAAGCCGCGCGGGCGTGGTCGGCCACCAACGACAAGACGACTTCGCCGCAGCGCCAGCCGCCTTCCCAGCTGGCCCCCAGATAGACGGGCTTCACACCGGTCAAGCCAAACGCCGCCAGCACATGCTCCGGCGGTGGCTCGACTGTCACACGGGTAGCCTAGACGAGCGCACCTGCCCTATCGGGTCAGTACATCACCATGTCGGGTTGCATCTGCTGGGCCCACGCCACGATGCCGCCCTGCAGATGCACCGCATCGGAGAATCCGGCCTTCTTCAGCACCTCCAGCGCCTGGGCCGAGCGCACCCCCGTCTTGCAGTACAGCACCGGCATGCGGTCCTGTGGCAGCTTTGCCAGACCCTCACCGGAGTCGATCGACGACTGCGGGATCAGCTGGGCGCCGTCGATGTGCACGATGTCCCATTCCGCTGGTTCACGAACGTCGATCAGCGCCAGCTTCCTGCCCGAGTCCAGCAACTCGCGCAATTCGCGCGGGGTGATGGTGGAGCCGGCGACAACCGAACCGGCGTCGTCGGACACCACACCGCAGAACTGCTCGTAATCGAGCAGCTCGGTGATCTTCGGCCGGAAGGCGTCCTGCGGGTCCCTGCGGATCTGGATGGTGCGGTAGGACATTTCCAGCGCGTCGTAGATCATCAACCGGCCTAGCAGCGATTCGCCGATCCCGGTGATGAGCTTGATCGCCTCGGTGCCCATCACCGACGCGATGGCGGCGCAGACGATGCCCAGCACGCCGCCTTCGGCGCACGACGGCACCATGCCGGCCGGCGGCGGCTCCGGGTAGAGGTCGCGGTAGTTGAGTCCCCGCCCGCCCGGCGCGTCCTCCCAGAACACCGAGACCTGCCCCTCGAACCGGTAGATCGACCCCCACACGTACGGCTTGGCGGCCAGCACGGCGGCGTCGTTGACCAGATACCGGGTGGCGAAGTTGTCGGTGCCGTCCACGATCAGGTCGTACTGCGTGAACAGGTCGACGGCGTTGCCCGAATCCAGCCGGACCTCGTGCAGCCGCACCTGGACCAACGGGTTGATCGCGGCGATCGACTCGCGCGCCGACTGGGCCTTGGACCGTCCGACGTCAGCCACGCCGTGAATGATCTGGCGCTGCAGGTTGGACTCGTCGACGACGTCGAAATCGACGATGCCGATCGTTCCGACGCCGGCCGCGGCCAGGTAGAGCAGCGTCGGCGCGCCGAGCCCGCCGGCCCCGATCACCAGGACGCGCGCGTTCTTGAGCCGCTTCTGCCCGTCGACGCCCAGGTCGGGAATGATCAGGTGGCGGCTGTAGCGGGCCACCTCATCGCGGGTCAGCTGGTCTGCCGGCGCCACGAGAGGCGGCAGTGCTGTCTGCGATGTCGACACGCCCGAACACCTCCTCGGTCTCGATTCGCGGTTGGTCGTCCACAACCATCACATCAGCCGCCGAAGGGGACGGCAATGAATTCAACCCGCCGAGCGTCTGGCGCGACGCACGAGGCCCGGAGCGCTAGGCGATCGGGAACGGCCAGGGGTTGAATCGGCAGGTCTTCCCGTCGGCCTTGACGAAGTCCGGGTCGAACTGGGCGGCATCGTTATTCGACGTGGAGAACGTCTGTTGCATCATCACCGGGGCCAAAGCGCCCTGCTGTTCACACGGTTCGTGGCGCACGTACCCGATGGCGTGGCCGACCTCGTGGTTGATCACGTACTGCCGGTAGGAACCGATGTCACCCTCGAACGGGACCGCCCCGCGCACCCAGCGCGCCTCGTTGATGAAGACCCGCGACTGCCGGTCCCTGCCGAAGGACGGGTTGTAGCAGGAGGTCTCCAGCCGGAACTCGTAGCCACACCCCTCGCGGACCGTCACCGGGGACACCAGTGAGATCCGGAAGTCGGGTTTTCCGTCGTCGATCCGCATGAACGCGAATTGCGGATTGTGCGTCCAGCCCTTGGGATTGGCCAGCGTCTGGTCGACCATCTGGGCAAAAGCGTTGTCGCCGCCGAACATCGTCGGGTCGATGCCGTCCTCCACCTCCACGGTGTACCGGAACACCTTCACGGTGCCCTGCCCGATCTGCGGCGTCGTGCCCGGCACGACGTGCCACGTCTTGTCGCCCGCTTCGGTGAACGGACCCCCGTCCGGCAGCGTCCCGGCCGGCAGGTTGGCATCGAAGGCGGCGAGCCCTTTAGGCGGCGCGTCGATGATCGCGGTGCCCACCGCGCCGATCGCCTGCGGACTCTGGATGGGCTGATTCGCCGTCGGCTTGGTCGCGGCGGTGCCGGTCACCGTCTGGTAGACGACCACGGCGGTGAGCACCGCCAAAACGGGCAGCGCGTAAGCGCGCCAGCCGTAGGTGGATACGAACCGTCCCAGCCACGTCTGTTTGCGCCACTGGCGCGGCCGTTCCCGGTCGGCCCGGGTCCGTCCGGCGTCGCGGGCGATCGGGTCACGCAGAGCCCGAAGAGGTTCCCGCCACTCGTCGCGCAGCACCGGAACTCGACCGGTGCCGCGCGAAGGCCGCTGGGACGTCATTTCCCCAGGATTACACAGTCCGCAGCGCGGCCGTCCTTGGCGCGCCCGAATGCACCGCCCGACACCACTTTCTGCCAGCGACGACGGCGGCGACGACGACGACGAGAAGGACACGGGTAGTAATGTCTCTCGCAACGAGCCGCGCGCGGCTGGCCAACTAGTGCCGGCGGCCGGTTGCCGACACATCAGATGAGGACTCGATGAGCGAACTCGCCAAACCCGCGGCGCGGCGTGCCGTCAAATCGGCCGACCGCGGTCGGCCCGGGGACGGCATTGCGGCTTCGAGCCGGCGCGGCAACCGGTTGCCCCGAGATGAGCGTCGCGGTCAGCTGCTCATCGTTGCCAGCGACGTCTTTGTCGATCGCGGCTACCACGCCGCCGGTATGGACGAGATCGCCGACCGCGCCGGAGTCAGCAAACCCGTTCTGTACCAACACTTTTCGAGCAAACTCGAGCTCTATCTGGCCGTGCTCGCCCGGCATGTCGAAAACCTGGTCTCGGGTGTGCAGCAGGCGTTGAACGCCACCACCGACAACCGCAGGCGCCTGCACGCGGCGGTCCAGGCGTTCTTCGACTTCATCGAGCACGACAGCCAGGGTTACCGGCTGATCTTCGAGAACGACTACGTCACCGAACCCGAGGTGGCCGCGCAAGTGCGCGTCGCCACCGAATCGTGCATCGACGCGGTTTTCGCGTTGATCAGCGAGGATTCGGGCCTCGACCCGCACCGAGCCCGGATGATCGCGGTGGGGCTGGTCGGGATCAGCGTCGACTGCGCCCGTTACTGGCTCGACTCCGACCGCCCGATCTCCAAGGCGGACGCCGTCGAGGGCACCGTTCAGTTCGCCTGGGGCGGGCTGTCACACGTGCCGCTTACTCGCCTTTAGCGCCCTTGCCGGTGAGCTTGGCGACTTCGGCGCCGATCCCGAAGCCGACCCGGCGTGCGTCGGCGGGACCGATCTCGACGTAGGCGATCCTGCTGGTGTGCACGAGGAAGCGGCGTCCCCGCTCGTCGGTCAGCCTCAGTAGGCCCGGTCCCTCGCTGAGCGCGGCGCTGACGAGCTCTTCGACTTCGGCCGGCGTCTGCGCGCTGGCGAGGACCAGCTCGCGCGGACTGTCCGTAATACCGATCTTGACCTCCACGGTCGCCCCTTCCGTTGGTATCGAAGTCGACAGACCTGTCAGCTGCAGGCTAGTGGACGCGGCGGCCCCGCATGCCCGACGGCCCCCGCCGCGCGGTTCGCGGTAAGCGAAACGCCGGTCGCGAACAGATAACGATTAGCTTGCAGCTGGGCTCAGAGCCGGGTTCGAAGCCCGATCTGTGTTTTCACATCGCTAACTTCGGCACCATGGGTACCACACTGGCCGATCTCGACAAGGTGCGGGACTACCCCGACGACGAGACCGATGAGCTTTACGGAGCCGACTCCTACCCCGAGGGCGACTACACCTGGACCGGCTGGCCGGCCGAGCTTCGCTGGCGCCCGGCCACGGCGATCCTCGGCGCCGTGGTCGCGGTCGGCGCGATCGCGACCGCCGTCATCATCAACAGCGGTGACAGCGCCTCGACCAAGGCCACCCTGGCACCGGCCCCCCAGCCGGTGACGTCCGCGCCGGCGACGACGAAGAGCTCCGTTGCGCCCAGCGCGCAACCCAGCCCCTCGCGCTCGCCGCAACTGCCGCCGGAAACGTTCACCACGGTGACCACGCCCAGCGCATCGCCGAGCCTGGCGCCGACGGGATCGCCCACCGCCGCGCCGCCTTTGCTGCTGACGCCCCCGCCGTCGGCCGCGCTGAACCCGCGCACCGTCGTCTACAGCGTGACCGGCACCAAGCAACTGCTGGACCTGGTGAACATCGTCTACACCGATGGGCAGGGCTACTCCCAGGACCGAGTTCAACGTGTCGCTGCCGTGGACCAAGGCGGTGATCCTGAATCCCGGCGTGCAGACCCCATCGGTGGTCGCGACCAGCTTCTACGGCCAGCTCAACTGCTCGATCGTCAACGCCGCCGGTCAGTTGGTGGCCGCGTCGGCCACCAACTCGAGCCTGGCGAGCTGCGCGCGCTGAGCGTCAGCTCAGGCCAAGTTCGCGCATCCGCCGGTCGTGCGTCTGCTGCAGCCGCTCGAAGAACGCACTGAGCTGGCCCAGGCTGCCGGCACCCGACACGACCAGGTCGACCAGCTCGTCATGGTCGGCCAGCAGGTACTGAGCCTGGGTGATCGCCTCGCCGAACAGGCGCCGCGACCACAACGCCAGCCGGCTGCGCTGCTTGCCGCTGGCGGTCACCGCGGCGCGCACCTCGGCGACGACGAACTGCGAGTGCCCGGTCTCGGCCAGCGCCGCCCGCACGACGTCGGCGATCTCGTCGGGCAGCCCGTCGGCGATCTCCAGGTACAGGTCGGCGGCCAGGGCGTCGCCGACATAGGTCTTGACCAACGCCTCCAGCCATGTGCTGGGCGTCGTCAGGCGGTGGTAATTCTCCAGCGCCGAGACGTATTTCGACATCGCCGACACGACGTCGACGCCCCGGCTTTCCAGGGCGTCGCGCAGCAGCTCGTAATGCTCCATCTCGGCGGCGGCAATGCTCGCCATTGAAATCCGTCCGCGCAGGTCGGGGGCCATCCGCGCCTCGTCGGTGAGCCGATAGAACGCGGCGATCTCGCCGTACGCCAACACCGCGAACAACTCGTTGACGCCCGGGTGGTCGGCCGACAGGCCAGGGGTGGGCGAATCGTCCATCTGGTCGGCTTCCTGGTCGGCTTCCTGGTCGGCGGACGAGGGCTGCCAAGAGGGCCGGGTCATGGCAACACTGTAGTCGGCGGACCCGGCGCAAAACGGGAGCCAGCTGTCGACCGGCTATGATGTACGTAGATAGCGGCTGTATTTCTTTCACGAAGCCGCTATCGGCGAAATGTGCGTGCAGCAGCTGGCCCGCCCCGAATTGAGCGGGGGCCCGCGACTCGGCGACGTATTCGGAGTCGGAACTCGTGCGCGCGTGACCGCGACAGAGAAATACCGACACAACCCGATACGTCACCGAAAGGCTTCCCACCCACGCATGAGCACACTGACCAGCACAACTGAATTGACCTTTGCCAATCTCGGCGTTCGGGACGAAATCGTCCGCGCCCTCGCGGAAAAGGGCATCGAACGGCCCTTCGCGATCCAAGAACTGACCCTGCCGCTGGCGCTCGCCGGCGACGACGTGATCGGCCAGGCCCGCACCGGCATGGGCAAGACCTTCGGCTTCGGCGTGCCGCTGCTGCAGCGCATCACCGCCGAGACCGCAACGCGCCCGCTCAACGGCACACCGCGGGCCCTGATCGTGGTGCCGACCCGCGAGCTCTGCATGCAGGTCACCGAGGACCTCGCCACCGCGGCGAAGTACCTGACCGCCGAGGACGGCCGCCCACTCTCCGTGATCTCCATCTATGGCGGACGCGCCTACGAGCCCCAGATCGACGCGCTGCGCGCCGGCGCGGAGGTCGTGGTAGGGACGCCGGGCCGCCTGCTCGATCTGTCCCAGCAGGGCCACCTGCAGCTGGGTGGGCTGTCGGTGCTGGTCCTCGACGAGGCCGACGAGATGCTCGACCTGGGCTTCCTGCCCGACATCGAGCGCATCCTGCGCCAAATCCCCGTCGACCGGCAGTCGATGCTGTTCTCGGCGACCATGCCGGGGCCGATCATCACGCTGGCCCGCACCTTCATGAACCAGCCCACCCACATCCGGGCCGAGGCGCCGCATTCCTCGGCGGTGCACGACACGACCGAGCAGTTCGTCTACCGCGCCCACGCGCTGGACAAGGTGGAACTGGTCAGCCGCATCCTGCAGGCCGACAGCCGCGGCGCGACGATGATCTTCACCCGCACCAAGCGCACCGCGCAGAAGGTCGCCGACGAGCTCGCCGAGCGGGGCTTCAAGGTGGGCGCCGTCCACGGCGACCTGGACCAGGTCGCCCGCGAGAAGGCGCTCAAGGCGTTCCGCACCGGCG
This sequence comes from uncultured Actinomycetota bacterium, assembly GCA_963732835.1. Taxonomy (GTDB): domain Bacteria; phylum Actinomycetota; class Actinomycetes; order Mycobacteriales; family Mycobacteriaceae; genus Mycobacterium. The sequence continues at coordinate 151,320 of CAVTBA010000008.1, forward strand.
ACATCGACGTGCTGGTCGCCACGGATGTCGCCGCGCGCGGCATCGACATCGACGACGTCACGCACGTCATCAACTATCAGATCCCCGAGGACGAGCAGGCCTACGTGCACCGCATCGGCCGCACCGGCCGCGCCGGCAAGACCGGTGTCGCGGTCACCCTCGTCGACTGGGACGAGCTGCCCCGCTGGACGATGATCGACAAGGCGCTTGAGCTCGAAAGCCCCGACCCCGCCGAGACCTACTCGAACTCGCCGCACCTCTACGACGAGCTGGGCATCCCCGCCGAGGCGGGCGGCACCGTCGGCACGCCGAAGAAGCCGCAGGGCCAACGCCGCAACACCGAGCGTGACGGTCAGAAGACGGAACGGTCCGGCCGTTCGCGCTCCGGTGCGCCGCGGCGGCGCACCCGCGGCGGCCAGCCCGTCACCGGACACCCCGGCGGGAGCGCCGCGGCCAGTGCCGCTGACGGCGAAGCCACCGCAGAGGCGCCCGGTGATGCCGGGAACGGCCGGCGCCGTCGCCGGCGCCGTAAGCCCGCCGAGGCCGGCGCGCACGCCAACTGAGCCGCGCGCGCAACGGATGGTCAGACCCGAACGCCGCACCAAGGGCGACATCTTGGCCGCGGCGGCTATCGCGGTCGTGGTCGCCGCCGTCGCCTCGCTGATCTGGTGGACAAGCGACGCCCGGGCCACCATCAGCCGGCCGGCCGCGGTTCCGGCGCCCAACCCCGACCCCGCCCGACAGGTACCCGCAACGCTCCGTGAGCTGTGGACCGCGGCCAGTCCGGCCACCACCGCACCCGTGGCCGTGGGCGGGACCGTGATCACGGGCGACGGCCGCCGGGTCGACGGGCGTGATCCCGGCTCGGGCCAGTCCCGCTGGAGCTACGAGCGCGGGAGCGACCTGTGCGGGGTCTCCTGGGTCTACCACTTCGCCGTCGCCGTCTACCGCGACGACCGCGGGTGCGGGCAGGTGAGCACGCTCGACGGCTCCACGGGCCGCCGTGGGCCCGCCCGCAGCGGCTACGCCGACCCGCATGTGCAGCTGTCCTCCGACGGCACGACCGTGTTGTCGGCCGGCGACACCCGGGTGGAACTTCTGCGATCGGACATGGTCCGGATGGTGCTCTACGGCGAGACCGACGCGCGGGTGAAGCCCTCGGCACGCGGGCTGCACTCCGGCTGCAAGCTGGTCTCGGCGGCGGCCAGCTCCTCGGCGGTGTCCGTGCTGGAGAGCTGTGTGAACCAGGCCGACCTGCGGCTCGTGCTGCTGCGGCCGGGCAAGGACGACGACGAACCCCAGCAACGCATCGTGGCCGAACACGGGATCACCGCGGACTCGGGCGCCCGGGTGCTGGCCGTCTGGGAGAACAACACCGCGGTCTATCTGCCGGCACCGCGGCCGCGGGTGGAGGTGATCGACGAGACCGGCACCACCGTGTCGAGCAACCTGCTGCCCAAACCGCCGTCGGGCCCGGGGACCGTCTCGCATGCCGGCAGCCTGATCACCTGGTGGAACGGCGACTCGGTGATGGTTTTCGAGACGGGCAACCTGACGCTGCGCTACACCATCGCCGCCGGCGACACGACCGCGCCATTGGGACCGGGCGCGATGATGGCGGGCCGGCTGCTGGTGCCGGTCACCGGCGCGATCGGGGTCTACGACCCGGTCAGCGGCGCCAACGAGCGCTACATCCCGGTGAACCGGCCGCCGGGCACGCCCGGACGGGCGGTGGTCCCGGCCGTCGCCGGATCCCGGGTGTTCGAGCAGCGGGGCGACACCGTGGTGGCCCTGGGCTGACGTCGCGGCCGAGCAGACGCAGAATCGCACGAGACCGTACGTCGGTGTGCGATTCTGCGTCTGCTCGCGCTTGAGCTAGACCTCGACGGCGAACGTCGGCAGCGGCTTGCCGGTCTTCCAGTGCTTGAGCAACGCCTTCGCCAGCTCGCCGTAGGCCGACGCGCCCTTGTTCTTGCGCCCCGCCATGACCGAGGAGCCCGACGCGCTGGCCTCGGCGAAACGCACCGTGCGCGGGATCGGCGGGGCCAGCACCGGCATGTTGTAGCGGTCGGCGACGTCCAGCAACACGTCGCGGGTGTGGGTGGTCCGCGAGTCGTACAGCGTCGGCAACGCGCCCAGCAGCCGCAGATCCGGGTTGGTGATCTGCTGGACATCGGCGACCGTGCGCAGGAACTGGCCGACACCGCGGTGCGCGAGCGTCTCGCACTGCAGCGGCACGATCACCTCGTCGGCGGCGGTCAGCCCGTTGAGGGTGAGCACACCCAGCGACGGCGGGCAGTCGATGATGACCACGTCGAACTCGTCGGAGACCTTGGCCAGCGCGCGTTTGAGAGCGTATTCGCGGCCGGCCCGCATCAGCAGCATCGCCTCGGCTCCCGCCAGGTCGATGTTGGCCGGCAGCAGCGTCATTCCCTCCATCGTCGTGACCAGCGCGGCGGAGGGCTCGACCTCACCGAGCAGCACCTCGTGCACGGACACCGGCAGCTTGTCCGGATCCTGGCCGAGCGAGAAGGTCAGGCAGCCCTGCGGATCAAGGTCGACCAGCAGCACCCGCTTACCCTCGTCCACCATCGCCGCGCCAAGCGACGCAACCGTCGTCGTCTTGGCCACCCCACCCTTCTGGTTGGCCACCGCCAGTACCCGGGTCTTACCCATAGGCGCGGCTCTCCCCTCTGCCTCGTCGCCCTGCGGTCAACAGTGCCCATCCTGGCACGTTCGCTCCCTGAGCGCTGCGGGCAGTGACTCCAGCGTGCGCTGGCATGTCCGTCCGGCAGAATCGGTCGATATGGGCTTGCACAACCACCGCCTGGTCCTACTCCGCCACGGCGAGACCGAGTGGTCGAAATCCGGTCAGCACACGGGCCGGACCGACCTCGAGCTCACCGACACCGGCCGCGTCCAGGCCGAACTCGCCGGTCGCGTGCTGCGTGAGCTGAACCTCGCCGACCCGTTCGTGGTCAGCAGCCCGCGCATACGCGCCCTGACCACGGCCAAGCTGGCCGGGCTGGCCGTCGACGAGGTCTCTCCCCTGCTCGCCGAATGGGATTACGGTTCCTACGAGGGTTTGACGACCCCCCAGATCCAACAATCGGTTCCCGATTGGCTGGTCTGGACGCACGGCTGCCCCGGTGGCGAGAGCGTGGCGCAGGTCAGCGACCGCGCTGACCGGGCGGTCGCATTCGCGTTGGAGCAAATGAGCTCGCGCGACGTGGTGTTCGTGGGGCACAGCCACTTCTCCCGTTCGGTCATCACGCGCTGGGTGGAGCTGCCGCTCGTCGAGGGCAGCCGCTTCTGGATGCTGGCGGGCTCCATCGCCGTGTGCGGTTTCGAGCATGGCGTGCGGCAGCTCGCCGCGCTCGGATTGACCGGCCAGCCACAGGCGATCAAACCCGGGTGAGAGCCGAACCGCCGTTCGCGCTGTGCGGACCGAAGCAAACCCTGGTCGCCGACGGGGTGCGGGAGCGCTACCGCGACGTGGCAGCGGCACAGGACGCGTTGCGGTCCGGGATATCGCCAATAGTATTGGGCGCGTTGCCTTTTGACGTGGATCGTCCCGCAGCACTGCTGACGCCCGACGCGGTGCGCCGCTCCGACGGGCCGCCGGACTGGCCGACCGGCCCGCTGCCGCCGGTGCGCGTCGCCGCCGCCGACCCGCCGACGGCCGAATACCGCCGCCGCATCAGCCGGGCCCGCGATCAGCTGACCGCGCCGGACAGCCTGCTGAGCAAGGTGGTGGTGTCCCGCGCGCTGCGGCTGGTCGCCGACGCCCCCCTGGACGCCCGCGTCATCCTGCGCCGGCTCGTCGCCGCGGACCCGGCGGCCTACGGCTATCTGGCCGACCTGACCGGCGCCGGCGACGACTACGCCGGCGTGGCGCTGGTGGGCGCCAGCCCGGAGCTTCTGGTCGCACGCTCCGGGGACCGAGTCACCTGCCGGCCGTTCGCCGGTTCGGCACCCCGTGCCGCCGATCCCGAAGTCGACGCCGCCAACGGTGCCGCGCTGGCCGGTTCGGCCAAGGACCGGCACGAGCATCGGTTGGTCATCGAGACCATCCGGACCGCCCTGGAGCCGCTGTGCGACGAGTTGACCATCGCCGCCGAGCCCGAGCTGAGCCGCACCGCGGTGGTGTGGCATCTGTGCACGCCGATCAGCGGCCGGCTCCGCGATACGTCAACGACCGCAATCGATTTAGCCCTGGCGCTGCATCCCACCCCGGCCGTCGGCGGGGTCCCGACCAAGGCCGCCATCGAGCTCATCGCCGAGTTGGAAGGCGACCGCGGGTTCTACGCCGGGGCGGTGGGCTGGTGCGACGCCCGCGGCGACGGCCGGTGGGTGGTGTCCATCCGCTGTGCGCAGCTGTCGGCGGACCGCCGCACCGCGCTCGCCCGCTCCGGCGGCGGCATCGTCGCCGAATCCGATCCCGACGAGGAAGTCGCCGAAACCACAACGAAATTCGCCACGATCCTCAACGCGTTGAACGTCGAGCAATGACCATTCGCCGCGCCACCCCCGAAGACGCCACCACGATCACCGAAATGATTCACACACTGGCCGAATTCGAAGACGCCGCCGACCAATGCACGGTCACCGAAAAGCAAATTGCTGCAGCGCTTTTCGGTGACACCCCGACGGTGTTTGGGCATGTCGCGGAAGTCGACGGCGAGATCGCCGCGATGGCGCTGTGGTTTCCCAACTTCTCCACGTGGGACGGTGTGGCGGGCATCTACCTCGAAGACCTGTTCGTGCGGCCGAGGTTTCGCCGCCGCGGCCTGGCCCGCGCGCTGCTGGCGACGCTGGCGGCCGAGTGCCTCGACAACGGCTACACGCGGTTGTCCTGGGCCGTGCTGAACTGGAACGCGGATGCCATCGCGCTGTACGACGGCGTCGGCGGCGAACCGCAGCGCGAGTGGACCACCTACCGGCTGTCGGGCCCGCGGTTGGCCGAGCTGGCGGAATCGCGCTGATCGCCGCCTGCGGCCCAACGAACGCCCGCGGGACTGAAAAGCAACCCCAACACGGCCAGCGCCACAATGCCCGCGGGAATCCCAAAGCCGGGCCGGTGCGAGTCCACCGTCAAATACCACGCCACCGGCAGCAACAGCAGCTGGGTGATCACGGCCGGCCCACGGCCCCAGCGCCTGCCGACCGTCAGCGCCCGGCCGGCGGCCAGCACCACCGCCCCGACCAGCACGAAGAACACCGCCGTGCCCAACCCGTTGACCACGCGCTGATCGGCCCCCGCGATGCCGCGCACCAACAGCACCGCCGCCATCACCAACGCGGCCGCCCCTTGCACCGCAACGAGGAGCCCGGCGCCGCGCACGGCGGGCGGGGCGGCCCCCGGGTTGCGGCGGAAAACTGTCACCCGCGTCAGCGTAGTCACCGCTTACTGGCGAGCCAGTTCCCCACAGCGTGGCCTTAACCGGCCCGCATAAGCTCGTGCATCATGCGCGCCGTGCTGATCGTGAACCCCACAGCCACCTCCACCACCCCGGCCGGTCGCGACCTTTTGGCGCACGCGCTCAAGAGCCGCCTGCAGCTCACCGTCGAACACACCAACCACCGCGGCCACGGCACCGAACTCGCGGAGAAGGCGGTCGCCGACGGCGTCGACCTGGTCGTGGTGCACGGCGGGGACGGCACCGTGAGCGGGGTGGTCAACGGCCTGCTCGGCCGTCCCGGCGCCGCTACGGGGCCGACCGGCCCGGTGCCGGCGGTCGCGGTGGTTCCCGGCGGATCGGCGAATGTGCTGGCGCGGTCGCTGGGGATCTCGCGCGACCCCGTGGCGGCCACCAACCAGCTCATCCAGCTGCTCGACGACTACCATCGCCACCACACCTGGCGCCGCATCGGCCTGATCGACTGCGGTGAGCGGTGGGCCGTGTTCAACACCGGGATGGGCGTCGACGCGGAGGTGGTCGCCGCGGTCGAGGCCGAACGCGACAAGGGCGGGAAGGTCACCGCGTGGCGCTACATTCGCGCGGCAGTGCCCGCGGTGTGGGGCTACACGCGCCGCGAACCGATGCTCACTCTCGAACTGCCCGGCCGCGACCCCGTCACCGGGGTGAGCTTCGCGTTCGTGTCCAACTCCAGCCCCTGGACGTTCGCCAACAACCGGCCGGTGTGGACCAATCCCGGCTGCACCTTCGAGTCGGGGCTGGGTGTGTTCGCGCCCACCAGCATGAAAACGATCCCGACCCTGCGCATCGTGCGGCAGATGTTCGCCAAGCGGCCCAAGTTCGAGTTCGACCACCTCATCACCGAGGACGACGTGCCCTGCGTGCGCGTCACCTCGACCGGGGGCCCGGTCGCCTGCCAGTTCGACGGGGATTACCTCGGCGCGCGCGAAACCATGACGTTCAGGGCGGTACCGGACGCGCTGGCGGTGGCCGCGCCTCCCCGCAAAAATCCATTCTGAGCTGCGGGAACGAAGCCCCCGCGGGCCAGGCCGCGAAGAATTTCCCCGGGAGTGGCCCGTCAGTGTAGTACAACTGAGTAAGGGCTCGGCTACGGAATGATCAAAGTGAGATAGCCCACGAGCTAACTGAGTGCTATTGACTTCTGTTGAGCCTGTGAAACGATCGAAAGGTTGCATGCAGAAAGTTAGATGGGGTACGGACCCTTTTCTTGTGCACGCGTTAACAGCCGAAGAAAATTGGCCGTGCGCCTTGCTGCGCACTCAGTGAGGAGTAACAACGTATGGATTGGCGCCACAAGGCGGTCTGTCGTGACGAGGACCCGGAGCTGTTCTTCCCGGTAGGGAACAGCGGCCCGGCGCTCGCGCAGATCGCTGACGCGAAACTGGTCTGCAATCGGTGCCCGGTGACCACGGATTGCCTGTCCTGGGCCCTGAACACCGGCCAGGACTCGGGCGTCTGGGGCGGCATGAGCGAAGACGAGCGGCGCGCACTCAAGCGTCGCAATGCCCGGACGAAGGCCCGTAGCGGAGTCTGACTCAGTCAGAGCAAACAGTGCGGCCCCGACGAAAGTCGGGGCCGCACTGTTGTGCACGAAAGGCGCGGCCTCGACAAAGTCGGGCCGCGCGGGGTGGGTAACGCGCTACAGCACCAACCGGGCCCGCCGGCCGATCGGCACCCGCAGCACCACATCGGTGCCGCGGGACGAGGCTTGGCGCATGCCCAGCGTGCCGTCGAGTTCCGCCGACACCAGCGTCCGCACGATCTGCAGACCGAGGCTGTCGGAGGTCTCCAGGCTGAAGCCCTCGGGCAACCCGCGGCCGTCGTCGTGGACGACGACGTCGAGCCAGCGCGCCGAACGCTCGGCGCGGATGGTCACCGAGCCCTCCTCGACCGCCGGGTCGAATGCGTGCTCGATCGCGTTCTGAACCAGTTCGGTGATCACCATGATCAGGGCCGTCGCCCGGTCGGAGTCCAGCACGCCCAGGTCCCCGACCCGGTTGATCCGGATCGGCCGGTCCACCGACGCCACGTCGTTCATGATCGGCAGGATCCGGTCGATGACCTCGTCGAGGTTGACCTGCTCGTCCACCGACATCGACAGCGCGTCGTGCACCAACGCGATCGACGAGACCCGACGCACCGACTCGATCAGGGCTTCGCGTCCCTCGGCGTTGGCCGTCCGGCGGGCCTGCAGGCGCAGCAGCGCCGCCACCGTCTGCAGGTTGTTCTTCACCCGGTGGTGGATCTCGCGGATCGTGGCGTCCTTGGAGATCAGGGCCCGGTCGCGGCGCTTCACCTCGGTGACGTCGCGGATCAGCACCGCCGCACCGGCGCTGGCGCCATCGACCACCAGCGGAAGCGTCCGCAGCAGCACCGTGGCGCCGCCGGCGTCGATCTCCATCCGCATGCTCTTCCCGCCGGCCAGCAAGTCGAGCACGTGCTCGGCCAGCTCCTGCGCCTCGAAGGGGTCGGAGATCAGCGGCCGCGTCACCTTGACCAGGTTGCGGCCCTCCAGCTCGGTCGTCAGGCCCATCCGGTGGTAGGCCGACACCGCGTTCGGGCTGGCGTAGGCGACGACGCCGTTGACGTCCAACCGGATGAAGCCGTCACCCGCCCGGGGCGTGGAGCGGGACATGACGACGTCCCCCACGTCGGGAAAGGTGCCATCGGCGAGCATATGGACGAGATCGCTCGCGCACTCCCGGTACGCGGTCTCCAGTTGGCCGGAGGCGCGGTCGGCGGCGACGGCGGTTTGATGCCGGGTGAGCACGGCCACCACCCGGCCGCCATACTGCACCGGGGAGGCCTCGACATGCGGGCCGGGCAACAACGAATCATGTTGGCCCGCATCGTAATCCCGCTGGGCAATGCCGGAGTCGAAAGTCTCGGCGACGAGCGCCAACCGGTCGGCGCCCACGACGCTGCCCACCGAGTCGGTGAGTAGCACCGTGGGCGCGGTGTTCGGCCGGCACTGTGCCACACACACCAACATGCCGTCGTCGCGGCGCACCCACATCAGGTAGTCGGCGAACGAGAGGTCCGCCAGCAGCTGCCACTCCCCCACCACCGCGTGCAGGTGGTCCACCGCGTTGCCCGGCAGCACGGTGTGTTCGGCGAGCAGATCACCGAGAGTCGACATCACTCACTCCCCGGGGCATCCCCGGCAGCAGACGCGTCCAACGGCTAGCTGATCACGGCAATCAGGTCGCCCGCCTGGATGACATCGCCCACCGACACGCTGACCTTGCTGATGGTGCCGTCGACCTCAGCCAAGACGGGAATCTCCATCTTCATCGACTCCAGCAGCACCACGATGTCGCCTTTGCCGATCTGGTCACCCTCGTTCACCACGACTTCGAGCACGCTGGCCACGATCTCGGCGCGCACATCCTCGGCCATCTTCACCCCACTCGTTTCGGCCATTGCGCAGGCTGGCTGCTGGTCATCAAGCTTTCGTCAGGCTCAGGTATATCGAACCACAGGACCGCCGGGGACCGCGGCGCACGGGTCCCCGACAGGCCGTGAGAGAATGTGAGGCAAGCTAACGGGCGCGGTGCGTCCGGTTCTGTACTCAACGGAGGATTTCCAAATGGCCAAACGGGGCCGTAAGAAGCGCGACCGCAAGCACAGCAAAGCCAATCACGGCAAGCGGCCCAACGCCTGATTGCCGCTACTGCGTACCCCGGATGATGGTGGTTCGCCGGATCTCCAGGCGTAGCCGCTCGCGCAGGCCTTCGGGGGCCTTCTCCCCGCTGCACTTGCTGGCGACCAACGCCTTGATCCGCTCCTCGAGGCCGTAATGCTTGAAGCAGCCGGGGCACGCTTCGAGGTGCCGGCGCAGCTGGTCCCGGGACTCCGGGGTGCATTCACCGTCGAGCAGGAGCCACACCTGGCGGATCACCTCGGCACAGCCGACCGCGCCGTGGGCGTCGTCGTTGGGGCAGGTGCCGCCGGGGCTGGACGACTCGGTCATGACGACACCTCCTCGTGCGCCTGGTGGCCGCGGTTGAAGCCCCGCTCCTTGGCCACGTCGGCCAACAGCCCCCGCAGTTGACGTCTGCCGCGGTGCAGCCGTGACATTACCGTCCCGATGGGCGTGTCCATGATCTCGGCGATTTCCTTATACGGGAAACCCTCGACATCGGCGTAGTAGACGGCCATCCGGAATTCTTCCGGCAACGCCTGCAGCGCTTCCTTGATCTCGGTGTCGGGCAGCGCCTCGAGCGCCTCGACCTCGGCGGAGCGCAGCCCGGTGGACGAGTGCTCGGCGTTGGAGGCCAGCTGCCAGTCGGTGATCTCCTCGGTCGGGTACTCGGCCGGTTGACGCTGCCTCTTGCGGTAGCTGTTGATGTAGGTGTTGGTCAGGATCCGGTACAGCCACGCCTTGAGGTTGGTGCCGGCCCGGAAGGAACGGAACCCCGCGTACGCCTTGACCATCGTCTCTTGCAGCAGGTCCTCCGCATCGGCCGGATTGCGGGTCATGCGCAGCGCACCGCCATAGAGCTGGTCCAGCAGGGGAATCGCGTCCCGCTCGAAACGCGCCGTCAGCTCCGCGTCCGTCTCCGGCGGGGCGGGATCGGGAATCTCCTGTGCTGTCGCGCCGTCGGTGTCGGCCATGTCGATTACCCCGGTCCCTTCCGCTGCGGTGTCGCCGGATGGCACTGGAAGCGCCACCGGGCTTGCCAGAAAGCAAGCCAACTGCTCGGCACCCATTGGACTGTCCAACAGGCTCGTCGCCGCTGACACCAAACCGCTCCTCCCAATCTAGAGGTTGCCACCGACAGTGTCTGCCCGGGTGCGCCCACATAACATCAGAGACCGCTTGCTGTAACAGCGGCGGCCGACGTGCTATTTCCCGGCGCAATCCGTGGCCCCCGTCCCCCGATCCGGCCCGGCGCGGCAGAACGTTAGTGTGACGCCATGTCCCTGAATGGCAAGACCATGTTCATCTCTGGCGCCAGTCGCGGTATCGGCCTGGCGATCGCCAAGCGCGCCGCCCAAGACGGCGCCAACATCGCCCTGATCGCCAAGACCGCCGAGCCCCACCCCAAGCTGCCGGGCACGGTGTTCACCGCCGCCAAGGAGCTCGAGGAGGCGGGCGGCCAGGCCCTGCCCATCGTCGGGGACGTCCGCGACCCGGAGTCCGTCGAGTCCGCGGTGGCCAAGACCGTCGAGCAGTTCGGCGGCATCGACATCTGCGTCAACAACGCGTCGGCGATCAACCTGGGGTCCATCACCGAGGTGCCGATGAAGCGGTTCGACCTGATGAACGGCATCCAGGTGCGCGGCACGTACGCCGTGTCGCAGGCCTGCATTCCGCACCTGAAGGGCCGGGAGAACCCGCACATCCTGACGCTTTCGCCGCCGGTGCTGCTCGGCAAGGAGTGGCTGAAGCCGACCGCGTACATGATGGCCAAGTTCGGCATGACGCTGTGCGCGCTGGGGATCGCCGAGGAGATGCGCGAGGAGGGCATCGCGTCGAACACGTTGTGGCCGCGCACGCTGGTGGCCACCGCCGCGGTGCAGAACCTGCTCGGCGGCGACGAGGCGATGGGACGCGCCCGCAAGCCCGAGGTGTACTCGGACGCGGCCTACGTCGTGCTCAACAAGCCGGCCCGTGAATACACCGGCAACACCTTGCTGTGCGAGGACGTGCTGGTCGAGTCCGGCGTCACCGACCTGTCGGTGTACAACTGCGTGCCGGATGGGCAGCTGGGTGTCGACTTCTGGGTGGACGGCGTCAACCCGCCGGGGTACTCGGGTCCGTAAGCGTGATCGCGAGCGCGGCCACGCCGGCGCTGGCAGCTCTGACCAAAGCCGGTGTGCCGCACGAGGTTGTCACCTTCGACCACGATCCGCGAGAACGCTCGTTCGGCGTCGAAGCGGTCCACGCGCTGACGAGCGCGCGCGGCATCACACCCGAGCAGATCTTCAAAACCCTGATCATCGCGGTGCCGGGCGGGCTCGCGGTCGCGATCCTGCCGGCACCGGCCCGGCTCTCCCTGAAGGCGGCCGCGGCGGCGCTGGGGGCGGAAAGGGCCGCCATGGCCGAGCCCGCGGCCGCCGAGCGGGCCACCGGTTACGTGGTGGGCGCCGTGTCGCCGTTCGGGCAGCGCAAGACCCTGCCGACCGTCCTCGACGCGGGTGCCCTCGCCTGGGATCGGGTGTACTGCAGTGCCGGACGCCGCGGCTGGGACGTCGCGGTTGCACCGCAGGACCTGATCCGGTTGACCGGCGCGATCACCGCTGACATCCGCGCGTAGCCCGCGCGTGTAACGCCGCTGCGAAAACCGGCCGGCAGATTCATACGGTCAGTGCAATTTCCATTCTTAAGGAGGTTGCAGGTGGCTGTGGCTTATCCGCGTTCGATGCGGCGAGAGTTTTTCGATCGGGTGTGTTCGGGAGAGTCGCTTCGCGAAGCGGGCCATCAGGTCGGTGTGTCGATCCAGACCGGCTGGAAGTGGTGGCATGACGCTGGATCGATGCAACTACGAAGTGGGACGGGCTCGGATACCGGTCTGGCCGAACCAGGTGATCGTGACCGGCCGGGCGGGCCCGGGCATCGGCTCAGTTTCGATGAACGCCTGGCCATCATGCGAGGTCGGGACCAGGGCCTCAAACAGGTCGAGATCGCCCGTCAGCTCGACCGCGAGCCGAGCGTCATATCCCGAGAGCTCAAACGTAACCGCAATCCCGACGGGGATTACCACGCCGGGTTAGCCCACTCCCGCGCCGCCCAGAATGCCAAGCGGCCCAAGCAGTTCAAGCTCAACGACGCCGGGTTGTGCGCCCGCATCGCGACCTGGATGGACGACGGTTGGAGCCCCAAGCTGATCGCCGACGTCTTGGCCCGCGATCACCCCGATGACACGCTGGTACGGGTGAGCCACGAAACCATCTACAAGTGCCTCTACGTCCAAGGCCGTGGCCAACTGCGCGCCGACCTGAACAAGCGCTTGTCGACCAAGCGGACGGCCCGCAAACCCCGCGGCCAGATCGAACGCCGGGGGAAGTTCAACGATGTCTTCACCATCAGTGAGCGTCCCCCCGAGGCCGCCGACCGCGCCGTGCCTGGGCACTGGGAAGGCGATCTGATCCTGGGCGCCGGATGCACCAGTGCGATCGGCACGCTCGTGGAGCGCAGCACCCGCTTCACCATCTTGTTGCACCTGCCCACCGATCACACCGCCGAGTCGGTGGCCACGGCCATGATCGAAGCAATGAGCGAGTTGCCGGCCCATCTGCGCCGCACCATCACCTGGGACCAGGGCGCCGAGATGGCCAACTGGCGCGACATCAACCTGCAACTGCAGGCACCGGTCTACTTCTGCGACCCCCACTCACCCTGGCAACGCGGCACCAACGAGAACACCAACCGGCTCCTGCGGTTCTGGTTCGAGAAGGGCACCGAGCTGCGCGTGCACACCAAAGCCGATCTCAAACGCATCCAAGACACTCTCAACCAGCGCCCCCGACCCACCCTGGATCTCGACACCCCCGCCCAACGCCTGGCCGCCCTCATCGACCAAGCCGCCTAAGCAGAATTGCATTAACCACTTGACTTTGAGGCCGATTTCTCGCCGTGGCGTTACGCTCGCGCCATGACGACGAAGCGATCCCGCGGCGCGACGATTGTCGCCGCCGGTGTGCTGGCTTTTTCCGCGCTGATGACCACCGGTGTGGGCACCGGCAACGCCGACACGATCCAAACCGAGGGCAACTACCCGACTCGGCAGGCCTGCCAGGACGCGGGGCCGGGCGTGAAGGCCTCCACGCCGGGCAACTGGAACAACTTCTGGTGCGTTCCGGATCGGAACGTCAACGGCAACTGGAAGTTGGTTCTCAGTAACTGACGCGCTAGAGCAAAGTCGCTTGCTCTGGCTCCGCGTCGGCCGGCTCGAGTAGCTCCGGCCCGTTGTTGCGGACGTTGTTGACCAGCGTCGAGACCTCGCGCATGCGGATGCCGCGCACGTCGGGCGCCCGGGTGAGCAGCTTTTCGTCGACCGGGGCGTCCGGGTCCAGCCAACGGTCCCAATCCCGCTCCGGCACCACCAGCGGCATCCGGTCGTGGACCTCGGCCAGTTCCCCGGGCGCGTCGGTCGTGATGATGGTGCAACTCAGCAGCGGCGAATCGTCTTTGGCCGCTTTCCAAACCGACCACAACCCCGCCATGAACAGCGGCGCGCCGTCCTCGCGGTACATGAAGAACGGCGTCTTGCGGGACTTCTTCCCGGCGGCCGCGTCGGCATTGACGCGCCATTCGTAGTAGCCGTCCATCGGGATCAGGCACCGCTTCGACTTGGCGCTCGACCGGAACGCGGGCGAGGTGGTGACCTTGTCCGCGCGGGCGTTGATCAGCATCGGGCCCTTGGTCTCGGGCGCCCCGTCAGAACCGGCCTTCGCCCACGGCGGCACCAGGCCCCAGCGCATCAGCCGCACCCTGCGAGTGGGCTGGTCCTCGGGGTCGGTGTGCCGGCTCACGACGGTCGCGATGGTCGAGGTCGGGGCCACGTTGTAGTTGGGCGCCCCGGCATCAGGTGTGGCGCCCGTGGCCTCGTCAATCGCCTTGATCTTCTGCGCCAACTGCGCCGGATCGGTGGTGACCGCAAACCGTCCGCACATAACTCCCATAGTGGCAGAGCCACGAACTCCCATTGGTGGCAGAAGACGGTGACAAGCGATGATGGACCGGTGAGTATGTGGACGGCCCCGAGCGCGCCGAAACCGGTGCACGCGACCGTGACCGTTCCGGGCTCGAAGTCGCAGACCAACCGGGCGCTGGTGCTGGCCGCGCTGGCGGCCGCGCAGGGTCACGGCGCCCCGACCATCAGCGGAGCGCTGCGCAGCCGGGACACCGACCTGATGATCGGCGCGCTGCGCGCCCTGGGCCTGCGCGTCGACGGCGCCGGGTCCGAGCTGACGGTCAGCGGCCGGATCGCTCCCGGGCCCGGCGCGCGTGTGGATTGCGGCCTGGCCGGTACGGTTCTGCGCTTCGTCCCGCCGCTGGCGGCGCTGGCCGAAGCGGTGGTCGAGTTCGACGGCGACGAGCAAGCCCGGGTGCGGCCCATCGCGCCGCTGCTCGACGCCCTGCGCGGTCTGGGCGTGCCGATCGAGGGCGCGGGTCTGCCCTTCCGGGTGCACGGCAGCGGATCGGTCGCCGGCGGCACCGTGGCAATCGACGCGTCGGCGTCGTCGCAATTCGTGTCGGGGCTGCTGTTGTGCGCGGCGTCGTTCACCGATGGCCTGACCGTGCAGCACACCGGCGCGACGCTGCCGTCGGCGCCGCACATCGCGATGACCGTACAGATGCTGCGGCAGGCCGGGGTCGACGTCGACGACTCGGTGCCCAACCGCTGGTGGGTGCTCCCCGGGCCGGTCGCGGCCCGGCATTGGGAGGTCGAGCCCGATCTGACCAACGCGGTGCCGTTCCTGGCGGCGGCCGTGGTCAGCGGCGGAACGGTACGGATCACCGGCTGGCCGGCGACCGGCGTGCAACCCGCCGACAACATCCTGACCGTGCTGGGTAAGCTGAATGCCGTTGTAAACCAAGGTGATTCGTTCCTCGAGGTGCAGGGATCGAGCGAGTATGACGGCTTCGACGTCGACCTGCGCGCGGTCGGCGAGCTGACCCCGGCGGTGGCGGCGCTGGCCGCGCTGGCAAAGGCGGGATCGGTCTCCCGGCTGAGCGGCATCGGCCACCTGCGGGGCCACGAGACCGACCGGCTCGCCGCGCTGAGCACCGAGATCAATCGGCTGGGCGGCGACTGCGCCGAAACGCCCGACGGCTTGGTGATCACCGCGACACCGCTGCACCCCGGCGTCTGGCGCGCCTACGCCGACCACCGGATGGCGATGGCGGGCGCGATCGTCGGGCTGCGGGTGGCCGGGGTCGAGGTGGACGACATCGGCTCCACCTCCAAAACGCTGCCGGAGTTTCCGCAGCTGTGGGCGCGGATGCTGGGGTCCGATATTTGAAAACCGGCGATTACGACGAGTCCGACGTCAAGGTCCGCTCCGGCAGGGGCTCGCGACCGCGCACCAAGACTCGTCCCGAGCACGCCGACGCCGAGAGCGCGATGGTGATCAGCGTCGACCGCGGCCGCTGGGGATGCGTCCTCGACGGGGACCCCGATCGCCGGGTCACGGCCATGCGGGCCCGGGAATTGGGCCGCACCCCGATCGTGGTCGGTGACGACGTCGACGTGGTCGGCGACCTGTCCGGGCGCCTGGACACCCTGGCCCGCATCGTGCGGCGCGGGGAACGGCGAACGGTGTTGCGGCGCACCGCCGATGACACCGATTCCACCGAACGGGTGGTGGTCGCCAACGCCGACCAATTGCTGATCGTGGTCGCGCTGGCCGACCCGCCGCCGCGCACCGGCCTGGTCGACCGGACGCTGATCGCCGCGTTTGCCGGCGGGCTGACGCCGATTCTGTGCCTGACCAAGACCGACCTCGCGCCGCCGGAGCCGTTCGCCGAGCAGTTCGTCGACCTGGACCTGACGGTGGTCGTGGCCGGCCGCGACGATCCGCTGCTCGCGGTGGCCGACCTGCTCGCCGGGAAGATCACCGTGCTGCTCGGGCATTCCGGCGTCGGCAAATCCACGTTGGTGAATCGCCTTGTGCCCGAGGCCGAACGGGCCGTCGGCGAAGTCACCGACATCGGCAGGGGCAGGCACACCTCCACGCAATCGGTCGCGTTGCCCCTCGCGACGTCGGGTTGGGTGATCGACACCCCGGGCATCCGCTCATTCGGGCTGGCGCACATCGCGCCCGACGACGTGCTGATGGCCTTCTCGGATCTGGCCGAGGCGATCGAGGACTGCCCGCGTGGCTGCGGACACATGGGGCCGCCCGCCGATCCCGGCTGCGCGCTCGACGCCCTGTCCGGCCCCGCCGCGCGCCGCGTGGCCGCGGCCCGCCGGCTGCTGACCGCGCTCAATCAGACTTAGCCAGCCGCATACCGAGCTCGTCGGGCGGCACCAAATGCCCCTGCGTGCAACGCATCTGGACCTCCGCGTCGGCGCCGCAGCCCAGGTGGGTCAGCCGCAACCGGTGACGCCCCGGCAGGTGGCGCCGGCCCCACTCGAACATCGACCACACCACCGGCATGAAGTCGATGCCGGCCTCGGTGAGCACATATTCCTCCCGACGGCGCTGCCCGGGCTCGTGGTAGGGCTGCCGCTTCAGCAGCCCCAGCTCGACCAGTTCGGACAGCCGCGCCGAGGTGGCGGCCTTGGTGATGCCCACCCGGCGGGCGAAGTCATCGAAGCGCGTGGTGCCGTAGTAGGCCTCGCGCATGATGAGCATCGCGGATTTGGTTCCCACCACCGCCATGGTCTTCTCGATCGCGCATTCGCCCACGGCCGACCAGGTATCGCGGTCGGCCAGCGGCCCCTGCAGCAGTGTCACAGATCACCTCCCCGGCTGGGTTGATTTCAGTGTACCTAGATGTTTATCTGGATATAGCAGTCTATACCTAGATTGCGGGACTCGAGGAGGAGCCATGAACCGCGACGCCGTCATCGTCGGAGCCGTCCGCACCCCCATCGGCAAGGGCAAACCCAGCGGTGCGCTGCACGACGTGTTGCCCGCCGACCTGCTGGCGCACAGCCTGCGCGAACTGGTCGCGCGCACGGGCGTGGACCCGGCGCAGATCGACGACGTCATCGCCGGGGCGGTAGCCCAGGTCGGCGACCAGGCGGTCAACATCGCCCGCAACGCGCTGCTGGGCGCCGGATACCCCGAGTCGGTTCCCGGCGTCACGATCGACCGGCAGTGCGGCAGCAGCCAGCAGGCCATCAGCTTCGCCGCCCAGGGCGTGATTTCCGGCGCCTACGACGTCGTCGTCGCCGCCGGCGTGGAGTCGATGGGCCGCGTCCCCATGGGCACCTCGGTGCTGCCGGGCAGCAATCCCTTCGGCGCCGACATGACGCGGCGCTACCCCGAAGGCCTGGTACCACAGGGCATCAGCGCCGAACTGATCGCGGCGAAGTGGGGATTCTCGCGCACCCAGCTCGACGAGTTCTCCGCCGGCAGCCACGACAAGGCCGCCCGCGCCACCAAGGACGGGATGTTCGACAACGAGCTGATTCAAATCGCGGGTCTTTCCACCGACGAATTCATCCGGCCCGGCACGACGGTCCAGACGCTGGCCGGGCTGCAGCCCGCGTTCTACAGCGAGTCGATGAAAGCCCGCTTCCCGCAGATCAATTGGGAGATCACCGCCGGAAACTCCTCGCCGCTCTCCGACGGCAGCGCCGCAGTCATGATCACCAGCGGCGAGGCCGCCAAGAAGCTCGGCCTGCGCCCGCTGGCCCGGATTCACACCACCACCGTGGTGGGCTCCGATCCGCTCTACATGCTGACCGGGGTCATCCCGGCCACCGAAAAGGTGCTCCATCGCGCCGGGCTGACGCTCGCCGACATCGACCTCTTCGAGGTGAACGAGGCGTTCGCCCCCGTCGTGCTCGCGTGGGCCAAGGACGTGGATAGGGAGCAGACTGGCATCCTTGAGCGGACCAATGTCAACGGCGGTGCTATCGCCATCGGCCACCCGCTTGGCGCCAGCGGCGCACGCATCATGACAACGCTGGTCAACGCTCTCGAACAGCGCGGCGGACGCTACGGCCTGCAGACGATGTGCGAAGGCGGCGGCATGGCCAACGCCACCATCATCGAGCGGCTGGGGTAACACGAACCTCCCGTCAGAGACCCCCGCCTCCCTGGCCGAGCGGGGGTCTCTGAGGTATGGATTCAGTGACGAGTAAAGATAGCGGGCGCACCGCTAACCGACCGAACTAACGCAAGGCGGAAGCCCGCCTCCGTCTCCTGTAGTGATCGCAGGCTCAAGCGAACTAGAACTTCACGGCAAGGTCTTGCCGGGCCAGCCGACGAACGCCCCAGAAGTAGGTGACGAACGGCATGGTGCACCACAAGAGGTTCAGGACCACGAACTTGATCCACATCTCGACTGGACTGGTCATGCTTTGCAGGTTGTTCGCGATCTCTACGCCGAAGTAGACAGCAGGCAGCGTGACCTCCACGATCATCCCGCCCATGATGAATGAGAGCTGAGTATTGGTGAACCGCTTGCCGTTTCGGAAGAACTGCACCATCGCGTACGCCTCGAAGAGGCCGATGAAGAAGGCGATCCACTCAAGGACGATGATGAGCGGATCGCCGTTGAGGTAACGGGCGTCGCCTCCGAGCAGGATGGGCGACCACATGTAGGTCCAGAGTGTGCCGTGCTGCACACCGTCTCTGATCTGGTCAAAAGCCAAGAGCCACGGTAGTTCCCAAATGAACCGTGGGATCAGCGCGATGAAGACCCAGACGATGACCATCGCACCCAGTCGTTCCGACCCCGTGCGGTCACGCTGACCGGGAAGCGGAAACCACGGCAGCGCAAGCGCCGTCACGAAACAGCCCACGACAAAGCCGACCAACGTCGTGGACGCGACGACATGGGACACCCCGGCATGAAATTCCAGGTACCAAAACACGATGTGGATGACGAAGAAGAATGCCAGGACGCCAAACAGCGACTTCTGCAGTGATGAGAGTCCGGGCCGCTGAGGCGACACTCGCCTGTCGTCGGCGCTGAGCGTCTCAGTCATGATCCGGGCCTTCGGCGAACGGCGGGTAGCTCATGCCCGAAGCATGGCACATGCCATGTTTTGTTGACAAGGGTGTTGCCCTAGGGTGTCGTGGATGAGGGAACGCGGTGAGCAGGGCGGACTGCGACAATGACTGCGGGCAGGCGCACTGCTCCGCGTCGTCCGGTCACTGGGCGACAGGAGCGGGGAGACCGGACCCGAAACCTACTCATCGACGAGACGGTTCGGTGCATTCGCGAGGAAGGTTTTTCAGCGGCGAGCGCTCGGCACATCATTGAACGAGCCGGTGTTAGCTGGGGTGTCATTCAGCATCATTTCGGGGACCGCGAGGGTCTGCTAACTGCGGTGATCGCAGACGCAGTCGACCGTCTGACCGCATCGCTTGAGGTGTTGTCCGATCCGGCGCAAGTCACGGACACAGAAGACTTGGTGCGGGCGACGTGGGAGGCGTTCGCCAATCCAAACGCCATGGCGGGCTTGGAGATTCTCATCTCGACCAAGCAGTTGCGTGTCGGGCTTGATAGGCGGCACATGAAGCGTCTAGGTGCAGCATTGGCGAAGTTGACGGCCCGTTTAAACACTGAGACCGACGGTGAACATCCCGTCGCGTTGGGCATGCTGCTGTGGAGCACTCCGGTAGCGATGATGATCGCTGAGATGTTCGCCGCGCCTCCGCTCGCCACCAAGGACGCACAGAAGGCGGTTGCCGCCTTGATTGACGCGCATCGCTGAGTTTGGCTCCCGACGGGACCGGCTAGCTCCCGCGCCCATCGACGAGGCGTTCGCCCCCGTCGTGCTCGCGTGGGCGCACGACACCGGTGCCGATCTGGCCAAGACCAACGTCAACGGCGGCGCCATCGCCATCGGCCACCCGCTCGGCGCCGGCGGTGCGCGCATCATGACCACACTGGTCAACGCGCTCGAGCAGCGCGGCGGGCGGTACGGCCTGCAGACGATGTGCGAGGGCGGCGGCATGGCCAACGCCACCATCATCGAGCGGTTGGGCTAGCCCGGTGACCGAGATCCGGTTCGACGGCGTGCGGGTGCGCTACGACAGCGCCAAGAGTTACGGCGAGCTGATAGGCGCGTTGCTGGCCGACATCGGCGATAAGCCGGTGCCCATCAACGACATCGCGACGAGCACCGATGACTGGGACTCGTATCGGGAGCGGGTCGAGTCCCACGTCGGGCCAAGCGGATTCATGCTGTTCGCCCTACTCGACCATGGCGCGTGGATCACCAAGGCCGGTATTGACCGCAAAGCGATCCGCGTCATCCTGGGCAACCCGTTGATCGCCATCACGATGCTGCGCCACGACGTGACGGCGGGCCTGTTCGCCCCGGTCGAGCTGCTGATCCTGGACGAGCCCGCCGGCAGCAGCCTGACCTACGTCAAGCCGTCGTCGCTGATGGCCGTCGAACCCAACCCCGAATTGCTCAGCGCCGCAGAGAAACTCGACGCCAAGCTGGCGGCACTGGCCGAGAAGGTCGTCCGCAGCTAGGCGGCGGGATGGCCGACACCACGGTAGTCGACGCGGCTTACGCAGATCACTTCATCGTCGCGAGGTTGCGCCAGAAGTTTCTGAGGCTATCCGTGCCACCGAACAGTGTCGTGAAGTTCGTAGAGTCAACGAGCACGATGTCGCCGGCCCGCTCACCGGACGGCGGCATCCAAATCAGCGCATTGAACTCAGTGTTGCCCGCCTCCGTGAAGGGATGGGGCCGCTTCGGATCGACGCGTTGCCGGCCGAGAACCCGGAGGGAATCGCTTTCGGGAGCGGTCAATTCGTAGTGCGGCAGATGCGGATGAAAGTTGAAGGTCGTGACGCTGTCGAGCAGCCCGGGCGCGTCGAGATCACGGAAACCGGTCAGCGGCGCGATCTCGTTGGTCCCCTCCACAACCGCGGGGCGCAGTCCCCAGGTGTTGTGAACGGGAACGTCCAGCGCCTTCATCAGCGAGCGCGTGTATGCCGTGAATCGCTGTTGGCGTGGCACCAGCGGATCACCGTGGTGCAGGTATTCGACCTGTCGCTGGGCCGGGTCATCGGTGAAACCGACGTCGTGGTGCGGAGCCAGGAGCAGGCAGGTGCCTTCTCGTTGCAGCCATTCCCGAACGGCCGCGACTTCTTCGGGCGCTGCTTCTTCCTCGCCGACCAGGTGGTCGAGCCCGAAGACCATCAGGGTGTCGGCGTCGGCCAGGACCCGCTCGTCGATAGGCAGCCGGTAGCCGGCCTGGTCGATACGTTGGAACACCGCGACGCGATGGCCCGTCGCTTCCCCCGCTAACTCCTGAAATGCCAGCGTCGAGCGGTGGAACAACTCCAACGTGCCGGCGATGCCCTGCAGGAAATGCGCCGCGTCATACTCCGCTGTCTCGTACGCCGGCCACGCCGCGTTACGCACCTCGGTCATCGTGGAGAAGCGGTTGTAGATTTCGGCCGGATCGCGCTGGGACTCCCACGGGTAGCTCCACGTCCAGTAGATGCTGACGCGTCGCCCGCCGGTGTGCGGACGCGGCGGGTGGCTCTGGTTGTAAGTCCGGGCGGCGGGGAGTGCGCTCATCGTGAATCCTTAGATCAGTCGAGCGCCGCGAGGTCGCGCATCGCGTTGATGCCCGGCATGAAGAAATACGCGCCGCCGGTGAGGGTCGTGAACGCCGGCAACCCTTTGAGGACCTTACGGATCGGTCTTCTGGGAATGGTGAAGTCCATTGTGCCGTCTTGGGTTCCGCAAATCGGGTCGTGCTCGTTGCCAAGCTCGTGAAAGGTGCGGTCGTTGATCCACACGTTCTGGGCGAACTCGAACTGGCGAACCAGATCCGCACAGATGATGAATGCGGCGATGCCGCGCTCCACGCCGTCATCCGGCGCACCCTCGGGCAGCGCCGGACCGTACGTGGCACCGCGCCGAATCATCCTGCGCCTGTTCATGTAGTGCGCCGTGTCCCGCGGATTGAGACGTCTCGCGTGCGATCCCAACGGGCACGCGTACCCGTGCGGGTCCATCTCCTTGTAGTTGAAGTCGTTGTTGCGCATCGGGTCTGCGCCGAGCTCGGGGTCATCCTTGTCCGGCGCGAGCACGAGCGGGGCACCGCTGCGCCAACGGCCCATGAACTTGGCGGCCAGCAGCTCCTCGGATCCCGGCTTCTCGGCATTGTCCCTGATGTAGTCGCGGAACAGGGCGACGTGTTCGGCAAGGCGCCGGTATGCCATGTAGGTTCCGTTGCGCGAGAGCACATCCGGTTTGGGGAGGTTGGCGACGGGCCCATTCTCGTCGGGATAGCCGAGGATGAACTCACCCGCCTTGAGCGCTGCCCCCGACCCCGGCGTCGGCTCTTCACCCGACCCTTCGATCACCGGTTGGGACAAGCGGTCCCTGAACCCGAAATGGTCATGGGCGTAATTAAATGGCGGTGTCGCGTTCAGATCCAGAACCGACAAGCTACGCACCCCGTCGCAACGGGCCACGAGCTCGTCGTGCACCGCGGTGGCCCTGGCGTGTTCGGCGTCGTTGCGGGCGAACAGGATCGCGATCGCGTGCAGGTCATTTCCGGCGAGCCCGCCGACCCAGTTGTCGGGATGGCTTCCCCCGGTGTCTCCGAGGATGTCGGCGCGGGCCGCCATGCCCTGGCGAAATGCCTCGGGAAATGTCGCCAGCGACTCGTCGGGAACCCCGAGCGCGCGCAGGCCGTTCCAGGTGAACGCCAATGTGACCCACCGCTCGGTGTCGTCGATGGTCGCCGGCGCCGTCGCGGCGGACTCGACGACGGGAAGGAGCGCCGACAGCCACGCCCGGCCACCGGCGGGGTTGTCGAACGACAGGAATTCGTAGCGGCCGGTCATGGCCGGCGTGCGGGTCAGCAGGATGTGTTGAATGTCGTCGAGCTCAAGCATGCGCGCACGCCCCGGCGCGAGTCACTGCATCTGATCCAACATCGTCTGGAACGACGCCTTCAATCGCAGCGCCTTCTTGATCTCGTCGGCCGTCACGAACGGGTATTCGCCGTACTCCAGGAAGCTCGGGCACTGATGGTCGCGCACGAACTTGACGAACGCGTCGGGGTTTTCTTTCCAGTCCTCCGGAAATCCCTCGAGGTTGGTGAACACCGTGGTGATACCGGTCTGGCTGAACAGCTGCACCGCGTCCTCGGTGTACTTGTCGAAGTCGGTGTCGAAGATGCCCTGATATTGGAAGTGCAGCCCCGAACCCACGTCGAAGAGCACCCACCGCAGGTAATGCAGCCGCAGCGGTGCCAGCACGTCCGGACTGCCCTTGATCGCCTCCTCGATCTGCTTGCCGTAGGCGCGGACAGCTTCCTCGCGGCCCTGTTTGACCTTGGCGATGATCGAAAAGCCGTAGCAGGCGGGCGTGCGCGGATAGACCGGGCCGTAACGCCCACGCTCGAGGTCGAAATAGCCCTCCGGCGGGATGGCTATCGCCGCGGGTTTGCTCCAGTCATGGTCAGGCGCCGGCATCGCAATACCTCATCCACTTGGCTCGTGAGCGCGACACTACGCCGAAACCTTGACCGGCGACCCCCTTTACTCGTCACCCCGGCGGACGTGGCAGACCCCGGCGGGCATGATCACACTGGTCAATGCGCTCGAGCAGCGCGGCAGGCGGTATGGGCTGCCGCCGACCAGGGCGCCGGGGCGGGAGCTTGACCTACGTCAACCCGTCGTCGTTGATGGCCGCCGAACCCAATCCCGAATTGCTCAGCGCCGCAGAGAAACTCGACGCCAAGCTGGCGGCACTGGCCCCCAAGGTGATCGGCGGCTCCTGGACTAGAGCCAGCCGGTGCGGGCGGCGGGGACCGGCTCGGCGGGGGCCGGCGCCAGTTCCCCGTCCCGCACGCCGTCGAGCATCCGTTTCACGGCGGCGACGATCTCCGGGGCCGTCGCGGCGAGGCCGGCCTTGTCGGCGTCGCTGACCTGATCGGGATCGACGCCCGCGCGGGCCAGCACGGCGGCCGGGTCGGCCAGCTGCTCGGCCAGCCAGGACACCGGGTCGGCCGACAGCTCGGGAACGAAATGCCGGCGGCCGGGCTCCCAACCGTCGAAACGGGGATGGTGATGGGCGCGATCCAGCGTCCCGGGCGGGCTCTCGGTGGAGCCGAACAGGTCCACCCGCCACACCGGACGGGTGAAGGTGATCGGGATGCCGGCGTAGATCGATCCCTGCGGCTCGGCCCGGTCGACGAGGCGCAGTTCCAACCTGACTCCCCGTTCCGGGGTTTCCTGTCCTTTGAGCGGGGTCGGGTCGACGAAGAACATGTCGCCGACGACCACACCCATGGTTTCGAATCCAAACGCTGCGAGCATATTTCCGAGCGTAGTCCCGGCCACCGAGCAAGGCGTGTCTCAGCCGATTGCGGTCGGCAAATCCATGATTCCGGCCAGTTGTGAATCTTGCGCCCCCGTCGGGCCGTTCAGCCGGCCTGCAACCGGACGCGCGACCGAACGCCGATAGCGCGCCGGAGTTGTGCCCGTCCACCCTTTGAACGCGGCAATGAAACTCGTGGCCTCGGCGTAGCCCAGCCGCAGCGCGACGTCATCGACCGACAGGGCGCCCGTCGCCAACAGCTTCTCGGCGAGCGGCACGGCAAGCCCGTTCTCGCAACCGAACTCAGTCATCAGCGCGACGCTGACCGTGCTGCGCGGGAAGTCCCGGTGCGACACCTGGGAACCGACGAACACCTGCACGTATCCCAGCATGGCGAACGAGGATGGGCGAGGGCGGCGATCAGTCCATCGGTTCGACCCATTGAGCCCGGGATGGCCCCGGCTCGAAGGGATCGCCGAAGTACTGCGTCTCGCGGACGACCTCGCCACCCTCGAACTCCATGATGCTGACCACGTAAGACGGTTGCCCGTCATACGTCATGACGAGTTCGCTGATCCACAGATCGCCGCCGCCAAGCACCCGGCGCACGGTGAAGCGTTTCGCGTTCGGCTGGGCCTCGCGCGACGCCTGGATGTTGGCCCGACCGCGGATGCGCTCGCCCGATTGCGGATACTCGAGAACCGCATCGGCCCGGTAGATTTGGTGCTCCGTCGCGAAGTCGTTGGCGTCGGAGGCCGCCCAGTGGCGCCGCAGGGAGGCCTGCACGTCGTCGTCACCCATGGCCGGCTCCTCCCAGGAGACTCCCGCACGGGTCACTTTAGACCCACCCGCAGCCCCGGAACGCTAGGCCGCCAGGTCGTCCGCGCCGCCGACCGCCCGCCGCGCATCGCGCAGCGCGCGCTTGGCGCGCCGCCAGCCCCGCACGGTCGCGATGGCGGTCTTCAGCCCGCGCCGCCGGCCGGTCTCCGGGTCGGTGCCGCCGAAACCGGGCTCCAGCTCGGCGAACATGCGCTCGCTACGGGTCTCCGGCGCGTCGTCGGCGTCGTCGCGCAAGTATTTGTCCGGCAGCGAGAGCTTGGCCAGCGTGCGCCACGTCTTGGCATACTGCACCAGGAAAGAGCCGGTGGTGTAAGGCAAGTCGTACTTGTCGCACACCTCGCGCACCCGCACCGAGACCTCAGCGTATCGATTGCTCGGCAGATCCGGGAACAGGTGATGCTCGATCTGGTGGCACAGGTTCCCGCTCATGAACCGCAGCGTGGGCCCGGCCTCGAAGTTGGCGCTGCCCAGCATCTGGCGCAGGTACCACTGGCCCCTGGTCTCGCCGATCATGTCGGTCCTGGTGAATTTCTCCGCGCCATCGGGGAAATGGCCGCAGAAGATGACGGCGTTGGCCCACACGTTGCGGATCACGTTGGCCACCGCGTTGGCCTTCAACGTGGAGGTGTAGGTGGCGCCGGGCGACAGCGCGGTCAGCGCCGGGAAGGCGACGTAGTCCTTGAGGACCTGCCGGCCGGCCTTGGCCAGGAACTCATCGACCCGCTGCCGGGCGTCGTCGGAATCCATCCGCTTCTTGGCGATCTTGCCGAGCTCCACGTGCTGCAGGCCGACGCCCCACTCGAAGAGGAGCGCGAGCAGGGTGTTGTAGACCAGGTTGAAGATGTTGAAGCGCTTCCAGCGCTGGTCGCGGGTGACGCGCAGCAGGCCGTAGCCGACGTCGTCGTCCATCCCGAGGATGTTGGTGTACTTGTGGTGCACGAAGTTGTGGGTGTAGCGCCAGTGCTTGGACGACCCGCTCATGTCCCACTCCCACGTCGAGGAGTGGATCTCCGGGTCGTTCATCCAGTCCCACTGGCCGTGCATGACGTTGTGGCCGATCTCCATGTTCTCCACGATCTTGGCCACACCCAAGGTGACGGTTCCCGCCCACCATGCCGAGCGGCGGGAACTCGCGGCCAGCATCAGCCGGCCCGAAACCTCCAGCGCGCGCTGCGCTGCGATCGTGCGGCGGATGTAGCGGGCGTCCCGCTCGCCGCGAGAGTCTTCGATGTCCTGGCGGATCGCGTCCAGCTCAACGGCCAGGTTCTCGATGTCGGCGTCCGTCAGATGGGCGAATACGTCGACGTCGGTGATCGCCATCGTCTTCCTCCCTGCGGTCGATTGTCTGTACCTGACCTACGCTATCGTAACCTACGAATCCGTAGGTTACCTGTGAGTAGCCGTTAGATGTCGAGCACACAATCGCCGGACGCGGCCGAAATGCAGGTCTGGATCCGGGTGCCCGGGTCGTGTTCCGCGCCGGTGCGCAGGTCGCGGACGTGGCCCTCCACGAGGCCGACCACGCACGACTGGCAGATACCCATTCGGCAGCCGAAGGGCATCTGCACGCCGGCGCCCTCGCCCGCGTCCATCAACGACGTGGCGGCGTCGGCGTCGACGGCGCGACCGCTCCGGGCGAAGGTGACCGTCCCGCCGGCGCCCGCCGGCGCGGCCTTGGACACGGCGAATCGTTCGAGGTGCAGCTTCTCGCCGATGCCCGCCGCCGACCAGACCTTCTCGGCCTGCGTCAACATGCCCTCCGGCCCGCAGGCCCAGGTGTGGCGTTCGCGCCAGTCCGGCACCTCGGGGTCGAGCCGGGCGAGGTCGAGACGACCCTGGGAACGGGTTTCCCGCAGCATCAGGCGATAGCCCGGATGGTCGGCGGCCAGCTCGGCCAGCTCGGCGCGAAACATCACGTCGGATTCGGTGGGCGCCGAATGCACGTGAGCGATGTCACCAATCTGGTCGCGGCGCAACAGGGTTCGCAGCATGGACATCACCGGCGTGATCCCGGACCCGGCGGTGAGGAACAGGATCGACGGGGGCGCCGGGTCGGGCAGCACGAAATTGCCCTGCGGCGCGGCCAGCCGGACGATGGTCCCCCGCGCGACGCCCGCCACGAGATGGGTTGAGAGGAACCCTTCGGGCATCGCCTTGACGGTGATGGTCACCGTGCGCGCCGACCCGGACGTCTCGGCCGGGCTGGACGTGAGCGAATACGACCGCCAGCGCCAGCGCCCGTCCATCAGCAGGCCGATCCCGATGTACTGGCCCGGCTCGTAATCGAAGTTGAAGCCCCAACCCGGCTTGATCACCAGGGTCGCCGAATCCTCCGTCTCGCGGCGCACCGCAAGGATGCGGCCGCGCAGTTCGCGCGCCGACCACAGCGGATTGGCCAAATGCAGGTAGTCGTCGGGCAGCAGCGGGGTGGTGATGCGCGCGGCCAGCTTGCGCAGGGCGTGCCACCCGGGATGCCGGTCGGCGCCCGCGACCACGGGCCGCGTGGTGTCGACGACGTTGCCCGAAATCGACGGATTGCGTCTGCCCAGGGGAAGCTCCTGCTCACGATGCGGCTGCTGGCTTACCTTCACATTGTGATCGATTCTGTGCGCTCCACGAAACCTACGGTACCGTAACCTACGGTTCCGTAGCTAGCGTTGCAGGCTGGATTACGTCACAGCCCCGCCCGTCAGAGCAGATCGAGCAGGAACGGCAGCTCCTGGTTGGCGTACCACGCCAGATCGTGGTCCTGGGCGTCGCCGACGATCAACTCGGCGTCCTCGTCGCCCAGGTCGGCGGCGTCGATGGCCTCGATCGCCTTCGTCACGTCCGGCTCGGCGCCCGCGTTGTCGACATACGCGGCGACCACGTCCTGAAGCGCGACGGGCCCGCCGAGCCGCACCACGGCGTCGTCGAGGTCGGGACGGTAGCTGACGTCGCCGACCTCGGCGGCCAGCACCGCGCGCCGCGGCGGGAGGGATCCGGCGGCCCCTCCAGCTCCTTCGGCTTCCGAGTCGGCCAGCAGGCGCAGCGACGCCAGCGCCGCCTCACGCAGCGCGACCTCGGCGAGCTCGTCGTCGTCGCCCTCTGCGTAGGCCTCACGCAACGTCGGCGTCAGCGCGAACGCCGTGCCATTGACGGGCCACACCGAGCCGTCGGCGACGAGCTGCTGCAACATGGCCAGGGTGGCCGGGATGTAGACCTGGATGGCTCAATCCCCGATCAACGTGGCCACGTAGTCGTCGACATACGTCGCCAGGTCGCGCGGCGGGCGCTGGTAACTCACAGCCGGCAGCGGAAGTTTCGGCAGTTTGACCTTCGGCCGTTCCACGTCGTGGTAGTCGATCGTGGACAGCAAATGGGCCATCATGTTCAGCCGCGCGTGCTTCTTGATATCCGATTCCACTACATACCACGGGCTGAACGAGGTATCGGTGTGCACCATCATCTCGTCCTTGGCCCGCGAATATTCTTCCCACCGGTAGACCGATTGCAGGTCCATGGTGGACAGTTTCCATTGCCGCACAGGGTCATTCAGCCGCCCCCGGAACCGGCGCAGCTGTTCGGCCTCGGAAACCGAGAACCAATATTTGCGGAGCAGGATCCCCTCATCGATCAGCAACTGCTCGAAGATCGGCGTCTGCCGCAAAAACAACACGTACTCCTGCGGCGTGCAGAATCCCATGACCTTCTCGACACCGGCGCGGTTGTACCACGACCGATCGAACAGCACGATCTCCCCTTTGGCGGGCAAATGGGCGATATAGCGCTGGTAGTACCACTGTCCGCGCTCCCGCTCCGTCGGCGCGGGCAGCGCCGCGATGCGGACGGCCCGTGGGTTCAGGTACTCGGTGATCCGTTTGATGGTACCGCCCTTACCCGCCCCGTCCCGGCCCTCGAAGACGACCACGACGCGGGCGCCGGAATGGCGCACCCACTCCTGCAGCCTGACGAATTCCGTTTGCAGGCGGAACAATTCGCCTCGGTATATCTCGTCTGGAACCCTGCGCACGGGCGGCGAAGCCGATTTCTTTCTGTGCGCCTTCGCGGACTCGCCGTCTTTCGTCGCGATGCTCATATCAACGGATGATAGATCCAGCCAGCAAAATTCACCTCCGACTACGAGCGGGAAGCTTCCAGCAATTCCTCGAGCGATTGGCTCAGCAGGCCGGGCAGCAGCTCGACGTCGCTCATCGCTTCGCGGTCGGCATTGATGCCGAAATACAGCATGCCGTTATAGGACGTCACGCTGATGGCCAGCGCCTGGTTGTGCAGCAGCGGCGGGACGGCATAGGTCTCGAGCAACTTGGTGCCCGCGATGTACATCTGCGACTGAGCCCCGGGCGCGTTGGTGATCAGCAGGTTGAACGTCCGCCTGGAAAAGCTGGGGAAACTGGTGGCGACCCGGATACCCATGGCGTGCAGCGTGGGTGGTGCAAATCCCGACAGGGTGACGATGGTCCTGGCGTCCACCAGGCGGGCGGCCGTCGGGTTCGACTCGGTGGCGTGCGCGATCTGCGACAGCCGCACCACCGCGTTCGGCTCCCCCACCGGCAGGTCGACCAGGAACGGCATCACCTGGCTGATGGCCTGGCCGGGGCCGGTCGCGTCGAGTTGGCCGTCGGCGTAGATGGAGAGCGGCGCCATGGCCCGCACCGTCGCGGTCGGCGACACCGCCACCCCGCGTGACATCAGCCAGTTGCCCAGGGCGCCGGCGATCACCGCGAGCACCACATCGTTGACGTCGCAGTCATAGCGCGCGCGCACGGTGCGGTAGTCGTCGAGGTTGCAGCTCGCGACCGTGAACCGCCGGTGGCGTGAAACGGTGGCGTTGAGCGGGCTGCTGGGCGCGGTGCCACGCGCCACGGTCCGCGCGAAATCGACGGCCCGGCGGCCGGCGGCGAGGAGTTCACCATGGTTGGTCACCAGGCCGCCGATGGCCGACCCGACGGCCTGCAGCTGGGTGCCCGGACCCACAAACCAGTCGCCGACGGCGCCGAATATCAGCCGCGCGTTACCCGGGTCGCGTTCCGGCACCCAGATGTCCTCGGGCAACGCCGGGGGCCGTTTGGTGCGATCGGCGATGACGTGGTTGATCTCCAGCGCCGTCATGCCGTTGATGAGCGCTTGATGCGACTTGGTGTAGAGGGCAACCCGGTTCTTGGACAGGCCCTCGACCAGATACATCTCCCACAGCGGCCGCGACTTGTCCAGCGGCCGGGCGGCCAGCCGGGCGATGAGCTCGTGCAGCTGTTCGTCGCTGCCCGGGGAGGGCAGCGCAGAGCGCCGCACGTGATAGGTGATGTCGAAGTCGCCGTCGTCGATCCACACGGGCCTTGCCGAGCCGACCCGCACCTCCCGGACCTTCTGCCGATAGCGCGGGATTTGGGGCAACCGCTGTTCGACGGTGGCCAGCAGCGTCTCGTAGCTCAATCCCGCGCGCGGCCGGCGCAGGATCGACAGCGATCCGACGTACATCGGGGTGGCCGTGTTTTCCAGCCGAAAAAACGACGCGTCCGATGGGGACAACCGGGTCACCATTAGGGCGCTGCCCTCCTCATCGAATGCAATGTTGCCAAAGGAGATTCTCGCTCACGGTAATCGGCTGGCCGGGCCCCGGCCGAGCGCGGGTACGCGCGAGCCCGAGTTGTGCCATGATGACCACTGCCTGCCACTCTCCAGCGGGCTCCCGGTTGCACCGAAGAGTTGGAGAGTGCGCGTTGAACACCAGTCCTGTCACGGGTCGCGGGGACGCCTTCGCCGTCCGCCCCGTCGTCGACTACGAGCCTCCGGCACAAGACGTACGGCGGAACGTTCCTGCGTGCCGGCAATCGTCGCGCGCACCGCTGCGCCGGCGCAGCGCCCACGCGCCGCACCGCCCCCACCCGCCCGTCAGGCAGCCGGCGGAGGAGCCGCGCGCCGCGATGTCTTCGCAGATGCGGCAGGCGGCGGCCTTCGCCGACGCGGCGCTGCGCCGGGTGCTGGAAGTCATCGATCGCCGCCGCCCGGCCGCCCAGCTGCGCCCTTTGCTGACGCCCAGCCTGGTGGATTCCGTGGTCTCGGTGGGCCAGTCCGCCGCCGGTCACGAGGGCGCCGCGGTGCTGCGGCGGATGCGCCTGCAGCCGGCCGGTCACCGTGACCCGGAGGCGGCGGCCGAGGTTTGCGGCTCATACAGCCGCGGGCAGCGGATCCACGCCATCGCCTGCCGCGTCGAGCGGGTGTCCGCCGGTGCCGGCACCCGGTGGCTGGTGGTGGCCCTGCACATCGGTTGACCCGCCGGGTCAGTTTGGGGGCCCGGCGGTGGGCGCCAGCGGACCGCCCGTGTAGCGGGTCAGCACCGGCCCCGCGATCGCCATGATGAAGACGTACGACGTCGCCAGGGCCGCCACCGTGGGGATCGACGTGCCGGCCAGCCCGATGATGATCAGCGAGAATTCGCCCCTGGCGATGAGCGCCGTGCCCGCGCGCAGCCGGCCGCGCCGCGCCACTCCGTCGCGCCGGGCGGCGAAGATCCCAGTGGCCACCTTGGTCGCGGCGGTGACCGCGGCCAGTATCAGCGCCGCGGGAAGCATCGGGATCAGCGCGTGCGGGTCGACCGAAAACCCGATTGCCAGAAAGAAGATGGCGGCGAACAGATCCCGCAACGGACCCAGCACCTGACGGGCCCGATCCGCCGTCTCCCCGGTCAGCGTCAGCCCCACCAGGAACGCGCCGACGGCGGCCGACGCGTGCAGGGATTCGGCCATCGCCGCCACGATCAAGGTGATGCCCAGCACCCTGAGCAGCAGTTGCTCGGAGTCCGGGTGTTCGACCAGCCGGCCGACGTGATGGCCCCAGCGGTAGGACGCGGCGAACGCCGCGACCAGCGCGGCCACCGCCGCCACCATGCCGCCGACGGCGTGCAGCCAGCCGCCGCCCGATGCCAGAACGGCGAACAGCGGCAGGTAGGCCGCCATCGCGAAGTCTTCGAGGACCAGCACGGAGAGCACCGCCGGCGTCTCCCGGTTACCGAGCCGGTGCAAGTCCTCCAGCAGGCGCGCGATGACACCCGACGAGGAGATGTACGTGACGCCGGCCAGGCAGAGGATCGCCACGCCGTCGAGTCCCAGCAGCCAACCGGCAATCGCCCCGGGCGCCGCGTTGAGGACGACGTCCACCCCCGCCGACGGCAGGTGGTGGCGCAGGCTGGTGGCGAACTCGGCCGCGGAGAACTCCAGGCCCAGGGTCAGCAGCAGCAGGACGACCCCGATGGGCGCGCCTGTCGTGATGAACTGCCCGCCCGCGTCCAGCGGGAGGATCCCGCCCTTACCCAGCGACAGACCCGCCAGCAGGTACACCGGGATGGGGGACAACGCGAACCGGCGTGCGGCGGCGCCGAGTACAGCCAGCGTGGTCAGGAGGGCGCCGAGTTCAAATAGCAGCGCCCCCGAAACTTGCACCGGCTCAGCCCTTGTCGATGATCCGCTCGACACCGGCGATGCCGTCCTCGGTGCCGATCACGATCAGGACGTCTTGGGCGTGCAGCGTCTCGGCCGGCCCGGGCGAGGCGAGCACCTCCTCGTTACGCACGATCGCGACGATGGAAGCCCCGGTGCGGGTGCGGGCGTGGGTGTCACCCAACGGGTGGTCGACGAACGGGCTGCTGGCCAGGATGTGGACCTGCCCCGTCTCCAGCCCCGGTATCTCCCGGGCCAGCTCGGTGAACCGCTCGGCGATCCGCGGCGCCCCCAGGATCTGCGCCACCGCCTCGGCCTCTTCGTCACTGAGGTGCAGCAGCGGCCGGGCCTCGTCCGGATCCTCCCGGGCATAGACGACGACCTCGAAGTCGCCGCTTCGCCGCGCGATGATGCCGATGCGGTCGCCCTTGTGATCGGTGAATTCGTAGCGAAGGCCGACGCCCGGCAGCAGCACCTCCTTGACATCCATACCGTCAATCGTGACAGGTTGGGCCGAGGCGCCGTCGCCGGATCGCCGAGCTCCGATGGAACTGCCAGAGATCAGCCCTGCCGGGCCATCCCCGTGGCGTGGCGGCGCGGAATCGGCAGCAGCATCGACACCTCGCGGCGGTAGTCGCTGTATTGGTGGCCGAGCGACGCGACCAGGTCACGCTCTTCGAGCTGCGTGGCGATCAGGACGTAGATCGTCATACCGATCGAGAACAGCAGGTGCCCGGCCGTCATTGCGGGTGCGGCCCAGAACGCGACGACCATCCCGAGCATCAGGGGGTGACGCACCACGCGGTAGAGCAGGCGGACGCGGAATTCCACGCTGGTGTAAGGCTTTTGGCGCGACGCCAGGTACACCTGCCGCAGCCCGAACAGGTCGAAATGGTTGATCAGGAACGTCGACAGCAGCGCTATCGCCCAGCCGAGCCAGAACAGCGCCCACAGCACCGCGCGGGCGGCCGGCACCCGCACCTCCCAGACGACCGTCGGCATCGTTCGCCATTGCCAGTACAGCAGGGCCAGCACCACGCTCGACAGCAGCACGTAGGTGCTGCGTTCGATCGACGGGGGCACGAAGCGAGCCCACCACCGCTTGAACGCGGGCCGGGCCATCACGCTGTGCTGGACGCCGAACACGAGCAGCAACGCCGCGTTGATCAGCATCGCCTGGGCGGTGGGCGCGGCGAGCCCACGATCGACGCTTCGCGGCACCGCGAAGTTGCCCACGAAACCAATGAGATACAAGAAGGCCGCGAGGAACAGCACATACGCCGCGGCGCCGTAACCAAGCGTGAGGTATCGCTTCATGGGCTAAGTGTCCGCCACGTGCGCGCGCCCGCCTATAGGTCGTTTGCCTCATCTTCGCGGGGCGGGCCCTAGGTATTTTTGACCAGTCCGTTGCGCAGCGCGTACGTGCTGGCGCCGATGCGGTTCGGCACGCCGATCTTGGCGTAGGTCCGCTCGACGTGGTTGCTCATGCATGGATCGTGCGCGGGCGCACACCCGTAGCGCATGGGGCGGACGCCTCAAATCTCCCGACGGCCGCCGAGTGTGAAGCCAGCCGCACACTCGGCGCAGGGTGGCTGGATCAAAAGCCAGCGTGGCCGGATCAAAAGCGCCCGGCTAGCGCCGCTTCGCCGATTTGGGCGGCTTGGCCCCGCGACCCTGCCGGCGTGCGGCTTCGCGCCGCTCGCGGCGGCTGGCCCCGGCGGGTACCCCGGCCGGCGTCTTCTGGGCGTCGCCGCCGTTGCGCTGCACCTGCGCCGAGCCGTCCTCCGACGGGCCGGAATACGTCAGCGCGGGCGCGGCCCCGTCATCAATCCCTTTGGCCCGCAAAGCCGTTGGGGCCTCCTCGCGCACGGCCGCCGGTGCGCCGTCCTCCAGGGGGGCCGCCGTCGTCCCCAGTTCGGCCAGTCCTTCGGGCACCGCGACCGGCGCGACCTGAGGCGACGGCACCGCCTCGACGGTCACGTTGAACAGGAACCCGACCGACTCCTCCTTCATGCCGTCGAGCATGGCCATGAACATGTCGTAGCCCTCGCGCTGGTATTCCACCAGCGGGTCGCGCTGCGCCATCGCCCGCAGGCCGATGCCCTCCTTGAGGTAGTCCATCTCGTAGAGGTGTTCGCGCCACTTGCGGTCGATGACGTTGAGCAACACATTGCGTTCCAGCTGCCGCATCGCGCCCTCGCCCGCGATTTCCTCGAGCTCGGCTTCCCTTGCCCCGTAAGCGCGTTCGGCGTCTTTGAGCAGCTCGTCGAGCAACTCCTCGCGGGTGAGGTCGTCGCGCTCGGAGTCACCGTCGAGGCGCACCAACGTCTCGTGGTCGATGCCCACCGGGTACAGCGTCCCCAGCGCCGTCCACAACGCCTCCAGGTCCCAATCCTCGGCGTACCCGTCGGCCGTCGCGCCGTTGACGTAGGCGGTGACCACGTCGCGGACCATGTCCAGCGCCTGTTCCTTGAGGTTTTCGCCTTCCAGGATGCGGCGGCGCTCGGCGTAGATCACCTTGCGCTGCTGGTTCATCACCTCGTCGTACTTGAGGACGTTCTTTCTGACCTCGAAGTTCTGCTGCTCGACCTGGGTCTGCGCGCTCTTGATCGCGCGGGTGACCATCTTGGCTTCGATCGGCACGTCGTCGGGCAGGTTGAGCCGGTTGAGCATCGCCTCCAGCGCGGCGCCGTTGAACCGCCGCATGAGCTCGTCGCCCAGCGACAGGTAGAAGCGGGACTCGCCCGGGTCACCCTGCCGGCCGGAGCGGCCGCGCAACTGGTTGTCGATGCGCCGCGACTCGTGCCGCTCGGTGCCCAGCACGTACAGGCCGCCGGCCTCGACCACCTCGGCGGCCTCCTTGCCGGCCTCCTCCTTGACCTTGGGCAGCTCGGAGTGCCAGGCCGCCTCGTACTCGTCGGGCGTCTCCACCGGGTCCAGCCCGCGCTCGCGCAGCCGCTGGTCGGTGAGGAAGTCGACGTTGCCGCCCAGCACGATGTCGGTGCCTCGACCGGCCATGTTGGTGGCCACGGTGATGCCGCCGCGGCGGCCCGCCACGGCGATGATGGTCGCCTCCTGCTCGTGGTACTTGGCGTTGAGCACGTTGTGCGGGACGCGGCGCTTCTGGAACTGCCGCGACAGGTACTCCGAGCGCTCCACGCTGGTGGTACCGATCAGCACCGGCTGGCCCTTCTCGTAGCGCTCGGCGACGTCGTCGACCACCGCGATGTACTTGGCTTCCTCGGTCTTGTAGATGAGGTCGGAGCAGTCGGTGCGGACCATCGGCTTGTTCGTCGGGATGGGCACCACGCCCAGCTTGTAGATCTCGTGCAGCTCGGCCGCCTCGGTCTGGGCGGTACCGGTCATCCCGGAGAGCTTGTCGTAGAGCCGGAAGTAGTTCTGCAGCGTGATGGTGGCCAGCGTCTGGTTCTCGGCCTTGATCTCGACGTGCTCCTTGGCCTCGATCGCCTGGTGCATGCCCTCGTTGTAGCGGCGGCCGTAGAGCACGCGGCCGGTGAACTCGTCGACGATGAGGACCTCGCCGTCGCGGACGATGTAGTCCTTGTCGCGGTTGAACAGCTCCTTGGCCTTCAGCGCGTTGTTGAGGTAGCTGACCAGCGGCGAGTTGGCCGCCTCGTAGAGGTTGTCGATGCCGAGCTGGTCCTCGACGAACTCGACGCCGATTTCGTGCACGCCGACGGTGCGTTTGCGCAGGTCCACCTCGTAGTGGACGTCCTTTTCCATCAGCGGCGCCAACCGGGCGAACTCGAGGTACCAGTTGGAGGCGCCGTCGGCGGGACCGGAGATGATCAGCGGGGTGCGGGCCTCGTCGATCAGGATGGAGTCGACCTCGTCGACGATGGCGAAGTTGTGCCCGCGCTGCACCAGGTCGTCGAGCGAATGCGCCATGTTGTCGCGCAGGTAGTCGAAGCCGAATTCGTTGTTGGTGCCGTAGGTGATGTCGGCGTTGTAGGCCACCCGGCGCTCGTCGGGCGTCATCTGGGCGAGGATCACGCCCACGTCCAGGCCGAGGAACCGGTGCACGCGGCCCATCCACTCGCTGTCGCGTTTGGCCAGGTAGTCGTTGACCGTGACGACGTGCACGCCCTTGCCGCCGATGCCGTTGAGGTAGGCCGGCAGCACCGACGTCAGGGTCTTGCCCTCACCGGTCTTCATCTCGGCGACGTTGCCGAAGTGCAGCGCCGCCGCGCCCATCACCTGCACGTCGAAGGGGCGCTGGTCGAGCACCCGCCAGGCCGCCTCGCGGGCCACCGCGAACGCCTCGGGCAGCAGGTCGTCGAGGCCTTCGCCGTCGGCGTGCCGCTTCTTGAACTCGTCGGTCTTGGCCCGCAGCTCCGCGTCGGTCAGCTTTTCGACCTCGTCGGACAAGGTGTTGACGTAGTCAGACACCCGCTTGAGACGCTTGAGCATGCGACCTTCGCCGAGGCGCAGCAACTTCGACAGCACAGCTATGTCCCCTGTTGGTAGGAGTCTCTTCTCGTAAGGCGACTCCCATGGTAGGTGACAACCCCGCGAAGGCCGCCGTAGCGGCGATCGCACGCGCGGCACCGCCGGGCGCTGGGGGTCGCCGCCCGAGGACCCGTCAGGAGAGCCTGATCAGCCCGTAGTCGTAGGCGTGGCGGCGATACACCACGCACGGCCGTTCGGTCTGTTTGTCGTGGAACAGGAAGAAGTCGTGCCCGACGAGCTCCATCTCGTAGAGCGCGTCGTCGACCGTCATCGGCGTGGCGGGGTGCTCCTTGGTCCGCACGATCCGCCCGGGCTCGTGGTCCGCATCCGCGCCGTCATGGTCGACCGGCGGTTTCGGCGTGTGTTCCTGCCGCGGCGGCGGCACGACCGCGGTGGCGGCGGCCAGCGACACCGGCGTCTTGTCGCCGTAGTGGACCTTGCGGCGGTCCTTGGCGCGGCGCAGCCGGTTCTCCAGTTTGTCGACCGCGGACTCGAACGCCGCGTAGAAGCTGTCGGCGCAGGCCTCCGCCCGGCTTACCGGCCCGCGCCCGCGGGCGGTGATCTCCACGCGTTGACACGATTTGCGCTGGCGCCGGTTGGGCGCGTGTTTGAGCTCGACATCAAAGAGATAGATGGAGCGATCGAACCGCTCGAGGCGGGCGAGTTTTTGGGAGACGTAGAGACGGTAGTGGTCGGGGATTTCCACGTTGCGGCCTTTGAACACGACTTCGGCATTGGCCGTCGGTTGAACTTGGCCGTCGGTTTGCGTCGACGGTTGGTCAAGAATCTGACCGGAATCCACGGATAGCCTTGACATACGTGACAACTCGTTTCTCTTTCACGTCGCACGCGCCCTGCGTGCCCGGCTTGCTGACGACGCGCCGACGAGGTGGGAGAGCGGCCTTGGAAAAGTCACCGCCGCAGGCTGCCCGCCGGTGCAAGGTGTCGAATACTCACCCCTTCCCGTGAGTGGGGTCTCAACCTGGGAATGTCGCGACCAGTGAGTCAGACCAGTGAGTGATGAACGTTGTCCTCGACGTTAGCTCTTGTTCGCCTCGCCATGCCACTAATTTCGCCGAGCTGTTGCGAGTTCTTCACATCCGCTTGGCGGGCGCTCAGCTTCACGCGACCGCGACCGTCAGCACGGCGGTGACCCGGACGCCGGCGGCGGTCAACACCCGCACCGACTCGCGGGCCGTCGCCCCGGTGGTGACGACGTCGTCGACGATCAAGACCTCGGTGCCCGATTGGGTGAGCCGCGTTCCGCGCAGCAGTACCCGGCCCGCGACGTTGCGCTCGCGGGCGGTGATGCCGAGGCCCACCGAGTCGCGCACCAGCGCCCGCATCCGCAGCGCCGGGGCGACGGTGATGGCCGGGTGGCCGGCCACCGCGGTCCGTGCCAGCCGGGTGACCGGGTCACCGCCGCGCCGCCGCGCGGCCGAGCGACGCGTCGGCGCCGGCACGACCGTCAGCGGCGCCTCGACGATGCCCCACGACAGCAGCCGGTGCACGCCGGTCGCCAGCGCGGCCGCCAACGGCCCGACGAGATCGGCGCGGCCCCGCTCCTTGAGCGCCAGGATCGCCTGCCGGCGGGCGCCGGCGTAGCGGCCGAGCGCGAACACCGGCACCTGCGGGTCGACGCGGGGGTTGATGACATGCGGCTGGTCGGCGGCCACCGACAGCTCCCGGGCGCAGGCGTCACACCAGCGGGTCGACGGCGCCCCGCAGCCGCCGCACTGCAGCGGCAGGATGAGGTCGAGCATGGGCGACAGTGTCGCGGGCGGGACCGACATCGCCTGAACGGCTTCGCACCGAGATCGACGTTGGCGCGCGACCTACTCGCGCTTCCCCGCGCCGGCGTCGATTTCGGCGGTTACGGCGCCGCGCCGTCTTATCCCGGCAGCACCGGTGCCGCCCCGAACACCGTCAGCCCGGCCACCTCCGACCAACCCTGCTGGCTTTCGGCCGCCGCCGCCGAATATTGCAGCACCCCTTGGGGGGCCCCGACGTAGATCGTCGACGGGTTGGCCGCGACCGTCACCACCGGCATCTGCAGGCCCCGGGCGGGGGCGTCGGAGTTCACCCCGTCGAGGTTGACGTACGACACCGGATGGCTGGCGTCGGTGCGGGTCACCACGATGTCGTCACCGGTTCGCCAGGACAGCGACACCACCGAGTTGCCCAGCCCGAAGCCGAGCCGCCGCGGGTACGTCAGGGCGAACTGGCCGGCCTGGGTCTGCTCGACGCTGGCCAGGATCACCTGACCGCCGATCACCATCGCGGCGCGCGTGCTGTCGCGGGACAGCTGCAGGTCGGTGATCGGCCCCGGGAACCGGCTGGCCACGGCGACGGAATCGACCGGGATGCGGGCCGGTTGCCCCGACGCCGGCTCCTGGATCGCGCGCAGCACGTTGTTGCCGTCCACCACCACCCAGACCGCGTCGTCCAATGACCAGCTCGGCCGCGACAGGCCGTGACCGTCGGCCGATTGGACCGCTTCCCCACCGAGGTCACCGATCCACAGCGACGCGGCCTCGTCCGGGGCGCCGCGGTGCAGCGTGACGACGGACGCCACCTGCCGCCCGTTACGGGACAGCGCGGCGCCGGTCTGGTCGCCCATGCGCCCGAAGGCCCCGGGCACGTTGCTGAAGCGCTGACCGTCCAGCGATACCAGCGAGCCGTTCACCAGGGCGTGCAGCCCGGCGCCCGCGCCGTCGGCCACGCCGGGGTCGGTGGCGGCGACATCGGAGGTCGTCCACCCCTCGGCGAACCTGTCGTCCAGCGGCGCGCCGTCGGCGTTGATCACATAGGGGCCCCGGATGTCGGCCCTGGCCAGCGTCCAAATGATCTGCGCGGCAAGCAGTTGCCGGCTGTGCGGATCGGTGGTGGACAGCTTCTCCAGATCGATGCGCGCGCCGCCGTAACCGCGCCCGATGCCGTTCTTGCCGCCGTCGGCCCGCGTCACCGGTCCGCGCAGCCGCAGCGGCGGGGCCAGCAGGTTGCGGACGGTGTGGGCCATCTCGGGCCGCGGCCCGGCGATCAGCTTGGAGACCAACTCCGTGGCCAACTGATCGTGATCGGCGACCGCGACGTAGCGCGGATCGGGTACCACCGTCTTGCCGGTCGGGTCCGCGAAGTACAGCGTGTTGCGCTTGTAGGTCGACTGGAACTGCTGCCAGTCCAGGAACACCCCGTTGGGCAGGCGGTCGATCCGCCACCCGCCCGAGGTCTTGACCAACTCGATCGGGCCGGGGTCGGGCAGCACCCCCTCGGCGGTCTCGAACACCCCCATGTCCGACAGCGAACCCAGGATGTCCGCCCGCATGTTCGCCGAAACCCGTTCGGCGGCACGGGTTTCCACAAACACCACGTGGTCGATCAGCAGCGCGCTACCGGCGTCGTCCCAGGCGTTGGACGCCGACTGGGTGAGGAACTGCCGGGCCGCCAGATGCCGGTTCGCGGGATCGGCTGTGGCCTTGAGGAATTCACGCAGCAGCACGTCGGGATCCATGCCCGGGGTCGGCTTGGGCAGATTCGACGGTGCCGGCCGTTCGACGGTGCCGATGGCTTGCGGGGCCGACGAGCTGGGCACCCCGGCACAGCCGGCCAGCGGCGCGGCCAGCATCAGCAGCGCCAGCAGCGTCGGCAGGCGCCGCATCACCCGCTCCTCTCGGCGTGCTCACGTTGCCGCGGGCGGTCTTTGGTCGGTTGCGGGCCGGTGGTGGCGGCCGGCGGAATGGGCTTCATGGGCAGCGGACTGGTGGTGACCTTGTGGCCGCGAACCAGCGGAAGCGTCAGCCGGAAGCACGAGCCCTCGCCGGGCTCGCCCCACGCCTCCAGCCGGCCCTGGTGCAGCCGCGCGTCCTCGACACTGATCGCCAGGCCGAGCCCGGTGCCCCCGGAGCGGCGCACCCGCGACGGGTCGGCCCGCCAGAACCGGCTGAACACCAGCTTCTCCTCGCCGGGTCGCAGCCCCACCCCGTAGTCGCGGACGGTGACGGCGACGGTGTCCTCGTCGGCGCCCATCCGGATCTGCACGGGCTTGTGCTCGGCGTGGTCGATGGCGTTGGCGATCAGGTTGCGCAGGATCCGCTCCACCCGCCGGGTGTCGACCTCGGCGATCACCTCTTCTTCCGGCAGGTCGACGAGCAGCTCGATGCCGGCGTCTTCGGCCAGGTGGCCCACGTTGCCAAGCGCGCTCTGCACGGTGGTGCGCAGATCCACCGCCTCGACGGACAACTCGGCCACTCCGGCGTCGTGCCGCGAGATTTCCAGCAGGTCGTTGAGCAACGACTCGAAGCGGTCGAGCTCGTTGACCATCAGCTCGGTGGACCGCGCCAGCGTGGGGTCGAGGTCGGCGCTGTGGTCATAGATGAGGTCGGCGGCCATCCGCACGGTGGTCAGCGGGGTGCGCAGTTCGTGGCTGACGTCGGAGGTGAACCGGCGCTGCAGGTTGCCGAACTCCTCGAGCTGGGTGATCTGGCGGGACAGGCTTTCGGCCATGTCGTTGAAGGACACCGCCAACCGGGCCATGTCGTCCTCGCCGCGCACCGGCATCCGTTCGGACAGGTGCCCCTCGGCGAATCGTTCGGCGATCCGCGACGCCGACCGGACCGGCACCACCACCTGGCGGGAGACCAGCAGCGCGATGCCGGCGAGCAGCACCAGCAGCACGGCGCCGCCGGTGATCATGGTGCCGCGGACCAGCGTGATGGTGGCCTGCTCGTTCTTCAACGGGAAGATCAGGTACAGCTCCAGGTTGGCCACCTGCGACGACGCCGGCGTCCCGATGATCAGCGCCGGCCCGGAGAAGCCGTCGGTGTGCACGGTGGCGTACTGGTAGGACGCCTGCCCGGCCTTGACGAAGCCGCGCAGGGAATTGGGCACCTGGTCGACGGGCCCGGCGGTGGTCGCCGCGCGCGGCCCGTCGCCCGGCACGATCAGCACCGCGTCGAACGCAGCCGGCCAGCCCGGCGCCCGACGGGGGGTCGGTCTTGGACGTCAGCGTGTTGCGGGCCAGCTGCAGGCTGCTGTCCAGCGAGCGCGTCTCCTCGCCGCTAACGATCCCGCCGACGGTGGTGCGCGCGCGCTCGATCTGCTCGATGCCGGCCTTGACCTTGACGTCGAGCACGCGATTGGTGACCTGAGAAGTCAACACGAAGCCGAGCGCCAGGATCACCGCCAGGGACATCCCGAGCGTCAACGCGACAACACGCAGCTGCAAGGACCGGCGCCAGGCGACCGCAACGGCTCGACTCACCGCACCCAGGCCGCGAGTCATGGGGCCGGAGCGCCCCCAGCGGCTCCGAGTGCGTCGCCGGGAGCCCCAGATCACCGCCGGCGCCCTCCCCCACGACGCTCTTCGTCGTCGCTGATGCCAAAGCGCCACTCCTCAGCATCGCTGCGCTCTGCAGCGTCGTCGGCGGGGGTCACGGAGGTCCGGCCTTGTAGCCCACTCCTCGAACGGTCAACACCACGGTCGGGTTTTCGGGATCTTTCTCAACCTTGGCCCGCAGACGCTGGACGTGCACGTTCACCAAGCGGGTGTCCGCTGGGTGACGGTAGCCCCACACCTGTTCGAGCAGCACATCACGAGTAAACACCTGCCGCGGTTTGCGCGCCAACGCGACCAGCAGGTCGAATTCCAGCGGCGTCAGGGAGATCTGCTCGCCGTTGCGGGTCACCTTGTGCGCCGGCACGTCGATCTCGACGTCGGCGATGGAGAGCATCTCGGCCGGCTCGTCGTCGTTGCGCCGCAGCCGCGCCCGCACCCGGGCCACCAGCTCCTTGGGCTTGAACGGCTTCATGATGTAGTCGTCGGCACCCGACTCGAGGCCCAGCACCACGTCCACGGTGTCGGTCTTGGCGGTCAGCATCACGATCGGAACACCGGAGTCCGAGCGCAGCACGCGACAGACGTCGATGCCGTTCATGCCCGGCAGCATCAGGTCCAACAACACCAAATCGGGGCGCAATTCGCGCACCGCAGTCAGGGCCTGGGTACCGTCACCGATGACCGCGGTGTCGAAACCCTCCCCGCGCAACACGATGGTGAGCATCTCGGCCAGCGAAGCGTCGTCATCGACGACCAAAATCCTTTGCCTCATGGAGTCCATGGTGTCACCAGATCGGGACAAAACTGGGGCGCCACACGGGCGTTTCTTGCGCCGAGCCGCAAATGTGGAGGCAAATTCGGTCAAATTCCCGTGCTCGGCGCCCCCGGAGCGCCCTCCCGGGCGGTCGCGGGGACGTCCGTGGCGCCGATGAGGGTGGCGGCCAGCCGGCCCGGATCGACGTCCGCGCCGGCGACCACCCACGGTCCACCCCACCCGGCGGCGGCCAGTTGCGCGTACACCGCGCCGGTGCGCAACTGCAGCTCGTCGTCGCGTTCGTAGCTGTCGCGCGCCCGGCCCGGGTCCGATTCGGCCCGGCTGCGGGCGCGCTGCCCGGCCAGCTCCGCCGGCACGGCGAGCAGCACCTGCCAGTCGGGCGGCGGCAACCGCAGCCGCCGGTACTCGAGCTCGAGCACCCAGGCGGCCGCCGGCCCATCCGCGT
Source organism: uncultured Actinomycetota bacterium (assembly GCA_963732835.1). Lineage (GTDB taxonomy): Bacteria > Actinomycetota > Actinomycetes > Mycobacteriales > Mycobacteriaceae > Mycobacterium. The sequence continues at coordinate 195,003 of CAVTBA010000008.1, forward strand.
CCTCGTGCAGGCGCGCCGCGCTGTAGGCCGCGTTGGATGCGACGTAGCGGTCCAGGATCACGAGGTCGTGGTCGCGGCGCAGCGCCTCGATGTCCTCGACGGCCCCCGCCCGGTCGAGCGCGAACAGCATCGCCATCGCATAGACGGACGACGCGAGGTCACCGTGCTCGCCGTGCAGGGCCTCGGCCGCGACGTCGGCGGTCACCGATTTCCCGTAGCGCGGGAAGGCCACGATCGCCACGGACTTCCCGGCCGCCTGGAAGGCGTTGCGCAGGCCCTCGGACAACGTCCGCTTGCCCGCGCCGTCGACGCCTTCGATCGCGATCAGCACGGCGCGAGCCTAGTCCAGGCCCCGCCCGTCACGCTGGCGTGACGCTCGGCGCCGAACGCCACGCTGGCGTGACGCTCGGCACGAGAGCTTGCACTCAGTAGCGGTAGTGGTCGGCCTTGTAGGGACCGTCGACGTCGACGCCGATGTACTCGGCCTGCTCCTTGCTGAGCTTGGTCAGCTTGCCGCCGAGGGCCTCGACGTGGATGCGGGCCACCTTCTCGTCGAGGTGCTTGGGCAGCCGGTACACCTCGTTGTCGTACTCGTCGTTCTTGGTCCACAGCTCGATCTGCGCGATCACCTGGTTGGAGAAGCTGTTGCTCATGACGAACGACGGGTGGCCGGTGGCGTTGCCCAGGTTCAGCAGCCGGCCCTCGGAGAGCAGGATGATCGACTTGCCGCTGTCGGGGAACGTCCACACGTCGACCTGGGGGCGGATGTTGGTCTTGGTGGCGCCGCAGCGCTCCAGCGCAGAGACCTGGATCTCATTGTCGAAGTGCCCGATGTTGCCCAGCACGGCATAGTCCTTCATCGCCTTCATGTGCGCCAGCGTGATGATGTCCTTGTTGCCGGTGGCGGTGATGACGATGTCGGCCTCGCCGATCGCGTCCTCGACGGTCTCCACGTCGAAGCCCTCCATCAGGGCCTGCAGCGCGTTGATCGGATCGATCTCGGTGACCACGACGCGCGCCCCCTGGCCCTTGACCGACTCCGCACAGCCCTTGCCCACGTCGCCGTAACCGCAGACCAGCACCTTCTTGCCGCCGATCAGCACGTCGGTGCCGCGGTTGATCCCGTCGATCAGCGAGTGCCGGCAGCCGTACTTGTTGTCGAACTTGGACTTGGTCACCGAGTCGTTGACGTTGATCGCCGGGAACGCCAGGTCACCGGCGGCGGCGAACTGGTACAGGCGCAGCACGCCGGTGGTGGTCTCCTCGGTGACACCCTTGACCGACTCCGAGATCTTGGTCCACTTGGTCTTGTCGGTCTCGAAACCCTCGCGCAGCAGCTCCAAAAAGACCTTCCATTCGGTGGGGTCGTCCTCCTCGGCCGGGGGCACCACGCCGGCCTTCTCGTACTGCGCACCGCGCAGCACGAGCATGGTGGCATCCCCGCCGTCGTCGAGGATCATGTTGGCCGGCTCGTCCGGCCAGGTCAGCATCTGCTCGGCCGCCCACCAGTACTCCTCGAGGGTCTCGCCCTTCCAGGCGAACACCGGAACACCCTTGGGCTCCTCGGGCGTGCCATGCGGGCCGACGACCACCGCGGCCGCGGCGTGGTCCTGGGTGGAGAAGATGTTGCACGACGCCCACCGCACCTGCGCGCCCAGCGCCACCAGGGTCTCGATGAGCACGGCGGTCTGCACGGTCATGTGCAGCGAGCCCGAGACCCGCGCCCCCTTGAGCGGCTGGACGTCGTGATACTCGCGGCGCAGCGACATCAGACCCGGCATCTCCTGCTCGGACAGCTCGATGTCCCGGCGACCGTAATCCGCCAACGACAGGTCGGCGACCTTGAAATCGATGCCGTTGCGGACGTCGGCGGTCAGCGAACTTTCGGTCGTCGTCATAAAAGTCTCATTCCTCACTACGGCTTAGGTTCCCAGCGGATTAGTTAGCTTAGGTATGCGCTCTTGCCACTGTAGTCGGCGGCTCGGGCACGGGCGTCAGGGGACGTTGACGACGCCGTGACGCTCGGCGAAGGGTGTCATCAGCCGCGCCAGGTCCGCGGCCACGTCGTGGTTGGCCTCGGGCGGCATCGACACGTAGCTCATCGCCAACCGCACGATGGCCCGCGCCAGCACGCCGGCGTCCTCGTCGCTGGTGGCCACCCAGCTGTGGGTGAATGCCGTGCCCAGTCGTTCCGAGGCCCGCGTGATGATGGGCCCGCTGTCGGTGGTGATGAGCTGCAGCAGGTCGGGCTTGGCGACGCCGGTCAGCAGGGAGATCACCAGCGGGTCCGCCGCCGACTCCGCGAAGAAGGCGCGAAAACCCTGCAGAAACGCTTCGTAGATGTTGCCGACGTTGGCCTCGATGGCGGATCCGACGGCGTCGACCAGCCGGTCGGCCAGGCGCAGGGCGTACCCCTGCGCCAGGCCTTGCCGCGAGCCGAACTCGTTGTAGATGGTCTGCCGGCTGATGCCCGCGGCGCGGGCGACGTCCGACAGCGTGACGGCGGACCAGTCGCGGGTGCCCAGCAGCTCCCGCATCGCGTCCAGCACCGAGGCGCGTAGCAGGGCGCGCGACGCCTCGGGGTACGGCATCCGCTTCACAGGCGCGACACTAGTTGCTGGGACGCTCAGGATCGAGCTACCTCCACCATCTCGAAGTCGGATTTCGCCGCGCCGCAGTCCGGGCAGCTCCAGTCGTCGGGAATGTCGTCCCACCTGGTGCCCGGCGCGATGCCGTCTTCCGGCCAGCCCTTGGCCTCGTCGTACTCGAATCCGCACTGCACGCAGATGAAGAGTTTGTAGTCGCTCACTGGTTCGCTCCTATGCAATTGTCGAAATCGCCCTTCTCGCGCACCGCACAATCGGGGCAGCGCCAGTCGTCGGGGATGTCGCTGAACGGTGTCCCCGCGGGAAAGCCTTCCCGCGGGGCGCCTTTCGCTTCGTCGTAGGTGTAGTCACAGCCCGGGCAGCGGTAGGCGGTCATGCCTGGGCCCCGTACTTCGCCAGCACCTTGCCACGCACCCGGGGGTGGATGTTGACCTTGGTGATGTCGCCGTCGTAGTGCTCGAGCACCCGACGATCCATCACCTTGCGCCACAGCGGCGGGAGGTAGGTCAGCGAGATCATCGACGCGTACCCGCTGGGCAGGTTGGGCGCGCCTGCCATGCTGCGCAGCGTCTGGTAGCGCCGGGTGGGGTTGGCGTGGTGATCGCTGTGCCGCTGCAGGTGGTACAGGAACAGGTTGGTGACGATGTGGTCGGAGTTCCAGCTGTGCACCGGCGCGCAACGCTCGTAGCGACCGTTGGCGCCCTTCTGCCGCAGCAGCCCGTAGTGCTCGAGGTAGTTGACGGCTTCGAGCAGGCTGAAGCCGAACACGGCCTGGATGAGCACGAACGGGATGAGCGCGGGGCCGAAGACCGCGATCAGCACGCCCCACAACACCACCGACATCAGCCAGGCGTTGAGCACGTCGTTGGACAGATAGGTCCTGGGGTCCCAGGGGCTGCGGCCCTGCCGGCGCAGCCGCTGGGCCTCCAGCCGCAGCGACGAGCGCAGGCTGCCGAACACGCTGCGCGGCAAGAACTCCCAGAAGGTTTCCCCGAAGCGGGCCGACGCCGGGTCCTCCGGGGTCGAGACCCGCACGTGGTGGCCGCGGTTGTGCTCGATGTAGAAGTGGCCGTAGCAGGTCTGCGCCAGGGTGATCTTGGACAGCCACCGTTCCAGCGCGTCCTTCTTGTGGCCCATCTCGTGCGCGGTGTTGATGCCGACGCCGCCGAGAACGCCCACCGACAGCGCCACGCCCAGTTTGCCCGCCCAGCTCAACGCGCCGTCAAAACCGAGCCAGTGCAGGTTCGAGGCGGTGAACAGGTAGGCGCCCATGACCACGCTGAGGTACTGGAACGGCACGTAGATGTAGGTGCAGTAGCGGTAGTACTTGTCGTTCTCCAGCCGCTCCATCACCTCGTCGGGCGGGTTCTGCCCGTCGGGCCCGAACCGCAGGTCGAGAATCGGCAGCAGGACGTAGAGCAGGATCGGCCCGATCCACAGCGGCACCTGCGCGGCGGCATGCCAGCCGAGTTGGTTGAGCCCCCAGATGATCGGCAGCATGACGAACAACGCCGTGGGGGCGATCAGCCCCATGAGCCAGAGGCGCCGCTTCTTGTCCCGCCATACGGGCGGCTCGGACGCTTCGGGGTTTACCTGCCGTTCGAGTGTGGTCATATGCCAAACCTCCTTGTGAGTCACACCACGCTGGAGTTTGACAATATCGCCATTTGCGTCTCGTGTCTAGACACGGGACGCCATTTTGTAAACCACCTTAGGGCACGGTGTTCGGGTCGGGTGCGGCCCGCGCGGGCGGTTCGACCCCGTCCGCCTCCCGACGGCCCTGCACGGAGTGCCCGAATCCGTAGCCGGCGTAGATCGCGGTTCCCACCACCAGCCAGACGCCGAACCGCACCCAGGTCAGCGCGGTGAGGTTGACCATCAGCCACACACACGCGCAGATCGAGGCGATCGGCAGAGCCGGCACCCACGGGGCCCGGAAGCCGCGCTCCAGGTCCGGGCGGGTCCGGCGCAACACCATGACGCCGGCCGAGACCAGGACGAACGCGAACAGCGTGCCGACGTTGACCATCTCCTCGAGCTTGGCGATCGGAAACACCGACGCGGTCGCGGCCACCACCACCGCCACGAGCACGGTGATCCGGACCGGGGTCCCGCGCCGGCCGGTCTTCGCCAACTGCCGCGGCAACAGCCCGTCGCGCGCCATCGCGAACAGGACGCGGCACTGGCCGAGCATCAACACCATCACCACCGTGGTCAATCCGGCCAGCGCCCCGATGGCGATGATCTTGCTGGCCCAGTGGATGCCGTTGGCCGTGAACGCGGTGGCCAGGTTCGCCGGCTTGTGACCGGGGACCGTCTTGAGCTTCGTGTAGGGAACCATCCCGGACAGCACCACCGAGACCGCGACATAGAGCACGGTGACGATCGCCAGCGACGCCAGGATCCCCCGCGGGACGTCGCGCTGGGGCCGCTTGGTCTCCTCGGCCATGGTGGCGACGATGTCGAACCCGATGAACGCGAAGAACACGATCGACGCGCCCGCCAACACGCCGTACCAGCCGTAGTGGCTGCTGTGCGCCCCGGTCAGCAGCGAGAGCACCGACTGATTGACGCCGGAGGCCTCGTGCCCGGCTTCGGGCTTCGGAATGAACGGCGAATAGTTGGATGCCTTGATGTAGAAGGCGCCGACGACGACGACCAGCAGCACCACCGACACCTTGATGCCGGTGACCACCGTGGAGAACCTCGACGACAGCTTGGTGCCCAGGCCGATCAGCACCGCCACCCCGGTGACGATCAGCAGCGCGCCCCAGTCCATGTCGATCGACCCGAGCTGGGTTGTGCCACCGGCAAATCCGAAGACGTTGCCCAGGTAGCTCGACCACCCCTTGGCCACGACGGCCGCGCCGATCGCCAGTTCCAGCAGCAGGTTCCAACCGATGATCCAGGCGAGAAACTCCCCGAAGGTGGCATAGGAGAACGTGTAGGCGCTGCCGGCGACCGGCAGCGTCGAGGCGAATTCGGCGTAACACAATGCCGCCAGCGCGCAGGTGAACGCCGCGATCACGAACGAAATCCAGATCGCCGGGCCGGTGATGTCGCCGGTTGTCGACGCGGTCACCGTGAAGATCCCGGCGCCGATCACCACCGCGACGCCGAAAACCACCAGGTCCAGCCAGGTCAGCTCCTTGCGTAGCCGGGTGTCTGGCTCGTCGGTGTCAGCGATCGATTGTTCGACCGACTTCAAGCGCCATCGGTTGGCCATCCGTCGCCCTTTCGGAATCAACTGGGACCCATTGGTCCGCCACAGTACTGGGTACTCTGCCGAGATGGCGGACAGCAAAGCAAACACCAGGGGCCATGCGGTGGTCATCGGGGGCAGCATCGCCGGCCTGTGCGCCGCACGGGTGCTCTCGGACGTCTATTCCCGCGTCACCGTCTACGAGCGCGACGAGTTGCCGAGCACACCGTCGAACCGGGCGACGGTCCCGCAGGACCGGCACCTGCACATGCTGATGGCCCGCGGCGCAACGGAGTTCGAGAGCCTGTTTCCCGGGCTGCTGGACGACATGGTGGCCGCCGGCGTGCCCATGCTGGAGAACCGGCCCGATTGCATTCACCTCGGCGCCGCGGGCCACGTGCTCGGGACGGGGCACACCCTGCGCGACGAATTCACCGCGTACGTGCCCAGCCGCCCGCATCTGGAGTGGCAGTTGCGCAAACGAGTCCGGGACACCGACAACGTCGCGATGGTGCGTCGCTCGGTGGCCGAACCGCGGTTCGACCACGCCCGCCGGCGGGTGACCGGGGTGCTGTTGGATCCCGCCGACGCCGACGGCGGGGACCCGGAATTCGTCGCGGCGGACCTCGTCGTCGACGCGGCGGGTCGGGGCACCCGGCTGCCCGCGTGGTTGGAGCAGTGGGGGTACGCGCGCCCGAGGGAGGATGCCCTGGACATCGGCATCCACTACGCCACCCAGCAGTTCCGCATTCCGGAGGGGTTGATCGCGGAGAAGGTGGTGGTCGCGGGCGCCTCCCACGACAAGTCGCTCGGGCTGGGGATGCTGTGTTACGAGGACAGAACCTGGGTGCTGACCACCTTCGGGGTGGCCAACGCCAAACCGCCGCGGACCTTCCCCGAGATGCTGGCGCTGGCCGACGAGCTACTCCCGGACCACTTCAATACCGCCCTGGCGCAGGCCGAACCCCTGGGGGACCCGGCGTTCCACGCCTTCCCGGCCAGCCGGTGGCGCCGCTACGACAAGCTGGACCGCTTCCCCGCCGGGATCATCCCCTTCGGCGACGCCGTCGCCAGCTTCAACCCGACCTTCGGGCAGGGCATGACGATGACGTCCCTGCAGGCGGGTCATTTGCGGCGGGCGCTGACATCCCCCGACGACCAGCTGGCCGCGGAGCTGAGCCGGGCCACCGCCAAGACGACGTTCCCCGTCTGGATCATGAACGCCATCGGCGACGTCACCTTCCACCACGCCGGCACCAAGGGGCCCATCCCCTGGTGGTGGCGACCGTCCGGCGCGCTGTTCGACCAATTCCTGGGGGCCGCCGAGACCGATCCGGTTCTGGCGGAATGGTTTTTGCGGCGGTTCTCGCTGCTCGACAGTCTCTATCTGGTTCCACCGCCGCGCATCGTCGGCCGGACCATCGCCCACAACCTGCGGCTGTGGCTGGGCGAGCGCCGTCAGGCCGCTAAGGAGCGGCGGATCGTGGCGACCGCGAGCGCGGCGCAGCCGGGCGACGCGGGTCGCCACCATCAGGCCTAGTCACAGTCCCACGGTCGCCCTGAACAGCTTGGTGGGCTCGAGGGCGACCAGCCGGATCGGGGCGTCGTCGGCCGCCACCCACGCGGCCATTCCCCGGTGCAGCGTCAGCGACCCGGACTTGCCGTGCACGGTCGTACAACCCTCGGTGCACAACAGGATCTGCGGACCCTCGTGGCTGCACGAGGCGTCGACCTCGTGGCCCAGATAATCCCCGTCGAGCTCCAGCAGTGCCACCGCGAACTCGTCGGCCGGGGTCTCGTAGATCAGGCCGAAGCCCTCGCGGCGAACGTGGGGCCGCACCTCCGCCTCGGTGGTCGGGGTGAAGTTGAGCACCCGCAGCAGCTCGGGGACGTCGACGTGCTTGGGGGTCAGGCCGCCGCGCAGCACGTTGTCGGAGTTGGCCATCACCTCCACCGCGAAACCCCGCAGGTAGGTGTGCAGGCTGCCGGCCGACACGAAGATCGCCTCGCCCGGGGCCAGGGTGATGCGGTTCAGCAACAGGGCCGCCAGCACCCCGGCGTCGCCGGGGTAGCGTTCCCCGAGTTCCAGCACCGTCTTGACTTCGCCGGCGAATTCCGTTGCCCCGGAGCTGATGTACTGGATGGCGCCGTCCAGCACGGCGGGGACCAGCACGTCGATGTCGGGCTGCGGCGCGGTGATCCAGGTGGTGAACAGCGCGCGCAGGCCGTCGGCGTCGGACTGGTCGTTGAGCAAGTCGATGAACGGGTCGAGGTCGGACACGGCCAGGGCCCGCAGCAGCTCGACGGTGCGGGAGGCCTGACGGAATCCGGCGAGCGCCTCGAACGGCTGCAGCGCCACCAGCAGCTCGGGTTTGTGCGAGGTGTCGCGGTAGTTGCGCACCGGGGAGGACAGCGGGATGCCGAGCCGCTCCTCACGCAGGTAGCCCTCGGCCGCCTGCGCCGCGCTCGGGTGGGCCTGCAGGGACAGCGGCTCATCGGCCGCGAGCACCTTGACCAGAAACGGCAGCACGTCGCCGAACCGGGCGCGCGCCACCGGGCCGAGCTGCCCCTCCGGGTCGGCGACCAGCGCGTCGAGCAGCGAGACCTCGCCCGTGCCCGTTTCCAGCCACGCCGGGTCGCCGGGGTGCGCGCCGAACCAGAGCTCGGCCTCCGGATGGGCGGCCGGAACCGCACGCCCGGTGAATTCGGCTATGGCGGTGCGTGATCCCCAGGCGTAAGTCCGCAAGGCTCCGCGAAGCAGTTCCACTGTTCTATCTATCCCCGCACCAGTCGCGCGTAAACCGCGGCCATCTCCAGCCGGACGGCCAATACTGCCAGCTGCTGCTCGGCGCTGATGGCGCCGCCCAACGCCGGCGCGACGGTCGAGCCGGCCGAGCCGCCGGGGCCGTCGGGCACGTCCTCGGCGGCGAGCAGGTACACGTCGTCGAGCCCGGCCGTGCGGGCCGCCACCACCGGCTGTTCGCCGGACAAGGTGAGGGCCAGCACCAGCAGCCGCCGGGGCAGCGGCCCGTCGATCTGCTCGTCGTGGAACAGCGCCTCGGCGGGGTCTTGGAAGCCGCCGGACGCCCCGCCACGCAGCGCGACGACGGCATCCGACAATCCCGCGGCGGCGACGACCTGGTGGGCGGTCCGCAGCAGGACCGAACTGCCGTGCCGGGCGAGCGCCAGCGTCGCGGCGCAGTCGCCGGCCAGCGCCACCTGGCGGTCGGCGATGCGGGCGGCGATCGTCTTGGCCGGGTTGGTGAACAGCTCGCGGCCGGCGCTGTTGCGCAGCGCCTCGGCGTCGAGCTCGTCGGCGAGCGCCCGCAGGTCGACCCTCGGGCGCTGGTCGACGGTTTGCACGACGGCCAGGCCGGCGGCCAGGTACCGGCACAACCCGAACGCGTCGGGGATGGCAAGCCGCGGCGCCAGCACCGCCGCCCGGCCGGCCGTGGCATCCCGCAGCGGACCCTCGTACGGCGCGACGACGACGACCCGCGCCCCGCGGCGCACCCCGGTCGCGGCGGCGCTGACCAGCGCGGGATCGCCGGGATCGTCGCCCGCGACGATCAGCACGTCGAGCGGACCGATCCACGGCGGAACCTCGGCGGCCAGCGCGATCGGCTCGGAGGCCGCGCCGCCCACCGTCGCGGCCAGCATGGCGCCGGCGTTGTCGGCGGCGCCGCGGCCGGCGACCCAGATCAGGGTGCGCGGCCGGTCGTCGGCCCGCAGCGGATCCAGCGCGCCCTCGTCGACGGCAGCGGCAATCGCGCGCACCTGCGCCCCGGCCGACGAAGCCGAGCGCAGCAGGCCGTCCCGGTCGGCGGCGAGCAGGCCCTCGGTGTCCTCGAGATCGATCGACCGGACGGCGTTCACGGGGTGGCCTCCGCGGGCGCCGACTGGGCGTCGATCTCCGCGCTGATCTGGGTGACGACCGCGTCGACGTCCTCGGCGCTGCGCCCCTCCACGTTGAGCCGCAACAACGGCTCGGTGTTGGAGCTGCGCAGGTTGAACCAGGTGCCGTCGCCCAGGTCGACGGTCACGCCGTCCACGTGGTCGATGGAGTGGATCCGGCTGCCGAAGGATTTCAGCACCGCCTCCGTGCACAGCGCGGCGTCCGCGACCGTGAAGTTGATTTCGCCGGACGATTCGTAGCGCTGGTAGTCGGCGGTCAATTCCGACAATGGCCGGTCCTGTTCACCGAGGGCGGCCAGCACGTACAGCGCCGCCAGCATCCCGGAGTCCGCCCCCCAGAAGTCACGGAAGTAATAGTGCGCCGAGTGTTCCCCGCCGAAGATGGCGCCGGTGTCGGCCATCATCGCCTTGATATAGGAGTGTCCGACGCGGGAGCGCAGCGGTGTGCCGCCCCGTTCGGTGACCAGCTCGGGCACCGCCCGGGACGTGATGACGTTGTGGATGATGGTGGCGCCGATCTCGCGGCCCAGCTCGCGAGCGGCCACCAGGCTGGTCACCGTCGAGGGCGACACCGGCTTACCGCGTTCGTCGACGACGAAGCAGCGGTCGGCGTCCCCGTCGAAGGCCAGCCCGATGTCGGCGCCCGTGTTGCGCACATAGTTCTGCAGGTCGGCCAGGTTGGCCGGAGCGAGCGGGTTGGCCTCGTGATTGGGGAACGAGCCGTCGAGCTCGAAGTACAACGGCAGCAAGGTGATCGAGTCGATCGCGCCGAGCACCGCGGGCGTGGTGAGACCGGCCATGCCGTTGCCGGCGTCCACGGCCACCCGCAGCGGCCGCAGCCCCGAGGTGTTCACCAGGGAACGCAGGAACGTCCCGTAGTCGTCCAGCACGTCGCGGTCGGTGACGGTGCCGGGTGGTCCGTCGTAGCGCTCGACCCCGGCGATGACCTGCTCGCTGATCGTGCGCAGGCCGCTGTCGGCGCCGACCGGCTTGGCGGCCGCCCGGCACAGCTTGATCCCGTTGTAGGCCGCGGGGTTGTGGCTCGCGGTGAACATCGCGCCGGGGCAGTCCAGCGACCCGGAGGCGAAGTAGAGCTGATCGGTGGAGGACAGGCCGATGCGCACCACGTCCAGGCCCTGACTCAGCACCCCGGAGGCGAAGGCCGCCGCCAGCGTGGGCGAACTGTCGCGCATGTCGTGGCCGATCGCCACCCGGCGGGCGCCCTCGCCGCGCATCAGTTCGGCGAAGGCCGCCCCCAAAGCGGTGACCAGTGGCTCGTCGAGCTCCTCGCCGACCAGCCCTCGCACGTCGTAAGCCTTGACGACACGGTGGACGGTGGCGGCGAGCCGAGACATGCGGGGGCCTCCTGACGCCGTCGATTACTTCGCCTCTTGGCCGTCAGCCTATCGGCCTCCGGGAAACGGCGACCGCAGCGGTGCGCGGGGATTGCGCGCGACGCCGGAACGGCTAGTCACTGGGGTCGGGCAACACCCGCAGATGCCCGCGGCGGCGGCCCGAACGGTGCTCGGGCGGCGCGAGCACGCTGCTGCTGGGCGCGGTCGCCTGCGACCCGCCGTGATGGATCTGCGGGTCGGCGAAGCCGTTGAGCGGGGCGGCAGCGCCGCCAAAGGGGACGGCACGCTCGCCGGGGCCGCCTTCGCGCACCGCGTCGGCCAGGGCGACCAGGTCGTCCTCATCAGGGTGGGTGGGCTCAGAAAAGAGGGGACCGGCGTGGCGCACGAGATCCCACCCGCGGGGCGCGGTGATCCGGCCCGCATGGCCGACGCACAGGTCCCACGAATGCGGTTCCCGCGCGGTCGCGAGTGGCCCCACCACTGCCGTCGAGTCCGAGTAGACGAACGTCAGGGTCGCTACGGCGTAGTGCGGACACCCGGGCCGGCAACAGCGACGGGGAACGTTCACGACCGAAAGGCTATCGTGCACAAACGCCGGTGAAGCGCCGGACACGCGCAACCGGTGGACCCCCGATGTTCAACCGTTACCATCGGCGCGTGGGCGATTCGCGCAGCTCCCCGGGAAGGGATCGGTCCCCGGGTCGATTCGCTTCCCATCGGTCTTCCCGGCGGGGCCGCGATGTGCGCGGTCCGCTGCTGCCGCCGACGGTTCCCGGATGGCGCAGCCGGGCCGAGCGGTTCGACATGGCGGTGCTGGAGGCCTACGAACCCATCGAGCGGCATTGGCAGGCCCGGCTGGCCGAGCTCGACGTGGCGGTCGATGAGATTCCCCGCATCGCGGCCAAGGATCCCGACAGCGTGCAGTGGCCGCCGGAGGTTATCGCCGACGGGCCGATCCCGCTGGCGCGATTGATCCCGGCCGGCGTCGACGTCCGCGGTAACGCCACGCGGGCACGAATTGTCTTGTTCCGCAAGCCGATTGAGCGACGGGCCAAGGACACCGTCGAGCTCGGCGATTTGCTGCACGAAATACTGGTGGCCCAGGTGGCCATCTACCTCGATGTCGAGCCGTCGGTCATCGACCCGACGATCGACGACGAATAACGTTGTGCCGCGGCGGCGTCAGATGATGCCGCGCTTGAGGCGGCGGCGCTCGCGCTCGGAGAGACCGCCCCAAATGCCGAAGCGCTCGTCATGCTCCAGGGCGTACTCCAGGCACTCGTGACGCACCTCGCACCCGAGGCAGATCTTCTTCGCCTCGCGGGTGGAGCCACCCTTCTCGGGGAAGAAGGCCTCGGGATCGGTTTGGGCGCAAAGCGCCCGGTCCTGCCACTGGTCCGCAACGGGCGCCAGCATCGGCTCGGGCTCGAATGCGACTGGCGCATCGGGAACCACGGTCAAGTGCGGCCGAACGGGTCGGACCGGCGCTGAGCCGATAGGGGTGTGCGGCGTGCTCGCCATGACTCCTCGAAGATGTTCGTAAGACATACGGTCGTCCGCCTCCTCAGTTTGATTGAGAGAGTGAGTGGTTCCCACTTTTCTGATGTGTACAGACAATTCGAACAAGTGATCGAATCTCGGTCTGCGACACCGGAACCGGCCGGCCAACCGGGAAATGACACTGTTGTGATTAGACACGGGTTGACCTGCCGGGTCAAGCACTACGGCGCATTTCCATACCATCTCGTGACCGAATTACGGCGTTTCCGTTGTTTTGCGCATTCGGCGTGTCGATCACACCGCCCACGACTAGGCTTAAGGGCCGCGTAACGGGCCGGCCACCACCCGGTCGTCGGGCAGTACTGTCGTCCACGTGAAGGTCACCGTTCTGGTCGGTGGGGTTGGCGGCGCCCGCTTCCTGCTGGGGGTTCAACAGCTGCTCGGGCTGGGTCAGTTCGAAACGCAACGGCACCCAGACACGGGAGCCAGCAACCACGAACTTAATGCAATCGTCAACATCGGCGACGACGCCTGGATTCACGGACTGCGGGTCTGCCCGGATTTGGACACCTGCATGTACACCTTAGGTGGAGGGGTAGACCCGGAGCGAGGGTGGGGTCACCGCGACGAAACCTGGCACGCCAAAGAGGAATTGGCGCGCTACGGCGTGCAGCCGGACTGGTTTGGACTCGGCGACCGCGATATCGCCACCCACCTGGTGCGCACCCAGATGCTGGGCGCCGGCTACCCGCTGTCGCAGATCACCACCGCGCTGTGTGACCGCTGGCAACCCGGCGCCCGATTGCTGCCGGCCAGTGACGACCGCTGCGAGACGCACGTGGTGATCACCGATCCCGACGACGGCACCCGGCGGGCGATCCACTTCCAGGAGTGGTGGGTGCGCTACCGGGCCAACGTGCCCACGCACAGCTTCGCTTTCATCGGCGCCGAAAAGGCCACCGCCGCAAGTGAAGCTGTCGCGGCCATCGCCGACGCCGACGTCATCCTGCTGGCGCCGTCCAACCCGGTGGTGAGCGTCGGCGCCATCCTGGCCGTCCCGGGCATTCGCGCCGCGCTACGCTCGGCGACCGCACCGATCGTCGGCTACTCACCGATCATCGGTGGAAAGCCCTTGCGCGGCATGGCCGATGCGTGCCTGTCGGTGGTCGGCGTCGAATCCACCGCGGAGGCGGTCGGCCGGCACTACGGGGCGCGCCGGGGCACCGGGATACTGGATTGCTGGCTGGTGCACGAGGGCGACCACGCTGACATCGAGGGGGTCGCGGTGAGGGCCGTGGCGCTGCTGATGACCGACCCGAAGGCGACGGCCGAGATGGTCCGCGCCGGGCTCGAGCTTGCGGGCGTGCACCCGTGACCGAACACGGCACCGGCGCGGCGATCGAGATCCTGCCCGTCGCCGGGCTTCCCGAATTCCGGCCCGGCGACGACCTGGGCGCGGCGCTGGCCGCGGCCGCTCCCTGGCTGCGCGACGGCGACGTCGTGGTGGTGACCAGCAAGGTGGTGTCCAAGTGCGAGGGCCGGCTGGTGCCGGCACCGCAGGACGCGCAGGCGCGGGACGAACTCCGGCGCAAGCTGGTCGACGCCGAGGCGGTGCGGGTGCTGGCGCGCAAGGGCCGCACCCTGATCACCGAGAACCGCATCGGTTTGATTCAGGCCGCCGCGGGCGTGGACGGATCCAACGTGGGCCGCGACGAACTGGCGCTGCTGCCGGTCGATCCGGACGGCAGCGCCGCGGCGCTGCGCGCCGGGCTGGCCGACCGGCTCGGCGTCGACGTCGCCGTGGTCATCACCGACACGATGGGCCGCGCCTGGCGCAACGGCCAGATCGACGCGGCGGTGGGGTCGGCCGGTCTGGCTGTGCTGCACGGCTATTCGGGGTCAATCGACCGCCACGGCAACGAACTGGTGGTCACGGAGATCGCGGTCGCCGACGAGGTCGCGGCGGCGGCCGATCTGGTGAAGGGCAAGTTGACCGCCATGCCGGTGGCCGTGGTGCGTGGCCTTGCCGTGTCCGACGACGGCTCGACGGCCCGGCAGCTGTTGCGGCCCGGCGAGGAGGACCTGTTCTGGCTCGGCACCGCCGAGGCCCTCGACATGGGCCGCCGGCAGGCGCAGCTGTTGCGCAGATCGGTGCGCCGGTTCGGCGCCGAGCCCGTCGCGCCGGAGCTGATCGAAGCCGCCGTCGCCGAGGCCCTCACCGCCCCGGCCCCGCACCACACCCGCCCGGTCCGATTCGTCTGGCTGCGGACCCGCGACGTCCGGCTGCGGCTGCTGGACCGCATGAAAGACCGGTGGCGCTCCGACCTCGCCGGTGACGGCCGGCCCGCCGACGCGGTCGAGCAGCGGGTGGCGCGCGGCCAGATCCTTTACGACGCACCCGAGGTCGTCATCCCCATGCTGGTCCCCGACGGCGCGCACACCTATCCCGACGCCGCCCGCACCGAGGCCGAGCACACCATGTTCACCGTCGCGGTCGGCGCGGCCGTGCAGGCCCTGTTGGTCGCGTTGGCGGTGCGGGGCGTGGGCAGCTGCTGGATCGGCTCGACGATCTTCGCCGCCGACCTGGTGCGCGCGGAGCTCGAATTGCCCGCCGATTGGGAGCCGTTGGGCGCGATCGCGATCGGCTACCCCGAGGAGCCCGCCGGGCCCCGCGACCCGGCGGACGCCGGGAATCTGTTGATCCGCACGTGAGCCCCGTCTCTCGGAGATACTTGAGCCCATGAGATTCGCGGGCAAGGCGGCGGCATCCGCCGAGAAGGCCCGCGGCGGCTACTACACGCCGACGGCGGTGGCCCGATTCCTGGCCCGCTGGGTTCGCGAAGCCGGACCGCGCATCGTGGAACCCTCCTGCGGCGACGGCGCGATCCTGCGCGAGTTGGCCGCCCTCGGCGGACGGGTGCACGGCGTCGAGCTCGTCGCCGACGAGGCGGCCAAGTCGCGGGAATTCGCTCCCGTCGACGCCGCGAACCTGTTCACCTGGCTCGCCAGCACCGAGCCCGGCGGCTGGGACGGGGTCGCGGGGAACCCGCCCTACATCCGGTTCGGCAACTGGGCGTCCGAACAGCGCGATCCCGCGCTGGACCTGATGCGGCGCGAGGGTCTGCGGCCGACCCGGCTGACCAACGCGTGGGTCCCCTTCGTGGTGGCGAGCTCGGTCCTGGTGCGCGACGGTGGTCGCGTGGGCCTGGTGCTTCCCGCCGAGTTGCTCCAGGTCACCTACGCCGCGCCGCTGCGCGAGTTCCTGCTGAGCCGGTTCAGTGACATCACGCTGGTGACGTTCGAGCGATTGGTGTTCGACGGCGTCCTGCAGGAGGTCGTGTTGTTCTGCGGGGTCGCCGGCGCGGGCCCCGCCCGGATCCGCACCGTCCACCTCGCAGACGCCGATTCGCTCGCCCACGCGGATCTCGACGCCGACTCGGCTCCCGCGCTGCTGCACGAGAACGAGAAGTGGACCAAGTACTTTCTGGACCCGGCCGCGATCCGGCTGCTGCGCGCGCTCAAGGGGTCGACGGCCATGACCCGGCTCGGGTCGGTCGCCGGCGTGGATGTGGGCATCGTGACGGGGCGCAACAGCTTCTTCACCTTCACCGACGCCCAGGCCCGCGAACTCGGATTGCTGCCCCACTGTGTCCCGCTCGTCTCGCGCAGCGCGCAGTTGTCCGGATTGGTCTACGACACCGACTGCCGGACGGGCGATGTCGCCGCCGGGCACCGCGGCTGGCTGCTCAACGCGCCGCGCGACGCGGACGACCCCGCCCTGCTCGCGCACATCGACGCCGGTGCGGCCGCCGGGGTGGATCGGGGCTACAAGTGCTCGATCCGCAAGCCGTGGTGGAGCACGCCGTCGCTGTGGATCCCCGACCTGTTCATGCTGCGCCAGATCCACCTGGCGCCGCGGCTGACCGTCAACGCCGCCGCGGCGACGAGCACCGACACGGTGCACCGGGTCCGCCTCGCCGCCGGTGTCGACCCGGCCGCGCTGGCCGCGGTGTTCCACAACAGCGTGACGTTCGCCTTCGCCGAGATCCTCGGCCGCAGTTACGGCGGGGGCATCTTGGAGCTGGAACCCCGCGAGGCCGAGCAGCTGCCCATTCCCCCACCGGCGCTGGCCGGCCCCGAGCTCGCCTGCGACGTCGACTTGCTGTTGAAGGCCAACGAGATCGAGAAGGCGCTCGACCTCGTCGACCGCCATGTCCTGATCGACGGGCTGGGGTTCGGCCCCGAGGAGGTGGCGCAATGCCGCGCGGCCTGGGTCTGTCTGCGGGATCGCCGGAAGCGGCGGGGTTCTCGATGAGCGTGCGGGAGTCGGCGATCTCGCTGCTGTCCGACTGGCAGGCCCCCGACGCGGCACAGGATTCGTTGCGGCACGCGGTCCTGGCCTTCCTGCTCGGCCGTCCCGACGGTTGTCGCCGCGAGTGCGTGCCGGGCCATGTCACCGCCTCGGCGCTGGTGCTCGACCACACCGGCGACCAGGTGTTGCTGACCCTGCACCCCCGCCTGGGCCGCTGGGTACAACTGGGCGGCCACTGCGACGACGAGGACAGCGACATCGTCGCCGCCGCCCGGCGCGAGGCCACCGAGGAGTCCGGCGTCGACGGGTTGCGCATCGACCCGCAGCTGGCCGCGGTCCACGTCCACCCGGTCACCTGCTCGTTGGGCGTGCCCACCCGCCACCTGGATCTGCAGTTCGTCGCGCACGCGCCGGCCGGCGCGCAGATCGCGATCAGCGACGAGTCGGAGGACTTGCGATGGTGGCCGGCCGACGCGTTGCCCGACGGCACCGATCACGCATTGGCGTATTTGGTGGGGCGGGCCACTCGCCGAGCGTCACGCTAGCGTGACGGCCGACGTCGAGCGCCACGCTGGCGTGACGCTCGGCGCAGACGGCGTACACCTGATATGTAGGGAAGTTTGTCAAGAGGGCAAGGTGAGGCGCCGCCGGGGAGCTGCCCCGACGGCGCCTCTTTGCTTCCTCGATGAGTTTGTGTGGTGAGCGTGTCGGTTGGCGACGCGCGGTCAGACTGATATACGCGGGTTGGCTACCGCAGGACGGGGTTTCGGCTGGATCGCATCCGCTTGTCTAGCGTCGAGCGTCGACCCGAACGGGCCTGCTCATAGGTGTGTCGCGGGTCGATCCACGCGCTGCCACCACCGGACTCGAGGAGGAAGCAGATCAGGTGGCGATCAGTCGTCCATGACCGCCAACGACCAGCACCAGCCGGCAAGCTCGCGAGCGATCGCAGCGTTGGCCACCACCGGTCGCTTACGCCGTTCGAGGAAACTTACCCACCTGCGATGCAGGCGGCGGTTGCCCTCGTCCCCACGGGCGCGGGCAGCTGCCGAGGCCTGGTCCCACCGCGAACGCATCACCGCACCAACGTGATAGCGGGGTCGGTGATGCCAGGCTGCCTCGACCAGCAACCGGCGGACATGAGTGTTGCCGGTCTTGGTGATCGGCCCCTGCGCCCGCGAGGAACCCGACGAGTACTCCGAGGGCACCAGCCCCACGAATGAACCAATCGTGTTGCCGGTAAACCGGTTCCAGTCGCCGATCTCTACCGCTAATGCAAATCCGGTCAAGGTGCTCACACCGCGTAGGCACGACACCCTGCGCACGATCGGAGTGAACTCACAGTCCTTGGCGGTGTCATCGATCGCCGAGTCCAGGCGCGCCCGCCGGGCCTGCATCGTCAACACGTGGTCGTAGTCGGCATCGAAGGCCATCCGGGTTGCCAGCACCGTCAACTGCGGTGCCGCTTGGGTGCGCAGCCACCGATCGTGCGCGCCGGTCCACGCAGCACCCCCGTAGTAGACGATGCCGTGGCGCAGCAGCAGCTTGGACAGTCGATGACGCGCCCGCATCAGATCACCGCGGCAGTCCTCACGGGCACGGACCAGATCACGGGCTGCTTCCTGTTCCACGCTCGGAATCGACACCGAGGTGACCTCGTCGAGTCGCAGCAACCGCGACAAATGCAGGGCATCGCGGGCATCGGTTTTTACTCGGTCCCCGGACGGCTTCTGCAGTTTCGACGGGGCGACGACTTCACACCGGATGCCCGCGCCGGTCAACGCCCGCTGCAACCCGAAACCGGTCGGCCCGGCCTCATAAGCCACCGCCACCGGACCCGGCAACCCCGATATCCACGACCGAATGTGCTCATAAGACGGGGTCAACCGGTTCTGGAACACCTCACCCGTGACGCCATCGATTGCCGCTGCCGCTACCGAACGTGCGTGCACGTCCAGTCCAATACTCGTACGCTCGGTAAACACCGGGGCCTCCCACCACTGTCGGATAGACCGGGCAGGCGACTCCCTACTCGGTAACCCACGAACATGGGTGAGTGAGGCCCCGGCCCGCAACCCCCAACTCAACGCCGACGGTCACCCATACCGTCTAGACGTCGGACGAGTAGCGGATCCCGCCGTCGGGAATCGAAACGCCGGGCCAGACCCGGGCGCCGCGCAACAGCTCGCAGCGCGCACCGATGTCGGCGCCGTCGCCGATCACGCCGTCGCGGATCAGCGCCCGCGGGCCGATGCGCGCGCCGAAGCCGATGATGGAGCGCTCGATCACGCTGCCGGCCTCGACCTTGACGCCGTCGAAGATCACGGCGCCGTCCAGCCGCACGCCGGGTCCGATCTCGGCGCCCCGCCCCACCACCGTGCCGCCGACCAGCACCGCGCCCGGCGACACCGCCGCGCCGTCGTGCACCAGCTGCTCACCGCGGTGGCCGTGCAGGGCCGGCGACGGCGCGATGCCGCGCACCAGGTCCGCCGATCCGCGCACGAAGTCTTCCGGCGTGCCCATGTCCCGCCAGTAGGTGGCGTCGACGTAGCCGCACACCTTGACGTCCGGATCGGAGAGCAGGGCGGGGAACACCTCGCGTTCGACCGACACCTCGCGGCCCCGCGGGATCCGGTCGATGATGCCGCGCTCGAAGACGTAGCAGCCGGCGTTGATCTGATCGGTGGGCGGGTCCTGCGTCTTCTCCAGGAAGGCGGTGACCCGGCCGTCGTCGTCGGTGGTCACGCAGCCGAACGCCCGTGGGTCGCCCACCCGCACCAGGTGCAGGGTGACATCGGCGTGCTGGGCCCGGTGAAAGTCGATCATCTGGCCGAGGTCGGAACCCGAGAGCACGTCGCCGTTGAACACCATGACGGTGTCGTGACGCAGGTGGTCGGCGACGTTGGCGATGCCGCCGCCGGTCCCCAGGGGCCGCTCCTCGGTGACGTAATCGATCTGCAGGCCCAGCTTGGAGCCGTCGCCGAACTCCGCCTCGAACACCGCGGCCTGATACGAGGTGCTCAGGATGACGTGCTCGATGCCCGCCGCGGCGATTCTCGACAGCAAGTGGGTCAGGAACGGCAGCCCGGCGGTGGGCAGCATGGGCTTGGGCGCCGACAGCGTCAGCGGCCGCAGCCGGGTGCCCTTTCCGCCGACCAAAATCACGGCATCGACCTGCGGGTTAGCCATTTCAGCGCCGCCCTTCCGCCAGTTTCCGTCTCCGACTGCGCAGCGCCCCGCGCACCATCAGGCGCGAGCGCAGCGCCAGCGCGGCCCGCAGTATCCACCGCAGCGGCGCCCGCTGCCAGCCCGAATGCCGGTCCGCCAGGAAAAGGTAGGTGCTCTGGTGATGCGCCGCGAGGTGGCTCGCCGGGTCGTCCCCGGTGGAGTGGCCCTTGTGGTGCAGCACCTCGGCCGACGGCACGTAGACGCTCAGCCAGCCGGCCCGGCCGAGCCGGTCCCCGAGGTCGACGTCTTCCATATACATGAAGTAGCGCTCGTCGAACCCGCCGACCTGGGCGAAGGCGGACCGGCGCACCAGCAGGCACGACCCCGACAGCCAGCCGACCGGGCGCTCGGTGGGCTCCAGCCGCTCCTGGCGATACGCCGCCGTCCACGGATTGCGCTTCCAGACCGGGCCGACGACCGCGTGCATGCCGCCGCGGATCAGGCTGGGCAGGTGGCGCGCCGACGGGTACACCGAGCCGTCGGGGTCGCGGATGAGCGGGCCCAGCGCGCCGGCGCGCGCCCAGCGGGTGGCGGCGTCCAGCAGGGCGTCGATGCTGCCCGGGCCCCACTGCACGTCCGGGTTGGCGACGACCACCCAGTCGTCGTCGACCTCCGGCATCTCCGCGAGTTGCGCGACCGCGCGGTTGATCGCGGTGCCGTACCCGAGGTTGGCCCCGGTGTGGAACAACCGCACGTTCGGGTAGCGCTCGACGGCGGCCTGCGGGGTTCCGTCGGTCGAGCCGTTGTCGGCCATCACCACGCACACGGGCCGCTCGGTGGCCAGCGACAACGACGCCAGGAAGCGTTCGAGGTGGGGGCCCGGCGAGAAGGTCACCGTCACGACCGGCAGGACGTCAGTCACGCGTAGAGGGTAACGGTCGATCGGCGGCGAGGGCGTTGACGTCGTCGTCCGCGGCGGTCTTCGAGGCGGCCAGCGCCGCGACAAGTGCAGCGCGCCAGGGCCTTAACGGCCGCAGACCCGCCGCGGCGGACTGGCGGCCCGACAGCGCGGAGTAGCTGGGGCGCGGCGCGGGGCGGGGAAATTCCGCGGTGCTGACCGGATGTACCCGCCGGGGATCCGCGCCGCATTCTTCGAAGATCGCCCGCGTCTGCTCGAATCGGGAGACCGCGCCCTCGTTGGCGGCGTGCAGGATGGGCCCGGGCACGCGGTCGTCGGCGACCTGCAGCAGCGCGGCCGCCAGGTCGCCCACGTAGGTCGGTGAGCCGACCTGGTCGTCGACCACCCTCACCGGGTCGTCCCCCGCGGCCAACCGGCGCATCACGGCGACGAAGTCCTTGCCGTCACCGCCGGTGTAGACCCAGGCGGTGCGGACCACGACCGCCTCCGGCAGCGCCGCCAGCACCGCCTCTTCCCCGGCGAGCTTGCTGCGCCCGTACACCCCCGCCGGGGCGGTGCGATCGCTGGGCTCATAGGGACGCGGCGGCGCGCCGCCGAAATCGCCGTCGAACACGTAGTCGGTGGAGACGTGGATCAACCGGGCGCCGGCGCGCGCGCAGGCCCGGGCGATGTTCCCGGGACCCGTCGCGTTGACGGCGTACGCACCGGCCTCGTCGCTCTCCGCGGCGTCGACGTTGGTGTAGGCCGCGCAGTTGATCACCACGTCGCCGCCCCGGACGATCCGCTCGGCGGCGGCCGGGTCGGTGATGTCCCACTGCGACGACGTCAGCGCCAGCACGCCGCGGGCCTGACCGGCTGCCAGCGAGGCCAAATAGCCGCCCAGCTGCCCCCCGGCACCGGCGATCACGATCCTGCTCGACATGGTTCGAGTCTGGCATGTCCGGGAGAGCACGGGCGCACGCCCGGGGGCGCGCGGCGGTTCGCTACCCGCGAAGCGTCTGTGTCGCAAGTAACCTAGTGGGATGGGAGTGCAACGTGTGATTCGTGTGATTGCGACCGCGCTCACGCTCGTGGTCGTCCTCGGCACCGGGCTCGCGTGGAGCAACGTCCGATCCTTCGAGGACGGCATCTTTCACATGTCCGCGCCCTCGCTCGGCAAGGGCGGCGACGACGGCGCGATCGACATCCTGCTGGTCGGCCTCGACAGCCGCACCGACGCCCACGGCAACCCCCTGTCCGCCGAGGAACTGGCCACCCTGCGCGCCGGCGACGAGGAAGCGACCAACACCGACACGATCATCCTGATCCGGATCCCCAACAACGGGAAGTCGGCGACCGCCATCTCGATTCCCCGCGACTCCTACGTCGCGGCCCCGGGCCTGGGCAAGACGAAGATCAACGGCGTCTACGGCCAGACCCGCGAGGCCAAGCGCACCAACCTGGTCAAGGCCGGCGACTCGGCCGAGCACGCCGCGGCGCAGGGCACCGAGGCCGGGCGCGAGGCCCTGATCAAGACCGTCGCCGACCTCACCGGCGTCACCGTCGACCACTACGCCGAGATCGGGCTGCTCGGCTTCTCGTTGATCACCGACGCGCTCGGCGGCGTGGACGTCTGCCTCAAGGAGCCGGTGTTCGAACCGCTTTCGGGCGCCGACTTCCCGGCCGGCCCGCAACGGCTCGACGGCCCGGAGGCGCTCAGCTTCGTCCGTCAGCGCCACGAGTTGCCGCGCGGCGACCTGGACCGGGTGGTGCGCCAGCAGGTGGTGATGGCCTCGCTGGCCCACCGGGTCATCTCCGGCAAGACGCTGTCCAGTCCCACCACGCTCAACCGGCTGGAGGCCGCCGTGCAGCGCTCGGTGGTGATCTCCTCGGGTTGGGACGTCATGGATTTCGTCCAGCAGATGCAGAAGCTGGCCGGCGGCAACGTCGCGTTCGCCACCATCCCGGTGCTCGACGGGGCCGGCTGGAGTGACGACGGCATGCAGAGCGTGGTGCGGGTGGACCCGCACCAGGTGCAGGACTGGGTCGGCGGGCTGCTGCACGACCAGGAGCAGGGCAAGACCGAGGAGATCGCCTACACCCCGGCGAAGACCACCGCCAGCGTGGTCAACGACACCGACATCAACGGGCTGGCATCCGCGGTCTCACAGGTGTTGACCGCCAAGGGATTCGGCGCCGGCACGGTCGGCAACAACGACGGCGGCCACGTCAAGGGCAGCCAGGTGCGGGCCGCCAAGAGCGACGACCTGGGCGCCCAGGAGGTGTCCAAGGAGCTGGGCGGGTTGCCGGTGGTCGCCGATTCGTCCGTCGCGCCGGGCTCGGTCCGGGTGGTGTTGGGCAACGACTACAGCGGCCCCGGCTCGGGACTCTCCGGCACCGGGTCGGTGATGCCCGCCAAGGTGTCCAACGTCGGTTCGGTGGCGCCCGACCCGAACGTCCCGGCGCCCTCGCCGATCCTGACCGCCGGTTCCGACAAGCCCGAGTGCATCAACTGAGCACGCTGTCGGGCGCCATCCTCGATCCGATGCTGCGGGCCGACCCGGTCGGCCCGCGCATCACCTACTACGACGACGCGACCGGCGAGCGCATCGAGCTGTCCGCGGCGACGCTGGCCAACTGGGCGGCCAAGACCGGCAACCTGTTACGCGACGAGCTGGGCGCCGGGCCGGGCAGCCGGGTCGCGATCCTGCTGCCGGCGCACTGGCAGACCGCGGCCGTGTTGTTCGGGGTGTGGTGGATCGGCGCCGAGGCGGCGCTCCAACCGGGCGCGGGCGCGGCCACGGACCTAGCGCTGTGCACCGCCGAGCGGCTGGACGAGGCGGAGCAGACCGCCGGCGAGGTGGCGGTGCTGTCGCTGGATCCGTTCGGCCGCCCCGCCCCCGACCTGCCGATCGGTGTCACCGACTACGCGACGGCCGTACGGGTGCACGGCGACCAGATCGTTCCCGAGCGCCATCCCGGTCCGGCGCTCGCCGGCCGATCGGTCGACGAGGTCCTGGCCGATTGCCAAAGCTCGGCCGCCGCACGGGAGTTGACGGCCGCGGACCGGGTCCTGTCCACCGCCGCATGGTCGGATCCCGAGGAGCTGGTGGACGGCCTGCTGGCGATCCTGGCCGTCGGCGCGTCGCTGGTGCAGGTGGCCAATCCCGACCCGTCGGCGCTGGAGCGCAGGATCGCGACCGAGAAGGTCACCCGGGTGCTGTAGCCCACGGTCCGCCCCGATTCATATTGATATCGCTATATTGCGATGTTAACGTCGAGCGAGCATCAGCTGACGCTGCGACGACAAGGAGGTCCGGGCAATGGCGGGGTACGCGCTCTTGGCAAAAGCGGCATCGACGGTGGTCACCGGCCTGGTCGGCGTGACGGCCTACGAGGTGGTGCGCAAGGCCGTCGCCAAGGCGCCGCTGCACGAAACCGCGGTGTCGGCCGCCGAGCTGGGGCTGCGCGGGACGCGCAAGGCCGAGGAAGCCGCCGAGTCCGCCCGGCTGAAGATCGCCGACGTCATGGCCGAGGCCCGCGAGCGCATCGGCGAGGAAGCCCCCACGCCTTCGGTCGCCGACGTCCACCAGCACGACCACTGATCGGGCGGGCATGTCCGCCGACACGGCCGCGCTCCCCGACGCCCACACCAAAGACCCTGCCCTACAGGTTGTTTCGGATGCGGCGGGGCGCATGCGGGTTTCCGTCGAGTGGCTCCGGTGCAACTCACGGCGCGCGGTGGCGGTCGAGGAGGCCGTCGCCAAGCAGGACGGCGTGCGCGTGGTGCACGCCTACCCGCGCACCGGTTCCGTCGTCGTCTGGTATTCGCCCCGGCGCTGCGACCGCTCCGCGGTGCTGACGGCGATCGGCTCCGCCGCGCACGTCGCCGCCGAGCTGATCCCGGCACGCGCGCCGCACTCGTCGGAGATCGCCAACTCCGACGTGTTGCGGATGGTCATCGGCGGCGCGGCGCTGGGGATGCTCGGCGTGCGCCGCTACGTGTTCGCCCGCCCGCCGCTGCTCGGCCCGAACGGCCGGGTACTGGCCACCGGCGTCACCGTCTTCACCGGCTACCCGTTCCTGCGCGGCGCGCTGCGTTCGCTGCGCTCCGGCCGGGCCGGCACCGATGCCCTGGTGTCGGCGGCGACGGTGGCCAGCCTCATCCTGCGCGAGAACGTGGTGGCGCTGACCGTGCTATGGCTGCTCAACATCGGCGAGTACCTGCAGGATCTCACCCTGCGCCGGACGCGACGGGCCATCTCGGAACTGCTGCGCGGCAGCCAGGACACCGCATGGATACGGCTGACCGACGGGGCCGAAGTCCAGGTCCCCATCGACAGCGTGCAGATCGGCGACGAGGTGGTCATTCACGACCACGTCGCGATACCGGTGGACGGAGAGGTGGTCGACGGGGATGCGATCGTCAACCAATCCGCGATCACCGGTGAGAACCTGCCCGTTTCCGTCATGGTCGGCGCGCACGTGCACGCCGGGTCGGTCGTGGTGCGCGGCCGCCTGGTGGTGCGCGCCCAGGCCGTCGGCAACCAGACCGCGATCGGGCGCATCATCACCCGGGTCGAGGAGGCCCAACACGACCGGGCGCCCATCCAGACGGTGGGCGAAACCTTCTCCCGCCGTTTCGTTCCCACCTCGTTCATCGTGTCGGTCGTCACCCTGGCGGTCACGGGCGACGTGCGCCGCGCGATGACCATGCTGTTGATCGCGTGCCCCTGCGCGGTGGGCCTGTCCACCCCGACCGCGATCAGCGCCGCGATCGGCAACGGCGCGCGGCGCGGCATCCTGATCAAGGGCGGCTCGCACCTCGAACAGGCCGGCCGGGTGGACGCGATCGTGTTCGACAAGACCGGGACCCTGACCGTCGGCCGCCCGGTGGTCACCAATATCATTGCCCTGCACAAGGATTGGGAGCCCGAGCAGGTGCTGGCGTATGCCGCCAGCTCGGAGATCCACTCCCGCCATCCGCTGGCCGAGGCGGTGATCCGCTCGACCGAGGAGCGCCACATCACCATCCCGCCGCACGAGGAGTGCGAGGTTTTGGTGGGCCTGGGCATGCGCACCTGGGCCGACGGCCGCACCCTGCTGCTCGGCAGCCCCGGGCTGCTGCGCGCCGAAAAGGTACGGGTGTCGAAGAAGGCGTCGGAGTGGGTGGACAGGCTGCGGCGCCAGGCCGAGACCCCGCTGTTGCTCGCGGTCGACGGCAAGCTGGTGGGATTGATCAGCCTGCGCGACGAGGTGCGGCCCGAGGCGGTCGAGGTGCTGAAGGAGTTGCGGGGTAACGGTATTCGCCGGATTTTCATGCTCACCGGCGACCACCCCGACATCGCGCGGGTCGTCGCCGAGGAGCTGGGTATCGACGAGTGGCGCGCCGAGGTGATGCCCGAGGACAAGCTCGAGGTGGTGCGCGGGCTGCAGAACGACGGTTACGTGGTCGGCATGGTCGGCGACGGCATCAACGACGCACCGGCGCTGGCCGCCGCCGACATCGGGATCGCGATGGGCCTGGCCGGAACCGACGTCGCGGTCGAGACCGCCGACGTCGCGCTGGCCAACGACGACCTGCACCGGCTGCTCGACGTGCGGGACCTGGGCGCCCGGGCCGTCGACGTGATCCGGGAGAACTACGGCATGTCCATCGCGGTCAACGCCGCCGGGCTGATCATCGGCGCCGGCGGTGCGCTGTCCCCCGTGCTGGCCGCGATCCTGCACAACGCGTCGTCAGTCGCGGTGGTGGCCAACAGCTCCCGGCTGATCCGCTACCGCCTGGACTGACTCCCCCGATCAGCAGCCGCAGTCGTGGCCGCGCCACGCGCGGACGCCCTGCCAGGCCGCGACGGCAGCGATCCCGAGCCCGACCGCCGGGTCGATCCACCATCCGCCGGACCACAGCGCGCTCGCGGCCAGCCCGACGAGCACGCCGGCCGCCTGGGCGGCGCACAGGTAGTTCTGGATTCCTTCGGCCTCGGTGGCTCCCGAGTCCAGTCGCGCGCCCAGTTGGCGGTTGGCCCTGCCGAGAATCGGCATCAGCAGCAATCCGGCGGCCGTGAGCGCGATGCCGATCAGCGAGGCCTCGGCATGGCGCTGACCGGTCAGCTCGCGAATCGATTCGGCGGCGATGTAGGGCGCGGTCAACCAGAACGACACCGCGATACCGCGTTGTGCGCGCCGCTCGGCGTGGCGGGAAAAAGTCCGCGACCCGCTGAACCGCCACACCACCATCGCGCTGGCGAGGGCCTCCGACACCCCGCCAAGGGCCCACCCGGTCAGCGCCACGGACCCGACCGCCAGGCCCTGCCACAGTCCGATACCGCCCTCGACGAGCACCGCGGCCAGGCTGATCCAAGCCAGGCGCCGCGCCCACTCGGCGTCGCGCCGCCACCCGGCGTCCCGCGTCGCGGCGACGGTGCATTCATCGGCGATCACAGAGTAAGTGGTCATTGCGCGAGGCTAGCGGCGATCGCGCGCGCTCGCCGACCTAGACACCCGGTGGTAACACAACCGTGTCAAACCTGACTGATCAGCACCCGCTTGAGCACCTTGCCGCCCGCGTTGCGGGGCAGCGCGTCGACGAAGCGGACATCGCGCGGAATTTTGAAGCGCGCCAGCCGGTTCCGCACGTACTCCTGGACATCGCGCTCGGTCAGCGCGGCGCCCGGGCGGACCACGACGTAGGCGCGCAACCGCTGGCCGAACTCCTCGTCGTCGACGCCGACCACCGCGGCCTCCAGGACGTCGGGATGCTGCGCGAGCGCCTCTTCGACCTCGCCCGGGTACACGTTCTCCCCGCCGGAGACGATCATGTCGTCGGCGCGCCCGTCGATGAAAAGCCTGCCGTCGGAATCGAAATGGCCAACGTCCCCGGTGGACATCAGGCCCCCGATGGACTCCTTGGTGCCGCCGCCGGTGTATCCCTCGAAGGCGAGCACGTTGCCGACGAAGATCCGCCCCGGCGTTCCCGGGGGGACCTCGTCGCCGTCGTCGGTGAAAACCTTGACGACCGAGCCGGGCACCACCGCGCCCACGCAGCCGGGCGCGGCCGCCAGGTCGGCGGGCGTGGCGATGGTGGCATAGGCGACCTCGGTGGATCCGTACATGTTGTAGACCACGGGGCCGAGCGCCTCGAGCGCCCGGGTGGCCAGCGCGGCCCCGAGCTGGGATCCGCCGATGAACACGATGCGCAACGACGACAGGTCGTGCTCGGCCAGGGCCGCGGGCCCCAGGTCGAGGATGCGCCGCAACATGATCGGCACGACGATCATGGCGCTGGCCCGATGTGCGGCCACGCCGGCCAGCGTCTGCCCGGCATCGAAGTGGCGGCGCAGCAGCAGGGTCGAGCCCAGCACCATCGCGTACATCGCGTGGCTGAAACCCATCGAATGAAACAGCGGCACACAGCATTCGGTGACCTCGCGGCCGCGGAACGGAGCCTTGCCGAGCAGGCCGCCGACCGGTATCAGCGAATAGGGTTCGGAACGCGCGGCGCCCTTCGGGGTTCCCGTCGTCCCGCTGGTCGAGATGACGATCTTGGGCCGCCCGCCGGACGGGGGCGGCGGGCCGGGATCGCCCCGCTCGATCAGCGCGTCCAGGGTGTCGGGGGCGGGCGTTTGGGTCCAGGCCCGGATTCGGCCCAACCTCGGCTGGACGTCCCCGACGACGGCGCCGTACTCCTCGTCGTACACCAGCAGGTCGACGCGTTCCCGGGTCAGCATCCCGGCCAGCTGCGCGGCGCCGAAGCCGGTGTTGAGCAGCAAGACGCCGGCGCCGCACTTGGCGGCGGCGTAGACGGCTTCCAGAAAACCCCGGTGGTTGCCCACCAGGATCGCCACGGCGGCGCCCGGGCCGAGGCCACCCCGCCGCCACTCGTTGGCCAATGCGTTGGTCCGCTCGTCGAGCTCACCGAACGTCAGCGGGCCCCGCTCGTCGATCAGCGCCACCCCGTCGCGGTCTCGCCCGGCGGCGATGGCCGTCGCCGCCCCGAGCAGGCCGTAGCGGTCCAGGGCGCGCAGCACCGAAGGGACCCGCCCGGGCGGGATCGGCCGCAATCCCCCGGACCGCGCGTAGAGGAGCAGCGACCGGGCTTCCAGGCCCCCGCGCCGGAAAAGTTCCAGTGTCTGCACACGTCGATGCTGCCGCCCGGCCCGGCCCGGCATAAGGGCGCAACGCCACCACCGGGAGGGGCCTTTGGTCACCGTCGTTACTCTGGTTAACGACTAGAGAGAAGGGCAGTGACGATGACGCGCACCGACGACGACAGCTGGGATTTGGCCACGAGCGTGGGGGCCACCGCGACCATGGTGGCGGCCGGACGGGCCCGGGCCACCCGCGACGGGCTGATCGACGACCCGTTCGCCGAGCCGCTGGTGCGCGCCGTCGGGGTGGACTTCATGACGCGATGGGCCGCCGGCGAATTGAGCTCCGCCGACGTCGACGAGCCCGGCGCCCCGTGGGGCATGCAGCGCATGACCGACATGCTGGCCGCCCGCACCCGCTACATCGACGCGTTCTTCGCCGAGGCGGGCGCCGCGGGGATCCGCCAGGTGGTCATCCTGGCCTCCGGCCTGGACGCGCGCGCGTACCGGCTGCCCTGGGTGGCGGGCACCACGGTGTTCGAGATCGACCAGCCGGAAGTGATCGAATTCAAGACCGCCACCATCGCCCAGCTGGGCGCCGAGCCCACGGCGGAGGTGCGGGCCGTCCCGATCGACCTGCGACACGATTGGCCGGCGGCGCTACGCCGGGCCGGGTTCGACACCGGAGCGCCCACCGCCTGGGCGGCCGAGGGCCTGCTCGGATTCCTGCCGCCCGAGGCGCAGGACAAGTTGCTCGACGACATCACCGCGCTCAGCGCCGACGGCAGCCGGCTGGTGGCCGAGGTCTTCATCAACTCCGGCACCAACGGGGACGCCCTGAACGCCGCCAGCCAGAAGTGGCGGGACAACGGCCTGGACATCGCGCTGGGCGACCTGGGCTTCCCGGGCGAACGCAACGACGCGGCGACCCACCTGGAGCGGCACGGCTGGCGCCCGGTTCGCACACCCCTCAATCAGCTGTTGGCCGACAACGGGTTACCTTTGCAGCGCACCGAACCCGGCGCGCCGTTCGCCCAGAACTACTACTGCACTGGGGTCTTGCACACAGCCCGTTGACGGAAGGCCACCCATGGCAAACCGCACGCCCGCCAAGCCGCTGGACGGATTCCGGGTGCTCGACTTCACCCAGAACATAGCCGGGCCGCTGGCCGGGCAGGTGCTGGCCGACCTGGGTGCCGAGGTGATCAAGGTCGAGGCGCCCCTCGGTGAGGCGGCCCGGCAGATCACCGCGGTCCTGCCCGGGCGCCCGCCGCTGCCCACGCTGTTCCTGCCCCACAACCGGGGCAAGAAGTCGGTGGCGGTGGACCTCACGGACGACGTGGCCAAGCAGCAGATCCTGCGGCTGGTGGACACCGCCGACGTCGTGCTGGAGGGGTTTCGCCCGGGCGTGATGGAACGCATGGGCCTGGGCCCCGACGACTTGCGCGCCCGCAACCCCAGGCTCATCTACGCGCGGCTGTCGGCCTACGGCGGCAACGGCCCGCACGGCAGCCGGCCGGGCGTCGATCTGATGGTCGCGGCCGAGTCGGGCATGACCACCGGCATGCCCACGCCGACCGGCAAACCGCAGATCATCCCCTTCCAGCTCGTCGACGCGGCCAGCGGGCACGTGCTGGCCCAGGCGGTGCTGGCGGCGCTGCTCAACCGGGAGCGCCACGGGGTGGCCGACGTGGTGCGGGTCGCCATGTACGACGTCGCGGTCAATTTGCAGGCCGGCCAGCTCACGATCCACCTGAACAAGCCGGCCGAGGCGCCCAAGCCGAAGCCGGACTCGGAGCCAAAAACCAAGAAGCGCAAGGGTGTTGGTTTCGCCACCCAACCGTCGGACGCGTTCAGGGCCGCCGACGGGTACCTGGTGATCAGTGCGTACGTGCCCAAACACTGGGCGAAACTGTGCCAGATCATCGGCCGGGCGGACCTGCTCGAGGACGAGCGGTTCATCGACCAGCGTTCGCGCGCAATGAATTACCCCGAGCTGACCGAGGAACTCGAGTCGGCGCTGGCCGCCAAGACCGCGGCCGAATGGGTTGAGCTGCTTCAAGAAGGCGGCCTGATGGCCTGCCTGGCTTACACCTGGAAGCAGGTGGTGGACACCCCGCTGTTCGCGGAGAACGAGCTCGCCGTGCGGGTGGGCAGTGGCGAGGACACCGTCACGGTGGTCCGCATGCCCGCGCGCTACTCGAGCTTCGACGCGGTGGTCACGGATCCCCCGCCCGGGCCGGGCCAGCACAACGACGTGTTCCTCGCCGCGCCGCAGACGGCGCCCTGACGGTCGCCGTCACAGGCTGGGCAGGCGCACCACCTGAACGAAGAACTCGTCGATCTGCCGGACCGCCTTCATGAACTGGTCCAGGTCGACCGGCTTGGTCACGTACGCGTTGGCGTGCAGCTTGTAGCTGCGCAGGATGTCCTCCTCCGCCGAGGACGTGGTGAGCACGACGACCGGGATGCGGGCCAGGTCCGGATCGGACTTGATCTTCTCCAGCAGCTGGCGGCCGTCGTATTTCGGCAGGTTCAGGTCCAGCAGGATGAGGTCGGGCCGCGGCGCGTCCTCGAACCGACCGCGCCGGTAAAGGTAGTCGAGGCCTTCCTCACCGTCGTGCGCGACGTGCAGCCGGTTCTGGAGTTTGTTGTGCTCGAACGCTTCTCGCGTGATGAGCTCGTCTCCCGGGTCGTCTTCGACGAGCAGGATGTCGATCGCTCTGCCGTCTGATGTCACTGATGCGCTCCTTCCAAAGCGTCTGAGTCTGCTTCGTCTACCGGGTCGGCCATGGGCAGCGTGAACTCGAACCGCGTTCCCTCGGTCCGGGACGTGTCGATCCGAATGGTGCCGCCGTGGTGCTCGACGATCTTCTTGACCAGCGCGAGGCCGACACCGGTCCCGGCGTACACCTCGCGGCCGTGCAGGCGTTGGAAGATGATGAAGACCTTGTCGGCGAACTCCGCCGGGATACCGATGCCGTTGTCCGACAAGGTGATCACCCATTCGCCGTCGTGGTTGCCGGTGCCGGGTGCGCACTCGATGACGACGCGGGGCCGGCGATCCTTGTGCCGGAACTTCACCGCGTTGCCGATGAGGTTCTGCCACAGCATCGTCAACAGCATCGGATCGCCGTTGATCCGCGGAAGAGCGTCGGGGCGCACGATCTCGGCGTCCGATTCCTCGATCGCGACCACCAGGTTGGCCAAGCCGGAATCCAGCGTCGCGTCGAGGTTCACGTCGGTTTCCGTGGCGCCCAGCCGGCCGACGCGCGAGAAGGTGAGCAGGTCGTTGATCAGCGCCTGCATCCGCTTGGCCCCGTCGACCGCGAATCCGATGTATTCGGTACCGCGCTCGTCGAGCTTGTCGCCGTATCGCCGCTCGAGCAGCTGACAGAACGATGCGACCTTGCGCAGCGGCTCCTGCAGGTCGTGCGACGCGACGTAGGCGAACTGCTCGAGTTCGGAGTTGGACCGGCGCAGTTCGGCCGCCTGCTCGTCCAGTTGCGTCTGGGCCGAACGCGATGTCTCGAGCTCCTCGACCATCCGTTTGCGCATGTTCTCCACGTCGATCGCCATGTCGCGAACGTCTTTGGGCCGCCTCGGCGGTGCGATGCTTTGATCGAAGTTGCCCTGGGTGATCCGCCGGCACGCCGCGGCCAGCGCCGCGAGCGGACGGGCGACCGTGTCCCGGACCAGGAACCCCAGCAGCCCGGCCGTGACGAAGAAGAGCAACACCATGGCGCCGAGCACGCGGTCCCGCCAGGAGTCGGTGTGTTTGAGCTCACCGGCAGCGGTCGCCCGCGCCGCGGACAAGTCTGCGTTCTGTCTATCGAAAAGCGTTCGCAAATGGTCGAATTCGCTTTTACCGCGCTCCACCGACGGTTTGCTTGTGACGTTCTTTCCGTTGGGCATCACCGTGGCGATGACCGGCTCGGCGTAGCTGGCCCGCCATTGGGCGGCGGCGTCCTCGATCGCCGCCAGGTCGGCGACGAGCTCCGGGCGCCGGCTCAGGCGCCGCCGGATTTCGTCGGCCGCGCTCCGTTCGGCGTGCTGCCCGTCGTAGTACGGCGTGAGGAATTGGCGATCCCCGGCTATCAGGTAGCCGCGGATGCCCGTCTCCTGGTCGCGCAACGCGGCCTGCAGCTGGAAGGCCGCCACGCGCGCGGGCTGGATGCTGTCGACGAGTTCGTGCGTCATCTCATCCGTGCGGTTCAGCAACACCCCGCCGACCATCGCACCGGCGAGCACCATCACGCCCACGCTGACCAGGACGAGGGCATGCCATCCGCGCACGGTGAGCTGCGACAGCCGCAGCCGGCGCAATCTTGGCGTCACCTGGCGGTTCTTTCGACCCGCAGCACGGCGATGTCGTCGGTCAGCCCGCCCTGTGGCTGAGCCAGTCGCTGGGCCCCGTCGATGAGCGCGTCGACGAACTCGAGCCCCGGCCGATTGGCGTGCGACCGGGCCAGCTCGAGCAGACCGTCCTCGCCGAGACGTTGGGCGCCGTGTCCCGAATATCCCTCGAACAGCCCGTCGGTCAGCAGCAGCAGGCCGTCACCCGAGGACAACTCCAGCTCATGGCGCGGCCAGTCGTCGTCGCCCCGCAGGCCCAACGCCGGGCCGCCCGGCGGCTCCACCCATTCCACGGTGCCGTTGCGCTGCAACAGCATCCCGGGATGGCCGGCCCGGATGGCGGTGATGCGCGGGCTGTCGGGCGGGATCTCCAAGCTGAGCACGGTCGCGAAAACACCTGTGCCCGTTCGCTCGGAGTGCAGCACCCGCTCGAGCTGGCGCATCAGTTCCACCCCGTGCACGCCGGCGAAGGTGAGCGCGCGAAAGGCGATCCGCAGTGCCGCGCCCAGGGCGGCCTCATCCGGGCCGTGCCCGGCGACGTCGCCGATCAGGACGTGGACGACCCGGTCGGGCGTCTGCACCACGTCGTAGAAGTCCCCGCACAGCAGGGCGTCCTCGCGGCTCGGCCGGTACCGGGCGACGATGTCGACGCCCGGGTTGTCCAGCAGCAGCGGGGAGGGCAGCAGCCCGCGCTCCAGCAGCGCGTTCTCGCGGGCCCGCAGCTGGGTCGCGCGCAGGTCGGCCGCGATCAGCTCGGCGCGCTTGCGCTCGATCGCATACAACAGCGCGCGCCGCAGCATCTCGGGCTCCACACGACCCTTGACCAGGTAGTCCTGGGCGCCCGCCGCGACCGCGGACGCCCCGAAGTACTCGTCGTTCAGGCCGGTCAGCACGACGATCGGGACGGTGGCATCGCGTTTGGCGATGCGGTCGAGTGCGTCCATGCCGTTGGCGTCGGGCAGGTGCAGGTCCAGCAGCACGCAGTCGGGCCGGGCGGAGGCCAGCTCCCGCTCGGCGTGGGCCATCGACTGCGCCCACACCACCCGGATATCGGCGACCGCATCGGCGATCAGGTCTTCCACCAGCACCGCATCGGCGCGGTCGTCCTCGACCAACAGCAATGACAATGACCGCCAATTCGCCGCCGGGGTCACTGGCGCGCGCACGGGCATCAATTTCCGGTCATCCACGGACGCGCGGAGGCAGCCAGGCCGTTCACTTCAGTCCCCCTACTGCGGGTAAGACCCATCCGCTCGACTCGACGTGTGGCCCACCATCCCGAATGGTTAACCGACGCAGATCCTATAGGTCAGCGCAGCAGTGCCCGCGACATGACCACTCGTTGAATCTGATTCGTGCCTTCATAGATCTGGGTGATCTTGGCGTCGCGCATCATCCGCTCGACCGGGAAGTCGACGGTGTAGCCGGCGCCGCCGAAGA
This sequence comes from uncultured Actinomycetota bacterium, assembly GCA_963732835.1. GTDB lineage: Bacteria > Actinomycetota > Actinomycetes > Mycobacteriales > Mycobacteriaceae > Mycobacterium. The sequence continues at coordinate 229,845 of CAVTBA010000008.1, forward strand.
GCTGGACCGCGTCGGTGGTCACCTCCATCGCGACGTCCGACGCCAGGCACTTGGATGCCGCGGAGATGAAGCCCAGGTGCGATTCACCGCGCTCGGCGCGGGCGGCCGCGTGGTACACCATCAGCCGGGCGGCCTGGACCTTCATGGCCATGTCGGCGAGCATGAACTGCACGCCCTGGTTGTCGCTGACCGGACGGCCGAACTGCTTGCGGTCCTTGGTGTAGGCGATCGCGGCGTCCAGCGCGCCCTGGGCGATGCCGACCGCCTGGGCGCCGATCGTGGGCCGGGTGTGATCCAGCGTCGCCAGCGCGGTCTTGAAGCCGGTGCCCGGCTCACCGATGATCCGGTCGCCCGGGATGCGGCAGTTCTCGAAGTACAGCTCGGTGGTCGGCGAGCCCTTGATGCCGAGCTTGCGCTCCTTGGGACCGACGGTGAACCCCTCGTCGTCCGCGTGCACCATGAACGACGAGATGCCGCCTGAGCCCTTGTCCGGGTCGGTGACCGCCATGACGGTGTACCAGCTCGACTTGCCGCCGTTGGTGATCCAGCACTTTGCGCCGTTGAGGATCCAGTCGTCCCCGTCGGCCTTGGCGCGGGTGCGCATCGACGCCGCGTCGCTGCCGGCTTCCCGCTCGCTCAGCGCGTAGGACGCCATCGCGGTGCCGTCGGCGATCGAGGGCAACACCTGCTTCTTCAGCTCGTCGGAGCCCCGCAGGATCAGCCCCATGGTGCCCAGCTTGTTCACCGCGGGAATCAGCGACGCCGACGTGTCGACGCGGGCCACTTCCTCGATCACGATGCACGCCGCCACGGAATCGGCGCCCTGGCCGCCGTACTCCTCGGGCACGTGCACCGCGTTGAACCCGGAGGCGACCAGCGCGTCCAGCGCCTCGGTCGGGAACCGCGAATTCTCGTCCACGTCGGCGGCGTGCGGGGCGATCTCCTTCTCCGCCAGCGCGCGGATCGCCGCCCGCAATTCGTTGTGTTCCTCGGGCAACTGGAACAGATCAAAAGACGGGTTTCCGGCCCATCCAGCCATCTCGAGCCTCCTCGTGCTACTCGCCGGTAACTTTACCCCGGCGCTCCTGCAGGGCCGCATCCTTGGCCCCGACCTCCTCGGCCAGCTGGCCTTGGAACTCGACGATCCGGGCCCGCAGCGCCGGGTCGGACGCGCCGAGCATGCGCACGGCGAGCAGGCCCGCATTGCGGGCGCCCCCGATCGAGACCGTGGCCACCGGAACACCCGCAGGCATCTGCACGATCGACAGCAGCGAGTCCAGGCCGTCGAGGCGCGCCAGGGGCACCGGCACCCCGATCACCGGCAGCGGCGTCGCCGAGGCGACCATCCCGGGCAGGTGGGCGGCGCCCCCGGCACCGGCGATGATCACCTCGATGCCGCGCTCGGCCGCGCCGCGCGCGTAGTCGAACATCACCTGGGGCGTGCGATGCGCCGAGACCACCCGAACCTCGGCCGGTATGTCGAACTCGGCCAGGGCGGCCGCGGCGTCGGCCATCACCGACCAGTCGCTGTCGCTGCCCATGATCACCCCGACCCGGGGCTGCTCAGTCATTGCGCCGCTCCTCATCACTTCGTCCCCCGCAAGCGGGCGGTACCCCCACTGCATCGTCGCCGGCGCTACTCATGCGGATCCCATCCGTCCGTCCACTGCCCGTGTGCCAACCAGTGTGCCGCCAGCTCGGCGCGCTCCCGCAGCGCGGCCACCTCCGCCATGTCGGTCCCGAGGAAGTTGACGTGGCCGACCTTGCGGCCGGGTCGTTCCTGCTTGCCGTAGAGGTGCACCCGGGCGTCGGGCATCCGCGCGAACAGGTGGTGCAGCCGCTCGTCGACCGTCATGGCCGGACGCGCCGCGGCGCCGAGCACGTTGGCCATCACCGTCACCGGTGCGGTGGCGTCGGTGTCGCCCAGCGGATAGTCCAGCACCGCGCGCAGGTGTTGTTCGAACTGACTGGTGCGCGCCCCGTCCATGGTCCAGTGCCCGGAGTTGTGCGGGCGCATCGCGAGCTCGTTGACGAGCAGCGCGCCGTCGGTGGTCTCGAACAGCTCGACCGCCAACACCCCGACGACACCCAGCTCGGCGGCCAAGCGCAACGCCAACTGCTGGGCGCCGGCGGCCAGCTCGCCGGGCAGCTCGGGCGCCGGCGCGATCACCTGCACGCAGATCCCGTCGCGTTGCACCGTCTCGACGACCGGCCACGCCGCGCCCTGGCCGAACGGCGAGCGCGCCACCAGCGCCGACAGCTCGCGGCGCAGGTGGACCTGTTCCTCGGCCATCAACGGCACCCCATCGGCCAGGAAGGTGGTAGCGATTTCGCGGGCATGCGAAGGGTCGCGGGCCATCCGCACTCCACGCCCGTCGTAACCCCCGCGCACCGCTTTCACGACCACGGGGCCGGCTATCCGCTGCGCGAACGCATCGAGTTCGTCGATGGTTCCGATCTCGGCGTAGCGGGGCACCGGGACCCCGAGGGCCTCCAGCCGCCGGCGCATGACGAGCTTGTCCTGGGCGTGCACCAGCGCCTGCGGCGGCGGCGCGACGTTGACGCCCTCGGCGACCAGCTTGTCCAGCAGCTCGGCCGGCACGTGCTCGTGGTCGAACGTCAGCACGTGGGCCCCGGCCGCGACCCGGCGCAGGTCTTCCAGGTCGGTGTGCGAACCGATCACGACATCGGGGCTGACCTGCGCGGCCGCCTCGTCGGCGGCGGTGGCCAGCACCCGCAGCGTCTGGCCCAGGGCGATGGCGGCCTGGTGGGTCATCCGGGCCAGCTGACCGCCGCCGACCATGGCGACCACCGGCGCTACTGCGGGGACGGGACCCGGCGGGCGTGTACTCGGCACGGCCATCATGGTGTCACGGCGCTCGCGGCGTGTTGACCGGCGGTGACACCGAATCGTTATGTACGATTTTGCGTCGCTTTTGTGTCCGTCCGTACACTGACGACTTGTGCCCTTCGCCGAAGCCGCAATCGAGCGTCTGCCCGGGTTTATTCAGCCCTATTTGCTGCGCCACCACGAACTGATCAAATTCGCCATCGTCGGCGGAACCACGTTCGTTATCGACTCGGCGATTTTCTACACGCTGAAGCTGACAATTCTGGACCACAAGCCGGTCACCGCGAAGGTCATCGCCGGCATCGTCGCGGTCATCGCGTCCTACGTGTTGAACCGCGAATGGAGCTTCCGCGATCGGGGCGGCCGCGAGCGTCACCACGAGGCGCTGCTGTTCTTCGCGTTCAGCGGGGTGGGGGTGCTGCTCTCGATGGCGCCGCTGTGGTTCTCCAGCTACGTCCTGCAGCTGCGGGAGCCGATGGTGTCGCTGACCGTGGAGAACATCGCCGACTTCATCTCGGCCTACGTCATCGGCAACCTGCTGCAGATGGCGTTCCGCTTCTGGGCGTTCCGGCGCTGGGTGTTCCCCGACGAGTTCGCGCGCAACCCCGACAAGGCGCTGGAGTCCGCCCTCACCGCCGGTGGTATCGCCGAGATGCTCGAGGACGAGATCGAGGGCGGCAACGTCACACCGCTGCGGGGATGGCGCGGCCGGGCCAGCCGGTTGGCTCAGCTGGGCGACTCCTCCGAGCCGAGGGTGTCGAAGACCTCGTGATACAGCAGCGCGTGCACCTCGCGCAGGCGCGGAATGTCGTAAAACTCCAACGGATCTTGTGACGCCGATTCGATAATCAGCGTCCCGGTGCGAAACATTCGCTCGGTGATCCGGTCGCGGAATTCGACGCTGTTGATCCGCGCCAGCGGGATATCGATGCCGGTGCGGGTCAACACCCCGTGCCGAAACATCACCCGCCGGTTGGTCACCACGAAATGGGTGGTCAGCCAGCTCAAGAACGGCCACAGCGTCAGCCAGCCGACGATCACCAGCCAGATGCCCCAGATGACGCCGTAGATGATGTTCTTGGCCAGCTGGCCCCAATGCGTCGAGTTGAGGAATCCGGACCCGAACGACGCCAGCGCGGTCGCCAGCAGGAGGGCCGCGACGGGCCAGATCAGACGCTTCCAGTGCGGGTGGCGGTGGACGATAACCTGCTCGCCGGCGGCCAGGACATTATCCGGATAGCTCATGCCCGCCCACCTTAGCTGCGCCGGGTCACCAAGCTGGGGATAACTAGCGCAAATGCACCACGTCGCCCGCCGAGACGACGACGGTCTCGGCCCCCGTCTCGATGCACAGCCTGCCCTGGTCGTCGATGGCGCTCGCGAGCCCGACGACCTCCTTGCCGCCGGGCAGGCGGGCGCGCACCCGGTTGCCGATGGTCAGGCTGCGCGCGCGGTAGTCGGCGGCCAGCGCCCAGTCCGCCCCGCGCGCGGCACGCCAGGCCACGATCCGCCGCCCGAGCTCGGACAACAGGCCGCACACCAACCGGGTCCGGTCGGGCGCCGCCACCCCCAGGTCCAGCAGCGAGGTGGCCCCCGCGATGCCATCAGGGGCCTGGAATACGTTGAGCCCCAAGCCAATCACCACCACCGGCCGCGCCACCTCGGCCAGGATGCCCGCCAGCTTGCCCGGGGAATCGGGGGGGCCCGCCAGCACGTCGTTGGGCCACTTGAGACCCACCCGAATCCCCTCGAGCAGCGGGGCCACCGTGTCGACCACCGCCACCCCGGTCACCAGGGGCAGCCAGCCCCAGCCCGCGGTGGGCACGTCGACGATGCTGACGCCGACCGACATCGTGATCTGGGCCCGCGGGGTGGCCGACCAGCCGCGGCCGTGCCGCCCGCGCCCGGCGGTCTGGTGCTCGGCGATCAGCACGGCCCCGGCCACGTCGGTCCCCGACGCGGCCTGCGCGAGCAGGTCGGCGTTGGTCGAGCCGGTTCGTTCGACGACGTCGAGCCGGCGCCAACCGAGCCCGGTGCCGATCAGTTCGGCGCGCAGCGCGCCCTCGTCCAGCGGCGCCCTGAGCTCATCGGTGTCCATCACCGCCCAGCCTAAAACTCGCTCGCAGGCGCGGCCGATACCATCGGATCCCATGACAAGCGTTACCGACCACACCGCGGAGCCGGCCGCCGAGCACACGATCGACATCCACACCACCGCAGGCAAGCTGGCCGAGCTGCACAAGCGCCGGGAAGAGTCGCTGCACCCGGTGGGTGAAGAGGCCGTCGACAAGGTGCACGCCAAGGGCAAGCTGACCGCCCGCGAGCGCATCTATGCCCTGCTGGACGAGGACTCGTTCGTCGAGCTCGACGCGTTGGCGCGGCACCGCAGCACCAACTTCGGCCTGGAGAACAACCGCCCGCTCGGCGACGGCGTGGTGACCGGCTACGGCACCATCGACGGTCGCGACGTGTGCATCTTCAGTCAGGACGCCACGGTGTTCGGCGGCAGCCTCGGCGAGGTGTACGGCGAGAAGATCGTCAAGGTCCAGGAACTGGCGATCAAGACCGGCCGCCCGCTGATCGGCATCAACGACGGCGCCGGGGCGCGGATCCAGGAGGGCGTCGTCTCGCTGGGCCTGTACAGCAAGATCTTCCGGAACAACATCCTGGCCTCCGGCGTGATCCCGCAGATCTCGCTGATCATGGGCGCCGCCGCGGGTGGGCACGTCTACTCCCCCGCGCTGACCGACTTCGTGGTCATGGTCGACCAGACCAGCCAGATGTTCATCACCGGGCCGGACGTCATCAAGACGGTCACGGGCGAGGACGTCACGATGGAAGAACTCGGCGGCGCCCACACCCACATGGCCAAGTCGGGCACCCTGCACTACGTCGCCTCGGGCGAGCAGGACGCCTTCGACTGGGTGCGCGACCTGCTGAGCTACCTGCCGCCCAACAACGCCACCGACGCGCCGCGCTACGCCGAGCCCGTCCCCGAGGGCGCGATCGAGGACAACCTCACCGAGGAGGACCTCGAGCTGGACACGCTGATCCCGGACTCGGCCAACCAGCCGTACGACATGCACGAGGTGATCACCCGCATCCTCGACGACGACGAGTTCCTCGAGATCCAGAACGGCTACGCCACCAACATCCTCGTCGGATTCGGCCGCATCGAGGGCCGGCCGGTCGGGATCGTGGCCAACCAGCCCACACAGTTCGCCGGCTGCCTGGACATCAACGCCTCGGAGAAGGCGGCGCGGTTCGTGCGGACCTGCGACTGCTTCAACATCCCGATCATCATGCTGGTGGACGTTCCGGGCTTCCTGCCGGGCACCGGCCAGGAGTACAACGGCATCATCCGGCGCGGCGCCAAGCTGCTGTTCGCCTACGGCGAGGCCACCGTTCCGAAGATCACCGTCATCACCCGCAAGGCCTACGGCGGCGCGTACTGCGTCATGGGCTCCAAGGACATGGGCTGCGACGTCAACATCGCCTGGCCGACCGCGCAGATCGCGGTGATGGGCGCCTCCGGGGCCGTCGGCTTCGTCTACCGCAAGCAGCTGGCCGAGGCGGCCAAGGAGGGCAAGGACGTCGACGAGCTGCGCCTGCAGTTGCAGCAGGAGTACGAGGACACGTTGGTCAACCCGTACGTCGCCGCCGAGCGGGGATACGTCGACGCGGTGATCCCGCCGTCGCACACCCGCGGCTACATCGGCACCGCACTGCGGCTGCTGGAACGAAAGATCGCGCACCTGCCCCCCAAGAAGCACGGGAACATCCCGCTGTGAGCCGAACGAGCGGAGCGAACGCAGTGAGCGACGGGAGCGAGGCGAACAATTCAGCTGTGAGTGACGACGCCATGACCGACGAAAACGGTTCCGAGACAACCGAAGCCGCGCCGCAGCCGCACGAGCCGCACATCCACGTCCTCAGGGGCCGCCCCACCGACGAGGAGCTGGCCGCGCTGGTCACCGCGCTCGGCATCGTCGGCGGGGGCGCCCCCGAGCCCGGCGAGACCGAGCGCACCCGCTGGGGCCTGCCGGTGGACCGGCTGCGTTTCGCGATGTCCAACTATCAGCGGCTCACCATGCAGCAAATGACACACATGAAGCATTGACCCGGCTGGTCCTCGGGTCGGCCTCGCCGGGTCGCCGCAAGGTGCTGCGCCAGGCCGGCGTCGATCCGCTGGTCGTGGTGTCCGGTGTGGACGAGGACGCCATCGTCGCCGAGCTGGGGCCCGCCGCCGCGCCGGCCGAGGTGGTCTGTGCGCTGGCGGCGGCCAAGGCCGAGCGCGTGGCGGGCGGGCTGGACGGGGCCGTCGCCGCCGATTGCGTTGTCCTCGGTTGTGATTCGATGCTCTCCCTCGACGGCGCGTTGTGCGGCAAGCCCGGGTCGCCCGACGCCGCGATGGCCCAGTGGCGCCGCATGGGCGGCCGGTCGGGCCGGCTGCACACCGGGCACTGCCTGCTGCGGCTGAGCGGCGGCGCGATCACCAGGCGCGAAGTCGACTCCGCTTGCACCACAGTGCATTTCGCCGTGCCCACCGAAGCGGACCTGCGGGCGTACGCCGCCAGCGGCGAGCCGCTGCGGGTGGCCGGGGGGTTCACCCTCGACGGGCTGGGCGGCTGGTTCGTGGACGGGATCGACGGTGACCCGTCGAACGTGATCGGGGTGAGCCTGCCGCTGCTGCGGTCCCTGTTGGGTCGCGTCGGGTTGTCGGTGACCGCACTGTGGGCGGCGGACTAGCCTTCGGCTGATCCGCGAGACATAAACCTTGGCGGCCCGCTCCGGCGCGTCGTCGCAACTGGTCATGTGTCGTGGCATGCCAACGGGTCGTGGCATGCCAACGGCGGCAACCGCACCTGCCGGCCCTGACGGTAGGCTCGGTGGCGTGGCATTACCCCCCGATCCAAGCCCGACTCTGACGGCCTACGCCCACCCCGAACGGCTGGTCACCGCCGACTGGGTCTCCGCCCACCAGGGCGCCGCCGGCCTGGTGATCGTCGAATCCGACGAGGACGTCCTGCTCTACGACGTCGGCCATATCCCCGGCGCGGTCAAGATCGACTGGCACACCGACCTCAACGACCCGAGGGTCCGCGACTACATCAACGGCGAGCGGTTCGCCGAATTGATGGACCGCAAGGGCATCTCGCGCGACGACACGGTGGTGATCTACGGCGACAAGAGCAACTGGTGGGCCGCCTACGCGCTCTGGGTCTTCACCTTGTTCGGCCACCCCGACGTGCGCCTGCTCAACGGCGGGCGTGACCTGTGGCTGGCCGAGCGCCGGGAGACCACCCTGGACGTGCCGACCAAGACCTCCACCGGCTACCCCGTCGTCGCACGCAACGACGAACCCATCCGGGCCTTCAAGGACGACGTGCTGGCCATTCTGGGCTCCCAGCCGCTGATCGACGTGCGCTCGCCCGACGAGTACACCGGCAAGCGCACCCACATGCCCGACTATCCCGAGGAAGGCGTGCTGCGCGGTGGGCACATCCCCACCGCCCGGTCCATCCCGTGGGCCAAGGCGGTCGACGAGAGCGGGCGATTCCGCAGCCGCGAGGAGCTCGAGGAGCTCTACGACTTCATCGACCCCGACGACAAGACCGTCGTGTACTGCCGCATCGGCGAACGGTCCAGCCACACCTGGTTCGTGCTCACCTACCTGCTGGGCAAGCCCGGGGTGCGCAACTACGACGGATCGTGGACGGAGTGGGGCAACACCGTGCGCACGCCGATCGTCGCGGGTGAAGAGCCGGGGGACGTTCCCATCCGATGACCCTGCCCGCCCCGTTGGCCGAGGTGGTGTCCGACTTCGCCGAAGTGCAGGGCCAGGACAAGCTGACCCTGCTGCTGGAATTCGCCAATGAGCTCCCGGCCCTGCCGCCCGAGTTGGAAGAACAGGCGATGGAGCCGGTGCCCGAATGCCAGACCCCGCTGTTTCTGCACGTCGATGCCAGCGACCCGAACCGGGTGCGGCTGCACTTCAGCGCGCCCGCCGAGGCGCCGACCACACGGGGGTTCGCCTCGATCCTGGCCGCCGGTCTCGATGAGCAGCCCGCCGCCGACATTCTGGCGGTGCCCGAGGATTTCTACACCGACCTGGGGTTGGCCGCGCTGATCAGTCCGCTGCGGTTGCGCGGCATGTCGGCGATGCTCGCCCGCATCAAGCGGCGGCTGCGCGAGTCCGGTCAAAATACCGGCACCGCCTCATCGGCCTGACGGCGCGGCGCTTAGACTTCCCGGGAGTTGTAAGAAACTCTCTTAAAGAAGCCCGCGGCGGAACAACGTCCGCTTGAGATATGCCAAACAGGAGGCGCAGTGGCTAGTCACGCCAGCTCGAGGATCTCCAAAGTGCTTGTCGCCAACCGCGGCGAGATCGCTGTCCGGGTGATCCGGGCGGCCCGCGACGCGGGCCTGCCCAGCGTGGCGGTGTACGCCGAGCCCGACGCCGACGCGCCGCACGTGCGCCTCGCCGACGAGGCGTTCGCCCTGGGTGGCCAGACTTCCGCGGAGTCCTACCTGGACTTCGGCAAGCTCCTCGACGCGGCGGCCAAGTCGGGCGCCAACGCCATCCACCCCGGCTACGGCTTCCTTTCGGAGAACGCCGATTTCGCCCAGGCGGTCATCGACGCCGGGCTGATCTGGATCGGCCCCAGCCCCCAGTCGATCCGCGACCTCGGTGACAAGGTCACCGCCCGGCACATCGCCGCCCGCGCCCAGGCTCCGCTGGTACCCGGCACCCCCGACCCCGTCAAGGACGCCGACGAGGTGGTCGCCTTCGCCGAGGAGTACGGCGTGCCGATCGCCATCAAGGCGGCCTTCGGCGGCGGCGGCCGCGGCATGAAGGTGGCGCGCACCATCGAAGAGATCCCCGAGCTGTTCGAGTCGGCCACCCGTGAGGCCGTCGCCGCCTTCGGCCGCGGCGAGTGCTTCGTCGAGCGCTACCTGGACAAGCCCCGCCACGTCGAGGCGCAGGTCATCGCCGACCAGCACGGCAACGTCATCGTGGCCGGCACCCGGGACTGCTCCCTGCAGCGCCGCTTCCAGAAGCTGGTGGAGGAGGCGCCCGCGCCGTTCCTGACCGATGCGCAGCGCAAGGAGATCCACGAGTCGGCCAAGCGCATCTGCAAGGAGGCGCACTACTACGGCGCCGGGACCGTCGAGTACCTGGTCGGCCAGGACGGCCTGATCTCGTTCCTGGAGGTCAACACCCGCCTGCAGGTCGAGCACCCGGTCACCGAGGAGACCGCGGGCATCGACCTGGTGTTGCAGCAGTTCAAGATCGCCAACGGTGAAAAGCTGGACCTCACCGAGGATCCCACGCCGCGTGGCCACGCCATCGAGTTCCGGATCAACGGCGAGGACGCCGGACGTGGCTTCCTGCCGGCGCCCGGCCCGGTCACCAGGTACGAAGCGCCGAGCGGGCCGGGGGTCCGGCTGGATTCCGGTGTGGAGGCCGGTTCGGTGATCGGCGGCCAGTTCGACTCGATGCTGGCCAAACTGATCGTGTACGGCGCCACCCGCGAAGAAGCGCTGGCCCGCTCGCGGCGCGCCCTCGACGAATTCCACGTCGAAGGGCTGGCCACCGTCATCCCGTTCCACCGCGCCGTGGTCTCCGATCCCGCTTTCATCGGCGACGGCGACGGCTTCTCGGTGCACACGCGCTGGATCGAGACCGAGTGGAACAACACCATCGAGCCCTTCACCGGTGGCGAGCCCCTCGACGAGGATGACGCCCGGCCCCGCCAGAAGGTGGTCGTGGAGGTCGGCGGCCGCCGGCTCGAGGTGTCGTTGCCCGGAGATCTGGCACTGTCCAACGGTTCCGCCGATCCGGCGGGTGTCATCCGCAAGAAGCCCAAGCCACGCAAGCGTGGGGCGCACGCGGGTGCCGCCGCCTCCGGCGACGCGGTGACGGCGCCCATGCAGGGCACGGTGGTGAAGGTCGCGGTCGAGGAGGGACAGGAGGTCGCCACCGGCGATCTAGTCGTGGTCCTCGAGGCGATGAAGATGGAGAACCCGGTCACCGCGCACAAGGACGGCGTCATCACCGGACTCGCCGTCGAGGCGGGTGCCGCCATCACCCAGGGCACGGTACTCGCCGAGATCAAGTGATCCGGCGTTCTTGAGAGTTCGTCCAGGATCGTTGTCGGCCCGGTACGCCACAGGTAGGCTCGGGTCAGGTTGAGTTCACAGCCGTGCGGATCACGTTTGGGCGCCGGGGAAAGGTGAACTCCCTGCCTGTTCCCTCGGTCCACGCCTGACGTCTCCCAGCACATCCTGCTCTATGGATGGAGTAAGTAATGTCTGTGGCCCAATCTTGGCGGCACAGCGGCGCGGCGCAGTTCACCGCGCGCTGGGCCCCGTCGGGAATCCTGATCACGGTGGACGGTGAGCTCGACGCCGCCAACGCCGACCAGCTCGCGGCTTACGTGCGGCAGGGCATCGGTAGTTCGCGGCGGGTGATCCTGGACCTTCGCGGCCTGAAATTCATTGGTACCGCGGGTTTTTCGGCACTTCACCGGATCAACGTCGTGTGCTCGGGCGCCCAGGCGGATTGGGCCATGGCGCCGAGCCCGGCGGTGTCGCGGCTGCTGCGCATCTGCGACCCCGACGGCACCCTGCCCGTGACGACGCCCATGGCCGAGCCGCTTCTGGAACCGCTGCGGGCGCCAGGCGAAGAGTCGGTGTCCCTACTGCAATTGGTCGCGCAGCCGCGTTAGCGACTTCGCCAGCAGCCGGGAGACATGCATCTGCGAGATGCCGACGCGTTCGGCAATCTGTGTCTGCGTCATCGACTCGAAGAACCTGAGCACCAACACCGTTCGCTCCCGTTCGGGCAGCGCCTCGAGCAGTGGACGCAGCGACTCCTGATCCTCGATGCGGTCCAGGCCGGTATCCACGTCGCCCAGGGTGTCGGCGATGGCGCGGGCCTCGTCCTCGTCGCTGCCGCCCCCGCTGTCGATGGACAGGGTGTTGTAGGAGCTGCCCGCCACCAGGCCCTCGACGACCTCCTCGCGGTCCATGCCGAGCTCGGCGGCGAGTTCGGTTGCGGTGGGCGCCCGGCCGAGCCGCTGCGACAGATCGGCGGTGGCGGCGCCGAGGCGCAGATGCAGTTCTTTCAGGCGCCGCGGCACCTTGACCGACCAGCTGTTGTCGCGGAAGTGCCGGCGGACCTCGCCCATGATCGTGGGCACCGCGAACGACACGAAGTCGGAGCCCGTGTCCACGTCGAAACGGACCACCGCGTTGACCAGCCCGACCCGCGCCACCTGGACGAGGTCGTCGCGCGGTTCGCCGCGGCCCTCGAACCGGCGGGCGATGTGGTCGGCCAGGGGCAGGCAACGCTCGACGATCTTGTCCCGTTGACGCTGGAATTCCATCGAGTCGGCGGGCACTGTCGCCAACTCACGGAACATATCCGGGACATCGGCGTACTCGTTCGGGCGCGAGACCGAACCGCCGGCAGCTGGCGGTGTCACCTGCTGGAGGCCGCCCGTCGCGCCGTCAGCGTGATACCGAAAACACTGCCGGTTTGGTTGGGTTCGCGACCATCGTGGAAAGTCTCGACGTCGTCGGCCAAAGACGTCAGCACATGCCAGCTGAAGCTGCCGGGCGCCACCACGTCGTGGGTGTCGCACGCCGCGGACGCCTCCACCACCAATTGGTCGTCCTGCGGGTCGACCACCACCACCAGGACTGCGTCGGGGGTCGCGCAACGGATCAGCCGGGTGCACACTTCGTCGACGGCGAGCCGCAGATCCGCCACGGCATCGAAGTCCAGGTCCTCGAAGGTGCCGATCGCACCGACCAGCGTCCGCAGCATCGCCAAGTTTTCCAGGCGTGCCGCCACGTGCAATTCGACGGCACGATGGCCGCGCTGACGCTTGTTGGTGCGCAATCCCGCATCGTTCATCTGGTCTCCCGGCACTGTTTGACTGACACTGATACCGCCCCGCAGACCGCCGTGGACCGTACGTTCGAGCCGATTAGTCATGGTTGCCGCCGGGTATTCGGCCCGATATGGACGGGCCCGAGATCACCGAGGCGGTTCGGGCGCGACGGCTCAAGCGCGTGGCGATAACAGCCGGGATCGCGCTGGTCATATTCATGGTTCTGGCGGTAAGCATCTATCTCGATGTCTTCGTGATCCTGTCCCCCATGACGGGGTGACCACGGTGAAGCAACCCTTCCGGCACTCATCATGGTCCACACCTGATACCCATTCGACATGGCCGGTAACCCCCCGCGTTTGCTTCCCCGAAAAAAGGTCCGGCTTTCAGGTGGGCGGCGGCGGGCGCACCCCTAGCTGGCGGGCCGCTGCCGGTACGCCTCGGGGTGCTCGGCGTACCAGCGGTCCGCGATCCGGCGGATCCGCCGGTGTTCTATCGCCACCCAGACCAACCCCAGGACGGCGGCGATGCCCGCCAGCACGCCCGCGGTCACGCCCACGTGGTGGTGTCCGGTGCCGAACGCCGCCAGGCTTCCGCACGCTCCGATCACGCCGGCCACCACCAGCAGATACCCGGGCCAGTGCATCACGTCGATCAACGACTCGCCGGCGAGCGGCCGCGTGGTCCTCAGATGGTCGACCGGATCATGAAAGGTGTCTCCCATGGCTGCTCCTAGTGGAGATCTTGTGACTCATGCGCAGCTCAATACGGGTTGCACCATCAACGGTAGATCTTCTGGAAGGCTTTTGGCGAGACCCGGTCAGTGGGGCAGCGCCGGGCCGGCGATCGGGGCCACGCCCAGGGCCACCATCAGCACCATCAGCGTGAACAAGAACCAGCCGGCGCCGTGCCATCCCCACCAGGTGCCCTGCGCCTTCCACACGCGATAGGTGCGCAGGAACGCCCACAACCCGGCCGTCAGCAGAATCAGCGGTCCCCCCAGCGCCAGCAGCGTCCGCTGCGGCGCGCCGCAGGCCACCGTGTCGACACCGTCGCCCGGGCAGGTGCTCACCCACAGCGCGGCCGTGACCAGAAAGCCGACCGCCGCGGTCGTGGCCACCGCCGCGAACCGGATGGCGGCGCGCACCTCACCGTCTTCCTGTCCCAAGCGATCACCACCCGACCGCTCATCCGCTTTGTGCATCCGGGCCCCTCATATCCCCCACCTGGTCAATGCTTTGTTCATCGTTTGCTGTGTCGCAATGGTTACCGCGCGACGAAATGGTCCGACAAACCGAGCGTCGCGACCGCGCTGGCACGAGCGGAATGCGCATGGAGACAAATACCCATCGGAAAACCCGGTAAACCGGCTCGACGATCGGTCACGGCGCCGCAATGGCGCGGCGCGACCGCTGGCCCCGGGCGTGGAGTCCGGATAGACACAATCCGGTCGGTGTCTCAGGACCGATGAGTACTATCTCTCACATGCCGACAGGCCGAAGGCGGTTATCCCCCGAGGATCGACGCGCTGAGCTGCTCGCTTTGGGGGCGGATGTCTTCGGGAAGCGACCCTACGACGAGGTGCGGATCGACGAGATCGCCGAGCGCGCCGGAGTGTCCCGGGCGTTGATGTATCACTACTTCCCCGACAAGCGGGCCTTCTTCGCCGCGGTGGTCAAGGACGAGGCCGACCGGCTGTACGAGACCACCAACATGGACGACGCCACCGGCCTGACCATGTACGAAGAGGTGCGGACCGGGGTCATGGCCTACATGGCCTACCACGAGCAGAATCCCGAGGCCGCGTGGGCCGCGTACGTCGGCCTGGGCCGGTCCGACCCGGTTCTGCTGGGCGTCGACGACGAAGCCAAGAACCGCCAGCTCGAACACATCATGAGCCGCATCCACGACCTCGTGGCAAACATCTCCGGGGCCAAGCTGGAAGCGGACGCCGAGCGGGACCTCCGCGTGATCTGTCACGGCTGGCTGGCGTTCACCTTCGAGCTGTGCCGCCAGCGCATCATCGATCCCACGATCGACGCCGACCGCCTCGCCGACGCCTGCGCGCACTCGCTGTTCGACGCCATCGCCCGGGTTCCCGAGATACCCGAGGAACTGTCCCACGCGATGGCGACGGCTCGCATCCAGCCGCGCTAGCCGCACCCCTGTCGGTGCGCCTTGGCACCATGGTTGGGTGAGCACCCGTGACCCGCTAGGCCGGTTCAGCGCGATCACGCGCGAATGGTTCAGCAGCTCCTTCGCCGGGCCCACCACCGCGCAGGCCGAAGCCTGGGACGCCATCGCCGACGGCGACAACACGCTGGTGATCGCGCCGACCGGATCCGGCAAGACGCTCGCGGCGTTCCTGTGGGCCCTGGACTCCCTGGCCGGTCCGGGCGGCTCGGCCGAACGGCCGGCCGGCACTCGCGTGCTCTACGTGTCCCCGCTCAAGGCGCTCGCGGTCGACGTCGAGCGCAACCTGCGCACCCCGCTGGCCGGCCTCACCCGCATCGCCGAGCGCCACGGCCTGCCGCCACCCGACATCAGCGTCGGCGTCCGCTCCGGCGACACCCCGCCCGCCGAGCGCCGCCAGCTCATCGCCCGGCCCCCCGACGTGCTCATCACCACGCCGGAGTCGCTGTTTCTGATGCTCACCTCGGCCGCGCGCGAAACCCTGTCCGGCGTGCAGACGGTGATCGTCGACGAGATCCATGCCATCGCCGCCGGCAAGCGCGGCGCACACCTGGCGCTGTCGCTGGAGCGGCTGGACGACCTGCGGGACGGGCCAGCGGCTCAGCGCATCGGGTTGTCGGCCACGGTGCGTCCGCCCGAAGAGCTCGCCCGGTTTCTGTCCGGGCGGCAACCGACGACCATCGTGGCCCCCCGGGCGACCAAGACCGTCGATCTGGCGGTGCAGGTGCCGGTGCCCGACATGGCCAACCTGGCCAACAACAGCATCTGGCCCGATGTCGAGGCGCGGCTGGTCGACCTGATCGAAGCGCACAATTCGACCATCGTGTTCGCCAATTCGCGGCGGCTGGCCGAGCGGCTCACCGCGCGGCTCAACGAGATCCACGCCGAACGCTGCGGGGTCCCGCTCGCGTCCGAAACGTCCGGGCCCAACACCGGGGTGCCGGGCGGGGCGCCCGCGCACATCATGGGCAGCGGCCAGACCTACGGCGCCGAGCCGCTACTGGCGCGCGCGCACCACGGCTCGGTCAGCAAGGAGCAGCGCGCCCTGGTCGAAGAGGACCTCAAGCGCGGGCTGCTCAAGGCGGTGGTGGCCACGTCGAGCCTGGAGCTGGGCATCGACATGGGCGCGGTCGACCTGGTGATCCAGGTGGAGGCGCCGCCGTCGGTGGCCAGCGGCCTGCAGCGCATCGGGCGGGCCGGCCACCAGGTCGGCGAGGTGTCACGGGGCGTGCTGTTCCCCAAACACCGCACCGACCTGCTCGGCTGCGCGGTGACCGCGCAGCGGATGCTCGCCGGCGAGATCGAGACGATGCGGGTGCCCGCCAACCCGCTGGACATCCTGGCGCAACAGACGGTGGCGGCCGCCGCGCTGGAGCCGCTCGACGCCGACCGGTGGTTCGACACGGTGCGCCGCAGCGCCCCCTTCGCGACGCTGCCGCGCAGCGTGTACGAGGCCACCCTCGACCTGCTGTCGGGCAAGTACCCGTCCACCGAGTTCGCCGAGCTGCGTCCCCGGCTGGTTTACGACCGGGACGGGGATCGTGGAGGCACGCTGACCGCGCGGCCCGGCGCGCAGCGGCTGGCCGTCACCTCCGGCGGCGCCATCCCCGATCGCGGCATGTTCACGGTCTACCTCGCCAGCGAGTCGGAAAAGCCCTCGCGCGTGGGGGAACTGGACGAGGAGATGGTGTACGAGTCCCGGCCCGGTGACGTGATCTCGCTGGGCGCCACCAGCTGGCGAATCACCGAGATCACCCACGACCGGGTGCTGGTGATTCCCGCGCCCGGGCAGCCGGCCCGGCTGCCGTTCTGGCGCGGCGACGACGCCGGCCGCCCGGCCGAGCTGGGCGCCGCTCTGGGCGCGTTCACCGGCGAGCTGGCCGGACTGGGCCGCGACGCCTTCAACGCCCGGTGCGCGGGCCTGGGCTTCGACGCCTACGCGACCGACAACATGTGGTCGCTGCTGGACGAGCAGCGGACCGCCGCCGGGGTGGTCCCCACCGACACCACCCTGCTGGTCGAGCGGTTCCGCGACGAGCTGGGCGACTGGCGGGTGATCCTGCACTCGCCGTACGGGCTGCGGGTGAACGGCCCGCTGGCGCTGGCGGTGGGCCGGCGGCTGCGCGAACGCTACGGCCTCGACGAGAAGCCGACCGCCTCCGACGACGGCATCGTGGTGCGGTTGCCGGACACTTTTTCCGATTTCGCATCCGACGCGGGCACAGACGCCCCGCCCGGCGCCGAGTTGTTCGTCTTCGACGCCGACGAGATCGATCCCATCGTCACCGCCGAGGTGGGCGGTTCGGCGCTGTTCGCGTCGCGGTTCCGGGAGTGCGCGGCCCGCGCGCTGCTGCTGCCGCGCCGCCACCCCGGCCGCCGGTCGCCGCTGTGGCACCAGCGTCAGCGGGCCGCCCAGCTGCTGGACGTGGCCCGCAGGTACCCCGACTTCCCGATGGTGCTGGAGACCGTCCGCGAATGCCTGCAGGACGTTTACGACGTCCCCGCCCTGGTCACGCTGATGGCCGGCATCGCCCAGCGCAGGGTGCGGGTGCTCGAGGCGGAGACGGCGCGCCCGTCCCCCTTCGCGGCGTCCCTGCTGTTCGGTTACGTCGGCG
This sequence comes from uncultured Actinomycetota bacterium, assembly GCA_963732835.1. Classification (GTDB taxonomy): domain Bacteria; phylum Actinomycetota; class Actinomycetes; order Mycobacteriales; family Mycobacteriaceae; genus Mycobacterium. The sequence continues at coordinate 247,406 of CAVTBA010000008.1, forward strand.
CGTTCATGTACGAGGGCGACACCCCGCTGGCCGAGCGCCGGGCCGCGGCGCTGTCGCTGGACAGCACGCTGCTGGCCGAGCTGCTCGGCCGCGTCGAGCTGCGCGAGCTGCTCGACCCGGACGTCGTCGCCGCGACCGGCCGCCAGCTGCAGCACCTGTCGGAGGACCGGGCGGCCCGCGACGCCGAAGGAGTCGCGGACCTGCTGCGGCTGCTGGGTCCGATGACCGAGGACGAGGTCGCCGCCCGGGCCGGCGGCGCCGAGGTGGGCGGCTGGCTGGAAGGCCTGCTCGCGGCCCGGCGGGCACTGACCGTGTCGTTCGCCGGCCGCAGCTGGTGGGCGGCCATCGAGGACATCGGCCGGCTGCGCGACGGGGTGGGGGCGCCGGTTCCGCTGGGCGTGCCGTCCGCCTTCACCGAGGCGGTGGCCGACCCGCTCGGTGAGCTGCTGGGCCGCTATGCGCGCACCCGCACCCCGTTCACCACGGCCGAGGCCGCCGCCCGGTTCGGGCTGGGGCTGCGGGTGACGGCCGACGTGCTGGGCCGGCTGGCCGCCGACGGCCGGCTGGTGCGCGGGGACTTCGTCGCCGCCGAAGCATCGGGGATCGCCGGCGCGACCGGTAGCGAACAGTGGTGCGACGCCGACGTGTTGCGCGTGTTGCGACGGCGGTCACTGGCCGCGCTGCGCGCGCAGGTCGAACCGGTCAGCACCGCCGCGTACGGGCGGTTCCTGCCGGCCTGGCACCGGGTGGGCTCCCCGGGTTCGTCAGGCCACTCGGGGCTGGACGGGCTGATGTCGGCGGTCGATCAGCTCGCCGGTGTCCGCATGCCGGCGTCGGCGATCGAACCGCTGGTGCTGGCCCCCCGGGTCCGGGACTACTCCCCCGCCATGCTCGACGAGCTGCTCGCCACCGGGGAGGTGACCTGGTCGGGGGCCGGGTCGATTTCGGCCAGCGACGGCTGGGTCGCGCTGCACGTGGGCGAGTCCGCGCCGTTGACCCTGGCCGGGCCCGCCGAGATCGACTTCACCGACGCCCACCGCGCGATCCTGGACACGCTGGCCGGCGGGGGCGCGTATTTCTTCCGTCAGCTGGCCCAGAGCGGGATCCCCGATGTGGAACTCAAAGCCGCGCTGTGGGAACTGGTTTGGGCCGGCTGGGTCACCGGTGACACCTTCGCCCCGGTGCGCGCCGTGCTCGGCGGCGCGGGCAGCCGCAAGCGCTCGGCGCCGGCGCACCGGTCACATCGGCCGCCGCGCCTGAGCCGATACAGCGTCGCGCACGCGCAAGCACGCCCCGCCGACCCGACGGTGGCGGGCCGATGGTCGGCCCTGCCCGCTCCCGAGCCCGATTCCACGGTGCGGGCCCACTATCAGGCGGAGTTGCTGCTGGGCCGTCACGGCGTGCTGACCCGGGGCGCGGTGGCGGCCGAGGGCGTCACCGGCGGGTTCGCCACGCTCTACAAGGTGCTGAGCACCTTCGAGGAAGCCGGCCGCTGCCAGCGCGGTTACTTCGTCGAGTCGCTGGGCGGCGCGCAGTTCGCCGTCGCGTCGACCGTCGACCGGCTGCGCAGCTACAGCGACGGGATCGACCCCGAGCGACCGGAATACCGGGCGGTCGTGCTGGCCGCCGCCGACCCGGCCAATCCCTACGGCGCCGCGCTGCCATGGCCCGCCGCGGGCGCCGAAGGCGCGCGGCCCGGCCGCAAGGCGGGGGCACTGGTCGTGCTGGTGGACGGCCACCTGGCCTGGTTCCTCGAGCGCGGCGGACGGTCACTGCTCACCTTCACCGACGACCCCGCGGTCCACCACGCGGCGGCCACGGCACTGGCCGACCTGGTCGCCTCCCGGCGCGTGGCGTCGATCCTGGTCGAGCGCATCGACGGGGTACCGGCGCTGCAGCCGCGCCAGGGCGGGGCGGAGTCCGCGGCGCTGACGGGTCTCGTCGACGCCGGGTTCGCCCGCACGCCGCGCGGACTGCGGCTGCGGTAGCCATGCCCGAGGGAGACACCGTCTGGCACACCGCGGCCCTCCTGCGCCAGCACCTGGTCGGGCGCACCCTGACGCGCTGCGACGTCCGCGTCCCGCGGTACGCGACCGTCGACCTCACCGGGCAGGCGGTCGACGAGGTGCTCAGCCGGGGCAAGCACCTGTTCATCCGGGTGGGCCGGGCGAGCATCCACTCGCACCTGAAGATGGACGGCAGCTGGCGGGTCGGCGACCGGCCGGTGCGGGTCGACCACCGGGCGCGAATCGTCCTGGAAGCGGGCACCGTCCGCGCCGTCGGGGTGGACCTGGGCGTCCTGGAGATCCTGGAGCGCGACCATGACGGGGAGGCCGTCGCGCACCTGGGACCCGATCTGCTGGGCGAGGATTGGGACCCCGCTCTCGCCGCCGCCAACCTGGCGGCCCGGCCGGACCGCCCGCTCGCCCAGGCGCTGCTCGACCAGCGCGTGCTGGCCGGCATCGGCAATGTCTACTGCAACGAGCTGTGTTTCGTCAGCGGACACCTGCCCACCACTCCGGTGAGCGCGGTCACCGACCCGCGTCGGCTGGTTTCCCGCGCCCGAGACATGCTGTGGCTGAACCGGTTCCGCTGGAACCGCTGCACCACCGGCGATACCCGGGCGGGGCGCCAGCTGTGGGTCTACGGGCGGGCCGGGCAGAGTTGCCGTCGCTGCGGTACCCGCATCGATTACGACGGCGGCGGGGAACGGGTCGCGTACTGGTGCCCGTCCTGCCAGCGCTGACCCGCCCAGTCCTATGGTGGCGACCCGCAGCGTGGTGGCGACCCGCAGCGCCCGGCTACGCCGCGCTTGCGATCGCGCCCAGTCCTATGGTGGCGACCCGCAGCGCCCGGCTACGCCGCGCTTGCGATCGCCACTAGTCCCGGGCGTGCGCCAGGAAGAACTCCGCGATGGCCTCCGACCCGTCGACCGCGCGGGTGGTGGGCCCGATGATCGCCTTGGGCAGGTACTGCCTGCCGCCCGGCCACGTGTGCCCGCCGCTGTCGATCTGGTAGAAGATCACCTCGGTGGAGGCCGCACACGCCGTGGAGTCGAAGCGGTGCACGACGGTGCCGTCCCCCACGTTGGGCAGCGCCTGCACCGACGGATCGCCTTGGCAGCCATCGGCGGAGCGCCACTTGTTCACCATGGCGTCGGCGGAGATGGAGTGGCTGACCCCGCCGCGACCGCGCACGACGCCGCCCTTGAACGGCACCAGCGGGTCGGCGGTGCCGTGGGCCGCCCAAACCGACACCGGGCGCGACGGATTGCACGCCACGCCCACACCCAAGGTGCCCGCCACGGGGGCGACCGCGGCGAACACGTCGGCGCGGTCGCACGCCAGCCGGTTGGACATGAAGCCCCCGTTGGACATCCCGGTGACGAAGACGTGCCCCGGGACGATGCCGAAGTCGTTCTGCAGCTTGCTCACCAGCCCGACCAGGAAGCCGACGTCGTCGATGTGCCGGCGATCCGCCGGCGACGCCCCCCGCCCGTCGGCCCAGCTCTTGTCGTAACCGTCGGGATAGACCACCAGTAGGTTGTGGATGTCGGCGACGGCGTCGAACCCGGTCAGGCCCCGCTGCCCGTTCCCGGTACCGCCGCCGCCGTGCAGGCTCAGCACCAGACCGACCGGGGTACCCGGCGGCACGTGCAGCAGGTAAGTTCGGTCCATGCCGCCGGAACGCAACGTCCCGGAAGCATCCCGAGCGCTGGCCGCCGACACATGCCGCACACCACAACCCGCTAAGCACACCACCACAACGGCCAGCGACAACCAACGCACGCACTGCATATCGTCAACGCACCGACGGGACCGACGCCGGAGCAAACCTGGGTGTGGCAATGATCGCAATATCATTGATCCTGCACCGTGCGACGTCGCAACGTGCGAATATTCGGGCAGCCCCCGCTGTCAGCGAGCAACGGCACTTCGATGTCACGGGAGTATCAGAAATGACCAGGACCCAGGTACGCAACCCCAGCCTTCTGCTGTTGCTGTTGGCTGTCGGCGTTGTACCCGCGGTCGGGCTGCTGGGCGTGCTGGGAGCAACCCCGACCGCGCACGCCACCGCCGCCGATGACGCTTTCCTCGCCGCGCTGACGGCAAAGGGCATCAACTACGAGTCGCCCGAGACCGCCATCCGCTCCGGTCACCTGGTGTGCCAGCAACTCGACTCCGGCCAGGCGCCTCAACTGGTGGCAAACGACGTCATGACCAACAGCCACCTCGACGGTTACCACGCCGGCTACTTCGTCGGCGTGAGCATCCGGGCGTACTGCCCGAAGTACGGGAATCAGGCCTGAAATTTAACAACCAGTTGACAGGTCCGTGACACGCGCGGAGTTAAATTAATCCCGAACCAATGTCGAGAACCCGAAGGCCAAATGATTCCTAGACTTTTGGTCGGCGTTGCACTCATTTTCGGCGCTGCATGTTGGACCGCAGCATGGGCCAACGCCGACCCAAGCCCCTTCAACACCCTCAGCTGCAGTTGCCAGGAGACGGCTCCTGCGGGCAGCACGACTCTGACGGACAAGGTCGACCGGGGAATCCAGCAAGGCCTGTCGGACATGCCGACCATCCAGATCGAGCACTGAAACCTAGTTCCGCTTCCGCATCCCGCGCTCGATGTAGTGGTAGCGCGCGGCCCGTCGCCGGATGCGATGCGCGCTTCCGCGGGTGCGGTGCGGCTGCCCGGCGACGCGCATGGGCTCGCTGTAAAAAAGCAGCTTGCCCAGCTCGACCAAAATCAGGTAGCTGACGACGAAGGCGCCCAGCACGGCGAAGAACTGCCACGGCAGCGGCGTAAAGCCCAGGGTGTGGGCCAGCGGTGAGATCGTGAGCACGACGCCGATGGCGACCACGGCGAGGGCGGTGATCGCCAGCAACGCGCTGGGCCTGCTGCGGAAGAACGGCACTTTGCGGGTGCGGATGACGAAGATGATCAGCGTCTGCGTCGCAAGCGATTCCACGAACCAGCCGGTCCGGAACTCGATGGCGCCGGCGTGCAGCGCGCCCAGCATCAGGCCGAAGGTCAAAAAGTCGAACAGCGAACTGATCGGGCCGAAGATCAGCATGAACCGGCGGATGAAGGCGACATCCCAATGCGACGGCGCCTGCAGCTGCTCCTCGTCGACCCGGTCGGTCGGAATCGCCAGCTGCGAGGAGTCGTAGAGCAGATTGTTCAGCAGGATCTGACTGGGCAGCATCGGCAGAAACGGCAGCAGCGCCGACGCGGCGGCGGCGCTGAACATATTGCCGAAGTTGCTCGACGTGCCCATCAGCACATACTTGATGGTGTTGGCGAAGATGCGCCGGCCCTCGGCCACACCGGTGGCCAGCACATCCAGGTCTTTTTCCAGCAGCAACACGTCGGCGGCGTCCTTGGCGACATCGGTGGCGCTGTCGACCGAGATCCCCACGTCGGCGGCGTGCAACGCCAGCGCGTCGTTGACGCCGTCGCCCAAAAACCCGACCGATCGCCCGCTGCGCCGTAGCAAGGCGATCAGTCGTGCCTTCTGCTCGGGAGAGATGCGCGCAAAAATGGTGTGGCGCTGCGCGGTTTCAGCGAATTCATCATCGTCGAGCGGGTCGAGCTGCGCGCCGGTGATGGTGCCCTTGGACTCCAAACCGAGGTCGGCACAGACCTTTTCGGCGACGCGCGGATTGTCGCCCGTGGCGATCTTCAGCTCGATGCCGAGCGCGGCCAGTTTGGACAAGGACTGCCGCGCCGCCGGTTTGGGTTCGTCGGCGAAAACCAGGAACCCCACCAACAGCAGTTCGCATTCGTCGTCAGGGGTGATCGTGGTCAGCGCCGCGGCGGGTTTGGCGGCCACGGCGACCACCCGGCGCCCGGCGGCGAACAAGTCGGAAAGGGTTTCTTGCGCAACCGCCGCCGTTGTCTGGCATTGCGCCAGCACTTGTTCGGGCGCGCCCTTGACGACGAGCACGCGTTTCCCGTTGTCATCGATCAACACCGACGTCGCCCGGCGTTCATGGTCGAACGGCCGCATCGCCACCCGCTGAACGGCAGCGCCCACCAATGCTTCTGACTGCGGCGACTCCCACAGCGCGGCGTCGAGCGGATTCGCGCTCGCGCCCGCAGTTTCGGGGTCTACATCCGTGGCCAGCAACCCCAGGCGCCGCACCGTGTCGCTGTGCGCACCGGTGGGGTCAATCGTGTCGACCAGACGGATCCGGCCATCCGTCAGGGTGCCGGTCTTGTCGGTGATCAAGATGTCGATGTCGCCGAGGTCTTCGATGCACACCAACCGCTTCACGAGCACCTTGGCCTTCGCCAGCTGCCGCGAGCCGGTGGCGAGGCTGGTGCTGACAACGGCGGGCAACAGCTGCGGCGTGATACCGACCGCGATCGCCAGCGAGAACAACACGGAGTCGATGATCGGCTTGGACAACAGCAGGTTGCTGATCAAGATGACCATCATCAGCGCTACCGCAACTTGCAGCAGCAGATAGGAGAACCGACGTAGCCCGACCTGGAAGCCGGTTTCGGGAGGCCGCTCGTCCAAACCCGCGGCGATGCGCCCGAATTCGGCGTTCTTGCCGGTCGCGTAAACGACGCCGGTGCCCTCGCCGGCGCTGACGATGGTGCCCATGAAGGCGAGATCGGTCGCTTCGGCCATCTCGCTTCCGGCGGGCACCGGTTGCGGCGATTTCTCCGATCCCATCGATTCCCCGGTCAGGATGCTTTCGTTGCATTCCAGACCGTTGACCTCGATGAGCCTGACATCGGCCGGCACGGCCTCGCCCAGCGACAGTCGAATCACATCGCCTGCGACGAGTGCGGTGACCGCCAGTGTGACGAACTTCCCGTCGCGGCACACCAGGGCGTTGTGGTGCACCGAAGCATGCAATTCGGCGGCGGCCCGCTCGGCACGGTATTCGTTGATGAAGCCCAGTCCGATGCTCGCCGCCAGGATCATGCCGATGATCGTCGCCTGCATGCTGTCGCCCAGGAAGTACGAGACCACCGCGGTGCCGCCCAGCAGGATGAGTACCGCGTTGCGCAATTGCCGGCCCAGCACCGCAAGCGCGCTGACGTGATGGGTCCGCACGGCATTGGGGCCGCAGCGCGCCAACCGGTCAGACGCTTCGTTGCTCGACAATCCGGTGGCCGAGGTGTCCAGCCAGCGCAGGACTTCGTCAACCGGGGCCGCGGCGACGCGCGCCGTAGTGAGGGCCGCAGAGTCCGGCGCAACCACCTTCGGTGTCGACATTGCGGGATTTCCTAACTCCGGTTGATCAACGATGCCATGCGCTTTCGCCCGTTCGCGCTGGGAAAACCTGTTGTTCGACTCCGTGCCACCTGCTGGTCAGAGCCAGTCGCGCCTTTTGAACATCACGTAGATCACCACCATCAGGACGAATATCAGGCTGGTGCTGGCAAGGAAGCCGGCGACGTGGCCGAAGCCCGGGTAGGGGACGTTCTGGCCGTAAAAGCCCGTGATCGCGGTGGGGACGGCGATGATGGCCGCCCACCCGGTCAGCTTCTTCATGATGGTGTTCAGCCGGGCGTCTTGCAGGGACAGGTTGGTTTCGAAGATGGTTGTGACCATGTCGCGCAACGACTCCGTCCATTCCGACACGCGAAGCACGTGGTCATACAGGTCGGCGTAGAGCGGGTCCAGTTCCGGGGCCGTGCCGACCTCGTGGCGGTGGTGCTGAATCGAGTTGACGACCTCGCGCATCGGGAGCGCCACCCGCCGCAGCGCCACCAGGTCTCGTCTCATCTGGAATGTGCGGCGCTGAAAGCTCGCCTGGCGCGGCTTCCCGTCGAACAGCTCGTCTTCGATGTCTTCGACGCAATCGTCCAAGGCCTCCACCGCGGCGAAGTGACTGTCCACCACGACGTCGAGCAACCCGTGCACCAGAGCGCCCACACCGTACTGTTGGGCACCGATCTCCTCCCAGCGCCGCGCGACCGCGGCCACGTCGAAGTCCGGCGTCAGGCGCACCGTGATCAATCCGCGGGGAAGCACGAAGGCCGAAATCCGGTGCATAAACAACCTTCGCCGCGGCTCGTCGCCGCCTTCCGCCGCAACCAGAACGGCGTAGACGGTGAAGAAGGTGTGCGTCTCGTACGCGGTGGCCTTGACACGTTCGGCCGCCGCCACGGCGTCTTCGACGGCCCACGTGTTGAGGCCGAGTTCGGCTGCCAGGTCGCACAACGCGTCGTGGTCCGGGGTGCACAAATCCACCCAGACGAGGGTGTCGGGCTCGCACAGGTATTCCGAGATTTCATCGAACGTGAAGTCGTCCTGCGGCTTACCGTGACGCCAGAGGCGACCCTGGATGTTCGATGTGCCCTGCACGGCGCTATCTTCTCAGCCCGGCTTGACCAGCGCCCCTCAGTAGGTCGATATCTCGTCCGGCGAGGGCAGATCGCCGCTGACCATGAAGATGACGCGGCGGCCGACCTCCACGGCGTGGTCTGCAAAGCGCTCGTAGAAGCGGCCCAGCAACGCCGCGTCCACGGCAACGGGAACCTTGTCGGTCCAGTCTTGATCCAACAGCACCCTGAACAAATGCCGGTAGAGCTCGTCCATCGCATCGTCTTCTTCGCGAAGCGCGGCGGCCCGCTGCGGGTCGTGGGAAGTCAGCACCTGTTTTGCACTGTGGCCCAGCGCGATTGCCACCGTGGCCATGTCGCCGAAACACGCGCGGACGTCATCGGGACATTTCCAATTCGGGTGCTCGCGCCGCGCAACCTTGGCGATGTGCACGGCCAGTGCGCCCATTCGTTCGATGTCGGCGATGATCTGGATGGCGCTGAAAATCGCCCGCAATTCACCGGCAACCGGTTGTTGCAGCGCCAGTAAGGCGAACGCTTCTCGTTCCGCTCGCGCCCGCATCACCACCATTCGCTCATGCTCGTGGATGACCTGTTCGGCGGCGTCAAGGTCGGCCTCCAACAGGGCGCCGGTAGCACGCCGCATGGCTTCGATGGCCAGGCCGCACATCTCGCCCAGCTGGACGGTCAACTCGGCCAGCTGGTGGTGATAAGCGGTTCGCATAGCGCAACGGTGGCCAATGTGAGCGCTTTTGACAAGGGACGAAAGCCACCCGAAAAGGGCCCGAATGACTTTTCCCCCGCGCGTCACCGCCCGTTAAGCTGCCGCTGTCACCCTTGCCGCACCGAGGACGCTGCAGCCAACCCACCCGAGCCGGGAGAACACGGTGAGCACACCACGCGGCCTGCCCGGTCTGGGCTTGTTGACGGCGCCCTTGCGCGCCGCCGTGGTGGGCACCGAGATCGCCGCCGGCACCGCCTTGTTGGGCGGCCATGTCGCGGCCAGCATGGGCCGATCACTGGCGCGCGCCACGCCGGACGTTCCGGCGCTGACCCGCGCGGCGGCGGGCGCGGTGCTGGAGGCGGCCGGCGGCCCGCCGGCCCGGCGCGTCAGCGCCAACGGGCCGAGGCGCTGGATCGAGGTGCGCGGCCTCGAAGGCGAGCACGGCCCGGGGATCGCCGCCGACGCATTGGCGGCCGTCCGGGCGATGCCCGGCGTGCGGCAGGCCTACCTCAACCGCACCCTTGCGCGGGTGGTGGTGACCGTGGCCGACGACGGGCCCTCGGCGGCCGAGCTGTGCCGGACCGTCGCCGCTGCGGAACGACGCGACCGAAGGCGCGCGGAACGGCCGGTCCCGGCCAGCCTGCCCGGCGACGACGCGCTGCTGATGGGCCGGATGGTCGCGGCCACGGCCGCCTCTGTGGGCCTTGGCCTTTCCCTGACCGGCAGCCTGCTGCGGCTGCCCCGGCTCCCCGACCTGGTGGCCGTGCCGCCGACGGTGGCCGACCACCTGCCGCGGTTGCGCCGAGAGTTGGAGCGACGCCTCGGGCCCGAGGGCACCGATGTGTTGTTCGGCATCGTCAACTCCGCCACCGCCGCCTTGACGCTGTCGCCGACGGCGGCGGCCGCCGAGGCCGCCACCCGCACCATGCTGGCGGCCGAGGCGTGGAACGGCCGGCTGGCGTGGATTCGGCATGAACCCGGGTTGGCCGACCAGCCGGTGCCCGACGATGCGACCGCGGCGCCCGTCGGCAACCCGGCTCCGCCGGACGGGCCCGCGGAACGCTACGCCAACCGCATCGGCATGGCCGGCCTCGGCGCCGCCGCCGCGGTCGGCCTGCTCACCCGCAACCCCGACGCGGCCGGCGCCGCCGCGCTGGCGGCCGTCCCCAAACCGTTGCGCAGCGTGCGGGAAGCGTTCGGCTGCACGATCAACCGCGGCCTCGCCACCCGCCACGACGCGCTGGTGCTGCGCCCCGGCGTGTTGCGGACACTCGACCGGGTCGACGCGATCATGGTCGATCCGCGGGCGCTGTACACCGACGAACTGACGGTCAGCCGGGTGCTCGGAGTCCAGAATTCGGCACGCGCCCACGCCTGGGAAGCGGTTCGGGCCGCACTCGACAATGACGGTCTGGAACCGGGATGGCACCCGCTGGCCGACATCGCCGGGGCCGGCAGCGTCGGAGAGGCGCTCGTCAGCCCGGTCCGCGATCCGTTCGCGGCCGCGGTGCTCACCGAGGCGCGGCGGTCCCACCCGCGCGTCTACTCCCTCGACGACGACGGGTTACGTTCCCTGGCACAGGGTTTCGATCAGCTCTATCCAGCGGACGGGTCGATCGACCACGCGGTGGCAGCGGCCGTCGCGGAACTGAAGGCCGCCGGGAACACCGTGGCGCTGTTGACCACGTCGGACATGCGGGCCGCGCACCGGTCTGACGTGACGATCGGCCTGCTGCGGCCGAGGCAGTCCCCGCCCTGGGCCGCCGACGTGATCGCGAAAGACCTGACCGGCGCCTGGCGTCTGTTGCACGCGCTGCCCGCCGCGCGCGCCGCCACCGAGAATGCCGTCCGACTGTCCGCCTCGGCTTCGGCGATCGGCGCGTTGATGCTGATTCCCGGTGTGCCCGGACGCAGTTCGGCGTCGGTCAACGCCGGCATGGTGGCCAGCCTGTGGTTCGGGTACCGGGCGGCCGTCAAGACCCTCCGGGACCCGCTGCCGGAGCCCGAAACCAGACACGATTGGCACGCGTTGCCGATCGCCGAGGTGCAGCGGCTGCTGCCCCGCCCGGTCGACGACGAGGACCGCGAGGAGGAGGCGGCCGCGTGGTGGCAGCAGTTGCCACCGGTTCGCGTGCTGCACGACGCGAGCGTGTCGTCGTGGGCAGTGGTCCGCGACTTCTTCGACGAGATGCGCGGTGACCTGGCGGACCCCATCACCCCGCTGCTGGCCACCGGCGCGGCGGCCAGCGCGCTGCTTGGCTCGCCGCTGGATGCGGTGCTGGTGGGCAGCGTGCTGCTGGTCAACGCCGCCCTGTCGGCCGAGCAGCAGCTGCACGCCGAACGCATACTGAATCGGCTGCTCGCCGTGCAGGATCCGCCGGCGCGACGGCGGCTGGGTGCACTGGACGCGCAACGTCGCGAGAAGGTGGCGACCAAGCGGCTGCGGCTGGGCGACATCATCGAAGTCCACGCCGACGAAGTGGTTCCCGCGGACGCCCGGCTGCTGCACGCCTCGAATGTCGAGGTCGACGAGTCGACGCTGACCGGCGAATCGCTGCCGGTGGCCAAGCAGACCGAACCCACGCCGGGCGCCCCGCTGGCCGAACGGACCTGCATGCTCTACGCCGGCACGACGGTGGTCGCGGGCACCGCGGTGGCCGTGGTGACCGCCGTGGGATCGCGCTCGGAGATGCGCCGGGCGCTGGCGATGGCGCCGCGGAAGCTGCAGGAGATCGGGCTGCAGCGGCAGTTGCGGCATATCACCCGGCGGGCCTTGCCGTTCAGCGTGGCCGGCGGGGGCCTGGTGGGGTTGCTGAGCGTGGCGCGGGGCACCGGGGTGCGCGAGGCGGTGTCCAGCGCGGTCACGCTGATCGTCGCCGCCATTCCGGAGGGCTTGCCGCTGGTGGCCACGCTGGCCCAGCTGGCCGCCGCGCGCCGGCTCACCGGCGAATCGGTGCTGATCCGCAACCCCCACTCGGTCGAGGCGCTGGCCCGGCTGGACGTGGTGTGCTTCGACAAAACCGGGACGCTGAGCGAAAACCGGCTGACGGTCAAGACGGTGCGCCCGATGACCGGCTACACCGCCGCCGGGGTGCTCGATGCGGCGTTGAGCACCAGCTATGCCCGGCACAGCCACCGCGTCGACCACGCCACCGACGACGCGATACACCGCGCCGCCGGTGATCCCACCCTTCGCGGCGACGGCTCCGGGTCGGAACGGCTGACCCGGGACGCATTCCTGCCGTTCCAGTCCGGACGCCCGTTCGCGGCCGCGCTCGTCGGCACCCGGCTGACCATCAAGGGCTCACCCGAGGTGCTCTCGTCGGCGTTGCTGCACGACGACCACCCCCTGACGCAACAGGTCGACGAGATGGCGGCCAACGGGTTGCGGGTGCTGGCGGTGGCCGAGCGGCAGCTCAGCGCGGCCGAAGCGGCGGCCGCGGCGTCCGATCCCGACCGTCTCGAGGCCCTGTGCGCCTCCGGGCTCACCCCGATCGGCCTGCTCGGGCTGGCCGACAGCCCGCGGCCCGCCGCCCGCGCGGTGCTCAAGGAACTCGGCGAACGTGGCATCGGCGTCCGGGTGATCACCGGTGACCACCCGGCGACCGCGGCGGTGATCGCCCAGGAGATGGGTCTCGACGTCACCGCCGACCAGGTGATCACCGGCAGCGACTGGGAAGCGCTGTCCGCCGACGGGCGGGCCGCCGCGGCGGCGTCGCGGGTGGTCTTCGCGCGGATGACGCCGGAACACAAGATCGACGTGGTGCAGACCCTCGAGCGGGCCGGGCTGGTGACCGCGATGGTCGGCGACGGCGTCAACGACGCCGCCGCGATCCGGGCGGCCAGCGTGGGCATCGGCGTGGCGGCGCGTGGCAGTGATGCGGCGCGCACGGCGGCCGACGTGGTGCTGCTCGACGAACGGATCGAGGGGCTGCTCGACGCGCTCGACGAGGGCGAGCAGCTGTGGCGGCGGGTGCAATCGGCGGTGTCGATGCTGTTGGGCGGCAACCTCGGGGAGGTGTGCTTCGCCCTGATCACCACCATCCTGACCGGACGTTCGGTGCTCAATGCCCGCCAGATGCTCTTGGTCAACATGCTGACCGACGCGCTACCGGCCGCCGCGTTGGCCGTCAGCCCGCAGGTGGGCTCCGCCGACGTCGACCGCGACGAGGCGGCGATGTGGCGGGCGATCGGGATCCGCGGGGCCGCGACCACCATCGGCGCCACGGCGGGCTGGGCGATGGCCGGCGTGACCGGTCCGCCGCGCCGCGCGGCGACCGTCGCCCTCGTCGCCTTGGTGGGTGCGCAACTCGCCCAGACCCTGGTCGACTCGCGCGCCCCGCTGGTGGTGTTGACGTCGGTCGGTTCGCTGGGCGCACTCGCGGTGGTGATCAGCACCCCGGGACTCAGCCAGCTGTTCGGTTGCACGCCGCTGGACCCGTTGGCCTGGGGGCAGGGCCTGCTGGCCGCGGCGGCGGCCAGTGCCCTGTCGGCGGTCGCACCCGATCTGCTGCTACGCGCGTCGCAGGGCGTGCAGCGGCGCTGGCTCGACGGTGAGCCGGCGACCGATCAGAAAAGGGCACAATGTCCCACCCCTTCGGTGCGGCGGACCCTGTCGGGGTCCGATCGCGCCGACCACGATTGAGGCGTGCAAATGGAAAATCGATTACAGCTCAAGCCTTACCGGTCCGTATCGGAGCACATCGACGGTGCCTGGTGGCCGCGGACGACGAACCTGGTCGAGGAGCTACCCGACCTGATCTCCTCGCTGTCCGAACGGCTCGGCCCGGTCGTGATGGTGGGCTACCGCCGGAACGGCTGGGGCGAAACGCCGTCGCTGATCGAAATCGACGGCCACACGGTCGAATTGCTGGGTTTCACCAGCGACGAGCCGGCCAGCGTCATCCTGATCGGCGAGGATGGCCACCACGTCACCCTGAACGTCATCCGGCCGGACGCCGCCGAAGAGGTCGCCCGTCAGGCCCTGGAGCAGGCGGGGGTGCCCGCCGACGCCGACGGTGCCCCGGTCGGGCATTCAACGGTGGCGCGGTCCTTGGCCGACGTCGCCGCCAAGCTGGCCCGACACGAGGGGCTCGACGACGAGCAGCGGACCGCTCAGATCAAGCGCTGGTCGGAGGAGGCCGCCGAGCAATTCGTCGATGCGCCGGTGCAGAGCTTCGTTCCCGTACTAGTCGAACACATCGTCCGCAACCGCATGCTGGAGTCCCGCAGAAAAGCCCCGTCGCCGCTGCCGGCGAGCCAGCGCTGAACGGTTGAGCGGGCTCGGTGGACGCCGCACTGCTCGACCCCGACCCCGCGCTCCTCGACGCCAAAGCCGTCGTCGAAAAGCTGCGCACCCACCCGGAATCCGGATTGACCGCGGCGGAAGCCGCCCGCCGGCTCGTCGTGGTGGGCGCGAACGAGATCGCGAGCGTTCCGCCGGCGCCGGCCTACAGAAAGCTACTGGCGCAGTTCCGCAGCCCCCTGATCTACCTGCTGCTCGCCGCGCTGGTCGCCTCGCTCGCGGTCTGGGTTGTCGAGGGGGCCGGCGGCTGGCCCGTCGACGCGGTGGTGATCGCGGTCATCCTCGTCCTGAACGCGCTCCTGGGTTACGCGCAGGAAGCTCGCGCGGAGCGCGCGGTCGGCGCGTTGGCGCGGATGGCGGCGACCTCGGCGACGGTCATCCGCGACGGGGCGCATCGCACCGTTCCCGCAAGCGAACTGGTGCCCGGCGACGTCCTGCTGCTCGGCGAGGGCGATGCGGTGGCGGCCGACGCCAGGCTGCTCTCGTCTGCGGGGCTGGCGGTGTCGGAGGCCGCGCTGACAGGCCTGAGTGAACCGGTGCTCAAGGATGCCCGGACGCTGGCGGAGCCGGCGGCGCTCGGGGACAGAGCGGACATGGTGTTCAAGGGCACCGCGGTCACCACGGGCAGCGCGCGGGCGGTGGTGACCGCGACGGGGATGGCGACCCAGACCGGTCAAATCGCCGGGCTGGTGCGCAGCGTCGACCACGAGGCAACGCCGTTGCAGCGTGAGGTGGCCCGGGCCAGCCGGTTGCTGGGGATCGGCGTCCTGGTGATCGCCGTGGTGGTGATCGCGACCATCTTCGTGGTTTTCGGCATTCACAGCGCTCACGACGTGGTGACGGCGGCGCTCCTGGGCGTCTCGCTGGCCGTGGCGGCGGTGCCCGAAGGCCTGCCCGCCATCATGTCGGTCGTCCTCGCCCTGGGAATGCGGCGGATGGCCGATCAGAATGCCGTCGTCAAGGAGCTGTCTTCTGCCGAGACCCTGGGCTCGGCGTCGGTGGTGTGCTCGGGCAAGACGGGCACGCTCACCACCGGGGAGATGACGATTGTGCGGGTAGTCACCCCCCTCGGCGGGGTGAAGGTCACCGGCGCCGGCTATCGACCCGAGGGTCACCTCGAGCGCGGCGGGGTGGCACTGGATGACGGCGACGACCTGTGGCGCCAGGCCGCGCTGGTGCTCGACGCGGGCGCCGCGGCCGGCGAGGCCACCCTCGACGTGCACGACGGCCGGTGGACGATCGGGGGCGATCCCGTCGACGCGGCCTTCCTGGTGGCCCGCAGGAAGCTCGGCGGCGGGCTCCGCGCGGCCCCGGCCGGCGTGACGACGGGCGACCCCGACGAGGTGCTCGGCCGTTGCACCTACCTGCGGACCGGTGATCGGGAGGCGCCGCTCGACGACTCGACGCGGGCCAGGTTCCGAAGCGATGCCGAGCGGCTCACGCTCGACGCCCTGCACGCCGTGGCGGTCGCCTACCGGTCGAACGGGGACCTGGTGTACCTGGGCCTGGTGGGGATCACCGATCCGCCCCGACCGGGAGCGGCGGCGGCCATCGCCGAGGCGCGCCGCGCCGGGGTCAGGGTCGTGATGATCACCGGCGACCATCCGCGGGTGGCGGCGCGCATCGCCCGTCAGCTGGGTATCGAAGACAGCGAGTCGGCCGTGTCCGGCGCTCAGCTCGCCACCCTCGATGACGACCAGCTCCGGGAAACGGTGCGCCTGCACTCGCAGTACACGCAGGTCGATCCGGCGGACAAACGGCGCATCATCGACGCCCTTCAGGCCGAGCACGAGATCGTCGCCGTGACCGGGGAGGGCATCAACGACGCGCCCGCGCTGAAATCGGCCGACATCGGAATTGCCATGGGCCGCAGCGGCACCGACGTCGCCAGGGAAGCGGCGGACATGATCCTGGCCGATGACAACTTCGCGACCATCGTCCAAGCCATCCGCGAGGGCCGGGGCATCTTCTCGAACATCAAGAAGTCCCTGCGCTACCTGCTGTCCTCCAACATGGGCGAAATCTTCACGGTCTTTTTCGGCGTGGTGCTGGCCGGGCCGATCGGCCTGTCGCAGGGCCATACCGTCGCGCTGCCGCTGCTGGCCACGCAGATCCTGTGGATCAACCTGCTGACCGACGGCGCTCCGGCCCTGGCGCTGGGCGTGGACCCGCAGACCGAAGAGGTCATGAGCCGGCCGCCGCGTTCGGCGTCGGAACGGGTGATCGACGCGCGGATGTGGAACAACATCGTCGTGATCGGCGCGGCCGTCGCGGCCGCCACGCTCATCACTATCCACCTCTACGCGCCCGGCGGGCCGCTGCCGGCGTCCCTGGACACCGCCCGCACCGCGGGCTTCACCGTGCTGGTGCTCGCCCAGCTGGTCAACACCGTCAACGCCCGCTCGGAGACCCAGTCGGCTTTCCACCGGTTCTTCGCCAACCGGTGGTTGTGGGCGGCGATCGGGTTATCGGCGCTGCTGCAGGTCGCCGTCGTTCAGCTGCCCGTCCTCAACACGGCCTTCACCACCACGCCGCTGTCGGTGAGCCAGTGGCTGGTGTGCCTGGCCGTTGCCAGCACGGTCCTGTGGGTCAGCGAGATCCGCAAACTCATCTTGCGCCGCTGGACATCACGGTCGTGATCGCCTCGATGTCGGCCGGGCCGGGCAGGCCCCAGTCGGGCCGGTGTGCCGGCGCTGCAGCAGGTCCCATCCCGTCAGCCCGGCCAGGCCCCCGCCGACCAACGCGGCCACCGCGCGCGACTTCAAGAATCGAAATCCGTGTAGACGCCCAGCAGGTCGCGGGCCGAGACGATGCCGAGCAGCGCGCCGTCGCGCTCCACCAGCACGTGGCGGATGTAGCGGTCCATCATCCGGGCGGCGACCTGGTCCACCGACGCTTCGGCGTCACACCACACCAGTTGGGTGCTGGCCACGTCGGAGACCGGAGCGGTCGCGGGATTTCGCCCGGCCGCCACCGCGCGCACGATGTCGCGCTCGCTCACCAGCGCGACCGGCCGCGCGTCGTCGCCGATCGCGATCGCTCCCACGTCGCAGGTCACCATGGCCCTGGCCACGTCGGCGATCGTCGCGTCGGCGGGAACACGGGCCACGGGGTCGCCGGTGATGGTCGAGATCGGCATCGAGCCGACGGAAGAGGTGTCACTCACGCCACCATGCTGACCGGGACGCGCGGTCCCCTGCTAGTGACCTGAGTCCTCAATCCCCGTCCATCCGGCCCTAGCCATCGCCGGAACCTCGGGCCAGGCTGGCACGCATGGATGCTGTGCCACGCGAGCGGTGGACGCGGGCCGCCGGGTGGGTCGAGCCGGTCCTCGTCGGGGTGACGGTCGTCGCGTTGGCGGCCGGTGGGATCGCCTGGCTGGCCGGGGCGCCGCGGGTTGCCGACGGCTGCTGGATCGCCGGCACGGTGGTGGCGGTGGTTCCCGCGGTGGTGTGGGTGCTGGCCGCGCTGCGCCGGGGCCGGTTCGGGGTCGATCTGATCGCGGTGTTGTCGCTGGTCGGCACGCTGCTGGTGGGCGAGTATCTCGCGGGCGCGTTGATCGCGGTGATGCTGGCCGGTGGGCGGGCGCTGGAGGCGGCGGCCGCGCGCCGCGCGTCCCACGACCTGCGGGCGCTGCTGGAACACGCGCCGCGGTTCGCCCGCCGCCGCGTCGGGTCGGCGGTGGACGTCGTCGCGCTGGCGGACGTGGCCGTCGGCGATCTGCTGGTGGTCGGCCCGGGCGAAGTGGTCCCCGTCGACGGGCGCATTTCCGGTGCCGCCGCGGTGCTGGACGAATCGGTCCTGACCGGTGAACCGCTGCAGGTGGAGCGCGGCGACGGTGAACCGGTGCGCAGCGGGGTGGTCAACGCGGGCAGCGCCTTCGAGATGACGGCCACGGCCACCGCCGCCGACAGCACCTACGCACAGATCGTCCGCCTGGCCGCGGAGGCCGGGGCGGAGAACGCGCCGGTGGTGCGGCTGGCCGACCGGTACGCGGCATGGTTCCTGCCATTGACGCTGTTGGTGGCCGGTGCGGCATGGCTGGCCAGCGGGTCAGCGGTGCGGGCGGTGGCGGTGCTGGTGGTGGCGACCCCGTGCCCGCTGTTGCTCGCGGCGCCGGTCGCCATCGTGTCCGGGCTGTCGCGGGCGTCGCGTCGCGGTGTGGTGATCCGCGGCGGTGGCGCCCTGGAAAACCTCGGCCACGCAACGACTTTGGTGATGGACAAGACCGGCACCCTGACCATGGGGCGCCCCGTCGTCATCGACGTCGCCGCCGCGCCCGGCCGCGACGCGATCGAGATCCTGCGGATGGCGGCCTCGGTGGATCAGATGTCCCCGCACGTGCTGGCCGAGGCGATCGTCACCGCGGCGCGGGCCCGCGGCCTGTCCCTGTCGCTACCCACCGAGGTGGTCGAGGAACCCGGCCGCGGCGTCACCGCCACCCTGGACGGTCACCGGATTCACGTCGGCAAACTGTTGCACGACACCGTCGACGCGGACTGGGCCCGCGCGGTGGTGAACCGTGCCCTGCTCGACGGCGCCGCGATCGCCTGGGTCTGCGTCGACGAGCGGCCCACGGGCGCGGTGTTGCTGCGCGACCCGCTGCGGCGCCACGCACCGCGCACCGTGCGCCGGTTACGCGACGCGGGGCTGAACCGATTGGTCATGCTGACCGGAGACCGCACCGAGCCCGCCCGCGAGGTCGCGGCCGTGCTGGGTCTGGACGAGGTGTACGCGGAACAGAGTCCGGCCGACAAGGTGGCCGCCGTGCGCGCCGAGAGGGACCGCGCGGTGACCGTGATGGTCGGCGACGGGGTCAACGACGCACCCGCGTTGGCTGCGGCCAGCGTCGGGGTGGCGATGGGCGCCCGCGGCGCCACCGCGTCCTCGGAGGCCGCCAGCATCGTGTTGACCACCGATCGACTGGAGCGGCTCGCCGATGCGATGGACATCGCCCGGTGGTCCCGACGCATCGCCGTGCAGAGCGCGGTCGTCGGCATGGTCCTGTCGCTGGCCGCGATGGCCGTCGCCGCCGTGGGATGGCTCCCACCGGCCGCCGGTGCGCTGGTGCAGGAGGGCATCGACGTCGCCGTGATCCTCAACGCGCTGCGCGCGCTGCGCGGCAATCCGGACATCGAGGTCGACCTGCCCGCAGCGACCGAACAGCTGTTGCGGCGCTTCGACGCAGAACACGACGAACTGCGCGACGCCGTGGATCTGTTGCGCGACGCCGCCGACCGGTTGGCCGCCGCGCCCGATCAGCCCGCCCTGGAGGCGGTCGGCCAGGCGCACAGCGTGCTCACCGAGCGGATCATCCCGCACGAACGGGCCGAGGAAACGCAACTCTACCCCGCGCTGGCCGACCCGCTGGGCACCAGCGAAGCGACCGCCCCGATGAGCCGAACCCACGCGGAAATCCAACGACTATCCGACCGGATCGGCGCCCACCTGGCCTTGGCCCAAAGCAGCGGGGCGATCGGCCCCGACCAGGTCGACGACCTGCTCGCGTGCCTCTACGGGCTGCATGCCCTGCTCCGCCTGCACTTCTTGCAGGAGGAGGAAAGCTACTTCACGCTGGCCGAGGACGAACCCGCTCCACCACAGCCGAACAGCCGACAAGCCTTGGCGGACAAGCTACCCCGCTGACGGTGGTCGTTTCATCACCGTGCCGGGAAGCTCCGCGCCGATTTCGATGTCGTCGTAGTTTCGCCCGTCGCCCCCACGACCACCCTTGCCGCCCACCGGCGGCCGCATCGGGGCCATCGGGATCCCGGGCGGCGGCGATGCCCCCGGGGGAAGCGCGGACACCGCCGAGGCGAGCTGCACCGGCGGCTGCGCGCCGGGCAACATCCCCACCACCGCGGGCGGCATGCTCAGCTTGCCCACCAAGACCGAAACACCCAGCGCGCCTCGAGGCGCCAGTCCCCCGGCGCCCAGGGCGCTCACCAACCTTGCCTCCGCCGACGACAACGCGGCCGTACCCTCCGCCAGGCCCTGACCGATATCGCCACTGACGCCTTGAAGCGATTGCGCCGCACTGACTTGTGCCAGGTAGCTGAGCAGGTTCACCGGAATTCCGCCGGCGAGGAACTGGTTTCCCCACGTGCTGAAATAGCCAAACCAACCGGCGTTGGGGTCGAACGGTGTGACGCCGAGCGCGTCGATTGCCGACCCCGTGTTGGTAGCGGCGGCCAGAGCGTTGGCTGCGGGCACCGTCGTGGCCTGGGTGGTGACCCCCGACGGGTTGGCAACGGTCGGCGGTGCAGAGAACTGAGAGAGCTTGACGGCGTTCAGCGAGGTGGCGCCGTAGCGATACATCGCCGTGGAGTTGTTCACCCACATGGCGTTGTACTCGGCCTCGGTTTCGGCGATGGCCGGGGCGTTGATGCCGAAGAAATTGGTGGCCAGCAACAGCGCCAACCGCGCCCGGTTGGCCGCGACGACCGAGGGATGCACCACCGTCCAATGGGTCAATTCGAATGCGGCCGTGGCGATTTCAACCGATGCGGCGATTTCCTGACACTGCGCCGAGGTGGTGCGCAGCCAGGCGAGGTAGGGCTCGAACGCCTGGGCCATCGCCGTCGAGGACGGACCGCTCCAGGTCCCGGCCAGTGCCGCCAACTCCGATGTGTAGCTGCTTGCGGCCTCCTCCAATTCGGCGCTGAGCTCCTGCCACGCGCCGGCGGCGTCGATCATTGACCAGGCACCGGGTCCGGAGTGAATGAGCGCCGACGTGATCTCGGGCGGCAGCAGCCCGAAATCGATCACGGGTCACCAAACGAGATTGCCGGAACAGGACACGCGTGAATCGCCGCGCTTGCGCGACAACGCATTTGCGCCGCCGTTGACCTATCCGGCGGCGTAATTCGGCTTCCGGAGTCGTGAGGCACCATCGTCGCCCCTCATCCGCCGCTGGGCGGTCGGTGTATCACCTTCTTCGGAAGTTCCGCCCCGTATTCAAGATCCTCGAACTTCTGCTGCTTCCTCTTACGCCAACCGCTGCCCGCCGAGTTCGTCGCGGGCGCCATCATCGGCATCACGGGCATCCCAGTGAGCCCGGGCTCGGCCGGCAGGGGCGACACCGACGATGCGAGCTGCACCGGCGTTTGCGTCGCCGGCAGCAGTCCCACCACCGCGGGCGGCGCGGTCAGCTTGCCCAGCGAGACTCCGACCCCCATGGCTGCCGAGGCTGCCCCTCCCGGGGCCGCCGAGACGGCGCTGGCCAGCCTGGTCATCGACGCCGCCAGCGCGCCCTCACCCTCCGAGAGGCCCAGGCCGATGTCGCTGCCCACGCCCTGCAACGCCTGCGCCGAGGTGTTCTGCGCGAGGTAGCTGAGCATGTTGATGGGGAACCCGGACGAGATGAACTGGTTCCCCCAGGTGCTGACATAGCTGAACCAACCGGCGTTGGGGTTGAAGGGGGTGACGCCGAGCGCGTCAATCGCATTCCCCGTGCTGCCCGCCGAGCTGAGCAGCGAGTTGGACACCGCCGCCTGTTGGTTGGCCGTACCGGTCGGGTTGGTGACGGACAGCGGCGACGCGAACTGCGGCAGCGCGGTGGCCTGCGACGTGGACGCCTGATACTGCGTCATCGCCGCCGAGTTGTTCGTCCAGATGGTTTGGTACTCGTTCTCGGTTTCGGCGATCGCCGCCGTGTTCTGCCCGAACCGGTTGGTCGCCAGCAGCTGCGCCAGCCGTGTCCGGTTGGCGGTTACGACTGCGGGATGGACCACCGCCGACTGGACGGCGCTGAACGCCACCGCGGCGGATTCCGCCGACGTGGCCATTTGCTGGGCCTGCTGCGCGGTGGAGCGCAGCCAGATGAGGTAGGGCTGCACGGCCTGCAGCATCGCCATCGAGGACGGGCCGTCCCAGGACTCCATCAGCGAGGACAACGCGGACGCGTACACGGCGACCGAGTTCTCCAACTCGACGCCCAGACTCTGCCACGCGCCGGCGGCCTCGATCAGCGAACCCGCTCCTGGCCCGGAGTGGATGAGCGTCGAGGTGACCTCGGGTGGCGCGAATAAGTCCATCACATCTCACATTGTCTACGCCGAGTACGCGGCCGGAAAATTTCGTTGACCAGGTTGCAAAGAGACCGGAAACATTACGCTTTCACCCCCCAGGGTGCCCCCCAGATCCTTCCCCGTCGAGTCCCGGATGTGACGAACGATATACCCGTGACGTTAGGGTGACCAAAGTATTAGCCGAGACGGTGCCTCCAAGATTGGCAGCGGGGGCGTCCAGACCGCTCCACACGGCGAGCGAGGCGCCTTGTGCTACCCGATCGTGGGCAGCTCCCGCGGCCGGGGATGCTTCCCGCCGTGGATGCCCGCTACAGACCGGGCAGGCAGATGGGGGCTCCGTAGCACGGGGGCGGCCCCAGGGGGCGGCGTGGAGCATCTCCCTCCCACACGAATTGGCCGACGTTGCCCATGCCCCCGACGGGGACCCAGTACCAGTGGTGGCAGACACCCATGTCCCAGCGGACGTCGGGCATCGGCAAAGGCTGCCCTGGGCACCAGTCGTGCGGAACCGTGAAGTTGTCCAGGGGCAGTGGGCGATTGAATTGCGGCGCGAGACCGCGGTCGGCCTCCGCCGCGCCCGCGGCCACCCCCAGCCCGGTCACCGCCATGCCGGCGGACAGCAGCGCCCCGGCGACGAGCTTCCCGAGATTGTGGTTGTGCGACATTGCCTCGCGCCTTCCTCGACGCCGTGCTGATGCGGTCGGTATCCGCGCACACCGACGTCGTTACATGGGATGCGAACTACGCGATCCAGCAGACAACGAACGGCTCGCTACCGATCCCATCTTCGCGACGGGTTGCCTGCTCAGTCGATGTGCGTCGGCGGGTCGGCGAAGCTGAAATCCGAAGGGGGATGGTCGGGACCCATCACGTCGCAGTGCCCGTCGGGCACGAGGTAGGAACTGGCGCCGTTGGGAACCAAGCGGGCAACTGCCACGCATCGTTGCCAGGTGCCGTCGGGCTGGACGGGTCCGTCGCACTTGCTGAGCACGGGACCTCCGTACTGGCAGCCGGCGCTGGCCGGCGGCGCCGAGACGATCAGCTCGGCAGCCATCACCAGGGCAGCCAATCCTCCGACGATGCCGCGCTTCATGGGTGCCTCCCGTCACATCGCCGCTGGGGCGTTGCCGAGCGCCTGGGTGGCAAATATCGTCGACAGCCCAGCCGGTAACCAACGACGCTACCCCCGTGTTCGGCGGGACACCGGCGAAACTACGGTCCCGGTCGGCGGCTGACGAATTCGCGGCGCGCGCCCGTCATCGGGTCGTCGAACTCGATGCGCTGCGCCAGCAGCCGCAGCGGCGCGCTGAAGTCGTCGGGCGGCACGTCGATGACGTTGGGGTACAACGGGTCGCCGTCGATCGGCACGCCCAGCGCCGCCATGTGCACGCGCAGCTGATGGGTGCGCCCGGTGCGCGGGGTCAGCCGGTAGAGGCCGTCCGGGGAGACAAGTTCGACCAGCGTTTCCGCGTTGGGTGCGCCCGGTTCGCAGACGGCCTGCAAAACCCCGCGCCGCTTGACGATTCGGCTCCGCGCCAAGCGCGGCAACACCAGTGCCGGATCGACCGCGGCGCGCGCCAGATACGTCTTGCGCACCAGCCCGCGGGAGAACAGGGTCTGGTAGGCGCCGCGGACTTCGCGGCGCGCCGTGAACAGCAGCACCCCGGCGGTCAGCCGGTCGAGCCGATGGGCCGGGCTCAGCTCCGGCAGACCCAGTTCCCGGCGCAGCCGCACCAGCGCCGTCTGCGCCACGTGCCGGCCGCGGGGCATGGTGGCCAGGAAGTGCGGCTTGTCGACCACCACGATGTCCGCGTCGCGGTGAAGCACCGGGATGTCGAAAGGGACTGGCACCTCGTCGGGCAGCTCGCGATAGAGGTAGACGCTGGCGCCGGCGGGCAGCACCGTGGCCTCGTCGACCACGGCGCCGTCGGCGTCGACCACCTCCCCCGCCAGCACCTTCGAGCGCGCCTGAGCGCCGAACCGGCTCGTCAGCTCGGCCAGGACCGGCCCGCCACGCAGCCGCACCCGCGCCGGGCCGAGCCCGTCCCGAACGGGAAGTGGGGCGGGCCTCAACGCGGCCTCAATTCAGGGGTACCGGCTCGAGGATCTCGGCACGCGCCTCCGGGGCGCTCGCCCGCAACTCATCGGCCGACACGTCGTCGGGCTGGGCCTGCGACAAGATCTCGGCCTCCACCCGCGCGCAGTAGTTCGCCACCTCACGCTCCACGTCCGCCGCGGTCCAACCCAGCACGGGGGCGACCACGTCGGCAACCTCGCGGGCGCAGTCGACGCCGCGGTGCGAGTATTCGATGGAGACGCGCATCCGGCGGGCCAGGACGTCCTCCAGATGCAGCGCCCCCTCGGCGGTGACGGCGTACAGGGCCTCCACCTTCAGGTAGCCCGGCGCCTCCTTGATCGGGCTGAGCAGGTCGGCGTTTCCGGCCGCCGGACCCAGCACGTCGCCGATCAGCGAACCGTAGCGGTCCAGCAGATGGCGCACCCGGTACGGATGCAAACCCTGCAGCGCCGCAACG
Source organism: uncultured Actinomycetota bacterium (assembly GCA_963732835.1). Classification (GTDB taxonomy): domain Bacteria; phylum Actinomycetota; class Actinomycetes; order Mycobacteriales; family Mycobacteriaceae; genus Mycobacterium. The sequence goes on from CAVTBA010000008.1 coordinate 272,315, forward strand.
TGTTCGGCTTGATTGACCAGTGCGAAGTAACCGTCGGCGCCCAACAGGCTGACCTTTTCGGTGATCGAGGGCGCCACCCGGGCGGGGACGAACTGGGCCGCGGCGTCGATCGCGTCGGCGGCCATCACCCGATAGGTGGTGTACTTGCCGCCGGCGATGGCCACCAGCCCGGGTGCGGGCACCGCCACGGCGTGCTCCCGCGACAGCTTGGACGTCTCCTCACTCTCCCCGGCCAGCAGCGGCCGCAGCCCGGCGTACACGCCGTCGATGTCGGCGTGCGAGAGCGGGATGGCGAGCACGGTGTTGACCGTCTGCAGGATGTAGTCGATGTCGGCCTTGGTCGCCGCGGGGTGGGCCAGGTCCAGGTTCCAGTCGGTGTCGGTGGTGCCGATGATCCAGTGGGTGCCCCATGGGATGACGAACATCACCGACTTCTCGGTGCGCAGGATGATGGCGACGTCGCTGACGATGCGGTCGCGCGGCACCACCACGTGCACGCCCTTGGACGCGCGCACCTGAAATCGCCCGCGCTGCTTGGACAACGCCTGAATCTCGTCGGTCCACACCCCGGTCGCATTGACGACGACGTGACCGCGAACGTCGGTGACGGCGCCGTTTTCGGAGTCGCGGACCCGCACGCCGGTCACCCGATCGCCCTCGCGCAGCATCGCGACCACCTGGGTGGAAGTCCGCACCACCGCGCCGTAGTGGGCGGCGGTGCGGGCGACGGTCATGGTGTGCCGGGCGTCGTCGACGACGGTGTCGTAGTAGCGGATTCCGCCGACCAACGCGCTGCGCTTGAGGCCCGGGCTCAACCGCAACGCACCGGCCCGGGTCAGATGCTTTTGCGCCGGAACGGATTTGGCGCCGCCCATCCGGTCGTAAAGGAAGATGCCCGCGGCGATGTAGGGACGCTCCCACACCCGATTCGTCAGCGGAAACAAGAACGGCATCGGCTTGACCAGATGCGGCGCCAGGGTGGTCAGCGACAGCTCCCGCTCGTAGAGCGCCTCGCGCACCAGCCCGAATTCCAGCTGCTCGAGATAGCGCAACCCGCCGTGAAACATCTTCGACGAGCGGCTCGAGGTGCCCGACGCGAAATCGCGCGCCTCGACCAGCGCCACCTTGAGCCCGCGGGTGGCGGCGTCCAGCGCGCAACCGGAGCCCACCACACCGCCGCCGATGACGACGACGTCGAACTGCTCGGCGCCGAGTCGCTCCCACGCCAACGCGCGCTGCTGAGGTCCCAACGTGGAAGCCGCCCAGGTCTGTGCGCTTTCGGGCGCCTGTATGGGGTTGCTCACGGCAGAGGACTCCTCACCGGGAAACTCCTGTCGGTTACTCGCCAGTAGGACGGTGTCGAACCAAGGCTAGTCCAGATCGTCGTGGGCCATCAGCCGACGAGCGGCCTCGGTGATCGACCCGGACAACGACGGGTAGACGGCGAGCGTCTGCGCCAGCTCGTTGACGGTGATGCGGTTTTGGACGGCCACGGCGATCGGCAGGATCAGTTCGGAGGCGATCGGTGCCACCACCACGCCGCCGATGACCACGCCGGTGGACTTGCGGCAGAACATCTTCACGAAACCCTGTTGCAGCCCGGACATCTTGGCCCGCGCGTTGGTGCGCAGCGGGAGCATGATCGTGCGGGCCGAGACCGAACCGTCGTCGATCATCGTTTGCGGTACGCCGACGGCCGCGATCTCGGGCCTGGTGAACACCGTCGCCGCCACCGTGCGCAGCCGGATCGGGCTGACGCCCTCGCCCAGCGCGTGGTACATCGCGATCCGGCCCTGCATGGCGGCCACGGACGCCAGCGGCAGCAAGCCGGTGCAGTCGCCGGCGGCGTAGATGCCGGCCACCGAGGTCCGCGACACCCGGTCCACGGTCAGGTAGCCGCCGCGGCCCAGCTCGATGCCGACGCGGTCCAGGCCCAGGCCGCCGGTGTTGGGGACCGACCCGATGGTCATCAGGGCATGGCTGCCCTCGACGGTGCGCCCGTCGGCCAGGGTGACCAGCACGCCGTCGTCGGTGCGGGTGACCGACTGGGCGCGGGCGTTCTTGACCAAGTCGACGCCGCGCTCGGAGAACGCCTCCTCCAGGACCAACGCGGCGTCGGCGTCCTCGTAGGGCAGCACCCGGTCCCGGCTGGCGACCACCGTCACCGGCACGCCCAGCTCGGTGTAGGCGTGCACGAACTCGGCGCCGGTGACGCCCGACCCGACCACGATGAGGTGTTCGGGCAGCGCCTCGAGGTTGTAGAGCTGCCGCCAGGTCAGGATGCGCTCGCCGTCGGGCTGGGCGGACGGCAGGACCCGCGGGCTGGCGCCGGTCGCGATCAGCACGACGTCGGCCTCGAACTCTCTGGTGGTGCCGTCGGCGGCGGTCGCCTTGACGCGGTGGCAGGCCAGCCCGGGCGTGGGGTCGATCAGCTCGCCGCGACCGGCGACCACGTGCACGCCCACGCTGAGCAGCTGTTCGGTGATATCGGCCGACTGCTCGGTGGCGAGCTGCTTCACGCGGGCGTGAATCCGGGGTAGCGAGATCTTGGCGTCGTCGATGTCGATGTCGAACCCCAGCCGCGGCGCGCGGCGCAACTCGGTGCGCAGCCAGGTCGAGGCGATGAACGTCTTGGACGGCACGCAGTCGTCGAGCACGGCCGCGCCGCCGATGCCCTCGGAGTCGATGACGGTGACGTGGGTGGTGTCGGGGTGGGAGGTGGCGGCCACCAGGGCGGCTTCGTAACCGGCCGGGCCTCCACCGAGGATCACGATGCGGGTCGCCACAGCCCCAACCTAGCCGGGCGACCCGGGAGCGGGCGAGGCGGCGAAGCCCTCGAGACGAGACCGCTCGTGCGGGTGACGTCTAAGCTTTCCCCGTGCCGCTCTACGCCGCCTACGGGTCGAACATGGATCCTGAGCAGATGCTCAAGCGTGCACCCCATTCGCCGATGGCCGGAACGGGCTGGCTGCACGGCTGGCGCTTGACGTTCGGGGGCGAGGACATCGGCTGGGAAGGCGCGCTGGCCACCGTCGTCGAGGATCCGGATTCCAAGGTGTTCGTCGTCCTCTACGACATGACCCCGGCCGACGAGAAAAACCTCGATCGCTGGGAGGGCTCGGAGTTCGGCGTCCACCAGAAGATCCGGTGCCGGGTGGAGCGCATCTCGTCGGACACCAGCACCGACCCCGTGCTGGCCTGGCTGTATGTGCTCGACGCGTGGGAGGGCGGCCTGCCGTCGGCGCGCTACCTGGGCGTGATGGCCGATGCCGCCGAAATCGCCGGGGCGCCAGCGGATTACGTGCACGACCTGCGGACCCGACCGGCCCACAACGTCGGCCCGGGAACCGGGGCCTGATCCTCCCGCAAGGAACAATGACCGGTGTCGATCTTGTCGGTACCCGTGGTCGCCGACGCCGTGGCGCGCACGTTCTCCGCCGCCGTCAACCCGGCTCCCAAGGCCGCGGTGCGCTTCCCGGAAATTGCCGGCCAAACCTGCGAGGTCACCATCCCCACGCGGCACGGCCCGGTATCGGCGACCGTCTACCGCCCGCCGGCTGACACGACGAAGCCGCCCGTCTACGTCAACGTGCACGGCGGTGGCTTCGTGATCGGGCACCCCGAACAAGACGATCCGTGGTGCCGATACCTGGCGGCCAACGCGGGTGTGGTGGTGATCAACCCGGATTACGTGCTGGCACCGCGTCACCGCTTTCCCGCGGCGCCCCATCAGGTCTACGACATCGTGTGCTGGGCGGCCGGCCCCGACCGCGACTGGGACGGGGGCCGAATTTGCGTGGGTGGCCAGAGTGCGGGCGGCAACCTCAGCGCCGCGGCGGCGCGGCTGGCGTTGGCGAACCGCGGCCCCGGGATCGCATTGCAGGTGCTGCACTACCCGCCCCTTGACCTTGTCACGCCCACCCGCGACAAACCGTCCAGCGCGGGCCACCGGGCGGTGTTGAAACCGTGGATGGGCGAGGTCTTCGACACCGCCTACGTACCCGACCCGGCACAGCGGCGCGACCCCCTGGCGTCCCCGGCCTGGGGCGCCAACGCCGACCGGATCGCCGGCATCGCGCCTGCGCTGATCGTGGCCGCCGAACACGATCGACTTCGCGACGAGGCCCGCCGATACGCCGAGAAGCTCGACGGCGTCGGGGCGTTGGCGGAGTACTACGAGGTGGCCGGCGTCGACCACGGCTACAACATCATGAGCGGGGCAACCGACGTCACGGCGCGCAGCTACGCGCACATCGCCGACCACGTAACGCGTGCCACCAGCCGACACAACCGCGAGCGCTAAGGCGCCCGGCCCTACGGCAACGAGAACGCGGCCGACTGCTCGACTATGTTGACCATCACCCGCAGCCCGATCGCCAGGGCCCGCTCATCGAGGTCGAACGTCGGCTGGTGCAGATCCAGCTGCGGCCCCTGGCCCGACCAGACGCCCAGGCGCGCCATCGCGCCGGGAATCTCCTCGAGGTACCAGGAGAAGTCCTCACCCCCGCCGGACTGGCGGGTATCGGCCAGCGCGTCGGGACCGATCGCCTCGATCGCGTGGGTGAGGATCCGCGTCGAGACGTCCTCGTTGACCACCGGCGGCACGCCGCGTCGGTATCGCAGCGTGTGTTCGATGCCCAGCGGCGCGAGCAACGCCGACACCGTCTCGCGGATGATCTCCTCGAGGCCGACCCAGGTCTGCCGGCTGGCGGTGCGGACCGTGCCGCCCAGCACCCCGCTCTGCGGAATGGCGTTGGCGGCCACCCCCGCGTTGACCGCGCCCCACACCAACACGGTGCCGTTGCGCGGGTCGATGCGGCGGGACAACACCCCGGGCAGCCCGGTGATCAGCGTGCCGAGCCCGTAGACCAGGTCGGCGGTCAGGTGTGGACGGGACGTGTGCCCGCCCGGGGAATGCAGCGTGATCTCGATCTGGTCGGCCGCCGAGGTGATGGGGCCGTGCCGGACCGCGATCTTGCCGACCTCTAACCGGGGATCGCAGTGCAGGGCGAAAATCCGCGACACCCCGCTGATCGCCCCGGCGGCGATCGCGTCGATCGCGCCGCCGGGCATCAGCTCCTCGGCGGCCTGAAAGATCAGCCGCACCCCGACCGGCAGCTGGGGCACCGACGCCAGGGTCAGCGCGGTGCCGAGCAGGATCGCGGTGTGGGCGTCATGCCCGCAGGCGTGCGCGACGTTGGGCATGGTGGAGGTGTAGAGCGCGCCGGTCCGCTCGGCCATGGGCAGCGCGTCCATGTCGGCCCGCAGCGCGATCCTCGGCTCGTGTTCAGGGCCGAGGTCGCAGACCAGCCCCGTGCCGCCGGGCAGCACCTTGGGGTTGAGCCCCGCGTCGGCCAACCGCTCGGCGACGAACTGGGTGGTGGCGTACTCCTGGCGACCCAGCTCGGGATAGCGGTGGATGTGCCGGCGCCATTCGACCAGGTCGTCGTGATGTGCGGCCAGCCAGGAGGTGGCGGCGTCGGGGAGGCTCATGCGCGCGCCCCGCGGTGTCTGAGCTCTCGCGCCGCCAGCACCCGGTCGCGCTGGGCGGGCGTCTGGGCCAGCTGAACCACCGTGCGGGCCAACATGATCGCACCCTCGACGACGGTGCGGTCGGCGCTGGGACCGGCGGCGGCGGCGGTGAACGCGCGCTGGTGCACCGTGGCGCCGCCGGCGTCGATCCCGACCACCGGATGAATCCCGGGCAGCACGTGGGTCACGTTGCCCATGTCGGTGCTGCCCATGGGCAGCGCCGCTTCGAACTCGCGTGCCACCGGCTCGCGCCCGAGCCGGCGCATCTCCTCGCGGAAGACGTCGGCCAGCCATTCGTCGGGCGTGAGTTCGTCGTACGCGGGGGCCGGGTTGTCGATTTGGTATTCGCAGCCGGTGGCCAGCGCGCCGGCGGCGAAGCACGCGTACATCCTGCCCTCCAGCTGTCGCAGCGAATCCGACTCGACCGCCCGCATCGCGTACTGCAGCGTCGCGTGCCCGGGGATGACGTTGACGGCCTGCCCGCCGTCGGTGACGATCCCGTGCACCAGCTGGCCCGGGGCCAGTTGCTGCCGCAACACCCCGATGGCCACCTGCGCGACGGTCACGGCGTCGGCGGCGTTGATCCCCAGGTGCGGCGCGACGGCGGCATGGGATTCCTTGCCACGGTAGTGCACGACCGCCTCCGACAGCGCCAGCGAGCGGGCCCCGGCGATGTCGGTGGGCCCGGGATGCAGCATCACCGCCGCCGCGATGTCGTCGAACACCCCGGCCCGCAGCAGCAGCGCCTTCCCGCCCCCCGCCTCCTCGGCGGGGGTACCGATCAGTGCCACCCGCAGGCCCAGGTCGTCGGCCACCTCGGCCAGCGCCAGCGCGGTGCCCACCGCCGACGCCGCGATGATGTTGTGGCCGCAGGCGTGCCCGATCTCGGGCAGCGCGTCGTATTCGGCGCATACCCCGACGGTCAGCGGCCCGCTGCCGAAGTCGGCACGAAAGGCGGTGTCCAGGCCACCGGCGGGCGCGGTGATCTCGAAGCCGCGTTCGGCGACCAGCGCCTGGGTCTTGGCGCAGCTGCGATGCTCGGCGAACGCCAGCTCAGGCTCGGCGTGGATGGCGTGGGACAGCTCAACCAGATCGGCGCCACGTCGCCGCACGACATCCTCGACGTTGTCCAATGCGGTGGTGGGCATTCTCGCAGTATCCCACCGCGACCTTGGGGCCCGGCCTACACCAGTCCGGCGATGAATCCCGCCGCCTGCCCGGGGTAGGGCGGCACCCCGTAATCGTGGTGGGCGTCCCGGTCCCGACCGCCGACGACGCACACCGGATCACCGGGGCTGCAGATGTCGATGGCGCGGCCGGCGAACAGGCCCGCCGTCGAAAGGGGCGTGTTGAAGCGGTTGCCGGGGTTACCGAACACCGCCACCGCCGCCACCTTGTTCGCTAGGCCGGGATCCAGCGCGGGAGCCGACCCGAAGTTGCCGATGCGCTCGCCCAGCGGCGGCACTCCGGCCAGCATCGAGACCGCGGCGGCGCCCTGCGAGAAGCCGCCGAGCACCAGCTTCGTCGCCGGGCACTGGTCGACCATCTGCGCGATGTGGTCGCGTGCGTCGTTGGCGGCGTCGGCGGTCTGCAGGAAGTTGTAGCTGGCCGGGTAGTTCACCGCGTACGCATCGACGGTGCGCGAACCGAGGTCGGCCTGCAGCGCGGCCAGCAGCGCATCTCCGGCGACCCCCAGGCCGGGCGGCTCCGCGGTGCCGCGGGCGAAGATGAGTTGAACGGCGGGGCATCCGTCGGCCCGCGCTGTCGCCGCCGGGCCGCCCGCGATCGAAAACACCGACACCCAAACGGCGACGGCCAGGCCGACAATCGGCCACCTACGAAGATCCATGCGGCAGATTTTCACATATTCCGGCGCGCGGCATCGCGGCGCTAAGCCCGATGGCCCGATGGCCCGATGGCCCGGCTCCTAACTCGCGCCGCACCGGCGCTCGCCGTCGCCGGGCTACGCCCGATGGCCCGGCTCCTAACTCGCGCCGCACCGGCGCTCGCCGTCGCCGGGCTACGCCCGATGGCCCGGCTCCTAACTCGCGCCGCACCGGCGCTCGCCGTCGCCGGGCTACGCCCGATGGCCCGGCTCCTAACTCGCGCCGCACCGGCGCTCGCCGTCGCCGGGCTAAGCTCCCCGACTGTGAGCGCCCCCGCGTCCGACCCCGGCGAACTGGCGCGGCGGGCGGCGCAGGTCATCGGGGAACGCACCGGCGTCAGTGAGCATGACGTCGCCATCGTGCTCGGATCGGGGTGGCGCCCGGCGGTTGCCGCGCTCGGCGCCCCGACCGCGGTGCTGCCGCAGGCCGACGTGCCCGGTTTCGCGCCCCCAACCGCCGTCGGGCATACCGGCGAGCTGATGTCGACGCGCGTCGGCGAGCGCCGGGTGCTGGTGCTGGTCGGTCGGGTGCACGCCTACGAGGGCCACGACCTGTGCCACGTCGTGCACCCGGTGCGGGCGGCCTGCGCGGCCGGGGCGCGCATCGTCGTGCTCACCAATGCGGCCGGCGGACTGCGGCCCGACATGGCGGTCGGCCAGCCGGTGCTGATCAGCGACCACCTCAACCTGACCGCGCGTTCGCCGTTGGTCGGCCCGCAGTTCGTGGACCTGACCGATGCCTACTCGCCGCGGCTGCGCGACCTCGCCCGCCGGGTGGACCCCGGGCTGACCGAGGGCGTCTACGCCGGCCTGCCCGGGCCGCACTACGAGACGCCCGCCGAGGTGCGCATGCTGCGGATGCTGGGCGCCGACCTGGTCGGGATGTCGACCGTGCACGAGACCATCGCGGCCCGGGCGGCCGGCGCCGAGGTGCTGGGGGTGTCGCTGGTGACCAACCTGGCCGCCGGGATCGGCGGCCAGCCGCTGAGCCACGCCGAGGTGCTCGCCGCCGGCGCCGCGTCGGCAAGCCTGATGGGCTCGCTGCTGGCCGACGTCGTGGCCCGGTTCTGAAGGACATGACGCCCGAGGAGTGGATCGCGCACGATCCCGATCCGGCGACGGCCGCCGAGCTCGCCGCGTGCGGTCCCGACGAGCTCGCCGCGCGCTTCGCCCACCCGCTCACGTTCGGCACCGCGGGCCTGCGCGGCCCGGTGCGCGGCGGGCCCGACGCGATGAACGTGGCGGTGGTGTCGCGCGCGACCTGGGCAGTGGCGCAGGTGCTGGGCGGGCGCGACCTGGCCGGCTCGCCGGTGATCGTCGGGCGCGACTCCCGGCACGGCTCCGCCGTTTTCGCCACCGTCACCGCAGAAGTGCTTGCCGCCCAGGGGTTTTCGGTTCAGCTGCTGCCCGGGCCCGTCCCCACGCCCGTGGTGGCGTTCGCCGTGCGCCACACCGGCGCCGCCGCCGGGATCCAGATCACCGCGTCACACAACCCGCCGACCGACAACGGCTACAAGGTCTACGCCGACGGCGGCATCCAGATCGTCTCCCCCACCGACCGCGAGATCGAGGCCGCGATGGCCGGCGCTCCGCCGGCCGACGAAATCGCCCGAGCGCCCGTGGCGCCCGCCGTCACCGACCTGGTCGGGCGCTACCTCGCGCGAGCCGCCGGGCTGCGGCGCGCCACCGGTTCGGTGCGGGTGGCCCTGACCCCGCTGCACGGGGTGGGCGGCGTCGTGGCCGTGGAAGCGTTGCAACGCGCAGGCTTTGAGCAGGTGCACACCGTGGGAGCCCAGTTCGCACCGGATCCCGACTTCCCCACCGTCGCCTTCCCCAATCCCGAGGAGCCGGGCGCCACCGACGCGCTGCTCGCCCTGGCCGCGGACGTCACGGCCGACGTCGCGATCGCGCTGGATCCCGACGCCGACCGATGCGCGATCGGCATTCCGACTGAGTCGGGATGGCGAATGCTGTCCGGAGACGAAACCGGTTGGCTGCTGGGCGACTACATCTTGTCGCGGATCGCCGATCCCGCAACGGCGGTAGTGGCCAGCACGGTGGTCTCGTCGCGGATGCTGGCGGCGATCGCGCGCCACCACGGGGCCACCCACGTCGAAACCCTTACCGGCTTCAAGTGGCTGGCACGCGCCGACGCGAACGTGCCCGGCGGCACCCTGGTGTACGCCTACGAGGAAGCGATCGGGCACTGCGTGGATCCCGACGCCGTGCGCGACAAGGACGGTATCAGCGCCGCGGTGCTGGTGTGCGATCTGGTGGCCGCGCACAACGAGCGCGGGCGTTCGGTGGCCGACGTCCTCGACGAGCTCGCCCGACGGTACGGCGTGCACGACGTCGCGGCAGTGTCGCGCCGCGTCGCCGACGCCGCCGAGGCCGCCGAACTGATGCGGCGGCTACGGGCGACGCCGCCGGAAACGCTGGCCGGGTTCACCGCAAACGTCACCGATATCACCGACGCGCTGATCTTCACCGGCGGCGCCGAGGGCACGTCGGTCAGGCTGGTGGTGCGGCCTTCGGGTACCGAACCGAAGCTGAAGTGCTACATCGAGGTTCGGTGCGCGGTGACCGGCGGCCTGCACGATGCGCGGCAGCGCGCCGGCGCATTGCGCGACGAGCTGGTGTCCGCGGCGCAGAGCTTGTGAGCTAGCGCGGCCCGAATTGGCGGTCACCCGCATCGCCGAGACCCGGCACGATATAGGCATTCTCGTTGAGCCCGTCGTCGACCGCCACGGTGAACAGACGCGCGTCGGGCGCCGTTTTCTCAAGCGCGGCAACCCCTTCGGGCGCGGCCACCACGCACAACACCGTGACATCGGTGGCGCCGCGCGCCAGCAACAGGCCGAGGGTGTACTTCAACGACCCGCCCGTGGCCAGCATCGGATCCAAGACCAGCACCGGCACGCCGGAAAGCTCGTCGGGCAGCGACTCGAAATACCCACTCGCCTGATGGGTTTCCTCGTTGCGGGCCACCCCGACGAATCCGACCCGCGCCTGCGGCAAAAGCGCGAGCGCCTGATCGACCATGCCCAGGCCGGCCCGCAACACCGGCACCAGCAGGGGCGGCTTGGCCAGTCGCACTCCCAGCGTCTCGGCCACCGGCGTGCGGATCGCGAAGGTTTCTCGGGGCGTGTCCCGGGTGGCCTCATAGACCAGCATCGCGGTCAGATCGCGCAACGCCGCCCGGAAACCGTCGTTGTCGGTCCGTTCGTCGCGCATCATCGTCAGCCGGGCGACCGCCAGCGGGTGATCGACAACGCGCAGCTCCACGGTGTTTGACCCTATATAACGATCCGGCTCCAATTCGTTAACGCCCCGCTGAAACGGCCCGCGTCGCCGCCGTCGGCGTGCCGGGTCCACCCATATGCTCCCGTGGTGCTGAGCGGAATCGTGGGTTCAACCGGTTTGACGGGCAGCGCATTTCGAGTCCTGCGCGCGCTCGGCGCGGTGGCGCTGATGGGGCTGGCGGCCGGTCCGCTGACCGGGCGCATCGGCCTTGTGGCAGCGGGCATTCCGCAGCCCGCGCACATCGTGATCGTGGTGGAGGAGAACCGCTCCGAGGCCAACATCATCGGCAGCAAGTCGGCGCCGTTCATCACCGCGCTGGCCGCCGGTGGCGCCAACATGGTCCAGTCGTTCGCCGAAACACACCCCAGCGAGCCGAACTACCTGGCGCTGTTCGCCGGCAACACCTTCGGGGTGACCAGGGACCTGTGTCCGGTCAACGGCGGCGCCGCCCCCAACCTGGGTTCGGAGTTGCTGGCCGCGGGCTACACGTTCGCCGGCTTCGCCGAGGGCTTGCCCGCCGTGGGGTCACCGGTGTGCAGCGCGGGCAAGTACGCGCGCAAGCATGTGCCCTGGGCCAACTTCACCAACGTGCCGCCGGCGAACTCCCTGCCGTTCTCCGCGTTCCCGATGGGCAACTACGCCAGCCTGCCGACCGTGTCGTTCGTCATCCCCAACAACGACGACAACATGCACGACGGCTCCATCGCGCAGGGCGACACCTGGCTGAACCGCCAGCTGACGGGCTACGCCAACTGGGCGACGGCCAACAACAGCCTGCTGATCGTGACCTGGGATGAGGACGATAACGGCAGCCGCAACCAGATCCCGACGATCTTCTACGGCGCGCACGTGCGCCCCGGCGCCTACAGCGAACAGATCAACCACTACAACGTGCTTTCCACGATCGAGCAGATGTACGGGCTGCCCAAGACCGGATACGCGGCCGGCGCGCCGCCGATCACCGATATTTGGGGCTAGATCCGATGGCCGACGGCAGGCACCCTCCCCCGCCGTCGCTATTGTGTGCCGCATGGCTGCTGACCTCGTGCCGATCCGCCTGAGCCTGTCCGACGGTGACCGCTACACCGTGTGGGCACCCCGCTGGCGCGACGCCGGCGACGAGTGGGAGGCGTTCCTGGGCAAGGACGAGGACCTGTACGTGTTCTCCTCCGTCGCCGACCTGGTCGCGTTCGTGCGCTCCGATACCGACAACGACCTGGTCGACCACCCGGCGTGGAAGGACCTGACCGCCGCGCACGCGCACAAGTTCTCACCGGCCGAAGACCAGCAGTTCGATCTGGTCGCGGTCGAGGAGCTGGTGTCGGACAAGCCGACCGAGGAGTCGGTGACCGAGCTGGCCCGCACGCTGGCGCTCGTCTCATCGATCGGATCGGTGTGCGAGCTCGCGGCGGTGTTGAAGTTCTTCAACGGCAACCCCACGTTGGGCACCGTGTCGGGCGGGATCGACCACTTCGCCGGCAAGGCCGGCCTCAAGCGCTGGAACGCGATCGGGGAGATCATCGGGCGCAGCTGGGACGACGTGCTCAGCGCGATCGACGAGATCGCCACCACCCCCGAGGTCGACGCCAAACTGTCGGCCAAGGCCGCCGACGAGCTGGCCGAAGAGCCCGAGGAAGAAGAAGAGGAAGACGAGACCGAAGACACCGAGGCCGCCGGGGAGGCCGAGGGGGAAGCCGACGTGCAGGCCGAGGAGTCCGTGGCGGCCGACGAAGACGACGAGGAACCCCACGCGGCCGACGACACCGTGATCCTGGGCAGCGACGAGGACTTCTGGCTGCAGGTGGGCATCGACCCGATTCGGATCATGACGAGTTCGGGCACCTTCTACACGCTGCGCTGCTACCTGGACGACCGCCCCATCTTCCTGGGCCGCAACGGGCGCATCAGCGTGTTCAGCTCCGAGCGGGCGCTGGCCCGCTACCTGGCCGACGAGCACGACCACGACTTGTCCGACTTGAGCACCTACGACGACATCCGCACGGCCGCCACCGACGGTTCGCTGGAAGTCAAGGTCACCGAGGACAACATCTACGTGCTCAGCGGGCTGGCCGACGACATCGCCGACGGGCCGGACGCCGTGGACCGCGACCAGTTGGACCTGGCCGTCGAGCTGCTCCGCGACATCGGCGACTACTCGGAAGAGGGCACGGTCGACAAGGCGCTCGAGACGGGCCGCCCGCTGGGCAAGCTGGTGGCCTACGTGCTCGAGCCCGGTTCGGTCGGCAAGCCCTCGGCCCCCTACGCCGCGGCGGTACGGGAGTGGGAGAACCTGGAGCAATTCATCGACGGGCGGCTCCGGCGCGAGTAGGCGCCGGTAACCCTGCGTTTGACGGGCCTTCGAGTCTCATCTTTACTGGCGGGTGTCGCTTCCCGGGGTAGGCCCGTTACCGCTGTACGGTTTTCAACGCCCGGGTATGCTGTTGTTCGGTTTGCTCCCGCTGGCCCTGCTCGCGGTCTACATCCTGGTCCAGGCCCGGCGCCGGCGCCGGCTGCGCCGGTACACCGAGGCCAGCGTCCCGCAGTCGCCGACGCGGCACATCCCGATCGCCGTGTCGCTACTCAGCCTGGTCCTGTTGACCATCGCGCTGGCCACCCCCACCCACGACATGCGCATCCCGCGCAACCGGGCGGTCATCGTGCTGGTCATCGACATGTCGCAATCCATGCGGGCGACCGACGTGCCACCCAACCGGCTCAAGGCCGCCGAGGAGGCGGCCAGCCAGTTCGCCAGTCAGCTGACGCCGGGCATCAACCTCGGGCTGGTCGGCTTCGCGGGCACGCCGTACCTGCTGGTGCCGCCGACCCCGCAGCACCAGGCGACCATCGATGCGCTCAAGAAGCTCGACTTCGCCGACAGCACGGCCACCGGCCAGGCCATCTTCACCGCCCTGCACGCGGTCAGCGCCACCGCCATCACGGGTGGCGACACGCCGCCGCCGGCCCGCATCGTGCTGCTGTCCGACGGCGGGGAGAACAAGCCGTCCAACCCCAGCGATCCGCATGACGGCGTCTACACCGCGGCCCGGCTGGCCCGGGACGAGGGGGTGCCCATCGCGACGATCTCGTTCGGCACCAAGACGGGCGAGATCGAGATGGACGGGCACCGGGTCGCCGTCCCGGTCTCGACGGACCAGATGAAGATGATCGCCAAGCTGTCCGGCGGGCAGTCCTATACCGCCAGCAACATCACCGAGCTCAACAAGAGCTACAACGCCATCGAGAACGACATCGGCTACCGCACCGTGCCCGGGCCGGGCAGCGCCGGGTGGTTGCGCCTGGGCGTCATCACCGCCTTGATCGCGACGGCGCTGGCGCTGCTGATCAACCGGCGGCTGCCGATCTGATCGCTCAGGCGGGCAGCCGGCGGTTCAGGAACAGGCCGGCCAGGACGGCGCCCGCCATCGCGACGGCACCCAGCAGCATCCAGGCCAGGCTCGCGTCGCCCTTGACGGTCTCGTAGCCGATCTGGCGCTGCAGGGTCGCGTAGACGTTCTTCAACGACTCCAGGCTGTCGGCGTGGAACGCCTGGCCGTCGGTGATCTCGCAGATCTTCTGCAGCGTCTGGTCGTCGACGGGCACCGGGATGGTGGCGCCCTCGTACTCGACGGTGCCGTACGGCGTCCCGAAGGAGATCGTCGAGATCTGCACGCCCTCGGCCTTGGCGGCCCGGGCGGCGGTGAACGCGCCCTGCGGGGCGTTGGGGTCCAGCGGCACGTTCTCGGCGCCGTCGGACTCCAGCACGATGCGCGCCGGGGGCGGGCCGTCGCCGCCGCCCATCACCGAGCCGACGGTCGCGATGGCCTGCAGCGCGGTGAACAGGCCCTCGCCCGTCGCGGTTTTGGGGGCCGGTTTCAGGCCGTCGATCGCCGCCTTCACGGCCGCACGGTTGGTCGTCGGGGCGACCAGCAGCGAGGCGTTGGCCGCGAACTCCACCAGCCCCAGGTTGATCGCCGGCGTCAGCTCGTCGGCGAACTGCTTGCCGGCCACCTTGGCGGCGGTCAGCCGGTCGGGGGGGACGTCGGTGGAGGCCATGGACTCCGACACGTCGATCACCAGCATCACGACCGCACGGTTCAGCGGGATCCGGACGTCGGAGGTCGGCCCGGCCATCGCGGTGGTCAGCAGCACCAGCGACGTGGCCAGCAGGATCGTCGGCACGTGCCGCCACCGGCTGGGGTGTGCAGGCGCGACCCGCTCCAGCACCTCCATGTTGGCGAAGCGCAGCACCCGCCGGCGGCGGGCGAACTGCAGCACGACGTAGATGCCCAGGACCAGCAGAACGACGAGCAGAACCAGGAAGAACCACGCGTGCTCGAAGCCGGTGACCGACACGGGGCCCAGCAGGGGCAACTTCATGTCCAGCCACACTATGCGCCAAGCGTGGCCGGTGCACGGCCCGCCGGCTCAGCCGGCGACGAGGTCGCGGCGCTGCGTGAACTTGATGTCGAGGCTGCGGAGGTGGGTCTGCAGCCCGGCGTCCTGGATCGGGATCAGGTGCGCGGGCTGGTCGGTCTCGTTGTAGTGGGCGTGCCACATGCCGGGCGGGGTGGTGAAGGCGCAGCCGGCTCGCCAGTCCACCCGGATCGGGTCGACGATGTCGCCGTGCTCGTCGAGGCGGGTGCCCAGCAGGGTGTAGCAGCCGCTCGCCGGCGCGTCGAGGATCAGGTCGAGCGCGACCGACTGGTGCCGGTGTGGGCGCTGCACCTGGTTGGGGGGCAGCACGCCGAACATGGCCCACAGCACGTGGGTGATGGTCAGCGTCTGCTCCTGGTTGGCGTTGGCCAGCAGCACGCTGACCCGGCTCTTCTCGTTGGCGCCGGGGCGCGACGCGATCTCATCCAGCTTGGCCACCGCGTCCGAACGGCGGAACTTCGTCGCGCGGAATCGCGGCCGGGTGGCGTCGGCGCCCAGGTAGCGCATCAGCGGCTCGTCGTGCACCCAGTACATGGCGGTGTCGGCCGCCGCGTAGAACACCGAACGGGTGCCCGCGGGCAGGGTCAGGAAGTCGCCCTTCTCCCATCCGACCAGCCGGCCGTCGACCGCCGCGAAGCCCCGCCCGTAGAGCACGTAGTACAGCTGCGAGGTGGCGTTGGGGCTGGTGTCGATCTGTTCGCCCGGGCGGATGCGCACGAAGTTGGCCAGCAGCGCGGGGCTGGTCGCCGCGCCCGTCTCGATGCGCAGCTCCTTGGACAGATCCAGCGGGATCACACCGGTCGGCTGATCGGCGTAGACATCCGCATCGAACCGGGTGATCGGCACCTGGGGGACATGTCCCGAGCCGATGGGGTTGGCGGCCTTGGAGTACTCGAAGTACTCGGCGTCCTCGGCCCAGTCCTGAAACCGGCCTTCGAACCCGTACTCGGCCACGTTGATCATCGGCGCGGGAATCGTCGGATCCAGGTTCGGGGTCACGGCTTGTTCGGTGCCGGGCATTTCGCGTCTCCTTCGAACTGGTCTTGAACACGTCTTAAGTTTGTCTTGTATCTATCTTGTATCTCAGTTGCCGCGTTGTCAATGCCGCGCGCGAATGCCCCGTCATCCGCCGGCCGGCGCGCCGCCGCGGTGTACCGTCACCACACTGCTGGGATACGACTTAGCTACCGGAAGGCTGCAGTGGCAACGAGTGACCCCCGGCCGGCCACGGCCAAGGACCGCGCGCTCGACTACGTCAAGTCGCAGGTGCTCACCGGCGCGTTCCCCGGCGGGGAGTTGATCAGCGAGGGCGACGTCGCCGCTGCGCTGGGAATGTCGCGCACCCCGGTGCGCGAGGCGTTCCTGCGGCTGGAGGCCGAGGGCCTGCTGCGGCTGTACCCGCAGCGCGGCGCCCTGGTGGTCCCCGTTTCGCCCGACGAGGTCCGGTCGGTGATGGAGGCGCGCCTGGTGCTGGAACGGTTCGCGGCGGCCAAGGTGGTGGGCCGCGGGCCCGCCGCGTGCGCCGCGGTTTTCCAGCGGCTGTCCGACGAGCTGCAACGGCAACGCGCCGCCGTCGACCGCGCCGATTGGCCCGAGTTCCTCGACGCCGACCGCACCTTCCACGCCATCACGCTGGCCGAGTCGGGGAACGCCATCTTGTCGGGTTTCTATACGTCACTGCGGGACCGGCAGATGAGGATGATCGGCGAGTCGGCGCTGCGCGACCCCGAGCGGGTGACCACGATCCTCGACGAGCACCGCGACATCGCCGAGGCGCTACGCGACGGTGACGGCCAGCGAGCGCTGCACGCGGTGCAGACGCACCTGGCCAGCACGGTGCGCGCCATCGGGCTCGGGGCCGACCCGTTCTGACTCCCCCGCGAATTGTGTTAGAAGTCCAACGTTTCGGGGAAATCCTGTCCGAAGATGGCGCCCAACCCCGGGAGCCGTTATGACAGGAGCTGAAATGGTCGGATCCATAATCCTCGCCATCATCGTGGGCGCGATCATCGGTGTGGTCGCGCGCCTGGTGATGCCGGGCAAGCAGAACGTCGGCATGATCATTACCGTCGTGATCGGCGCCGTAGGCGGTTTGATCGGCTCGGCGGTCGCCAGCCAGTTCGGATACCACAACGCCAATGGCGGTATCGCGTGGATTCCGTTCTTCATCGGAGTCGGCGCCGCCATCGTCCTCATCGCCCTCTACGAGGCGCTGACCGGTCGCCGCACCGGCACCAGGCTCACCCGCTGAGCCGAAAGCTGAGCCGCTCGCCCGGTTTTCGGGCGAGCGGCGTCAGCCCGCGATCAGCACGGCATAACGCGGCTTGATCACGTCGTCGATGATCGCCAGCCGTTCGTCGAACGGCAGGAAGGCCGACTTCATCGCGTTGATGGTGAACCGCTCGAGGTCGCTCCATCCATAACCGAAAGCCTCTACCAGTCGGCACATTTCGAGACTCATGGTGGTATCGCTCATCAGCCGGTTGTCGGTATTGACGGTCACCCGGAACCGGGTGCGGGCCAACAGGTCGAACGGATGATCCGCGATGCTTTTCACCGCGCCGGTCTGCACGTTGGAGCTGGGGCATAGCTCAAGCGGAATTCGCTTGTCCCGCAGGATCGATGCCAGTCTGCCCAATAGGACTTCGCCGTCGTCGAGTACGTCGATGTCGTCGACGATGCGCACTCCGTGGCCCAGGCGGTCGGCGCCGCAGAACGCGATCGCCTCGTGAATCGACGGCAGCCCGAACGCCTCACCGGCATGAATGGTGAAGCGCGCGTTGTGGTCTCGCATGTACTCGAAGGCGTCCAGGTGCCGCGTCGGCGGGTTGCCGGCCTCGGCGCCGGCGATATCGAAACCTACGACTCCCTTGTCCCGGAACCGGATTGCCAGTGCGGCGATCTCCCTCGACACCGCGGCGTGCCGCATGGCGGTGACCAATAGCCGCACCACGATCGGCCGGCCGGCGGCGGCGCACGCCTTCTCGCCGTCGGCGAAACCGGCCAGCACGGCGTCGACGATCGCATCGAAGGACAGCCCCCGGTCGATGTGCAGCTCGGGCGCGAAGCGGATCTCGGCGTAGACAACGGAATCGGCGGCCAGGTCTTCGACGCACTCGTAGGCCACGCGATGCAGCGCGTCGGGCGTCTGCATCACCGCCACGGTGTGCGAGAACGGCTCCAGGTAGCGCTCCAGCGAGCCGCTGTGCGACTGGGTGCGAAACCAGGTGGCCAGCTCGTCGACGTCGGTGGTGGGCAGCCCGTCGTAGCCGATCTGGTCGGCGATCTCCACCACGGTCGACGGGCGCAGCCCCCCGTCGAGGTGATCGTGCAGCAGCGCCTTGGGCGCCTTCCGGATCTGCTCGAGGCCCAGTGGGGTGGTCACGTGACGATCCGATCGATGATCAGCGGCCGCGAAGCCGGTGGTGTGTCGCCGACGCTGAAGCCGCCGTCCAGCTCGGCCAGCGCGGCGCCGAAGCGCTCGGGGGTGTCGGTGAAGAGGGTGAACAGCGGCGCTCCGGCGGTGACCGGCTCGCCGGGGCGGCGGTGGATCCGGATGCCGGCGCCGGCCTGCACCCGTTCGCCCGGGCGGGACCTGCCCGCGCCGAGCCGCCAAGCCGCCAGCCCCACTGCCATCGCGTCGATATCGCCCATTGTGCCGCCCCGGGCGGCGGTCACGGTGTCGGAATGCGCACCGACGGGCAGCGGAATCGACAAATCGCCACCCTGGGCGGCGACGAGCCGGCGAAATCGGTCCATCGCGGTGCCGTCGCGCAGCGTCTCGGCGGGGTCGCGCCCGTCGACCCCGGCCAGCTCGAGCATCTCGGCGGCCAGCCGCACCGTCAGCTCGACCACGTCGGGCGGGCCGCCACCGGCCAGCACGTCCAGCGACTCGGCGACCTCGAGGGCGTTGCCGACCGTGGCGCCCAGCGGGCCGTTCATGTCGGTCAAGAGCGCACGGGTGGGCACCCCGTGGGCCGCGCCCAGCTCGACCATGGTGTGGGCCAGTTCGCGGCACCGCTCGAAAGAGCTCAGCAGCGCCCCGGAGCCCACCTTCACGTCGAGCACCAGCGCGCCGGTCCCCTCGGCCAGCTTCTTGCTCATCACCGAGCTGGCGATCAGCGGCAGCGACTCGACGGTCGCGGTGACGTCGCGCAGCGCGTACAGCTTGGCGTCGGCCGGCGCCAGCTCGCCGGCGGCGAAGATGGCCGCCCCGACATCGCGAAGTTGCTCGCGCACCCGCCGGTTGGACAGCGCGGCGGTGAACCCGGCGATGGACTCGAGCTTGTCCAGCGTGCCGCCGGTATGCCCCAGTCCCCGTCCCGACGCCTGCGGCACGGCCGCGCCGCACGCGGCGACGACGGCCACCAGCGGCAGGGTGATCTTGTCCCCCACGCCGCCCGTGGAGTGCTTGTCCACGGTGGGCGTCCCCAGGCCGCGGAAGTCGAGCCGGTCGCCGGACGCCAGCATCGCCGCGGTCCAGCTGGCGGTCTCGCCGCGGTCCATGCCGCGCAGGAAGATCGCCATCAGCAGCGCCGACATCTGTTCCTCGGCGACCCGGCCGTGGGTGTAGGCCTCGATGACCCACTCGATGGCGGCATCGGACAGCCGGCCGCCGTCGCGCTTGGTCCGGATCACCGTCGGCGCGTCGAATGCGTAGTCGGTCAACGGGGGGTCGCCTCCGGGTCTCAGGGGGCCGTCACGTTCGCTTTGACGAACGACGCCAGCGCGCCGACGAGCTGGCCGGAGAACGGCAGCGGCTTCGTGTAAGCGGTCACGGCTCCGCTCGGATCCTCCTTGAGGACGTGATCGACCCCAGTCAGGTGGACGTAGTCGGTCTTGGTGCCCGCCCCGGCCAGCCCGGACGCCAGGTGGTCGACGTCGCCGCAGGTGATCTGGCGGTCAGCGTCGCTGCAGGTGAGCAAGACCGGCGTGCCGCGGGGCAGCTTGGCGGCCAGGACCACCGGATCGAGTGCGTCCTCCTCCAACAGGGCCCGCGCGTTGGCGGCGTTGATGATCGGCCGCAGAGCCGGGGGCTCGTTCGGCGGAACCTGGCCGGTGTCGCGGAAGGCCTGGATGGCGCCATCTATCGCCGCGGTGCTTGCGGCGGCCTGCGCGGGAGAGAGCCGCCCGGCCCGCACGGCCGCGTCGGCCTGGGCGTGGACCTGCTCGGACAGCTGGTCGAGGATGCGCCGGCTCGCCGGCTCCACCAAACCGAGGGCGTGCACCGGGGGGACGATCCCGGGCGCGGCGGTGGCCAACGTCAGCGCGTACAGGGCGCCCTCGCTGTGCCCCACCACCATCAGGCGCGTCCGGTCGATGCGGGGTTGCCCGGCGAGGAACTGCAGCGCCGCGGTCGCCTCACCCTGGAAGGCGCCGATGTCGACCTTCCCCGGATCCGCCGCGTAGGGGCCCAGGCCGGTCTGGCCCGTTCCGAGCTTGTCGTAGCGCAGCGTGGCGACGCCGTCGTCGGAGAGGGCCTGCGCCAGGTTGCGCAGCGTGTCGACCTGACCGGGAATCAGCGCCGAGTCGCCGTTGCGGTCCGTCGGCCCGCTGCCGGCGATCAACAGCGCCGCCGGCACCACGCCCCGCCCCGCCGGGTGACGGAACGTGCCGTACACCGTCATGTCCGCCCCCGAGAACGACACCGCGTCGTCGACCCACCCCGCCGGCCCCGCCGACGCAGTCGGCGACGGCGGGCTCGCGGTGCGCGGTTCCGACGTGCAGCCCGCCACACCCGGCCCGGCCGCGATCAGCGCCGCGCCCAGCAACCCGGGCAGGCGGCGCCCCGCCCTCAGGCCGATCATCTGCGCCCCCGCTCCACGTCGGCGGCGCCGAAGGCGTCGGGCAGCAGCTCGCCGAGGCGGCGGGGCCCGTCCGGATGGTCGATCAGCAGCTCGGGACCGCCGTGCTCCAACAGCACCTGGCGGCATCGCCCGCACGGCATCAGCGGGTTTCCCTGCCCGTCGACGCAGGCAAGCGCGATCAACCGGCCGCCGCCGGAGGTGTGCAGGGCGCACACCACGCCGCATTCGGCGCAGAGACCAAGGCCATATGAGACGTTCTCCACATTGCAGCCGGTGACCACGCGGCCGTCGTCGACCAGCGCGGCCGCCCCCACCGCGAACCGCGAGTACGGCGCGTAGGCCCCCGCCGCGGCACCGATCGCCATGTGGCGCAGCGTATTCCAATCGACATCAGGCATACCCAACCCCGTTCACCTTTTGCCACGTAAGACTGCCACCCTAACTCTGGCACGACCCTTGGCTGGGCGGACTGTTCGGCGCAGGTCATCCTCCGGCCGGGTTAGGCTGAACTGCCCTCCCTTGATGTCAGAAGGCGGTGAGGACTGGGTGACCACACAGGCGACAACCGCGGATCCGGCAACAGCATCTGCACGCTCGCGCAGGCGGCGACCACCCCGCACCCTGTATCGGGGCGACCCGGGCATGTGGTCGTGGGTGCTGCATCGCATCAGCGGCGCGACGATCTTCTTCTTCCTGTTCGTCCACGTACTGGACGCGGCGATGCTGCGGGTGAGCCCACAGACCTACGACGCGGTGATCCACGACTATCAGACCCCGGTCGTCGGCCTGATGGAGTACGGGCTGGTGGCCGCGGTGGCATTCCACGGGCTGAACGGGATCCGCGTCATCCTCATCGACTTCTGGTCCGAGGGTCCCCGCTACCAGAAGTTGATGTTCTGGATCGTCGGCGTCGTCTTCCTGCTGCTGATGGTCTCGGCGGGCGTGGTGACCGGCATCCACATCACCGAGCACCTGCGATGAGCTCCCCCGACCTGCAGCTCGGCCGGGGCCAGGCCGCCCCGGTACGCCAGCGCAGCCACGACCGGCCGGCCAGCCTGGACAACCCGCGCTCGCCGCGGCGGAAGGCCGGCATCCCCAACTTCGAGAAGTTCGCGTGGCTGTTCATGCGGTTCTCGGGCGTCGCGCTGATCGTGCTGGCCGTCGGGCACCTGTTCATCATGCTGATGTGGGACGACGGCGTTTACCGCATCGACTTCAACTACGTGGCGCAGCGCTGGGCCTCGCCGTTCTGGCAGTTCTGGGATCTGGCGCTGTTGTGGCTGGCACAGTTGCACGGCGGCAACGGCCTGCGCACCATCATCGACGACTACAGCCGCAAGGACAGCACCCGGTTCTGGCTCAACAGCCTGCTGCTGTTGTCGATGGGCGTCACGTTGGTGCTGGGGACCTACGTGCTGGTGACCTTCGACCCGAACATCGGAGGCTGACGAGGTGATCTCCCAACACCGATACGACGTCGTCATCGTCGGCGCCGGGGGCGCCGGAATGCGCGCGGCGGTGGAAGCCGGTCCCCGCGTCCGGACCGCGGTGTTGACCAAGCTGTACCCCACTCGCAGCCACACCGGCGCCGCCCAGGGCGGGATGTGCGCGGCGCTGGCCAATGTGGAAGACGACAACTGGGAATGGCACACCTTCGACACCGTCAAGGGCGGCGACTACCTCGCCGACCAGGACGCCGTGGAGATCATGTGCAAGGAAGCCATCGACGCGGTGCTCGACCTGGAAAAGATGGGGATGCCGTTCAACCGCACCCCCGAGGGCCGCATCGACCAGCGCCGGTTCGGCGGGCACACCCGCGAACACGGCAAGGCCCCGGTGCGCCGGGCGTGTTACGCGGCCGACCGCACCGGCCACATGATCCTGCAGACGCTGTACCAGAACTGCGTCCGCCACGACGTGCAGTTCTTCAACGAGTTCTACGCGCTGGACCTGGTCCTGACCCAGACCCCGAGGGGGCCGGTGGCCACCGGCGTGGTGGCCTACGAGCTGGCCACCGGCGAGATCCACGTCTTCCACGCCAAGGCCGTGGTGATCGCGACGGGCGGTTCGGGCCGGATGTACAAGACCACCTCGAATGCGCACACGCTGACCGGCGACGGCATCGGAATCGTGTTCCGCAAGGGACTTCCGTTGGAGGACATGGAGTTTCACCAGTTCCACCCGACCGGCCTGGCCGGGCTGGGCATCCTGATCTCCGAGGCCGTGCGCGGTGAGGGCGGCCGGCTGCTCAACGGCGAGGGCGAACGGTTCATGGAGCGCTACGCCCCGACGATCGTCGACCTGGCGCCGCGCGACATCGTCGCCCGCTCGATGGTGCTGGAGGTGCTCGAGGGCCGCGGCGCGGGCCCGCACAAGGACTACGTCTACATCGACGTGCGCCACCTCGGCGAGGACGTGCTCGAGGCGAAGCTGCCGGACATCACCGAGTTCGCCCGCACCTACCTGGGCGTCGACCCGGTGCACGAGCTGGTCCCGGTGTACCCGACGTGCCACTACGTGATGGGCGGCATTCCCACCACCGTCACCGGACAGGTGTTGGCCGACAACACGTCCACGGTGCCGGGCCTGTACGCGGCCGGCGAGTGCGCGTGCGTGTCGGTGCACGGCGCCAACCGGCTGGGCACCAATTCGCTGCTGGACATCAACGTCTTCGGCCGCCGCGCCGGCATCGCCGCCGCGGATTACGCCGACGGGCACGACTTCGTCGACATGCCACCGAGTCCGGAGGCGATGGTGGTCGGCTGGGTGGGCGACATCTTGAGCGAGCAGGGCAACGAGCGCGTGGCCGACATCCGCAGCGCGCTGCAGCAGTCGATGGACAACAACGCCGCGGTGTTCCGCACCGAGGAGACGCTCAAGCAGGCGCTGACCGACATTCACGCGCTCAAGGAGCGGTACTCCCGAATCACCGTGCACGACAAGGGGAAACGGTTCAACAGCGACCTGCTGGAGGCCATCGAACTGGGCTTCTTGCTGGAGCTGGCCGAGGTCACGGTGGTGGGCGCGTTGAACCGCAAGGAATCCCGCGGTGGGCATGCCCGGGAGGACTACCCGAACCGGGACGACGTCAACTACATGCGCCACACCATGGCCTACAAGGAAATTGGGGCCTACAAGCAGGGCACCGATCTGCGCAGCGACATCGCACTGGACTTCAAGCCCGTCGTGCAGACCCGCTACGAGCCCAAGGAACGGAAGTACTGATGTCCGACAGCGCCGAAGTCGAGGTGGACCGGGGACCCGAGCCGCCCTTGCCGCCCATCCCCCAGGGCGCGGTGATGGTGACCCTCAAGATCGCCCGGTTCAACCCCGACGACCCCGACGCCTTCGCGGAAACCGGTGGCTGGCAAAGCTTCCGGGTGCCGTGCCTGCCCAGCGACCGGCTGCTCAACCTGCTGATCTACATCAAGGGCTACCTGGACGGGACCCTGACCTTCCGGCGCTCCTGTGCCCACGGGGTGTGCGGCTCGGACGCCATGCGCATCAACGGCGTCAACCGGCTGGCCTGCAAGGTGCTGATGCGCGACCTGCTGCCCGAGAAGAAGGGCAAGCAGCTCACCATCACGGTGGAACCGATCCGTGGCCTGCCGGTGGAGAAGGACCTGGTGGTCAACATGGAGCCGTTCTTCGACGCCTACCGTGCGGTCAAGCCCTACCTGGTCACCAGCGGGAATCCGCCGACGCGGGAACGCATTCAGAGCCCCACCGACCGCGCCCGCTACGACGACACCACCAAGTGCATCCTGTGCGCGGCCTGCACCACCAGCTGCCCGGTGTTCTGGCACGAGGGCAGCTACTACGGCCCCGCGGCGATCGTCAACGCGCACCGCTTCATCTTCGACAGCCGCGACGAAGCCGCCGCCGAGCGCCTCGACATCCTCAACGAGGTGGACGGCGTGTGGCGGTGCCGCACCACGTTCAACTGCACCGAGTGCTGCCCGCGCGGCATCCAGATCACCAAGGCGATCCAAGAGGTCAAGCGCGCGCTGATGTTCACCCGTTAGGCGCCGGCCTTTGCGGCCGAGCGTCACGCCAGCGTGGCGCTGGGCGCCGAGCGTCACGCCAGAGTGACGACCGCGGGCGGAGGGCCGTCACACTTTCCCGACCTGTCTCGTCTTCAGGGGTATGACACAGAAAACCCGCATCGAGCCCCTGTCCCCCAAGCGCGCCGGGCTGCTGACCCGCGCGATGTATCGGATCGCCAAGCGGCGCTACGGCCAGGTTCCCGAACCCTTCACCGTGACCGCCCACCATCGCAAGCTGATGGTCGCCGGCGCCGTGCACGAGACCATGATCGAGCGGGCGTCGAAGCAGCTGCCGGTCAGCGTGCGTGAGCTCGCGGTGTTGTGGACCGCCCGCAGCATCGGCTGTTCGTGGTGCGTCGACTTCGGTTCCATGCTGCAGCGCCTGGACGGCCTCGACATCGAGCGACTCAAAGACATCGACAGTTACGCCACCTCAACGGCCTTCACCGACGACGAGCGCGCCGCGATCCGCTACGCCGACGCGATGACGACCGATCCGCACACCGTCACCGACGACCAGGTCGCCGACCTGCGGGCCCGGTTCGGCGACGCGGGCGTGATCGAGCTGACCTATCAGATCGGCGTGGAGAACATGCGGGCCCGGATGAACACCGCGCTGGGCATCACCGAACAGGGCTTCAATTCCGGCGACGCCTGCCGCGTCCCGTGGGCGCCGGAGTCTAGCGAGGCCGCAGCGGAGACCCGGTGAACTTATCGGGGTTGGCGATATCCCATAGGGCGCAAACCTTTCCGTCGCGCACCGTCAGCGCCGTGATCCGCGGCAGCATCTCCCGATATCCGTCGGAAGCGGGGCAGCCGGCGGTGTAGATGCCGAGTTCGCCGTTGACCAGCCCCAGCTGATACGAGGTGAACATCGCCGGGCCGTAGCGCTGCGCCAGGCCCAGCATGAACCGGACCACCTTGTCCGGACCGCGGATGACCTGAACCGCCGTGGGCGCCTTGCCATTCGAATCGCCGGTGAAGGTGACGTCGGGATGCAGCAGCGAGACCACGGTGTCCAGGTCGCCGGCGGCCATGGCGGCCATCAGCCGGCCGACCACCTCGTCGTGCGACGGGTCGGGCTTGGGTGGCGGCTCCGCCGTGACGGCCTTGCGGGCCCGCGATGCCAGCTGCCGGGCGCCGGCCTCGGTGGTGCCCAGCACGCCGGCCACCTCGGCGAAGGGCACGGCGAACCCGTCGTGCAGTACGAAGGCGACCCGCTGATCCGGGGACAGGCGCTCCAGCACGACCATCGCCGCGAACCGCGCGTCTTCGGCGGCCACCACGGCGGACAGCGGATCCGCTTCTGGAGAACCTGGGAAACCGGTGACCACCGGCTCGGGCAGCCAAGTGCCGGTGTATTTTTCGCGCCGATGCGCGGCCGAGCGCAGCTTGTCCAGGCCGATCCGGCTCACCACGGTGGTCAGCCAGGCCCGCAGGTCGATGATCTCCGCCGCCTTATCGGGGTCCTGGGAATCCCAGCGCAGCCAGGCGTCCTGCACGATGTCCTCGGCGTCTGCGACCGTACCGGTTAGCCGGTAGGCTACCGCCATCAGATGCGGCCGCAGGTCTTCGAATTCGCGGACCCCCTGCGCCGAGGTCATGCCCGACAGCCTAGGCAATCGCGCCCGGCGGTCACAACGGCCGCCGGGACGGCAAGGCGCGCCTGGCCCGCCGGGCAAGGCCGGGCACCGAGTCAGGCAAGTCGGCCCGGCCCGCCGCAATGGAAGCGAACGCGCGGTATGACGCCCAAAGTTGGCGCGGCGAAGGAACTTTCGGCAGCCACGCCAGTTCCCAATGGATTCCGTTGATCGGGTCGTCGAAGAAGACGGCGTAGTAGCCGGGCCAGTAGTGCGGATACGCCTTGGGTCGGTCGGTGACCGGTATCGCGCGCGGGGTCAGGAACTCGCGATAAAAGCGATCGACCTCTCGCCGGCTGCGGGCCCACAGGGCGATGTGGTTGATCCCGACGGCCTGGTCGGAGTGGACGAGCTTTTGCCCGGTGCGCGCCGGCTGAATGCCGATGTAGCTGTGCGGCGTAAGGAAGCGGGTCATGTAATAGGTCGATCGATAGTCGATGTCGAGTGTGGAAAAGCTCGTGTATCCCAGCCAGCCGAGCATCGCGTCGTAGAAACCGAGGGAGCCGTCGTAGTCCAGGACGGCGAATTCCACGTGATGAACACCGCGCCAGCGCACCATAACCTCCTCGTAACGCTCTACTACCGATCGTAGGAACAACGGTGGGGAATCGGAAGGTCGTCCCGGCCAGGTTCGGCGCGCTTTAGCGCTACGCTCGCGACCAACATGACAGAACACCTCTGGCTGCACTTCGCCCGGCACGGCGCCGGCATCACGCCGCCGATCATTGTCCGCGGCGACGGCGTGACCATCTTCGACGACCGCGGCAAGAGCTACCTCGACGCACTGTCCGGGCTGTTCACGGTGCAGGTCGGCCACGGCCGCGCCGAGCTTGCCGAGGTCGCCGCGCGGCAGGCGAGCACGCTGGCGTACTTCCCGTTGTGGGGGTACGCCACCCCGACCGCGGTCGAGCTCGCCGAGCGCCTCGCGCACTACGCCCCGGGCGATCTGAACCGGGTGTTCTTCACCAGCGGCGGGACCGAGGCCGTCGAGACGGCATGGAAACTGGCCAAGCAGTACTTCAAGCTGACCGGCAAACCCGGTAAGCACAAGGTGATTTCGCGATCGATCGCCTACCACGGCACCACCCAGGGCGCGCTGGCGATCACCGGCCTGCCGGCGTACAAGGCGCCGTTCGAGCCGGTGACACCGGGCGGTTTCCGGGTGCCCAACACGAACTTCTACCGCGCGCCCGACCCGTTCGCCCACGACCCCAAGGCGTTCGGGCAATGGGCCGCCGACCGGATCGCCGAGGCGATCGAGTTCGAGGGGCCGGCGACCGTCGCCGCGGTGTTCCTGGAACCGGTGCAGAACGCGGGCGGCGCCATCCCGCCGCCCCCGGGCTATTTCGAACGGGTGCGCGAGATCTGCGACTCCTACGACGTGCTGCTGGTCTCCGACGAGGTGATCTGCGCGTTCGGCCGGATCGGGTCGATGTTCGCCTGCGACGACTTCGGCTACGTGCCCGACATGATCACCTGCGCCAAGGGCCTGACGTCGGGCTACTCGCCGCTGGGCGCGATGATCGCCAGCGAGCGGTTGTTCGAGCCGTTCAACGACGGCGCCACGGTCTTTCCGCACGGCTATACCTTTGGCGGGCACCCGGTTTCGGCGGCCGTCGGGCTGGCCAACCTCGACATCTTCGAGCGCGAAGGCCTCAACGACCGCGTCAGGCAACACGCGTCCGCCTTCCGCGCCACGCTGGAGAAGCTGTACGACCTGCCCATCGTCGGCGACGTCCGCGGCGAGGGCTACTTCTACGGCGTCGAACTGGTCAAGGACAAGGCGACCAAGGAAACGTTCAGCGACGCCGAATGCGAACGGCTGCTGCACGGCTTCGTGTCGCCCGCGCTCTTCGAGGCGGGCCTGTACTGCCGCACCGACGACCGGGGCGATCCCGTCGTCCAGGTGGCGCCGCCGCTGATCAGCGGTCAGGCGGAGTTCGACACCATCGAGTCGATCCTGCGCGGCGTGCTCGCCGAGGCGTCCAAAAAGGCTTTAGCGGCGCTTCACCGCGTCGGCCGCAATCAAGACCTCCCGGGAATGCGCCGCCGTCGGGTTGTTGACCATCCGCGACACCGCGTTGCACAGCCAGGTGAGCGCTTCGCGCAGGCCGGCGTCGGGCGTGGCGTCACGATGCTGCCGCAACTCGGTCAGCACGCCCTCGAGGCCGGAGCGCCGGACCTGCGTCGCCTTCTCGACCTCCTTGAGCAGCTGTTGCAGCGACCGCGGAGCGTCGCGGTTCCGCTGCCACCGGGACCAGAATCGATCGTTTGGAATGGCAGGCCCTCGAGGTTCGGCGGGAAGATTCGTCGCCGTCACGGGTGACAGCATGCTCAGCGTAGTGGCTCGACCGTGTTCCCGCCGTCCGGCGGGCTCGCAACTTCCGTCTCACCAGTCACAGCGCGGCTCCCCCGAATCCGGCCCGCGATCGCCTAGTCTGCACAAGCAATGAACTTCCTACGCCCCGCATCATGCCTGGCAGCGGCCGTTTTCCTGATCGCCGCTCCGGTGACGGTGGCCGCGCCGGCGGCGTTGCCAGTCGGCAGGGCCGAGCCCGGCGCCGAACCCAACGCCGCCCCCGCGAACTGCCCCTTCAAGGTGAACACCCCGCCCGCGGTGGATTCGTCGGAGGTCCCCCAAGCCGGCGACGCGCCGATCCCGCTGGCGGTGCCCCCCAAGCCGGTCGGCGGCGAGGCGCTGGGCAGCTGCGGCATCGTCGCCGCCCCCGATACGCCGCCGCTGCCGACCGACGTCTCCGCCGACGCGTGGTTGGTGGCGGACTTGGACAGCGGCGCGGTGATCGCCGCCAAGGACCCGCACGGCCGTCACCGCCCGGCCAGCATCATCAAGGTGCTGGTCGCGATGGCGTCCATCAACGCGCTCAACCTCAACAAGGCGATTCCCGGCACCGCCGACGACGCGGCCGCCGAGGGCACCAAGGTCGGCGTCCAGGACGGCGGCATGTTCACGGTCAACCAGCTGCTGCACGGCCTGCTGATGCACTCCGGCAACGACGCCGCGCACGCGCTGGCCATGCAGCTCGGCGGCATGCAGCAGGCGGTGGAGAAGATCAACGTGCTGGCCGCCAAGCTCGGCGGTAAGGACACCCGGGCAGCGACGCCGTCGGGGCTGGACGGGCCCGGCATGAGCACGTCGGCCTACGACATCGGCCTGTTCTACCGCTACGCCTGGCAGAACCCGACTTTCGCCGACATCGTGGCGACGCGGACGTTCGACTTCCCCGGCCACGGCGACAGTCCCGGCTATGAGCTGGAAAACGACAACCAGCTGCTCTACAAGTACCCGGGCGCCCTGGGCGGCAAGACCGGTTACACCGACGACGCCGGCCAGACCTTCGTGGGCGCGGCCAACCACAACGGGCGGCGCCTGATGGCGGTGCTGCTGCACGGGACGCGGCAGCCGATCGCCCCGTGGGAGCAGGCGGCGCACCTGCTGGACTACGGATTCAGCACGCCGCAGGGCACCCAGGTGGGCAACCTGATCGAACCCGACCCCTCGCTGGCCCCCGCCAAACGCGACAGCGCCGCCGACCGGCAGGGCAACGGCGCGCAGGCCGCCGGGCTCCTCCCCTCGGCGGACGCGCTGCCGATCCGGGTGGGCGTCGCGGTCATCGGAGCGATCATCGTGTTTAGTTTGATCATGGTCGCACGCTCGATGAACCGCCGACCCCAACACCGGTGAAATCGCGGCCCGCCCGATCGCGGGGACTGGGCGTCGGGCTGACCGCCGCCAGCATCGGCGTCATCTACGGCTACGACCTGTCCATCATCGCCGGCGCGCAGCTTTACGTCACCGAGGACTTCGGGCTGTCCACGCGGCAACAGGAACTGCTGACGACGATGGTGGTGCTCGGCCAGATCGCCGGGGCGCTCGGTGCGGGCGTGCTGGCCAACGCGATCGGGCGCCAGAAGTCGGTGGTGCTGCTCCTGGTCGCCTACGCGGCGTTCGCGCTGCTGGGTGCGCTCTCGATCTCCCTGCCGATGCTGTTGACGGCCCGGCTCCTGCTGGGCTTGACCCTCGGCGTGGCGGTGGTGGTCGTGCCGGTATACGTCGCGGAATCGGCTCCGACGGCGGTGCGCGGCTCGCTACTGACGGCCTATCAACTGGCCATCGTCAGCGGACTCATCGTCGGCTACCTCACCGGATACCTGCTGGCCGGCACCCACAGCTGGCGCTGGATGCTCGGACTGGCCGCCGTGCCAGCAATGCTGTTGTTGCCGTTGCTGATTCGGGCGCCCGACACGGCGCGGTGGTACGTGCTGAAGGGCCGGCCCGACGACGCCCGCCGGGCGCTGCTGCGCGTGGAGCCCACCGCCGATGCCGACGGAGAGCTCGCCGAGATCGGCCGCGCGCTGGGCGAAGGTGGCGGCGGCTGGTCCGAGATGCTGCGCCCGCCGTATTCGCGGGCCACCGCCTTCGTGATCACGCTCGGCTTTCTGATCCAGATCACCGGCATCAACGCGATCATCTATTACAGCCCACGGATATTCGCGGCCATGGGCTTCACGGGTAATTTCGCGTTGCTCGGGCTGCCGGCCCTGGTCCAGGTCGCCGGGTTGGCGGCCGTGGGCGCGTCGCTGCTGCTCGTCGACCGGCTGGGCCGGCGCCCAATCCTGTTGTCCGGCATCGCCATGATGATCGCCGCCGACGTCGTGCTGATGGCCGTGTTCGGGCGGGGCCTCGGCGGCGCATTCCTCGGCTTCGCCGGCATAGTGCTGTTCATCATCGGCTACACCATGGGGTTCGGTTCCCTGGGCTGGGTGTACGCCAGCGAGAGCTTCCCCTCGCGGCTCCGGTCCATCGGGTCGAGCACGATGCTCACCTCGAACCTGGTGGCCAACGCGATCATCGCCGCGGTGTTCCTGACCATGCTGCATTCCCTGGGTGGCGCGGGCACTTTCGCGGTGTTCGCGTCGCTCGCGGTGATCGCGTTCGTCGTCGTCTACCGGTATGCGCCGGAGACCAAAGGGCGCCAGCTGGAGGAAATCCGGCACTTCTGGGAGAACGGCGGCAGCTGGGAAAAGCCGTGCCGGTGATCGCCGCGGGCACCATGGTGCTCGACGGGCGGGTCCGCCGGCCGGGCTGGCTGGAGACGGACGGCGGGCGGATCCTGGCCTGCGACGCGGGTCCTCCGCCGCGCGAGGCCGACGCCGACTTTCCCGATGGCACGGTGGTGCCCGGCTTCGTCGACATGCACGTGCACGGCGGTGGCGGGGCTTCCTACACCGACCGCGACGGCATCACCGGGGCCGCGGATTTCCACCTGCGGCACGGCACCACGACGACGCTCGCCAGCCTGGTGACCACCTCGCCCGCGGAGCTGCTCGCCGGGGTGCGCGCGCTCGCCGAGGCCGCCCGGCGCGGCACCGTCGCCGGCATCCATCTGGAGGGGCCTTGGCTGAGCCGGGCCCGCTGCGGGGCGCACGACCCCGCCCGGATGCGCGACCCGGACCCGGCCGAGATCGACGCCGTGCTCGACGCCGGCGGCGGCGCGGTCCGGATGGTCACCCTGGCGCCCGAGCTGCCCGGGGCCGACGCGGCGATCCGGCGCTTCGTCGCCGCCGGAGTCGTTGTGGCCGTGGGGCATACGGATGCCACCTACGAGCAGACCGAGCACGCCATCGCACTGGGCGCCACGGTCGGCACCCACGTGTTCAACGCGATGCCGCCCCTGCACCATCGCGAACCCGGACCGGCACTCGCCCTGCTACGCCGCCCCGGGGTCACCGTCGAGCTGATCGCCGACGGCGTGCACATACACCCGGCCGTCGTGCGCGCGGTGATCGACACCGCCGGCCCCGACCGCGTCGCCGTGGTCACCGACGCCATCGCCGCGGCCGGCCGCGGCGACGGGGCGTTTCGCCTCGGCGCGGTGGCCATCGACGTCGTCTCCGGTGTGGCCCGGGTCCGCGGCACGTCGACGATCGCGGGCAGCACCGCCACCATGGACCGGCTGTTTCGCACAGTGCACGCCGATGCGGGACTGGCCGTCGCGGCGCACACGACCTCGGCGACGCCGGCGCGGGCGCTCGGCCTCGAGCGGGTGGGCAGCCTGCGCGCCGGGTATGACGCGAATCTCGTTGTGCTGGACGGCGATCTGGGAGTCGTCACTGTCATGGCCCGTGGCAAATGGTTGGTGACGGGACTGACCGACTGACCAATCCGTGTGGGGTGCGCGCCTGCATCACCGGATTATGTCGGGTCTCGACGCTGGCGGGCAGGGTGCGCCGCCGCTACCGGCCCCGGCGGACGAACCGCGAAAGGGCCAGCGCCCCAACGGCTCCCATTGCCATCGCGGTCAGCGTCTGGCGCGTGCCGATCCCCTCGTCCGGTTGCACACGCGGGGCGATGATCGCCGGCGCGGGAGGCGCGACGTGCCGGGTGCGGGGATGACCGGATGCCGTCGCCGCCCACGCCGTGCAGAAGAGCACGAGATAGGAGGTGATGTAGGCGAACACCATCAGGCCCAGCACCGGGCCGAACGTGGCGCCGGCGGGGCTGCGCAGCACCACCCGCAGATAGATGGATCCCACCTGTTTGAACGCTTCGAATCCGACGGCGGCCATCAGCGCGCCGCGCGCCGAATCCGCCAGGCTGACCTTGTCGCGCGGCAGCCGGGCGATCATCCAGGTGAGCAGCAGCCACGAGACCGCCGTCGAGATCACGATCGACAGCAGCCAGAAGAACCAATCCAAGACCGAGAGCTGTGGTACGCCAAGCCATTTCAGCAGCGCGGCAAGGGGCGCATCATGGCCGAGGGTGGTCAGACCGACGGTGGCCGTGATCACCGCGAACGTCCCCAACATCGCCAACAGATCGGAGAGTTTGTTGCGCACGAAGCCCGGCGACTCGATGCGGTCGTCCCACCACATCTCCGTCAACGCCTGGCGCAGATGCGATATCCAGCCCAGGCCCGCCCAGCCGGCGGTGGCCAGGCCGATGACACCCACCGATGCCCGCGCCGCAATCGCCGAGTTGATCAGGCCCAGCAGCTGATCCCCCAGGGCGCCGGTCACCTGGGACCGGATGTGGTCGTCGATCGTTTTCAGCAGCTCGGGTCGCCGCGACAGGACGAACCCGAAGGCCGCGAAACCGACCATGAGCAACGGAAACAGCGCGAAGATC
The DNA here is from genome assembly GCA_963732835.1 of uncultured Actinomycetota bacterium. Lineage (GTDB taxonomy): Bacteria > Actinomycetota > Actinomycetes > Mycobacteriales > Mycobacteriaceae > Mycobacterium. Next base: position 306,109 of record CAVTBA010000008.1, read on the forward strand.
GTGTAATAGGTGAGACCCGCGGCGAAGAAGCCACCGTTGCGGTCGTCGAAGCGCTGGTAGGCGCGCACGACGTGGTCGAGCCATCCGTGCCGGGCCCGCAGCCGATCGAGGAGGCCCGACTTGGCCGGCTCGCTCATGGTGTAACTCATCCCCGTTGCGGAAGGAACCCTAGCCGATCGTAGACCCGCCGAACGGTTTTGCCGGCGACGTCCTCGGCCCGCTCCGCCCCGGCCGCGAGCACCCCCTCCAATTCGGCTGGGTCACCCAGTAATTCGTCGACGCGAGCCTTGATCGGGCTGACGAAGTCGACGACCGCCTCGGCGGTGTCCTTCTTCAAGTCGCCGTAACCCCGTCCGGCGTAACCCTCGACGAGCTTGTCGATGCCGGCGCCGGTGACCGCCGACTGGATGGTGAGCAGATTGGACACCCCCGGTTTGGCCTCGGTGTCGAAGCGGATCTCGCGCTCGCTGTCGGTGACCGCCGAACGAATCTTCTTCGCGGACGCGGCGGGATCGTCGAGCAGGTTGATCAGGCCGGCGTCGGTGGCCGCCGATTTGCTCATCTTCGACGTCGGGTCTTGTAGGTCGTAGATCTTTGCGGTGACCTTCGGGATCAGCAGGTCGGGAACCACGAACGTGTCGGGGAACCGGCTGTTGAACCGCTGCGCCACGTCGCGCGCCAGCTCGAGATGCTGGCGCTGGTCCTCGCCCACCGGGACCAGCTCGGCGTCGTAGGCCAGGACGTCGGCGGCCTGTAACACCGGATAGGTGAACAGGCCCACGGTGGTGGAGTCGCCGCCCTGGCGGGCCGACTTGTCCTTGAACTGCGTCATCCGCGAGGCCTGCCCGAAGCCGGTGAAGCAGCCCAGCACCCAGGCCAGCTGGGAGTGGGCGGGCACGTGGCTCTGCACGAAGATGGTGCTGCGGGCGGGGTCGATACCCAGCGCCAGGTATTGGGCGGCCGTGGCCAAGGTCCGGCGGCGCAGCGCCTCCGGGTCCTGGGGGATGGTGATGGCGTGCAGGTCGACCACGCAGAAGAAGGGCTCATGATCGTCCTGCAGCCCGACCCACTGGGTGATGGCGCCCAACGCGTTCCCCAGGTGAAGCGAATCGGAGGTGGGCTGCACGCCGGAGAAGATCCGGCTCGATCCGGTAGCGGTGCTCATGATGCACCGATCTTTTCACGCGGCCCACTTCAGCCGAGTGCCCGGCCAGTGGGGCGCTCACCTTCGAGCGTGCGGCCAGCCGGGCGCTCGCGCGCCGGCCGAGCTTGCGGTACCGGCGGTACCGCATTTATTGTCGGCACCATGGGGACTAGCACGAACAGCACGGGGACGCGGCCACCGATCCACCTCGGTTCGGGAGAGCCGGTTCTGCTGCTGCACCCGTTCCTGCTGTCCCAGGCGGTGTGGGAGAGCGTCGCCCGGGGGCTGGCCGACACCGGACGCTATGAGGTTTTCGCCCCGACGATGGCGGGCCACAATGGCGGGCCGTCCGCGGGAACCTGGTTCCTGTCCTCGGCGGTGCTGGCCGACCACGTCGAGCGGCAGATGGACGAGCTGGGCTGGGACACCGCCCACATCGTCGGCAATTCACTGGGCGGTTGGGTCGCGTTCGAGCTCGAGCGGCGCGGGCGGGCACGCAGCGTGATGGGCATCGCCCCGGCCGGCGGGTGGACGCGATGGAGCCCGGCCAAGTTCGAGGTGATCGCCAAGTTCATCCTGGGCATCCCGCTGCTGGTGCTGGCCTGGCTGTTCGGTCCGCGGGTGATGCGCCTGCCGTTCAGCCGCCGGCTGGCCACCTACGCGATCAGCGCATCGCCGGATGGGGTCAGCGACTCTCAACTGCTGGGCTGCATCGACGACGTCGCCCACTGCCCCGCCTACTTCCAGCTGCTGGTCAAGTCGCTGCTGCTGCACGGCCTGCAGGAGCTCGCCGAAAACGCCGTCCCGGCGCACCTGGTGATCTGCGAAAAGGACCGGATCGTGCCCGCACCCAGGTTCAGCCGGCATTTCACCACCCAGTTGCCCGACGACCACCAGGTCACCAGGCTCGACGGCGTCGGGCACATCCCGATGTTCGAGGCGCCCGAGCGCGTCACCGAACTGATCACCGACTTCCTCGAGCAGTGCAACCCGGCGAGCCGGGGCGCCAACCCCTCGGCTAGTTAGCCAGTTTCTTTTCCAGGTTCTCGGCGATCGAGTTGAGGAACGCCTCGCTCTGTTGCCATTCCTGGTCGGGGCCGATGAGGATGGCGAGGTCCTTGGTCATCTTCCCGCTCTCGACCGTCGCGACCACCACGTCCTCCAGCGTCTGCGCGAACTCGATCACCTCCGGCGTGCTGTCGAGCTTGCCGCGGTGCTGCAGCCCACGCGTCCAGGCGAAGATCGAGGCGATCGGGTTCGTCGAGGTCGGCTTGCCGGCCCGGTACTGCCGGAAGTGCCGGGTGACGGTGCCGTGCGCGGCTTCGGCCTCGACCGTCTTGCCGTCCGCGGTCATCAGCACCGACGTCATCAGCCCCAGGGAGCCGTAGCCCTGCGCGACGAGGTCGGACTGGACGTCCCCGTCGTAGTTCTTACAGGCCCACACGTAGCCGCCCTCCCACTTGAGGCAGGCCGCCACCATGTCGTCGATCAGCCGGTGCTCGTAGGTCAGCCCCTCGGCCTCGAACTTGTCCTTGAATTCCTCCTCGTAGATGCGCTGGAACTCGTCTTTGAACATGCCGTCATAGGCCTTGAGGATGGTGTTCTTGGTGGACAGGTACACCGGCCACTTGGCGTTCAGGCCGTACGACAACGAGGCGCGCGCGAAGTCGCGGACGGATTCCTTGAAGTTGTACATCCCCATCACGACGCCGCCGTCCTCGGGGATGGACACCACCTCGTGCACCATCGGCTCGCTGCCGTCCGACGGCGTGAACGTGATGGTGACCGCGCCAGGCTTGTCCACCTTGAAGTTCGTCGCCCGGTACTGGTCGCCGAATGCGTGACGGCCGATGACGATCGGCTTGGTCCAGCCCGGCACCAGGCGCGGCACATTGGAGATCACAATCGGCTCACGGAAGATGGTGCCGCCCAAGATGTTTCGGATCGTGCCGTTGGGCGACAGCCACATCTTCTTCAGGTTGAATTCGGAGACGCGGGCCTCGTCGGGGGTGATGGTGGCGCACTTGACGCCCACGCCGTGCTTCTTGATGGCGTACGCGGCGTCGATCGTCACCTGGTCGTTGGTGCGATCGCGGTTTTCGATGCCGAGGTCGTAGTACTCCAGATTGATGTCGAGATGCGGCAGGATCAGCATGTCCTTGATGAACTTCCAGATGATGCGGGTCATCTCGTCACCGTCGAGCTCGACTACGGGCCCTTTGACTTTGACCTTGTGTGCGCCTGCCATATCGAGTCCGACTTTCTCTTCGCGGCCCTTAACCTTACGACCCCTGCGAAGCGGCTAGCGCTTCATTGAATGTCTTGCTCGGCCGCATCACCGCAGTCGTCTTCTCGCTGTCCGGGTAGTAGTAGCCACCGATGTCGACCGCCTCGCCCTGCGCCTCGGCGAGCTCGGCCACGATAGTGGCCTCGTTCTCGCTCAACGAGTCGGCCAGCGCGGCGAAGTGCTCGCGCAGCTCGTCGTCGTCGGATTGCGCAAGTTCGGAAGCCCAGTACAGCGCCAGGTAGAACTGGCTGCCGCGGTTGTCGAGTTCGCCGGCCTTGCGCGACGGACTCTTGTTGTCTTCCAGCAGCTTGCCGATCGCGGCATCCAGCGTCTTGCCCAAAATCTTGGCGCGCTCGTTGCCGCCCTTGATACCGATGTCCTCGAAACACGCCCCCAGTGCGAGGAACTCACCGAGGGAATCCCAGCGCAGATGATTCTCTTCGATGAGCTGGTGGACGTGCTTGGGAGCCGAGCCGCCCGCTCCGGTTTCATACATCCCGCCGCCGGACATCAACGGCACGATGGAGAGCATCTTGGCGCTGGTGCCCAGCTCCAGAATCGGGAACAGGTCGGTGAGGTAGTCGCGCAGGATGTTTCCCGTCGCCGCGATGGTGTCCTGCCCGCGCATCGCGCGCTCGAGCGTGTACCTCATGGCCCACACCTGCGGCATGATCTGGATTTCCAGGCCCTCGGTGTCGTGGTCCTTCAGGTACTTCTTGACCTTCTTGCGCAGCTCGACCTCGTGCGGCCGTTCGGTGTCCAGCCAGAACACCACCGTCATGCCCGAGTTTCGCGCCCGGGTGACGGCCAGCTTGACCCAGTCGCGGATCGCCTCGTCCGTGACGATGGGCATCCGCCAGATGTCGCCTTCTTCCACGTTCTGGGTCAGCAGGACTTCCCCGGTGTCGAGGTCGACGATGTCGGCGACGCCGTCTTCGGGGATCTCGAACGTCTTGTCGTGCGAGCCGTACTCTTCGGCCTGCTGGGCCATCAGGCCGACGTTGGGCACGGTACCCATCGTCGTCGGATCGAACTGCCCGTGCGTTTTACAGAAGTTGATGATCTCTTGGTAGATGCGGGAAAAAGTCGACTCGGGGTTGACGGCCTTGGTGTCCTTCTGCCGCCCGTCGGCGCCCCACATCTTGCCGCCCGCGCGGATCATCGCCGGCATCGACGCGTCCACGATCACGTCGCTGGGTGAATGAAAGTTGGTGATGCCCTTGGCCGAATCGACCATCGCCAGCTCGGGGCGGTGTTCGTGGCAGGCGTGCAGGTCGCGGATGACCTCCTCGTGCAGCGACGCGGGCAGCGACTCGATCTTGCTGTAGAGATCGACCAATCCGTTGTTGACGTCGACGCCGAGTTCGTCGAAGAGGTCCTGGTGCTTGGCGAATGCGTCCTTGTAGAAGACCTTGACGGCGTGGCCGAAGACGATCGGATGCGAGACCTTCATCATCGTCGCCTTGACGTGGAGCGAGAACATCACGCCGGTCTCGTAGGCGTCCTGCATCTGTTCCTCGTAGAACTCGACCAGGGCCTTCTTGCTCATGAACATGGAATCGATGACGTCGCCTTCGCGCAGCTCGACCTTTCCCTTGAGCTCGAGGGTCTTCCCGCCCTTGGTCTCAAGCACCATCTTCACGTTGCGCGCGCGGTCCAGCGTCATCGACTTCTCACCGTGGTAGAAGTCGCCGTGCTTCATCGTCGCGACGTGAGTGCGCGAGGCCGGCGACCACTCCCCCATGCTGTGGGGGTGCCTGCGCGCATACTCCTTGACGGCCTTGGGCGCCCGTCGGTCCGAATTGCCTTGCCGCAGCACCGGGTTGACCGCGCTGCCGAGGCATTTGGCGTAGCGGGCGCGGATTTGCCTGTCCTCGTCGCTCTTCGGACTCTGCGGGAAGTCCGGAATCTTGAATCCCTTGCCCTGCAGTTCCTTGACGGCGGCGATCAGCTGGGGCACCGAAGCGCTGATGTTCGGCAGCTTGATGATGTTGGTATCGGCCAGCTTCGTCAGCCGGCCCAGCTCTCCCAAGTTGTCTTCAACCCGCTGCTCTTCGGTCAGGTGTTCTCCGAACTCGGCGAGGATCCGAGCGGCGACGGAGATGTCGCTGCTCTTGATCTCGATGCCCGCCGGCTCGGCGAAGGCGCGCACGATCGGGAGCAACGCATAGGTCGCCAGCAACGGCGCCTCATCGGTCAGCGTGTAGATGACGGTCGGCTGTTCGGCGCTCACGGTCCCTCTCCCGGCGTGGAAAATCTCAAATATCGGTCAGATCTTTGGGGGGCTCAGCGTTCTTCCCGCCACGTTATCAAGGGCGTTTGGGCAGGTGTCGACCTGCCATTGGCACGGAGTCGGCACAGTAAGCTAGTCTTTGTATCGGTCATGAGCGCCAGCATCAAGCCCCGGCTTGCTGGCCGGCAACCCTCCAACCGCGGTGGGGTGCCCCGGGTGATGACCAGGTCTAGTAGCCACAGGCTGCGCGGCAAGCGCGGGTCCGCCATAACGGACCCCTGACTAGAGGGGACACGTCATGTGCACTCATCACACCCATCCGGATCGGCCGACGCGCCGAATTCCCTGTTGTCGTTGTTAGCCGGCGGCCGCGCCGGTCGACGTCATCGGTGATGACGCCCGAGTCGGCTGCCAGCCCCGCGTAGACCCGATTCGCCCATCTTGAGCAGAAAGCAACCCACGTGAGCCCCGACAACAGCACTAGCAGCGACGACGACACCGATCCGACCGCGCACTGGTCGTTCGAGACCAGGCAGGTGCACGCCGGCCAGCGACCGGACCCGGCCACCAACGCCCGCGCCCTGCCGATCTACCAGACCACGTCCTACACGTTCGACGACACCTCGCACGCCGCCGCCCTGTTCGGGCTGGAGGTTCCGGGCAACATCTACACCCGGATCGGCAACCCGACCACCGACGTCGTCGAGCAGCGCGTCGCCGCGCTCGAGGGCGGCGTGGCCGCGCTCTTCCTGAGCTCCGGGCAGGCCGCTGAGACATTCGCCATATTGAACCTCGCGTGTGCCGGGGATCACATCGTCTCCAGCCCGCGGCTCTACGGCGGCACATACAACCTGTTCCACTATTCGCTGGCCAAGCTCGGCATCGAGGCGAGCTTCGTCGACGATCCCGACAATTTGGATTCCTGGCAGGCCGCGGTGCGACCCAACACCAGGGCATTCTTCGCCGAGACCATCTCGAACCCGCAGATCGACGTGCTGGACCTCCCCGGGGTCGCCGGGGTCGCCCATGCCAACGGGATACCGCTCATCGTCGACAACACCATCGCCACGCCCTACCTGATCCAGCCGTTCTCCCACGGCGCCGACATCGTGGTGCATTCGGCCACCAAGTACCTGGGTGGGCACGGCTCGGCGATCGCCGGGGTCATCGTCGACGGCGGCACGTTCGACTGGACGCAGGGCCGCTTCCCCGGGTTCACCACACCCGACCCGAGCTACCACGGCGTGGTGTTCGCCGAGCTGGGACCGCCGGCGTACGCGCTCAAGGCCCGCGTGCAGCTGCTGCGCGACCTCGGGTCGGCCGCGTCGCCGTTCAACGCGTTCCTGGTGGCCCAGGGCATCGAAACGCTGAGCCTGCGCATCGAGCGCCACGTCGCCAACGCGCAACGGGTCGCCGAATTCCTCGAGGGGCACGAGGGCGTGCTGTCGGTCAACTACGCGGGGCTGCCCAGCTCGCCGTGGCACGAGCGGGCAAAGCAGCTGGCGCCCAAGGGAGTCGGCGCGGTGCTGTCGTTCGAGCTGGCCGGGGGCGTCGAGGCCGGCAAGGCGTTCGTCAACGCGCTGAAGCTGCACAGCCACGTCGCCAACATCGGCGACGTGCGTTCGCTGGTGATCCACCCGGCGTCGACCACCCACGCCCAGCTCAGCCCGGCCGAGCAGCTGAGCACCGGCGTCAGCCCGGGGCTGGTGCGGCTGGCCGTCGGGATCGAGGGTATCGACGACATCCTGGCCGATCTGGAGCTCGGCTTCGCCGCGGCGCGCAAGTACGGTCCGGACGCCGAAACGTCGGGCGCCGACCCGCAGGCAGTGGCGGCGTTCTAGGGACCCGGCCATGACGATCTCCGACGTCCCCACCCAGACACTGCCGGCCCAGGGCGAGATCGGCCTGGTGCACATCGGGTCGCTGACCACCGAGAGCGGCGCGGTGATCGACGATGTCTGCATCGCCGTTCAGCGCTGGGGGGAGCTTTCGCCGACCCGCGACAACGTGGTGGTGGTGCTGCACGCGCTCACCGGGGACTCGCACATCACCGGGCCCGCCGGCCCCGGACATCCCACCGGCGGCTGGTGGGACGGGGTGGCCGGGCCGGGCGCACCGATCGACACGGACCGCTGGTGCGCGGTGGCCACCAACGTGCTGGGCGGTTGCCGCGGTTCCACCGGGCCCAGTTCGCTGGCCCGAAACGGAAAGCCTTGGGGCTCAAGGTTTCCGATGATCTCGGTGCGCGACCAGGTGGAGGCCGACATTGCCGCACTGGCCGCGCTGGGGATCGACGAGGTGGCCGCCGTGGTCGGCGGATCCATGGGCGGCGCAAGGGCTTTGGAGTGGATGATCGGCCATCCCGACCGGGTCCGGGCCGGGCTGCTGCTGGCGGTCGGTGCGCGCGCGACCGCCGACCAGATCGGCACCCAGACCACGCAGATCGCGGCCATCAAGGCCGACCCGAACTGGCAGGGCGGCGACTACCACGACACCGGCCGCACACCGGACACCGGGCTGACCATCGCCCGCCGCTTCGCCCACCTGACCTACCGGGGGGAAGCGGAACTCGACACCCGGTTCGGCAACGACTCCCAGGACGGCGAGGACCCGGCCGACGGCGGCCGCTACGCGGTGCAAAGCTATCTGGAACATCAGGGCGACAAGCTGTTGGCCCGCTTCGACGCGGGCAGCTACGTGACCCTGACCGAGGCGCTCAACAGCCACGACGTCGGCCGCGGCCGCGGCGGCGTGCGCAAGGCGCTGAGCGGTTGCCCGGTGCCGGCCGTGGTCGGGGGCATCACCTCCGACCGGCTCTACCCGCTGCGGTTGCAGGAGGAACTCGCCGAGCTGCTGCCGGGCTGCGACGGCCTGCAGGTTGTCGACTCCATCTGCGGGCACGACGGCTTCCTCCTGGAATTGGAGGCGGTCGGCGGCCTGATCCGCAAGACGCTGGATTTGGCCGCTAGCGAAGGCACGTGTCGGCGGTGACCCGCTCTCGCCACGACCGCTCCCTGTCGTTCGGTTCGGCGGCCGCCGCCTATGAGCGGGGGCGTCCGTCCTATCCCCCGGAGGCGATCGACTGGCTGTTGCCGCGCGGCGCGCGCCACGTGCTGGACCTGGGTGCGGGCACCGGCAAACTGACCACCCGGCTGGTGGAACGCGGGCTGGACGTGGTGGCCGTCGACCCGATCCCCGACATGCTGGAGGTGTTGCGCACCTCCCTTCCGGAGACCCGGGCGCTGCTGGGCACGGCGGAAGGGATCCCGTTGCCGGACAACAGCGTTGACGTCGTGCTGGTGGCGCAGGCCTGGCATTGGGTGGATCCCGAGCGCGCCATTCCCGAGGTGGCCCGCGTGCTGCGGCCGGGCGGGCGGCTGGGCCTGGTGTGGAACACCCGCGACGAGCGGCTGGGCTGGGTGCGGGAGCTGGGCGACATCATCGGCTCCGACGGTGACCGGGGCCGCTTCGATGTCGAGCTGTCCGCGTCGTTCGCCGAGCCGGAGCGCCACCAGGTCGAATGGACGAATTACCTGACCCCGCAAGCCCTTATCGACCTGGTCGCATCGCGCAGCTACTGCATCACCTCGCCCACCGAGGTCCGCACCAGGACCCTGGACCAGGTGCGTGAGTTGCTGGCCACCCATCCGGCGCTGGCCAACTCGACCGGGCTCGCGCTGCCCTACGTCACCGTGTGCATCCGGGCGACGCTGGCCGGGTAGGCGGGATTAGCGCTCGTCGTCAACACCGTCCCTGCCAGCCTCTCAACTCAGATCCTCGACCAGAATGTCGTTGACCTTTGCCAGGTCGTCAATCGCTCGCTGGGTAAACGCGTCCGCTTGGTCCAGATCGGCCGGTGTGCTGTTCGGCCCCAGCGACATGCAGATGTGCGTCGCGGTGTGGAAGTCGTTGATCTCGGATTGCAGGGCCTTGGTCAGCGCGGGGTCCGGCGTGGGCAGGTGGGCCTGGAGGCCGATCGTTTGTTCGTCGTGGACGGCCGAACATGCCGCCCGCAGAGCGCCGAGGTCGTTGGCTTTGATCGCGTCGACCACCGCCTGCATATAGTTCGCCGTATTGGCCAGATGCTCTTGGGCCTGTGAGTACCACTCCGGGACGCCGGCGTAGTCGGCGCTTGCCGTTCCCGTCGCACCCGCGGTGCAAAGACCCGCCGCGAGGACGGCGGCAGCACCCAAGCGCTTTAGTACCTGCGTGAACATGCCTGACCTGCCCTAGGTGTGGAGCCGTGATATGCAAAGTCTCCGCACCGGGCAACATGGCCGATAGGGCCTTCGGGCCCGTCCTGTGGGCCAAAGGACCCGCGCCGGACGTACCGACGGACGCAAACCTTAGAAGTTCAACCCGGAGAACATGATCCGGTTCGGGTCGTACTTCTGCCGCACGGTCGTCAGCCGCGACAGATTCGAGCCGAAGTAGCGGGCCGGGGCGCCATCGGCCTCCAGGTAGTTCACGTATCCGCCGACCGAAAACTTCTGTACCGCTTGATGCGCGGAGCTCAACCAGGTGTTCGCGGCTGTGACCTGGTTGGCTGCGGGCTCGACGTACCACTGCAGCACGGCGGACTGATTGCGCCACGGGAACGCGGTGTCGCCCGCGGCCACGTCCGCGACGGCGCCACCGAGCGGGTCGACGAGGACCGATGCCTGTCCGGCTCCGGACGCGGGCCACTGCCCTATCGCGGTGGCAATGGCATGGGCCACAGCGGAATCCACCGGGCCGATGACGTCGGAGCCGGCCACGAAGGCGCGCGCCGGGGGGTTCGAAGTCCCGCCGGCCAGAAACATCACCAGATCCGCACGGCTCATCGTCTTGTTCGAAACCGAAGTGGGCGCCACCCCCACCGCGGACTTGATCGCATCGACCACGCCCGACCCCGTGCCCGCCGGGCAGGTCGCCAGCACATGGCAATTGGGAGCCGAGCCGACCATGAGATCGACGATGCCCCAGGTGTTTCGGTCGGCGCCGCTGAGCCAGGACTGCCAGCCGACGAGCACCTGCGTGGCCGACGCGGGGGGGAAGTCGAGCCGCACGACATCCCTGTCGGTCGTCGCGAAGGTGGAGAACGTCATCGACGTCGTCACCCCGAAATTGCCGCCGCCACCGCCGCGCAGCGCCCAAAACAGATCCGGATGGTCGGTGGCGGAGGCGGTCACCACGTCGCCGCCGGGCAATACCACCGTCGCCGACTGCAGCGCGTCACAGGTCAGGCCCGCCTGCCGGGTATCGGGTCCTATCCCGCCGCCCAGCGCGAGTCCCGCGACTCCGACGGTCGGGCAGGTGCCGCTGGGTATCGCTCGCCCGGCGCCGGCCAAAGCCTGATGAATCGCATACAGGGTGGTCGCCGGGGTGACGGTGACGTTGTTGCCGTCGAAGTTGGCGCCGCCCGGGAGCCCCCGAAGATCCAGCACCAACGTGCCGTTTGCGCTGGACGCGCCGACGTACGAATGCCCGCCGCCGCGTGGGGCGACCTTGAGATTGTTGGCCGTCGCGAACGCGAGCGCCTTCTGCACATCCGCCTGCGATGAAGCCGTCACCACCGCCGCGGGAGTGGAACTGTCATAGAACGAGTTGAAACCCTTTTTGCCGGCCGAGAACTGAGCGGCGTTGTCCGGCAGCACAACTGTGCCGCCGATGGAGGAGGCCAGCCCGCCCCATCCGGTAGCGGGGTCCGCGGCCGCCCGCGCGGTGCCCAAAACCGCGCCGGTTGCCAACATTCCGACCGCGCCACGAAGAAATGTCTGGCGCGAGATGGCCCTTTGCGACAAGGGGTCCGGCGGACGGCTGTGATTCGTCGTCATGTGCGGAGATTCTTAAACATTTCTCACGCAAAAGCCCGGCGTCGGCGCCCGTGTCAGATCACAGTGTGGCTTCGATCCGCCGAGCGGCTCGACCCGCGCGTGGCGCCCAATAATCGACGCCCGGGACGCGGCGACCTCGCAAAACGCTTATTGTGCGAACCTTTACCCCACCGTGTCGTAAACGTGACAGTGATAGCTCAGAGTTCGTAGCGTGGTTCGAGTGCCCTCGGCGCACTCCACGAGCGAGGGGGAGTCTGCATGAAGGCAGCGGCGCGAACGCATCACTGGATCTGGCTGTTTCGGAACCAGCCCCTCGCGGTTCGCCTGTTGGCCGCGGCCGCCGGCCTGCTCACCGCGGCGTCGGCGTTCGCCGCGCCGGCCGGGGCGGACAACCCCGACGACAACTTCATCGACGCGCTCAACCATGCGGGCATCGACTTCGGCGAACCCGGAAACGCGATGTCGGTGGGCCAGTCCATCTGCCCGATGCTCTCCGCACCCGGCGGCAACTTCGCCGCGGCCGCGTCCAGTGTCTCCGGCCGGGGCATGTCACCCGCCATGGCGCGCATGTTCACCACCATCGCGATACAGACGTACTGCCCGGAGCAGATGGCGAACCTGGCCAGCGGCAACCTTTCCGGTGCGGTGCCGCAACTGCCGGGAATGCCCGGAATGACCGGGCAGATCCCCGGCATGGCGGGGCAGATCCCCGGGATGACCGGGCAGATCCCCGGGATGACCGGGCAGGTCCCGGCGGTGCCGGGTATCTAACCGGTGCCCAGCGGGTCGATGGTCCACGCTATGTAGACCATCGCGGCCGCGACCGTCGCGGTGGTGATGAAGTCAATTCCCTTGCTGCGCACCACCAAAAGGCCGGACCGCTCGTCGGACAAGACCAGCCGCAGCGCCGCCGCCAGGCCGACACCGATACCGATCAGCAGCGAACCGCGACGCCAGAAGTTGGCACCCACCAGCGCGAGCGCCGTAGCAAAGTTCAAGCCGACCAACAGGATTGGCCACTGGGCCCTGACGACGGACCTCGCGCTCATTCCCGCTCGGCCAGCTCGACGACGTTGGTCAGCAGGAAGGCCCGGGTCAACGGGCCGACTCCACCGGGATTCGGCGACACGTGGCCGGCCACCTCCCACACGTCGGGGTGCACGTCGCCGACCAACCCGTCGTCGGTTCGGCTGACGCCCACGTCGACGACCGCGGCGCCCGGCCGCACCATGTCGGCGGTCAGCAGGTGCGGCACCCCGACTGCGGCCACGACGATGTCGGCCTGCCGGGTGTACGCGCCAAGATCGCGAGTTCCCGTGTGGCACAACGTCACCGTTGCGTTCTCCGAACGGCGGGTCAGCAGCAGCCCCAACGGTCGACCGACCGTCACGCCGCGGCCGATGATGACCACATGCGCCCCCGCGATCTCGACGTCATAGCGCCGCAGCAGGTGCACGATCCCGCGCGCGGTACACGGCAGCGGCGCGGGAACACCGAGCACCAGCCGGCCCAGATTCGTCGGGTGCAGCCCGTCGGCGTCCTTGTTCGGGTCGACACGCTCCAGCGCCGCGTTCTCATCCAGCTGCTTGGGTAGTGGCAACTGCACGATGTAACCGGTGCAGTCGGGGTTGGCGTTCAGCTCGTCGATGGTGTCTTCCAGCGTCGCGGCGCCGATGTCGGCGGGCAGGTCGCGGCGGATCGAGGTGATGCCGACCTTGGCGCAGTCCGCGTGCTTGCCCCGGACATAGGCCTGCGACCCGGGATCGTCACCGACCAGGATGGTGCCCAGTCCGGGGGTGCGTCCCGACGCGGTCAGTGCGGCCACCCGTTGTTTGAGGTCGACGAAGATCTCGTCACGGGTGGCCTTGCCGTCCAGGGTGATTGCGCCCACGCCTGACAGTCTGGCACGCTCCCGATATGTCTACCCCTTCGGACGTGTTCAGCCCGGCCAAGCTCGGCCCGATCACGCTGCGCAATCGCACCATCAAGTCGGCCACCTTCGAGGCCCGCACGCCCGACACCCTGGTGACCGACGACCTGATCGAATACCACCGGCTGCCCGCCGCGGGCGGAGTCGGCATGACGACCGTCGCCTACTGCGCCATCTCCCCCGGCGGCCGCACCGAGGGCAACGGGATCTGGATGCGCCCGGAGGCGGTGCCCGGGTTCCGCCGGCTCACCGAGGCGATCCACGCCGAGGGCGCCGCGGTCTGCGCACAGATCGGCCACGCCGGTCCGGTCGCCAACGCCAAATCGAACAAGGCCAAGGCCCTGGCGCCGGTGCGGTTCTTCAATCCCATCGGGATGCGATTCGCCAAGAAGGCGACCCGCGACGACATCAACGACGTCATCGAAGGACACGCCAACGCCGCCCGCCTGGCCATCGAAGCCGGCTTCGACGCGGTCGAAATCCATTTGGGCCACAATTACTTGGCGAGCTCGTTTCTGTCCCCGCTGATCAACCGCCGCGACGACGAGTTCGGCGGATCGCTTCAGAACCGGGCGAAGGTGGCCCGCGGCATCGTCATGGCCGTTCGCCGCGCGGTGGAAAAGGAAGGCACGCCGATCGCGGTCACCGCCAAGCTCAACATGGCCGACGGCGTTCGCGGCGGCATCGGCACCGAAGAATCGCTGACCACCGCGAAGTGGCTGCAGGACGACGGGGGTCTGGACGCCATCGAACTCACCGCGGGCAGCTCACTGGTCAACCCGATGTACCTGTTCCGCGGCGACGCGCCGCTCAAGGAGTTCGCCGGCGCGTTCAAACCGCCGCTGAGTTGGGGCATGCGGATGACGGGCAAGAAGTTCCTGCGCGAATACCCCTACCACGAGGCTTATCTATTGCGCGACGCCAAGCTGTTCCGCGCCGAGCTGACGATGCCGCTGATCCTGCTCGGCGGCATCACCAACCGGGAAACGATGGATCTGGCGATGGCGGAGGGTTTCGAGTTCGTCGCGATGGCCCGCGCGCTGCTGGCCGAGCCGGACCTGATCAATCGGATCGCCGCGGACGGCGACCAACACAGCGTGCGTTCGGCGTGCACCCACTGCAATCGGTGCATGCCCACGATCTACACGCGGACGCGCTGCGTCGTGACGGGCGCCCCGGATGTCTTGGCGGGCAACCGGGCCTAGCCCGCCGGCGATGCCCGCCGACGAGAGCGGGCCCTGAAAGGCACATTTGGGCCTCAGGGCGGCCTAGGGTTCACGAGATACAGTTGGTTCGATGAGTTCAGCAGCCCCGCCCGTCTTGACGGTTCGCCATGACGGGTCAGAAAGCACCTTTGCCGCCGGTCACGACGTGGTGGTGGGCCGCGATCTGCGCGCCGACATGCGCATCACGCACCCGCTGATCTCGCGCGCGCATCTGTTGCTGCGCTTCGACCAGGGTAGGTGGCTGGCGATCGACAACGGTTCGCTCAACGGGACTTTCGTGAACGGCCGGCGGGTGCCGGTGGTCGAGATCCACGACGGCCAGTGCGTCAACATCGGGAATCCGGACGGCCCGCGGCTGACGTTCGAGGTCGGGCGCCACCTGGGGATGGCCGGGCGCCCACCGCAAACCCAATCGATGGGCATCCCGATGGCGGCTCACGCGGCCGGGACGGCGTGGTCCGCCGCCCCTGGGGGGCCACCCGTCGCTGCCCCGCCCGGCCCACCGCCCGGCCCACCGCCCGGGCCGGCGAGCCGTCCGCCCAACTGGGCGTCGCCGACGCGGCGACCGCACCCGGGCGCGCCCGGGCCCCGCCCCGCCCCGCCGGCGCAACCGATGTATGCCGGCGGCGGGCGCCCGCCCGCCCCTCCACCCGCCGCCCCGCCACCGGCCGCGTTCCAGCCGCGCCCGCAGCTGTCCCCGCAGACCGAGATGTCGCGCAGCTCCGCCAAGCCGCCCGAGGTGGCGAACCTGGCGACCAAGATGTTCCAGGCGCTGATGCCGTCGCGATCCGGGGCCCTGCAGAAGCCGTCCGGCGCCCTGACGATCGGTCGTTCCACCGACAACGACGTCGTCATCCAGGACGTCCTCGCGTCCCGCCATCACGCATTTCTGACCCAGACGCCGCTGGGCACCGAGATCCGCGACGCGCACAGCGTCAACGGGACCTTCGTCAACGGCGTGCGGGTGGGATCCGCGGTGCTGACCGAGGGCGACGTGGTCACCATCGGCAACGTCGACCTGGTGTTCACCCGCGGCGAGCTGCTCCGCCGCACCGAGGCCGCGACGCGCACCGGCGGCCTGGAAGTGAACTCCGTCTGCTACACCGTCGACCACGGCAAGCAGCTGCTCGACCACATCTCGCTGACCGCCCGGCCCGGCACGCTGACGGCCATCATCGGCGGTTCGGGTGCCGGCAAGACCACGCTGTCGCGGCTGATCGTCGGCTACACCAGTCCCACCGCGGGCTCGGTGAGCTTCGAGGGTCACGACATCCATTCCGAATACGCGTCCATGCGCAGCAGGATCGGGATGGTCCCGCAGGACGACGTCGTGCATCGCCAACTGACCGTCAACCAGGCCCTGAACTACGCCGCCGAGCTGCGGCTGCCTCCCGACACCAGCAAAGCGGAACGGGCTCAGATCGTCGCCCAGGTCCTCGAAGAACTCGACATGACCAAGCACGCCGAGACCCGGGTCGACAAGCTGTCGGGCGGGCAGCGCAAGCGCGCCTCGGTCGCGCTCGAGCTGCTCACGCAGCCCTCGCTGCTGCTTCTGGACGAGCCGACCTCTGGCCTGGACCCGGCGCTGGACCGCCAGGTCATGCTGATGCTGCGCCAGCTCGCCGACGCCGGCCGCGTGGTGCTGGTGGTGACCCACTCGGTGTCGTACCTGGACGTCTGCGACCAGATCCTGCTGGTCGCACCGGGCGGCAAGACCGCGTTCTGCGGGCCGCCCGACCAGGTCGAGGCGGCCATGGGCACCCGCAACTGGGCCGACATCTTCGCCAAGGTGGGCGCCGATCCCGACGAGGCCAACCGCCGCTTCAAGGAGCGCAATCAGCAGTCGTCCAAGCCGCCGTCCCCCCAAAGCCCGGCCGACCTGGGCGAGCCCCCGAGGACCGACCTGTGGCGGCAGCTGTCCACGATCGCCCGCCGACAGGTTCACCTCGTCGTATCCGACCGCGGCTACACGATCTTCCTGGCGATCCTGCCGTTCCTCATCGGCGCGTTGTCGCTGACGGTGAAGGGCCCCCACCCCGGCCTCGGCCCGGCCGACCCGCTCGGACCCGCGCCCACGCAGCCGCAGTACATCATGGTGCTGTTGAACATCGGCGCCGTCTTCATGGGCACCGCGCTGACCATCCGCGACCTGATCGGCGAGCGCGCCATCTTCCGGCGAGAGCAGGCCGTCGGCCTGTCCACCACCGCCTATCTGCTGGCCAAGATCGCGGTGTTCTGCGTCTTCGCGACCGGCCAGGCGGCGGTGGCAACCATCATCGTGCGGCTGGGCAAGGGCGCGCCGACGGCACACCCCCCTTTCTTCGGCGACTCCACCTTCTCGCTGTTCGTCACCGTGGCCGGCACGTGTATGGCGTCGGCGATGCTCGGCCTGCTGTTGTCGGCCTTGGCGCAGTCGAACGAACAGATCATGCCGCTGCTCGTCGTGTCGATCATGTCGCAGCTGGTGTTCTCCAGCGGCATGATCCCGGTCTATCAGCGCTTCGGCCTCGAGGAGCTCGCATGGCTGACACCCGCACGTTGGGGCTACGCCGCCGGCGCGTCGTCGATCGACTTTCCGTCGCTGGTGAAGGTCAAACAGATCCCGACCAACGACCCGATTTGGCAGCACTCGAAACACATTTTCGTGTTGGACATGGCAATGCTGGCGTTGCTGTCCGTCGCCTACACCGGCTACGTCCGGTGGCACATCCGGCTGAAGCGCTGAGCTTGCGGCCCCGAGAAGCTCAGATCCGATGACGCAATCCGCCGAGCCCGTGCTAACCGTTCGATCCGATCGATCGAAGGGTAGCTTCGCGGCCGGCCGCGACGTGGTGGTCGGCAGCGACCTGCGCGCCGACCTGCGGGTGGCCCACCCCCTGATCGCCCGCGCGCATCTGCTGTTGCGCTTCGATCGCGGCAAGTGGATTGCGCTGGACAACAATTCGCTGAACGGGGTCTACGTCAACGGCCAGCGGGTGCCCGCGGTCGACATCGAGGACGGCCAGACCATCAACATCGGCAAGCCCGACGGCCCCCGGGTCACCTTCCAAATCGGCCACCACACCGGGTCCGTGGGCATGCTTCCGCCGACCACGGAGTCGATCCCGGTCATCACGCCGCCCAGCGACGCTGCGGCGCACGCGCAGCCGGCCGGGCAGCGGCCACCGGCCCCGCCGCCGCAACCCCCGGCCCCGCCCCCGCGCCCATGGCAAGGCCCGAACCGCACCACCGCCGTTCCGATCGTCCGGCCGGACGCCGCGACCCGGTCGGTGCCCCAGTCGGGTGGGCCGCCCGAGATCAGTCCGCCGACCGAGATCGGGGTGAGCGGGCAGGTGGCGGAGTTCCCGACCACGCGGGTGAAGAACCTGGGGCCCGACTCCGAGCGGGCGACCGATCGCCCCGGACGCGCCGCCTGGATCGGTCGCGCGCTCGACAACGACATCGTCATCCACGACGTGCTGGCGTCGCGCCATCACGCGTTTTTGACCCCGACGCCGGCGGGCCCGGAGATCCGCGACGCCAACAGCAGCAACGGCACCTTCGTCAACGGGGTCAAGGCCGCGTCCGCGGTGCTGTCCGAGGGCGACGTGGTGACCATCGGCAACGTCGACCTGGTCTTCTCCGGCGGCATCCTGATCCGCCGCCAGGAGGCGGCGGCCCGCACCGGCGGCCTGGAGGTGCGGGGCGTCGACTTCAGCGTCACCGGCAAGAACCTGCTCGAGAAGATCTCGTTGACCGCCCGCCCGGGCACCCTGACCGCCCTCATCGGCGGGTCCGGCGCGGGCAAGACCACGCTGTCGCGGCTGATCGCCGGGTACGCCACCCCGACCTCCGGGGTGGTCACGTTCGAGGGCCACAACATCCACACCGAGTACGCGTCGCTGCGCACCAGGATCGGGATGGTGCCCCAGGACGACGTCGTGCACCGTCAGCTCACGGTCAACCAGGCCCTGGGCTACGCGGCCGAGCTGCGGCTGCCCCCCGACACCACCAAGGCCGACCGGGAAGAGGTCGTCGCCCAGGTGCTCGACGAGCTGGGGCTGACGCAGCACGCCGACACCCGGGTCGACAAGCTCTCAGGTGGCCAGCGCAAGCGCGCCTCGGTGGCACTCGAGCTGCTCACCGGGCCGTCGCTGCTGATCCTCGACGAGCCGACCTCGGGCCTGGACCCGGCGCTGGACCTGCAGGTGATGACGATGCTGCGCCAGCTCGCCGACGCGGGCCGGGTGGTGCTGGTGGTCACCCACTCGCTGACCTACCTCGACGTCTGCGACCAGGTGCTGCTGATGGCGCCCGGCGGCAAGACCGCCTTCCTGGGGCCGCCCGACCAAATCGGGGCGGTCATGGGGACCACCAACTGGGCGCAGATCTTCGCGAAGGTGGGCGCCGACCCCGACGAGGCCAACCGCCGCTTCCTGGCACAGAACAAACCCCCGCCACCCGTGGAGATTCAGGCGCCGGCCGATCTGGGTGTCGCGCCGCGCACCAGCATGCGCCACCAGTTCTCCACCGTCGCCCGCCGCCAGGTTCGCCTCGTCGTCTCCGACCGCGCCTACTTCGTGTTCCTGGCGGTGCTGCCGTTCATCATGGGTGCGCTGTCGCTGACCGTTCCGGGCCACACCGGTTTCGGCTACGCCGACCCGACGAGCGATTCGGCCGGCGAAGCCGGGACGATTCTGACCCTGCTCACCATGGCCGCGGCGTTCATGGGCACCGCGCTGACGATCCGCGACCTCATCGGCGAGCGCCCGATCTTTAAGCGGGAGCAGGCGGTCGGGCTGTCCACCACGGCCTACCTGCTGGCCAAGATCGCCGTGTTCTGCGTGTTCGCCGTCGTCCAGGCGGCGATCGCGACGGCCATCGTGGTGGTGGGCAAGGGCACGCCGACGCGGCCGGCCGTGCTGCTCGGTAACGCGACGCTGGAACTCTTCGTCGCCGTCGCGGCGACCTGCGTGGCCGCGGCGATGCTCGGGCTGCTGCTGTCGGCGCTGGCGCGCTCCAACGAACAGATCATGCCGCTGCTGGTGGTGTCGCTCATGGGGCAGATGGTGCTGTCCGGCGGGATGGTGCCGGTCACCAACCGGATCTTCCTCGATCAGCTGTCCTGGGCGGTGCCCTCGCGGTGGGGATACGCCGCGCAGGCGTCGACGGTCGACCTGTGGACGGTGGCGCCCGGCCCGCAGAACCCGCGGGACAGCCACTTCCAGCACACGCCCGCCGCCTGGCTGTTCGACATGGGCATGCTCGCGGCCTTGTCGATCGCGTACACCGCTCTGGTGCGGTGGCGGATCCGGCTCAAGCACTGAGCCGGTCAGCCGTCGAGGCGCAGGCCCTGGGCCGCCGCGAAGGCCACCGCCTGGCCGACGTCGATGCGGGCACCCGCCAGCGACGCGGTTCGCCACAACGAGGGATCCACCGTCGCGCCGCGCAGGTCGTTACCGCCGAGCACCGCCAGCGTGAAGTCCACCTCGTCGAAGGTGATCGGCCGCATCCGGCAAGCCACGAAGACCGAGCCCAACATGCTGCACTGCGCAAACACGTCCCCCGCAAGCGGGAGGGGCCCTCCAGTGCCACAACGATGTCCGCCGAAACGTGCAATTGCGGAACGCCGACCCCCGGTGTTGCGACTCGGCCAGGTTGGCGCCGCTGAAGTCGCACTCGTCGAACACGACCCGTTCGCTGTGCAGCCGGCTGAGGTCCTCGTCGGTGAAGTCGTGACCGGCAAACTCGCGATCGACCCACGGCGCGGTCAATTGGCCGTCAGGCTGAGGGCGTATTCGCTGACCGCGATCAGCGCGTCGGTGGCCGACCGGCGATCCCGGGCGTCGACCGCAATCACGGGGATATGCGCGGGCAGGGTGAGCGCCTCGCGCACCTCGGCAACGGGGTACCGCGGCGCGCCGTCGAACTCGTTGACCGCGACCAGGAACGGCAGGTTGCGGTGCTCGAAGAAGTCGACCGCGGCAAAGCTGTCCTCCAGGCGCCGGCAGTCCACCAGCACGATCGCCCCGATGGCGCCGCGAACCAGGTCGTCCCACATGAACCAGAACCGGCGCTGACCCGGCGTGCCGAACAGGTAGAGCACCAGGTCCTCGTCCAGGGTGATCCGGCCGAAGTCCATCGCCACGGTCGTGGTCCGCTTGTCCGGGGTGGCCTCCAGCGCGTCGACGGCGGTCGAGGCGTCGGTGAGCATCGCCTCGGTGCGCAACGGCATGATCTCCGACACCGCCCCGACGAACGTCGTCTTGCCCGCCCCGAATCCGCCCGCGATGACGATCTTCGTCGAGGCGTGGGCTCCGGAGTCCGGTTGCATCTCGGAGTGCGCCTCAGAGTGCCTTAAGGCCACGCAGGGTCCTTCCTATCAGTTCGTGGCGCTCATCGGAGGTGGAACGCTCGGACAGCGTCCTGTGCACCCGAAGGTAGCCGGACAAAACCAGATCGCCGACCAGGACGCGCGTGACACCGAGCGGCAGATTCAGCCGGGCGGAGATCTCCGCGACCGACGGGCTGCCGACGCACAGTTGGATGATCTTGCCTTTCGCATCGTCGGGTTGCCACCGGTGAGCCAGGCCGGCCTGCAGCGCCTGAATCGGCGCTTCCACGGGAAGGTCGACGTCGGTGCCGGTCCTTCCGGACGTCAGGGTGTAGGGGCGGACCAGATTTCCTCTACGTGCGGTCGGCTGGGGCTCGCGTTCGTCCATCGCGGCTCACGAGACGGGGGACCGGCGGGTGGACTGGACCACGCCCCCGACCCGTTCGACCAAAATGGCCATCTCGTAGCCGATTTGACCGATGTCGCAGGACGTCGCGGCCAGCGTGGCCAGATGCGAGCCGTCGCCGACACGCATCAACAGCAGGTAGCCGTGCTGCATCTCGACCACCGACTGCAGCACCTGGCCCCCCTCGAACAGCTGCGCCGCGCCGGTCGCGAGGCTGGCCAGGCCGGAGGCCACCGCGGCCAGCTGGTCGGCCCGCTCGCGCGGGAGATGCTCACTGGCGGCGATGGGCAGCCCGTCCACGGAGACCAGCAGGGCGTGCGCCACGCCGGGGACCTCGCGGGCGAACCGCGTCACCAACCAGTCCAGCGAGTTTCCGGGTGAAGTCATTCCTGATCGGACCCCTGGCTCGTGTCGCGGGCGTGCGACCGGCCGGTGCGCACCCCGCCGAAGTGGCTACTGAAGGAGGCGCGAACCGCCTCGGGATCGCGCGCCGCGGCCGCGTGCTGCGGCTCGCGGGCGTCCGCCGGCTGCTCCTGCTCGGGCAGGCCCGTCCCGTTGGCCGCGCCGGGCACCAGGCGGGCGCCGGGCGTGCGGACCGGCAGGCCGTGCTCGGCGGTGCGCGACTGGACCGGCTTCTCCTCGGCCGCGGCGGCCAGCGTCCAGCCGCGGTCCCAGACCGACTGCCAGTCCAGGTCGGGGCTGTTGACGAGGTCGTGCGGATCGCCGAGCATCTCCGACAGCATCCGCCGGTAGATCACGTCGTCGTCGGCCGGGGTCGCACTCTTTGGGGCCGGCGGAATCGACGGGCCGGGCGCGCTCGGGGCCGCCGGCGTCGCCGGCTTGTCGGACTCCCGCGCCCGCGCGGCGAAGAACGCCGACGTGTCCGACGCCGTCCGCGCCGGCGCGGGCTTCGGCTCCGGCTCCGCCGGGGTCACCGGCGTGGCCGGCGTCCCGCTCTCCCACCACGGGGTGGGGAGTTCGCGGCGGTGCCGCTGGGGCTGCCGTTCCGCGGGTTCGGCGGGCACCTCGGTGATGCCGCTGGAACCGGGATTGCGGCGCGGCAACAACGTCACCGCAGGAGCGGGGTTTTCGACGGCGTTGTGAACAGCCGGCTCGGGCTTGCGTTCCCCGGCGGCTTCCCGCGCGGCGGTCGCGGCGGCGAGCTGCGCGCTGGGCGACGAAACCGCCCTGATCCGTGCCCGTGGCTCCGGCTGGGCCGCACCCTCGAGAATCGTTGGCGGCAGATAGATCTCGGCGGTGGTGCCGGAGCCGGCCTCGTTGGCCGCCGGGCCGCGCAGCCCCACCCGAATGCCATGCCGGTCCGCGATCCGGCCGACCACGAACAGCCCCATGTGGCGGGCGTTGTCGGGGCTGACCTCGCCCCCGGCCTGCAGTCGCATGTTGGCGATGCGGCGATCGGTGTCGTTCATGCCCAGGCCGGAGTCGGCGATCCGCACCACGACTCCCCCGTCGCCGCCGCGGGCCGCCGAGACCCGCACGGGCGTCGACGGCGGCGAGTAGCGCAGGGCGTTGTCGATCAGCTCGGCGAACAGGTGGATGGCGCCGCCGGCGGCCGCGCCCACCAGCGTGCTGTTGTCGGGCAGTCCGGCGATCTCGACCCGGCGGTAGTCCTCGACCTCGGACACCGCGGCGCCCAGCACCGTCGACAGCGGCACCGGGTCGCGCTGGTCGCGGGCGAGCTGCGCGCCGGCCAGCACCAGCAGGTTGGCGCTGTTGCGGCGCAGCCGGGCCGCGAGGTGGTCCAGCCGGAACAGGCTGTCCAGGCGTTCGGGATCCTCCTCGTTGCGCTCCAGCCGGTCGATGAGCGACAGCTGCTGGTCGACCAGCGAGCGGCTGCGCCGCGACATGGTCTCGAACATGTCGTTGACCAGCAGTCGCAACCGTGCCTCGTCGCCGGCGAGCAGCAGGGCCTGGGTGTGCAGTTCGTCGACCGCGTGGGCGACCTGGCCGATCTCCTCGGTGGTGTACACGGGCAGCGGTTGCGGCGTCGGCTCGGCGCCGCCGGCCTTGACCCGGGCGATCTCCTCCTCGAGGTCGGTGTGGGCCACCTTGAGGGCGCCGTCCCGCAGGACGCGCAGCGGCCGCACCAGGGCGCGCGCCACCAACAGCACGACGCCCAGCGCGATGACGATGGCGGCCAGCACCAGGACGGTGTCGAGGATCGCGGCGTTGCGTTTGTCGGCGGCCTGGGCGTGCACGGACTTGGTCACCCCCGCGGTGGCGTCCTTGATGACCTGGTCGGCGATGTCATCGGTGACCTGTATGGAGCGCAGCAGGTCGGCGTTGTCGACGAGGACGCTGGCCGGATCCGACATGATCGCCATCCGGGTCACCAGTTGCTGCTGCAGCGTCTTGGCTTCGGCCGAACCGGCGCCGAGGACTTCGCTCATCCCGAACAGCGTCGAGGGCTCGGTCCCGGCCAGGGTGATCATCGAGGTCCGCAGTTGGGGCTCGGGCAGGTCGGCGCCGCGGGTGACGAGGATCTTCTGCATGGTCATCTGCCCGCGGGCCCCGACCGCCCGGCTCAGGCCCGCGGCCTTGGCGCGGATCTGCTCGTCGTCGACGCGCACCGACGCGTTGATGACGTCCTCCGCGGTCAGCAGGATGGGCGCGTAGAGGGTCACCCGTTCCCGCAAACCGAGTCCGTTGTCGGACGCCTTGTTCACCAGCATCTGACCGCCGTCGAGCAGGGTGTTCACCCCCGACCGGACTTCGGCGGTCACGTCGGTGTCGCGCAGCCGGGTGTCCAACTCGTACTTGCGCGCCTCGAAGTTCTTCTTGGCCCCCTCGACGTCGCGCCCGGTGCTGCCCGCCAGCAGGGCGACGTCCAGGGCCGACATGTATTTGGTGATCACCGGGACCACGTCGGCGCGGGCCGCGGCGAGCCGCAGACCACTCGAGTTCGCCATCGCGCCCTGGATGCGCAGCGCCCCGAAAACCGTCGCCAACACCAGCGGGACCAGCACGATCGCCAGGACTTTCCACCCGACCGGCCAGTTGCTCAGCGACCAGGTCGGTGGGCGTTTGCCCGGCGCCGCGTCGGCGGTGCGGGGCTGTGGCGCCTCGGGGGCGGCCGCCTCGGCCGAGTGGGCCGGGCGGGCGAACATGGTCACGTCGCCACGGCCGTGCGACCGGCCGCTGCGCTGATGCTCAGCGCTCGAGAAAACGAGAGGCTCATGAGACTTCCTGCTTTATCCACCCGTGCCACGCCAGAGGGGCGCGAGCGCGTCAACGTGGCAATCCGACGAGTATGACAGCCCACGGCCCAGCTCACCAGAATCCGTACTGAGCAGACAGGCCCCTCCAAGGTGGGACCGGCCACGGGCGGACGACTCTGGCAAACACCGGCGCGGACGGCCTGAGGCGGAAGATCGCGCATCGCGCCTGTTAGCGGTTCGGACGTGCATCGCTTCGATCGACGAGGTGGGCGAGGGCGTGCTCGACCCGGCGCGCCGCCTCCTGCAGCTGCTCGATCTCAGTGTCGTCGAAGTTCGAGCGGGCGACCGTGGCCCGCAACCGGTCGAGCTGCCCACGAACGGACGACTCGTCATCGACGTGCCAGGCCAGTTCCTCCAAGAGCAGGAACAGGCGCGCGATCACCTGTGGATCCGTGGACCCGTACCGACGTGGCTGAGTGATCGCGAGGTCGAGGATGTGGGTGAAGCTGGGGCGGCGCAGCGTCACCCGCACCCGATCGTCGTCGTCGCGCAGCAGCACCGGGCCGAGATCACGGGCGGCCAGTTGGCACAGCAGCGCGGAAACATGCCCCAGCGCGTGGATCGCGGTCGTCGGGTCGTTGATGCCCGGCGAAAGCGCCTTATTCGCAACGTCGGTGAGCTGCCGCAGGCCGTAAGACACGTCCTGTGCCGCGGTGCGCTCATAGCCCACCCTGATCGAGCGCCGCACCGCGCGCTGAAGCCGTTCGAAGGCCTCGTCGGTCATGCGGTCCTGCTGGGGCCATGCCACTCCGATCGGAACCCCTTCGACCAATGAGCTGCCGGGATAGCAGTCGATGAGGAGGTTGGCGTCCGATTCGATTGCCGCGCAACGCAGCCCGGCCTCGTCGATGCTGGTCAGGAACCCCGACGACGGGGCGGTGATGACGAGTGCGTGGGCGGGCGGCGCGGGGAGAGCCGGAGGTGGGCGCCGATCCCCGAGCGGGCCCGTCGCGACGCGCACCGTGCGGCTCGCATCCGTGTGGACATCGCGCAGCATCGTCTCGACGCGGATCTGCCGCGCCAGGTGGGCCAGGAACAAAACCAGGCCCAAGACGCTGACGATGCCCAGCAGGAAGGCGACCGTCACCGATACCCGTGGCACGGACACCGCCCCGCCGTCGTCGCCGCCACGGACCGCGCGCAGGACTGTCAGCGCATAGGTGAACGTGGACAAGAACACCGCCAACGTCGCCTGAACGAAAAGGTCGCTGGTAAAGGTCCGCAGCAGCCGCGGAGAGAACTGACTGCTCGCCAGCTGCAACGTCACCACGGTGAGAGAGAACGTCAACGATGTCACGGTGATCAGTGAGGTGGCGATCGCACTGAGAAGAGAGCGAGCCGCACCCCCGTCGCCACCGAACAACGCATCGGTCACCCAAGGCGGCAACCCCTGGTCTATCCGCGCGTCCAGCATGGGCAGACACACCCCCGCCAGCGCGGCGCACATGACACTCGCCAGCGGCAACGGCCACAACCGGGTCCGCACGCTGTCGCGCGCGGACTCAAATGTCCGCCTCACCGAGCAGCCGCCCCGACGGACCGCCCGAACGGCTGCGACGCCATCCCGGACGCATGTCCCGCGGTGAAGCCGTCCAAGGGTGTCGATGGGGGCGTCTGGCTGCGCATTCCGAGTGTCTTCATCGGATGCCGATCTCCCCGGACGGCAATGATCCGCCGTCGGCGGGCCGGGTTTCTGGTGGGCAAGGGCGGCGGTGAGGGCCAGAGGGGCGCGAGCGCGTCAACGTGGCAATCCGACGAGTATGACAGCCCGCGGCCCAGGTCACCAGAATCCGTACTGAGCAGACGGGCGCCGCCAAGGTGGGCCCGCGCACGTGCGGGCGCCGCCGTTGACAGGAGCTACGCCGGCCGCAGGACCGCGACGAGGAAATCGGAGTCATCGGTGAACGGTCGCAGGTCCCAGGTGGAGAGCAGCAGGTCGGGCGCGAGCCCGGCAGCCGCCGCGTCGCCGAGGAACTCGGCGAACTCATAGTCGCGGCCGGCGCCGAAGCCGATCGCCGCCCGGCCGTCGTCCGCGAGATGGGCCCGCAGCCGGCTCAGCACCCGACCCCGGGTGCTCGGGGCGAGGAACGCCATGACGTTGCCGGCCGAGACGATGACGTCGAACGGTTCGGCGATGCCGCGGGCGGGCAGGTCCAGCTCGGCGAGGTCGCCGACGAGCCAGCGCGGCCCGCGATGATCATGCTCGGCGGCTTCGATGAGCGCGGGGTCGACGTCGACGCCGACGACGTGGTGACCGGCGGCGGCCAGGTAGCCGCCCAGCCGGCCGGGGCCGCAACCGGCGTCGAGGATGCGGGCGCCGCGGGGCGCCATCGCGTCGACGAAGCGGGCCTCGCCCGCCAGATCATCGCCGGCGGCGGCCATGGCCCGGAAGCGCTCGATGTACCAGTGCGAGTGTCCGGGGTCGGCGGCGACTTTCTGCATCCAGAGGCTTTGCTCGACCATGCGACCATTATCGCGTTGTGTTCAAGCTGATGTTCTACTCCCCGCGCATCGCCCCCAACACGGGCAACGCCATCCGGACGGCGGCGGCGACCGGCTGCGAACTGCACCTCGTGGAGCCGATGGGCTTCGACCTGTCCGAACCCAAGTTGCGGCGGGCCGGGTTGGACTATCACGACCTGGCGTCGGTCACCGTCCACCCGTCGCTGGCGGCCGCGTGGGACGCGCTCTCGCCGGCCCGGGTGATCGCGTTCACCTCGCACGCGCCCACCTCGTTCGCCGACGTCCGCTACCGCGCCGGCGACGTGCTGCTGTTCGGGCCCGAACCCACCGGGCTGGACGCGGCGACACTGGCCGACGCGCACGTCACCGAGCAGGTGCGCATCCCGATGCTGGCCGGCCGCCGCTCGCTGAACCTGGCCAATGCCGCGGCCGTCGCGGTCTACGAGGCGTGGCGGCAGCACGGCTACCCGGGCGCGCTGTAGTCGATCGCCGCGATGAGAACCGGGCCGCGCAACAGTCGACATGGACATGGCAACCTTCATCACGATCGGTTATGGCGACGAAGCCGGGTACAACCGGGTCAGCGACGAATGCAAACAGGCCGCGCACGCGCGCGACGATGAATTGGGCGCGGCCGGCGCACTCCTGGGGATCGCAGGACGGCCCGTCACGGTGCGCAATCCGAACGGTGCCGGCGTGCGGGTCGAGGCCGGGCCGTTCCTGCGGTCGGCAACTGCCGATCGCGGGGTTCGCCGTGTTGGAGGCCGACGACCTCGACGCAGCGATCGAGCGGGTGAGTCAAACGCCCTGCGCGGTCGCGCACGGGGTTGTCGAGGTGTGGCCGCTCGTCACCAGGCGTTCCAGTGCGTGACCTGCTCGGCGGGTAGCCGCTTGGCCGGGCGGAAGTCGGTGCCCTTGGTGTAGGCGATGGGGAATAGCCCGCCCTGGCTGTACTTGTGGTAGGGAAGGCCCAGCACGTCGGCCACCTGCTGCTCACCGTCGCGCAGCAGGTGCAACGTCGTCCAGCACGAGCCCAGCCCGCGGGAGCGCAGCGCCAGGCAGAAACTCCAGACCGCCGGGAACAGCGAGGCCCAGAACGACACCCCGCCCAGCGGCGTCTTGTCCTCGCGGCCTTCGATGCAGGGAATCATCAGCACCGGCGCTTCGTGCATGTGCTCGGCCAGATAGGTCGCGGAGTCCCGGACCTTCTCCATCCGCTCGCCACGGGTGTCCCCGTCGCCGTATTGCGGCGTCGGCGCGCTCAGGTAGCCCCGGGCATTGGCCAGATACATGTCGCCGATCGCCTTCTTCTTCTCGGCGTCCTCGACGAACACCCATTGCCAGCCCTGGGAATTGGAACCCGTGGGCGCCTGCAGCGCCAGTTCGAGGCATTCCATCAACACGTCGCGGCCCACCGGCCTGTCGAAGTCGAGGCGTTTGCGGACCGAGCGGGTGGTGGTGAGGACTTCGTCGACGGACAGGTTGAGGGTCATGCTGCGGAGACTACCGCTCCTCGCCGGACGTGAAGCTGCTGCGAAATCCGCCGATTTCTTCGCAACAGCTTCACGCTCGCCGAACGTCTCAGCGGAAGTCACGCGACTTCGACCCGACCGCCAGGGTGATGCGGCCCAGCCGCTCGGCGACGACGGTGACGGCGCCGCTGGCGTTTTGGACCTGGCCGCGCACCAGCATCGCCGGCGCGGTGTTTGCCAGCTTGCGGTGCCGCGCCCACACCCCCGGCGTGCACAGCACGTTGACCATCCCGGTCTCGTCCTCGAGGTTGAGAAACGTCACCCCCTGCGCAGTGCCGGGCCGCTGCCGATGGGTCACCGCACCGGCGATCAGCACCCGGTCGCCGTCGGGCACGTCGAGCAGCTGCTCGGCGGGCACCACGCCCATCGCGTCCAGGTCCGCCCGCAGGAACTGCGTCGGATAGCTGTCCGGGGAGACGCCGGTGGCCCACACGTCGGCGGCGGCCAGCTCCAGCTCGCTCATCCCGGGCAGCGCCGGGACGTGCGACGACGAGCCCACCCCGGGCAGGCGGTCCGGGCGCTGGGTGGCGGCCGCCCCGGCCGCCCACAGCGCCTCGCGCCGCGACATGGAAAAGCAGCCCAACGCCCCGGCCGTGGCCAGCGCCTCGGTCTGCGGCACGCGTCAGCTGGCAGCCGGGTCGTCAGGTCCAGCAGGGAGGCGAACGCGCCGTTGGCTTTTCGCTCCTGCGACGAGCCGCTCGGCGAGGTCGTCGCCGATGTGGCGGACGGCGCCCAGCCCCAGGCGCACCTCCGTTCCCGCATCTTCCAGGGTGGCGTGCGCCAGGCTGGCGTTGACGTCCGGGCCGTGCACCGTCACGCCGTGCCGGCGCGCGTCGGCCACCAGCGACTGCGGTGAGTAGAAACCCATCGGCTGCGCGCGCAGCAGCGCCGCGCAGAACGCCGCCGGGTGGTGCAGCTTGAACCACGACGAGTAGAACACCAGCGACGCGAAGGACAGCGCGTGGCTTTCCGGGAAGCCGAAATTGGCGAAGGCCTCCAGCTTTTCGTAGGTCCGGTCGATCACCTCGTCGGCGGCGCCGTGCAGCGCGCGCATGCCGTCGTAGAACCGGCCGCGCAGCCGTCGCATGCGTCTCGGTCGAACGCTTGGAGCCCATGGCCCGGCGCAGCTGGTCGGCCTCGGCGGCCGAAAAGCCGGCGCAGTCGACCGCGAGCTGCATCAGCTGTTCCTGAAACAGCGGCACCCCCAGCGTCTTTCGCAACGCCGGCTCCATGGACGGGTGGTCGTAGACCACCGGGTCCAGCCCGTTGCGCCGCCGGATGTAGGGGTGCACCGAGCCGCCCTGGATGGGCCCGGGGCGGATCAGCGCGACCTCCACCACCAGGTCGTAGAAGATCCGCGGCTTCAGCCGCGGCAGGGTGGCCATCTGCGCCCGCGACTCCACCTGGAACACGCCGACGGAATCGGCGCGGGCCAGCATCTCGTACACCGCCGGCTCGGCGAGGTCGAGCCTGGCCAGGTCCACCTCGATGCCCTTGTGCTCGGCCACCAGGTCGATGGCGTAGTGCAGCGCCGAGAGCATGCCCAGCCCGAGCAGGTCGAACTTCACCAAACCGATGGCCGCGCAGTCGTCTTTGTCCCACTGCAGCACGCTGCGGTTCTCCATGCGCGCCCATTCCACCGGGCACACGTCGGCGATCGGGCGGTCGCAGATCACCATGCCGCCGGAATGAATGCCCATGTGCCGCGGCAGGTTCCGGATCTGGTTGGCCAGGTCGACCACCGGCGGCGGGATGCCCTGCGACGTCGGGCGCCGGGTCATTTACATGGGGGCCGAGCCCGTTCCAGTGGCCGATCTGCTTGCTCCACGCGTCCTGCTGGCCCTGCGAGAAACCCAGGGCGCGGGCCATGTCGCGCACCGCGATCCGGCCCCGGTAGGTGATGACGTTGGCGACCTGGGCGGCGTAGTCGCGGCCGTAGCGGTCGTAGACGTACTGGATGACCTTTTCGCGCTGGTCGGACTCGATGTCCATGTCGATGTCGGGCGGCCCGTCGCGGGCCGGTGACAGGAACCGCTCGAACAGCAGCTCGTTGGCCACCGGGTCCACCGCGGTGACGCCGAGGGCGTAACAGACCGCGGAGTTGGCCGCCGATCCCCTGCCCTGACACAGGATGTTGTTGCACCGGCAGAACCGGGCGATGTCGTGGACGACCAGGAAATAGCCCGGAAACCGCAGCTGGGCGATGACTTTCAGCTCGTGCTCGATCTGGGCGTACGCGCGCGGTGCGCGCTCGGCGCGGCCCGTAGCGGTCCGCGCGCCCCCGCCATGGTCAGCTGCCGCAGCCAGCTGTCCTCGGTGTGACCGGCGGGCACGTCGAAGGGCGGCAGCTGCGGGGCGATCAACGCCAGCCCGAACGCGCACTGCTCGCCGAGCTCGGCGGCGGCGGTCACCGCTTCGGGCCGCCGGGCGAACAGCCGGGCCATCTCCTCGCCGGACCGCAGGTGCGAACCACCCAGCGGGGCCAGCCACCCGGCGGCGGCGTCCAGGGACTGCCGCGCCCGGATGGCGCCCATCGCCATGGCCAGCCGGCGCCGCGACGGCCCGGCGAAGTGCGCCCCGGTGGTGGCGACGACGCCGACGCCGAAGCGCGGCGCGAGGGCGGCCAGCATGGCGTTGCGTTCGTCGTCGAGCGGATGACCGTGGTGGGTCAGCTCGATGCTGACCCGGTCCGGCGCCGAAGCGGTCCACCAGATCGGCCAGCGCCCGCTCCGCCGCGTCCGGACCGCCGTCGGAGAGCGCTTGGCGGACATGGCCTTTGCGGCAGCCGGTCAGGATGTGCCAGTGCCCGCCGGCGGCCTCGGTCAGCGCGTCGAAGTCGTAGCGCGGCTTGCCCTTCTCCCCGCCGGCCAGGTGCGCGGCGGCGAGCTGGCGCGACAGCCGCCGGTAGCCTTCCGGGCCGCGGGCCAGCACCAGCAGGTGCGGGCCGGGCGGATCGGGCGTCTCGGTGCGGGCCCCGGGCCCCAAGGACAGTTCGGCGCCGAACACGGTGCGCAGTTCGAGCTCGGCGGCCGCTTCGGCGAACCGCACCGCCCCGTACAGGCCGTCGTGGTCGGTCAGCGCCAGGGCGCGCAGCCCCAGCCGGGCGGCCTCCTCGACCAGCTCCTCCGGCGTGCTGGCCCCGTCGAGAAAGCTGAACGCCGAATGCGCGTGCAGCTCGGCATAGCGACGCGACGGACGAGCGGGTCGCCCGGGTGTCGTCCGGCGGCCGGTACGTTCCGCGCTTGTGCGACAGGGGGGCGTCTTCCCCGGGCGCCACCGGACGCCGGCATGGCGCGGCTTGCTGTCGAGCACCCGCTCCATTTCCGCCCAGCTCGGCGGACCGTTAAACCAACCCATACCAGCCCACGGTGGAAGTCTATCGAATGTTTGTTCGAATTATCTCCCGCCCGGGACAGCGGTTGTTAAACCGATCTTCAACTCCTAAACAAGCTCTTAACGCCGCGTGCCTACCGCAGACGTCGGGCCGCGCAGACACTGATAGCAGGGCGAAATTTACGGCGGGGGCGAGCATGGCGCAGGTGAGAGCACTGGATACGGCATTCCTGAAGGCTGCAGGATCCCGACCAGCACGCCGGCCTGGCGATCGGTGCGGTGGCCATCGTCGACGGCCGCACCCGACTACCAGCGTCTCAAATGCCTTTTGGCAGAACGCATTCGGTTGATCCCGCGCTGCACGCAATTGCTGCGGGCGCACCCGTTGCACCAGGAATGGGTCGACTGCCCGGAGTTCGACCTCGCCCGGCATGTGCGCCGGGTGGCCATTCCCCGACCGGGTGACGAAGCCGAGTTGTCCCGGGCCATCGCCCACGCCCTCGAACGGCCCCTGCGCCCGGACCGTCCGCCGTGGGAGTGCTGGGTGATCGAGGGCCTGAAGGGCAACCGGTGGGCGATCTTGATGAAAACCCAGCACCGCATGCTGGACGGCAACTCCCCCGCCCACCTGCTCACCAGGCTGTGCGACGACGCCGACGACGCCGCCTTCACCGATGCCCCTGCCGCCAAACAGGTTTCGCGGGCTCCCGCACGGCCGCAGGGCTGGGCCGATGCGCTGTGGCGGGTGTCCTGGAACGCGACCGGCGCCGTCCTCGGCGCGGTCTGGCCCGTGCTGCACGCGCACGACCGGGTGGCCACCGCGCGGCGCTACGCCACGGTGCGGGTCCCGATCGCCGAGGTCGATCGCGTCTGCCGCAGATTCGGCGTGACCGTCAACGACGTCGCGCTGGCCGCCACCACCGAGGGCTTCCGGGCCGCGCTGCTCGGCCGCGGCGAGGAGCCGCGGCCGGACTCGCTGCGCGCCCTGATGCCGACGCCGGTCCGTTCGCCGTACCTGCCGGTCGAACACGACGACCCGGTCCAGCGCTTGCGGACGGTGCAGACCAGGTGGAGCGAAAACGAAACCGGCCCGCCCCAATCCGGCGGCATCTTCGAGTCGGCGCTCAATTCCCTGCCAACCGTGCTGCGCGACAGCGTGATCCAACTGCTGTCGCGGCTCCCGCAGCGTGCCATCGTGACATTGACGACCAACGTGCCCGGGCCCCGGCACCGGCTGCGGCTCATGGGCCAGACGATGGAGCGCGTGCTGCCAATCCCGCCGACCGCCGTCCAGTTGAGCACCGGGGTCGCGGTGCTGAGCTACGGCGACGAACTCGTGTTCGGCATCACCGCCGAACCCGACGCGGCGTTCGACGTGAAGCAGTTGGCCGCCGGCATCGAACTGGGCGTGGCGCGGCTCGTCGCGCTCAGCCAGGACTCGGTCTTGCTGTTCGGCGAACGCCGCCGCAAGCGTTCGCCCCGCGTGTTTCCCGGCCGCGCCCCGGGGCCGCGCCCGCCCGCGCCGGGGCAAGCGCGGCACTGACCCACTCCCGTCCGGGCTGACGACCGTGAGAAGGTTGGGTCATGCCAGAGTCGGGGACGGTCATCGACCCGCGCCGCCATGACGCGGTGCTGTTCGACTCGCTCGACCCCGCCCTGGATGGGCGATTGCGCGAGATCGGGGTCGGCAGCGCCGTTTTCTCCTCTCCCGAGGGCCTGGCCAGGGCGGCCGACGACTTGGGCGTGCGGCCCGGCCGGTGCGTGGTCGTCACCGCCGAAGCAGCGGGCGTCGAGGCCGCGCGCGCCGGTGGGTTCGCGTTGGTCATCGGTGTCGGCATCGGGCATCGCGACGCGCTGTATGACGCCGGCGCCGATGCGGTCGTCGCCGACCTACACGAGGTCACCGTGCGCACCGGCGACCGCCGGATGTCGCAGCTGCCCGACGCGCTGACTGCACTCGACGGCCTGGCCGCGCGCCGGCCGGCGGTGTTCTTCGACTTCGACGGCACACTGTCCGACATCGTCAACGACCCCGACGCGGCCATCCCGGTCGCCGGCGCGACCGAGGCGCTGGCGCAGCTGGCCGCGCGGTGCCCGGTCGCGGTGCTGTCGGGCCGCGATCTGGCCGACGTGGCGAAGCGCGTTGGTGTGCAAGGGATTTGGTATGCCGGCAGCCACGGTTTCGAGCTGACCGCACCCGACGGTACGCATCACCAGAACGACGACGCCGCGGCGGCCGTGCCCGTGCTGGAGCGCGCGGCCGGCGAGCTGCGGGAGCGACTGGGCTCCATCCCCGGTGTGGTGGTGGAGCACAAGCGCTTCGGGGTCGCCGTGCACTACCGCAACGCCGGGCGCGACCGGGTCGGCGAGGTGGCGGCCGCGGTGCGCGCGGCGGGCCGGCGCGACGGGCTCCGGGTGACCACCGGCCGCGAGGTCATCGAGCTGCGACCGGACCTGGACTGGGACAAGGGGAAAACGCTGCGCTGGGTGCTCGATCACCTGACCGAGGCCGAGTCCGGCCCCCTGACGCCGGTCTATCTCGGCGACGACATCACCGACGAGGACGCGTTCGACGCGGTCCGCGCGGGTGGTGTGCCAATCCTGGTGCGGCACAACGATGACGGCGACCGCGCCACCGCGGCGCAGTTCGCGCTGGACAGCCCCGCGCGGGCCAGCGAGTTCACCGCCCGCTTGGCCCGCCGGCTTTCCCGCTAGGCCTGCGCGTATTCCACCGCGCCGTCGTCGAGCACCACCCGGGTGCCGGCCCCCTCGGCGCCCGAGGCCTCGGTGCGGAACACCGCCTTGCCCGGCTCGGTGCGCCAGATCAGCGTGGTCAACGTCTCGCCGGGAAACACCGGCGAGGTGAACCGCGACGCGATCGAGGTGACGTTGGCCGCGACCCCGCCGCCGAGTTCGGCGACCAGCGCGCGGCCCGCCACCCCATAGCTGCACAGCCCGTGCAGGATCGGCCTGGGGAACCCGGCCAGCTCCCGGGCGAACCACGGATCGCTGTGCAGCGGGTTGCGGTCACCGGAGAGCCGGTAGATCAGCGCCTGGTCCTCCCGGGTGGGCAGGGCGACCCGGGCGTCGGGCTCGCGGTCGGGGATCTCCGGGGCCACCGGCCGCTGACCCGGCATTCCCCCGAACCCGCCCTCGCCCCGGATCACCAAAGTGGTGAGCGTCTCGGCGATCAGTTTCTCCGAGTCGGGATCGGTGCCCCGGCCGCGCAACACCAGGATCGCGTTCTTGCCCTCGCCCTTGTCCTGGATGTCGGCGACCTCGGTGACCACCGACAGCTTGCCGGCGGGCGGCAGCGGCGCGTGCAGCCGGATCTCCTGCGAGCCGTGTAACAGCATGGCCCAGTTGAACGTTCCGACCTTGCCGGCCGCCGCGAACGCCGGGCAGCAGATCACCGCGTAGGTGGGCAGCACCTGCTGGTCGATGCCGTGGCTGTTCTCGGTGGTGAAGGACAGGTCGTCGAGGCCGGCACCGACCCCGAGCGCGTACAGCAGCGTGTCCCGGTCGGTCCATTCGAACAGCATCGGTTCGGTCACCGCGCCGACGGCACTCGGGTCAATCGCCATGCGAGTCTCCTTTCGAGGATTTTCTCCACCTAACCATCGCAAACCCTTCCCACCGATACCGTCGGCAGGGCAGGCTATCGACATGCCGAAACGCAGCTTGATCCGGAACGTCTCGAAGGCAGTCGCGGTGCTCACCGCGGCCGTAATCGTCGGCGCATGTGGGGGATCGCCGCAGGCACGCAGCATCACGGTGACGTTCATCCGGCACGCGGAGTCCGAAGCCAACGCGAGCGGGATCATCGATACCTCGGTGCCGGGCCCCGGGCTGAGCCCCGAGGGCAAGCGGCAGGCGCAACAGGTAGCCCACCAGGCGGGTCGCAAGGATTACGACGGCATCTACGCCTCCACCATGGCCAGAGCCCAGCAGACCGCCGCGCCGTTGGCCGCCGAGCTGGGCAAACAAGTCGAGGTGCTGCAAGGCATTCAGGAGATCAACGCCGGCTGGTTCAACGGCAAGCCGGTTGCCCAGGAGGCCTCGACGTACCTGCTGGCACCCGCGGACTGGCTGAAGGGCGACATGCAAAACAGCATTCCCGGATCGATCAGCGGCAAGGAGTTCAACGAAAGATTCACCGCGGCCATCCAGAAGGTCTACAACAGCGGCCAGCACAACCCGGTGCTGTTCTCGCACAAATTCG
This sequence comes from uncultured Actinomycetota bacterium, assembly GCA_963732835.1. Lineage (GTDB taxonomy): Bacteria > Actinomycetota > Actinomycetes > Mycobacteriales > Mycobacteriaceae > Mycobacterium. Next base: position 342,253 of record CAVTBA010000008.1, read on the forward strand.
CCATCGAGTACTGGACGCTGATGAACACGAAGAACGCCAAGGACACGTTGCTGAGCAGCCACCCGCTGCCCAACATCGGGCGCGTGGTGATCACCGGCAACCCGATGACCGGCTGGACCCTGGTGGACTGGGACGGGATCCGCGACTTCCACAGCTGACACGTGGCGAGGTTGACGTGGGCGGTGACCAACCGCCACGATGGGCTGCATGCGGTATGTCGTTACCGGCGGTACCGGGTTTATTGGTCGCCGCGTCGTGGATCGTCTGCTGGAAACCCGGCCCGATGCGCAGGTGTGGGTGCTGGTCCGGCGCCAGTCGCTGGGCCGCTTCGAACGACTCGCGTCCGAGTGGGGTGAGCGGGCCAAACCCCTGGTCGCGGGGCTGCCGGAGCTGGAGCTGACTGACGAGACCATCGCCGAGCTGGGCCGGGTCGACCACGTCGTGCACTGCGCGGCCATCTACGACATCACCGCCGGCGACGCCGAGCAGCGCGCCACCAACGTCGAAGGCACCCGCGCCGTCATCGAGCTGGCGCAGCGGCTGGGCGCGACGCTGCACCACGTGTCCTCGATCGCCGTGGCGGGCGACTTTCCCGGCGAGTACACCGAGGACGACTTCGACGTCGGCCAGCAGCTGCCGACCCCGTACCACCGGACGAAGTTCGAAGCCGAGCTGTTGGTGCGCTCGGCGCCCGGACTGCGCCATCGGATCTACCGCCCGGCGGTGGTGGTGGGCGACTCGCGCACCGGCGAGATGGACAAGATCGACGGGCCGTACTACTTCTTCGGCATATTGTCGGCGTTGGCCGTATTACCCAAGTTGACGCCCATTCTGCTGCCCGACACCGGCCGCACCAACATCGTGCCGGTCGACTACGTCGTCGACGGGCTGGTGGCGCTCATGCATCTCGACGGCCTCGACGGCCGCGCGTTCCACCTCACCGCCCCCAAAACCGTTGGGCTGCGCGGCATCTACCGCGGCGTCGCGAAAGCGGCCGGACTCCCGGCGGCGCGCGGGTCGCTGCCCGGCTCCGTGGCCGCCCCGGTGCTGAAGGTGCGCGGACGGGCAAGGGTGCTGCGCAACATGGCGGCCACCCAGCTGGGGATCCCGGCCGAGGTTTTCGACCTCGTCGACCTCAAGCCGACGTTCGTCAGCGACAAGACACGAACGGCGTTGCGGGACACCGGCATTGAGCTGCCCGACTTCGCCTCCTACGCCCCCAAGCTGTGGCGCTACTGGGCCGAGCACCTCGACCCCGACCGCGCCCGCAGGGGCGATCCAAACGATCCGCTGCGCGGCCGGCACGTCATCATCACCGGCGCATCCAGCGGCATCGGCCGGGCGGCGGCGATCGCGGTCGCGGAGCGCGGCGCGACGGTGTTCGCCCTGGCCCGCAACGCCGACGCGCTCGACCAGCTGGTCGCCGAGATCCGCGCGGGCGGCGGTGACGCCCACGCCTTCACCTGCGACGTCACCGATTCCACCTCGGTCGAGCACACCATCAAGGACATCCTGGGCCGCTTCGACCACGTCGACTATCTGGTGAACAACGCCGGCCGGTCGATCCGCCGCTCGGTGGTCAACTCCACCGACCGTCTGCACGACTACGAGCGGGTGATGGCGGTCAACTACTTCGGCGCGGTGCGCATGGTGCTGGCGCTGCTGCCGCACTGGCGCGAGCGCCGCTTCGGTCACGTGGTCAACGTCTCCAGCGCCGGCGTGCAGGCCCGCAATCCCAAGTACAGCTCGTACCTGCCCACCAAGGCCGCGCTCGACGCGTTCGCCGACGTGGTCTCCTCGGAGACGCTGTCCGACCACATCACGTTCACCACCATCCATATGCCCCTGGTGCGTACGCCGATGATCGCGCCGTCGCACCGGCTCAACCCGGTGCCCCCGATCAGCCCCGAACGCGCGGCCGCCATGGTGGTGCGCGGCCTGGTGGAGAAGCCGGCCCGCATCGACACCCCGCTGGGCACACTCGCCGAAGCCGGCAACTATTTCGCGCCGCGGACGTCCCGGCGCATCCTGCATCAGCTCTACCTGGGCTACCCCGACTCGGCCGCGGCCCGCGGCCTGCCCACCGAACCGGCCGCTTCTCCCCCGCCACGACGCAGGCCGAGGCGGCCCGTCCGCGCGGTCACCGGCGGCATCCGGACACCGCGAGGAGTCAAGCGGTTGGTGCGCTTGGTCCCCGGGGTGCACTGGTAGTTATTTCAGCAGCGTGAACTGATTGACATCGACGTACCCGATGCGGAACATCTCGGCGCAACCGGTCAGGTATTTCATGTACCGCTCGTAGACTTCCTCGGATTGCACCGCGATGGCCTGGTCCTTGTGGGCTTGCAATGCGGCGGCCCAGATGTCGAGAGTTTTCACGTAATGCGGCTGCAGCGATTGCACGCGGCTCACGGTGAAGCCGTTCGCGGTGGCGCGCTCTTGCACCATCGGTATCGACGGCAACCGCCCACCCGGGAAGATCTCGGTGACAATGAATTTGACGAAGCGGGCAAACAGGAACGACAGGGGCATGCCGCGTTCGACCATCTCCGTCGGGTGCAGCCCGGTGATGGTGTGCAGCAGCATGACCCCGTCGTCGGGCAGCAGGCCATGCGCCAGGGTGAAGAACTTGTTGTAGCGCTCGTGCCCGAAGTGCTCGAAGGCGCCGATGCTGACGATCCGGTCGACAGGCTCATCGAACTGTTCCCAGCCCTGCAGCAGAATCCGCATCGAGCGGGGGCTTTCGGACCGGGCGATCAGCTGCTCGACGTGATTGGCCTGGTTGCGGCTCAGGGTGAGGCCGACGACGTTGACGTCGTAGGTTTCGACGGCGCGCATCATGGTGGCGCCCCAGCCGCAGCCGACGTCGAGCAACGTCATGCCCGGTTGCAGCCCTAGCTTGCCCAGGGCGAGATCGATCTTGGCGATCTGCGCTTCTTCCAGCGTCATGTCGTCGCGCTCGAAGTAGGCGCAGCTGTATGTCTGGGTGGGGTCGAGGAACAGCCGGAAGAAGTCGTCCGACAGGTCGTAGTGGGCCTGCACATCGTCGAAGTGCGGCGTTAAATCAGTCCCCCCGGGGGGCTCCGACGTCGTTGGCATCGTGACAGCGTAACCGCCAGTCTGAGTATCTTGGACACAATGAAGTCGCCCGTTTTCGTCGATGTCGACACCGGCGTCGACGACGCGCTGGCGTTGATGTACCTGTTCGCCAGCCCGGACGCGGACGTGGTGGGCATCGCCTCCACCGGGGGAAACGTTGCGGTGCAGCAGGTTTGCGAAAACAACCTGGGCCTGCTCGAGCTGTGCGGCGTCACCGGCGTGCCGGTCTCCAAGGGCTCCGAGGAGACCCTGACCGGGCCGATGCGCCTGCCGTCCAGGGTCCACGGCCCGAGGGGATTGGGCTACGCCGACCTGCCGCCCACCGATCGCCGGCTCACCGACCACGATTCGGCGACCGCCTGGGTGCGCGCCGCGCACGCCTTTCCCGGCGAGCTCGTCGGCGTGGCGACCGGCCCGCTGACCAATCTGGCGCTGGCGCTGCGCGCCGAACCGGCGCTGCCGACGCTGCTGCGCCGGCTGGTCGTCATGGGCGGTTCCTACGATCACCGGGGCAACACCACCGCGGTGGCGGAATGGAACATCAGCGTGGACCCCGAGGCCGCGGCCGAGGTGCTGGCCGGCTGGGACGCCGAAGCCGTTGGCCGAGAGCGCCTTCCGATCCTGTGCGGCCTGGACCTGACCCGTAGGGTGGCGATGACGCCGGAGCACCTCGCCCGGTTGGCGGCCGCCGCCGAGTCGACGGCGACGCCGATGGGCGCCGACGACGAGCCCGGCACCCGGTCGACCGCGTCCAATCCGTTGATTCGGGTGATCGAGGACGCGATGCGGTTCTACCTGGAGGCCTACCGCGACGTCGGCCACGGATACCAGGCGCATCTGCACGATCCGCTGGCCGCCGCCGTGGCGCTGGACCCGGGGCTGGTCACCACCCGTCCCGCGACGGTGGACATCGAACTCACGGGGACCCTGACCCGCGCCATGACGGTGACCGACTGGTCAGGTCGCCGAGAACCCAACGCGCTGATCGGCATTGACGTGGACGCGGCGGCGTTCTTCGACCGGTTCATCGAACGTGTTGGACCCTTCGCGCGGGGTACCCATAGTCCATGAAGATTCGTCTCATTGAAGTCCTGCGCGCGGGATGGGGTGCCGTTCTGGTGGCCGCCCCGTCCGACGTGCTTGACCACATCCACGGGGTGCAGGTCGATCGCAAGGCGCTCGTTGTCACCCGGATCCTGGGCGCTCGCCACCTCGGCCAGGCGTTGTTGTCGGGGGTCAACCCCGGCCCGGAGGTGCTGGCGGCCGGCGTCTGGGTCGACGCCGTGCACTCGGTCACCGCGCTCGGCCTGGCCGTGGTCGACCGGCGGCGGGCTCGCGGCGGCGTGATCGACGCCGCCGTCGCGGCGTCGTGGGCGGGCCTGGGCTGGCGCCACCTGCGCACCGGCAAGGCCAGGACCGACGGCGTCCGCGGTCGCGACCGGTTGGCCCGCACGGTCGTGGGCGCGCTGCCCGGCGGCGCCGGGCTGATGGCTCAGGCGCAGGCGGTCCGCGACCGGCAGGCCTAGGCGACGATTCGTTTGGCCCTTCGGGTGTCGGGTACTGCCACGGTCATGGCCTTCGCCGATTACCAAACCGAGCTGTACGACCAATCGCTACACGGAAATCAGCCGCAGTACCCGATCAGATTCGATGAGCTGGAGAAAAAGGCGTCGGCGGCGATGCCGCCGAAAGTGCTGGGGTATGTCGCGGGCGGCGCCGGGGACGAGCACACCCAGCGCGCGAACTGCGAGGCCTTCAAGCGGTGGGGCCTGTATCCGCGGATGGGAATCGCCCCCGAGCAGCGTGACATGTCCATCGAATTGTTCGGGATGAGGTTTCCGTCTCCGATTTTCATGGCACCCATCGGCGTCATCGGAGTGTGCGACGCGGACGGCCACGGGGACATGGCCTGTGCGCGAGCCTCGGTCCGCACGAACGTTCCGTTCTTCGTGGGGACACTGTCGGCCGACCCGATGGAAGACCTCGCCGTTGAACTGGGCGACACCCCGGCGTTTTTCCAGCTGTACACGCCACCGGACCGGAAGATGGCCGCCAGCCTGGTGCACCGCGCCGAGGCGGCCGGCTTCAAGGGCATCGCCGTCACCCTCGATACCTGGGTCACCGGCTGGCGGCCCCGTGACCTGAGCGGAGGGAACTACCCGCAGGTACCCAGCGGATGCCTGGCCAACTACACCAGCGATCCGGTCTTTCGCGCCGGCTTGAGCCGGGGCGAAGACGCCACCGAGGCCGCCGTGCGCAAACTGCCGATCTTCGGCGGCCCGTTCCGGTGGGACGACCTTCAGTGGCTGCGGGCGGAGACGACGCTGCCGCTGATGGTCAAGGGGATCTGTCACCCGGACGACGTCCGGCGCGCCAAAGACATTGGTGTGGACGGCATTTACTGCTCCAACCACGGTGGCCGGCAAGCCAACGGCGGGCTGCCCTGTCTGGATTGCCTGCCCGGGGTGCTAGAGGCCGCCGACGGGATGCCGGTGCTGTTCGACTCGGGCGTGCGCAGCGGCGCCGACATCATCAAGGCCCTGGCGATGGGGGCGACCGCGGTGGGGGTCGGCCGGCCCTACGCCTACGGCCTGGCGCTCGGCGGCGTCGACGGCATCGTGCACGTGCTGCGCTCGCTGCTGGCCGAGGCGGACCTCATCATGGCCGTCGACGGGTATCCCTCGCTCAAGGACCTGACGCCGGGCGCGTTGCGGCCCATCGGATAGGCACCGTTACTCGTAGCTGCCCTCGAGGTACCAGCGCCGCTGGCGGTAGCACAACAGATACGCCCGCTCGCCCTCCAGCAGGACCTGTGCGCGGGCCGTGCGGCCCTTTCCAACGTCGGTATCCCACCACCGCTCGTCGACCGGCCACGGTCCGGCCCACCAGTCCAGCCGCTCGTCCCGGCCGTGCACGGTCAGCCGTACCGGGTCGGCGGAGAACAGCCCCCGATTCGTCACCCGCACCTGATTCCCTTGGGCATCAAGCATTTCCACCGGGTCGTCGAGCAACACCGCCGGTGACGGCTCGGGCAGCCGGCCGGGCCACGGCAGGCCCGGGTCGGCCCGCGGGAGGAGTTCGTCGCCCAGCGGGGTCAACGTGATGCGTTCGGCCGGCCCGCGCCCGCCGGACAGCACCGGCACCCGCACCGCCTCCGGGCCGAGCAGGCCCTGCACCCGCACCAGGGCCCGGCGGGCCCGCAGCCGGCCCTCCTCGCCCAAGCCGCCCCACAGCGGCAACTGCAGCGCCTCGGCCGACACCACCTCGACCGCCTGCAGCCGCAACCGCGTCACCGCAGCCGTCGGGCGGGGGTTGCGCGCGGTCCGGCTGCTCAACCAGCCGTCCAGTTGCCAGCGCACCCGGTCGGCGGTGGCGTCCTCGGTCAACGGTTCGGCGCACCGCCACACCCGGTGCAGTTCTTCGCCGTGCCCGGTGACGGCGTGGATGGCCAGCCGGGTGCAGCCCACCCCGGCGGCCATCAGCGTCCGATGCAGCGCGGCGGCCAGCGAGCGCCCGGCGAAGGCCGCGGCGTCGACCCGGTCGATCGGCGGGTCGCAGTCCAGCACGGCCTCCAGCTCCTCGGGCGGCTCCCGTCCCGACGGCCCCCGCTCGGGTTCGCCGCGGGCCAACCGGTGCGCGGTCACCCCGTCGGCGCCGAACCGGGACGCCACGTCGGTGGCCGACAGCGCGGCGAACTGCCCGATGGTGCGAATCCCCATCCGCCACAACAGGTCCGTCAGCTCTTCCCGACCGGGACCGCACAGGCTGGGCTCGGTGGCGAGTTGGCGGATCGACAGCACCGACAGGAACTTCGCGTCACCGCCCGGCGGGACAATCCGGCCCGCCCGCGCGGCGAAGACCGCGGTGGACAGCCGGTCGGCGATCCCGACCTGGCACTCGGTGCCGGCCCCGGCCACCACGTCGATCAGCCGCTCGGCGGCGTCGGCCTCGGAGCCGAAATAGCGGGCCGCCCCGCGCACCGGCAACACCAGGAGCCCGGGCCGCAGCACCTCGGCGCGCGGCACCAGGTCGTCCACCGCCGCGATGACCGCTTCGAAGAAGCGGGCGTCGCGGTCCGCGTCGGCGGTGCCGACGTGCAGCTGCGGGCACCGGGCCGCCGCCTCCCGGCGCCGCAGCCCCCGCCGCACTCCCGCCGCACGGGCGGCCGCCGAGCAGGCGATCACCCGGTTGGCCAGCGTGACCGCCACCGGGGCGGTCGCGGGCAGACCGGCGGCCGAGGCCGCCGCGACCGCGGGCCAGTCCATGCACCAGATGGCCAACACCCGGGATGCCACCGGAATTCACCCGGCTCGCGCTCGGGCTGTCACCCGTCGTCCCGCACACACCCCGCTGACCTGCAGCCGCACCCGGCTGATCCGGCCGAATCCGGGTGCGGGCACGCCCCGATGAGTCGATGTGATCTCGTAGCCGCAGACCCGGGCCTGAAGCCGCGTGGGCGCCCCCTGCCAGTCGCCGTCGGTGACCAGCACGGTGCACCCCTTGTTGCGGGCCCGCGCCACCACCGCCCGCGCCCGGGTCTGCGGCACCCGGCGCCCGCCCAGGCCGAGGACCACCAGATCCATGCCGTCGACGAGCACCGCGGCCACCTCCACCGGATCGATTCCGGGATCCGGTATCACCGCGAGCCGGCTCAGATCCGCCCCCATCTCCGCGGCGGCCAGCAGCCCGATGTCCGGCTGGCCGACGATTGCCACGTTGCCGCCCGCGGCCGTCACCGCGGCCACCATGCCCAGCAGCAGCGACCGGGCACCCGAGAGCACCGCCACCGTCCCGCGCGGCAGGGGCGCCGGCAGCGACTCCGCCAGCCACCGCGGCAGCGCCAGCTGGGATGCCGACTCCGGCAACAGGTCGTCGGCATTAGAGGCTTGGCCGGATGCCGGCCCCGGCGCCTTCCCGGTGATCACGGCCATCCGCCGGCGCAGCGATTCGAGCTGCTCAGTGCGGTGTTTCTGCCGGTGATCGGGGGCGAAAGCCGCAGTCATGACCAGCCTCCTACCACCGCGCTCCACGACTATTTTCGAAAGTATGTTCGACTGATTGAGAGTAAACACCCCCCCTCCGACAACCGTCAAGAAACTAAAGGGGCGGCTTTATGCGATCGATACCGGTGGGGCGGATGGGTGTGATGTGGCGGCGTTTTCGCGCCGGCCGGTCACTCCCACTCGATGGTGCCGGGGGGTTTGCTGGTGATGTCCAGCACCACGCGGTTGACCTCGGCCACCTCGTTGGTGATGCGGGTCGAGATCCGCTCCAGCACCTCGTAGGGCACCCGGGTCCAGTCGGCGGTCATGGCGTCCTCGCTGGACACCGGCCGCAGCACGATCGGGTGCCCGTAGGTGCGGTTGTCCCCCTGCACACCGACCGAGCGAACTTCGCCCAGCAGCACCACCGGGCACTGCCAGATCAGGTTGTCCAGGCCGGCGGCGGTGAGCTCCTCGCGCGCGATCAAATCGGCGCGGCGCAAGGTATCCAACCGCCGCGCGGTGACCTCGCCGACGATCCGGATGCCCAGACCCGGCCCCGGAAAGGGTTGGCGCGCAACGATTTCCTCCGGCAGTCCGAGCTCACGCCCGACGGCGCGCACCTCATCCTTGAACAACAGCCGCAGCGGCTCGACGAGCTTGAACTTCAGGTCGTCGGGCAGGCCGCCGACGTTGTGGTGGCTCTTGATGTTGGCGGTGCCGCTGCCCCCGCCGGATTCCACCACATCCGGATACAGCGTGCCCTGCACCAGAAATTCGACCTCAGACCCGTTGTCGCTCAATATATCCCGAACCGCGCCCTCGAACGCCCGGATGAACTGGCGGCCGATGATCTTGCGCTTGCCCTCGGGGTTGGTCACCCCGGACAGCGCGGCCAGGAAGGTGTCCGCGGCGTCGACGGTGACCAGGTTGGCGCCGGTGGCGGCCACGAAATCGCGCTGCACCTGCTCGCGCTCGCCGGCCCGCAACAGTCCGTGGTCGACGAAGACACAAGTCAGCCGGTCGCCGATGGCTCGCTGCACCAGCGCGGCGGCCACCGCCGAGTCCACGCCACCCGACAGTCCGCAGATCGCATGCCCATCGCCGATCTGCGCGCGCACCTGCTCGACCAGGGCCCCGGCGATGTTGGCCGGCGTCCATTCCGCACCGAGACCGGCGAAGTCGTGCAGGAACCGGCTGAGCACCTGCTGCCCGTGCGGGGTGTGCATGACCTCGGGGTGATATTGCACCCCGGCCAGGCGCCGGCTCCGGTTCTCGAAGGCGGCCACCACCGCACCCGGGCTGCTGGCGACGACGTCGAATCCCTCCGGTGCGGCCGTGACCGCGTCGCCGTGGCTCATCCAGACCGGCTGGTTGCTCGGCAGTCCCGAATGGAGTTCGCCGCCAACCACTTTCAGCTCTGTCCGGCCGTACTCGCTGGTGCCGGTGTGGGCGACGGTCCCACCCAGGGCCTGCGCCATGGCCTGGAATCCGTAGCAGATGCCGAACACGGGCACGCCGAGGTCGAAGACCGCCGGGTCGAGTTGCGGGGCGCCCGGTTCGTAGACGCTGGACGGCCCCCCGGAGAGCACCAGCGCCGCGGGTTGGCGGGCCTTGATCTCGTCGATCGAGGCCGTGTGCGGGATGACCTCGGAGAAGACCCGCGCCTCCCGGACACGCCGGGCGATCAACTGCGCGTATTGGGCGCCGAAATCGACGACGAGCACCGGTCGATGCGGCGCAGCCGTTTCGGGATCACCAAGATTTGCCACGCTGCAAGCTTAGTAGGGCTCCGCCCACGGCCGCCTCCGCGTACTGGCCTACGCCCACAGGGCGAACGCCTGACGCACCGCCTCGACGGTCTGCGGGTCACCATCGAAGGTCACGCGCCGTAGCGCCGCCCTGCGCTTGGCGTCGCTTGGCCCGAGGCGCCCGGTGACGAGGTCCGCCGCGCCGGCGGTGATCGTCACCGCGGGTTCGCCGCGAGCGCCGGCGAGCCGACCCTGCATCACCGCGAATTCGAAACGGCGGCCGTCGATTTCGATACGGATCGTCGCTTCCAGTCCGGCTGCGCCACCGGAATCGAAGCCGAGCAGGATTCCGGCCAGAAAACCGTTCAACGGCGATGCCGGGCCATCCCCGATCGGATCCAGCCGGTCCAGCCCGAACAACGCGACGCTCCGCAGCACCGGCAGCACCCGCTGCCAGCCCATGTCGCTGAGCGTGTAGACCGTTCGCCCGATCGGGGCGGGCAGGTCAGTCCTGTCGACGAGCCCGGCCTCTTGCAATTCCTTGAGCCGCTCGGCCAGCAGGTTGGTCGCGATACCGGGCAGCGCGTCGCGCAGGTCCCCGTAGCGGCGGGCTCCACCGACCAGCTCGCGCAGGATCAGCAACGTCCACCGCTCGCCGAGGACGTCGAGGCCGCGCGCGATCGGGCAGTTCTGGTTGTAGTTCCTGCGGGAAGCCACAATCGCAGCCTAGCCATAGTAGACATTTTTCTCAACTTGTCGCTTGATTTATTTGTTTATTAGCTTTAGCGTCTTGTCCATGCGTACCGACCCGATATTCCGCAACCGGCCGATCGCCGCGCTCACCGTCATCTGTCTCGGCGTCTTCGTCATCAGCGTCGACGCCACCATCGTCAACGTCGCGCTGCCCACCCTGTCGCGCGAACTCGGCGCCGACACCGCCCAGCTGCAATGGATCGTCGACGCCTACACCCTGGTGATGTCGGGCCTGCTGCTCTCGGCCGGCAGCCTGTCCGACCGCTACGGCAGGCGCGGCTCGCTGAGCCTCGGCCTGGTCCTGTTCGCGCTCACCTCCGGCGTTGCGGCACAGGTGAATTCGGCCGACGCGCTCATCGCGGCCCGCGCCGCCATGGGCGTGGGCGCGGCGGTGATCTTCCCGACCACGCTGGGCCTGATCACCAACATCTTCACCGACCCGGTGCCGCGGGCCAAGGCCATCGGGCTGTGGGCGGCCATGGTGGGCGTCGGGGTGGCCGTGGGACCGATCAGCGGCGGCTGGCTGCTCGAGCACTTCTGGTGGGGCTCGATCTTCATGGTGAACATTCCCGTCGCGGCGCTGGCCATCGTCGGCGGGGTCCTGTTCGTTCCGACGTCGCGCGACCCCGCGGCGCCGCGCGTCGACGTCGGCGGCCTGATCCTGTCCGCGGCCGGGATCACGACGCTGGTCTACACGGTCATCGAGGCGCCGACCTGGGGATGGACCAACGGCCGGACCGCGGCCGGATTCGCCATCGCCGCAATCGTTCTCGCCGGGTTCGCGGTCTGGGAGCGGCGCAGCACCTACCCGATGCTGGACGTCTCGGTGTTCGCCAACCGCCGGTTCGCCGGCGGCAGCCTGGCGGTGACCGCCGGCTTCCTGACGTTGTTCGGCTTCATCTTCGTCATCACCCAGTATTTCCAATTCATCAAGGACTACACGGCATTTCAGAGCGGGGTGCGGTTGCTGCCGGTCGCCGCCTCGATCGCGCTGGCCAGCATCCTGGGGCCCCGGCTGGTGGAACGAGTCGGCACCACCGTCGTCGTCACCTCCGGCCTCACCGTGTTCGCCGCCGGCCTGGCGTGGGCCTCCACCGCGGACGCCGCCACGCCCTACACCCAGATCGCCCTGCAGATGGTGTTGCTCGGTGGCGGCCTGGGCCTGACCGTTTCGCCGGCCACCGAGGCAATCATGGGATCGCTGTCCGCCGACAAGGCCGGGGTCGGCTCGGCTGTCAACGACACCACGCGCGAACTCGGCGGCACCCTCGGCGTGGCCATCGCCGGCAGCATCTTCGCGTCGGTGTACTCGGGACATCTCGGGACCGCGGCCCTGCCGGGGTTGCCCGCCGAGGCGATGCGGCGCTCGATGGCTCTGGCGCACGCGGTGATCGGGCGGCTGCCGGCGCAACAGGCCGGTTACGTCCGCGGCGCCGTCAATCACGCGTTCCTGGACGGCCTGCGGGTGAGCTCCCTGGTCTGCGCCGGCATCGCGCTGGGTGCGGCGATCGTCGTCGGCCGGCTGCTGCCGGCGCACGCGCGGCAAGATGCGCCGTCCCCCGCCCTGGCCAAGGCCTAAGACCCCCCACCAAAGAAAGGCACGAGAAACATGACCGCAACGCCATCCGCCAGCAGCTATGTCCTCGGACACGCCGACGTGGAGGTGCAGCGACTGCTCCTGCAGGGGCGGCTGTATGACGGCTACACCGAGCACGCGCTGCGGCTCGCCGGGCTGCGCCCGGGCATGCGGGTGCTCGATATCGGCAGCGGCCCCGGCGACGTGTCGTTCATCGCTGCCCGGCTGGTCGGCCCGAGCGGAAGCGTGCTCGGCGTCGATGCCGCACCCGCGATGGTCGAACTGGCCCGCAGCCGAGCAGCCGAAAAAGGCTTCTCCACGGTGCGTTTCACGCACGCCGCGATCGACGCGATCGCCCTCGACGAACCCGTCGACGCGGTGATCGGCCGGCTGATCCTGATGCACCTGCGCGACCCGGCCGCCACCCTGCGGCACCTCGGCTCCCTGGTGCGCCCCGGCGGCGTCATCGCGTTCTCCGAGAACGACATCGCCGGGGCGCGCAGCGTCCCGGACATGCCGCTGTTCGGCCAGGTGATACCCGGGATCGTGCGCGCCTTCGAGGCCATGGGGCTGTCCGCGCGTTTCGGCACCACGCTGCACACGATCTTCGCCGACGCCGGCCTGGGCGCGCCGCGGCTGACGCTCGGCGCCCCGATCGGCACCGCCGCCGACACCGACATCCTGGCCTACGGCGCGGCGGTCTGGCGGCTGGTCTCCCCCATCGCACAACAGGGCGGCTTCGCCATCGACGAGGTCGCCGACATCGACAACTTCGTGCCGCGCTTCCGCGAGGAGGCGCTCGCGGCCAACGCCCTCATCACGATGCCACCCATCATCACGGCGTGGGTGCAGAAATGAGCAACATGATCCAGGACCAGTATTCGACCGGTCTGTCGCGCACGAACATCGAGCGGGCGCTGCGCGCGGCCGGCATGGACCTCGACGGCCTCGCGCCCGCCGACCTGGGCCTGCTGGAGGACTTCCACACCATGGGCCGCATCGCCACCGCCCAGCTGGTGGACCTGGCGCACATCACCGGTGACAGCGACGTCCTCGACGCCGGTAGCGGGGTCGGCGGCACCGCCCGCTACGTCGCCGACCGCTACGGCTGCCGCGTCACCGCGGTCGATCTCACCGACGAGTACTGCGAAACCAACCGCTGGCTCAACCGGCTGGTCGGGCTCGACGAGCGGATATCGGTTCGGCAGGCCGACGTCACCGAACTCCCCTTCGCCGAAGGCACTTTCGACGTCGCGATCAGCCAGCACGTCCAGATGAACGTGGCGGACAAGGCGCGCTTGTACTCCGAGGCGCATCGCGTGCTCACCGATGGCGGGCGCCTTGCGCTGTGGGACATCACGATTGGTGACGGCGGCGAACTCGCCTATCCGCTGCCCTGGGCCGACCACCCCGCGCGCAGCCACCTGGTCACCCCCGACGAGCTGCGCGGCGCCGTCGAATCCGCGGGTTTCACCGTCAAAACGTGGAACGACCTCACCGACCAGGCCGCCGCGCTCATGCAGGCCATCCTGGCCCAGCCCGACAGCCCGCTGGGCCTGCACGCCTTCGTCACCGACTTCCGCCAGAAAGCCGAGAACCTCACCCGGGCCCTGGCCGACGGGCGCCTGCGCGCCATCCAGGCGGTTTGCGAACGGCGAAAACCATGAGGCCCAACGAGATTCCCGATCAGCGCTACACGCTGGCGTGGAGCGGCGGGCGCGGCGAGGTCAGGTTCCTGCCGCGCTCCGACGGCTCCCGCTTGCGCTACTTCACGGCGGGAACCGGGCCGCCGCTCGTCCTGCTGCACACCGTCCGCACGCAGCTGGACTGCTTCCAGCGGGTGGTGCCCGCGCTCTGGGACGACTTCACCGTGTACGCCCTGGACCTGCCCGGCATGGGATGGTCCGACGTCGTGCCCGGCGCCCGATACGGAGAGCCCGAATTGCGCGGCGCCGTCGTCGAATTCGTCGGGACCCTGGGCCTGCGTGAAGCCACGCTGGCGGGCGAATCGATGGGAGCCGCGCTCGCGCTGTTGGCCTCGATCGAGCTGACGGACCGGGTGGGCGGCGTGATCGCCTTCAACCCCTACGACTACCCGGGCGGCCTCGAGCGCGGCAACTGGTTCGCCCGCGTGATCGGAACGGGCGTCCGCCTGCCCGGCTCCGGGCCGGTCTTCGCCCGATTGGAGAATCGCGCGATCCTGCGGGGCGTGCTGCGCGGCGGTTTCGCCGACCACCACGCGTTGCCGAAGGACCTGCTTGCCGAACTACGCCGAAGCGGCCGCCGGCCCGGCTACCCCAGGGTGAACCGGGCCATCATGCGCATCCTCACCGGGCTGATCGACGCGAAAGGCCGCTACGCGCAAGTGAAGACACCCGTCACGTTGGTCTACAGCGAGCACGACTGGTCGCGCCCGGCGGAGCGGGACCAGGTTGCCCACCAACTTGGTGTCCGGCACGCGCGGCGTCCATAAGCTGTGGTGGTGAAACCCGAGTTGGCTGAAATTAGTGATAGCGGCGGGTGGAGCAAACGAGATTCTGTATGCCCCAACCGGTCACCGATCTAGTTGTGTGTTGGTGGTGGCTGCGGCTGGAAGGGTTCGTACCACCACCAGTCGGCGCGCTCGCCGAGGGGCCCGGGCCACGGCGGGACAGCGGGCGGGGATTTCGTCGGTGGACGCGCCAGCGATCCCGGGCTGAGCCGTCGACCGGAGCTGTCGGCGACGGTGAGAGCGTCTGCGGGTCCGGTGATGGTGATGACGCCCCGGTGGTGCAGCCGATGGTGATACGGGCACACCAGCACCAGGTTGGCCAACTCGGTGGCACCACCGTCTTCCCAGTGCCAGATGTGATGGGCATGCAGACCGCGGGTGGCCCCACAGCCGGGAACCGCGCACATGGGCTGGCGATGCTCAAGCGCACGGCGAAGCCGCCGGCTGATCACCCGCGTCGCTCGCCCGGCGCCGATGACCTCACCGTCACGTTCGAACCACACTTCACACGTGGCATCACAGGTCAAATAGCGGCGTTCGGCCTCAGTGAGCAGCGGACCCAGATGCAGCGCTGCGGCGCGCTGGGCAACATCGACGTGCACCACCACGGTGGTGTGCTGCCCGTGCGGGCGCCGTGCCGCCTCGACATCCCATCCGGCCTCCACCAGACGCAGAAACGCCTCCAGAGTGCCCGGCAACGGTGGCCGCTGATCTGAGTCGCTGTCGCCATCGCCCTGATCGTGCTTCCACTCGGCGATCAGCGCATCACGATGAGACGCCAAAGCCGCGTCGAACTTCGCCGCGTCCAGAGCCGGCAATGTGATCCGATAGCAGCTGCCCTGCTCGTTGGTGGTCGTGGTGATCGAGGCCTGCGGTTCGGGCTGGGGCTCGGGTTCGGGTCGCGGTTCGAGCTTGACCGCGGTGCGCAGCTGGTTGACCGTGGCGACCCGCGCCAGCGCCGCGTAATGCTCATCAGATCCCTCACCCGCCCGTGCGGCGATCACCCCGACCTGATCCAGCGACAATCGACCCTCCCGCATGCCCGCCGCGCAGCGCGGAAACTCCTGCAGCCGGCGCGCGATCGTGGTGATCGTGTGGGCGTTCGCCGACGACCAGCCCAGCTTCCAGGCCACCAACGCCGCCTCCGACCGCGCGCCCGTGACCCCGCACAGCTCGTCGCGATCGATCTCGGCGACGATCTCCACAATGCGCCCATCAATCGCGTTGCGCTGACCGGTCAACTCCGCCAACTCCTCGAACAACACCTCAAGACGCTCAGCAGGGCTCACCACCGCGGCAGGCGACGCGATCAACGACATAACCCGATCATCGCAGCCGGGTACGACAAGTTTCGGCTGTCGATCCGCGCCGGGGTACGACCGTCATCATTGGCCAAGCGAAACAGCCTAATTCGCCACCAAACGCTTTCGTCACGACGCGCACGTTGGCCACCAGGGAAACCCAGCCTCACCGGACTCATCGACGTAAAAAGCCGCTATACAGCGGTGAAGACACCCGTCACGCTGGAATAGAGCGAACACGATTGGCCGCGTCCGACGGAGCGCGACCTGGTCGCCCGGGCGTGCCACCTCTCGGCGCGCAAGCGCCGCGGCTGCTGGCGAACGCCCTACGCCGGCTCGACACCCCCGATTGGGAGCTCCACATCGTCTACAACTGGCCGCAGCGCTGCGAGCGGACGCTCCTCTGGGTGGCCGTGAACACGCTGCACGACGTGCGCCACCACCTGCTGGACATCCACCGTCAGCTCGCCTGAACTACTTCACGGACAATCGCTGGTTCCACAGTCGGTCTGGGCCGAACCGGTAGTGGGCCGGGTCAGCCGACGGGGCGTGCTCGCTTTGCCACACGGCCGACTCGCCCGATTGCCGGGGCCGGGCCGGCTGGGGATGCTGCTGGCGCCTGTCGAAGCGATCGAGCCGGTGCGCCGGCACCAGCCCGGTCAGCATGAGATTTCCGATCTCGCGCAGCACGTTGCCCGCGGTGCGCCGGGTGTCCGCCGCTTTGACGTAGCGGCGCGCGACGGTGAGAAAGTCTTCGGGTTCGACCCCGGCGACATCACGCACATGGGTGGTCGGTCCGCCCACCTCCCAGCTGCCCAGGGCGGTCTCGGGCAGGTAATGGCGCAAACCGGACTCGAAGTACATGTCGGCTCCGAGTAGCTTGGCGTTCAGGCGAACCGCTCGCATGAACATCCACGGGGGAATTTCCATGAGCCGTACCGGGCGGCCCAACGCCTCACTCACCGCGTCGGCAACGTCGGCACCGGACAACAGCTTTGGCCCGGTGGGGCGGTAGGCGCGACCGTCATGGCGGTGCGGGTCGAGCAATGCGCCCACCGCGACCCGGGCGATGTCCTCGTTGGACGGGGGCGCGTTGAGTCGTCCCCCGGTCCTTGGCGTCGGCAACACCCCGAGTTGGGCTGCAACCGGCAGCACCTGGAAATAGTTGTCCGCGAAGAATCCGGGATCAATCGCTACGTGGGCGGTGTCCGGCAGCAACTGAAACAGCTTGTCGGACAACCAGTGCTGGCGCGTCATCAGGGACGGATGCTCGGGGCTGGCCAGCCACTGGCCCAGCGCGACCACCGCCTCCACGCCGGCGCCGCGCGCGGCCACGGCAAAGGTGACCGCACTGTCGAGTGCGTGCGGGTGGTACGGGGGGTTGAAGAACAATCGATCCACGCCGTCGACCGCGGCCTGAACCTGTTGAATGTCAAGCATATCCGCCACAACGACCTCGGCCCCCAAGGCCCGCAAACGGGCACTGCGCCCGTCGTCGCGGCGTACCAATGCCCTCGTGGCCACGCCCTTTTCCAGTAATTGGGCCGCCACCGCGCCGCCAATCCTTCCCGTCGCGCCGGTGACCAGCACACGTGTGTTTGTCATTGGAGTTCCTTCCCGTCGGATACGACAATGTGACCAATGGTTACATATCGCAGTATGCGACCGGGATGTGACCGTTGTCAACATTGCGGTCGGCGTGAGATCGTGATGGCATGAGTTCCGCCGGCCCCCCTACCAAAAAGGGCTACCACCACGGCGCGTTGCACTCGGCCCTGATCGGGGCGAGCATCGCCCTGGCCCGCGAGGGCGGACCCGATCGGGTGATCCTGCGTGAGGCGGCCCGGGCCGCCGGAGTGTCGCACTCGGCCGCCTACCGCCACTTCGCCGACCGCGAGGAGCTGCTGGCCGAGGTGTCAGGCTATGCGCGCAGCGAGCTCGCCGCGCAAATGCGCCGACGCGTCAATCGCACCAACGACCCTCGCAAGAGGCTGCGCGCGGTCGGCACCGCGTATATCGACTTCGCGATTTCCGAGCCGGGACTGTTTCGCACCGCGTTCACCTCGCATCCCGCGACATCCCCCGACGCAGAGCGCGATCAAGCGACAACGGGCCCGGACCCTTTCGAGGTCCTCGGTCAAGTGCTCGACGAAGCCCAAGCCGCCGGTCTGCTGGATGCGCGCCGCAGGCCGGGGGCCGAGGTGGCCGTCTGGTCAGCGGTGCACGGCCTGGCCAGCCTGCTACTGGATGGACCGCTGCCCAGGAGCCGCGCGGCCGTCAGATTCGCGCGGGCCCAGGTGTTCGACCTCATCGAGCGCGGCCTGCTGAACGACACGTAAACGGGCTCCGCAAGGGCGGGTGACCATTGGCGGCACGCATCTCGGCATGGTGGAGTGGGTATCGCACCACGTAGCCGCCCGCTGACGAGAGAGTGAGGTCCACCGTGCTGGGTCTTCCCGAGAAGGTGCACGCCTGTCTGTTCGACCTCGACGGTGTCCTCACCGACACCGCCAGCGTGCACACCAAAGCCTGGAAGGCGATGTTCGACGACTACCTGTCCCAGCGGGCCGAGCGGACCGGGGAGGAATTCGTCCCCTTCGATGCGGCCGCCGACTACCGCAAATACGTCGACGGCAAGAAGCGGGAGGACGGGGTCCGGTCGTTTCTGCAGAGCCGCGGCATCGATCTGCCCGACGGCAGTCCCGACGACCCCGACAGCGCGGACACGGTGTACGGCCTGGGCAACCGCAAGAACGAGATGTTCCAGCGGGTCCTGCGCAAGGACGGCGTCGAGGTCTTCGAGGGGTCGCGGCGCTACCTGGAGGCGGTCTCGGCGGCCGGCCTGGGCATCGCGGTGGTGTCCTCGAGCGCCAACACCCGCGACGTCCTGGAGATCACCGGCCTGGACCGGTTCATCCAGAAGCGGGTGGACGGGGTCACGCTGCGCGACGAGCACATCGCCGGCAAGCCGGCCCCCGATTCCTACCTGCGGGGAGCCGAGTTGCTCGGCGTCGGCGCCGACGCCGCGGCCGTGTTCGAGGACGCGATCTCCGGCGTGCAGGCCGGCCATGCCGGTAACTTCGGCTACGTGGTGGGCGTCGACCGGGTGGGCCAGGCCGACGATCTGCGACGCAACGGCGCCGACGTGGTGGTCACCGACCTCGCTGAGCTGTTGCAGTCATGATCGACGACGAAGCCTTCCCCCTCGATCCATGGAACGTCGCCGAAACCAAGCTCGACCTGAACCTGCTGGCCCAATCCGAATCCCTGTTCACCTTGTCCAACGGGCACATCGGGCTGCGCGGCAACCTCGACGAGGGTGAGCCCTACGGCCTGCCGGGCACCTACCTGAACTCGTTTTACGAAATCCGGCCGCTGCCCTACGCCGAGGCCGGCTACGGCTACCCGGAGGCCGGCCAGACGCTCGTCGACGTCACCAACGGCAAGATCATCCGGCTGCTGGTCGAGGACGAGCCGTTCGACGTCCGGTATGGCGAATTGATCTCGCACGAGCGGACTCTCGACATGCGCGCCGGGACGATGGCCCGCCGCGCGCACTGGCGCTCCCCCGCGGGCAAGGAGATCAAGCTGGTGTCCACCCGGCTGGTCTCGCTGACCCAGCGCGGCGTGGCCGCCATCGAATACGTCGTGGAAGCGGTCGGTGATTTCGTTCGCGTGACGGTGCAGTCCGAACTGGTCACCAACGAGGACCAACCCCAGACCTCGGGTGACCCGCGGGTGGCGGCGATCCTGGAGAACCCGCTGGTGGCCGTCGACCACGAAAACACCGACACCGGGGCGCTTCTCATGCACCGCACCCGCAGCAGCGCCCTGATGGTGTCGGCCGCGATGGATCACGAGATCGACGTGCCCGGCCGCGTCGAATTCAGCACCGACGCCCGCGACGACCTGGCGCGGACCACGGTGATCTGCGGGCTGCGCGCCGGGCAGAAGCTGCGCATCGTCAAGTACCTGGCGTATGGCTGGTCGAGCATACGTTCGCGCCCGGCGCTGCGCGACCAGGCCGCCGCCGCCATCCACAGCGCCCGCTACAGCGGGTGGCAGGGGCTGCTGGATTCCCAGCGGGCCTACCTGGACGACTTCTGGGACAGCGCGGATGTCGAGGTCGAGGGCGACCCCGAATCCCAGCAAGCGGTGCGGTTCGGGCTTTTTCACCTATTGCAGGCCAGCGCGCGCGCCGAGCGCCGCGCCATCGCGGCCAAGGGGCTCACCGGAACCGGCTACGACGGCCACGCCTTCTGGGACACCGAGGGCTACGTGCTGCCGGTGCTCACCTACACCGCGCCGCACGCGGTGGCCGACGCGCTGCGGTGGCGGGCGTCCACCCTGGACCTCGCCAGGGAGCGGGCGGCCGAGCTCGGCCTCGAGGGAGCCAGCTTCCCCTGGCGGACCATCCGCGGGCAGGAGTGCTCGGCCTACTGGCCGGCCGGCACCGCGGCCTGGCACATCAACGCCGACATCGCCATGGCCTTCGAGCGATACCGCATCGTCACCGGCGACGACGAACTGGAAAAGCAATGCGGCCTCGCGGTGCTCGTCGAGACCGCCCGGCTCTGGCTCTCCCTGGGCCACCACGACCGGCACGGCGTCTGGCACCTCGACGGCGTCACCGGGCCCGACGAGTACACGGCGATCGTGCGCGACAACGTCTTCACCAACCTGATGGCCGCGCACAATCTGCGCACCGCCGCCGAGGCCTGCAACCGCCACCCCGAGGCGGCCGAGGCGATGGGCGTCACCACCGAGGAGACGTCGGCCTGGCGCGACGCGGCCGACTCCGCGAACGTCCCCTACGACGCCGGGCTCGGCGTCCATCAGCAATGCGAGGGGTTCACCACGCTGGCGGAGTGGGACTTCCAGGAGAACCACGCCTACCCGTTGCTGCTGCACGACCCGTACGTGCGGCTCTATCCCGCGCAGGTGATCAAGCAGGCCGACCTGGTGCTGGCGATGCACTGGCAGAGCCACGTGTTCACGGCCGAACAGAAGGCGCGCAACGTCGACTACTACGAGCGGCGCATGGTGCGCGACTCGTCGCTGTCCGCCTGCACCCAGGCGGTGCTGTGCGCCGAGGTCGGCCACCTGGAATTGGCCCACGACTACGCCTACGAGGCGGGGCTGATCGACCTGCGCGATCTGCACCACAACACCCGCGACGGCTTACACATGGCGTCGCTCGCCGGCGCCTGGACGGCGCTGGTGGGCGGCTTCGGTGGCCTGCGCGACGACGAGGGCATCCTGTCGCTGGATCCCGCGCTGCCCGATGGCATTTCGCGGCTGCGGTTCCGGCTTCGGTGGCGCGATTTCCGGCTGACCGTCGACGTCGACCATTCCGACGTCACCTACACGGTGCGTGACGGGCCGGGCGGCCAGCTCACCATCCGGCACGCCGGCGAAGAGGTCACCCTGAGCACCGATACGCCGAAAACCATTGCGGTGCGCGACCGCAAACCACTGCTATCGCCCCCGCAGCAGCCGGCGGGCCGCGAGCCGCTACACCGCCGGGCGCTGACCCGAAACAAGTGAGCATCAGCCGGGATTGAGGATCCGCCCGACCTCGGCCCTGGCTGCCTGCCGTATCTCGGCGTCCGTCAGCCCGTCGGTCCCGGTCGCCGACCGCAGGATCGGCGCGAAGAGCCGCCAACCGAATTGCAGCGCAAGGGCATTGGCGACGGCCAGCCGCGCCCCGGTCTCGTCGTCGCGAAGCGGCAACACCCACTCGAGCAACGCCGCGATGTTGGGGAACCGCTTCTGCAGCTGTCCTGCCGGATACCCGTCGAGCACGGTCCGGGCCATGACGCGCATCTGCCGGTCGAGGGCCCGGTCCAGTTCGTCGGCGGGCGGCTCGGCGCTCAGCAGGGCGTTCAGGTCGGCACCCAGGTGATCGAGGACGGCGCCGACGAGATTTTCCTTGGTGCCGAAGTGACGAAACACCAGCCCGTGGTTGACGTTGGACCGCGCGGCGATGTCGCGGATCGACGTCGCGGCCGGCCCGCGCTCGGCGAACAGGTCGGTGGCGGCCTCCAGGATGGCCGCCGCCACCTCGGCACGGCCGGTGGGCATGTTCGCGCGGCCACTTGCGGAACCCGTAGTCATACGACTACAGTACTCGATGTAGTCAGTTGACTACATCCCTTTCACATAGGATCGAAGAAAATGACAGGTCAGATCACAGTCACCAAGCTGGGGAGCCGCATCGGTGCCCGGGTCGACGGCGTGCGCCTCGGAGGCGACCTCGCCCCGGCCGCGATCGAAAAGGTCCACCAGGCCCTGGTGGCCCACAAGGTGATCTTCTTCCGCCACCAGCACCACCTCGACGACCAGCAGCAGCTGGCGTTCGCCGGCCTGCTCGGCACCCCCGTCGGCCACCCGGCCGCCGAGTTGCTCGCCGCCAAGAATGCGCCGGTCATCACGCCGATCAACTCCGAGTACGGCAAGGCGAACCGCTGGCACACCGACGTCACGTTCGTCGCGAACTACCCGGCGGCGTCGATCCTGCGGGCGGTCGCCCTGCCGCGCTATGGCGGGTCGACGCTGTGGACCAACACCGCCGCCGCCTACCAGCATCTGCCCGAGGCGCTCAAGGGCCTGGTCGAGAATCTCTGGGCGCTGCACACCAACCGCTACGACTACGTGACCAGCGAGTCGGTGCGGGCGATGAACGACGCCCAGCGTGCGTTCCGCCAGGCCTTCGAGAAACCGGACTTCCGGACCGAACACCCGGTGGTGCGGGTGCACCCCGAGACCGGCGAACGCACCCTGCTCGCCGGCGATTTCGTGCGCAGCTTCGTCGGCCTCGACAACCACGAGTCAAGCGTGCTGCTGGAACTGCTGCAACGTCGAATCACACTGCCGGAGAACACCGTTCGGTGGAACTGGGCGCCGGGCGACGTTGCCATCTGGGACAACCGGGCCACCCAGCACCGCGCCATCGACGACTACGACGACCAGCCTCGGCTGATGCACCGCGTCACGTTGATGGGCGACGTGCCCGTCGACGTACACGGACAGCGCAGCCGGGTGGTCAGCGGCGCCCCGCTCGAGGCGATCGCGAGCTGACGGAGCCGATGGTGACGACCCGCAGCGCCCGGCTAGCCGCGCTCGCGATCGTCACGCCGGTCAGCCCGCCGTGCTGACCGGCGTGATCGGCAACCAGCGCAGCGCACCCGGTGCGTCCGGGGGCACCACCGGGTGCCCCGGCGCGATCGGGTCCAGCCGGCGGTACGCCTGGTCCTGCGGTGGGCGCTGATCGTTCTCGCCTCTGTTCGGCCATAGCGAGGCGGCCCGTTCGGCCTGCGCGGTGATGGACAGCGATGGGTTGACGCCCAGGTTCGCCGAGATCGCGGCGCCGTCCACGACGAACATCGTGGGGTAGCCGTAGACCCGGTGGTAGGGGTCGATCACCCCGTTGTCGGGGCTGTCGCCGATCGCCGCGCCGCCGAGGAAGTGCGCGGTCAGCGGGATGTTGAACAGCTCACCCCAGGTGCCGCCGGCCACGCCGTCGATCTTTTCGGCGATGCGCCGCGTCACCCTGTTGCCGACGGGGTTCCAGGCCGGGTTGGGGTCGCCGTGCCCCTGCTTGCTGGTGTACCAGCGGATGCCCAGCTTCCCGCGTTTGGTGTAGGTGGTGATCGAGTTGTCCAGGTGCTGCATGACCAGGGCGATCAGGGTGCGCTCGCTCCACTGGTGGACGTTGAGCATCCGCATCATGCGGCGTGGATCCTCGCGGGCCTGGTCCAACAGCTGCTTCCAGCGCGGCACGTCGCTGCCCTCCGGGCCGGTGCCGTCGGTCATCAGCGTCTGCAGCAGCCCCATCGCGTTGGAGCCCTTGCCGTAGCGGCACGGTTCGACGTGCGTGTCGGCGGTGGGGTGGATCGACGACGTGATGGCCACCCCGTGCGTCAGGTCCAGGTTCGGATCGACCTCGAGCTTCCCGGCGCCGACGATGGACTCGGAGTTGGTGCGGGTCAGCACGCCCAGCCGCCCGGACAGACGCGGCAACTTGCCGTTGTCGCGCATTTTGAACAGCAGATGCTGCGTCCCCCAGGTGCCGGCCGCCAGGATCAGGTGCGTCGCTGTGTAGGTGCGCCGGTCCCTGCGCAGCCAGCTTCCGGTGCGCACGGTGCGGACCTCCCACACCCCGTCGGGGCGCTGTTGGAAGCCCTTGACCGTTGTCATCGGGATGACTTGCGCCCCAGCCGATTCGGCGAGGCCGAGGTAGTTCTTCAGCAGCGTGTTCTTGGCGCCATAGCGACAACCCGTCATGCAGCAACCGCACTCCAGGCAGCCGGTGCGCTCCGGTCCCGCGCCACCGAAATACGGGTCCGGCACGGTCTTGCCGGGCGTCTTGGCGCCGTCGGGGCCGAAGAACACCCCCACCGGGGTGGACACGAAGGTGTCACCGCAGCCCATCTCGTCGGCGACTTCCTTGAGCACGCGGTCGGCGTCGGTGAAGGTCGGGTTCGTGACCACCCCGAGCATCCGTTTTGCCTGCTCGTAGTGCGGCATCAACTCGTCGCGCCAGTCGGTGATGTGCGACCACTGCCGGTCTTTGAAGAACGGCTCCGGCGGCACGTAGAGCGTGTTGGCGTAGTTCAGGGAGCCGCCGCCCACCCCGGCGCCGGCCAAGATCATCACGTTGCGCAGCGGGTGGATCCGCTGAATGCCGTAGCAACCCAGCCTCGGCGCCCACAGGAACTTGCGCAGGTCCCAGGACGTCTCGGCGAAATCCTCGTCGGCGAAGCGCCGCCCCGCCTCCAATACGCCTACGCGGTAGCCCTTTTCGGTCAGCCGCAGCGCGCTGACGCTGCCCCCGAAACCCGAACCGATGATCAGAACGTCGTAATCCGGCCTCATCGCACCAGTATGGCCTTACTCACAGGTAACAAGCCAGTGACCCCCGGCCGCCACGAGGGCCGGCTGACCTCAGCTTCCGACGGTCAGCCCGACCTTCTGGAACTCCTTGAGGTCGCAATAGCCGGCCTTGGCCATCGACCGGCGCAGCCCGCCGACCAGGTTCAGGGAACCGAACGGGTCGTCGGAGGGCCCGTTGAGCACCCGCTCAAGCGGCGGGCGCTCGCCGAGGGCGATCTGCAGCAACGCCCCGCGCGGCAACGACGGGTGCGCCGCGGCGGCCGGCCAGAACCAGCCCTCGCCGAGCGCCTCGGCGGATTCGGCGAGCGGCGTGCCGAGCACCACCGCGTCGGCACCGCAGGCGATCGCCTTGGCCAGCTCACCGGAGGTGTGGATGTCGCCGTCGGCCAGCACGTGCACGTAACGGCCGCCGGTCTCGTCCAGGTATTCGCGGCGCGCGGCGGCGGCGTCGGCGATGGCGCTGGCCATCGGCACGCTGATGCCCAACACCTCGTCGCCGGTGGTCACGCCCTGGGTGGAGCCGTAGCCGACGATGACGCCGGCGGCACCGGTGCGCATCAGGTGCAGCGCGGTGCGGTGGTCGAGCACCCCGCCGGCCACCACCGGGACGTCGAGCTCGGCAATGAAGGTCTTCAGGTTCAGCGGCTCCCCGTCGCTGGCCACGCGCTCGGCCGAGACGATGGTGCCCTGGATGACCAGCAGGTCGATGCCGGCCGCCACCAGCACCGGGGTGAGCGCCTGGGCGTTCTGCGGGCTGACCCGCACCGCCGTGGTCACCCCGGCCTCCCGGATGCGCGCGACGGCGGAGCCGAGCAGGTCGGCGTTCAGCGGCGCGGCGTGCAATTCCTGCAGCAGCCGGATCGACGCCGACGGTTCGGGCTCCTTGCGGGCGGCCTCGACGAGCTGGGCGATCTTGGCCTCGACGTCGGCGTGCCGGCCGATCAGCCCCTCGCCGTTGAGCACGCCAAGCCCGCCGAGGCGGCCGAGCTCGATGGCGAACTCCGGCGACACCAACGCGTCGGTCGGGTGGGCCACCACGGGGATCTCGAAGCGGTAGGCGTCCAACTGCCACGTGGTGGACACGTCCTGCGACGACCGGGTGCGCCGCGACGGCACGATGCTGACTTCGCTCAGTTCATAGGTGCGACGGGCGTTGCGGCCCATCCCGATTTCGACCATGCCGGCCTCAGCGCGCAAAGTAGTTGGGCGCTTCGACGGTCATGGCGACGTCGTGCGGATGGCTTTCGCGCAGTCCGGCCGAGGTGATCCGGACGAACTGCGCCTGCTGCAGCGCCTCGATGGTGGGCGAGCCGGTGTAGCCCATCGCGGCGCGCAGACCGCCGGTGAGCTGGTGGATCACCGAGGACAGCGG
This sequence comes from uncultured Actinomycetota bacterium, assembly GCA_963732835.1. Taxonomy (GTDB): domain Bacteria; phylum Actinomycetota; class Actinomycetes; order Mycobacteriales; family Mycobacteriaceae; genus Mycobacterium. The sequence goes on from CAVTBA010000008.1 coordinate 368,473, forward strand.
GCCGCGGAACGGCACCCGCCCCTCGATTCCCTCGGGCACCAGCTTGTCTTCCGAGAGCGCGTCGTCTTGGAAGTAGCGGTCCTTGGAGTACGACTTCCCCCCGCCGGCCCCGCCTCTACCTTGCATCGCGCCCAACGAGCCCATGCCGCGGTAGCTCTTGAACTGCTTGCCGTTGACGAAGATCAGCTCGCCGGGGGCCTCGGCGGTGCCGGCCAGCAGCGAGCCCAGCATGGCCGTCGAGGCGCCGGCGGCCAGGGCCTTGGCGATGTCGCCGGAATACTGCAGCCCGCCGTCGGCGATCACCGGCACGCCCGCCGGCCCGCACGCCGCGACGGCCTCCAGGATCGCCGTGATTTGAGGCGCGCCGACCCCGGCCACCACCCGGGTGGTGCAGATCGAGCCCGGCCCCACGCCGACTTTGACCGCGTCGGCGCCGGCGTCGACCAGTGCCAGGGCCGCGGACCGGGTGGCGACGTTGCCGCCGATCACCTCGACCTTCTCGCCCACCTCGGCCTTCAGCTTGCCGACCATGTCGAGCACCAGCCGGTTGTGCGCGTGCGCGGTGTCGACGATCAGGACGTCGGCGCCGGCGTCGACCAGCATCATCGCGCGGACCCAGGCGTCCCCGCCGACGCCGACGGCGGCGCCCACCAGCAGCCGGCCGTCGCTGTCCTTGGTGGCCAGCGGGTGCTGTTCGGTCTTGACGAAGTCCTTGACGGTGATCAGCCCGGTGAGCCGGCCGTGACCGTCGACGACGGGCAGCTTCTCGATCTTGTTGCGGCGCAACAGCCCCAGCGCCGCGTCGGCGCTGACCCCTTCCTGGGCGGTGATCAGCGGGGCTTTGGTCATCACCTCGGCGACCTTCCGGGTCTGGTCGACCTCGAACCGCATGTCGCGGTTCGTGATGATGCCGACCAGCGCCCCGACGTCGTCGACCACCGGCAGACCCGAGATCCGGAACCGGGCGCACAGCGCGTCGACCTGCGCCAGGGTGTTGTCCGGGCGGCAGGTGACGGGATCGGTGACCATGCCGGCCTCCGAGCGCTTCACCATCTCGACCTGGCCGGCCTGTTCGGCGACGGGCAGGTTGCGATGCAGCACGCCCATGCCCCCCGCCCGTGCCATCGCGATGGCCATCCGCGACTCGGTGACCGTGTCCATCGCCGAGCTGACCAGCGGCACTTTGAGCCTGATCTTCTTGGTGAGCTGGCTGGACGTGTCCGCCGCGGCGGGAACCACGTCGGAAGCCGCGGGCAGCAGCAAGACGTCGTCGAAGGTGAGGCCCAGCATCGCGACCTTGTTCGGGTTGTCACCCCCGGTGGGCACCGGGTCGTCGACCAGCCCCCCGATCCGGGGGTCGCGCACGTAGGGGCTGCCGACGAGGTCGGAGCTTTCTTCCAGGTGGGACAAGCCACGGGTCATCGGTGGGGCCCTCCATACGATGCGGCGTGAAACTCCCATCCTATCGGCTCGCCCGCCCCTCGAACCGCTTGCCGGGGCGCGCCGCGGGCGCCAAACGGCGCGGAAACCGGCGGGCGGCTTCCTGCTGGCGTTATCCCGGCCCGGCTGCGTAGGCTAGTGTGCGTGCGCGATCACCTCCCACCGGGTTTGCCGCCCGACCCATTCGCCGACGACCCCTGCGATCCGTCTGCTGCGCTGGAAGCCGTAGAGCCGGGGCAGCCCCTGGACGCCCAAGAGCGGATGGCGGTGGAGGCCGACCTTGCCGACCTCGCGGTTTACGAGGCCCTGTTGGCACACAAGGGCATTCGCGGACTGGTGGTGTGCTGTGACGAATGCCAGCAGGATCACTACCACGACTGGGACATGCTGCGCGCGAACCTGTTGCAGCTGCTGATCGACGGCACCGTGCGCCCGCACGAGCCCGCCTTCGACCCCGAACCGGACGCCTACGTCACGTGGGACTACTGCCGCGGTTACGCCGACGCCTCGCTCAACGAGGCGACCTCGGACGCCGACGGATACCGCCGCTGAGCGGTCGGCGTCCCGGTTAGGGATTGTTCGGCGTCACCGCAGACGGGGTGAATGTCTGGCCGTGATGGCGGTGCCTGCTCCACGACTGACCGGGCGACGGCGTCACTGATGGGCTCGGGGCAGCCTCGAAAGGCGTAGTGACCGCGGCGGTCGGAGCCGACCACGCCGACGGTGTGTTCGCCGATGGCGGCAACGTCGCATTCGGGTTGCGCGTTTGGACCCTGACGTTCAGCAGGTTCAGCTGGTTGGTCAGCTCCTGTTTGCTGGCCGGGTCGTCGATCGACTGGACCAGGCTGCTCACCTCGGTCAGTTGATTCCGGGCCTGGTCCCATTGGCCGCGGTCGATCGATTCCTGCACCTTGGCCAGATCGGCCTTGGCGGACAGCATGACCTGATTCTTCTCGTTGACCCGCGGCTGGTCGAAGAACATCGCGTGCAGCCCGTACAGCGTGGTCCCGGGACGGGCCTCGACCACCATCGCGCTGAAGCCGCTCATCACCAACAACGCCGCCGCCACCGATCCGATCGTCGCCAGGCCGCGGCGACCGCGACGGCGCTCGGCCAATCCGGTGCGCAACGCTTCGACCGCCTCATCGCGTGACACCAGCGCGCTGGCCGGTGGCCACCGCAGGTTGTCCCGCCAGTCCTCCAGCAGGGTGGCCATCGCGTCCATGTCGGGGTCACCGACGTGCACCGGCCGCCGCTCGGCGAGCGCGTCGAGGAGCAGATCGCTGCGGGCGAATTCGTCCAGTGGTTCAGGCACAGTCACCTGCCGCGATCATCTCGGACTTCAGCCGGGACAGGGCGCGGTGCTGGGCCACCCGGACCGCGCCCGTGGTGCTGCCGACGGCGGACGCGGTCTCCTCGGCCGACAGGCCGACGACGACACGCAGGATCAGGATTTCCCGCTGCTTGGCGGGCAGGATCTCGAGCAGTTCGCTCATCCGGCTGACCGAATCGGCTTCGATGGCCCGCTGTTCCGGGCCCGCGTCGGAGGACCACCGCTCGGGGATCACCTCGGTCGGGTAGGAAAGATCGCGGCCAGCGGCGCGATGGGCGTCCGCGACCTTGTGCGCCGCGATGCCGTACAGGAAGGCGAGAAAGGGACGTCCCCGGTCGCGATAACGCGGCAGCGCCGTAATAGTGGCCAAGCACACCTCCTGTGCCACGTCATCCGCTGACAGGCCACCCCGCTCGACTGTCCCGACTCGCGCGCGGCAATATCGCACGACAATCGGACGGATGGTCTCCAGCACCTCCCGTAGTGCGTTAGTGTCCCCCGCCACGGCCTTGGCCACCACGGCGTCGAGACGATCCCCTTGAATTGTCATCGACGGCGGTATCTCCAACGTTACGAACCGGACACATCGCGGGCTAACCGGGCTAACTAACGAACTGACAATAACGGCCCGGAGGCCATTTCAAGCGGAACGCCACGTCGCACCGGCGCGCCGGACTTGGCCTGCGGAGACATCGCGAATTTCTCGCAGGCGTCGTGTCGAATACGTGACGCCGCCGAGATCAATCAGCAAGCACGCCAACGCCCACCGAAGCGGGACCAGCCCCAGCGGGCCGGTGGCGTCCAGCGCCGCCTCCGCCACCGCACGTGCGCGCTCGACGGCCCCGGCGCTGCACAGGGCGGCCGCCAGCACCACCTCGCTCTTGACCGCGTGCCGCGCCGACGGAACAGCCATGGCGCCCGCCAGCCCCACCGCTTCGCCCGCGTGGCCGACGGCGACGTCCCCGTCGCCGCGCGCCATCGCCAGTTCGGCGGCCACCCACGCTCGGCGCACCGGCTGCCGATCGGGCACCGCCGCGGCGCCCAGCTCCGATTCCGCGCGCGCCAGTAGTGTGGCCGCGGCCGCGAAGCGGCCGACGCCCAGCGCGTCGGCCGCCAACCCGATCAGGGCGTCGGCGCGGGCCTCGGGGTCCGCGCCGGCCAGCGCCAGGGCGCGCCCGTCCCAGCCGCGCGCCAGGGTGTGCCAACCGAGCTGACGCAGAAACGATCCCTGCGTGCTGTGGGCCAGGGAGAGCAGCCGTCCGGCGGGGGTGCTGCGCCGCAGCAGCGCCAGATCGCGATAGGCGCTGCCGTAGCGGCCCTGCCCGCCGGCGGCGACGGCGCGCAGCCACAAGCCGTCCGGCGTGACCGCGGTCGGCAGCGGCCAGCTCCCCGGCTGGTCGCCGAAGGCGGCGGCCGGCCAACTTCCGCCCAATCACAGAAGTGTGACGAGTTTCAATCACGAGGACGGTAGTAAACAGTTTGTGCTGTTCGCGTTACCGAAATGTTAATCACGATAGATCCAGTATCAATCGCGGTCAGCCCTCCTGTGGCTCCTGAGCTGGGAAATCTCGTTTCGGTCAAGTGCCTGATAGCACGGTGCGTGTTTCGCCAATGGGCAGCAGATGAACGCGGCGTTAATTCTTTTATAACCATTACATACTTTGTCGGGCTAAGTGGCTATTGACGCAAATTCACCGTCCGCCCTAACGTCTACGCATGACGGGTAGTCATCGGTGACGCCGCTTCAATTCAGTTGCACAAACGCTTCGCGAACCTGACCTTACTGGGCGTGCCGTGCAGAGAAGGAGACACCAATGCCACAGCCGGAGCAGCTACCCGGACCCAACGCCGACATCTGGAACTGGCAGTTGCAGGGCTTGTGCCGCGGCGTTGACTCGTCGATGTTCTTCCACCCCGACGGTGAGCGCGGCCGCGCCCGCATGCAGCGCGAGCAGCGCGCCAAGGAGATGTGCCGGCGGTGCCCGGTGATCGAGGCGTGCCGTTCCCACGCACTCGAAGTCGGTGAGCCCTATGGAGTTTGGGGCGGCTTGTCCGAATCGGAGCGCGACCTCTTGCTGAAGGGCGACATCGGCCGCACGCGCGGCATCCGCCGCTCGGCCTGAGATTCGGCCCACTGGGCCGGCAGCTTCGGCGGCCGGCCCTCCGTTTGGACTGCCGCCAATCGGGGTAGGCCCGGCCCATGAACAAGGGCGTATCCCTCGCGGCCGTGGTGCTCGCCGCGAGCATTGCACCGTTGGCCGCATGCGCGAACCAGCAGGGTGGCCAGGCCACCGGTTCATCGTCCTCCAGCGCGCCGCCCGGCACCGAGCGGATGACCACGCAGTTGAAGAGCGCCGACGGAAATCAGGTCGCCACCGCCACCATCGATTTCGCGAACGGCTACGCGACGGTGACCGTGGACGCCGGCCCCAACCAGGTGCTGAGCCCCGGTTTCCACGGGCTGCAAATCCACTCGGTGGGCAAATGCGAGGCCAATTCGGCCGCGCCGGCGGGCGGCGCGACCGGCGATTTCGACTCCGCCGGAAGCGTCTACCAGGCGCCGGATCACACGGGTTTTCCGGCCAGCGGTGACCTGACCGCATTGCAGGTGCGCAACGACGGCTCGGCGAAACTCGTCACCACCACCAACCTGTTCACCGCCGCGGACCTGCGAAGCAGCTCGGGCACCGCGCTGATCGTCCACCAGGCCGCGGACAACTTGAGCGGCAGTTCCACCGGCGAGTCGGGCAAGCGGGTGGCCTGCGGTGTGATCGCCGCGGCCTCTGCCACGACGACCTCGTCCACCTCGACGACGACCAGCGTCACGACGATCACCACCACGACCGCCGTGCCACCGCCGTCGACGAGCACGAGCACCGTCACGGTCACCAGCACCCCGACGTACACGTCCACGCCGACCACGACCGTGACCACTCCGCCCAGCCTTCCGCCCGGCCGCTGACGCGGGGGTCGCGGGCCGCCCCTTTCCGCGACACATAACCCTCTGCGACGACACGCCGCCGAGCGCTCCGGCAATGGTTTCTGTTTCGAGGAGCAGGCCGATCGCCACAACGGCACGCGCGTGCGGCCCGACGCCCCTACTGTTCTGACATGCAGACGGTGCTGTTCACACTCGGGTTGGTCCTGTTCCTGATCGGTCTGCTCACCGGGTTCGCGATCCCGGCGCTGAAGAATCCGCGCATAGCGCTGTCGAGCCACCTCGAGGCCGTCCTCAACGGCATGTTCCTCGTGCTCCTCGGCCTGCTCTGGCCCCACCTCCACCTGCCCAGCGCTTGGGGAGTCACGGCTGTCGCACTGATCGTGTACTCGGCCTACACGAACTGGCTGGCGACCCTGCTCGCGGCGGCATGGGGCGCCGGCCGCAGGCTCGCGCCCATCGCGGCGGCCGACCACGAGGCCTCGGCGGCCAAGGAGCGGATCGTCAGCTTCCTGTTGGTGTCACTCGCGGTGGCGATCGTGGTCGGCGTGGGCATCGTCATCGTCGGGATCTGGTAGGCGGCCGCTCACGTAACCATCTGTGCTCGTGCTTAGGTCGGGATTGTGAAATCCCTCGCTAAGTTGTTTCGCGACACGGTCGCGGCTCGGATAGTGGTTGCCGCCCTGCTCGGAGTCGCCGTCGCTCTCGGGGTGGGTAACACGGTCGGCTGGCGATTCGCACTCGCCGGTTGGATCGTCACCGCCGGCGTCTACGTGGTGTGGACGCGGATCCTTCTGGGCGGCATGGATGCCGATCAAACCTGTGAGTATGTGACGAGGGAGGACCCCACCCGGTGGGTAGCCGACGCGGTGATCGTGTCGGCGAGCGTCGCGAGCCTGGGCGGGGTCGGTTACGTGGTGGCCGCCTCGTCGCGCTCGGGCCCCGGAGCCGTAGAAGCCGCCGTTGTCGGGATCCTGACCGTCGCTGCATCCTGGTTTGCCGTGCACACGTTGTTCACCGTGCACTACGCGCGGCTCTATTACTCGGACGAGCCGGGTGGAATCAATTTCCACGACCCGGAGCGACCCCGGTTTCGGGACTTTGCGTATGTGGCCTTCACCGTAGGCATGACCTATCAGGTGTCAGACACCGAGATCGGGTTGACATCCATCAGGGCGACGGTGTTGCGCCATGCGTTGCTGTCCTACCTCCTCGGCGCGGTCGTCTTGGCGGTCACGATCAACCTGATCGCGGGATTGGGCTCCAGGTTGTCGTGACCTCATGACGGCGGGCTCAGAACGAAACACCCCCGGCGATAACCGGGGGTGTTTCGTTTTCAGACCGTTCTAGTGATGGTGGTGATGCCCATGCCCATGCCCGTGGCCGTGGTCATCGTGATCGTCGGCGGGCTTCTCGACGATGGCCGTCTCCGTCGTCAGCACCATCCGAGCCACCGACGCCGCGTTGAGCACCGCGGACCGGGTCACCTTGACGGGGTCGATCACGCCCTCGGCGATCAAGTCGCCATAGGTGAGCGTGTCCGCATTGAGCCCGTGCCCGGCCGGCAACCCGCTGACCTTGCTCACCGCGACCGCGCCGTCCAGGCCCGCGTTGGTGGCGATCCAGTACAGCGGTGCCGCCAGCGCCTCGGCGAACACCTTGACGCCCGCCGCCTGATCGCCGGACAGCGACCCGCCCAGCTCGTTCAGCGCGTTACGCGCTCCGATGAGCGCCGACCCGCCACCCGCGACGATGCCCTCCTCGACCGCGGCCTTGGCGGCCGCGACGGCGTCCTCGACGCTTTCCTTGCGTTCCTTGAGCGCGGTCTCGGTGGCGGCACCCACCTTGAGCACGGCCACGCCGCCGGCCAGCTTGGCCAGCCGCTCCTGCAGCTTCTCGCGGTCCCACTCGGAATCGCTCTTCTCGATCTCGGCGCGCAGCTGCTTGATCCGGTCGGCGACCGCATCCTTGGAGCCGCCGCCCTCGACGACGATGGTGTCATCCTTGCTGACCACCACGCGGCGGGCCGAGCCCAGCACATCGATGTCGACCTCCCGCAGCAGCAGCCCGGCGTCGGGATTGATCACCTGGCCGCCGGTGACCACCGCCAGGTCCTCGAGGAATGCCTTGCGCCGATCGCCGAAGAACGGCGCCTTGACGGCAACCGCCTTGAGCGTCTTGCGAATCGAGTTGACCACCAGCGTCGCCAGGGCCTCGCCCTCGACGTCCTCGGCGATGATCAGCAGCGGCTTCCCCGACTCGGCCACCTTTTCCAGCATGGGCAACAGGTCGGGCAGCGAGCTGATCTTGTCCTGGTGCAACAGGATCAGCGGGTCGTCCAGCACGGCTTCCTGCGAATCGAAATCGGTGACGAAATACGCCGACAGGAAACCCTTGTCGAAGCCGACGCCCTCGGTGAACTCCAGCTCGGTGTTCAGCGTCGAGGATTCTTCGACGCTGACCACGCCGTCGGTGCCGACCTTGGTCATCGCCTCGCCGACCAGCTCGCCGAGCTCCCGGTCGCGCGACGACACCGTCGCCACCTGAGCGATCCCGTCCTTGCCGGACACCGGGGTCGCGGCCGCCAGCAGCGCCTCTGACGCCGCGTCGGCCGCCTTGGAGATTCCCAGGCCGAGCTCGATCGGGTTGGCGCCGGCCGCAACCAGGCGCAGGCCGCCCTTGATCAATGCCTGCGCCAGCACGGTCGCGGTGGTGGTGCCGTCGCCGGCCACGTCGTTGGTCTTGGTGGCCACCGACTTCACCAGCTGCGCACCCAGGTTCTCGAACGGGTCTTCCAGGTCGATCTCACGCGCGACGGTGACGCCGTCGTTGGTGACCGTGGGCCCGCCGAATGCCTTGGCCAGCACCACATGCCGGCCGCGCGGCCCCAGTGTCACCCGGACCGCGTCGGCGAGCGCGTTGACGCCGGCCTCGATGGCGCGGCGCGCGGTCTCGTCGTACTCAATGATCTTGCTCATCAGGCTCCTCACCCGCTAACGCGTGCCGCCCCGGAAATCACCCGCGCCATGCGCGGGGATCGCCGGGGCGGATCACGGTGCTTACTTCGATACGACGGCCAGCACGTCGCGCGCCGACAGGATCAGGTATTCCTCGCCGTTGTACTTGATCTCGGTGCCGCCGTACTTGCTGTAGATGACGGTGTCGCCTTCCGAGACGTCCAGCGGGATCCGCTTCTCGCCGTCCTCGTCCCAGCGGCCGGGACCGACTGCGACGACGGTGCCTTCCTGCGGCTTCTCCTTGGCGGTGTCAGGAATGACCAGACCGGACGCGGTCGTGGTCTCGGCCTCGTTGGCCTGCACGAGAATCTTGTCCTCGAGTGGCTTGATGTTCACCTTCGCCACGATTGGAGCCCTCCACTAGTTAGATCGGGTCCGGGGCGGTTGCCCCGGCCGGAGTTGGCGGCCGGTCCGGGTTAACCCCAACCGTCCGATATCAGGGATTCGGCAGCCGTCCGTGCCCGAGCGCCGTCGTCGCGGGTGCCGGCGCAGGGCTTGGTCGATTGCCACCTAGCACTCTATACACGAGAGTGCTAGCACTCAAGGGCGGGTATCTGCGTGCCGGGTGTTCGCTACGAGCGATCACCTCACCTGGGCTTTTACCACCGGCAGGCCCGGGTCGCTGGGCGCATCCAGCGGTGACTGCGGCGACCCGGCGGCCACCAGGTGCGCGGCGAAGGACGCGATCATCGCGCCGTTGTCGGTGCAGAGCCGGGGCTTGGGTATCCGCAGCGTCAGTCCGGCCGCCGCGCAGCGCCGCTCCGCCAACGCCCGCAGGCGCGAATTGGCGGCCACTCCCCCGGCGATCAGCAACGTCGAGACGCCGAGCCGGGTCGCCGCGCGCACCGCCTTCATGGTCAGCACGTCGGCGACGGCCTCCTGAAAGCCCGCGGCGACATCGGCGTTCACCGCGTCCGGGTGGCTCTCCAGGTAGCGCGCCACGGCCGTTTTGAGCCCGGAGAAGCTGAAGGCGTACGGGTCATCGGCGGGGCCCGTCATACCGCGCGGGAAGGCGATGGCGTCGCGATCGCCGGTGCGGGCGAGGTCGTCGAGCACCTTTCCGCCGGGGTAGCCCAGCCCCAGCAGCCGGGCCACCTTGTCGTAGGCCTCGCCGGCGGCGTCGTCGACGGTGCTGCCCAGCTCGACGATCGGCTCCCCGAGGGAACGCACGTGCAGCAGGTGGGTGTGGCCGCCGGACACCAGCAGCGCCACGCACTCGGGCAGCGGGCCGTGTTCGTAGACGTCGGCGGCCAGGTGCCCGCCCAGGTGGTTGACGGCGTAGAACGGGACGCCCCATGCGGCCGAATACGCCTTGGCCGCAGCCACTCCGACCAGCAGGGCGCCGGCCAGGCCGGGCCCGATCGTGGCCGCGACGATGTCGGGCTTGTGCAGACCGGCCGTCGTCAGCGCGCGGCGCATGGTGGGGCCGAGTGCCTCCAGGTGCGCCCGCGACGCGATCTCGGGGACCACGCCGCCGAAGCGGACGTGTTCGTCGACGCTGGATGCCACCTCGTCGGCCAACAGCGTCACGCTGCCGTCGTCGTCGAGCCGCGCGATGCCGACTCCCGTTTCGTCGCAAGAGGTTTCGATGGCGAGGACTACGGTCACGCGCGCCGCTCCTTCTCATCGCTTCGTCCCCCGCAAGCGGGCGGTGCCCCCACTGCATCGTCGCCGGCGTCGGTCATAACGAGCCAGGCTCCCTGCGCATGGTGTAGGCGTCGGCGCCGCTCGCGCGATAGTAGCGCCGACGCACGCCGATCTCCTCGAACCCCACACTGCGGTACAGCGCGATGGCCGCATCGTTGTCGGTGCGCACTTCCAGGAAGACGACGCCGCCGTCGGCGAAGACCAGCAACTCGTCGAGCAACCGGCGGCCGATGCCCCGCCCCTGAAAGGCGGTGTCCACGCCGATGGTGTGGACCTCGTACTCGAATGGCGGGGTGCGGCCCAGCCGTGAGATTCCGGCATACCCGACGAGCGCGCCGCCGGCGCGCGCGCCCACGTAATGGTTGTGCGGGCTGGCCAGTTCCCGGTTGAAGGCCGCCGCGGGCCACGGGTCGTCGCCGTCGAACAGCTGCCTTTCGAGCTCGGCGCAGCGCGCCGCGTCGGCGGGGGTCAACGCGCCGAGCGTCACGGGCTCGCTCGGGGCGGTCATGTGCGCGCCGCCATCGGTTTGGCGTCGGGCCGGCGCAGATACAGCGCCACCAATGGCATTGGGGGCTGCGACCAGTCGGACACCGCGGCGACCAGCCCGGCCGGCGTGGGGTAGATGGGACCGCAGTGCGGCAGGCCGAACAGCGCCGCGTGCTCGGGCGAGCCGGCCACCGCCTGCGAGGCGCCGGGATCGACGTCGGCCGGGGCGTTGACCGCCGGGCCGTCGGTGCGGACGCCGGCGCGGTAACGGGCCCAATAGACCTCGCGCCGGCGGGCGTCGGTGACCACCAGCACCTCGCCCGTGGTGCGCACGCCGATGGCGTCCAGGCTGCACACGCCGTGCACCGGGATGCCCAGCGCGTGCCCGTAGGCGGCGGCGGTGGCCATCCCGGCCCGCAGCCCGGTGAACGGGCCGGGGCCGCAGCCCACCACGACGGCGTCGAGGTCGCTCATGGTCAGCCCGGCATCGGCAAGGGCGGCCAGGACGTTCGGTGTGAGCCGTTCGGCGTGCGCGCGGGCGTCGACGGTGACCCGCTCGGCCAGCACCATCAGGTCGTCGCGCCGGACGACCCCGGCCGTCACCGCCGGTGTCGCGGTGTCGAGGGCGAGAACGATGCTCACGCGAGCACCCACTGCCACGACGCGATCCGCACGTCGGATCCGCTGAGGCGTTCCAGGCGAATGTCGAGGTGCCGCTCGGCGAGTCGTTCGACGAGGCCCTCGCCCCACTCCACGACCACGACCGCGTCCTCGAGATCGGTGTCGAGGTCCAGTGAGTCGAGCTCGCCGAGCAGGTCGGCGCCGTCGGTGTCCAGAAGCCGGTACATGTCGACGTGAATCATCGCCGGTGCGCCGGGCCGCCGCGGCGGGTGCACCCGCGCCAGCACGTACGACGGTGAGGTGACCGGACCATCGACGTCCATCGTCGTGGCAATGCCCCTGGCCAGCACGGTCTTTCCCGCGCCGAGCGGACCGGTGAGCACCACCACGTCGCCCGCCCGCAGCTGCTCACCGAGCCGCGACCCCAGTGCGATGGTGTCTTCCACGCGCTCCAGCGTGGCCGTGCCCTCGCCGTCACCGAGCATGGCGCCGCAGCCTTTCCCGCATCCACCGGGCCGCGAGCGCGGTGCGGCCCGGGGTGGCCCGTTTGACCAGCCGGACCAGCCCGTCGTTGATCGCCTCGGGCTTGTCCAGCAGCGCGAGGTGGCTGGCCCCCCGAACGATGACCAGCTCCGATTGCGGCAGCGAGGCGGCCATCTTGCGGGAATATTCATCCGGGGTCAGCAGGTCATGATCCCCGCAGGCGATCAGGGTGGGGATGCGCAGCAAGGTCCACAGGCCGGCGGTTTCGTCGTGGACCTCCAACGCATCCAAGAACTCCACCATGGTCGGGATCGGGGTGCCGTTCATCATCCGCTGCGAGAAGGCGTCCAGGCTGCGGCTGACATGCAGGTCACTGAAGGAGGCGGCCCGCAGGACCGGGCCGATCAGCGAGCGCGACACGTTGCGGCCGCGGTGCATCAGCTTCGGCGCGGACCGAGCGGTGAACCGAAACGCTTCCAGCGCGGGGTTTTTCAGGATCTCGCCCAGTGGCGACCTGGCAACCCCCTCGGCCGCGGACGAGATCAGCGCGGCGCCGACGATGCGGCGCCCGTACTGGCCGGGAAATTGGCGGGCGTGCGACAACACCGTCATGCCGCCCATCGAGTGGCCCACCAGCACGACCATCCCGCGCGGCGCGACCACCTGGAGCACAGTTTCCAGGTCTTTGCCGAGTTGGGTCAGCGTGTAGGTCTCGGGCGGGGCCTCGCTGGATTGCCCATGCCCGCGCTGGTCGTAGAAGACCATCCGGACCCCCGGGCCCAGGTGCTGGGGCAGCCGCGTCCGCTGAAAATGAAAGGCGCCCATCCGCAGGCAGAATCCGTGCACGAAGACCATCGTCAGCGGGGCGTCCGCGGGGCCGGCTTCGCGGATTGCCAGGGACACCCCGTCGGGGGTGGTCACCACGGACCGGCGGTCGTCGTCGATCCGGTCGAAATCCTCGTCGGCGTAAGGGTCTTCGACGCCGCGGGCGCGCTGGATCATCGAACGGCGGGCGGAGGCGCCGACGATGGTGGCGAGGGCAGTCACCCCCGCCCCTCCCGCAAACCAAGCCCTCGTCCTCTGGCGCCTGCGGGTGTGCTCACGGCTCAATGGTTCGTGCCTCGCGGTAGGTCCTGGTGATGCGCCCGCGGGGGCTGGTCACCACTTCGTAGTGGATGGTGCCGAGCAGGTCGGCCCAGTCCTGTGCGGTGGGTTCCCCGCTGCTGCCGGGTCCGAACAGGATCGCCTCGTCGCCCTCGGCCACGTCGGTCCGGCCGGGACCCAGGTCGACGACGAATTGGTCCATGCAGATCCGCCCGACGCCGGGCCGCCGCTTGCCGTTGATCAACACGTCCAAACGTCCCCCCAGCGACCGGAATACGCCGTCGGCGTAGCCGACCGGCAGCAGTGCCAAATTGGTGTCGCGTTCCGCCGTCCAGGTGTGACCATACGACACGCTCTCGCCGGCGCGGATCGACTTCACCAGCGCCACAGGGCATTTCACCGTCATCGCCGGCACCAGCCCCATGTCCCCGAGCTCGGGCACGGGGCTCAGGCCGTACACCGCGACGCCGGGCCGCACCAGGTCGAACGCCAGATCGGGACGCGACATGGTGGCCGACGAGTTCGCCAGGTGCGCGACCTCGAACCGCACCCCCTGCTCGCCCGCCTGCGCCAGCATGTCGCCGAAGCGTTGGGCCTGAAGGTCATTGACGGGGTTGGCCGGTTGATCGGCGAACACCATGTGGGACATCAGGCCGCGCAACCGGATGGCGCCCTCGGCGACGGCCCGGCGCAGCGCGGTCAGCATCGACGGGTATTGCGCGGGGTGGACGCCGTTGCGGTTCAGCCCGGTGTCGGCCTTGAGGGTGACCGTCGCGGTACGGCCCGTCCGGCGCGCCGCGTCCAGCAGCTCGTCGAGCTGGCGTTCCGACGACACGGCGATCTCCACGTCGGCCAGCAGCGCGGGCCCGAAGTCCATGCCGGGCGGGTGCAACCAGGCCAGCACCGGTGCGGCGATCCCGTCGGCGCGCAGGGCCAGCGCCTCGGCGACGGTGGCGACGCCCAGCTCGGCCGCCCCGCCGGCCAACGCCGCACGCGCGGCCGGGGTGGCCCCGTGGCCGTAGCCGTCCGCCTTGACGACGGCCATCACCTGCGCGCGGCCGGCGTGCTCGCAGAGCAGGCGCACGTTGTGCTCAATGGCGCCCAGGTCCACCAGGGCCTCGGCGAGGACGCCCGGCGTCAGGGATATCGGCGTAACGACCACGGTCGCCATTGTCCCAGAACCGGCCGGACGCGCCGCCCGGACGCGGCCCCGCGTTGTCGCACTGGCCACAGCGGCAACACGAGTCCCGGCGGCGGGCGGCGCCTCAGGTGCCCGCCGCCGGGCGACAAGCGGCGACGTCAGCGCCAGGAGCTGCCGCGTCGGCGCCGCCGCGGACGCATTGTCGCTGTGAGGCGGGCAACACCCGCATCTCTCCCCGGCGGAAGCCCGTCAACGGCTCAGTGTGCGAAATGCTGGGCTTCGTAGTGACCGCCCGGCTTGAGCTTGTCCAGCGAGGTCAGCGCCGACACGGCGTCGTCGTGCAGCGCGCGGGCCAGGTCGGCCGAGAGGCCTTCCCGTACCACGATGCGCAGCACCGAGACGTTGGTGGCGTTGTCGGGCATGGTGTAGGCGGGCACCTGCCAGCCGTAGGTGCGCAGTTCGTGGGACACGTCGAACTCGGTGTATCCGCGGTCCCCGGCGAGCCGGAACGCGACCACGGGGATCGCCGAACCGTCCGAGATCAGCTCGCAGTGGTCGCTGACGCGCAGCTGCTCCCCGAGCCAGCGGGCGGTACCCGAGAGCGCCTGCATGACCTTGGTGTAGCCGTCCCGGCCGAGCCGCAGGAAGTTGTAGTACTGGCCGACCACCTGGTTGCCGGGGCGGGAGAAGTTCAGCGTGAAGGTCGGCATGTCGCCGCCGAGGTAGTTGACCCGGAACACCAGCTCGTCGGGCAGGTACTCCTTGCTGCGCCACACCACGAACCCGACGCCGGGATAGGTCAGCCCGTACTTGTGACCGCTGACGTTGATCGACACCACCCGGGGCAGCCGGAAGTCCCACTTCAGTTCGGGGTGCAGGAAGGGCACCACGAACCCGCCGCTGGCGGCGTCGACGTGCACCGGGACGTCCACCCCGCCGCCCGCCGCCAGCTTGTCCAGGGCGCCGCAGATGTCGGCGACCGGTTCCAGTTCACCGGTGTAGGTGGTGCCCAGGATCGCCACCACACCGATGGTGTCCTCGTCGACGGCGTCGACGACCTGTTCGGGGGTGATGACGTAGCGCCCCTCCTCCATCGGCAGGTAGCGGGGCTCGACGTCGAAGTAGCGGCAGAACTTCTCCCACACCACCTGGACGTTGGAGCCCATCACCAGGTTCGGCCGGCGGGCTTCCCAGCCCTTGCCGACCTTCTGGCGCCACCGCCACTTCATGGCCAGCCCGCCCAGCATGACCGCCTCGCTGGAGCCGATGGTGGACACCCCGCAGGCGCTGTAGGGGTCGGCGTCGTCCAGGCCTTCGGCGTGGAACAGGTCGGCCACCATGCAGACGCAGCGCTGCTCGATGGCCGCGGTCGCCGGGTACTCGTCCTTGTCGATCATGTTCTTGTCGAACGTCTCGGCCATCAGCCGCCCGGCCTCGGGATCCATCCAGGTGGTGACGAACGTGGCCAGGTTCAGCCGGGAACTGCCGTCGAGCATCAACTCGTCGTGGATGAAGCGGTAGGCGGCCTCGGGGTCCATCGATTCGTCGGGCAGCCGCAGCGCGGGTATCGGCGCGGTGAACAGGCGACCGGTGTAGGCGGGAGCGATCGCGTGGGCGGGCAGGGACGGGTGTTGGGGCACAGCGGAATTCCTTTCCCTAAAGGGCGGCCAGGGCCGCCCGGATGTGCGGCACGATGCGCGACGACGACGTCGGCGCGTCACCGGGGCCCGGGTCGGCGGCCGAGGCCGCCGCCGCCCGCGCGTGGACGAACGCGGCCGCCGCGGCGGCCTCGGCCGCCGGCAAACCGGAGGCCAGCAGCGCGCCGATCATGCCGGACAGCACGTCGCCGGAGCCGGCGGTGGCCGCCCAGGATTGCCCGGCCGGGTTGAGATACACCGGGCCGCCCGGATCGGCGATGACGGTGACGTTCCCCTTGAGCAGCACGGTGGCGCCGAACGTGTCGGCCAGCTTGCGGCACGCGCCCACCCGGTCGTCCCCGGGCGGGTGGCCCGCCAGGCGGGCGAATTCACCGGCGTGCGGGGTCAGCACGGTGGGCGCGGAGCGGTTGGCGACCAGCTCGGGGTGCGCCGCCAGGATGGTCAGCCCGTCGGCGTCGACGATCACCGGCAGGTCGGTCTCCAGCGCGAACCACAGCGCGGCGGCCCCGGTGTCGTCGGTGCCCAATCCCGGCCCGACAACCCAGGATTGGACCCGCCCGGCCGACGCCGGCGCGGGTGCGGCGATCACCTCCGGCCAGCGCGCGAGGACCTCGCGGTGGGCGCTGCCCGCGTAGCGGACCATGCCGGAGGTCGCCGCGACGGCCGCGCCGGTGCACAGCACGGCCGCTCCCGGATACGTCGACGAGCCGGCCGTCACCCCGGTGACGCCCTGGGTGTACTTGTCGTCGTGGGGCCCGGGCACCGGCCAGCGGGCGGCCACGTCGGCGGCATCGAAGCCCAGCATGTCCGTGTCTGGCAGGTCGAGCCCGATGTCGACCAGCTTCACCCGGCCGCAGTCGGCGAGCGCGTGCACGGGCTTGAGCCCGCCGAAGGTGACCGTCAGCGCGGCGTGCACCGCCGGACCGGTGATCGCGCCGGTCGCGACGTCGATGCCGCTGGGGATGTCGACGGCGACCACCGGGATCCGCGCCTCATCGACCGCTTCGAACACCTCGGCGGCCGCCGGGCGCAACGGCCCGGAGCCGGAGATCCCGACCACCCCGTCGATGACGAGATCGGTTGTGGGCGAGACGCTTTCCACGATGCGGCCGCCGGCCTTGGTGAACGCCGCCAGCCCCTTGCGGTGGGTGCGTTCGGGGTTGAGCAGCACCGCGTCGGCGGCCGCGCCGCGGCGGCGCACGAAGGTCGCGGCCCACAGCGCGTCGCCCCCGTTGTCGCCCGAGCCGACGACCGCGCACACCCGGCGGCCGGCCACCCCGCCGGTGCGGGCCCGCAACTCGGCGACGATCTCGGCGGCGAGCCCGAAGGCCGCGCGCCTCATCAGGGCCCCGTCGGGCAGGCTGGCCAGCAGCGGCGCCTCGGCCTGGCGGATCGCGTCTACGGAGTAGTAGTGCCGCACCGTAGCCACACTACGGGTAGGGGCCCTGCGGTTTGACGATGCCGTCAGGCCGACGCCTCGGGCGAGCGGCGCCGTCGCGTCATGGCCCGAAGTCGCGCCGGGCTCAGCTGCCGGCCATCCTGGTGCCGGGTCATCGGGTAGAAGCAGAGCCCGACCAGGATCGAGGTGAAGTGCCCGATCGCAGTGAAGTTCAGCTCAATCCGGTCCATCGCGATCAGCGGGAATCCGAAGATGACGAACAGCACGCCCAGATAGCCCCAGCGCCACGGTCGCGCGATGTGATAGGCCAGCACGGCCATCACCCCGACCAGAAAGTAGCTCACGCCGATGTCGCGGGCGTGCACCAGCCGTTCCGAGGCGTGGTGTTCCTCGATCGCGAAATACAGCAGGCCCTCACTGAAATAGGTGGATAGGATATGGGCGCTCAATCCCACTGTGAGCCAACGCAACTGGCCAAGCCAGTGTTCGGCCGGCGCGAGGAACAACGAGAACAGCAGCAGATACGGCGTCAGGCTGTCCCCGTCGATCCACAGCAGGCTGGAGAACAGCACATCGAGCGGATCACGCGCGAGTCCGTGGATGTTGGTGGAATGGTGCATCAGCATCGAGTGCAGTTGCCGCTGGGGAAGCCAGTGCTGGATGAGCGTCGTGATCAGCAGGACGAGCAGCCACCCGTAGGTCAACGGCGCACCGCTGACGTAATGCCAGACCGCGAGCCCCATGCCGCGCAGGCGAGACCGCACCGGTGCATTCGTCACGTCATCACCTTCGCACGCTGGTCGCTGCGTCGCTGCACTTAAGGGGCGGACGCGCCGGGTGGTGGCGCGTCGGGTCGCAAATGCCGCCACCAGCAGGCGATATACAGCAGCATCGAGATCACCAACACGACGAGCACCCAGAGCACGATGGTGATGTCGATCCAGCCGCCGAACGGCGGCGAGCCAGGAAGCGCGTTTCGCAACGGCACCACCGCGAAAAGCATCGCCGCGTACCACGTCGTCATCGGCGGCTGAAACTTCCGCCGGTCACGCAACGTCTGGATCGCGACGAACAGGCCGAGGCCGGCGATCGCAATGAGCACGCCGCAAATGACGACGCCGAACGCCGCTGTGCTCAGGGACCGGTGCAGGGTCACCCGGTACGGACCGAGCCCGCCGTTACTGGCTGTGACCTGCCAGCCCGGGAGGTGGTTGACGAACGTGGCGGGCACGCGCTCGGGGACGCCCCCCTCGCCGCCGTGCAACAGTTCGACCTCGATCGGGCCCGAACCGTAGTGATCGAAGGGCCACCGTTCGATCTCGCCGGCGATGGTCACCGGGACGGGAAACACGCCGGGCAGCATGCCCTTGGTCCAGGTCCGGCGGGTGGGCGTCGCTGCGGATCTGACCCACAGGCTGAGGTCTTCGTTGAGGTGCTGGGTCTGCGGATCCAGTAGCGCCGATCCGGGTGATATGGCCAGGTTGACTACGAGGACGCTGTAATTCGACTGGATGTCTTCGACCGAAAACGTCGCCGTGCTCGTGTCGCCGGGAGCGGAGATATCCGCCCGGTGATGCGCCGTACGGCTTTGGGCGTACAGCGCAACGGATGCGACGTATGCCGCAACGAAGGACACGATGAGCCCCACGATGGCGAACCTCATGACCGCTCCCGCCAGACGCCCGGCCGACGTCAGCTCGACGCCGACGGCGCCGGATGTGCCGGCGCGGCAACAACCTCCGGCCTCAGATGCCGCCACCAGCAGGCGATGTAGAGCAGCATCGAGATCACCAACACGACGAGCACCCAAAGAACGAGTGTGATGTCGATCCAGCCCCCGAAGGGCGGCGAGCCCGGAAGCGCATTCCGCAGGGGTACCACCGCGAAGAGCATCGCCGCGTACCACGTCGTCATCGGCGGCTGAAACTTCCGCCGGTTGCGAACCGTCTGAACGGCCACGAAAAGACCCAGGCCGGCGATGGCGATCAGCACCCCCAGGATGACGATCCCGAACGCCACCGCGCTGAGCGACCGGTGCACGGTCACCCGGTAGGGACCGGACCCGTCGACGGACACCTGCCAGCCCGAAAGATGGTTGACGAAGGTTACCGGCACCCGTTCGGGCACGTCCCCCGGCCCGTGCATGAGCTCAACCTCTACCGGCCCGGAACCGTAGTGGTCGAAGGGCCAATTCTCGATGTCACCGGCGATGGTCAGCGGAACGGGAAAGACACCGGGCAGCATGCCCTTCGTCCAGGTGCGGCGGGTCGGCGTCGCCACCGATCGCACCCGGAGACCGAGGTCTTCGTTGAGGTGCTGGGTTTGCGGATCCAACAGAGCCGATCCCGGCGAAATGGACAGATTGGCCGCCAGCACGCTGTAGTTCGACTGAACGTCTTCGATGACCAACGTGGCGGTGCTCCGGTCACCCCCGGGCGGGGTCTCCGTCAGGTGGTGGTGCCCAGCGCTGTTGGCGTACAGCGCGACCGAGGCGACGTAGGCCCCGACGACGCTCACGATCAGCGCGATGATCGCATATCTCAAGACCGCCCCCTACCCGACTTGGCCACCGTGGCCACCGACCGCGAAATGCTTGCCCAGGGGGCAATGTAGTTGAACAACTGCCGGAAACGTCTTGAAACGGAAGGAATTCGATCCGGTCACCGGGCGTCAGCCCGACGGTGCCGGGACCGGATCGGGATGCGGAGCGGCAACCTCAGGCTTCAGATGCCGCCACCAGCAGACGATGTAGAGCAGCATCGCCACCACCAACGCGACGATGACCCAGAGCACGACGGTCACATCGATCCACGCCCCGACCGGGGGCGAACCCGGAGCAGCGTTTCGCAGCGGTACCACCGCAAAGAGCATCGCCGCGTACCACGTCGTCATCGGCGGCTGAAACTTCCGCCGGTCACGCATCGTCTGGATCGCGACGAAAAGGCCGAGGCCGGCGATGGTGACGAGCACGCCGCAAATGACGATGGCGAACAGCCCGGTGCTCATCGCCCGCCGCACGCTCATCCTGTACGCCTCGTGGCCGGCGACCTTGGTGGCGACGACCTTGAAGCCGGACAGGTGGTCGATGAAGTTCACCGGGATGAGTTCGGGCGGGTTCGTCGTATCGCCAGCATGGAAGAGCTGCACCTCGATGGGTCCCGACTTGTAGCTGTCGAACGGCCACCTTTCGACGTGCCCCGCGATGGTCAGCGGGACCGGAAAGACGCCGGGCAGCATGCCTTTCGAGTATTCGCGTCGACTGGGCTGGGCCGCCGATCGGACTCGCAGGACGAGGTCTTCCTTGAGCCGGTGGGTTACCGGGTCCAGCAGTTCGGATCCGGGTGCGACGGCCAGGTTGGCAACGACCGCGCTGTAGTTCGACTGCATCTCTTCCACGGTCAACGTCGCCATGCTGTGGGGGGCCACCTCTGCGCTATCGCTGAGGTTTCCGGCCGAGGTTCCTTCGACGGTGTCCTCGTAGAGCTCGGCCAACGTCACGTAGGTCCCGATGATCAGCACGACAAGACCTGCCATGGCGAATCTTCTGACCGCCGACCGCATGCATCCATCCCTATTCGATGTGACCGTCCGAGCCAATCCTGCCCGAAAGCCCCCTCAGGGGAGGGTAGTTCAACAGCGCGACGCCTGCTGGCGAAGCGGCCAAAAGGCGGCGCCTATTCGACGGTGACGGACTTGGCGAGGTTTCGCGGCTTGTCGACGTCGTAGCCACGGGCCTGCGCCACCGAGGCGGCGAATACCTGGAGCGGGATAGTGGACAGCAGCGGCTGCAGAAGTGTTGACACCGAAGGAATTTCGATCAGGTGATCGGCATAGGGCCGCACGGTGTCGTCGCCTTCCTCGGCGATCACGATGGTGATCGCGCCGCGGGCCTGGATCTCCCGGATGTTGGACAGCAGCTTGGCGTGCAGCGTGGCCTGCCCCTTGGGCGAGGGCATGACGACGATGACCGGCAGGTCGTCCTCGATCAGGGCGATGGGGCCGTGCTTGAGCTCGCCGGCGGCGAACCCCTCGGCGTGCATGTAGGCCAGTTCCTTGAGTTTCAGCGCGCCTTCCAGAGCTACCGGGTAGCCGACGTGGCGACCCAGGAACAACACGGTCGAGGACTGGGCGAATCGATGTGCCAGGGCGGCCACCGGCTCGATCGTCGCGAGCACCCGCGCGACCAGGTCGGGCATCGCTTCCAGCTCCCGGTACTCCCGCTCGACCTCGTCGGGGTATTTGGTGCCGCGGGCCTGGGCCAGCGCCAGGCCCACCAGGTAGTTGGCGGTGATCTGTGCCAGGAACGTTTTCGTCGAGGCGACGCCGATCTCGGGGCCGGCGCGCGTGTAGAGCACGGCGTCGCATTCGCGCGGAATCTGCGAGCCGTTGGTGTTGCAGATGGCCAGCACCTTGGCCTTCTGCTCCTTGGCGTGCCGGACGGCTTCGAGCGTGTCGGCGGTTTCCCCCGACTGGGAGATGGCCACCACCAGGGTGCTGCGATCCAGCACCGGGTCCCGGTAGCGGAACTCGCTCGCCAGTTCCACTTCCACCGGCAGCCGGGTCCAATGCTCGATCGCGTATTTGGCCAGCAGCCCGGAGTGATACGCGGTGCCGCAGGCCACCACGAACACCTTGTCGATCTCGCGGAGCTCTTGGTCGGAGAGCCGCTGCTCGTCGAGCACGATCCGCCCGCCGACGAAGTGCCCGAGCAGGGTGTCGGCCACCGCGGCGGGCTGCTCGGCGATCTCCTTGAGCATGAAGTACTCGTAGCCGCCCTTTTCCGCGGCGGCCAGGTCCCAGTCGATGTGAAACTCGCGGTACTCGACGTCGGCGTTCCCGTGGAAGTCGGTGATCCGGTAGCCGTCCGCGGTGATCACCACGGCTTGGTCCTGGCCGAGTTCGACGGCGTTGCGGGTGTGCGGGATGAACGCCGCCACGTCGGAGCCGACGAACATCTCGCCGTCGCCGATCCCGAGCACCAGCGGGGTGGAGCGGCGGGCGGCCACGATGGTGCCGGGCTCGTCGGCGTTGGCGAACACCAGCGTGAAGTGGCCCTCCAGCCGGCGCAGCACCGCCAGCACCGAGGCGGCGAAGTCTCCGGCGGTCCCGCCGTGCCGGTAGGCCTGCGCCACCAGGTGCACCGCCACCTCGGTGTCGGTGTCGCTGGCGAACTCCACGCCCTGGGCCTCCAGCTCGTGGCGCAGGCTCGGGTAGTTCTCGATGATGCCGTTGTGGACGACGGCGATCTTGCCGGCGGCGTCGCGGTGCGGGTGCGCGTTGCGGTCGGTGGGGCGCCCGTGGGTGGCCCAGCGGGTGTGGCCGAGGCCGGTGGTGCCGCCCAGCGACTCCGGCGGCATCTGCGCGACCGCTTCCTCCAGGTTGGCCAGCCGGCCGGCGCGGCGGCACACGGTCAGCGTCCCGGTGCCGTTGACCAGTGCGATTCCCGACGAGTCGTAGCCGCGGTACTCCATCCGGCGCAGGGCATCCATGACGACCTTGCAGGCAGGCCGCTGCCCGACGTAGCCGACAATTCCGCACATTCTGACCAGGGTAGTGCAGCCCGCACCGCACCACGGCACGCCGACGCTAACGTTAGGGCGCCCACCTGCGCGAAAGGCCCGTGTTGACCGACCCCTACCGCCGCTTTCACCTTTCCCTTTGCGAGCACACCGGCGCGGTCGTCTTCTGGCAGCACCGCAGTTACACCTTCACCGGCACCCTCGAGCGATGCGAAGCCGCATACCGCACCGCGCAGCTGCACAACTTGGGCGCCGGGTGGTGGAGCGTGGTGTCGCTGCTGGTGATGAACTGGGTCGCCCTGATCTCCAACTGGAGCGCGGTCCGGGGCGTGCGCGAGTTGGCCAAACAGCCCCCAGCCGCCGGCTATGTGCCCGCCGCCGCCCGCCGCCGGGTTGGTACCGCGACCCGTCGGGCCCCACGCACCGCTACTGGGACGGGGTCGGGTGGACGTCGTGGACCAATCCACCCGGTTTTCCCCCGCAAGGACGCTGACCGTCCGCTTCATGCCGTCTTCATAAACGGTGGAAGCGTTTTTCACCTGATGTATTTGTGACGTTTTCGATTGCGTCATCGCTGTAGCAATTCAGCTACTTAAAATTCTGCATATCGGCTACGACTGGCAACCGCCGAAGCCAGCAGAAAGGACGACTCGTTGACGCCCGCCTGATCACGACAGCCTGGGTGAACACAGGTTTCACCGGGGCGAATGCGCGCAGCGCAACCTTATCTTTTCAGCAATAACCGTTTGTGACAGACATCAATGCCGATAGTCCAGCTACCCGGTGATCACTTTTCATACCCGGTCTTTAATTTGGCCTTGCATGGAAATTACAGCAACCCGTAAACCGCCGGATGAGTAAACGTTAATAACTGTTAATCCGAAATCTTTGTACACGTACTTCAAGGGGAGAATCATGACTGCCGTTCTGTTCGACGATGTGGTAACCACTTCACCCGCCCCCGGCCTGACGCTGGCGCCGGCGCCCGCCCCCAAGCCCGCGCCCCGGCGGCGTCACCGCGAGCCGATCGCCAGTGGCGACCCGATGGTGGACACGGCCGCCCGGCTGCTCAGCATCCCGCTGCGCCACATGTATGCGGCGCTCTGGCGGGTGGGCGTGATCGAGGTCATGGCCTGACCGGGATGCGCTAACGTCGACGCGTGGCCCGCACCCGCAAGCTCGTCGCAGCCCTCACCCGCCGTGGCCCGCACCGGGTTTTGCGTGGTGACCTGGCCTTCGCCGGCTTGCCGGGCGTGGTCTACACCCCGGAGTCGGGGCTGAGTCTGCCCGGCGTCGCGTTCGGCCACGACTGGCTCACCAGGGCCGCCAACTATTCGGGTCTGCTCGAACACCTGGCGTCGTGGGGCATCGTGGCCGGCGCCCCCGACACCCAGCGCGGCCTTGCCCCGTCCGTCCTCAACCTGGCGTTCGATCTCGGCACCGCGCTGGACATCGTGTCCGGTGTGCGGCTCGGACCGGGCCAGATCAGCGTGCATCCGGCCAAGCTCGGAGTGATCGGGCACGGTTTCGGCGGCTCGGCCGCGGTCTTCGCCGCGGCCGGCATGCCGAACAAGCTGGCGGCGGCCGCGGCGCTGTTTCCCGCCGTCACCAGCCCCCCGGCCGAGGACCCGGCGACGACGCTGAAGCTCCCCGGATTGATCTTGACCGCGCCGGAAGATGCCAAGTCGCTGACCTCGAATGCGCTGCCGCTGTCGCGGGCGTGGGACGCGGCCACGCTGCGCATCGTCAGCAAGGCTCAGCCGGGCGGGCTGGTCGAAGGCCGGCGGTTGACCAAGGTCTTCGGCCTGGCCAGCCCGCACCGGCGCACGCAGCGAACGGTGCGCGCGCTGCTGACCGGTTACCTGCTCTACACCCTGGGCGGCGACAAGACCTACCGCGACTTCGCCGATCCCGACGTCCACCTGCCCAAGACGGACCCGCTGGATCCCGAGGCGCCGCCGGTTGCGTTGGAAGAGAAGATCGTCGCGCTGTTGAAGTGATGCGGTAAGGGGAAGTTCCCGAGCCCTCGCGGCGCGCGGGCGCCGTCGTGGTATCTGTCGTGGATGCGAATCGGGATCGCTCTGGATTATTCGGGCGGCTTTCACCAGGCGGTGGACCGCGTGGTCGAACTCGAGAAGGCCGGCATTGACATCGCGGTGGTGGCCGAGGCGTACGCCTTCGACGCCGTGAGCCAGCTCGGGTATCTGGCCGCCAAGACCAACACCGTCGAGTTGGCGTCGGGGGTTTTTCCCATCTACATCCGCACCCCATCGTTGCTGGCGATGACGGCCGCGGGGCTGGACTTCGTGTCCGACGGGCGATTCCGGCTCGGGATCGGCACGTCCGGGCCGCAGGTGATCGAGGGCTTCCACGGCGTCGAGTTCGACGCGCCGCTGGGCCGGACCCGCGAGATCGTGGAGATCTGCCGCAAGGTGTGGCGGCGGGAACGCCTGCAGTACAACGGAAAGCACTACCAGATCCCGCTGCCCCCCGACCGCGGAACCGGCCTGGGTAAGTCCCTGCAACTCATCAATCGCCCTGTGCGCGAACGCATTCCCATCACGATCGCTGCGCTGGGCCCCAAGAACGTCGAGCTGACCGCCGAGATCGCCGAAGGCTGGCAGCCCGTCTTCTACCTTCCCGACAAGGCGGCCTCGGTGTGGGGCGAGGCGCTGGCCGCCGGTGCGGCCAAACGGGATCCGGCGCTGGGGCCGTTGGACGTCATGGTGCACGCGTCGGTGGCCATCGGCGACGACGTCGACGAACGCCTGGCGTGGGTCAAGCCGCAGCTGGGCCTGTACCTCGGCGGGATGGGCGCCAAGGGCCGCAACTTCTACCACGCCCTGGCGACCCGTTACGGGTTCGGCGAGGTGGCCGACCGCATCCAGGAGCTGTACCTGTCCGGCCGCAAACGGGAGGCCATCGACGCGGTGCCCGACGAACTGGTGCGCGGCATGTCGCTGGTCGGCCCGCGCGGTTACGTCGCCGAGCGCCTGGCCGCCTTCGCCGAGGCCGGCGTGACGACGCTGTTGCTCAGCCCGTTGGCCACCGACCGCGCCGAATCCGTGCGCTACGTCGAGGACGTCCTGCAGCTCCGGCCCGCCTGAGCCGTCACTGCCCCGCCTGCGGCAGCTGGTCCGCGGCGATCTCGCAGGGCGTCTTCCCGTCGGTCACCGGAGGCGCCGGCCCGCCCGCCGCCGGGGCGCCAACCGGTGCCGGCCCATCGACCGGCGCGGCAACCGGCGATGGCGGCGCGTCCGCCGGCACCGGCGCGTCGACCGGGACCGGCGCGTCGGCCGGGACCGGGGCGGGGGCCGGCTGAGCCGCCGGGTCGGGCTCGGCCTCTTCGATGTCCCCGCCATCCTCGGTGGCCTTCGCGGGCTCGGCGTCGGTGTCGTCGGCTTCGAAGGGGTCCGCGTCGAAGGCGTCAGCCCCGTCGAAGGGATCGGTGGCCCCCGGCCCGTCGCCCGCCGAACCGATCAGCCCACCGACCGCCTCCACGATCCTGTTGGCCAGCCCGAGGAGTCCTTCACCACCGCCGCCCAGCCCGCCGCCCAGGTCTCCCGCGGGCATACCGGCAGCGTCACCGAGCACAGATCCCCAGTCCGGTTGCGGCGAGGCGGGAATCGCAGCCGGCGCGAGCGTCGTCGCCGGGTCCACCGGGGCTCGCGTTACGGCCGTTACGGCCGCGGGCGTGACCGCGACGGGCGGTGGCGAGCGGGGCCGGCCGCAACGGTTGGTAACCGGGTCCGAGATCACCGGGAGCCTCGAAGCACGCCGCCGGCGCCGCGGCCATCCTGTCGATGACCATGTCGTATGAGGTCGCCACGCCGTCACGCGTCGAGCGCATCGTGGTCAGCCAGTCGTCGCGAATTTCGTTGTCCACGTAGGGCATTACCTGCTCGCGCACCAGCTCTTCGGCAGCTTGGCGATCCCCCGCCCCGGTCGTGACCGCCGCGGCGGCGGCCAACCACGCCGGCCGCTGCTCCCGGGTGCGGTCGTCGACGGCGATGGCGGACGCGACCTTCGAGTCGACCAGGTACCAGAGGTTGTCGCGCAGTGACTCACACCGTTGCGCCGCCGCGCGCAGTTCGGTGGCCACCGCGCCGGCGGCGTCGCAGTGGCGCTCCACGAACCGCACCGCGGCGTCCCCGCCCGGCCCGGTCCACGCCGCGGCCAGCTCCGCCACCTGGGCGCGCTGCATCCGCAGCGCTTCGGTGACCGCCTCGCCCGCCGCCCGCAGTTCCGCGCAGTCGCGGTCGAGGGCGCGCAGGTCCAGGCCCTCTTCGGCGTCGTACCAGTCGCGGATCTGGGAGGGGTGCGCGGTGAGGTCGGGATGTTGATAGCCGAGGGCATGGCAGGCCTGCACGTAACTCTGGGTGTGCTCGACGGCGCCCAGGCCCTCGGCGAGGCGCTCGGCGACGTCCAACCGGTCGGCCACGATCAGGCGATCCGCGCCGCGGCATACAGTTCGGCATCGGCGTACCGGTCGGCGCCGGCCCGAAGGGAGGCGGCGATGTCTACCGACGCGCGTGACCACTGCGCCACTTCGGCGACGAGCCGCTCCAACTGGACGCGCAGTGCCTCGCCACCCGCGGTGTGCGCCCGTCCGGCGCCGGCCCCGCCGAAAACCAGCCTGCCCAGCTGATCGCGCAGGGCGCGGTCGATGATGTCGGCGGCGGCGCCGAATTGGTCGGCGACTCGGTGCGTCGCCGCAACGTCGATCTCGGTGCGGGCAACGGTGGCCGGTCGTACTCCCCTGTCGTATCTCATGCCTAATCCGAC
This sequence comes from uncultured Actinomycetota bacterium, assembly GCA_963732835.1. GTDB lineage: Bacteria > Actinomycetota > Actinomycetes > Mycobacteriales > Mycobacteriaceae > Mycobacterium. The sequence goes on from CAVTBA010000008.1 coordinate 396,044, forward strand.
GCCCGGGGGCGTGCCCGGGTTCCGACCGTGTTCAGCGCGCGGAGCTGACCGCCTCGGCGACCCGGTTCGCGACGCGCTGGGCGACGTCGGCCTCGGGCGCTTCCACCATGACCCGGATGACGGGCTCGGTTCCGGAGGGCCGCAATAGGATTCGGCCGGTGTCACCGAGTTCGGCCTCGGCGTCGCCGACCGCGGTGCGCACGGCGGGCGCGGCGGCGGCGGTGTCCTTGTCGGCGACCCTTACGTTGATCAGCACCTGCGGCAGCGTCCGCATCGGCGCGGCGAGCGTGGTCAGCGAGGAGCCGGTCTGCGCCATCCGGGTCATCAGTCGCAGCCCGGTGACGATGCCGTCTCCCGTGGAGCCCAGCGCGGGCATCACGATGTGGCCGGACTGCTCCCCGCCCAGGCTGTACTCGCCGGCCCGCAGTTCCTCGAGCACGTAGCGGTCACCGACGCCGGTGGTGCGCACGGTGATGCCGGCCGAGCGCATGGCCAGGTGCAGCCCGAGGTTGCTCATCACGGTGGCCACCAGCGTGTCCGAGGCCAGCTCGCCGGCCTCGCGCATCGCCAGGGCGAGCACCACCATGATCGCGTCGCCGTCGACGAGTTCGCCGTTGGCGTCGACGGCCAGGCAGCGGTCGGCGTCGCCGTCGTGGGCCAGGCCGAGGTCGGCCCGGTGCGCGACGACCGCGGCGCGCAGCGAATCCAGGTGGGTGGAGCCGCAGTTCTCGTTGATGTTCAGGCCGTTGGGGTCGGCGTTGATCGCGATGACCCGCGCACCGGCCGCGCGGTAGGCGCGCGGCGCCACCGACGACGCCGCGCCGTGCGCGCAGTCGACCACCACGGTCAGGCCGTCGAGCCGCATCGTGCTGGCCTTGCTCAGGTGGCGCAGGTAGCGGTCGGCGGCATCCTCGGCGTCGATGATGCGGCCGATCCCGGCGCCGACCGGGCGCAGCGCGGATTCCGCGGTGACCAGTGCCTCGATCCGGTCCTCGGTGTGATCGTCCAGCTTGTGGCCGCCGGGGCCGAAGATCTTGATGCCGTTGTCGGGCATTGGGTTGTGCGACGCCGAGATCATCACCCCGAAGTCGGCGTCATAGGCGCCGGTCAGGTAGGCCACCGCGGGGGTGGGCAGCACGCCGACCCGCAGCGCGTCGACGCCCTGGCTGGTCAGCCCGGCGATCACCGCGGCCTCGAGCATTTCGCCGCTGGCCCGGGGGTCGCGCCCGATCACGGCGACGCGGCGGCCCGGCCCGCCCGAGCTCGCCAGGTGCCCGGCGGCCGCGGCGCCCAGCGCCAGCGCCAGCTCGGCGGTCAACTCCCGATTGGCGACGCCACGGACACCATCGGTGCCGAATAGTCGGCCCATGCGGACAAACCTCTCACAATTGACGGTTCAGCACCTAACGTGCCCGTTCTTTTCTGACCGAAACGGGGCGCGTTTGCGCGCAGACACGCCGAGGAAAGCGGATGACTTCCCCGTTTGAGGCCCCGTTGCGGCCAGAAAGTGATGATTGATCAGCGCTTGCTGTACTGCGGCGCCTTGCGGGCCTTCTTCAGGCCGTACTTCTTGCGCTCGACGGCGCGCGGGTCACGGGTGAGGAAGCCGGCCTTCTTCAGCGCGGGCCGGTCTTCCGGCGACGCCACGATCAGCGCCCGCGCGATGCCCAGGCGCAGCGCGCCGGCCTGCCCCGACGGGCCGCCGCCGTGCAGCAGGGCGAAGATGTCGAAGCTGTCCACCCGGTCGACCGTGACCAGCGCAGCCTTGATGAGCTGCTGGTGCACCTTGTTGGGGAAGTAGTCCTCCAGGCTGCGGCCGTTGAGGTCGAACTTGCCGGTGCCGGGCACCAGGCGCACCCGCACCACGGCCTCCTTGCGGCGGCCGACGGTCTGGATGGGCCGGTCGAAGACGAAGGACTCGGCGGCCGCCGGCGCGGGCGCCTCGGCCGGGACGTCGGGCGTTTCGGGGGTGGCCGTGGTTTCCAGGGCCTCGGTCGTTTCGGTCACTGGGCCACCTGCTTGATCTCGTACGGAACCGGCTTCTGAGCGGCGTGGGGGTGCTCCGGGCCGGCGTAGACGTGGAGTTTGCGCTGGATCTGACGGCTGAGCTTGTTCTTGGGCAACATGCCGACGATCGCCTTCTCGACGACCCGGTCGGGGTGCTTTTCCATCAGTTCGCCGGTCGTGCGCGAGTGCAGGCCGCCGGGATACCCCGAGTGGCGGTAAGCCAGCTTGCTCTGCAGTTTGTCGCCGCTCAGGGCGACCTTGTCGGCGTTGATGACGATGACGAAGTCACCGCCGTCGACATTGGGGGCGAACGTCGGCTTGTGCTTGCCGCGCAGCAGGGTGGCCGCCGCGACGGCAAGGCGGCCAAGCACCACGTCCGTGGCGTCGATGACATACCACGACCGCGTGGTGTCACCCGCCTTTGGCGCGTAGGTGGGCACAGCGCTTACCTTCTTCTCTCGAGGTGGATCCCGGGTCGAGCCGGGTGCCGGTCAGGCGTTCGCGGTGGGTCCAAAAGGAAGGGTTCTCGGCGACCGACATTGACCCGAGGCCCCGGCGTACCGCACGCCAACCGAGCAGCTTACCGATGTGCGTCCCCGCAGGTCAAAATGACTGTGTGGTCCCGACGGCTCTCCCCCACCGGGACCACACAGACGACTAGGGGTGCTGCGGCTACCGTCCCCAGACGCCGGCCGCCCGCCGATCGGCGTTCGCCACCTCTTCCGCGCCGTCGCGCACCGCGTTTCCGAGGCCGACCAGTATCTCGTTGAGGGCGGTCGCGGCCTGGTGCCATTTCTGCTGCTCAACTTGGTAGGCGGCGGCCGCCTCGCGGGTCCAGAGCTGCTGCAACGGGGCGATCTGCGACCTCAGTTCGTCCAGCGCCGCGTTGAACCGGGCCGATGTGATGTGGATTTCCTGGCGCACCGAATACTCGATTTCGCCGAAGTCGTAGGAAAGCGCCGATTCCACGGGTGAATCCTCTCGATCACAGGTTTCCGCCGGCGACGGCGATGTGGGTTGCGTGGTCGTGCCCGGCCTCCTGCAGAGTGGCCGCGTTGTGCCGAATGGTCTCGCCGATCGCGTGCAGGACCTGGTAGAGCCGCAACGACTCGGCGTTCCAGCGATCCACCACCTCTTTGAACCGCGCGGCCGCGACCCCGCCCCACACCGATGGCGGCACTGTGCTCATGCGACCGATGAATGCCTGCAGCATGGCCCGGATCTCCTCGTTGCGGGCGTCCGTCGTGCCCGCGACCGACCGCATCAGGTCGAAGTCGGTGTTCAGTGTGTTCGGTGCAGCCATATTGAATTCGACCCCGTCGACGCTCATTCGGTTCCACCCGATTGGGAGGTCATCCGGTGGCGTGGGCGGACCGCACCGCCTGCTCGCAGATGGCGCGCACGGCCTCTTCCTTCCCGGGCGGGCTCTGGCATCCGAGGCTGATCCGCACCGGGCCGTCCAGCAGCACGGTCCACCGCACGTCATGGCCGGTGCGGACTTCGCGGTAGGTCACCGCCGGCCTGCCGGCGCTGCTCCCAGAGGGATTGAAGTCGACGAACAGTCCGGCGGGCTCCGCGTCGATCGCGCGTTTCAACCGCTCGGCGGTGCCACTCAGCGTCTCGCCGGCGACCGGCGACTGCGTGAGGTGCAACGCCACTTCGGGATCGGACGGCGAGGTGACCCGTACTCGCGCCGACCCCGGCCCGTTGACCACGCGTTGCGTGGGCCAATCCGCGGGCACCGTCACCGTCACCCGGCCTTCCACGAGAAAGGTTGTGGAAGCGGCCCCTACCGGCGCCGGGGTCACCGTGCCGTGCCGGCCCGCGATGATCACGCCCGGCGCCCCCGCGGCCAGCACAATGGTGGCCCCGGCGAGCCCGGTCAGCGTCCGCGCGCGAGCTCGGACGCGCCTGCCCGGTTCGCGTGGCTTTGTCGGCTCCTCGCGGACGGACACCGATCGCCCCAGCCGGGCCAGCCCGGCGTCGTCGATTCGCAGCACGGCCTGCCCGTTGCCGCGCGCTGCGTCGGCGATCGAAGCCGCCAGGGCCGACGCCCCGCGGACCGTGCTCGGCGTGTCGATGAGCACGACGGCCGCCGACATGCCCGTGACGACGGCCGCCACGTCGCCGGCGACGGGATGCGGTGGGGGCCGAAGCGGTATGGCGACGGCTTGGGCACCACCGACCACCACCATCCGCTCGGTGATCTCCACCACGACCGTCGTGCCGGCATCGGCATGGGCGGCCCGCTTCAGCAGCCACGACCTGGGCCGTGCCAGCACGTCATCGGACACGGTGGCCGCTGCCGAGCTCACCACCCTCACGCGCGACGACGACCACCAGGACGGATGCACCACGACCATGCCCGCGGCCCGTGTACAGGCCACCGATCGCAGCGCATCACTCCACAGCGAAGCAACCGAAACCGGACGCTCGTCCACCAACGCCACCCGATCGTCGATCGCGCCGAGCGCCGCCCCGATGATCTCGGAGGGCTCATCCTCGGCCACCGCGCTTGTCCCGCAACACAATCGACGGATCATAGTGGGGCCGGCTTCGATGACGGCGCGATGCGCGTTCACGGCGCGCTCCAGGCCACCTGGACGAGCTGTTCGTCGCCCACGCGGGCGGCCAAGACGCCGCGACCGGGCGGCAATCGCGCGGCGTGACGGGAGCCGAACGGCATGTCCTCGCCGGGACATCCGCTCATCATCAGTGTCGTGCAGCCGAGGTCACGTAAGCTCGCCAACAGGGGCTCGAACAACGCGCGCTCCGCGCCGCCGCTACGCCGCGCAATGACCAAATGCAAGCCCAGATCCGTTGCGTAGGGCAGGTATTCGTTGATCGGCGCTAGCGGGTTGCCGCCCGAGCCGGCCACCAGATCGTAATCGTCGACGACGACATAGATATCCGGCCCGGACCACCATGACCCCGCTCGTAGTTGCGCGTGGCCGGCGTCGGGCGGGGGCATTCGCCGCCGCAACAGATCAAGCAGATCCGGCAGCATTCCAGCCAGCGCGCCAGGGGACATGGCATGGCCGCCCAGGTGCTCCGACTCGACGACGCCGAGCAGCGACCGCCGAAAGTCGACGATCACGATGTGCGCCTGCGCGTGGGTATTCGTCCGGACGATCTCGCGGCACAGTGTCCGTAGCGTCGCGGTCTTCCCGCACTCCTTGTCCCCGAGCACCAGCAGATGGGCTTGTTGGTCGAAATCGACTGTCACTGGCTGCAATCGACGCTCGTCGACGCCCAGGAGAATACGGTTCCCCAGGCCGGAGCCCGGCCCTGCCACGACGGCGTCGCGCTCTACCAGTTCGGGCAGCAGCGGTATTGGGGGCGCGGCGGATTGAGCCGGACCAATCTCTGCCAGGGGTAACGCGATCATCATGTGTGACCCGTCGCTGGAAAGACCGCGGCCCGGTTTTCCCTCGGGCACGTGGTGGGCCGCTTTCCGGTCCAGCTCTGAATCGGCGGGATCACCCAACCGCAGCTCGACGCGTGTGCCGATCTGGTCCCGCAGCGCCGGCCTGATCTCGGCCCACCGCGACGCCGACAACACCACGTGCACGCCGAACGAAAGCCCATGGGCCGCAACGGCGGCTATCGACGCCTCCAGCCCGCCGAATTCCTCACGTAAGCCCGCCCAGCCGTCGACGACGAGGAAGACGTCCCCGAACGGATCGGCGTCCAACGACTTGTGCTGCGCCCGTAGCCGACGGTATTGGGCGATCGACCCGATCCCGTGGTCGGTGAAAATGGCCTCCCGCGAACGGATGACCGACTCGCATTCGGCAACGATCCGCCCGACGAGTCGCGGTTCGGCCCTGCCGGCGACCGCGCCGACATGCGGAATTGCCCGTGTCGACGTCAGCGCTCCGCCGCCGAAGTCCAGGCAGTAGAACTGCACCTGCCCCGGCCCATGAGTGGCCGCCAACGCCGTGATCAGCGTGCGCAGCGCGGTCGACTTGCCCGATTGGGGCGCACCCACGACCGCCACATTGCCTGCGGCTCCACGCAGATCGACCATCAGCGGTATCCGGCGCTGCTCGAAGGGCCGGTCGACGATGCCGAGGGGGGCCGTCAGGGCGACCGGCGCGGGCACCGCATCGCGAAGCAGCGTGTGCAGCGCGGGCGCCGGGCCCAGCGGTGGCAGCCAGACTCGATGCGCGGGCGGCCCGTGCCCGCACAGCCGGTCCAGGACCGCATGCAACACCGTCCGTCCGGACGGGCCGCCGGCCTCCACGGCCTGGGTGGTCGCGCCCACCGTCCGAGTCCCGAACCTCTGCACGGAAGCCGTGGCCACGGACGCGGCGGCCGGGATGCCGGCCGGCGCCGGTCCCGAGACGTATGCGGCGGAGAAGCGAATCAGCTCTCCGCCGCTCGTACGCAGGTAGCCCGCCCCCGGATCGTTCGGCAATTCGTACGCGTCAAGCGTTCCCAGCACCGCGCGTGATTCGGCGGCCGACAGCGTCTTCAAGCAGAGCCGATAGGACAGATGCGCGTCCAGTCCCCGCAGCCGGCCCTCCTCGAGTCGTTGGCTAGCCAGTAACAGCTGCATGCCCAACGACCGGCCGAGCCGCCCGATCGCCACGAAGGTGTCGGCGAAATCCGGATGTTGGCTGAGCAACTCGGAGAACTCGTCAACGATGATGAACAAGGTCGGCAGGGCCGCCGATTCGGTACCCGCCCGGCGCGCACGTTCGTACGCCGCGGCGCTGACGCAGCCCGCCGCCCGCAGCAGCTGTTGCCGGCGGTTCATCTCACCGGCCAAGGCGTCGCGCACGCGCGCGACCAGCGGTACCTCGTCGGCGAGGTTCGTGATGACCGCGGCCACATGCGGAGCGCGCGCAAAATCGAGAAACGTTGCGCCGCCTTTGAAGTCGATCAGCAGCAGGTTGAGCGCTTCGGACGAGTTGCGGGCCATCATGCCCAGTGCGATCGTGCGCAGCAACTCCGACTTGCCCGACCCCGTGGCCCCGACGCAGAGCCCGTGTGGGCCCATGCCCTTCTCGGCCGCCTCCTTGATATCCAGCTCCAGCCGCGCCGCGTCGGCCCGGGTTCCGATCGGCACGCACAGCCGATCGCGGTCGACTTGACTGTGCCACAACGCGACCGGATCGAAACGGTCCACGTCGTCGATCCCCATCAGGCCGGGCCAGCCCGCGCCGTCGACGCCGCGCAAAGCCGCGCCGGACCGGTACATCGCCAACCGGCGGGCACATACCAGCGCGTCCAGGGGGTCCATCCGATCGGGGCGCGACAGCCCCTGAGTTTCGCCCAGCCCGCCTATCGTCACCGGTTCGCCGTCACGGCCGCCGCTGACTTCGACGACGGTCGCGCCCGCGATTGGATCGACGTCCTCGTCCAGGTCGGCGACCACCACCGCGTGCGTCGACCGCATGCCGGTGAGCGCGTGTTGCGCCTCCCCCACGCTGCGATACACCATCCGCGCCGGGCCTACCACATCGGCGGCGGTCGGATGTTGGTTGTGCGGCAACCATTTCAGCCACTCCCAGCTCCGACGGTTCCGCTCGCTGACCACCGCGACGATCGGCAACTGGTCGGGAGGGTGCAAGACCGCGAGTTGGCAGATCATCGCGCGCAGCGTCGCGCGTGCCGCGGCCGCATCGCCGTCGATCCGCACGCACGGACTTGCACGCAAGCCGACGGCGATCGGCGCGACGATCGTCGAATGCGTACGCATGAAGCGACGCACGGCGGCGGCGGTGACCGGATCGCCGGGCTCGCTGATCTGCGGGGCCACCAACGGGGTGGCGAGCGGCTGGGCTGCGGTGCCCACTCGGACTAGGCAGAAGTCGGGGTCGGCCGCTCGCCGCTCCCACATTCGGGGGCCGCCGATCAATGTCCACAGCGTGTCCGGGTCGGGGTGACTCCAGCTCAGCGAGAAATGCTGCGCAGCGGCCGTTTCGGTGACGGTGTTGCGTAGCCGACTGAGGTATCCGAGGTAGCGGAGGCGGTCGGCCTCGATACCACCGTCCCGGTGGCGGGCGCGCCCCGACAGCATCGTTACCGCCGACGAGGCCAGCATCATGATCGGGAAAACCAACAACATGGGGGCGCGGGTGCCGCCCGGGCCCGACCTGAATGCCGCCGCCATGACGCCCATCCCGGCGACCGCGAGCAGTGCCGGCAGCAGGCGCGGCAGCAGGCCGGGCGTTGCGGGCGAAGGCGGCTCCGGCGGTGCCTCGATGACGAGGTCCGCGGTCGCCACCGCCGGTGGCTGCCGCCGCGGCGCGGGAACGAAAGTTTCAGTCATCTGGCCTCTCCCCGTCCGACGAAAGTAGGCAGCACCGAAATCGATGACAAGTCACCTGTGCACAGCCGCATACCCGGTGATCGAAACCTGGTTATGTTCGCGGCAATCCGACCGAAGGGACCACCGTTGCCCGTAGCCGATCCCGGGCTGCGCCGGGTATCAATCCATTCCGGCACCGCCGTCGCCGACCTGGCCCTACCGGCCGGGATCCCCGTCGCCATACTGACCCCGTCGATCGTCGACATCCTGAGGGTCCGCGACGCCGACGACGGTCTCACCGCCAAGCGCTACCACCTGTCATTGCCGGGGTGCGCCGCTCTTAATCCGTCGAAGACGCTGGCGCAGAGCGGCATTGCGGACGGCGCCGTCCTGCTACTGAGCCAGCCGCCGGCCCCGCCGCCCGCCCCTCGTCACCACGACATCGCGGAGGCCGTGGCGGAGGTGCTGGCGGCGGGTCCCGAGCCCTGCACGGACGCCCGGCGCCGACTGGCGGCCCGGCTCACCGGTGCAATCACGGCGTGCTGCCTGACCGCCGTCGGCGTGCTGACGATGATCCGAAACGGTCTGGGAGCCAACGTCACCCGCGAGGTCAACGCCACGGTGTGTGTGGCGACGGGTGCGGCCGTGGTCGCCGTGCTGTCCGCCGTGGTTGCGCACCGGGCCTACCGCGACGCGGTCGCCGGGCTGGCGCTGAACGCGATCGCGACCGCGTTCGCGGCGGTTGCCGGTTTTCTGGCGGTGCCGGGCGCCCCGGGTGTCTGCAATGTATTGCTGGCCGCGACCGCGGCGGCCGTGACCTGCGTATTGGCGATGTGGTCGTCGGGCTGCGGCGTGGTCACGTTGACCGCCGTGTCATGCGCCGCGACGGTCGTCGCCGTGGCCGCACTGGTGGGGGTGGTCACCGCCGCCACGCCGCGCGCCATCGGCGCGGCATCGGCGCTGGTGTCGCTCGGCTTGCTTGGCGCAGCGGCGCGGGTGTCGGTCGTGTTGGCGGGGTTATCACCCCAGCTGCCAACGAGCCCGGACATCGACCAGAGCGAACCAAGCCGACCCTGCCTGGCGGTGCAAGCGCGCCGCGCCGACGACTGGTTGTCGAGCCTGCTTGCCGGGTTTTCTTCATCAGCGGCCGTCGGCGCCGTCGTCACCGTTCTGGCCGGCGCACCGCGCCTGTCTTGCATGGCGTTCGGCAGCATCACCGGCGCCTTGCTCCTGCGGCGCGCGCGTTCCACCGACAGCAGACGGATGCTGACGCTCGTAGTCACCGGAATGTGCGTCGTCGCAACGACCTTCGGCGTCGCCGCCTTGAACACACCCGGGCGCGGGCCGTGGGTCGCCGCGGCGACGGCAGCACTGGCCGGTGCGGCGATGTACCTTGGCTTCGCCGCTCCCGCGAGATCGCTTCCGCCCCTTGCACGCCGAAGCGCCGGCGCGCTGGAGTGGCTGGCGCTGGTCGCGATGGTTCCCCTGACCTTGTGGATCTGTGGACTCTACGGCACCGTCCGGGGATTGAATCTCCAGTGAGGGCGTCGCGCGGCGCCCGCCTCTTGTCGGTGTCGGCGCTGGTGGCGGTGTCATTGCTGGGACCGCCGCGGGCGCAGGCGGTTTCGCCACCGCAAATCGACGACAAGTGGTTACCGAAGCCCGCGCGGCCCGCGCCACCGTGGCCAACGGTGCAACGCGAGGTTTGCGCGACCTTGACGACGGGATCGGCGCCCAACCGGCCGACGGACCCGTTCGACATGGCGCGGGTCCGGCAACTCGCCCGCGGCGCCGGACAACGGGTTGCGGTCATCGACACCGGCGTTTCGCGGCACCGCCTGTTACCCGAGGTGGTGCCGGGCGGTGACTACGTGTCCGGCGGCGACGGCACCCAGGACTGCGATGCCCACGGCACCATGGTGGCCGGAATCATCGGTGCGACAGCGGATACGACGGCGGCCGGCTTCGGCGGGATGGCGCCCGAAGCCACCTTGATCAGCATTCGGCAGTCCAGCGCGAAGTTCTCGCCCGCCAACGATCGGTCGCGGGCCGGCGTCGGCGACGTCGACACCATGGCGAAGGCCGTCCGCACCGCCGCCGATCTCGGTGCGTCGGTGATCAACATCTCCTCGGTTGCCTGCGTGCCGGTCGCCTCGGCGCTCGATGACCGCGCGCTGGGCGCGGCGCTCGCCTACGCCGTGGACGTCAAGAATGCCGTCATCGTGGCCGCGGCGGGCAACACCGGCGGAGCCGGTCAGTGCCCGCCCCAGCGCGCGGACGCCAGTTGGCAGACCATCACGGTCGCGGTCAGCCCGGCGTGGTACGACGACTACGTGCTGACCGTCGGTTCGGTGAACACCGAAGGGGAGCCGTCGGCATTCACCCTTGCCGGCCCCTGGGTGGACGTCGCCGCCCCCGGCGAGGCGGTGACGCCGCTCGGCTCGGAACCGGTATCCGGCACCAGTTATGCCGCGCCCGTGGTCAGTGGGCTGGCCGCGCTGATCCGGGCCCGGTTCCCGGCGTTGACCGCACGGCAGGTGATGCAGCGCATCGAGTCGACGGCGCATCACCCGCCAGACGGCTGGGATCCGCTCGTCGGCAACGGCGCCATCGACGCGCTTGCGGCGGTCAGCACCGATGCCGCTCCGGCCGGGACGCCGGCCCCGGCACCCCCGCCGATCGCCGCGCCGCCGCCGGCCCCGCCACCGGATGCCCGCGCACGGAACACCGCAATGCGCGGCGCCGCCGTCTGCCTCGCCGCACTGGGCATAGCGCTGGCCGCCGGTGTGTTCAGGGCCCGCCTACGGGGGTCCCGCGACGGAGTCGCGGGGAACTGACGCCTTCGCCCGGCTCAGCTCCGGCCCCGCCGGAAGGGCCCCCAGGACCGGCCACGGCGCGGTGTTTGCCGCGGGCAGCCCGAGGTCATGTGCGGCGTCGTCGTCGTGGATCGCGAACCGCACCCCGCTGTCGGTGACCAGGTAGCGTGCGCCGGCTCGCACGTAGGCGCTCCGGCCGGGCGGCACGTACACGGCGTCCAGTGCGGGGCCGTGGCCGTCGGCCTGTGCCAAGGTCACCGGCGTCTGGCTGGCCGCCAGCGGCATCCGGCTGCCGGCAAGAAACGTGACGACGGTTTCGCCGGACGGCGCAGCCTGCCACGAGACGCACAACGTGCCGGCGTCGTCCGACAGTGTCGGCGACCGGTCGGGGAAGCCGGCCACCGGCAGGGAGTCGACGATCGGAGCGGCGCGGATCGCATCGGGCGCGACCGCGACGGCGTGGGCGGCGCCCCCGGAGTTGCTGAAGCGCAGCAGATCGGCCGCCACCTCTCCGATGCGCTGGACCCCGGCGGCGAGCACCGCGTAATACTCATCACCCCCGGCGCGTGCGACGCGCACCACACTGCCCACCGCAAATCCGGGCATCGCGGCCGCCTTTTCGCCGGCGCCGCGGATCCGCGGCGCCCTGATCGGTGGCGCCTCCGGGATGGCGTTCAGCAACGACGGCGAAACGGGCCTCGGTGCGCGCCCCTCCAGTCGCAGCGCGCGGACCACCGCGGCGTCGGCGACGTCCACCACGGCCCGCTGCCCGTCGTAAAGCAGGTAGGCCGGCGAACCCGAGGCGGGCACGACCAGGGCGGCCTGCCCGGAACCCAGGCGAGGGGCCGTCGCGTCGCCGGTGCGCCCGACGATCACCGTCGTCGCGCCGGCGCCGTGCGAATCGCAGATCATCCAGCCCGATTCGTCAGCCGACAACGGCTCGCCAATGAACTGCGGCGCACCCGGGATGCCCAGCAGCGGACCGCGTTTGGCGCGGGCCAGGTCCGCTTCGGGCACCGGCCGGGGGTTGGCCGCCGTGGTCGCGATGAGCCGCGCCGACGCCAGGTTCAGCACTGGGTGCCAGGTATCGCCCACCCGCACGTACAGCGCCCCGGATTCCCGCCCCATCACCAGCGGGGCGTCATCCAGCGCCACGCGTGGCCGCAGCAAAGCGACGAGCGCGGCTCCCCCGAGCGCGACCGCCGCGAGCACGCACCCGACCGTCAACGCCGCCGTCGGCGCGCGCGAGGCGGCGATGAGGGTGTGGATATTGCCGCCCAGCAACGCGCACTCGACGCGACGCAACAGGAAGCGGTAACCGCTGACCTGCAGCCACGTGGCCGGCTGACGCGGCACTGATCCCCCAACCTGCCTACTCGTTGCGCACAACATAAGGCGGCCAACCGCGCGGCCATTTAATTGATCCACAGGTCAGCGAAGTTTCGAACCCTGCTTAGGTTGGGTAAAGTTAGGCCGTGAAATCTCACCGCATAGGTCGCTGCGTCGGGCTCGGGGCCTCTGCACTGGTCACTGCCTCTGGCCTGCTCTTATCCCCCGCCGCGGCGCCCATCGCCTCCGCCTTCGACTGCCCGGACGTCGAGGTCATCTTCGCCCGCGGCACCAACGAGCCCCCTGGCCTGGGCCGGGTCGGCGACGCCTTCGTGGACTCGCTGCGCCAGCAGACCCACCTGAACATCCTGCCCTACGGCGTGAACTACGCGGCCAGCAAGCTGCAGCTGCACGGCGGTGACGGCGCCAACGACACCATCGACCGCGTCAAGAAGAGCGTGGAGACGTGCCCGAACACCAAGATCGTGCTGGGCGGCTACTCGCAGGGCGCGTCGGTGATGGACATCGTGGCCGGCGTCCCGATCGGCGGCATCAACTGGGGTAACTCGCTGCCGCCGCAGTACGCCCCCAACATCGCGGCCGTCGCCACCTTCGGCGACGTCGCCGACCGCGCCGGCGGCACGCTGCCCAGCCAGAGCGCGCTGCTGGGCTCCAAGGCGATCGACCTGTGCAACCCCAACGACCCGATCTGCCACGCCGGCCCGGGTAACGAGTGGAGCGGGCACACCGAGGGCTATGTCCCCGTGTACACCACCCAGGCCGCGGCGTTCGTCGCCAACAAGCTGCTGGCCGGCAGCGGGCAGACGGTGCCCGGGTTCGGGCCGCCGTTGGGCCCCGTTCCTAGCCAGCCCGGCCAGCCGTCGCCGGTGTACGGGCAGCAGACGCCGCCCGGGTCGCCCCCCTCGATCCACGACGGAACCGGCACCGCGCCGAACGCACCGGCCGCTCCGAGCACGGTGTCTCCGCAAGCTCCTCTCGTCTGAATCGTTACCGGTCCGCGATCAACGCGCCCCTAACATCGTGGGGTGAGGCTTATTCCGTTGACGCTGGGCGCCGGGCTGCTCGTGGGCGCCGCGTTAGTGGTTGCTCCCCAACTGCTTCCACGCGCCCTGGCCTCCTGCCCCGGCATTGAGGTGGTCTTCGCCCGGGGAACCGACGAGCCGCCCGGGGTGGGCAAGGTCGGCGGGGCCTTCGTCAGCGCGCTGCGCGCGCAGACCGGCAAAAGCGTTGGCGCGTACGGGGTGAACTACCCGGCCAACAAGGACTTCCTGGCCGCCGCGGACGGCGCCAACGACGCCAGCAACCACATCCAGCAGATGGCCGGCAACTGCCCCAACACCAAGCTGGTGCTCGGCGGGTACTCCCAGGGCGCCGCGGTCATCGACATCGTCACGGCCGCACCGTTGCCCGGGCTCGGCTTTCGCCAGCCGCTGCCGGCGGCGGCCGCCGATCACGTCGCCGCCGTCGCCCTGTTCGGCAACCCGTCCGGCCGGGCCGGCGGGCTGATGAGCGCGTTGACCCCGGAATTCGGCGGCAAGACCATCGATCTGTGCAACCCGGGCGACCCGATCTGCTCGGGCGGCAGCCAGTGGGCATCGCACCTGAGCTACGTGCCCGCACTGACCAACCAGGCCGCAAGATTCGTCGCGGGGAAGGTTTAGCGGGTGCGCAGGTCCCGGGTGACCAGATTGCGCGCCTCCAGTTGGTCCTCGGGCGGGTAGTCGACGCCCACCAGCGTCAGCCCGTGCGGTGGGGCGGCCGCGAAGTCGCTGGAACGGCTGGTGGCGGTGAGCAATTCGCGGCACCACGACACCGGGCGGCGGTGCTCGCCCACGGCCAGCAGCGCCCCTACCAACGAGCGCACCATCGACCAGCAGAACGCGTCGGCGGTGACGTGTGCCGTGATGAGGTCACCGTCGCGCGACCACTCCAGGCGCTGCAGGTCGCGGATGGTGGTGGCGTTCTCCCGGTGCCGGCAGAACCCCGCAAAGTCGTGCAGCCCCAGCAGGTCTCGCGACGCGGCGGCCATGGCGTCGACATCCAGCGGACGCGCCCAGGCGGTGATGTAGCGGGCCTGCTGCGGCTGCACGCCGTAGGGCGCCGTCGAGAGCCGGTAGGTGTAATGGCGCCGCAGCGCCGAGAATCGGGCGTCGAAACCCGCCGGGGCGCGGGCGATGCCGAGCACCCGGACGTCGCTGGGCAGAAACCGGCCGAGCCGGCGGACCAGTGGCTCGAATTCCGGCTCGCCGACGCGCGACGAGCGGGGATAGGCGTTCGGCAGCGCGGCCGGCGGCACGTCGACGTGGGCCACCTGGCCGGTGGCGTGGACGCCCGTGTCGGTGCGCCCGGCCGCGGCCAGCCGCATCGGCGTGCGGAAGACGGTGGTCAGCGCCTCGTCGAGCACTCCGGCGACGGTGCGCTGGCCGGGCTGAGCCGCCCAGCCCGCGAATTCCGTTCCGTCATAGGCGATGTCGAGCCGTAGACGGACGGCCTCGTCAGCTCTCGTCAGCCTCGTCGTCCGCCTGCTCGGCGGCCTCGGCTTCGGCCCTGGCGGCCACGGCCTTGTCGGCCTTCTCCTCGGCCTTGGCTTGGGCCTCCGTGGCCTCGCCGGCGTCGGTGGCCTCGCCGGCGTCGCTCTCGGCCGGCTCGGTCACCTCTTCGGCCGTCGGGCCGACGGCTTCCTGCGGCTCGACCGCCGCCTGGGGCGCCGCCGCGGCCGCGACCGGTGCATCTTTGGTTTCCGGAGCCTTCTTGGACGCCTTCGCCCGACGGGCCCGCTCCGCTTCCGCGGTCACCGTCTTCTCCAGCACCAGCTGGATCACGGCCATCGGGGCGTTGTCACCCTTGCGCGGCTCGACCTTGATGATGCGGGTGTAGCCGCCGTTGCGGTCGGAGAAGAACGGCCCGATCTCGTCGAACAGCTTGTGCACGACGTCCTTGTCGCGGATCTTCTTGAGCACCTCTCGACGGTTGTGCAGCGTGCCCTTTTTCGCGTGCGTGATCAGCTTTTCCGCATACGGCCGCAACGCACGCGCCTTGGGCTCCGTCGTCTTGATCTGGTTGTGCTCGAACAGCGACGTGGCCAGGTTGGCCAGAAGGGCCTTCTGGTGCGAAGACGACCCGCCGAGGCGGGGGCCCTTGGTGGGCTTGGGCATTGCTGACGCTCCTGTCTAGATCTGCAAAGAAATTTAGAGCTGTTCGGTTTCCGCGTAGTCCTGGTCGTCGTAAGCGCCTTCGGTGGACCAGGTGCCCGTGGCCACGTCGTAGCCCGCCACCTGCGACGGGTCGAAGCTCGGCGGGCTGTCCTTGAGCGACAGGCCCAGCTGGTGCAGCTTGACCTTCACCTCGTCGATGGACTTCTGACCGAAGTTGCGGATGTCGAGCAGGTCGGACTCGGTGCGGCTCACCAGCTCGCCGACGGTGTGCACGCCCTCGCGCTTGAGGCAGTTGTACGACCGCACCGTCAGGTCCAGGTCGTCGATCGGCAGCGCGAACGACGCGATGTGGTCGGCCTCGGCCGGCGACGGCCCGATCTCGATGCCCTCGGCCTCGACGTTGAGTTCGCGCGCCAGGCCGAACAATTCGACCAGGGTCTTACCCGCCGACGCCAGCGCGTCGCGCGGCGTGATCGAGCTCTTGGTCTCGACGTCCAGGATCAGCTTGTCGAAGTCGGTGCGCTGCTCGACACGGGTCGCGTCGACCTTGTAGGTCACCTTGAGCACCGGCGAGTAGATGGAATCGACCGGGATGCGGCCGATTTCGGCACCGGAGGCCCGGTTCTGCACCGCCGGGACGTAGCCGCGGCCACGCTCGACGACGAGCTCGACCTCCAGCTTGCCCTTGTCGTTCAGCGTAGCGATGTGCATGTCGGGGTTGTGCACCGTGACGCCGGCGGGCGGCACGATGTCACCCGCGGTGACCGCGCCCGGGCCCTGTTTGCGCAGGTACATGGTGACCGGCTCGTCCTCCTCCGAGGACACGACCAGGCCCTTGAGGTTGAGGATGATCGCGGTGACGTCTTCCTTCACCCCGGCGACGGTGGTGAACTCGTGCAGCACGCCGTCGATGCGGATGCTGGTGACGGCCGCGCCGGGAATCGACGACAGCAGCGTCCGGCGCAGCGAATTGCCCAGGGTGTAGCCGAATCCGGGCTCGAGGGGCTCGATGACGAACTGGGAGCGGTCGTCGGTGAGGACTTCCTCCGCCAGTGTGGGTCGCTGAGAGATCAGCATGGTGTTTCTTCTTCTCCTTCTCGGCACCCGCTATTTGATGCCGTTTCGTTCTCGCGTCGACCCGCTTCGCCCGGCTTCGCCGCGCTTGCGATCGCCGCAAGGGTTTCGAGCCGGCCGGCTCGAAAGTCCGTTACTTCGAGTAGAACTCGACGATCAGCTGCTCGGTGAGCGGCACGTCGATCTGCGCCCGCTCGGGCAGCTGGTGGATCAGGATGCGCTGACGCTCACCCACCACCTGCAGCCAGCTCGGGATCGGGCGGTCGCCCGCCGTCTCCCGCGCGATCTGGAAGGGCACCGTGTTCAGCGAGCCCTCCCGCACGTCGATGATGTCGTACTGCGACACCCGGTAGCTGGGCACGTTGACGTGCACGCCGTTGACGCTGAAGTGGCCGTGGCTGACCAGCTGGCGGGCCATCCGGCGCGTGCGGGCGAGCCCGGCGCGGTAGACGACGTTGTCCAGTCGGCTTTCCAGGATCCGCAGCAGTTCCTCACCGGTCTTGCCGGACTGGCGCACGGCCTCTTCGTAGTAGCGGCGGAACTGCTTTTCCATCACGCCGTAGGTGAAGCGGGCCTTCTGCTTCTCCTGCAGCTGCTGCAGGTATTCGCTTTCCTTGATCCGCGCGCGGCCGTGCTGGCCGGGCGGGTAGGGACGCTTCTCGAACGCCTGGTCGCCCCCGACCAGGTCGGTGCGCAGCCGGCGCGACTTGCGGGTGATGGGTCCGGTGTAACGAGCCATGATTCTGTCCTCCTAGACCCTTCTAAACCCTGCGTCGCTTCGGCGGACGGCAGCCGTTGTGCGGCTGCGGCGTGACGTCGGAGATCGCGCCGACCTCGAGGCCCGCGGCCTGCAGCGACCGGATCGCCGTCTCCCGGCCCGAGCCCGGGCCCTTGACGAACACGTCGACCTTGCGCACGCCGTGCTCCTGCGCCTTGCGCGCGGCGTTCTCGGCGGCGAGCTGAGCGGCGAACGGGGTCGATTTCCGCGAGCCCTTGAAGCCGACGTGACCCGACGACGCCCAGGCGATGACGTTGCCCTGGGGGTCGGTGATGCTCACGATCGTGT
Organism: uncultured Actinomycetota bacterium; assembly: GCA_963732835.1. Lineage (GTDB taxonomy): Bacteria > Actinomycetota > Actinomycetes > Mycobacteriales > Mycobacteriaceae > Mycobacterium. The sequence continues at coordinate 413,771 of CAVTBA010000008.1, forward strand.
TGTTGAACGTGCTCTTGATGTGCGCGGCACCGTGCGGGATGTTCTTCTTTTCCCGCTTGCGGGTCTTCTGTCCCTTCTTGGGGGCAGAGGCTGCCTTCTTGGCTGGTGGCATGGGCGATTACCTGGCCTTCTTCTTGCCTGCGATGGTGCGCTTGGGACCCTTGCGGGTGCGCGCATTGGTCTTGGTCCGCTGGCCGCGCACCGGCAGGCCGCGGCGGTGCCGCAGGCCCTGGTAGCAGCCGATCTCGATCTTGCGGCGAATGTCGGCCTGCACCTCGCGGCGCAGGTCGCCCTCTACCTTGAGGGTCGCTTCGATGTAGTCACGCAAGTGGGTCAGCTGGTCGTCGGTCAGGTCCCTGGTGCGCAGGTCCTTGTCGATCCCCGTAGCTGCCAGGATCTCGTTGGAACGGGTACGGCCGACCCCGAAGATGTAGGTCAGCGCGACCTCCATCCGCTTGTCGCGCGGCAGGTCGACGCCTACTAATCGAGCCATAGGTGGCGTTTCCTCTTTTTCTAGGCGGAGGTCTTATCCCAGTCCGTTCCCGCTCGAAGTTTGAGGCGGGGCCCGGCCTCCGTCCGGGCGTGGATGAGCTGGCCCATCTCTATAGATGCCAGCCGCTCACTGGTGCTGGGAGGTCTGCATTCAGTTGTGTGGCAAGCGTTCGGGGCCCGATCTAGCCCTGGCGCTGCTTGTGGCGCGGATCGGAGCAGATCACCATGACCCGCCCATGCCGACGGATCACCCTGCACTTGTCACAGATCGGCTTGACGCTGGGGTTCACCTTCACGGCTGTTCGATCCTGTTCTTCCTCGTGGTCTGTTCGGGCTTTTACTTGTACCGGTACACGATGCGGCCCCGGGACAGGTCGTAGGGAGACAACTCCACCACCACCCGGTCCTCGGGCAGGATGCGGATGTAGTGCTGCCGCATCTTGCCACTGATGTGGGCGAGCACCTTGTGACCGTTCTCCAGCTCAATGCGGAACATCGCATTGGGCAGGGGCTCGACCACGCGGCCCTCGACCTCTATGGCGCCTTCCTTCTTGGCCATAACTTCTCAGAAATCCTCGTCTTTGGTTTCGTATCCCTATGTGCGCCCATACCGGCGCAGCATTCGCCCGACTAGAAACGTGAGCCAAGGGCAGGAAATTCCAGGGAATTCCTAAGACAGGGGCACGCAAAAAGTCGGCGCGGATGACGCACCGTTGTCCCACGATACCTGGTCAGCGCCCTGACCCAAAATCGCGGGCAGCGAAATCCGGCCGGCCCACAAGCCGCCTCCTCGACCTGCCGCCGGGGCCCTGACGAGGGCATACTTGAACCCGATGACGAGCCCCGCGAGCCCCGCAAACCCGCCAGTTCAGCCCCGCAAGCCCGTCCTGCTGACGGTTGACGACGATCCCTCGGTCTCCCGCGCGGTCGCCCGCGACCTGCGCCGCCACTACGGGGACCGGCACCGGATCGTGCGCGCCGAGTCGGGCCCCGACGCCCTGGAGACGCTCAAGGAGCTCAAGCTGCGGGGTGAGACGGTCGCGGTGCTGATCGCGGACTACCGGATGCCGCAGATGAGCGGCATCGAATTCCTCGAGCAGGCGATGGACCTGTACCCGGCGGCGCGGCGGGTGCTGCTGACCGCCTACGCCGACACCCACGCCGCCATCGACGCGATCAACGTCGTCGACCTGGACCACTATCTGCTCAAGCCGTGGGATCCGCCGCAGGAGAAGTTCTACCCCGTCATCGACGCGCTGCTGGACGCCTGGCGGGCGGCGCCGGAACACCCGATCCCGCACACCAAGGTGATCGGGCACCGCTGGTCGGAGCGGTCCTGGCAGGTGCGCGACTTCCTGGCCCGCAACGGCCTGTACTACTCGTGGTTCAGGGCCGACGACCCCGACGGCGAGCGGTTGCTGAAGGCCGCCGGTGAGGACGGCCTACGGCTGCCCGTCGTCGTCACCGAACGCGGCGACACCCTCGTCGAACCCACGGACGCCCAGCTGGCCGACACCCTGGGACTGACCACCACGCCGTCGCAGGACTTCTACGACCTGATCGTCATCGGCGGCGGGCCGGCGGGCCTGGCGGCCGCCGTGTACGGCGCGTCCGAGGGGCTGCGCACGGTGCTCATCGAACGCACCGCGACGGGCGGCCAGGCGGGCCAGAGTTCGCGGATCGAGAACTACCTGGGCTTCCCCGACGGGGTGTCGGGCGGCCAGTTGGCCGACCGCGCGCGCCGGCAGGCCGAGAAGTTCGGGGCCGAGCTCATCACCGCCCGCACCGCCACGGCGCTGGAGGTCAACGGCCCCAAGCGCACCGTGCGGTTCGCCGACGGCGGCTCCGTCGACGCGCACGCCGTCATCCTGGCCACCGGCGTCGCCTACCGGCAGCTGCCGGCGGAGGGCTGCGGCGAGCTGACCGGCCGCGGCGTCTACTACGGGGCCGCCGTCTCCATCGCATCGGAGTGCGCGGGCGAGGAGGTCTACGTCGTCGGCGGGGCCAATTCCGCCGGCCAGGCCGCGATGTACCTGTCCCGCGAGGCCAAGTCGGTGACCATCGTGGTGCGCGCCCCGTCGCTGGACGCCTCGATGTCCTACTACCTGATCCAGCAGATCCGGCAGCGGCCCAACATCACCGTGCGCACCTGCACGGAGGTGCGCCGCGCCGTCGGGGACGATCACCTGGAGCGACTCACCCTCGTGGACAACCGGACCGGGGACACCGAGGACGTCACCTGCGCCCGGATGTTCATCTTCATCGGCGCCGCGCCCCGCACCGAGTGGCTGGACGGGGTGCTCGCCCGCGACAACCACGGGTTCGTCCTTACCGGACCGGACCTGCGCAACGTGTGCGGCTGGACACTGGACCGCCCGCCCCACCACCTCGAGACCAGCGTGCCGGGCGTGTTCGCCACCGGCGACGTGCGGGCCGAGTCCGCCAAGCGCGTCGCGGCCGCGGTCGGCGAGGGATCGATGGCCGTGATGCTGGTGCACCGCTACCTGGCGGAGTCATGACGGCATGACCCAGAAAGTGCCGTGCGAGCCCGACGAGCTGCGCAGCCTGTTCCTGTTCGAGGCCCTCACCGACGAGCAGCTGGCGGTGTTGTGCGCCAACGGGCACATCGAGGACTACCAACCGGGGCCGATCTGCATCGAGGGCGAGCCGGCGACCTGTTTGTACGTCCTCATCGACGGGGAGCTGACGATGGCGAAGCTTTCGGGTGGTCAGGAGATCGAGACCAACCGGACGTCACAGCGCGGGGTGTATTGCGGCGCGTGGCGCGCGTTCACCGGTCAGCTGCAGCGGCAGAGCTACGACGCGTCGGTGTACGTCACCAGGCCGTCGCGGTTCTTCGTGCTCGACGCCCCCGCGTTCGCTCAGTTCATGAAGGATCAATTCCCCATGGCCGTCCACCTGCTCGACGGGATGGCGGTCGGCCAGGAGCGCACCCGGCGCATCATCGACAACCGCGAGAAGCTGCTCGCGTTGGGCCAGTTGTCCGCCGGGCTGACCCACCAGCTGAACAACCCCGCCGCGGCCACCGTCCGCGCGGCGTCGGAGCTGCGTCAACGGGTCGCCGGCATGCGTCAGAAACTCGCGATGCTCGCCGACGGCACCGTCACCCCGGAGGCGCTGCGGGCGCTGGTGCGCCTGCAGGAAGAGGTCGCGGCCCAGGTCGCCAAGGCGGCGTCGGCGAACCTGACCGCGATCGAGGCGGCCGACTCCGAAGACGCCGTCGGCGAATGGCTCGAGGGGCACGGCATCGAGGGCGGCTGGGACATCGCACCCACCTTCGTCGAGGGCGGCATCGACACCGATTGGCTGGAGCGCATAGCCGCGGCTACCGAGGAGCTCGGTGCGTCGACGTCGCTGGAGAAAGCCATCCGCTGGCTGACTTACACCGTCGAGGGGGAGCTGCTACTCAACCAGATACTCGAGGCGAGCAAGCGAATCTCGGCGCTGGTCGCCGATGCCAAACAGTATTCGCAGATGGACCGGGCTCCCTTCCAGGTGGCCGATGTCCACGAACTGCTGCACAGCACGCTCACGATGTTCGCCGATCGGCTGGGCAGGGACGCCGGCGTCCACGTGGTCAAGGAATTCGACCGATCGCTTCCCCAAATACCTTGCTACCCAGGTGATCTCAACCAAGTGTGGACCAACATCATCGACAACGCGATCGCGGCGATGCGCGACGCGGGCGGCACGCTGACCATCCGCACCTGCCGGGAAGGCGAGAGCATGGTCCGCGTCGAGATCTGCGACACCGGGCCGGGAGTCCCCGAGGACGTGCGCGAGCGCATCTTCGAACCGTTCTTCACCACCAAACCGTTCGGCGAAGGCACCGGCCTGGGGCTGGATCTGGCGTTCAACATCGTCGTCAAGAAGCATCGCGGGGATCTGCGGGTCGAGTCCAAGCCCGGTGACACCCGATTCATCGTCTTACTGCCACTTGAGGCCCCGCCCACGACCGACGTGGGCTCGCTGGACCCGGAATAGCCGCACCGTCCGGCGGGTTGGGAACAACCATGACCGATGCAGCGAGCAAGCCCGATCTCGGCCGGTTCGGATCGTTCGGACGCGGCGTCACGCCTCAACAAGCCAAAGACATCGAATCCCTGGGCTACGGCGCCGTGTGGGTGGGCGGTTCGCCGCCGGCGGAGCTGGCCTGGGTGGAGCCCATCCTCGAAGCGACGACCACCCTGCGGGTGGCCACCGGCATCGTCAACATCTGGACGGCGGCGGCCAAACCGGTGGCCGAGTCTTTCCACCGCATCGAGGCGGCCTACCCCGGCCGCTTCCTGCTCGGCATCGGCGTCGGCCATCCCGAGGCGCACACCGAATACCGCAAGCCCTACGACGCGCTGGTCGAGTACCTGCAGCAGCTCGACGACTACGGGGTCCCCGCCGACCGCCGGGTGGTGGCGGCCCTGGGCCCGCGCGTGCTCAAGCTGTCCGCGGAGCGCGCCGCCGGTGCCCACCCGTACCTCACCACACCAGAGCACACCGCGCGGGCCCGCGAGCTGATCGGCCCGTCGGCGTTCCTCGCGCCCGAACACAAGGCGGTGCTGACCACCGATCCCGAGAAGGCCCGATCGGTGGGTCGCAGGGCGCTCGACATCTATTTCAATCTGGCCAACTATCGCAACAACTGGAAGCGGCTGGGCTTCTCCGACGAGGAGATCACCCGTCCGGGCAGCGACCGGCTGGTCGACGCCCTGGTCGCCTACGGCACGCCCGACGCGATCGCGGGGCGGTTGAGGGAGCACCTCGACGCGGGGGCCGATCATGTGCCCGTGCAGGTCCTGACGAAGGATGAAAACCTGGTGCCGGCGCTGGCCGAGTTGGCGGGCCCGCTCGGTCTGAGCTGACAGAACGCGACCGCGACAGGGGACTTCGATGACCGAGGCCGTAGGACTCAAACCCGAGCTGGGCCGGTTCGGGGTGTGGCTGCCCACCCGCTCCGTCACCCCGGAACTGGCGGCACGGATCGAGTCGCTCGGTTACGGCGCCGCCTGGATCGGCGGTTCACCGGACGCCGAGCTGTCATGGGTGGAACCGGCCCTGGCGCAGACGACGGCGCTGCAATTGGCCACCGGGATCGTCAACATCTGGACCGCACCGGCCCCGGCCGTCGCCGAGTCCTTCAAGCGCATCGAAAAGGCTTATGCCGGAAGGTTTTTGCTGGGAGTCGGGGTGGGGCATCCCGAGCACACGCAGGAATACGTCAAGCCGTACGACGCGCTGGTGTCCTACCTTGATGAGCTCGACTCGGCGGTGGTGCCGACCAGTCGCCGGGTGCTCGCGGCGCTCGGGCCGCGCGTATTGCGGTTGGCGGCGCAGCGCAGCGCCGGCGCGCACCCGTACCTGACGACTCCGGAACACACGGCCAAGGCGCGCGAACTGGTGGGCAACTCCGTCTTTCTGGCGCCCGAGCACAAGGTGGTGCTGACCACCGACGCCAACGAAGCCCGCGCGGTCGGCCGGCAGACCGTCGACTTCTACCTGGGCCTGAGCAACTACGTGAACAACTGGCTGCGGCTGGGGTTCACCGAAGCCGACGTCCGCAAGCCGGGCAGCGACAGGCTGATCGACGCGGTGGTCGCCCATGGCACCCCCGAGGCCATCGCGCGGCGACTCCGCGAACATTCCGACGCCGGGGCCGATCACGTCGCCATCCAGGTGCTGGGCGGCCGCGACGAGGACGCGCTCGTGGCGGCGCTGGGCGAATTGGCCGGGCCGCTGGGGCTGACTCCCGCAAGCTGACCGACTCGCTCGGTTAGGGTTTGACCATGCGGTTACTGGTCACCGGCGGCGCTGGCTTCATCGGCGCGAATTTCGTGCACAGCACCGTCCGCGAGCACCCCGAAGACTCCGTGACGGTGCTCGATGCCCTGACCTACGCCGGCCGGCGGGAGTCACTGGCCGACGTCGAGGACGCCATCCGGCTGGTGGTGGGCGACATCTGCGACGCCGAGCTGGTCTCCCGGCTGGTAGGCGAGTCCGACGCCGTGGTGCACTTCGCCGCGGAGAGCCACGTCGACAACGCGCTGGACGATCCGGGGCCGTTCCTGCACACCAACGTGGTCGGGACGTTCACCATCCTGGAAGCGGTGCGGCGCCACGGTGTGCGGCTGCACCACATTTCGACCGACGAGGTCTACGGCGACCTGGAGCTCGACGATCCCGAACGGTTCACCGAATCGACGCCGTACAACCCCTCGAGCCCGTACTCGGCGACCAAAGCCGGCGCCGACATGCTGGTCCGCGCGTGGGTGCGATCGTATGGCGTGCGCGCGACGATCTCGAATTGCTCCAACAATTACGGGCCGTATCAGCACGTCGAGAAGTTCATCCCGCGCCAGATCACCAACGTGCTCACCGGCCGGCGGTGCAAGCTGTACGGCAGCGGCGCCAACGTCCGCGACTGGATCCACGTCGACGACCACAACAGCGCCGTTCGGCGCATCCTGGAAAAGGGCGAGATCGGCCGCACATACCTGATCAGTTCTGAGGGGGAACGCGACAACCTCAGCGTGCTGCGCACGCTGTTGAAGATGATGGGTCGCGAACCCGACGACTTCGACCACGTGACCGACCGCGTCGGCCACGACCTGCGCTACGCCATCGACCCGTCGATGCTGTACGACGAACTGTGCTGGGCGCCAAAGCATACCGATTTCGAGGAGGGCTTGAGCGCCACCATCGACTGGTATCGTACCAACGAATCATGGTGGCGCCCTTTGAAGGACGCCGCGGAAGCCCGATACGAAGAGCGTGGTCAGTGAGATGAAGGTTCGCGAGCTCGCCATCCCCGGCGCCTGGGAGATCACCCCCAACATCCACGGCGATTCACGGGGCATGTTCTTCGAATGGCTTACCGACGGCGGCTTCACCGAGTTCGCCGGTCACCGCTTCGATGTCCGGCAAGCGAACTGTTCGGTTTCGTCCGCCGGTGTGTTGCGGGGCTTGCACTTCGCCGAGCTGCCGCCGAGCCAGGCCAAATACGTGACCTGCGTGCGCGGCTCGGTGTTCGACGTCGTGGTGGATATCCGGGAGGGTTCGCCGACATTCGGCCAATGGGATTCGGTGCTGCTCGACGATGAGGACCGTAGGACGATTTACCTTTCCGAGGGCCTGGGGCACGGTTTCCTTGCCCTGCAGGACGACTCGACGGTGATGTATTTGTGTTCAACCGAGTACGACCCGCAGCGCGAGCACACCATATGTGCGACCGATCCGGCGATCGGGGTCGACTGGCCGCTGGTGAACGGTGCCGCCCCCAGCCTTTCCGACCGCGACGCTGCCGCCCCCAGCCTCGAAGAAGTGCGCGCCGCCGGTCTTTTGCCCAGCTGGGCGGAGACCCAGCGGTTCATCGCCGGTATGCGTGGCGAATAACCGCACCGGCAGCGAGCGTAATGCCCGAGTCGGCTTGTCAGCGAGAGACGACTACCCGGCCGCCTTTGATTACGAAGGTATTTGTCCTACGACGCCTGCATATATGCATTTCCAATTCAACAGTTGCTGGTCATCTGTGGGCTCGTCCGACTGGATGCCGTTGCGTTCTTCCCCTTTTTGGGGATAGCCACCCTGCCGCTAGCCGGGCTGGCTGACTTTTGGTACAGAAGCCGCGAGGTCTCTGAGATCTCGCCTCAAGCGGAAGTAGTCTCTCCCCGACCTCGCCGGAGGCGCCGACCGCGGTGCCACTGCGGTAGACCTCGTCGCGGATCGGCCAACTCCCGAGGTCCCGGACACCACCCGGCCGTCGGCGCAGCAGCTGGAAACAACCAAAACAATAATGTAATCCGCACCGATAAGCCTTCGCTCCCAACCTCACTCAGAAAGCCGAAAGCCCATCAATCCTCGATGGGATGGCGCTACTATGGCGCCGACACGCGCGCGGGGGAACGACGAGCGGAGCCGGATGAAACTCGGGCAGGCATTCCATCCGCGAAACAATGCACTAAACGCGTTCCGGTTGGCGCTGGCGGCCGAGGTGATGCTGTTTCACTCCTGGCCGATCACGGGCCGCACGCCCCCAGCGACATTTCTGCAACTTTTTTTCTCGGTCGGCGTTGACGGATTCTTTGCGATCTCAGGGTTCCTCATCACCGCCAGTTGGCTCAACGACCCGCGAGTCCGCGACTACCTCGTCGCTCGAGCCCTTCGTATCCTTCCCGCGTTCTACGTCTGCTTGGCGCTGACGGCGTTCGCCTTCGCCCCACTAAGTGTGGCGATTCAGGGCGGCTCGGCTACGAAGCTGCTGCTGTCCAACGCCCCCATCGAATACGTTTTGAAGAACAGCGCGGTGGCGTATCTTCACCCCAGTGTCGGCGGCACACCCTTCGGAGTCTCACGGGCGGGCCGCTGGAACGGTTCACTTTGGTCCCTCGTATGGGAGCTGATGTGCTATCTGGCCGTCGCCGTCATCGGCGTGGCCGGGCTCGCTAATCGCAGGTGGGTTTCTCCGGTGATCCTGGCGCTGGCAACGGTGGGTGCGCTGTTCGTGCCGCCTCTGACATTCACCGAGGCATGGACGATCCCCCAGCTCGCTGTGCGCTCCGCGATCATGTTTTCGGCGGGAGCACTGCTCTATCAGTGGCGAGACAAGATCCCCGCTCGGTGGTCGCTCGTCGCGGTGAGCGTAGTCATCGTCTTGGCCTGCAGCCAGCTGCCGGATTACAGGGTGGTCGCCGCCCTTCCGTTGGCATATGCCGTCGTCGCTTCGGGTGTCCTTATCCACAACAAGCGCCTGAGACTACGAACAGACGTGTCCTATGGCGTGTACATCTACGCTTTTCCGACTCAACAGATGCTGACCATCTGTGGGTTGGCCTGGCTGAATCCCGTTGTCTTCTTTGCCCTTTCCGTGGTAGCCACCCTGCCGCTAGCCCTGCTGAGCTGGTTTTTAGTGGAGAAGCCCGCAAGGTCGCTGAAATTTCGCCTCAAGCACAAGTGGTCGGCCCACGACCTCGCCGAAAGCCCCAACCCTGATGTCACTGCGGTAGACCGCCCCGGTGGCCGCCCAGCACCCGAGGGCCCAGACACTGCCTAGTCACGACGAGAGATCACTACGCAGCCACGTCTCCGCCCCCTTTGACGTTCGATACCATGGCGCCGGCAGCTCGAGGTGCGGAGGGACAGGCAGCGGCGGATGAGACTTGGGCAGGTATTCGATCCCCGGAATAACGCACTGAATGCATGGCGGTTAGTGCTGGCGATGTCGGTGATCCTGTGCCACTCATGGCCACTTACGGGACGCAAAGTGCTGTACGGGCCGGCCGCCCAGCTTCTCGATCAAATCGGGGTCGACGGGTTCTTTACGCTGTCGGGCTTCCTTATCACGTCGAGTTGGCTCCGACACCCGAGGCTTCGTTCGTACTTCCTCGCCCGGGGTCTTCGCATTTTTCCGGGCTTGTGGGTCTGCCTGATCGTCGTGGCGTTCGTCATCGCTCCAGTGAGCGTGGCGATTCAGGGCGGCTCGGCGGCGAAACTACTGATGTCCACTGCACCCATTGAATATGTCCTGCACAATGGCGTGCTGAACGTTTACCACGCCGGTATCGACGGAACGCCGCGCGGGGTGCCATGGCCCGGAGTGTGGGACGGGTCGCTATGGACCCTCATATTTGAACTGTTGTGCTACCTAGGCGTCGCCGTTGCCGGCGTAGTCGGACTCCTCAGGCGCTGCTGGGCTATCCCCGCGGCCTTCGTATTGGCAGTGGTCTGGGCGGCGATGGTTTCCTATCCGATCAATGCGGTAGAGACGATCCCGCAGATGCTCGCCCGTTTCGCGGTCGTGTTTCTAGCTGGAGCGCTCCTGAATCAGTTCCGAGACGTGATTCCCGCTCGGTGGTCGTTCGTCGCGGCGAGCGTGGTCGTCGTTTTCGCGGCCGGCCTGCTCAGCCTCAACTACCGGGTGTTCGCGGCCCTTCCGCTGGCGTACGCCATCATCATTTCAGGTGCCCTCGTTAAGAACGTGCGCTTGAGGTTGCGTAACGACCTCTCCTACGGCGTGTATATCTACGCATGGCCGATGCAACAGTTGCTGGTCATTTGTGGGCTGGGATTCTTTGATCCCATTGTTTTCACCATCATTTCGGCCTTCGCCACCTTGCCGATCGCCGCGCTGAGCTGGTTCCTGATCGAGAAGCCTGCGATGTCACTCAAGTCTCGCCTTTTGGGAAGGTGGTCCGCTCGCGTACCCGCTGACGTTGAACCCGAGCGCGTCGGCCTCATCGCTGATGGGCCAGCTCAGGAGGTGCCGGGAACCGCCTAGCCCGTAGACGAATCTGGCGACCGCAGAACCGTGAGCTTTCAACGCCAACGCTGATCGCGGCGTCACTTGAGGCCAGCGTATGAGGTTTATTCGTCCCATTGATCCACGTGACGGTGGCCCCCGCGCGCAACTCGCGGCGAAGTTTTATTGCGAAGTTGACCTCACCGACCCCAATGAGTGGTGAGATCAGTGGTTGCGGGGACACCGGTCCATCTATTTGTGTTCGATCAAGGTATGGCGGCGGCGGCGCTGTCGGCGGAGGGGACGCGATGAAGTTGGCGTGTGCCTTCGATCCGCGGAGCAATGCCCTGAACGCGTGGCGCCTTGTGCTGGCAGCCGAGGTGATTTTTAATCACTCTTGGGGCCTCACCGGCCGCATTCCACCGTTGAAGTCGGCTTACCAGCTTCTGCTCTGCGTCGGCGTCGACGGGTTCTTTGCGATCTCGGGATTCCTCATCACCGCCAGCTGGCTCACCAATCCGCGCGCCCGCAACTATTTCACCGCTCGAGCTCTTCGCATCCTCCCCGGGTTCTATGTCTGCTTGATAGTTACCGCGTTTGTCTTCGCCCCGATCGGTGTCGCGATTCAGGGCGGCTCGGTCACCAAGCTGCTGGCGTCCGGCGCGCCGCTGGAATTCGTTCTGAAAAACAGCGCCGTGGCGTGGGTCAAGTTTGACATCGGCGGCACACCGCGCGGGGTACCGGTTCCGGGCGTCTGGAACGGCTCGCTGTGGTCCCTCATGTGGGAGGTGTTTTGTTACCTGATTGTTGCCTGTATCGGCATCGTCGGACTCGCCAATCGCCGCTGGGTTTCTCCTGCGATATTGATACTGGCGTTGCTTGGGGCAACGTTATTGCCGCCTTTTGCCTCTCCCGAGGAATTGAGTCGCCAGCAGGGCGACGTGCGCGTCGCCGTGCTGTTTTTGGCCTGCCGGATCGCCATCATGTTTTCGGCCGGCGCGCTTCTCTATCAATGGCGAGACAAGATTCCCGCTCGGTGGTCGCTCGTCGCGCTGAGCTTGGTCATCGTGGCAGTGGCCACCCTGCTGCCTGATTACCGGACGGTGGCCGCCATTCCGCTGGCTTACGCCATCGTCGTGTCGGGCGCCCTGATTCACAGCAAGCGGCTCAGACTGCGTACGGATCTGTCCTATGGCGTCTACATTTACGCATTCCCGATTCAGCAGTTACTGGTAATAGGTGGTCTTGCCTGGCTGAATCCGTTCGCATTCTTCGCCGTTTCGACAATCGCGACCATACCACTGGCCGCGGCAAGCTGGTTTTTGATCGAAAAGCCAGCGCGGTCTCTCAAACATCGTCTTAACGGGAAATCCCCCGCCCGCCAACAGCAACAGGTCATCACGCTGCCCCAGGAACTCCCGCATACCGGGTTTCCTCCGAAGCTCTCAGGTACTGCCTAGAATTCAGCCGCCGCCCGACCGGAGCGGCGCCTCACCCGCCCCCGCTAATGGTGGAATCGGTCATTCGGGAGACCACGAATCCACCATTTTGGCCGTTCAGTGACGATACGATGGCGCCAGTAGCAGTGGCACTCCAGCGAAGGGGGCCAATGAAGCTAGGGCACGTCTTCGATCCGCGGAGCAACGCGCTGAACGCGTGGCGCCTGCTGCTGGCCGCCGAGGTGATTCTCATTCACTCCTGGGGGGTCACGGGCCGTGTCCTTTCGGTCAAGCCGGTTTACCAACTTCTTCTTTGTGTGGGCGTTGACGGATTCTTCGCGATCTCGGGATTCCTCATCACCGCCAGTTGGCTCAGCAATCCGCGGGTCCGTGAGTATTTCGCGGCCCGAGCGCTTCGCATCCTCCCTGGCTTCTATGCCTGCTTGGTCGTTACCGCGTTTGTCATCGCCCCGGTCGGGGTGGCGATGCAAGGTGGCTCGGTCACCAAGCTCTTAGCCTCCGGCGCGCCATTGGAGTTCGTGTTAGAAAACAGCGCGGTGGCAGTGGTCAAGTTTGATATCGGCGGGACCCCCCACGGGGTCCCAGTTGCGGGTGTCTGGAACGGGTCGCTGTGGTCCCTCATCTGGGAAGTGATGTGCTACCTAATTGTTGCGGCAATTGGCGTGGTCGGGCTCGCTAGCCGCCGGTGGGTTTCTCCCGTGATATTGGTGGCGGCACTGATCGGCGCGTCTTTGTTGCCGCCCCTTACCTCTCCTGAGGAATTGACTCACCAGCAGGGCAATGCGCTCGTTCCCCTCATGTTTTTGGCCTGCCGAACCGCCATCATGTTTTCCGCCGGCGCGCTCCTCTATCAGTGGCGAGACAAGATCCCGGCTCGATGGTCCCTCGTCGCCGCGAGCTTGGTCATCGTTGCGGCGGCCAGCCTGCTACCCGACTACCGTCTGGTGGCGGCCATTCCGCTGGCTTATGCCATCATCGCGTCGGGTGCACTGATCCGCAACAAGCGCCTGAGACTGCGCACCGATCTGTCCTACGGCGTCTACATTTACGCATTCCCGATCCAGCAGTTGCTGGTCATCGCTGGGCTCGGCTGGCTACATCCGTTCGCGTTCTTCGTCGTTGCGACGATAACAACCCTACCGCTGGCCGCGGCAAGCTGGTTTTTGGTCGAAAAGCCCGCGCGGTCGCTCAAACATCGTCTCAAGCGAAACTCCCCTGCCCCACGGAAGCAAACAACGCAAACGGTGATCTTGCTGCCGACTGAGGTTCGAGGTACCGCGCTTCCCCCGGAGTTCCGGGGCACTGCCTAGTCGCGGCCGATACGATAACGCCGATGGCGCTGGGTGGAAGATGACGAGCGGAGGCGAATGAAGCTGGGGCTGGTGTTCGACCCGCGAAGTAACGCGCTGAACGTCTTCCGATTGGCACTCGCGGCCGAGGTGATGCTGTTCCACTCCTGGCCGATCACGGGCCGCATGCCGCCCGCGGCGATTCTCCAGCTTTTGTTCTCAGTAGGGGTTGACGGGTTCTTCGCGATCTCGGGATTCCTCATCACCGCGAGCTGGCTCAACGACCCGCGAGTCCGTGACTATCTGGTGGCTCGAGCCCTTCGCATCCTTCCCGGGTTCTACGTCTGCTTGATCGTGACCGCGTTTGTCATTGCCCCGATAAGTGTGGCGATCCAAGGCGGCTCGGCCGTCAAGCTGCTTTTGTCCAGCGACCCGATCGAATACGTCTGGAAGAACGCCGCGGTGGCCTACCTTCATCACAATGTCGGCGCCACGCCACACGGGATCCCGGATGCCGGCAAATGGAACGCTTCGCTGTGGTCTCTCATCTGGGAAGTGATGTGCTACCTGGTTGTCGCCGTCATCGGAGTCATCGGACTCGCCAATCGCCGGTGGGTATCCCCTGCGATCTTGGTGCTGGCGGTGTTCGGGGCGATGTTACTGCCGCCTTTGACGTTTCCGGGGGTATGGACTATCCCACAGCTCGCTGTGCGCTCCGCGATCATGTTTGCGGCCGGCGCCTTCCTCTATCAATGGCGTGACGTGATTCCCGCCCGGTGGTCCCTAGTGGCGGTGAGCGTGGTGATCGTGCTCGTGGCCGGGCTACTGCCTGATTACCGCGTGGTGGCCGCTATTCCGCTGGCTTATGCCGTCGTCGTGTCGGGTGCGCTGATCCACAACAAGCGACTGAGATTACGTACAGATCTCTCCTACGGCGTCTACATTTACGCCTACCCAATGCAGCAGTTGCTGGCAATCTGTGGGCTCATCTGGCTGAATCCGGCTGTATTTTTCCTGCTTTCGGCGATAGCCACCCTGCCCCTGGCAGCCTTGAGTTGGTTTTTGATCGAAAAGCCCGCGCAATCTCTGAGGTCTCGTCTCAAGCGGAAGTGGTCTGCCCGTGACCTCGCTGAAACTCAGAACGCGCCGGGTACCGCCTAGAGGTCCGCACCCAGCGGATCAGCCCGGCCGCCCACAGCAGCACCGTCAGCACTTCCGCGCCCACACTGAGCGCAGCATGCGGCGCGGGATCCCAGCCCAGTTCCGAAAAACCCAGAACCCCACCGGTTCTCGATAACACGAACGCGGCGCCGATGTCCGGGATGTGTCGATAGCCGTGGACATACAGGTAGGCGTGGCTGGCGGCGCTGATCACCAACGACGCGGCGAAACCGATGCGGATCAGAAGGCCCGTCACAGTCATTGCAGCGCCTGCTCTTTCAACGCCAGGGCGGTCTCGCCCCGGGTGTAACTCACCTCACGGATGCCCAGCGCGTCGCGAAGCCTGCCGGCGGGCAGGGTGACCGGCTTGGGCGCCGGCCCGTCGCCGGGCCTCGGCAACGGATATGCGGTCGTGGTCCCGCTGTAGAACGTCACATTGCCCTCTGTCTTGGAAAACAATTGGTGCACATGCCCGTTGAGGCAGGTGACCGAGGAGAACCGGCGCAGGTAGCTGAGCGCCTGGGCCGCGTCGTCGGTGCCCCAGCCCCAGTTGGGGTACATCGCGAACAACGGGATGTGGCTGAAGACGATGATGGGGGTATCACTGGACAGGCGCGCGACGTCCTTCTGCACGAACGCCAGCTGATCGGCACCCAGGTGCCCGAGCTTGCGCAGGTTCAGCGTGTTGACCAGCGCGATGACGTGCACTCCGGCGACGTCGAAGCTGTACCAGCCGTCACCGACGGATCCCGCGCCGAATGCGCTTCGGTACTTCTGCCCCGCGTCGTCGACCGAGTCGTGCTCCCCGGGGACGGTGAACACATGCGGTGTCTTCAAGGCGGTCATCATCTGCTTCACCTGATCGAACTGCCCGGGGCTGGACAGGTGCGTCAGGTCGCCGGTGTGAACGACGAAATCCGGTGTGTAGCCGAGGTTGTTGATCTGGTCGATCGCGTGGCCGAACGTGCCGGAGACGTCCGGGTTGGGCGCCCCGGTGAAGCCGATGTGGCTGTCGCTGACCTGCGCGAACCGCAGGGCTGGCCGGGCGTGCGGGTGCTGCTCGGCCGCACCCGCGCCGGCGACATGCGAAATCACCTCGCCGCCGACCACGGCGAACCCGACCGCCGCCCCGAACCACGCCCCGTGCCGCATCAGCTGGCGGCGAGTCATGTTGGGGTTCATCGGGTCACCAACACGGTGCCGTGCATCATCGGATGGATCGAGCAGACGTAGTCGAAAGTCCCCGCGTCGGTGAAGGTATGGGTGAAGGTGGCCCCGGTGCCCATCCCGGGTGAGTGGAACGAACCGTCGCTCGCGGCCACCGTGTGCGGTTCTTCGTCGCGGTTGGTCCACGTGACGGTGGTGCCCACCGCGACCCTCAACGTGGCGGGCACGAACGCGAAGCCGTCGATGTTGACCTGGTTGCCGCTCACCGGAGCCGCCGGTGCGGTCACCGGGGCGGTGCCCAGGGACGCGCTGGTACCGGAGCCGCTTGCGGGCCGCGACGCCGAGCAGCCCGCCAGCAGCACGGCGGCGGCCAGCGCGGCCGCCGAATGTTTCCGAAACGTCATGCCCAGGAATAGGGCGGCGAGTTACACCGCTCAGGCGGGCTGGTCGGGACGCGGGGGCGCGAACACCTCGATGACGCCGTCGACCTCACGAACCAGCAACGCCGGCAACGGCTTCGGGGCGACCGGCAACTGGTGGGTGAGCACCTGGCCGCCCGGCGCGAAGGACGTCGAGTGGCAGGGGCAGCGCAGCGTGTCGTCGGGCGCGTCGAACCAGAGCCGGCACCCCTGGTGGGTGCACACCCCGGAGATGGCCTGGGGCTTTCCGTCGACTCGGCGGACGAATCCGCTGACCGAACCGAGGTCGAAGGGATGCATGATCCCGTCCGGCACGTCCGAGCTGACCGCCACCCGCTGCCAGGTGCCGGAATTCGGCGTGAGCGGCCCGCTGTCGGCGGCGGGGACCCCGCCGGATTGACCCGTGATCACGGCGCGGTCGATGGAGACCGCGGTGACCGCGGCCGCCGCGGCCGCCGACGTGCCGACGATGACCTGCCGGCGGGTGCTGCTGCGCTTCGGCGTCGCTTCGCCCCGCGCGTCGGCCAGCTGCTCGGCGAGGCGGCGGTGCAGATCGTCGAGGAATTCCCGGCGCGGGGCCTCGCCCCGCGTGCCGGCCGCGCGCAGTTCGATCGCGGTGCGCAGCTGCGCGGCCTCGAAGTCGTCGGGCGCAAACGGCCTGGGCCGCCGGCCCCGCAACAGGTCGTCGACGTATCGGCGTAAGCCGCGCGCGTTCATGGCTGGCCCCCCTCGTTGACCTGCGCCGCCAGCCGCAGGGCGCGATGCTGCAGCACCTTGGCGTTGGCGACGCTGACCCCGAGTTGTGCGGCGGACTCCCTGATCGAATTCCCTTGCAGGAAACGCAATTCCAGGATCTGCCGGTAACGGTCCGGAAGATTGTCGAGAACCCGGGCGACGCGCTGCGGCGCGGTGCTGATCGCTTCCTCGCTCTCCGGTGGTTGTTCGATGTCGTCGATCGAGGTTATCTCCCGCCCCAGGGTCTCCCGCCAATGCGCGGCTAGCACCGTCCGCGCGGTGACCCGCAGGTAGGCGCGCACCTCCCCGACGCTCGCGGTCAGCCGCAGCGGGCGCAGGGCGGCGAGGAAGACCTCGGCGGTGAGGTCCTCGGCGTCCGCCCGGTTGCCGACCCGGGCGAACAGCGTGCGGTATACCCAGGACGCGTTGTCGGAGTACACGGCCTCCCAGTCGGGATAGCCATCGTCAAAACCACTGTCGGGCACCGCCCGCAGCGGCCGGTTGACGGGCTCGTTTCGTGCGGCCACGTGCCTCCTCCACCCGATGAATATCGAGTCGGGTTACACCGGGTATCACGGCGCGGCGAGCGAGGTTTGTTCACTGAGCAGCTCATCGAGCTTGGCGGCGGTGGCCGAGAACACCGACTTGGCGATGCGCAGTATCCGCTCGCGCACCCGGGGCTTCGCCGACGCCGGCGGCAGCAGGTGGCCGATCAGGTGACCGAACAGGTCCAGGCGCGCCGCGGACATCCAGGCGGTCAGGTCCGGGTCGTCGAGCCAGCGCAGCTGATTGGCGTAGTCGGCCAGCGCCAGCCGCAGCCAGTCTGAGTCGGTGTCGGGATGCGGTAACGGCACACACAGCTCGTTTTTCACCTGGTCGTCGCGGTACGCGGCTTCGACGTGGGCGATCAGGGCGGCGCTGAAGATCTGTTGGCATCCGCGCACGCTTTGCAGCGTGATCTGGCCGGCATCGAAAATGGGTGTCGCCGGGCGCTTTTCGGCGCCATCGGCGGTGCAGTCGATGTACAGCGCGTCGCCGTGGGATGCCACCGTGCCGCCGTCGAGAACCATCCGGTCCGTCTCGACGCGCAGCAGGTGGCCCATCCGCACCACGTCGCCGATGCGTCGCAGCTGCTCGAGTTCCAGCCGGGTGACGGTCGCGCAGCGATACATCGTTGGGCGGACCGCGGGGTCTATCCGCAGCAGCAGGCCGGCGTCATCGAGCCGCGCGAACAGGTCCACGACGGACGTGGCATCCCGGATGGCCCGCAGCTGCGCGGTGAAGCTGGCCTTGAGGCCGTCGGCGAACAACGGCCCGGGCTGCATCGTCGCGCGGTCCAGCAGCCACGAGTCGCGGGGCATGATCCACGTCAGCCGGTCCGGCGCGATGCCCTGGCCGAGCAGCCACAGGCAGGTGTCGATGCCGGTCTTGCCGGCCCCGACGATGACGTAGCGCTCGTGCGCGCCCAGCTTCGGCAGGTCGTTGGGCGGCACGCAGGCGATGCCGGGCCCGACCGCGTAGGGCGGCGGGCGCATGGCCGGCACGGTGACCCGCATGTAGGTGGCGTCGACGATGCGGCGCGCCGCGCTGACGGTGTAGTCGGTGCCGGCGAGCGTGGTGAACCGGCCTTTACCGTCGTGCTGGCCGCGATATTCGCTCATGGGGAAGTAGGACACCCGGCCGCTCGCCAACAGCTGCCGGCGCAGCACGTGGTCGTAGTAAGCGCACACCTCGCCGGCGGTGGCCAACTCGTAAAGTCCTTGGTTCCAACCGATTCGGTCGATCGAGTCGCCACCGAGTCTCAGCGAGTTGACGCCGTAGAACGCCGAGGGCTGATGCAGCCGGACGAACGGGTAGGCCAGGGTCCAGTGCCCGCCCGGCTGGTGGTTGCGGTCGACCAACACCACGCGTGCGTCCGTCTCGGACACCAGCGTGTCGACGAACGCCATCCCCATGGCGCCCGCGCCGACCACCAGGTAGTCGGCCTCAATCGCGTGCATACGCCTGAAGGCTAGCCTGCCCGTGGGTCGATCGCTTCAGCCGATGTCGGCCGCCGCGGCGCGGAGGTCATCCAAGGCTTTGCGGGCCAATTCGCCGAGGTCTTGGTCGTCGTCTGCGGCGACCCATTCGGCGTATGCCTCCTTGAACGCGAGCACTCCCAACTCGGCCGCCAGGGCCGCCGCCCGGTCCGGCACCCCCCGCGCGCGCAACGCGTTGGCCATGGCCGCGGCGAGGCCGACCCGTTTGAGCGCGTCGCGCTCCTGCAACTCGGCGCTGGTGGCGATGACGGCCTGCAGCCGGGGACCGAGCTCGCGATTGAACGGCGTCATCGGCCCGGCCGCCCGCGCCAGCCCGGCGGCGACCGCGGCGAGCGGACTCGCATCCGCGGGCGCCGAGGCGATGCCGTCGGTCAGCAATTGCGCCAGGGTCTCCTGACCCGCCGCCAGCACCTCGCGCTTGTCGGGGAAATACCGAAAAAACGTGCTCTTGGTCAGGCCGGCCTGATCGGCGATCTCGGCGACGGTGGTCCGGTCGTAGCCCTGCTCGGAGAACAGCTGCAGCGCGGCGGCGACCAGCCGTGCGCGCGCATCCGGTTCCCATCGGGGCATCCGGTGATCGTAAGCGATGAGACTTCTGTCCCATCACTCTGGTAGGGTGATGAGACACAAGTCCCATCACTCGAAGGAGTTCCTCATGCGGGTTTTCGTCACGGGTGCCACCGGCGGGATCGGCTCGGCCGTGGTGCCCGAGCTCATCGGCGCGGGCCACGAGGTGCTGGCGTTGGCCCGCTCCGACGCGTCGGCGCGGGCCGCCGAGTCCATGGGAGCCGATGTGTTG
This sequence comes from uncultured Actinomycetota bacterium, assembly GCA_963732835.1. Taxonomy (GTDB): domain Bacteria; phylum Actinomycetota; class Actinomycetes; order Mycobacteriales; family Mycobacteriaceae; genus Mycobacterium. The sequence goes on from CAVTBA010000008.1 coordinate 433,578, forward strand.
CCCGGCGATCTCGATGACCCGGAAAGCCTGCGCAAGGGCGCCGCCCAGGCCGATGGAGTCATCCACCTCGCCTTTCTCCACTTCGACGATTTCGGGAAGGCGGTCGCTCAGGAGGCCGCTGCCGTCGCGGCTTTCGGCGCGACCCTGCAAGGGAGCGGAAAGCCGTTCGTCATGGCATCGGGAACGCCCGCCGTCCCCGGGCGCGCCTCCACCGAGGACGATCCGATGCCGACCGACGGACCCATCGGCGGGCGCGGCCGCAACGCCCGGGCCGCCCTGGAGCTGGCCGCTCAGGGAGTCCGATCGGCGGTGGTCCGCCTCCCCCGGTCCGTCCACTCCGAAGGCGGCCCGCACGGGTTCGCGTCCCTGCTCATCGAGGCCGCGCAACGAACCGGGGTGTCCGGCTACGTCGGCGACGGCAGCCAGCGCTGGCCGGCCGTGCACGTCCTCGACGCCGCGCGCCTGTTCCGTCTGGTTCTCGAAGGGGGCACTCCCGGCACGGTGGCGCACGCCGTCGCCGACGAGGGGCACCCGATGCGCGCGCTCGCCGAGGCCATCGGGCGCGCGCTCGACCTGCCCACCGCGGCGGTCCCGGCGGACGATTTCGGGTTCTTCGGCGCCGTGTTCGCGGCGGACCAGCCGGCCTCGAGCGCGCTGACCCGCGAGAGATTCGGCTGGCAGCCGACTCATCCGAGCCTGCTCGCGGATCTGGCGGCCGGCAACTACCCGGCGTGAGACCGGCGTCCTTGCGACGCCCGCCCGCGGTTACTAGGATATCCAAGTATCCGCCCCTCACGCGCGCACCAACCCGAGGACACCATGACCACACAGATCCCCCACTTCATCGATGGGCAGCGCACGGCCGGCCAATCCGGCCGCACCGCCGACGTCTTCAACCCGAGCACCGGCCAGGTGCAGGCGCAGGTGCCGATGGCCGGCAAGGCCGAGATCGACGCCGCGGTGGCCTCCGCCGCCGAGGCCCAAAAGGGTTGGGCGGCATGGAATCCGCAACGCCGCGCCCGGGTGATGATGCGGTTCATCGAGCTGGTCAACGACCACATGGACGAGCTGGCCGAGCTGCTGTCCCTCGAGCACGGCAAGACGGTGGCCGACTCGCGCGGCGACGTCCAGCGCGGCATCGAGGTGATCGAGTTCGCCATCGGAATCCCCCACCTGCTCAAGGGGGAATACACCGAAGGCGCCGGACCGGGGATCGACGTCTATTCGCTGCGCCAGCCGCTGGGCGTGGTCGCGGGCATCACCCCGTTCAACTTCCCGGCCATGATCCCGCTCTGGAAGGCCGGGCCGGCGCTGGCGTGCGGGAACGCGTTCGTCCTCAAGCCCAGCGAGCGCGACCCCTCGGTCCCGGTGCGACTGGCCGAGCTGTTCGCAGAGGCCGGCCTGCCGCCCGGCGTCTTCCAGGTCGTGCACGGCGACAAGGAGGCCGTCGACGCCATCCTGCACCACCCGGACATCCAGGCGGTGGGCTTCGTCGGCAGCTCCGACATCGCGCAGTACATCTACGCGACGGCCGCGGCCACCGGCAAGCGGTCGCAATGCTTCGGCGGCGCCAAGAACCACATGATCGTGATGCCCGACGCGGACCTCGACCAGGCCGTCGACGCGCTGATCGGCGCCGGATACGGCAGCGCCGGCGAACGGTGCATGGCGATCAGCGTCGCGGTGCCGGTCGGCGAGCAGACGGCGAATCGGTTGCGCGCCAGGCTTATTGACCGGATCAACAATCTGCGGGTGGGCCACAGCCTGGACCCCAAGGCCGACTACGGTCCGCTGGTCACCGAGGCCGCCCTGGCGCGCGTGCGCGATTACATCGAGCAGGGTGTGGCAGCCGGCGCGGAAATAGTGATCGACGGGCGCGAACGCGGCAGCAACGACCTGACCTTTGACGACGCCAGCCTCGAGGGCGGATTCTTCATCGGCCCAACCTTGTTCGACCACGTCACCCCCGACATGTCGATCTACACCGACGAGATCTTCGGGCCGGTGCTGTGCATCGTGCGCGCCCACGACTACGAGGAGGCCTTGCGGCTGCCCTCGGAGCACGAGTACGGCAACGGCGTGGCGGTGTTCACCCGCGACGGCGACGCCGCGCGCGACTTCGTCTCCCGGGTGCAGGTGGGCATGGTCGGGGTGAACGTCCCGATCCCGGTCCCGGTGGCCTACCACACGTTCGGCGGTTGGAAGCGCTCCGGTTTCGGCGACCTCAACCAGCACGGCCCGGCGTCGATCCAGTTCTACACCAAGGTCAAGACCGTCACGTCGCGGTGGCCCTCCGGCATCAAGGACGGCGCCGAATTCGTGATACCCACAATGGATTAGGGCCTATGTTCACGCTGAACGACGACGAGCGGGTCATCACCGAGACGGCGGCCGCGTTCGCCGCCAAACGCCTCGCCCCGCACGCCCTGGAATGGGACGCGACCAAGCACTTTCCGACCGACGTGTTGCGGGAGTCCGCCGAGCTCGGGATGGCGGCGATCTACTGCCGCGAGGACGTCGGCGGCAGCGGGCTGCGCCGGCTCGACGGGGTCCGCATCTTCGAGCAGCTGGCCATCGCCGACCCGACCACCGCAGCGTTCCTGTCCATCCACAACATGTGCGCCTGGATGATCGACACGTTCGGCACCGCCGAACAGCGCAAGGCCTGGGTGCCGAGGCTGGCCTCGATGGACGTCATCGCCAGCTACTGCCTCACCGAGCCGGGCGCCGGGTCGGACGCCGGCGCGTTGAGCACCCGGGCCGTCAAGCAGGGTGGCGACTATGTGCTCGACGGCGTCAAGCAGTTCATCTCCGGCGCCGGGGCCTCCGACGTCTACGTGGTGATGGCCCGCACCGGCGCTGACGGTCCGCGCGGCATCTCGGCCTTCGTCGTCGAAAAGGGCGCCGCGGGGCTCAGTTTCGGGGCGCTGGAAGAGAAGATGGGCTGGCACGCCCAGCCGACCGCGCAGGTGATCCTGGACGGCGTGCGGGTGCCCGCCGAGGCCATGCTGGGCGGCGCGGACGGAGAGGGCGCCGGGTTCGGCATCGCGATGAACGGCCTCAACGGCGGCCGGCTCAACATCGCGGCGTGCTCGCTGGGCGGCGCGCAGTCCGCCTTCGACAAGGCCGGCGCCTACGTACGGGAACGCGAGGCGTTCGGTAAGGCCCTGCTCGACGAGCCCACCATCCGGTTCACCCTGGCCGACATGGCCACCGGGCTGGAAACGTCGCGAATGATGTTGTGGCGGGCCGCGGATGCGTTGGACAACGACGACCCCGACAAGGTCGAGCTGTGCGCGATGGCCAAGCGCTACGTCACCGACACCTGCTTCGAGGTGGCCGACAAGGCCCTGCAGCTGCACGGCGGCTACGGCTACCTGCGTGAGTACGGTCTCGAGAAGATCGTCCGCGATTTGCGGGTGCACCGAATCCTGGAAGGGACCAACGAAATCATGCGGGTGGTCATCGGCCGGGCCGAGGCCGCGCGAGCGCGGGCAAGCGCGTAGAAAGGCGACCATGACGAGCATCGCTTTTCTCGGCCTGGGCAACATGGGCGGGCCGATGTCGGCGAACCTGGTGGCCGCGGGCCATACCGTGCGCGGGTTCGACCCGGTGCCCGCGGCGGTCGCCGCCGCGGCCGGCAACGGGGTCACGACGTTCGACAGCGCGGCCGGCGCGGTCGCCGGGGCCGACGTGGTGATCACCATGCTGCCCAACGGCGACCTGGTGAAGCGCTGCTACGCCGACGTTCTGCCGGCCGCCCCGTCGGGCGCGCTGTTCATCGACAGCTCCACGATTTCGGTCAACGACGCCCGCGAGGTGCATGCGCTCGCGGAATCGCAGGGGGTATCGCAGCTGGACGCGCCCGTCTCCGGCGGCGTGAAGGGCGCCGTCGCCGGGACGCTGGCATTCATGGTGGGCGGCGACGAGGCCGCGCTGCAGCGCGCCCGGCCGGTGCTGGAACCCATGGCGGGCAAGGTTATTCACTGTGGCGCGGCCGGGGCCGGGCAGGCCGCCAAGGTGTGCAACAACATGGTGCTGGCGGTGCAGCAGATCGCCATCGGCGAGGCGTTCGTCCTGGCCGAGAAGCTCGGGCTGTCGGCGCAGTCCCTCTTCGACGTCATCACCGGCGCGACCGGCAACTGCTGGGCCGTGCACACCAACTGCCCGGTGCCGGGCCCGGTGCCGACGTCGCCGGCCAACAACGACTTCAAGCCGGGTTTCGCGACCGCGCTGATGAACAAGGACCTGGGCCTGGCCATGGACGCGGTGGCCACCACCGGGTCGGCGGCGCCGCTGGGCAGGCACGCCGCCGAGATCTACGCCAAGTTCGCGGCCGATCACGCCGATAAGGACTTCAGCGCGGTGATCGAGCTGCTGCGGAACGGCTGACGGCCTCAGCGCGCCGAGCGTGTACTGAACGCGAAATATCGCAGTGGGTACACGTTCGGCGAACGACGGTCTTTCCCTCGATGCAGCCTAGAAGTCGCCCGCGTCGCGGCGCAGCGTCTCGATCGATGAAACCAGCGCCCGCGCTTCGGATTCGGACATTCCGATGTCGGCGAACACCTGCTCGTTGAGCGTGACCGTGGCGTCCTCGACCGTCGAGCGGCCCAGATCGGTGATCTGCACCAGCGTGGTGCGCCCGTCGGTGGGGTGCGGCACCCGCTGCACCAGTCCGTCGGCCTCCAGCCGCCGGATCGCGTGGGTCACGCTGGTGACGTGGACCTGCAGCCGGTCGGATGCCTTGGTGATGGGCAGCGCGCCGGTCCGGCTGAACGCCAGCAGCCGCAGCAACTCGTAGCGGGAGAAACTCAGATCGTAGGGACGCAACGCCGTCTCGACGCGGGCCAGCAGGATCTGATGGGCGCGCATCACCGACGTCACCGCGACCATGCCCTGCGCCACGTCGGTCCAGCCGGAGCGCTCCCAGTTGTCCCGCGCCGCGGCGATCGGATCCCGCTTCGGCGGTCGTGAGGCAGCCACGCCCCTTCATACCGCACTTGACGCGCGGGCGTGACCTTTCCCCAGCGCCGACAGCACCGCCAGCGTCGACGCGCGGTGGCCCACGGTGATCCGCGCACCGCCGTCCGGGTAGCACCGCACCCGGGGGCCGCCGTCGGCGAAAACCTCATGCCACGGCCCACCCCGCCCACACCTCGGGGGCAGGTACATGAAATTGGCGTGCGCGTCCGTCGTGTAGATCCCCATCGCGCTCAGGCGCATCCTGAGATAGCAGCGTTCGGCATTGATCACCCGGACCCGTTGCAGCAGTTGCTCTTCCGCGCCGTATGACGCGACGACGGCGACCAAACTGGTGATCGCGGCGCCGAACGGCAGCTGATGGGACCACAGCGCCCGCGCCAGCTCCGGCGCCGCCACTCCGTAACCGATCCGCAGCCCCGCCAGGCCGTACGCCTTGGAGAAGGTCCGCACCACCACCACATTGGGAAAGCGGGTCACCAGCGCCGACAGAGCGATGCGGTGCTCGGGCGCGACGAACTCGACATACGCCTCGTCGAGCAGGACGACGGTGTCACGCGGCACGCGGCGCAAGAACGCCGAAACCGCGGCCGCGGACTCGAGCGTCCCGGTGGGGTTGTGCGGCCGGCACAGCACCACCACCCGCGCATCGGCGGCGGCGCGAGCGAGGCCGTCGAGGTCGTGATGACCGTGCTCGTCCAGGGGGACCGTCCGCGTCTTCAGCCGTGCCATCCGCGCGAGGATCGGGTAACCGTCGAAGGTGGGCGTCGCCATCGCCATCGTGTCGCCCGGAGCGGTCAGCGCCTGCAGGGCCTGCAGCACGACTCCCGTCGCGCCGGCGCCCGGCACCACCCGGTCGGCGGGCACCCCGATGTGATCGGCGATCACGGCGCGCAGCCGCTCGGGCAGGAACTCCGGGTAGCGGTTGACGGCGTGGACGGACCGAATCAACGCCGACTGCACCGCCGACAGCGGCGGGAACGGATTCTCGTTGAGCGACAACGCAAGCGGATCCACGGCGTCGGGCAACGCGTCGCAGACGTCGCCGGCCGCCGGGCTGCGGACGGGCTGCATCAGCCTCGCCCGCCCCAGCGCACCGCCGCCGCACCGGCGAAGTCGCCGGCGTGTGCGAAGGCGGCCATCATGACGACGTCACCGGCCTCGACCTGACCGTCGGAGATCGCGCGGTCCAGGTTGATCGGGATCCCGGCGCCGAACAGGTTGCCGCACTCGTCAAAGGTGTCTCGATGGCGTTCGGGCGGCAACTCGAGCGCCTCACGCCAGTTGCGCAGGAACACCCGATTCGGCTGGTTGGTGACCAGCAGATCGATATCCTTGGCGGGCACGCCTATTCGGTCGCACACCGCCAGCGCCACCTCGGGGACCTGCCGGTTGCCACGGGCCAGCACCTTGGTGATCTTGCTATCGGTGAAGCCGATGCTGCCCTCGCCGGGTCCGGCCTGCCACCACTTGCGGGGTGGGTCGTAGGACAGCGTCATCTCGCCGGCGTATTCACCGTAGGTGCGGCACTCGACGTCGAGGACGGGTGATTGGTCGCTCAGCGTGACCAGGCCCACCGCCGCGCCGTCGCCGGGCACCGCGGACTGCGCCTTGCGCCGGATGGTCGGCTGATCGAAGAACTGCCCGGCCGCGTTTTGTGCGATCGCGATCACCGCGCTGCGCCCGGCACCGGTGGCCAGCAGCTTGCGAGCCACGTTGAGCGCCAACACGAACGCCGCGCAGCCCCCGTTGTTGAGGTCGAGCACCCACGACGGTCGCATGCCCAGTCGGTGCGCGATACCACCGCCCTGGCCGTAGAAGGCCATATCCGGCACCTGGGTGTGGGTGATCAGCACGTCGGCGCCCTCGATCACATCGTGGCCGTGCCGCTCGATCAGCCCCTGCGCCGCGCGTTCGATCATGTCGATGGAACTCTCGTCCGGCCCGACGTGATGACGAAACTTCGGGGCGCGGAACATGACGTTCTCGCGCAGGTCGTCGGATTCGGCGAATCGCGCGTAGTAGTCGGCGCCGATCGGCTCACCGGGCAGATAGGTGGAGACGTCGATCAGGCTGACGCTCGGCTGGGTCATGGTGCTACCTCATCCATTTCGGTGTCACCGGCAGGCCGTTGCGGTGGCGGTACTCGGCGATCGCCTTCAGGTTCGCCAGCTCCAGCGCATGCCCGGCGCCGAACATGTCCCAGAAGTCGCCCACCCAGACCGGGCGCTGCGCCGGTGCGGTTTCCGGATAGGGGTTGTGGTCGTAGAAGGGATGATGGCAATTGGTCCACAGCACAACCGATCCCGGCTTGTCGAAAACGACCTGGGCGTCGATGACGCGCATCAGATAGATCATCCACAGGTGCTTGCCCTGATCCCATGCGCAGTGGTAGTCGACCGTCCGCGCCTCCGCGTTGGCGATGGTCCGTGTATAGATCTCGGTCTCCGAGCCGAGCCGGTCATAGGCCAGCCACAGCCCCGGTTCGTCGGTGGGCGTGAAACCGCGCAGGCTGTAAGTCCACTCCTCGAGGCTGCGGGTGTCGGCCAGGTACTCGTACAACTCGTCGGGCGGGCAGTCGACGTAATCGTTGACCGTGCAGTACTCCCCGAAGACCTGATCGTGCGGATACACCGACCGCATCATCTCCATGATGATCGGGGTCGCCTTCTCCCGTGGACTGGTTTCGATGCGGACCACCCCGTCGATGGGGGTGGGGATATCCTCAAGCGCTGGCAGCGACATCGGCCCGGTTCTCCTTCGCGATCGAAACCTGTTCGCTGACAGCCTGATTGCCTGCCAGCGCGGTGAGAAATGGGGCAAACGGCGGGATTTCATCGGCGTCACACTCGACGCTGACCACCGCCGGGCCCTCGATGTCCAGCGCCACCTGAAGCGCCGCCGCCAGTTGGCCGGTGTCGCTGACATCAACCGCTGTCAGCCCGGGAAACATCGCCGCCAGACCGGTTCCCAGCGCGCTGGGCCGGAAGCGGTTGTAGCTGTAGCGGTTCTCATAGAACAGCTGCTCGCGGGTCACGCACATCGCGTGGGCGTTGTTGTTGAACAACACGAACGTCACGGGAAGCGCGTATTGCACGGCCGTGTGCACCTCGAGGCCGTGCATGAAGAACGCACCGTCCCCGGCGATCACCACGATGCGGCCGTCGGGCCGGCCCCCGTTCGCCCGCCCGAACGCCATCCCGATCCCGGCCCCGAAGCTGTAGCCCATGCCGCCCATGCCGAGCGCGGCCACGAACCTGCCGCCGCGCCGCGCCGGCAGGTGGTGGATCGCGGCCGCGCCGGTGTTGCCGGCGTCGACCACGATGTCGGCCCCGTCGGGCAGGGCACGGTCCAGCACCGCCATGGCGTCGCGGTACCGCACCCCCGGGCCCTTGGAGGACGGCGGCGTCAGCTCGATGCGCCGCACCAGATCCGGCACGCGCAGGCCGCGCGGACGTCCGTGACCGCGCAACGCCTGGGTCAGCAGGCGCAAGGAGGCACGCAGGTCGTCGGTGTGCACGTGGGTGCAACGCAGATAGGGCTGCGCCGACCCGATCGATATCGTTCGCACCGCCGCCAGCGCGTCGTCCAGGCCGCCGCGGGCGGTGACCGTCAGCCGGGTGCCGACGATGAGGCACACGGCGCTGTCGGCCACGGCTTCGGCCACGCTCGGGTGGCCCATCACGCCGGTCACCCCGAGCGCCGACGACGACCCGAAACCCGGAGTGCCCGCCACGTCTTTGGCGTCGGGGACGGTGGCCACCCGCGCGCGCAGCAGCGCGCGCAGCTGCTCGAGCTCGGTCCGGGCGTCGTCGCGGGCCACCTGCTCGCCGGCGATGATGGTGACCTGACCGGTGGCGCGGCGCAGTTCGACGGCGATGGGATGCGGGTTGCCGATGGGCGCACTGAAACCATTCGGACGCTCGGCGCGATCGTCTACGGCGATGCACGACTGTTGAATGTCCTTGGGCAGCAACAGCACCGCCGGACCGCCGGCGCGCGCCGCGGAGACGGCCCGGGGCAGCGCCGAAACGATGTCGGCCGGCGCGAGCAGCCGCTCGCAAAACACCGACACCGCCGAGAACAGCGCCTGCGCATCCAGCGAGCCGTTGCGACCGCTGGTGTCCTGGAAGCTCCCCCGGCCGTCCATCGTCGTGGCGGGCTGACCGACCAAGGCCAGCACCGGAATCCGGCTGGCGAACGACTCGCCCAAACCGGCGACAAGGTTCAGCGCCGCCCCGCCCGACGTCGCCGCCACCACCCCGAGCCCGGCCCCGCTGCGGCTGTACCCGTCGGCCATGGTGGCCGCCGAGAACTCGTGCTTGGCCAGCACGGCGGTGATCTCGGGCCGGAAATGCGCGGCGTCGTACAGATCCTCGATGTTGGCGCCGTCGACACCGAAAACGTGGTCCACCCCGAGCTCCGCGAGGTGCCCGACGATGTGGTCGACCACCCGGTACTTGCCGAACATGTGCTGAGGCTCTCCTGACGCCACAAAGGGCCGTGAAATCAGCCTTTTGCGAGGACACGAGCCGGGCACTCGATCGGTTCACCCCGGCGCGTGAACCGCTCGCCGGCAGCCATCGTGATGTCTAGATGACCATCGAGCTGCGCAACGTGGTGCGCGAGTACCGGGTCGGCGGTCAAACGGTCCGGGCGCTCGACGGCATCAGCCTGCGCCTCGGGGGTGGTCAATTCGTGTCGGTGGTCGGGCCCTCCGGCGCCGGTAAGAGCACGCTGTTGCATCTGCTCGGCGCGCTGGACTCCCCCGATTCCGGCTCCATCACGTTCGACGGCGACGAGATCGGCCGGCTGGGCGATGAGCAGCAGTCGGAGTTCCGCCATCGCCGGGTGGGTTTCATCTTCCAGTTCTTCAACCTGTTGCCGACGCTGTCGGCCTGGGAGAACGTCGCGGTCCCCAAGCTGCTCGACGGCGTCCGGCTGGGCCGGGCCAAACCGGATGCGATTCGGTTGCTGGACCGCGTGGGGCTCGGCAACCGGACCGAGCACCGGCCCGCGGAACTGTCCGGCGGCCAGATGCAGCGGGTCGCGGTGGCGCGCGCGTTGATGATGGACCCGCCGCTCATCCTCGCCGACGAACCCACCGGTAACCTCGACTCCTCGACGGGCGCCTCGATCCTGGCGCTCCTCGCCGAGGTGGCGCACGAGGACGGCCGCGGACGGCTGGTGGTGATGGTGACCCACAATTCGGACGCCGCCGCGGCGACCGATCGGGTGATCACGTTGCAGGACGGGCGGGTCGGTTCCGACGTACCGGCGGTCCCTGCGTGAGGATCCCGGCGGCGGCGAGCAGACTACGCGTGTTCAGCCTGCGTGAGCTCGCCGTGCATCGCCGCCGCACGCTCGCGTCGATCGCCGTAATGGCCGTCTCCGCAACGTATCTGGTCGCCATATTCGGCATCTTCGGGTCCATCACCGGATCGGTCAACCGGCTGGCCGACGGGATCGCCGGCGTGGCGGCGCTGGAGGTATCGGGCATCACCGACGCCGGATTCCCCGATACGATACTGGCCGACGTTGCCGCGGTTCGCGGCGTCGCCACCGCGGCGCCGATGATCAGAACCTCCACGACCACGGCGACGGGGCCCGTGCTGCTGCTCGGCGCGGACGCGAGCACCGCCGCGCTGGGCGGCGCCCTGAAGGACGCGGTTGCCCGGCCGGTGCAGGCGCTGTCGTCGACGCCGGGCGGTGTCCAGGTCGGGCCGCGGGTCGGCTATGCGAAAGGCCAGACGCTGCAACTGGGCTCGGGTTCGGTCACGGTCACCGAGGTGCTCGCGGGCAAGCAGTTCGCGGGCCTCAACGGAGGGCATTACGTCCTTGCCCCCCTCGCGCTGGCGCAAAGCGTCACCGGCCGCCCCGGTGAGCTCGACTCGATACTGATCACCACCAAACCGGGCGCCGAGGTGGCCGCCGTCCGCGCCGCCGTCACCGCCGCGGTGAACGGCCGCGCCATCGTCGCCGCGCCGAGCCTGCGCGCGGCCCGGGCCGGCGATGGCGTCAAGCTGATGAACTACATGGCCCTGCTGGGCGCGGCGGTCGCGTTGGTGGTCGGCGCGTTTCTGATCTACACCACGATGACCATGGCGATCACCCAGCGCCGGCCGGTCATCTCCATGCTGCGCGCGATCGGCGGCCGGCGCGTCACCATCGTCGGCGACATGCTCGGGGAGGCGGCCATCCTCGGGCTCGTCGGCGGGGGCATCGGTGCGGGCATCGGAATTCTCGCGGGCCGCATGGCGATCGGCCGGTTGCCCGCGGCGATGACCCAGGGCCTCGAGGCCAAAGTCGAGTACTGGCTGCCCGGCTACGCCATCCCGCTGGCGCTGGCGGCCACGACGCTCACCAGCGTGGCCGCGTCGGCGATGGCCGCGCGGCAGGTATACAAGGTCGCGCCGATCGAGGCGCTGGCGCCGGTCGGGGCGTCGGCGGCGGACGCCGTGCCGCGATGGCTGCGGGTCGCCGCCGGAGTGGGCTCGGTCGCGGTGTTCGGGGTGTCGATCTGGGTCGTCATCGGCCAACGCGGCACCTTCGCCTTCGTCGCGATGGCCGCGCTGCTGAGCGCCGAGATCGCGCTCGGCTTCGCGCTCACCGCCCCCGTCGTGAAGGCCACGGCCGCGACGGCTCGCCTGTTCGGATCGATCGGGGCCCTGGCGGCGGCCACGGTCGAACGCGCGCCGCGACGAGTGTGGGCCACCGTGATGACCGTCCTCATCGGGGTGGTCACCACCGTGGTCATCACCGGCACCAACGCCGACATGATCCGCTCGGCCCGCGCCATCTTCTCCCCCGCCGCCGACGTCGACGTGTGGGTGAGCGCGGACCCTCCTGACAGCTATCCCACCGACGTTCTGCCGCAAGGCCTTTCCGAAAAGGTGGCCGCGGTGCCCGGTGTGGCGCGGGTGACCGAGGGCGCGTTCGGGTTCGCCGTCGTCGGCGGCACGCGCGTCCTGCTCGACGGCTTCTCCGACGGAACTCACGACTCGCTGTTCCGCGCGCTCGACGAACACCTGCGCGCCGACGTCCTAGCCGGCCGCGGCGTGGTGCTCACGCAGAATCTCGGCGCCACCCTGCACATCCGCACCGGTGATCCGCTGCAGCTGCAGACGCCGCACGGCCCCCGGCAGGCGACTGTGCTGGCCCTGGTGCCGTTCTTCTCGACCGTCATCGGAACGGTCGGAATCGATCTCGATGACCTGCGCGCATGGTTCGATCGCCCGGCGGCGACGACCCTCCAGATCACCGCGGCCCCGGGGGTGGATCCGCGGCGCCTGCTGACAGCGGTCCGCCGGGTGGTGCCCGCACCGAACCACGTGTACGACGGCCGCGCCGCGCTGGCCGGGCTCGAAGCCCCGTTGCATCAGAGCATGTTCATCGCCAACGCGGTGTGGGTCATCGTGGTGGCCGTGGCCGCCGTCGCGCTGCTCAACACGCTGACGCTATCGGTACTGGAACGCCGCCGCGAGATCGGTGTGCTGCGGGCCATGGGTTCCAGCCGCCGGTTCACCCTGCGGATGGTCCTGGCCGAGGCGGCCGGAATCGGTTTCGTCGGTGGCGTTTTGGGCCTGCTGTTCGGCCTGACCGACCAGTGGCTGTTCAGTCTCATCAGCGGGGACATCATGAATTTCGGGGTCGGCTTCCACCTGAGCCCGATGGCCCTGGCCTTCACCGCAGGGGCGTTGGCGATCTGCCTGCTCGGCTCGCTGCCGCCCGCGCGGCGAGCGGCGCGGCTCAACATCATCGAGGCCGTCAGCGTGGATTGAGGACGGCGAACCCCTGCAGATGGGGCTTGCACGGGAAGGGCACCGGCGTGCGCGGGATGGTACGCAGCGCCGTGGTGTCGAACCCGGCCGCGGCGATGGAATCCAGGGTTCGCCGGTTCGGCTCGCAACCGCCGGCCAGCCACGACCACGGCTTGGCGATCAGATCCTGGAACCGGCCCGTCACGCCCTCCCCGCGCACATGCTCGAGGACGACCAGCCTGCCTCCCGGCGCGAGCACCCGCCGAATCTCGCCGAGGGTGGCGGCCACGTCGTCGACCGAGCACAGCACCAGGCCGATGTGCACCGAGTCGAAGCTGTTGTCCGGGAAGGGAATCGATTCGCCGGTCCCCTCGACGACGTCGACGGCGATGCCGTGCCGATCGGCAACCCGGGACGCCATCCGGCGGAACGGAGCCTCCGGCTCCACGGCGGCGACCGACGTCACGGCGGACGGCAGGAACCTCAAGTCGGTGCCCGGCCCCAGGCCGAGCATCAGCAGCCGGCCGGTGGCGTTGCTGAGCGCCGCACGCCGATAGCGGTGATAGAACAGCCGGTCGAAGACCGGCTGACCGAACCGATACACATACGGGAACAAGGGATTTCGACGGGTCACTGACTGCCCAGATCCATTCGGAACGGCGGGTATTCGTCGCGCATCAGGGACACATACACGGCGACCCGATAGCGCCAACGGACGATGCCCATCAGGAGATCGAACATGCCGGCCGGGATGGTCCCGGTGCACAACAACGACACCGCGGCGATTACGCACAGCACCTGCAGCAGGGGCTCCATCGACCAGCACAGCAGGATGTGCGGGACGGCGAGCAGCCACTTCACCGGCACGGCCCAGTTCCTCAGCCGGCCCGGATAGTCGACCTGCAGATCGCCCGGGTAGTCGGGCCGCGACGCGAGCGTGAAAGGCGGATACCTGTCCGTGCTGTTCATCGGAAACCTGAAATTCATGACCCGCCACGACCAGCGCAGCACACCGACGTTGAAGTCGAATATGGGCCGAGGATACCGCCCGGTGAACAAGATGACGACGCCGGCGACGACCGTCGACAGCGGATATATCAGGTAGAGCCCGATCAATATGGGGTAGTGCGGGACCGCCAGCACGCACCACTTCAACAGCCAGAGCCACCGCGAGGGCGCGTCGAAATCCCCCCGCACCCGGATGGATTCGTCCGACTTGTTCATGGGCTGGACTGGCTGGACGTCGCTGCCCGCATTCCCCGGCTGATCTCCCCGGCCATCCGGCGGTGGCTCGTCCAACGCAGAAACATCGTCAGCGCGCCGGCCTGCAGCCGGTCGGGAATCAGCGCCGCCGGTCGCAGCACGAACTCACCGTGCGAGACCGGCAGCGACGCCACCCGGGACACGGCCATCACCTTGCGCCGGCGGGTCTTCTCATACCAGCGCAACGCGCTCGGTACATCGCTTTGTCGATCCGACAGCGCCTTGCAAACCACCATGGTGTCGAGCAGCGCCTGGTTGGTTCCCTGCGCCAGGGTGGGCGGCATCGTGTGGGCCGCGTCGCCGAGCAACGTGACCGGACCCCGACCCGCCGGGGGCATCGGATGCCGGAAATGCGGGTACGGCGAATGCGCCAGATCGTCGTCGGTCAAGGCCGCCAGCACCCGATCGACGGCCGCGGACCAGCCGGTGAAATGGGAGCGGATCGTCTCGATCGGGCGTTGCGGCCGCACGAAGTCCGATGACCACGGCAAGTCGAACCACCACTGCACGTCGGAGCCCCCGGCCGGCCACAGGCCAAGGTTTCCCTGCTCGCCGATGACCATGAGCGCGGTGCCCTTGTCCGGGATCTCCGCAACGGCGATCAGGCCCTGCCAGCTGCACCAGCCGGTGGGCTCGGCCCCTCGCCCGCCGAGGCTGTCCCGGACCATCGAGTGCAGGCCGTCGGCGCCGATCAGCACGTCTCCGGCGGCCGAGCCGCCGTCGTCGAACTCGACCCGCACGCCGTCGCTCGTCGGGGTCAAGGCGATCGCGCGGGAGTCGCACCGGATGCGGTCGGCCGGAAAGCCGTCCAGCAGCCGCTCCAGCAGGACCCGGCGCGGAACCATCCGGACCGGCGCGCCCAGCCGATCCGCCATCGCGGACACGTCCAGCGTGGCGAGCGGACGGCCCGTCGACGTCAAGGCCCGCACGGTGGACAGCGGCTGACCGGCCCCGTCCATCTCCACGCCCAGCTGCCGAAGCACCGTCTCGCCGTTGGACCAGATCGTCACCGCGCCGCCGGACGCCCGGACATCGGGTCGCCGCTCGAAGACCGTGACGTCATGCCCGTCTCGCAACAATCCCCGGGCGACGGAAATCCCGCCCACACCGGCGCCCACCACCAGCGCCCGAAGCGGACGCCGGTGGCCAGACACCTCAGCTCCCGGACCCTATAGCGAACGCTGCAGCAGAACCTGGCCGCTATCGGCGGCAACCACCTGCACGGCGGCGATCTGGTCGACCGGCGTCGAGATGCTGCCCGCGGGTGTCGCCGTGTGGCCGGGTACGGCCACCCAGGTCGCCAGGCGGGTCTGGCTGCCGTCGCGACCCACCACGACCATCGCCAGCGTGTCGTGGTGCGCGTTGAGCGGCGCCAGGCACACGCAACGCAGGTTGATCGACGTCCCCCAGTGCTGGCGCTCGAGCTGCACCGTCGAGGCCAGCAGGGTGGTGCCCACCTGCGCCATCGGCGCCGAGGACGCGGCCACCTGCGGAGATGACGACGAGGAGTACCCCTGCACGCCGACGAATACGCCGACGGCGAGCAGCACGGCCGCGGCCGACGAGGCCACCCAGGTCACTATCCGCGTGCGGCGACGGCGCCAGCTCACCTTGGCCAGCAACGACGTCAACAGCTGCGGCGATAGCTCGGGCGTCGCCGACAATCCGGCGGCCGGGTGGGATTCGTTGATCGCGGCCATCTCGGCCCCGCCGAGCTGCGAGAGCAGGGCCGGCACGCCACTCAGGTCGGCGACGGCCCCCCGGCAGGCCGGGCAGTGCGCCAGGTGCGCCTCGAACTCGCGTCGCTCGTCGGCCGACAACGAGCCCAACACGTATGCGGCATCCCACATCACATAGGGGTCGTCCGGCGGACCGATGCCCCGTAGCGGCGTCTTCATGTCATCCATTTCCCTCACACCCTTCAAGCATTCGGACCCCTTATCGGGTGACCCCGAGTTCCTGCAGAGTGAGCCGCAACGCCCGCACGGCGTAGTGTAATCGCGACTTCACTGTCCCCTCGGCGATCCCGAGGTCTGCAGCAATCTGCGCGGTGGTCCATCCGCGGTAGTAAGACCGGTCGATTACGGCCCGGTGCTCGGCGGACAGTTGCACCATGGCGTCGGCTATCAGCAGCCTGTCCAGCGCCGAGTTCACCTCGTCCGGCGTCGACCGTTCGGGAGCGCCCGCCTCGTCCGTCGAACCGACGACGTTGCGGAACCGCGCGCTGCGCCGGTCGTCGATGATCATGTTGCGGGCGACGGTGAACAGCCAGGCCCGCGCCGAGCGCTCCGTGTCCCCCACGACCTCCGGGTGCTGCCAGGCCCTCAGCAGCGTCTCCTGCACGACGTCCTCGGACTGGCTGGCGTCCCCCGTCAGCCGGAGCGCGTAACGCCACAAGACCGCCGCGTGCTCGTCGTAGAGCGCCTTCATCAGGGCGGCCTCCGCAGCACCGGACGCCCTCGAAGTGCCTGCCACACGGGCCACTCGATCACCTCCGACTACTGAAACGAGTCGACCAGGTGTTTAGTTCACAAAAGCGTCAGGATGCGCGGGCCGGCGTCGGTGACCGCGACGGTGTGTTCCCAGTGTGCCGCACGGGATCCGTCGGCGGTGGTGACGGTCCACTCGTCGTCGAGCACCACCGTCTTGCCCGTTCCGAGGGTCAGCATGGGTTCGATGGCCAGCACCGACCCGAGGGCCAGCAGCGGGCCCCGCCCGGGCGAGCCCTCGTTGGGCAGGAACGGGTCCATGTGCATGTGCCGGCCGATGCCGTGGCCGCCGTAACCCTCCACGATCCCGAACGCGCGCCCGTGCCGGTCCCGCGCCGCGCGCGTGCCCGATTCGATGGCGTGCGAGACGTCGGTCAGCCGGTTGCCGGGGACCATCGCCGCGATGCCGGCTTCCAGTGATTCCCTGGTGGCGTCGCAGAGCGCCTGGTCGGCGGCGTCGAGGGTCCCTACGCCGAACGTGATCGCGGCGTCACCGTGCCAGCCGTCCAGCACCGCTCCGCAGTCGATGGACACCAGGTCGCCGGGCGCCAGGATCTCTGCGGCCGAGGGGATCCCGTGCACCACCCGCTCGTTGACCGACGCGCAGATCGAGGCGGGGTAGCCGTGGTAGCCGAGGAACGACGGTATCGCGCCCGCCTCCCGGATCACCGACTCGGCGATCTGGTCGAGCGCCAGGGTCGACACTCCCGAGACGGCGGCGGCCCGCACCGCCTGCAGCGCGGCCGCGACCACCGCCCCCGCCGCTGCCATCGCGTCGAGTTCATCGGCGGTGCGCTGCGGCACGACTTTGCGACTCCGCAGCCGCGCCAGCGGGCGCATGGTTACTTGCCCAGCGCTTGCAGGGCGCGGGCGAACACCTCGTCCATCGTGCCGACGGCGTCGACGGTCTTGAGTTCGTCGCGGTAGTACTCCAGCAGCGGCGCGGTCTCGTCCCGGTAGATCTTCATCCGGTTCAGGATGACCTCGTCGGTGTCATCGGCGCGGCCACGCGACTTGAGCCGTTGCAACAACTCCTCCTGCGAGACGCGGAACTCCAGCACGGCGTCGATGTCGGTGCCCCGGTGCTCGAGCATCTGGTGCAGCGCTTTGGCCTGTTCCGTCGACCGCGGATAGCCGTCCAGGATGAAACCGTTGGCCGCGTCGGGATCGTTGAGGCGGTCGTCGACGAGCTGGTTGGTCAGCTCCGAGGGCACCAGGTCACCGGCGTCCAGATAGCGCTTGGCCTCCAGGCCGAGCTTGGTCCCGTTCTCGATATTGCTGCGGAATAGTTCGCCGGTGGAGATTTGCGGGATCCCGAGCTTTTCGGAGAGCTTCTGGGCCTGCGTCCCCTTACCCGCCCCGGGCGGTCCCAGCAACACGACTCTCACTTGAGGAACCCTTCGTAGTTGCGCTGCATGAGCTGGCTCTCGATCTGTTTGACCGTATCCAAGCCAACACCAATCATGATCAAAACCGCGGTACCGCCGAAGGGCAAATTCTGAACCGCTCCGCCATTGCCGATTTGCAGGAACAAATTGGGCAGCACCGAGATCGCACCCAGGTAGATCGAGCCCGGCAGGGTAATCCGGCTCAGCACGTAACGCAGGTAGTCGGCGGTGGGCTTGCCCGGCCGGATGCCGGGAATGAACCCGCCGAACTTCTTCATTTCGTCGGCACGTTCGTCGGGGTTGAACGTGATCGACACATAGAAGTACGTGAAGAAAATGATGAGCCCGAAGTAGATGCCGATGTAGATGGGGTCGCTCGGGTCGGACAGGTAACTGCCGACGAACTTGTCCCACCAGCTGTTGCCCACTCCACCGCTGCCGCTGCGGATCAGCTGCGTGATCAGGTGCGGAATGTAGATGAGCGACGACGCGAAGATGACGGGGATGACGCCGGCCTGGTTGACCTTGAGCGGCAGGTAGGTCGACGTTCCGCCGTACATGCGCCGGCCCACCATGCGCTTGGCGTATTGCACCGGGATCCGGCGCTGCCCCTGCTCGACGAACACCACGCCGACGATGATCACCAGGGCGGCGACGCAGACGGCCGCGAAGATGGCCCCGCCGCGGCTGTCCAGGATCGTCTTGCCTTCGGACGGGATGCGCGCCGCGATGCCGACGAAGATCAACAACGACATGCCGTTGCCGATGCCGCGCTCGGTGATCAGCTCACCCATCCACATCACCAGCGCCGCACCGGCCGTCATCACCATCACGATGATGACCAGCGTGAAGATGCTCTGGTCGGCGATGATGTCCAGCGAGCAGCCCTGCAGCAGCCCGCCGTTGGCCGCCAGCGCCACGATGCTGGTCGCCTGCAGGATCGCCAGTGCGATGGCCAGGTAGCGGGTGTACTGGGTCATCTTGGCCTGGCCGGACTGGCCCTCCTTGCGCAGTTCCTCGAACCGCGGGATGACCACCGTGAGCAGCTGCACGATGATGCTGGCGGTGATATAGGGCATCACCCCGACCGCGAACACCGTCAGTTTCAGCAAGGCACCGCCGGAGAACAGGTTGATCAGCGAATAGATCTGTCCGGCCGCGCCGCCGCTGGCCTCCTTGATGCACTGCTGGACGTTCGGGAAATTGACACCAGGGGACGGCAGGGCGGCGCCCAGCCGATAGAGAACGACGATGCCCAGCGTGAAGAGGATCTTCCGTCTCAGGTCGACTGTTCGCAGCGCTGAGATGAAAGTCGAAAGCACTCTTCCTCCTGCGCAGCCGGGGGTCTCCTGCATTACGCGCCCAACACCCAGGCCAGGACGTACGGCGTCGCGCGTCAAACCGTGTACGAGACTAACAGCTGGTCTGAGTAAGCCTGTCCAGGGCCGTCAACGACAACCCCGATAGAAGCACAGGAACCCGCAAGCCGTGGGGCGTAGAGTGCTCTTGACTCGTTGCATTTGCTAAGTAAATGGGAGCAGCATGACACGCACTGACCAAGACAGCTGGGACTTGGCCTCCAGCGTCGGTGCCACGGCCACGATGGTCGCCGCGGCCCGCGCGCTGGCCAGCGAGGGCACCGACCCCATCATCGACGACCCGTTCGCCGCCCCCCTGGTGCGAGCGGTGGGGCTGGAATTCTTCCGCCGCCTCGTCGACGGTGAAGTGGCCCCCGCGGATGCGCAGGACGGCGAACGGGACCTGCAGCTGGAAACGGATTCGATCGCGGTGCGCACGCGCTTCTTCGACGACTTCTTTCTCAACGCCGCCCGGGACGGGATCCGCCAGTCGGTGATCCTCGCCGCCGGCCTCGACGCCCGCGCGTACCGGCTGAGCTGGCCGCCCGGGAGCGTGGTCTACGAGGTCGATCAACCCAAGGTGGTCGAGTTCAAGACCGCCGCCATGGCGCAGCTGGGCGCCACCCCCACCGCGGACCGGCGGACCGTCAGCGTCGATCTGCGCGACGATTGGCCGGGAGCGTTGCGGCGCAGCGGCTTCGACCCGACGCGACCGACGTCATGGAGCGCCGAGGGCCTGCTGATGTACCTGCCGCCCGAAGCCCAGGACCGGCTTTTCGACAACATCACCGAGCTGAGCGCGCCCGGGAGCTTGCTGGCCACCGAATTCCACGGCGATTCCGGGCGGACGATGAACGAACGCGCGCAGCAGTTCAACGAGCGGTGGTCGAACCTGGGCTGCGACATCGACCTGTCGGGACTGTTCTTCGACGGCGAGCGCAGCAATGTCGTGGGATACCTGACCGGTCGGGGTTGGCGGGTCAGCACCCGGGAGCGGCGGGAGTATTTCGCCGACTACGGTCCCGTCTTCCCGGACGACGAGACGTCCCAGCTTCGCAACATCGTCGCCGTCACCGCGACGCTGAGCTAGGAGACCAGGTGACGGCCGCCCTGCCGTAGCTCAGGCCGGCCTGGCGGCGGGCGCGCGCACCACCATGGGCACGGCGGGGAAGCACCACGCCATCTCCGAGCGCGACTTGCGCAGCGCCGCGGTGCCGTAACCCCGCTTCCGGTATTCGGGGTGGATCCAGATGCGCACGTTCACCTCGCCCCCGACCAGCTCGCCGAACACCATGCCGACCTTCTCGCCCGAGTCGACGGCCACGAACCAGGCGGCCTCCTCATCGTCGACGCGTCCGAGCGCGGCGCTGATCTCCTCGTCGAGGTTGCCGGCCGGCCCGCCGGAGCCGTCACCGGCGGCACCCATGTCCTCGGTGCGGGTGGCGAAGATGTCGCGGTCCTTCTCGGCGGAGAACGGCCGCAGCTCCAGCGTCTCCCCCGAGCTGGCCGGTCGTTCGCCCAGGGTGAAGCTGAGCTGTTTGTTCAGATCCTCGAGCTCGGCCAGGATCTTCCGGCGCGAGTCGATGGTGAGTTGATCGAACGACATCCCCATCACCGCTTCGGCGGCCGCGCGGGAGGTGTCGAGCAGGCGCACGATCGCCTCGACCGCGGCCGCCTTGTTCTCGGACTCCACTACGACATCGGCGATTTCATGCCGCCGTTCAAGAGCTTTCAAGAGGGCGTCGGCGATCTCGCGACGGGCGGCTTTGCGGTCGTGGTCGGTCATTGCACCAGCCTAGAACGCCCGCGGGGGTAGCGCGCTACATGGGCGGTCTCCCAGCTCCAGGAACCGCTGGTAGCGGTCCTCGACCGCGATTGCCCAAGCGGGGTCGGGTTCGACGACGCGTTCGGTAGCAGCCCAACGGGCGGCGTCGGCGATCGAGGTTTCCAGGCCGGCGGCCATGCGCGCGAGGAAGGCTGCCCCCAGCGCCGCCCCCTCGGGCACCCCGGACACCTCGACCGGCCGCCCGGTGGCGTCGGCGATGGCCTGCATCCACGGCCCGACCCGCGTGCCGCCGCCCGTGGCGACGACGCGCGCCACCGGCGCCCCGCTCAGCTCGATCAGCTGGCGGACCACGAAGCCCGACGCCTCGAAGGCGGCCCGGCGCAGCGCTGCCGCGTCGTGGGTGAGGTCCAGGGCGTCGAGCACGGCCCGGCGATCCGGGTCATGGAACGGGGTGCGCTCCCCGCGGATGTAGGGCGACCACACCGGCACCCGTCCGGGCTGCGCGGCGGCGGCGTCGCCGGGTGCGACCACGCGGTCCACCCAGCCGAGGAACAGCCCGGCCGCATTGCTGGCCCCGCCGATCTGACTCTTGCCCGCCGCCGTGTGGGGAATCGTCCACAGACCCGGCACCTGCCGGGCCTCTCCGATGGTGGTCCACACGATCAAAGTGGTGCCGCACAGCACCAGCACGTCGCCCTCGCGGTCCGCGCCGGCCACGATCTGCTCGCACAACGCGTCGATCGCGCCGATCGCCAGCGCGGCACCGCTGCCGCGCACCTGCCCCACGGCGGCCCCCATGCTCTCCACCCGCGGCATCTGGTCGGGCCGCGCGCCGCGTTCGGCGCACGCGTCGGGATTCCAGCCCGTCCCGTCGAACAGCGGGTAGGCGGTCGCGGCGGTGGCGAAGTCGATCACCGCCTCGCCGGCCAAGGCGTGGTTGGCCACCGCCGGCGCCGGCCAGTATCCGGCCGCGCCCGGCGCCTGCGCCGCGGTCCAGCGCAGGAACTCGGCGGCCTCGCCCAGCGCCGGCAGCGGCTGCGCCTGTCGTTCCGGGGTGCGGCCCCGCTCGTCCCCGTACAGCAGCCCCGGCGTCACCGGCACGCCCGCGGCGTCGACCGCCGTCAGGGACGGCACCATCGCCGACACGGCCACCGCGCGGACGTTTGGCCCCGGGGTCAACTGGTTCAGGGCCGCCACCGGTCCCCGCCGCCACGCCTCGTCGGCGTCGTGCTCGAGCCGGTCGGGCGTCGGCACCCGCAACCGGTGGCCGATCCGCGCCCGCGCCGTCACCCGGCCGTCGGCGTCCGCGGCGACCGCCTTGACCGCCGTGCTGCCGACATCGATGCCGATTGTGACGTCTTCACGTGACACGGGCGTCACCGTACGCCAGCATTGGGTTTCGTGACGTCAAGACCGCGCGCCCTGGTGACCGCCCCACTGCGGGGGCCGGGGTTCGCCAAGCTCCGGGAACTGGCCGACGTGGTCTATGACCCCTGGATCGAGCAGACCCCGCTGCGGATCTACAGCGCCGAACAACTGGCCGAGCGCATCTCCGCCGAAGGCGCCGATGTCGTTGTGGTGGAAAGCGACTCGGTGGGCGGGCCGGTGTTCGAGCAGGGCCTGCGCGCGATCGCATCCACCCGCGGGGATCCCAACAACGTCGACATCGCCGGGGCCACCGCGGCCGGTGTCCCGGTGCTGAACACCCCGGGCCGCAACGCCGACGCCGTCGCCGAGATGACGGTGGCCCTGTTGCTGGCGGCCACCCGCCGGCTGCTGCCCGCGGACGCGGATGTCCGCAGCGGCAACATCTTTCGCGACGGCAGCCTCCCCTATCAGCGCTTCCGCGGCTGGGAAATCGCCGGGCTCACCGCCGGTCTGGTGGGCCTCGGCGCCGTCGGCCGCGCCACCCGCTGGCGGCTGTCCGGGCTGGGCCTGGGGGTCATCGCCCACGACCCATACAACGACGACGCCCGGCATGGCCTCGACGAGCTGCTGGCCGAGGCCGACGTCGTCTCCCTGCACGCGCCCGTCACCGACGACACGGTCGGCATGATCGGCGCGCCGCAGTTCGCCGCCATGCGCGACGGCGTGGTCTTCCTCAACACCGCCCGGGCCCAGCTGCACGACACCGACGCGCTCGTCGACGCGCTGCGCGGCGGCAAGGTCGCGGCCGCCGGCCTGGACCACTTCGCCGGCGAATGGCTGCCCACCGACCACCCGCTGGTCGGCATGCCCAATGTCGTGCTGACGCCCCACATCGGCGGCGCCACGTGGAACACTGAGGCGCGGCAGGCGCAAATGGTGGCCGACGACCTGGAAGCGCTGCTGGCCGGTCACACGCCCGCCCACATCGTCAACCCGGAGGTGCTCGGCTCATGAAATTCGTCGACAACCCGGAGACCGCGGTGCTGGACGCGGCCAAGGACATGCTGCGCCGGGGCCTGGTCGAGGGAACCGCGGGCAACATCTCCGCGCGGCGCTCCGACGGCAACATCGTCATCACGCCGTCGTCGGTCGACTACCGCGACATGCAGCTCGACGACCTCGTCCTGGTCGACCCGGACGGCGCCGTGCTGCACGCCGCGGACGGCCGCTCGCCATCGTCGGAGATGCAGCTGCACCTGGCCTGCTACCACGCTTTCGACGACATCGGCAGCGTCATCCACAGCCATCCGGTATGGGCAACCATGTTCGCCATTGCGCACCAACCGATTCCGGCCTGCATCGACGAGTTCGCGGTGTACTGCGGCGGCGACGTTCGGTGCACCGAGTACGCGGCTTCCGGCACGCCCGACGTCGGCGCCAACGCCGTCAAGGCGCTCGACGGGCGGGGCGCCGCGTTGATCGCCAACCACGGCCTGGTGGCCGTGGGCCCGCGACCGGACAAGGTCCTGCACATCACCGCACTGGTGGAGCGCACCGCCCAAATCGTCTGGGGCGCAAAGGCCCTCGGCGGCCCGGTGCCCATTCCCGAGGACGTGAACCGCAATTTCGCCGGCGTCTACGGCTACCTGCGCGCCAACGCCTGATGCGCCCGGTCCGGTTCGGTCACGCGAGCGTGGTGCGCGTCGTCGAACTCCAATTCGACCTGGGAACGCGCTTTTTCCCGCACACGCCACCGTCCGGTTGGCGCGACAATGCCGACCTGCTGGTCCCCGACTTCTTCGACCCCTCGACCGATCAGTGGCACATCGCGATCCAAAGCTGGGTCATCGAAGTCGACGGGCTCACCGTCGTCGTGGACACCGGTGTCGGCAACGACCGTCAACGCCCCCACATGCCGCCCCTGGACCACCTGAACACCTCATTCCTGGCCGCGCTGCGGTCCGCGGGCATCGACCGCAACGCCGTCGACGTGGTGGTCAACACCCACATCCACTCCGACCACGTCGGCTGGAACACCATGGCAGAGAACGACTCCTGGGTTCCGACCTTTCCCAACGCGCGGTACCTGGTGCCCGCCGCGGACTACCGCCACTTCGCACCCGATGGGCCCGCCGCACGGCGAACACCACGCAGCGAGGAGGAAGCGGCGCAGCAACGAGGTGACCAGCTCGTGTTCTCCGACAGCGTTTTGCCCGTCGATGCGGCGGGGCAGCTCGTGCAATGGTCGGACGACTACCAGATCAGCCGGTCGCTGCGGTTGCGGCCCGCCCCCGGACACACACCGGGCTCCTCGGTGCTGTGGCTGGACGCGGGCAGGCCGGCGGTCTTCGTCGGCGATCTCACCCACAGCCCGCTGCAACTGCGCCGGCCCGCCGACGCGTGCGCGTTCGACGTGGACGCCTCGGCCGCCGCGGCGGCCCGCCGCCGGATATTCACCGAGGCCGTCCACGCGAAAGCGGCAGTGATACCCGCGCACTACCCGGGTTTCGGCGGCGCGACGATCCGCGCCGATGCCGACCAATTCGACGTCGACCGCTGGCTGGACATCGAATGCCTCTGACAGCTAACACATTTCGTGATCAATGCACTCGAAGGCCGCGAAACAGCCGCATGCGATGGACGTTGATCCGATAGAACAGGCCCGGAATACGGCGGTATAAGTGCCAGATGATCTGAACCACAGCGGGGAACACAATCAGCGGTCGATTCCTCTCCACGCCGCGCAGGATCGCGCGGGCCGCGGCCTGGGCGCTCATCTGAGGCATCAGATAATGGGTGCGCCGACTCAGCCTCGCCACCTGCTCGCGCGGCATGTTGACCACGACCATGTTGTCGTAGATTTTCGTTTTCATGTCGCCCGGACATGCCGCACTTACTTTCACGCCGAGGTCCGCCCCTTCGGCCCGCAACGAAAGCGAAAGCCCAACGATCCCATGCTTGCTCGTGCAGTACGCGGCATTGCCTGGCTGGGGCACCAGACCACTGAGCGACGAAATATTGACGATATGCCCATGGCCCTGGCGCGCCATCAACTGATAGGCGTGCACCGTGCCATACACGACGCCCAGCAAGTCGACATCGAGCACACGACGCCACTGCTGCATCGAAAGATCGCGAGTATCCCCGCCGATCGCGATGCCGGCATTGTTGATCATGTAGTCGAGGTGTCCATGTTCGGCACAGGTGTCCTCAATCAGCCGCGCGACCGCCGCTTGGTCGGCCACGTCGACCGTGACGCCAACTGCCGTTGTACCGGTCTGCGTCAGGCGCCCCGCGACCTGACGTGCGGCGTCACCGTCGATATCGGCGACGACGACGGCCGCGCCCCGGCGCCCGAGTTCCTCACACAGCGCCTCGCCCAGACCCATTCCGCCGCCGGTGACGATCGCCACCGCGTCCTCGAACCGTTGCACGACCAGGTCCTCTCCGGCGGGGCACCGTAGTATCATTACATCTGCTGTAATATTACAGCAGATGTAATGGCGTGGGAAGGAGCGGTCACGGCAAACGAGATGAGCCTGCGCGAACGTAAGCGAACGCAGACCCGGCGAGAGCTGATCAGCGCGGCAATGCGCCTGTTCGAGGAGAAGGGCTACGAGGAGTCCACTGTCGCTGAAATCGCTTCTGCTGCAGGCGTTTCCACTAAGACATTCTTCAACTACTTCGCGAGCAAGGACGAGGTCCTCTTTCCTCACCTATCCCGCCGAATCAACGCCGCGGTGGCTCTCATCGATCAGCGTGCACCCGATGATCGGATGGCCGACATCCTCGTGGCGGCGATGCAGCACATGCTGGCTGATGCCCTCACCGAGGAAGTCGATGGCGGCCTGGCGGCGGTGCGGCTGCCGATGATCGTGTCGGTCCCCGCCGTTCAGGCGGCCACCCTGCACCGCTACTTTCTGGCCGAAACTCAATTGGCCCGCGCGCTGCACCGCGCGTATTCCGACGCGCTCGACCCGGCGGCCGCCGCCGCCGTCATCGGCTCAGTCATGGGGGCGGCGATTGCCGCCGCGCTCGTTTGCCTGCAAGACGGCGGCACCACCGAACAGCTGCGCGGTGCGGTCGAAAACGCCATCGATATAGCAATCCACGGCGTGCACAGCCTGTCGTCTAGGTAGCGCCGCGCCATTCGCGGGGCGAGGCGCCGTGCGCGCGGCCGAACAGCCGGCTGAAGTAGCCCGGATCGGACACCCCGACCCGCCTGGCGACCTCCGCGACCGGCAGGTCCGTTTCGGCCAGCAACCCGCGGGCCGCGGCCATGCGGCGTTCGGTGATCCATTCGCCGACGGTGCGCCCGGTGCGGCGCCGCACCACAGTGGTCAGGTGCCCCGGGGTCACGCCGAGTTCGCCGGCGACATCGCGCAGCGACAACGGCTCGCGGTGACGCCGGTCGATCACCTCGAACACCTCGGCCAGCAGCGGTTCCCCACTGCGTCGCAGCTCGGCCACCACCGGGCCCGCCAGCCGCGCGAGGTCGATCAACAACAACGTGAGATGCGCCAGGGCCGCCTGCCGATAACCCTCCTGCCGCGCGAGCAGTTCGGCTTCGATCGAACCGATCGCCGCGTCCCACGCCGACCGTCGTTCCGCGGGCACCTGCAGGCGCAGGATCCCGCCGGCGTAACCGTGCAGGAACGGGAACAGCAACGGGTGCGCCCGCCACGCCGGCCACGGCGATCGCGCATCCTCGCCCAGCGCGGCGGGGTCGAAGAACACAGCGACCCCCGCGTCGCGATCCTCCAGCCGCCCGGGGTCGAGCACCTGACCCGCGGCCGCCACGCAGACCAGCCCGGCCACCGGCAGGTACCAAAGCGCCGGAAAATCATGGATGTGGCGACCCCGTTCGACGAAATCCTCGGGGCCCGCCCGCACCACCGACACCGGGGGCGTATCCGGATCGCTCCGGTATTGGTAGATCGGCACGCCGGCGCGCTGCCGAACCATCCGAGTCGGTCGCGTCATACCGCCGAAAATAGTCCAAATTTCACCGATGATCACCCAATTATCCGGTGCGCAGCGGGTTCACCATGGACTACGTGACAAAACATCATCCACATGATTACCTGCCCGCCGCCGGCCACGATGCGCTGCTGCCCACCTATGACCTGATGTCTCGCCTGCTGGGCATGAAACGGGTCCAAGAGGCGCTCATCGCGCAGGCCCAACTCGCCGACTGTCGTCGCGTCCTTGAAATAGGTTGTGGTACAGGTAATCTCACCATTATGGCCAAACGCGCCTATCCTCACCTGGAGGTGATCGGATGCGATCCCGACCCGCGGGCGCTTGACCGGGCGCGGCGAAAGACCGGCGAGATCCGCTTCGAACAGGGCTACGCCGAACGGCTCCCCTACGCCGACGGCGAATTCGACCGGGTGCTGTCGTCGATGATGCTGCACCATATCGACGACGACGCGAAAACCGCTGCGGCGGCAGAGGTCTTCCGGGTCCTTCGCCCCGGCGGCCGACTGCACCTGGTCGACATCGGCGGTGACATGACCGACGACCACGGCGTGGCAGCCCGGCTCGTCATGCGAAACCACCACGCGGCCGGCAACCTCGGTGACGCGATTCCGCGGCTGCTGCGCGCGGCCGGGTTCGAGTGCGCGCAGGTCGCCACGCACCGGCAACGCGTGGTCGGACGGCTCACCTACTATCGCGCTACCCGCCCCGCCTAGGCCCGGCCGAGGCGGACCGGCAGTGATTCGTACACGGTCATGTTGTTGCACAGGTCAGGAAGCGTCATCCTCGGCTCGCCGACTTCGATGACGCCGGATTTCAGCAAGATCTCGTCCAGGGCGGCCCGGACCTCCGCGCGGGCAAGCATGGCGCCCAAACAGTGGTGGGCGCCACCACCTCCGAAGGACTGGTGGGGGTTGGGATCACGGCGAATGTCGAACCGGTATGGATCGTCGAAGACGTCTTCGTCGCGATTGGCCGAGCGCAACATCGTCACCACGCGCGCACCCTCGGGGATCGTTACGTCGCCGAGCACCACGTCTTTCGTCGCCCCGCGCACCCAGAACATGATCGGTGTGGAATAGCGGATCACCTCCTCGACCGCCGTGCGCCTTGCGTCCGGATCGGATTGGTAGACCGCAATCTGATTCGGGTTGGCGACGAAGGCCCGAAGCCCGTCGCACAGTGCGTTTCGCGTCGTGTCCGCGCCGGCCAACCCGAGGATGAAGAAGAAGATCTCCAGCTCGTTGGCGGGCAACAAAAAGGTCTGCCCCGACTCCGCCGTGATCTCCGCGGTGCACAGCGCACTCCAAATGTCGTCCACGGGGTGTTCGCGTTTGTACGCCGTCAGCGCGCTGGCGTACTGGAACAACTCCATAAAGGGCAGCAGGTCGTCGCCGTCGGGAACGGACATCTGGGCGCCAGCGGTCTTCAGCACCCGGTCGATCAAGCCGAATACATGCGGGCGGTCAGCGTCGGGAATCCCAACGATGTCGCCGATGACCGAGATCGGTAACCCCGCGGCCAGATCGACGAATTCACCGCCACCGGATTCGCGCAAAGTCGCGGCCATCGCACTGGCCCGATCGCGAATTCCGGCCTCCAACTTGGCCACGGCACGTGGCGTGAAGGCACGAGCGATGGCCTTGCGGCGAATCGTGTGATCCGGCGGATCCATGCTCACGATCGCCGGATAAGCGTCGAACAATGGCACGTCCTGAATCAGCGGTCCACGGGTCGCCGTGAACGACTCGTGATCGCGGTGCACCCGCGCGACGTCGGCGTGTTTGGTGCACACCCAAAACTCGCGACCGACAGTAGATCTCACGTCATCGGTGAGTCGTTGGTGAAAGACCGGCGTACGGGCGCGCAACTCGGCGAACAGATCGTCGGGAAACCGCGACCCCCAAATCGCCGGCTCGGCGAGGTCGATTGTCGTTCCTGTCACGATGCGGCCGAACCCTCCTCAAGCTCGTTGCGCAGACCGGTCAGGATCAGGCGCAACCCATATGCGAACGCCTCGGAGCTTGGCCCGTTAGCCGTGGCACCGGCGCGGCCGATGTGCTCGAGCTGAACCGAACCCAGCAGGTGGACGTAGAGCGTGGCGTGCGCCGCATCGAAACGCTCTGCGTTCAAACCAGATTCGCGCAGAATTCCGCGAGAGGCGCGGTCCATATCGGCGGCCGCCGCGGTGTGCGCATGCTCCTGTAGCAAGACCGCGATCCCGGGCACCTCGACGAGCACCTTCCAGGCATCCATGTAGAGCGCGACCAACCGTGATTCCCAGTCGCCCTCTTGCGGCACCTCGATCTGCGCCAGCACCGACTCGATCAGCAGACCGAGCAGTTCGCCCTTGTCACGCACGTGGTAGTAGACCGACGACGTCGCCGTGCCGGCCTCGGCCGCCAGCTCCCGCATCGTTACCCGGCCGACGCCGACGCGCTTCGCCAGCCGCAACAGGTGCTTGGTCAGGTGCGCCCGGTCCAATGCCCCGTAGCGCAACACCGGCGCGTTGGACACAGCCTCCACGACCACCCCCGCTTTCGAACAACATTCTAATTCGAACAGTATTCGAATTAGAGCAGTGCCTGCGTACGATGTCAACGGTCCAGCGTCCGATGCACGACGGAGGAACACCCATGGCGCCCCACCGCGTGGTTCAGTGGTCAACCGGCAACATCGGAAAGCGGGCGCTTTCCATCCTGCTCGACCGCGACGACTTCGACGTGGTGGGCGTCCACGCCCTGGGCGCCGACAAGGTGGGGCGCGACGCGGGCGCGCTCGCGGACCGGCCCCCGACGGGCGTCACCGCGACGAGCGACGTCGAGGCGCTGCTCGACCTGGTGCCGGACTGCGTGAACTACATGCCGCGCGCCATCGACTACCAACTGGTCGAAACGATGCTGCGCCGCGGCATCAACGTGGTCACCACCGGCGACTTCCTGACCGGCACCCACCACCCGGCCGAACTGCCGGCGCTCAAGGAGGCGGCGCAAGAGGGACGCGCGACCTTCCTGGGAACGGGATTCGAGCCGGGCTTCATCAACGTCGTCGCCGGCTTCCTCACCGGCGCGTGCCGACGGGTGCGCAGCGTCAAGCTGGTCGAAACGTTGGACTGCACAACGTATCCCATACCGGACGTGTGGAAGGTGCTCGGATTCGGCAAGACACCCCGTGAGCCGGTGACGCAGATCGACCCGGCGACGCAACGATACGGCCTCGGCTACTTCGAGACGCTGGACATGATCGCCGCCATGCTGGGTACCGAGCTCGACTCCAAGGAGGCGTTCGTCGAGCCCGCCGTGCTGACCCGGGATCTGGATCTGGGCTGGGTGAACTACGCCGCCGGCACCGCCGGGGGCCAGCGCCGCACCTATCGCGGTTACCGCGGCGGCCGCCCGGTGATCGAGCTGGCGATCTGCTGGACCATGAGCGACGACGCGCTCGACCCGAAGTGGACCGACCCCAAGGGATTCAGCGTGGTGATCGAAGGCGAGCCACGCGTCGACGCGACGATCCGGTTCGGCAAGCCCGGAGAGGACGTGATGACCGTGCTGATGGACAGCACCGCCGTCGCGGCCGTCAACGCCATACCATTCCTCTGCGAGGCACAACCGGGCGTCATCACCCCGATTGATCTGCCCGTGATGGGATCCCGGGGCGCCCTGCTCTAGCGCTGATCGAACGCCACCTTGACCGCCCCGCTGTCGGCCTGGTTAGCGATCGCGAGAAACGCCTCGCGCCACTGCTCGAGTGGGAAGGTGTGGGTGAGCATGGGGCGCAGGTCCACCCGGTGAGCGGCGGCCAGATCCAGATAGTGGGCGATGGCGTGTTGGCGCCGGCCCTCGACGTCCTCCACGCCGAACGCGTTCGACCCCACGAGCGCGATCTCCTTGAAATACAAGGGACTGTCCTCCCAGCGGCCGGGCGCGTGCACGCCGGCCTTCACCAGCGTCCCGCGGGCCCGCAGCACCCGGACCCCGACTTCGAAGGTCTCCGGCTTGCCGATCGTGTCGTAGACGACGTCGACCGGCCCCGGGTGCGCCATGGGCAGGCCCAGCAGCGGCCGGCGCAGCCGGCCGCCGCCCCACGCGACCAATTCCTCGATGACCGCCAGGCGCGGTTCGTGCCCCACCACCAATGCGGCCCCGAACCGGCGGGCAAGTTCCGCCTGGGCCGCGAAGCGAGCGACCACCGCGACGGCGACTTGCGGGTAGAGCGCCCGCAGGATCGCGACCGCGCACAATCCCAGCGAGCCGGCCCCATACACCAGCACCCGGCCCGAACGCGGCGGCGGATGACGGGTGATCGCGTGCAGCGACACCGAGAACGGGTCTGCGAACACCGCCAGCTCGTCGGGCACCGAATCCGGCACGCCGAACAGCATGCTGTCGTGGGCCGGCATCAATTCGGCATAGCCGCCGGTCACGTCGGCGGAGACTCCGGTGTGGATGCCGGGCTTGATGTCGCCGTCGGCGAAGCTCCAGCACAGGCTGTAGTCGCCGGCCTCGCACGCGGGACAGAGCGGCTCGATGCCGCGCGGCGCGCACGACAGCCACGGGTTGAGCACCACGCGCTGCCCGACCTGCAAGCCCCTGGCCGCGGGCCCCATCGCCACCACGTCGGCGACCACTTCGTGTCCCATCACCTGCGGAAAGGAGCAGAAGGCGGACATCGCGTTGTCGGCGTCGTCCGCACCGAAATCCATCAGGATCTGCTTGGAGTCCGACCCGCAGATGCCGGTCAGCCGCGGTCGGGTGATCACCCAATCCGGTTGCAGCAGTTGCGGATCCGGCACGTCCCGCATCGCGGTCGGGGTGCGGGCCAGGTTCGCCGTGAGCGTGTTGGCGCCATCGCCCACCTCGACATGCTGCGGCCGCACGCCATACAGCAGCGCCTTCATTGCCACCCGATCATCGGCGTCATCAGTCAAGGTTGCCGCGAAGCTCGGGAAGCGTACAGTGGGAGAAGCTTGTTATATCGGCTAAATATTAGACTAACTAGTTCTGAACAGGGGCACACATGACTTCCACCAGGTATGAGGGCGACACCTGGGACCTGGCATCCAGCGTGGGGGTGACCGCGACGATGGTCGCCGCCGCCCGCGCCGTGGCGACCCGCGCCGAGCGTCCGCTGATCAACGACCCGTTCGCCGAGCCGCTGGTGCGGGCCGTCGGGGTGGACCTCCTCACCCGGCTGGCGACCGGTGAAGTGAACCCGGACGAGCTGAACGACGCGCACGACGGCGCGACCGGGTCCGCCGGCGCGATGTCCCGGATGGCCGACAACATGGCGGTGCGCACGAAGTTCTTCGACGAGTTCTTCCTGAACGCGACGCGCGCGGGCATCAAGCAGGCGGTGATCCTGGCGTCGGGCCTGGATGCCCGCGCCTACCGGCTGGCGTGGCCCGCCGGGACCGTCGTCTACGAGGTCGACCAGCCGCAGGTCATCGACTTCAAGTCGCACACCCTGGCCGAGCTGGGCGCCGCGCCCGCCGCCGACCGGCGCGTGGTGGCCGTCGACCTGCGCGACGACTGGCCCACCGCGCTGCGGGCCGCCGGATTCGACCCATCCCAGCCGACCGCGTGGAGCGCCGAGGGCCTGCTCGGCTACCTGCCCCCGGAGGCGCAGGACCGCCTGCTGGACACCATCACCGAACTCAGCGCGCCGGGCAGCCGGTTGGCCGTCGAAAGCGCGCCCAACCCCGAGCCCGGGGACGAGGACAAGATGAAGGAACGCATGCAGCACATCTCGGAGCGCTGGCGTGCGCACGGTTTCGACCTGGACATGGCGGGGCTCGTCTACTTCGGGGACCGCAACGAGGCGGCGCCCTATCTCGGACAGCGGGGTTGGTCGCTGAACGGCGTCAGCATCCGGGAGCTGTTCTCGGCCAACGGCCTTCCGCCGCTCGAGGACGACGACATACGCATGGGCGAGATGCTCTACGTAAGCGGCACGCTGGACAACAAATAGGAGCCATTGCATGACTGTGGAATCGGGACGCACGGAAGGCGACAGCTGGGGACCCGGGCACAGCGTGGGAGCGACGGCCACCATGGTCGCGGCGTCCCGCGCGGTGGCGTCGAAGGGGCCCGACGCGCTGCTCGACGATCCGCTGGCCGAGCCGCTGGTCCGCGCCGTCGGCCTGGAGCCCTTCATCCGCATCGTCGACGGCCAGGTCGATTTCGAGGACGACCCGCTGTTCAATCGCAAGGCGCGGGCCGAGCAGATCACCGTTCGCACCCGGTTTTTCGACGACTTCTTCGCCGGGGCCACCAAAGCTGGTGTGCGACAGGCGGTGATCCTGGCTTCCGGCCTGGACACCAGGGCCTACCGCCTGCGGTGGCCGGCGGGCACCGTCGTCTACGAGATCGACCAGCCGCAGGTCATCGCGTTCAAGACGGACACGCTGGCCCGGCTCGGCGCCGCCCCGACCGCCGAGCGCCGCGCGATCGCCATCGATCTGCGCGACGACTGGCCGGCGGCGTTGGCCGAGGGCGGCTTTGACGCGACGCAGCCGACCGCGTGGAGCGCCGAAGGGCTGCTGCCCTACCTGCCGCCCGAGGCCCAGGACCGGCTGTTCGACAACATCACCGCGCTCAGCGCGCCCGGCAGCCGGCTGGCCACCGAACACGTGCCCGACCCCAACGCGTTCTCCGACGAGCGGTTGCAGCGCATCAGCGAACGGTGGCAGCGCTTCGGTTTCAACCTCAACGCGGCCGACCTGTTCTACCGGGGCGAACGCAGCGTCGTCGTCGACTACCTGTCCACCCACGGCTGGCAGGTGACGGCGCATCCCGCGCGGGAGTTGTACACGCAAAACGGGTTTGACTTCCCCGAGGACGAGATGGCGGCCACCTTCGGCGAATTGAGCTACGTCGCCGCAATCCTCAAGTAGCGGGTTGGCTAGGGTTTCCCTATGTCACGCGCTCACGACGACGAATGGGATCTGGCGTCCAGTGTGGGCGCGACCGCGACCATGGTGGCCGCCGGGCGCGCCATGGCGACGAAGGATCCCCGCGGCCTGATCCACGACCCGTTCGCCGAACCGTTGGTGCGCGCGGTCGGGGTGGACTTCTTCACCAAGATGATGGACGGCGAGCTCGACCTCGCCGCGATCGAGAACGCTTCGCTGGTGCGCGTGCAGGCGATGGTCGACGGAATGGCGGTGCGCACCAAGTATTTCGACGACTACTTCATCAACGCGACCGGCGGCGGAATCCGGCAGGTGGTGATCCTCGCATCCGGTTTGGACTCGCGCGCCTACCGGTTGCCGTGGCCGGACGGCACGGTGGTCTACGAGATCGACCAGCCGCGCGTGATCGAATTCAAGACCAGCACGCTGGCCGGCATCGGCGCCGAACCGACCGCGACGCGGCGCACCGTGCCGATCGATCTGCGCGCCGACTGGCCGACCGCCCTGAAAGCGTCCGGGTTCGATGCCACGGCGCCGACCGCGTGGCTGGCCGAGGGCCTGCTGATCTACCTGCCGCCGGAGGCCCAGGACCGGTTGTTCGACAACATCACCGCGCTCAGCGCGCCCGGAAGCACGATCGCCACCGAATTCGTGCCCGGCATCGTCGATTTCGACGCCGACAAGGTGCGGGAGATGTCCGGTTCCTTCCGCGAGCACGGCGTGGACATCGACATGGCGTCGCTGGTTTATGCCGGCGAGCGCAACCACGTCGTGGACTATCTGCGGTCCAAGCGATGGGACGTCGAAGGCACGACCCGAACGGAACTGTTCGCGCGCCAGGCCATCGAGGCGCCCGCCCCGGAAAACGACGACCCCCTCGGCGAGATCATCTTCATCAGCGGCGGACTCACCGGGTAGTTCTCAAAACCGCGACTGCCCCGGCCACAGCACGCTGGCACCGCTCAGCGTCTGCTCGACGTTGTCCAGCATGCCGGCGACCGTGCGGCCCAGCAGGGCGGCCAGCGCGTCCGGCAGCGACGCGGCGGCCGGTTGTGACGAGGCCCGGGGTCGCACCATGTCCAGCAGCGAGGATCCCGGATAGCTGACTATGCGGACATCGCTGTCCTCGTCCCGGCCGGCCAGCACCTTGGCCCGGCGTACCGCGGTGCGGAAGCCGCCGAGTTCGTCGACCAAGCCGTGCTTGCACGCGTCGGCGCCGGTCCAGATTCGTCCCTGCGCAACACGATCGACGGCTTCGGCAGTCAGGTTGCGGGCTTCGGCGACCCGCTGCACGAAGTCCGCGTAGAACAGGTCCGCCTCTGCTTCCCGATGGGCCTGCTGCTCCGGCGTGAAGGGCGCGTCGATCGACCAGGCGTCGGCATTGGCGTTGGTACGCACGGTATCCGACCCGACCCCCAACCGCTGCAAGAGATCGCGGATCACCAGCTTGCCGGTGATCACGCCGATCGAACCGGTGACCGTCGCCGGGTTGGCGACGATCGCGTCGGCCCCCATCGAGACGTAGTAGCCCCCGGAAGCGGCGACCGCGCCCATGGAAGCCACCACCGGCTTGCCGCGGTCGCGGGCCCTGGTCACCTCCCGCCAGATGCTCTCCGACGCGGTGATCGTGCCGCCGGGACTGTTCACCCGCAGCACGATCGCGGACACGGAGTCGTCGGCGCCCGCCTCCCGTAGCGCCGCACCGATGGTGTCACCGCCGGCGGTGGCGGCGCCGAACGGCAGGAACTGGGGCCCACCGCGTCCGTCGACGATCATGCCGTCGACGGCGATGACGGCCAGGGTCGGCTTGGGCCGGCGGCCGGGAACCGATGGCTTGGGTGGGGCCAGCCGGGAGCGGGCCGCGCCGGCGTAGCGCGCCAAGTACAGCCGCGGCGGCTCGGCGTCATCCGAAGCATCTTGGACGCCAACCAGTTCCGCTATGCGGGCGTAGGCCTCGTCGCGGAATCCGATCCGGTCGAGCAGGCCGGCCGCCACGGCGTCGTCGCGCAACAGCGGGGCGCGGTCGGCCAGCGCGTCCAGCGCGGCGGGGTCCAGCTTGCGCGATTCGGCGATCGCCTGCCACGCCTGCTCCTGCAGGCTTTCCAGCATCCGGGTGACGGCCTCGCGGTGCGCCGTCGTGAAACCGTGCTCGGTGAACCGGTTTGCCCACGACTTGTATTGGCCGCGCGCCACGTATTGGGGTTCGATCCCTGCCTTGTCGAACGCGTCGCGCAGGAAGGTGGCGTTGCTCGCGAACCCGATCAGCCCGACGCTTCCCGACGGCTGCATCCAGACCTCACCGAACGCCGAGGCCAGGTAGTAGGACAGCGTGCCCGGGTAGGTCTCGGCCCAGGCCAGCGACGGCTTGGCGGCGCTGAACGCGGCGATGGCCTCGCGCAGCTCCTGCACGGCCGCCGGCGTCGACGCCGCAAGCTGCACGCGGGCGATCAAGCCGGCGACCCGCGGGTCCTCGGCCGCGCGGTGGATGGCCGCGACCGCGTCGCGCAGCGCCATCGGCCGCCCGCCGGTGAAGATCGCCAGCGGGTCGAACCCCGTCGCCTCAGGCGGCGCCGAACGCAGGTCGAGCTCGAGCACACAACCGTTGGGTACGCCGTGGTGGCGGGCGGTGTCGACTCGTCCGGCGAGTGCGCGGACGTCGTCGACTCCGGGAAGCGAGGGCAGGAAGGCGAACATATTTGCAGCGTACCGACACAGCCGCCGTACGGCGGTGGGGTGAGGCTCTCCATCGCCATCCCCCAATTCGACTACGACCGGTTCGACGCCGAAGGGCTGCGCGGTTACCTGGTCCGCGCCGAGGAACTCGGTTTCGAGGGCGGCTGGGTGCTCGAGCAGATCATCGGGGAGGCGCCGCTGCTGGCGCCGCTGGAACTGCTGGCGTACTGCGCGGCCTGCACCGAGCGCCTGCGCCTGGGGGTCGCCGTACTGGTGACGTCACTGCACGACCCGCTGCAGCTGGCCGCTTCGGTCACGGCGGTCGACCGGCTCAGCCACGGCCGGCTGGACGTCGGCGTCGGGACCGGCGGCGGCTTCCGCAGGTTCGCCGCGTTCGGTGTCGAAAAGTCGACCTACATCTCGTATTTCACCGAGGGACTGGAACTGATGAAAGCCGCCTGGTCCGACGAACCCCGGGTCACCTTCCATGGCCGGTTCCGCGACGTCGACGACCTGCCGATTGTGCCCAAGCCGGTGCAGCGGCCGCACCCGCCCGTCTGGTTCGGCGGCCTGGCCCCCAAGGCCCTGGCCCGCGCGGTGCGCCACGGCGACTCGTTCCTGGGCGCCGGTTCGTCGACCACCGAGGCCTTCGCAGGAGCCGTCACCGTGGTGCGCGCCGTGAACTCGACGAACAGCAAAGGGACCCGGCGCGTTTCACCATCGGCAAACGCGTCTACCTCATGGTCGACGACGACGCGGCGCGGGCCCGCGAGCGAGTGCTTGCCGGGCTGCGGCGGATCTACGGCAAGATGGCGGGCGTCGAAGACGTTCCGGTATCGGGCACAGCCCGACGACGTCGCGCGCGGGCTGCGGGAGGTGATCGACGACGGCGCCGAATACCTGTTGCTCAATCCCGTCGGCGTCGACGTGCCAGAGAATCGCGAGCAGATGGAACGCCTTGCCGCGGAAGTCATTCCGCGGCTGGGCTGATCAGAGCTCGGTGGCCGAGCCGCCAGCGGCGGTGATCTTCTCGCGGGCGCTGCCGCTGAACTTGTGCGCGGTCAGGTCGACCTTGACGCTCAGCTTGCCGTCCCCGAGGACCTTGACCAACGCGTTCTTACGGACCGCGCCCTTGGCCACCAGGTCGTCCACGCCGATGGAACCGCCCTGCGGGAACAGCCGGTTGATGTCGCCGACGTTGACGATCTCGTACTCGGTGCGGAACCGATTCCGGAACCCCTTGAGCTTGGGCAGCCGCATGTGAAGCGGCATCTGCCCGCCCTCGAAGGTGGCCGGCACGTTCTTGCGGGCCTTGGTGCCCTTGGTACCGCGGCCGGCGGTCTTGCCCTTGGAGCCCTCACCGCGACCGACTCGGGTCCGGGCGGTCTTCGATCCGGGCGCGGGCTTCAGGTCGTGCAGCTTGATCGTCATTTCTTCTTCCCTCCGGTCCCTGGGGCTTGCGCCTCGGCCGGCTCCACCTCGACGAGGTGGTTGACCACCGCGATCAGGCCGCGGGTCGCCGCGTTGTCATCCCGGATCACCGAGTGGCGGATCCGGCGCAGGCCCAGGGTGCGCAGGCTCTCCCGCTGATTCCAGCGGGCCCCGATGGTGCTGCGCACCTGGGTGATCTTCAGTTGGCTCATTGCGGCGCCGCTCCCTCTCGCGCGGCGCTGGCGGCCAGCGCTTCACTTTCCCTCCGCGCCTTCAGCATTCCGGCCGGGGCGACGTCCTCGATGGGCAGTCCGCGCCGGGCGGCCACCTCTTCGGGACGCTGCAGCAGCTTGAGCGCGGTGACGGTGGCGTGCACCACGTTGATCGCGTTGTCGCTACCCAAGGACTTGGCCAGGATGTCGCGCACCCCAGCGCATTCCAGCACCGCACGCACCGCGCCGCCGGCGATCACACCGGTACCGGGACTGGCCGGGCGCAGCAGCACCACGCCGGCGGCCGCTTCACCCTGCACCGGGTGCGTGATGGTGCCGCCGATCAGCGGCACGCGGAAGAAGCCCTTGCGCGCCTCCTCCACGCCCTTGGCGATGGCGGCCGGAACTTCCTTGGCCTTGCCGTAGCCGACGCCGACCATGCCGTTGCCGTCGCCCACGATGACCAGTGCGGTGAAGCTGAAGCGCCTACCGCCCTTGACCACCTTGGAGACGCGGTTGATGGCGACCACCCGCTCCAGGTAGTTGCTCTTATCGCCGTCGCGGTCGCGATCGCGTCCTCCGCGGCCACTGTCGCGCCGACCGCGGCTATCGCGGTCACCGCGCGCGTCACGGCTGTCCGGGGCGCCATGCCCGCCGGCCGACTGTTCCGCCATTATGCGGTCCTTCCAGTCTTGTTCGAGGTCTCG